>CAXBIQ010000001.1:0-567750 GCA_963975935.1 uncultured Flavobacteriaceae bacterium
AATAATTAACAAACACTCCTTAAGGAAAAGTCCAAATTAGTTTGAAGACATACAAACGTCTTCATAAGTCTGTGTTTTTATTTAACTTCTCTTATCCAATAATTTACAAAAAAAAGAAAGATTTCTTTACAGTTAAGTATCGTTTTAGCAACAGTTTAACCAAATATTGAGAAGGTTTTAGGAGAGGCTTTACAAAAAAAACCGTTTCCTGATAGTATGGCATTTTTTTAGACATAAAGAATGCCTGCCGGACAAACAGCTTTTTTAAATGCTAACTACCGGAAACGGAACTTTTTGTCCTGATACTAAGCGGGACAATGCTTTAAGAAACTTTTTTTTCTCCTTTAGGTTGATCTTCATACCAATCCTTAAAGGTCTTTTTGGTTTTGTAACGGTCCCGAAGTACTTTGAAAACGGCAATAAGTAAAAAAGCAGTACCAAGAATCCAAAGAATATATATCAGCGGATACACGGGACTCAATACAGAAAATACGGTTACCGCCAGTAAAGCAATGGTGGCTATTGCAAGCCATATGTATGATTGATTTTTCATATACATAATATACAAAAATCATAAGATTTTGATTGTTAAGGCATTGATAAATATTCTTAAGGTTTTATATACAGCTATTTCTCAGTTAAATGCCCCCTGGTGTAGCTATAGATTTTGAAATTTATAGTAAAGTAGATACAAACTATAAAAGATATAATTTTTTTTATAAATTGTGTTTGTATCCCTTAAAATTTAATTTATATTTGCATCCGCTTAGCGAAAGTTGAGCACGCATAAAGGTAACACTACCTTCCTCCTTAGCTCAGTTGGTTAGAGCATCTGACTGTTAATCAGAGGGTCCTAGGTTCGAGCCCTAGAGGGGGAGCAAAGTTCGAGTCCGCCAAAGGCGGAGGAGCATAAAAAAAATCCGAACCTAACCGTTCGGATTTTTTTATTTTGGCCTCGTAGTTCAATGGATAGAATAGAAGTTTCCTAAACTTTAGATGCAAGTTCGATTCTTGCCGAGGTCACATTTTTTAGTAATCAGTGGGCAGTTACCTCAGGCAGTATGGGTCTCAGTCATTAACACCTTACCTTTTCTTCAACATATCCAGCGCCACATCCACAATCATATCTTCTTGTCCGCCCACCATTTTGCGTTTGCCCAATTCCTGTAAAATATCCCCGGTTTTGAGTCCGTAAGTGTTTGCAGCTTTTTCTGCGTGCAATAAAAAACTGGAATAAATACCGGCATAGCCCAGCGAAAGGGTTTCCCTGTCGACACGCACAGGTCTTTTTTGTAAAGGCCTGATGACATCATCAGCCAGGTCCATCAGTGCATAGAGGTCGCAGTTGTTTTCTTTTCCCATTCTGTTCAATACCGCGATAAGCACTTCCAGCGGGCAATTTCCCGCTCCGGCGCCCATTCCTGCAAGCGAAGCATCAAGACGCGTAGCCCCGTGTTCCATCGCGACGATGGTATTGGCAACACCCAACGATAAATTGTGATGACAGTGAATCCCTATTTGGGTTTTGGGATCCAATACCTCTTTAAACGCACGCATTCTATCCACCACATCCTGCATCAGCAAAGCCCCTGCAGAATCGGTTACATAGACACAATCGGCTCCGTAGCTTTCCATCAGTTTTGCCTGCTCCGCCAGTTTCTTTGGCGGATTCATATGCGCCATCATCAAAAACCCGGCAACATCCATCCCCAGGTCTTTTGCAGCTGCAATGTGTTGTGCCGCAACATCTGCCTCAGTACAATGGGTCGCAATACGCACCGATTTCACACCCAGTTTTGCGGCACGTTTCAAGTCGCTTATGGTGCCAATACCGGGTAACAAAAGGGTGGTCAAAACAGCGTGGTCAAGGGTTTCGGCAATGCCTTCCAGCCAGTCCCAATCGGTATGTGCACCAAACCCGTAATTAAAACTTCCGCCGGCCAGGCCGTCGCCGTGTGCAATTTCAATAGCATCAACCTTGGCATCGTCCAGCGCTTTAGCAATTTGAAACACCTGCTCTTTGGTATATTGATGGCCAATGGCGTGCATGCCGTCTCTTAACGTGACGTCTTGTATATATATTCCCGCAAAGGCGGGAATCTCGTTATTATTACTCATAATTTTTATTATTTAATTCACTTCGATTTCGGCACTTCGACAAGCTCAGTACATCGCTCCGCTCAATCTCCGTTTAATTCCGTTTTATCATTTTTCATTTGCAGGTGGCTGAGGGGAGCCGAAGCCATGCTACGAACCCACAAGCCGTTCCCCCGCCGCCAACGCAGCTGAGGTCATAATATCCAGATTTCCGGCATATTCAGGCAGATAATGCCCGGCGCCGATGACTTCCAGTAAAATGGTGGTTTTGAGTCCGTGTACTTTTCCCAATCCTTCAATAAAAACCGGATCGCTTTCCGGAATGTCTTCAAATTGCACTTCTTGTTTTAAGGTATACCCGGGCACATACTGTTGTACTTCAGTTTCCATGTCTTTAATGCTTTGTCGAATAGCTTCCCGGTCTGCCGGTTCGCTTAAGGTTAAAATGGTATCCCGCATTACCAATGGCGGTTCTGCAGGGTTGAGGATGATGATGGCCTTTCCGCGTGCAGCGCCCCCCACTTTAACAATCGCGTCTGAAGTGGTTTCCGTAAATTCATCAATATTGGCACGTGTTCCCGGCCCGGCCGACTTGCTGGCGATGGCAGCGACAATTTCTGCATAATGCACTTTGGCAACCCTTGATACCGCAGCGACCATAGGGATGGTTGCTTGTCCGCCACAGGTCACCATATTGACGTTATCCAGGTCTTTGATTCCTTTAAAGTTCACCGCCGGTACCAGAAACGGACCGATTGCCGCAGGGGTCAGGTCCACCATTTTCTTGCCGGGAAAGGCTTTTATTTTTTCATAATTGTAGTGATGCGCTTTCGCGGAAGTGGCGTCAAAAATGACTTCGATATCTTTAAACTCGGGCATTTCAATCAAGCCGTCAATGCCTTTTGCGGTAGTTTTTACGCCCAATCGCTCAGCGCGTTTGAGTCCGTCAGAATCAGGGTCGATGCCAACAAGGACAACCACCTCAAGCAATTTTGAGGTGCGGATGATTTTGATTAACAAATCGGTTCCTATATTTCCCGGGCCGATGATGGCAACTTTGGTTTTTTGCATGTAAAAGGTTTTAAATAAAAATGGGCAATGCATATAAAACAATTCCCAAGATAAAAATCACAGAAAGAATATGTACCATTTTATGGTTAATTTTCAGGAAAATAAATTGTTCGATGGTCCTGCCCAGCCAAAATAGTGACATCCCCGCAAGGAAAAAGTTTCCGAGCGTGGTTTCCATTAATTCTGAAGGGAAGAGAAAACACAATACCCCTACAAAAATAAAAAAGTAGATAAGGCGTATGTTGGCAATCTGAACAATGGCACGGTTGGCGTGACTGAGTTGCTGAAGGTCTTTTTTCCACCGAAACAACTTCCAGAAATACATATGAAAAACGGCAAACCCGATGGAGTACACCCCACAGAGGTAAATGAGTATGGTGCCGGTCTCCATATTTAAATTATGTAAAGTTTATAGCTACGGTGCCGAGGCCTTCCACGGTTGCTTTGATTTTATCACCTTCCACCACATTGACCATGGGTCCTAAAGCACCCGATAAAATTACATCACCGGCTTGCAGGGGATGGCCCATTTCCACCATTTTTTTAGCCAGCCATTGTACCGCAATAAGTGGTGATCCCAGACAGGCGGAACCGCTTCCCTGGGAAACCAATTGGTTGTTTTGAAAGAGTTGCATCTCGCAATCAATCAGGTCAATTTCTGAGAGTTGCTTTTTTACATTCCCCAGCACATAATGACTCGCCGAGGCATTGTCTGCAATGGTGTCAGTGATTTTGATGTTCCAACCGGCGATGCGGCTTCCCACGATTTCGATGGCTGCCACGGCATAGTCGATGGCTGCTTCAATTTCAGGAAGGCTTGGGTTTGGGGAGTTAATGTCTTTTTTAAGGACAAAGGCAATTTCTGCCTCTACCTTGGGTTGCATCGTTTCTGAAATGGGGAGGTTTCCTCCGTTTTCAATTTCCATAGTGTCAAACAACATCCCAAAATCAGGCTGATCGACACCCAGTTGTTGTTGCACTTTTACTGAAGTGAGCCCGATTTTTTTACCCACAATCACCGCACCGTTTTCAATGCGTTGCTGAGCAATGATATGCTGCACGGCATAAGCGTTTTCCTGAGAGCTTTCGCCTATGAGCGATCTCACGGGTTCACAAGGTATTTTGGTGTCCTGTGCTTTTTGCAAGGCTGCTGCTGCCCGTGTTATTTGGGTTGAATAGGGCATTATTTTGGGTATTTGGGCGAAAGGTTTTTAAGCATGTCTTCTGTAATGGCGTCGAGGTCATACTGATGATGCCATCCCCAGTGGTCACGGGCATCCTGATCGTCGATACTCTGGGGCCAGCTGTCTGCTATTTCCTGACGGAAATCGGGTTCATAGCTAATTGAAAACCCCGGCAATTGTTTTTTGATACTAGCTGTGATTTCTTCGGGGTCAAAGCTAATGGCTCCCAGGTTGTAGGAGGAGCGTATTTTAATATTTTCAGCAGGTGCACTCATAATATCAAGCGTTGCCCTGATGGCATCCTCCATATAAATCATTGGGAGGGTTGTACCTGCTTTCAGGAAACATATGTACTTGTTGTGCTTTAATGCTTTGTGGTAGATATCGATGGCATAATCTGTGGTTCCGCCTCCGGGAAGGGTCTGCCAGCTTATGATACCGGGATAACGTATGCTGCGCACATCCACTCCATATTTTTTAAAGTAGTATTCACACCAGCGCTCTCCGGCCTGTTTGCTGATACCATACACCGTTGAGGGCTCCATTATGGTGTGCTGAGGAGTATTCACACGTGGGGTTGTGGGACCGAAAACAGCAATGCTTGAAGGCCAGAAGACCTTTTCTATTTTTTTGTCTTTGGCGAGGTTTAACACATTAAAAAGAGAGCTCATATTTAATTGCCATCCTTTGGCGGGAAATTTTTCGGCTGTAGCTGAAAGCATGGCCGCCATCAAATAGACCTCACTGATTTCATATTGAATCACAATGTTCTCTATGGCTTCATAACTGGTCGCATCAATAATTTCAAACGGGCCGCTGTTCATCATCTCGTCATCACCTTCCCTGATATCGCTGGCGATGACTTTGTGGTTTCCGTATTTTTGACGTAAAGCGGTTGTGAGTTCGGTGCCTATTTGACCGCAGGCACCAAGGATGAGGATTCTGGATTTCATTCTTTTTGGTTTTTGAAGCGTAAAGATAACAAATAGCGGGTGTAACCCTAAATGGGTTTGGAAATTTATAACAGGAAGGCTCTTGATTTAACTTTTTTGTAGCGGTTGTCTTTTAAAAAAAACTTATTTTCGTTGGATGAAATCCAATAAATTTACGAGGTCTGTGCTGCTTTCATTGAGTGTGTTTACAATGGCCCTCCTTTTTTCCTGCGGCGAAAAACAAACTGAAGAAAAAATAAATGCGGAGAGTGAAACTGTAAGTCCTCAAAAAGAAGACATTGCATACCCCGCGCTTTCGCCGGAAGCTCAGGATGTAATTTCCTCGTGGCAGTATTTTCAGGAGTTTGAGAATGACTTAAAAAGCATCAATACGGGCAATCTAAGGAATTATAAAAGTGAAACCGAGCGCATGGTCACAGTGGCAGATTCTCTATTAAAAAATATTCCAGAGCCTTTAAACACCCTTGCCATTTCATCGCGCATGCGTGTCGTAAACGTGCGCATCAAGCTCCTCAATGAAACCCTCCAGCAGCCCAATTCTGAAGCAGAGAAAATACTCGAAAACCTGGATGAAACCAATGTCGCTTTCACCAATCTATTGGTTCAAATCAACGGCAAATTTGAAAAGGAACGCATTGATATTGAAACCAGTACTGACGAAAACCTTGAGAAAGGGCTGCCCCAAAAAACCAACGACACCTTGTAGATTTTAACTGGCTTTGCCTGAAAAAGTGCCGGTCTCTCAGCACACACAATGTTCTTTTTAATTTTATTTTAACATTAATTATGTAACATAAGTAATATCTTGGGCAACTTATTGAAATCAAATCCAAGAATTAAATAATGAAACATCCAACACAAAGTATTGATTTAAAAAAAATATAAATCGATGCTGGATGTTCCATGTGACCAATTAAAACAAATTTTTATAAACACATGAAAACCAACACATTCAAACCTGTGCTAGCCATAGTGGCCTTGGCAGTTATTGCCTTTGCCTGCAAAACAGACAAAGAAGAAAAGGTTGAGGAAGAGACTCAGCGCGGTATTAATCTTGCCTATATGGATACCACCGTCAGCCCAACCGAAGATTTTTTCAGATATGTCAACGGAAGATGGCTTGACGAAAACGAAATTCCGGAAGACGAAACCAGCTGGGGTAGTTTTGCCGAACTCAGAAAAAAAACCAATGAAGATGTACTCGCCATTCTTAAGAACGCCATGGACGACCCTAACCTTGAAGAAGGCTCAGACCAGGCAAAAGCGGTATATCTTTTCCAATCCATTATGGACACGGTGTCCCGAAATGAGGCCGGTGTAGAGCCGGTGCTTCCCTATATGGAAAAAATTGCAGCCATTGAGAACATTGATGACCTGCAGGAATACCTTATAGAAATGCAATCTAAAGGAAGTTCAGATTTCGTTGGATTTTATGTTTCCGGCTCACCTGATGACAGCAACAAGAATGTACCTTATCTGGGTGCTTCCGGTCTGGGTCTTCCTGACAAGGATTACTACCTGAAAGATGATGCAGATTCTAAGGACAAACGTGAAAAATATGTTGCGCACATCACGCGTATGTTGCAATACCTTGGTGACACAGAAGAAGAAGCTGCTGCCCAGGCAGAGCGCATCATCGCATTTGAAACCAAACTTGCTCAGGACCGAATGGACCGTGTGGACCGTCGTGATGCGAGAAAGAGAAATAACCCGCGTTCTGTAGCTCAGTTACAGGAAATGGTTCCTCAAATAAACTGGGTAAAATATTTTGAAGGCATTGGTGCCAAAGAAATTGATACCATTATCATCACTGAACTGGAATACACAAAATCCTTAAACAAAATTTTTGCAGAAAACCAGATTGAAGACTGGAAAACGTTCTTAAGATGGTCAGCATTTAACAGCGCTGCCGGAATGCTTTCTATGGAAATAGAAAAAGCCAGCTGGGATTTCTACGCAAAAACCATGAGTGGTGCCGAAAAGCAAAAGCCCCTTGATGAAAGAGCTTTAACTACTGTAAACGGTGTATTGGGTGAAGCTTTAGGAAAATTATATGTAGATGAAAAATTCCCGCCGGAAGCCAAAAAGACGGCTGAAGAAATGATTGCCAAAGTAGTGGAAGCTTATGACACACGCATTAAAGCACTTCCCTGGATGACAGAAGATACAAAGGAAAAGGCTCTTGAAAAATTACATAAAATCAATATCAAAATAGGCTATCCTGATGAATGGAAAGATTATTCAGACCTTGATGTAAAACCAGTTGATAACGGAGGAAACTATTTTAACAACAGAATGGCCGCTTCACAATGGAATTTTAATGAAACCATTGAAAAGCTGAGCAAACCGGTTGACAAATCGGAATGGTTTATGCCTCCACAAATCGTAAATGCATACTACAGCCCTACCTTCAATGAGATTGTTTTCCCGGCTGCTATATTACAACCCCCGTTTTATGACTACAAGGCTGATCCTGCCGTTAACTTTGGCGGAATCGGTGCTGTAATCGGTCACGAGATTTCACACGGATTTGATGACAGCGGTGCGCGTTTTGATGCTGAAGGAAACCTAAACAACTGGTGGACTGAAGAAGACTTGACTGCTTTTGAAGAACTGGGAACCGGTCTTGCTGACCAGTACAGCGCAATTGAAGTTTTACCCGGCCAAAATATCAATGGAAAACTCGCTTTGGGCGAAAACATTGGTGATCTGGGTGGAACAAATGCCGCCCTTGACGGGTTGCGTTTGTACCTTGCTGAAAACGGTGATCCCGGTCTTATTGACGGGTATACTCAGGAACAACGCTTCTTCCTTTCCTGGGCAACCATCTGGAGAATAAAGTACCGTGAAGAAGCCATGATGCGCCAGTTAAAGCTGGGACCTCACTCTCCCGGAAACTACAGGGGTTGGGTTCCAATCAGAAACCTGGACGCTTTCCATGAGGCTTTTGCCACCAAAGAAGGCGACGCTATGTACCTCGCACCTGAAGATCGTGTAAAAATCTGGTAATGCCGGAACAAGAAATAAAAAAAGGGTCGCATAATTTGTGACCCTTTTTTTATTGCCTGTTACCCAACAAAAGAAGACTAATGACCTAGGGCTGAGCCTTAAAACGATAGTGCAGGTATTTCCCTAAATTGATACTGTCAACGGTTTTATAATCAGTATGGGCTTCCTCCTTAAATTGGGGTGGTTCCAAGCCGCACTCAACTGCTTTTCGGGTATAATACACTTTTTTAGAAGGATGCTCAGGATGCACCCCATGAAAGACGAGTCCCCAGCTACCCCGGTGTATGATTTCTTCAATAATACCTATGCAGTCTTCTTGCTGTATCAGGTTTACCGGCGCGTTTGCCCCGGAAATATTACTTCTTCCCGCAAGGTATTTTACAGGATGGCGGTCGTTGCCTGTCAATCCGCCAAAGCGTAAAATGGTGGTTTGAAAATGGGGATTCTCTGTTAAAAGCTTTTCAGATTTAAGCAATTCTTTTCCTGAAGCTGTATCGGGCAGGGGTGCTGATTCCTCATTCACTGTGCCCTGACCATCACCAAAAACTGAGGTAGAACTCACAAACAATACCCGCTTTACTGTTGAGGCTTCAATAAAGGGAATCAACACCCTTATTTTATCACTGAAAGTACGTGAAGGATCGCTCCGCATCTTAGGCGGAATATCAAGTATCAAAACATGGCTTTCGTTAAGGAAGGATTGCATGTCTCCTTCCACAGTATCTTCCGTAAGATGAATCAAATAGGGTTGTATGGCTGCTTCCTTCAAGGTTTCCAGCTTTTTTTCGGTTGTGGTTGAACCGTGAATCGTATAACCATTTCGCTGCAGCGAAAGTGCCAGAGGAAGTCCCAGCCAGCCACATCCCAATATGCTAATTTGTATCATCTTCACCGGTATTCTGAGGCCTGTTGTTTGACCGTTCCATTGTGTTTATATCAATTGTTTTTTGCAGGACGACAGCGTCTGTTACTATGAAAGGTTTGGGGATTTCGCTTTGAGATCTTTCAGGGATCGTAAAAGTGCTGTGTTCCAGAAGGTCCAGTGAACTTTCCTGAAGTGTCAATATTATCTCACTGTCATAGGGAATGGTATAAGATATTTCAAGACTGTCTTTATCTGAAACATAATAACTCAACAACAAATTGTTGCGTCTTTTTTCAAAGGCGTTGCCAGAGCTTTCATTTTTGGGTACATCCAGGCCATTGACGGTAAAATCTTTAAATACCGCTTCTCTGTCAGCAAAAAGGGTAATCATATTAACCGTGCGCTGTGGTGTGATTAAAAGTGAAACCACCCGCATATTACCCTGAATACTGTCTTTAACCAACTGGATTTCCGATACAGGAATCGCTTTTTGCGGTCCTGAAGCAGCAAAAGAAAAGCCTGTGCCATACTTGCTGCCACTAACGTTTTGAATCACGGTAGTAGCATCGACAGGTGCTTCACCCAGATAGTTTTTAGTCCAGCCATCAAGCACTTTATCATAGGTCACCCAATACGATTCTCCTGTATCTGCATCCTGATAATAGACCAGACTGTTTGGTTTATGGCGGTCTTCCGTAAAGTCAGATTTCAGGTGTGCCATCACAAAAAAGACAAGACCCGTGATCAAAAACAAAATTGCAAAAGTCCTTTTCTTCCGAAAGGATGCCAAAAGCGGAAGCAATAGTCCAAACAACAAAACAGTGAGCACAGCGCCGGCCACCAACATTTTAAGACCCAGCCCCACAGGAAAAAACTGAATGAGGGGTGCCAGTATAAAAATGGCGGGGACACTTAAAAAAAGAAACACCAATGCAGGCGGTCTTGAAAACCTGATCAAAACAAAAAGCATCAGCAGACTAAAATAGACAGGAATTATAAAAAAGGCTCCCCCTCTTAAATAAACTGAAATCACGGTACTGATGATGAGCCAGAAAAACAAGGGAGCCACAACCAGGTTTGCAGGTGCTCCCCTGTGGTGAAACCGTCTGTAGAAAAAGAAGGCAGTCGCAAGAGTTGTTGTCGTAAAAGCAGCTATATACAAATGACCGTTGTATGTAAACCCGTGCAGGATTTCGCCATAACCTGTATACATCTTTAAAAGTAATTTCCATCCAAAGAAAGCGAGCAGACCACTTACGACCAAAGCGAGTAAAAAAGGAACGAAGCCTTTAAGAATCTCACTTCGGTTCAAGGTTTGACGGGAAATGCCATACAGGACAAAAGCCACAAACAGCACCCACCCCAGAATAAGCATAGGTACGATCCACGAAAACGGATAGGTCACCATTTTTAAGAAAGGCACGTTAAAATATATATAATCCTCATCTGCTTTTAAATTTGTGAGGTCACTGGAGGTAAAATGATTTAAAATTGCCATGACATAACTCCCCTGATGTTCCAGGGTATTTCTGTCAAGGTTTTCATAGGTGTCGTTTGCTGTATGATAATCAAAATGATCGTCAATAAAGGCAAAGAAATAACTGTCAATATCTGCGAGCTCCCTAAAGATTGTCGAGTCTGTATCGTTGGGCAGCATTTTATAAACGCTGTACATTAGTGACGAAGCAACGGGATGGGAAGGGTTTGCTTTGACAAATTCCCTGACAAGGGTTGCATTTCCCTGATTGGTTTCTAAAATCATATTGGAAGGTCCCCCACTTCCACGGGCCTCAAAATTGACTACAACACCCACGTCATTGACCCAGGGATGTTCTTCCACAAAAAGTTTGGCCCCCATAAGACCAATTTCCTCCGCATCACTGAACAAAATTATAATATCATTTTCAGGAATTTGACCTGAAGCCAGGTATGCCCTTACACCTTCCAGTATCGCCACCACTCCGGAGCCCGCATCACTGGCTCCATAGCTTTTTGAGTGTGGTGCGCTGTCATAATGTGCCAGTAGCATAAGCGCCTTGCCCTGGCCACTTCCGGGTATGCGGGCTAAGATGTTTTTAGGTTTTGCAAGAACCCTCCAGTTTTTATTAAGGGTAAACCCCTCTTGCACGTGAGGTTCAAGACCCATAAGCTCGAGTTGAGAAACCAGATACTCCCGCACTTCGGCATGAGCAATACTGCCAATGTAATGAGGTTTTTCTGAAATCACCTTGAGCTGTGTCAATGCCCGTTCTGAAGAAAACCCGGTTTCAGGTGTTGAAGCATCCGTTATGGTTGCAGGCATTAGTGTTTTAAAACTAAGATACACCAGTGTTGCCACTATCAAAAAGGAGAGAAAAGTGGTAAAATTAGTCAGTTTCATTAAGGATGGTTTTTTAGTTGCTTAAAGATACATTTTTTCTTAAACTAAAAAATGGGCTCTTGAAAATTGAAAATTTTTGTGTATATTACTTAACTAAATTCTTTTATTATGGGTATCAAAAGTTTTCAGGGGAAATTTGAGAAACAACCCAAGGTATTGGGTGAAAACATCCGGGTGTGTGATTTTATGTCAACATCATTAACTACTTTTAAGCCTGAACAAAGCATTCCGGAAGTGATAGAAGTTCTCATCAGGAATAAAATCTCAGGGGGTCCTGTTGTTAATGAAAGGCACGAACTGGTAGGTATCATTTCTGAAGGTGATTGCATCAAGCAGCTTTCAGACAGCCAATATTACAATATGCCTATTGAAAACATTAAAGTGGAAGATTGTATGGCTAAAGATGTCGAAACCATTGACGGCAACATGACTATTTTTGATGCTGCTAAACAATTTCTCAAAGCCAAACGCAGGCGCTTCCCCATTGTAGAAGAAAAAAAACTGATAGGGTTGATCAGTCAGAAAGATATATTAAAAGCTTCTCTCAAAATGCAATCCCAAACCTGGAACAGAAATCAATAAGAGGTCAGGGAATTCGTTTTCAAACATTGAGATTTTCTAGCCCAATCCCACGTCGAGAATCATCATAATAATAAATCCGCCTATGAAACCCATAGTGGCAATATCAGTAAATTTATCCTGTTGGGTTTCGGGAATTACTTCTTCCACAACTACAAAAATCATGGCTCCCGCAGCAAATGCAAGCGCATAGGGTAAAATAGGCTCAAACGTCAACACTGCCCACGCTCCAATAACGGCAGCAATAGGTTCTACAATCGCTGATGCCTGACCATACATAAAGCTTTTCTTACGGCTCATTCCTGCGCGACGCAAGGGCATTGCCACGGCGACCCCTTCAGGAAGGTTTTGCAAGCCAATACCCATTGCCAGAGCCACAGCACCTCCAATGGTTGCCCCGTCCATTCCCATAGCCACTCCGCCAAATAATACACCCACAGCCAGACCTTCCGGTATGTTGTGCATTGTGATCGCTAAAGTAAGTAAGGTTGTTTTATGCCAGGGGGTTTTGATTCCTTCCTTCTCGCTTTCTTTAAAATTGATGTGTAAATGAGGCAATATTTTATCGAGGCCAAATAAAAAGGCTGCACCCAAAAAGAAGCCCACTGCTGCAGGGATTACTTTTACAAATCCTTCACCCGGGCTCATTTCAATACCCGGTGCCAGCAGACTCCAAAAACTTGCCGCTACCATTACCCCCCCTGTAAAGCCCAGCATGCCGTCTAAAGCAGCGCGGCTCATTGTTTTAAATAAAAACACTACTGACGCTCCCAATGCGGTCAACCCCCAGGTAAACAATGTTGCATAAAATGCTGCCAGAATAGGGTCTAATTGTTCAAAATATGCAATAATATCTTCCATATATTAATTTGTTTTTAAATATAAGTTTGAAGCAATCATATGTGATATGGTGATGGACTCGTTCCCAATTTGTATGCGCATAGAGTCATCAAACTCCTCATGTTCCAGAACTTTAATCTTTTTACCCAAGGCCACACCATTTTTATCCAGAAATTTTAAAAAGGAAGAAGAGGTGTCTTTTACCCCCACACAGACCCCGGACTCACCTACTTTTATCTCACTGAGCAATACTTTATCCCTTTCAGGAAAGGTGCCATCTTTTGAAGGAATGGGGTCCCCATGAGGATCAAACTTTGGAAAATCCAGATGTTTATCGAGTTTTTCAATGAGGACATCAGATTCAATATGCTCCAGCTGCTCTGCAATCTCATGCACCTCATCCCAGCTAAAATCGAGTTTTTCTACCAGAAAAACTTCCCACAAGCGATGCTTTCTAATGATTTTTGCAGCCGTTTTTTTACCTTCATTGGTTAGCGTCACCCCCTGGTATTTAACATAATTCACCAGTTTTTTGTCTGAAAGTTTTTTGATCATATCAGTGACCGAAGAGGCCTTGGTGTGCATTTGTTCTGCAATGGCATTTGTCGAAACGCCATCCCGTGAAAACCGCTCTAAATGAAATATCGCTTTTAAATAATTTTCTTCTGAGTCACTAAACATATGCTCGTGTTTAAAGTAGCAAAAATACAAATTTATATGATATAAAATACATTTTTAGACTTATCTAAAAATAATTTATACCTTTGTCAAATAATTAATTGAGATAATGAAAAAGTGGTTATTTATTTTAGTGTTCATCAGTCAGGCAATTGCAGCTCAGGAGACCCATACAGTTTCCGGAATCATACATACGCTTGAAGAGCCATTGCCCTTTGTCAATGTATATATTGAGGGCACTTCTAAAGGCACCACTACAGACATAAACGGAACTTATTCATTGACAGGCCTGAAACCGGGTACCTATACAGTGGTTGCTTCACATACAGGTTTTACTACTCAAAGGAAAAAAATCAATCTCCTCAGTGAAGATATGCAACTCGATTTTGTTTTAACTGAAAATGAGTCTTTAGACGAGATTGTAGTATCCGGCACTTTAAAACCGGTAAACCGACTGGAGAGTCCGGTGCCCGTTGAAGTCTATCGGCCTTCGTTTTTCAGGAAAAACCCCACGCCCAATGTGTTTGAAGCCTTACAAAATATAAATGGTGTAAGGCCCCAGCTAAACTGCAATGTATGCAACACCGGAGACATTCACATCAACGGACTCGAAGGACCTTACACGCTGGTGATGATTGATGGTATGCCCATTGTGAGCGGTTTATCAACAGTTTACGGGCTTTCAGGAATCCCAAATTCACTGATTGAACAAGTCGAAATAGTCAAAGGACCAGCCTCATCTTTATATGGAAGTGAAGCTGTGGGAGGACTTATTAATGTTATTACCAAGCTGCCGGAACATGCCCCCAAATTTTCAGCTGATGTAAACAGTACTACCTGGGGCGAGGTAAATACTGATCTTTCATACAAGGTTTCTTTTGATGATAAAGCAACGATGTTACTGGGGTTAAATTATTTTAATTACAGCAATCCCATTGATAAGAACAATGACAACTTCACGGATATGACCTTGCAAGACCGCATTTCGGTATTTCAAAAATGGGACATCAACCGCAAAGAGGATCGTAAGCTTTCCCTCGCAGGACGCTTTTTTTATGAAGACCGCTGGGGTGGGGAAATGCAGTGGAACCCTTCCTTTCGCGGCGGCGATGAAGTATATGGTGAAAGCATTTATACCACCCGGTGGGAATTGCTTGGCAACTACCAGCTTCCCGTAAAAGAAAAGATGTTTTTTCAGTTTTCACTTACTGACCACGATCAAAACTCCGTTTATGGAGATGTGAAGTTCCTTGCGCAACAGCGTATTGGTTTTGGCCAGTTTATCTGGGACAAAAAAATTAACAGTCATGATTTGCTATTCGGAGCTGCATTGCGATACAACTACTATAATGATAACACTCCGGCCACACCAGAAGCAGATGAAGTTGTGATTCCATCCCTGTTTTTTCAGGATGAAATCACCTTTTCAGAAAAACACAAACTTCTCCTCGGCGGAAGGTATGATTATGACCCAAGGCATGGAAATATTTTTACACCCCGGGTCGCATACCGATATAAATCTGAGAAAGAAGATTTACTCCGCTTTAATGCCGGGACCGGTTTCAGGGTCGTGAATATTTTTACCGAAGAACACGCTGCTCTAACCGGAGCACGGGATGTCATCATTGCAGAAAATCTAAAACCGGAACGTTCTTACAACATAAACTTCAATTACCTGAAAAAACTCTATCAAAAAACAGGCAAAATCATTACACTCGACGCTTCGGTCTGGTACACGCATTTTACCAATGTGATTTTGCCTGATTATGACACCAATCCCAATCAGATTATTTATAACAACCTTGACGGAAGTGCTTCGTCAAAGGGCCTTAGCATAGGTCTGGATGCAGTTTTAGGAAGTGGATTTAAAGCTATGGTTGGGGCAACCTTTCAGGATGTCACTACAAAGGAAAATGGGGAACGTACACAACAAATTTTAACCGAACGTTTTATGGGCACCTGGGCACTCAGTTATAAGTTTTACAAGTTCAATACCTGGATTGATTATACCGGAAACATCTATGGCCCAATGAGACTTCCCTTATTAGGGGAATTGGATCCGCGGCCGGAATACAGCCCCACCTGGAGCATACAAAACATACAAATCACCTATGGTGGATTTGACAATTTTGAGATTTACGGCGGGGTAAAAAACCTTCTGAACTGGACTCCTACCCGGAGCACACCTTTTTTAATTGCCCGCTCAGATGACCCTTTTGATGAGCAGGTCACTTTTGACGATAACGGAAATGCCGTTGCAACCCCAAACAACCCAAATGCACTGACCTTTGACCCTTCTTATATGTATGCGCCAAACCAGGGAATACGTGGCTTTATGGGAATTCGGTTTACATTGAAATAATTTAAAACCCCTTTTCTTTCTGAAGTTGCTCATACGCCTCCTGAACTTTCCTGAATTTATCTTCAGCGCCTTTACGGTAGGCCTCGTCCATATGTTGCAGTTTATCAGGGTGGTATTTTTTTGCCATGGTCCTGTAAGCAGCCTTGATTTCAGCAACGGTGGCTGTTTTTTCGATTTCGAGAATTTTATAGGCACTGTCGGGGTTTTTAAAGAACATGGCTTTAATGCTCTCAAAGTCGCGATACCCAATGGCCAGAAAACCGGATATTTCCCTGATTTTTTCGATTTCAGGTTGTGAGACGTGACCGTCAGCCTGAGCAATATTAAAAAGAAAATGAATGATTTGCAGGCGGGATTCATAGCGGGTGCGCATACGCAGGTATTCACAAACATTCTGCGGCGCTACTTCACGCTTCTTAACTACTTCATTGAAAGTCCTGAAAGTAGCATTGGCGCGTTCTTTTCCATATGCCTGCACAAAATAAGACTGTACAAACTGCATTTCCTGCTGACTTACTTTTCCGTCAGCCTTGATGACCATGGAGGCTAATGAGAGCAGGTTTAATTCAAAATCGGCCGGAGTAACGCTTTGGCGTCCGGATGTTTGATACACACGTGTCCTTCTTCCGGCAGCTTCAATCAAGCTGCCAATGACAAAACCGATAATGGCCCCCGGAAACCGAAAAAAGATATACCCAACAATGGCAGCAATCCAACGAATCAATGGCAAGAAATTTAAATTAAAAGGAGTGCAAAGATAGCAATTAGTTTTAGAGTGTTCTCTATTGGATTCCGTAGATTAGAATTAAGCAAGTTTTAGGATTCTTATACTGTAAAATTTTGTAGATTTGTACTTTAGAATTAATTTAAATAAGAAGTTTATGTATCCACCGGAATTAGTAAAACCCATGCGCGAAGACCTTACCATTGCAGGCTTTGCAGAACTACAAAGTGAAGCTGAAGTAGAAAAGGCTTTACAACAAAAAGGCACCACGCTTGTAGTTGTCAACTCCGTTTGCGGTTGCGCGGCAGCCAATGCCCGTCCCGGAGCCAAAATGTCTTTAAAAAATAACAAAAAACCCGACCAGCTGGTCACTGTTTTTGCAGGTGTAGACCGCGAAGCAACAGATGCTGCAAGGGCACAAATGGTTCCTTTTCCGCCAAGTTCGCCTTGTATGGCCTTGTTTAAAGACGGGGAGCTTGTGCATATGCTGGAACGTCATCACATTGAAGGCCGTCCCGCAGAATTGATCGCTGAAAACCTGATAGATGCTTACGACCAGTATTGTTAATCATTTTCAATAGTATATAAAATTACCGCTCCAATTAGGGCGGTTTTTTTATTCCTTTTTCCGAAATTGCGTATTAAATCATATTTTAAGTGAAAACTGTTTTACACTATTTGAGTTACCCTGTGAGTGTGGTGTATTACCTGCTCTTTGGGTTACTGCTTGTCATTATGCATCCCATTCAGTGGTTTTGCCTGAAGGTTTTTGGCTATCAAGCCCATAAAAAAAGCGTTGACTACCTCAACTTTTTATTGATGAGTTGTCTGCGTGTTTTGGGTACCCGTTTTCATTTTCCGGTGCCTGACGATATTCCCAAAAATGTTCCGCTTATTATTGTTACCAACCACCAAAGCATGTATGACATTCCGCCCCTGATTTGGAAATTGAGGAAATTCCACCCAAAATTTGTGTCTAAAAAAGAACTGGGAAAAGGGATCCCCAGTGTGTCATTTAATTTGCGGCACGGAGGGTCTGTTCTCATCGATCGTAAAAATCCTTCGGAAGCGGTAGCTAAAATGACTGCTTTTGCACATTATCTGGAAACTCATAAAAGAAGTGCTGTAATTTTTCCGGAAGGGACGCGCAGCAGGACAGGTGTACCTAAAACCTTTCACCGAAAGGGGCTGCAAACGCTCATAAACAATATGCCTTCCTCTTATATATTACCCATAACCGTAAACAATTCCTGGAAATTGCAGCGGTATGGACTTTTCCCTATTCCGCTTGGGGTTTCTTTAAAATTCAAAGTGCATCCCGCTATAAAAACAACTGACGTTTCAGCAGAAACCTTGATTGACAATCTTGAACATCAAATAAAAAATGATGTAACACTTTAATTATGACAACTTCAGACGAGGCAAAATGTATTGAAAACACCATTGCATTTGTTAAAAAAACTTTACAAGAAGCAGAAGGTGGTCATGATTGGTTTCATATTGAGCGGGTGTATAATAACAGTATTTTGATTGCAGCCGAAGAAAATTGTGATATGTTGGTTGTGTGCTTGGGAGCCTTGCTTCACGATATTGCAGACAGTAAATTTCACAATGGTGATGAAACTGTTGGTCCCGCTGTAGCGAAAGGTTTTTTAAAGAAAGAACAGGTCTCAGAAGAGATTATTGAACACGTTATAAAGATAATTGAAAACATTTCGTTTAAAGGAGGTCGTGTTAACCCTTCATTTCAATCCATAGAGCTCAATATTGTTCAGGATGCAGACAGGCTCGATGCTATGGGCGCTATCGGGATTGCCAGGGCATTTAATTATGGCGGTTTTAAAAACCGAAAACTCTATGATCCCGGCATTGCTCCAAATATCAATCTCACCAATGAAGAGTATAAAAATTCAACAGCACCCACCATCAATCACTTTTACGAAAAGCTCTTGCTTTTAAAAGACAAGATGAATACTGAAACCGGGAAAAGGCTGGCTCAAAAAAGACATGATTTTATGGTACTGTTTTTAGACCAGTTTTATGCTGAGTGGAATGGCATTATATGATTATCTAAAGTGAATCAATAATATATGACTCTTTAAAACAATCTCATTTGACCTGTTGAAGTATTTAGATTTAACCTTTTTGCTTCTGCATACAGGCTTGTATTTAGAGGCTCCCATGGATCAGCAGGTAAAAACTTTTTTCTGGCTATAGCAAACTGCTGGTGAATTTGTTCAGCAATATTCCCTTCTCCTTTGATTCTTCTTCCGTATTGGGAATCGTTCAAAGTTCCTCCGTGACAAGCTGCTATTTGATGCAGGACTTTTTCTGCCCTGTCCGGCATTGTTTTTTTTATCCACTCTGTAAATACTTCACCTATGGAGCCGTTAAGCCTCACAATGGTATAGCCCACTGAAACAGCTCCCCTTCTTGACACCTCTTCAACCAAGGGTAAAATTTCATGGCTGTTGATTGCCGGTATAATGGGCGCCATCATAACGTTTACCGGGACACCAATCTTTGTAAGGACGTCTACTGTTTCAAGTCTCTTTTTTATGGAAGCTGTGCGGGGTTCCAAAATACGTCTGGTGGATTCTTCCAGTGAAGTTATTGAAATTGAGACATGAATAAGATTGTCTTTTGCCAGTTCTTCCAGAATATCGATGTCGCGTTGGATAAGTGCATTTTTGGTAATGATGCCCACCGGGTGCTTGTATTTTAAAAACACCTTCAGCAGCTCTCTGGTAATTTTAAGTTTTTTCTCAATAGGTTGATAGCAATCTGTGTTTCCGGAAAGCACAATGGTATTTGGAGCCCAGTTCTTTTTCTGCAAATGCTTTTCAAGAAGCTCGGGGGCATTCTTTTTTACCAGTATTTTCTGCTCAAAATCAAGGCCTGCATTATACCCCCAGTACTCGTGTGAATTTCTGGCATAGCAATACACACAACCGTGTTCACATCCCTGATAAGGATTGAGTGAATACCCCATTCCAATGTCGGGACTTGTAACTTTATTTACAATTGTCTTTGGGAATGTGGAAATAAAGGTGGTTTTATTGCTTTGAGCAGCTACTCCTTCGAGGGTACAGTGATTGAGAAAGTCATCCCGCAGTTCCTGATGATGTTCCAAGAACTTATTAGCTGTATGGTGTTGTGCACCTCGTCCTTTGATGTGTGAAGAAGACATAAGAATACCTTTGAAATTTTGAGAATTCCAAAGGTATTTTTTTATACTATATATTCCAAATTATATTGGAATATTTCCAATTATAAAATATTCAATTTTAAGAATTGTTTTTTAGAACTTTTCCTTCCCAGAAAAACCATTTCTTTTCCATTAAGGGATGTGGGAATACCCTGCCTGACAAAAAAGGGCACTTCGCTATCCTTTTCATCCACAACGTTTTTGAAAGTATAGTTGCCATCCTGATCTATTTTTATGGCATACAGGTTTGATTTTTTTGTTCTTGCCTGTCTGAATTCTATCCTGTCGTTCCTGAGTTTTCGTATTCTATCAGAGCAATTGATAAACAAATATGTGTCGTCACCCACTACGGTGGAAGAAAAAGACAAATACTCCATGGCAACACCTGCCGTTGTTTGTTTTTTATTGATATTTCTGGCCCACACTAACTTTCCTTCGCCATTGATTTTTACAGAAACTATATCATTGTAATGGTAATTTGTATAACTGTTCATGCCCCCATTTGGACTCATCGTTGTATGATGTGTGATGAAAAATTCTTCAGCATTGATTATTATATCTCCGTTTGTTGCTAAAAAACCACTTCTGAAAGATAAATTGCGAAGTTCCTTGTCTTTACTTTTGCCATATTTGTCAATCATAAATTCTTCTGTAAACGGCTCAAAACTGCTGTTTTCAATTTGCAATGTTTCAGGGTTGATATCAAATCTGGTTACCCCTTTGTACCGGTGATCATTTTTTTCAGAGTAAAAGCCTGCACAAGAAATTTTATCGTGATCCCTTAAAACAAATAAAGAGCCAACAAAATTGTCTCCTGTTTTAAAACTAACGCTTTTTTGTTCATTGGCCGAAATTTTAAACAACTCATAATGGTAATTGGTTTCTTTCCCTTTTTTGGTTTTACGGGAGTTGTTTTCAAAAACTTTGCCGAGCAAATATATTTCACCTGTAGCATCATCAACATCAATGTTTTCATAATCAAACAACCTGTCTTTGATATCCTTTTTGAACTCTTTTTCAAAAACCGGGTTGAAATTTTTATCAAACACATACAATCTGTGGGTCTCTGCATCTTTGTCCTTTATGTCAAAATTGACGCAGAAAAAATTTTTGTTTTTAGAAAAAGTAACCTCCCCTAGGTAATTGGCGTCTTTTTGGCCCAAGCCGTTATTCACAAAGAAGAATCCTATCCCAACTGAAAAATATTTTTTAACATCACTCTCGTCAAAAGAAAACAGCGTTCTGGATTGAAAAGAAAGCGAAGATAAAGGTGCCTCCAGGACGTTGAATTTGTAGATGTTCTCTTTTTTGTCAAGTTCTGTTTCAAGCAAAAAAACCTTCCCGTCATAAATATTTATGCCTTTGATTGTGTTTTCATCAATTTCAATAGTTGTCTCTTTTACGAGTTTTAAATCTTTGTTATAATGTTCAATTATGTACTCTTTTGGTCTTCTCATCATACCCCCAAAAATGGTCCTTATCGTAACAAAACCCCCATTGTCATCACTTTCAGAAAACTCAAGCGCTGAATGTTTGTTTCTGTCTTTAAATACCTCACTTTGTGATGAACTGATGGAAATTTCCTGCGAAATTGATGGTTGTAAAACACACAGGGCAATACATAGTAGTAGTTTTTTCATGTCGTTTATGGTTGGATATTTATATTTAGAACGACAATGATACTAAAAAAATCCTCTTGCGAGGATTTTTTTATTTTTATTTTCCGGGAAACTGCGCTTTTCGTTTTTCCAAAAAGGCTGTTGTTCCTTCCCTGAAATCTGCTGTCCCAAAACAGTTGCCAAATTCCTCAATCTCAACTTTAAAGCCGTTTACACTATTTTTATAATTTGCATTCACAGACCTTATTGCAGAAGCAACAGCCAGGGGCGAATTGTTTATAATTTTTTGTGCCAGCTTTTGTGCCAGTGAGAGCAACTCATCCTGAGTAGTAACATGATTGACCAGTCCATATTCAAGGGCTCTTTGGGCATCAATCATACCGGCGGTCATAATGAGTTCCATCGCCCTTCCTTTTCCCACAAGTTGCGGGAGCCGTTGTGTGCCTCCATAACCCGGGATGACTCCCAGTGAAACTTCAGGCAAACCCATTTTGGCGTTATCACTTGCTATTCTAAAGTGAGCAGACATTGCCAGTTCCAGGCCTCCCCCAAGGGCAAAACCATTTACTGCAGCAATGACCGGCGTAGAAAGATTAGCGACATAATCAAAAAGCAATTCCTGCCCCTGTGCGGCTAGTTTACTTCCTTCTTTTACCGAAAAATCTGCAAATTCACTTATGTCGGCACCGGCTACAAAGGCTTTTTCACCACTTCCGGTGAGGATAATAACCCTTGTATCCGGATCACTTTCTACTTGCTGCAAAGCTACATTTAGCTCTTTGATCGTTGCCCTGTTTAAAGCATTGAGCTTTGTTGGCCTGTTGATCGTGATGGTGGTAATGTTGTTTTCGGTTTTTACAAGAATATTTTCAAAATCCATAAAACTCTTTTTAATTGTTAGAAGGATTAAATTTAGGAAAAACTACTCTAAATACAGAACCTTTATGAAGTTCAGATTCCAGAGATATGTTTCCGTTATAGTTTTCAATAATGTTTTTTACCATTGCAAGGCCCAAGCCCATGCCGCTGCTTTTGGTGGTAAATTTAGGTTCAAAGACCCGCAATTTGTTTTCTTCTGGGATTCCAAGCCCGTTGTCAACAACCTCTATAACTGCAAGCCCTTCCTCTGAATAGACTTTAACCTCAACTTTTGGTTCTTCTCTTTCAGAGACAGATTGTATGGCATTTTTAACCAGGTTTGTAACAACCCTGATGAGTTGTGTCCTGTCCAGTCTTACTATAATCTCTTTTTCGTCTGAAGTAAATTCCACAAAGCTTTCATTAAAGATATCGAGTGCCAATTTGACTATTTTAACCAGGTTCAAGGTTTCATCCTTCTGAGCAGGCATGTTTGCATAGGTTGAAAAGGCGGAAGCAATTGAACTCATCGTGTCTATTTGCTGTATGAGCGAAGTGGTAAATTCATTTACTTTATCCTGAATATTGGGGTCGTTTTTATCAAATTTTCGTTCAAAGCTCTGTACCGTCAGTCGCATTGGCGTTAAAGGATTTTTAATCTCATGAGCAACTTGTTTCGCCATTTCGCGCCACGCAGATTCCCTTTCATTTGCAGCCAGTGCTGTGGCACTGAGTTCGAGCTCATCAATCATATTATTGTATGCACTCACAACAGTTGAAATCTCTTCACTTACATTGTGGATGTGTATTTTCTTGTTGGCTTTGTCAAGTCTGGTTTCTTTTATTTTTTCACTGATGGCATTGAGTGACCTTGTGATGTGCTTTGATAAAAAATATGCCAGTATAATAGCAACAATCATCATTATAAGATACACTTCGGCAAGGCGGATTAAGAAATCCTTCAGTTCCCTGTCGATAGAGTCATCTTCCTCAATATAAGGCAGGTTAAGGATAGCAATGGGCTTGAAATAATTGTCAGTAATATAAGTATAAGAAGAACGGTATCGCTGTCCACCTTCTTTAAAACGCATGACATATTTTTTTTCTGAGGAAGTTTTTAAGGTTTGCAAAACCTCATCGGGAATACTGTCAGTGGGTGTTTCATAGAAAGAGGCTTTTGAGCTTTTCAGGAGGTTTCCGTCAAGGTCAAAAAGCGCCACTTCCATATTGTGAATATCCTGTATCTCATAAATTTTGTCCCTGAAAATCACCGGAAGGTTTTCAGTAATCACCTCAAAAGAAGTTTTTCTAAGCTCATAATTGATACTGGCCCTTACCTGGTCTTCTTTACGTTCCAGGCGTTCTGTATGATAGTGCAAGGCATCTTCACTATACTGGTAAATGGTCAAGGTCGCAATAAGTATAGAAGCCCCCAAAACCAGAAAGATCATGGATAGGAAAATTTTTGTGCGTAAAGAAGTTGTTCTTTTAAACATAATTTTAAAATAGTTCCAGCAATAACCACACCATTGTCACTCCTTGTTTTTTTCCCTGATGCGCCTATACATCTTGAAGCCCAGCATGATCAAAACAGAAAATAATACCAATCCCACCAGACCATAGACCCAGTCCATGGTGTATTTAAAGTTCACAATAAAAACCACTGCAAACAAAACAAGGGTAGCACCTTCATTAAACAGCCGCATATAGTTTGAGGAGTGTTTCACTACGTCGTTTTGCAGTTGTTTAAAGTATTTATGACAGATAAAATGATAGACAATCAGGAAAACAACAAAACCAAGTTTGACCTGCATCCATGCATCAGTAATAAAAAACAAGCGCTCAGACAGCATCCAGATTCCAAACCCCAGTGCCAAAACCATAGACGGCCAGGTAATAATATACCAAAGCCTGCGTGTCATGATTTTAAACTGTTTGCCTAAGATTTCTTTTTCAGGAGAGGGTTTGTGAAAGGCTTCTATTTGATAAACAAACAACCGCACCACATAAAAAAGACCAGCAAACCAGGTGATGACAAAAATGAGGTGAAGTGCTTTGGCGTAATTATAAAAATCCATAAAACAACTTGTTATATTGTTAAAAGTACAAAATCTTAGGTACTCCTTTGTGGTTTTAAGTTTAATCTTATTTCCCTGTTGAGAAAATATGCTGTTACTAGCGTCGAGAGAATATCGGCAATCGGAAAAGAGATCCAGACACCTATTTCACCATAAAATAGCGGAAGTATCAATACCAGCGGAATAAAGAAAAAGCCCTGCCGTGTCAATGTCAGGAGAAGTGCCGGCACGGCCTTACCAATTGCCTGAAAGTATGCCGCTCCAATGAGTTGTACAGAAATAATGGGGATTGCTGCAAAAACCCATCGCATAGCCGAAGGCGTGTCTGAGAGCACCATAACATCATCAGTAAAGACACTTACTATTTCTTCTGCAAAAAACATGATAAAGCCAAAAACAAATATCGCGACAAAAGACGCATATAAAATCGCTTTATTGATTACCTCCCGTACCCGGGCATGGTTCAGAGCGCCATAATTATACCCCGCTATGGGTAAAAAACCCTGAGTAACCCCAAGAACAGGGAACAGGGCAAACATCAACATTCTTCCAATGATGGCATAAACTGCTACAGAAGATTCTCCTCCCAGGTCAAATAAAATATTGTTCATTATGAGATATGTGATGCTTACTACCGCTTGACGCGAAAGCGTTACAAACCCCAAAGAAGAAATTTCCTTAACAATGGCGCGGTCGATTCCAAAGTGGGAAATATCAATCTTTAATTCTGAGTTTTTTGTCAGGAAAAACCAGAGTATATATGCAAAGCACATTGCATAAGATATGGTGGTTGCCCAAGCGGCACCGGCCATTCCCATATCAAAAACATAAATGAGAATGTAATCCAGAACGAGATTACTCACAGACGGAATAATCATTGCGTTCATCGCAAATTTGGGCTTGCCTTCTGCCCTGATTACGGTATTACCCATCATACAAAGGGCCAGCAACGGAACGCCATACAGCACGATGCGGTAATAAATTTTGGCAGGCTCAAAAATTTCACCCTTTCCGCCAAAAGCGGGAATTAAATCATTGATATAATACAGACCAAAGCCCACCAAAACCGTTGTCAACAAAATAGTGATGGTAATCTGATTGCCAAAGGTCTTTAGGGCTTTGGTCTTGTCATTTGCTCCCAGGGCTCTGGAAATTATGGAAGAACCTCCAATGCCTATTGACATCCCCAGTGCCGCAATAAAAAATGAAACCGGCAAGACCACATTTATGGCTGCAATTGCGATTGACCCAATCCAGTTTCCCACAAAGATGGTATCCACCAGAATATTCAGTGACATTACTAAAATCCCAATCGAAGCAGGTACAGACTGTTTGATAAGAAGTTTTCCTATAGATTCTGTGCCAAGTTCCTTTGAGCGGGGTGTTTTCATCAAGCTATAGCCGTTTCCGTTTCCACAATAGCCCAACGATCAATCCAGCCACTCATCACCCGCACCCAGTCATCGCGGTCATTCAAACAAGGTATGGTTGTAAATTCCTTACCACCCACCTCGTGAAATATTTCTTCGCCTTCCATGGCGATTTCTTCAAGGGTCTCCAAGCAATCGCTGACAAATGCCGGTGTTACAATTGCCATTTTTTTAATGCCTGTTAGTCCCAGTTTCTCAATAGTTCTATCGGTGTAAGGTTGTAACCACGGGTCAAATCCCAATCGAGATTGAAACGAAGTGGAAAAGGTTCCTTCTTTTAATTGCAGTTTTTCACCCACAAGCCGTGTGACTTCATAGCATTGGTGGCGGTAACAGAACTGATGCGCAGGCGAATGGGTAACACAACACTGACCATCTATTTTACAATGTGATTTGGTAATATCCCTTTTTTTGATATGCCTTTCCGGAACACCGTGATAACTGAAAAGCAGGTGCTCATAATCCAGTCCTTCCAGTTTTTCGGCGATGCTTTTGGAAAGCACTTCAATATATTCGGGTTTGTTGTAAAAAGCAGGAAGCGAGTCAAAGGTCATTTCGGGGAAAAATTCCTGACGTAATTCTTCGGCAAGAACCATTATGGTTTCTGTTGTTGCCATAGCAAACTGCGGATAAAGTGGCACGATTAAAACCTCCGTAACACCTTTATCTTTTAATTCCTGCAGCCCTTTTTTGATGGTCATGCTGCCATAGCGCATCGCCAAGGCAACGGGAATACCGGTATGGTTATCAACTTTATCCCTCAAGCGTTCAGAGAGTACAATGAGTGGTGAGCCTTCTTCCCACCAAATTTTACTATAGGCTTCAGCAGATTTTTTAGGGCGCGTATTGAGAATAATCCCTCTTACGATAAAAGACCTTAGCCAGTAAGGCACATCGATCACACGGGGATCCATTAAAAATTCGTCGAGGTATTTTTTTACATCTTTGGGGTCGGTACTCTCAGGCGAACCCAAATTAACCAGAAGTGCTCCTTTTTTTGTCATTTTTTTCTTTTTCGAAAACAAAAATACAATTTTATTAATGCTTGATTGACTGAAAACCTTCAGATTTCAAATATAGTTCCATCAACAATTTTGATATTATGTTGCGGTGGGTAAACTCATCAAATACTTTTTGGGCGTTGTCCCAAATTTCTTTTTGAAAGCCGCAATAAAGTGACTGGATGTACTATAGCCTATTTTATGCCCCACTTCGTTGACGTTGTGGGTTCCGGTTTCCAGGAGCTTGCGGGCATATTCCATTTTGTAGTCAAACAAAAACCCAAAAACAGTGTCTCCATACACTTCCTTGAAGCCTTCTTTCAGCTTTTTCAGCGAAAGCCCTATTTCATCAGCCAACTCCTGCAAACCGGGGGGTTCAGCCATGTTTTTAATAATAATCTCCTTAGCTTTTCTGATTTTCCTGACGTTTTCCTCATCCACCAAAAACGGGCACTGCTCCACATCCACCTCATCAGGATGGTTAAAATGCAAAGCAATGAGTTCATAGACTTTTCCTTTCAGATAAATGGGCTTTACGGAATGGTGTAGATTAAAATTCAGAATTTGGCTAAGTACCACAGCCATAGATGGGGAGATGCTGCCGTCCTGATAATATTTCTTCTCACGGTTATCTTCTTTCAAAAAGTCAACATAAGAAGCTTCCTGAGAAAAAAGGGTGTGGAATTTTTTTATCGAAACAAGGATGGACACCACCCAGGATTTTGGTGAAACCAGAATGTTTACAGGCAATTCGCGCTGCGGATTATACAAGAGCAGCGACTGCTCATCAATCAGAGGAAGGGTATATCTGCCCTCATTAAAAAGGAACATTGCATCGCCTTTAACACAAAAGTGAAACTGGATCATATTGCTGTCACTTTGCTTTTCAATCTGCTGTTTTTCAGAAGTTTCGTTTTGCAAATAGAGGATTACAAAACCATCTTCCAGGGTAATAGTTTGTAGTGACCCTTTAGCGACATTTTTTTCGGTTTCCATAAAAGTAAAATTTGCGGGTTTATTTAGAAACATTCTAAAGAAGACCTCTCAAAACCCCTTTAATAACTACAAAAATATGATAAATATCATTGTTTTGACCAAATTAGGACATTTTTAACTCACAGCGTTATAAAAAGTACTTTGAGCGTTGTTTTTTATCTTTTGCTTATGCTATTTTTGCACAGCTATTACTAGAAGCAGTCCATGATTCAAGAGACACATTTTAAACATACTTCCTTTTATGCAGTTGGGTTAAGCTATAAAAAAGCTGATGCCGAAATGAGAGGTAAATTCAGTCTTGATGAGACTTCTAAAGAAGCCTTGTTACTTCAGGCGAAAGAAGAAGGCATCGAAGGCCTTTTGATTACATCAACCTGCAACCGAACAGAATTGTATGGCTTTGCAGCACACCCCTATCAACTCATAAAACTGCTTTGTGACAACACAAATGGCACTGTTGAAGAGTTTGAAAAGATATCATACGTCTATAAAAACAAAGAAGCTATATCATTCCTGTTTCAGGTGGGAACCGGTCTTGACAGCCAGATTTTGGGTGATTTTGAAATTATCAGCCAGTTAAAGGCGGCCTTTAAGCGCTCCAAAAAACACGGCCTGACCAATCCTTTTCTGGAACGACTACTCAATTCTGTCATCCAGGCCAGCAAGCGTATTAAAAATGAAACCGAGCTTTCTTCCGGTGCGACTTCTGTGAGTTTTGCCTCTGTACAATATATATTGAACAATGTGGAAAACGTTTCCGAAAAAAACATTTTACTTTTCGGAACGGGGAAAATTGGCCGCAATACCTGTGAAAACTTAATAAAGCATACCAAAAACCCGCATATCACCCTTATCAACAGGACCAAAGATAAGGCTGAAAAAATTGCAGGAAAATTTAATCTTGATGTAAAAGATTATGCAGACCTCCAGGCAGAAATCAGGAAAGCAGATATCCTTATTGTCGCTACCGGAGCACAAAACCCCACTGTTTCCAAAGAACTCATTTATGCAAAAAGAAAGTTGCTCATTTTAGACCTTTCCATTCCTAAAAATGTAGCCGATGATGTTCTTGAGCTTGAAAATGTGGAACTCATTCATTTAGACTACCTATCAAAAGTCACTGATGACACCCTTGAGAGAAGAAAAGCCTTTATCCCTCACGCAGAGGTTATCATTGAAGAAATCAAACAGGGCTTTATCTCCTGGCAGGAAACACGCAAGTTTGCACCCACCATCAGTGCACTAAAGAAAAAACTGAAAACAATCAAAGATGCCGAGCTGGATTATCAGCGCAAAAAAATCGAAAACTTTGATGAGTATCAGGCTGAAATTATCACCAGCCGTGTAATCCAAAAAATTACTACCCATTTTGCCAATCACCTTAGAAGTGCTAATGGCAGCACTAACGAGGCTATTGATTTAATTGAAAAAGTATTCCGCCTGGAAGAAAAGACTTTTACAGAAAAAGAATAATCTTGGGAAATACAACCAGCAAAGACGAGATTTCCGCCTATCCGGGAATTATTAGAATCGGAACCCGAGACAGTGAACTCGCACTTTGGCAAGCTAATAAGGTAAAATCGACACTTGAAAATTTAGGCTACAAAACTCAACTCGTCCCAGTAAAATCTGAAGGCGACCTCAACCTCGACCAGCCTCTTTATGAAATGGGCATCACCGGTATTTTTACCAAAACACTCGATGTAGCCATGATTACCGGCAAAGTGGATATCGCCGTTCATTCTATGAAAGATGTGCCTACTTCACTTCCTAAAGGCATTGTTGAAGCTGCCGTTTTGGAGCGTGCATCCAACAAAGACATCCTTTTACATAAAGGACTTGATTTTCTAAATCATAAAAAGGGAACCATCGCCTCCGGTAGCTTGCGCCGAAAGGCACAATGGCTTAATAAATATCCCAATCATCAAGTAGTGGATTTGCGCGGAAATGTCAACACACGTATGCAAAAGTTAAAAGACAATAATTGGAACGGTGCCATTTTTGCCGAAGCCGGCCTGGAACGCATCAACCTGAAACCCAAAGATTTTTTGCCTCTTGACTGGATGTTGCCCGCACCCGCTCAAGGTGCTATGCTGGTGGTTGCGATGGAAAAAGACACTCACATCCGTGAGGCACTCGCCAAACTCAACCACCGTGAAACCGAAATTTGTGTGCACATCGAACGTGAATTTCTAAAAGTTTTGGAAGGCGGTTGTACTGCTCCCATTGGTGCTTTGGCAACTGTTAATGGTGATGAAATTCAATTTGAAGGCAATCTCTTAAGCCTTGACGGAAAGCAAAAGTTTTCAGTTCAAAAAACGGCAAGTGTTGAGGAAAGTAATGGATTGGGTCAATTATGTGCGAAAGAGCTTTTGAATAATGGAGGAAGGGAATTGATGGGGGAGATTAAAAAGGAGTTGAACTAAAAAATGACGAGACACCCGCCTTCGCGGGTGTGTTAGGTATGCCAACAGTATTGTCCACAAAAAAACTCACCGAAAGCCAGCGCAGTCTTTTATTGCAAGCCGGTATCGGCTTGGTGGAATATGATGCTATTGCCATTGAATCTGTGGATTTTGAAGTAAAAGACCATATTGAAAACGCCATTATCACCAGTCAGAATACTGTAAAAGCATTGCTTAATAAAGATATTCAGATAGAAAATTGTTTTTGTGTGGGCGAAAAAACGAAGGCATTGTTGGAGGAAAATGGCTATAAAGTAAAAGTAATGACCAATTACGGAAAAGAGTTGGCTGAAATAATAGTTAAGGAGTTTGCAGATGAAGAATTTACTTTTTTTTGCGGAAATTTGAGACGGGATGAATTGCCGGAACTATTGAAAAAAAACAACATTGATTTCACAGAAACTGAAGTGTATCAAACCGTTTTAACACCGAAAAAATTTGACCGCACCTTTGACGGGGTTTTATTTTTCAGCCCAAGCGCCGTTGAAAGTTTTACGAAAGCAAATAGATTAGAAAACACCATCGCTTTTTGCATCGGTACTACCACCGTTGCAGAAGTTGAAAAATATACAAATAAAAGAATTGTCGCCACAAAGCCCACGATAGAGAATGTGATTGTGCAGGTGGTGAAAAAATTGAAATAAAAATTGCTTTGAGAGCGGCTGTCTTTTGTAGGCAGGTCTGCGCCTCTGCTAGACTTAGATAATATGATGACGAATAGTACAAACAATAACGAGACACCCGCCTTCGCGGGTGTAAAGAACGACCTTTTCCTTAGAGCCTTAAAAGGTGAAACCGTTGACCGTCCGCCGGTATGGATGATGCGTCAGGCAGGGCGCTACTTGCCCGAGTTTCAGGAAATCAAAGCAAAATATGATTTCTTTACCCGATGTCAAACCCCGGAGCTTGCTTCCGAAATTACTGTACAGCCCATTCGCCGTTATGGTATGGATGCTGCAATTTTGTTCAGTGATATTCTGGTAATTCCTCAGGCGATGAATATTGAAGTGGAAATGAAACCCGGAGTGGGACCCTGGTTGCCAAAACCCATTCGTTCTCAAAAAGATGTTGATAACGTGATTGTTCCTGATATTCAGGAAACTCTGGGTTATGTGATGGATGCCATCAAAATGACCAAAGAAAAACTCAATAACGAAATTCCTTTAATTGGTTTTGCAGGTTCGCCCTGGACGATTTTGTGTTATTGTGTGCAAGGACAAGGCTCAAAAAACTTTGACATCGCTAAAGAGTTTTGTTTCACACAGCCACTCGCAGCACACACTTTGCTTCAAAAAATAACAGACACCACCATCGCCTATTTGAAAGAAAAAGTAAAAGCCGGTGTCAACGCTGTACAAATTTTTGACAGCTGGGGCGGGATGCTCTCTCCCACAGATTATCAGGAATTCTCCTGGAAATATATGCAACAAATTATCGATGCCTTGAAAGGAGAAACACCCGTGATTGCTTTTGGAAAAGGCTGCTGGTTTGCACTGGATGTGATGGCAAAATCAGGGGCTTCGGCTTTGGGAGTGGATTGGACGTGTTCGCCCAGAAACGCGCGTTATTTAACTGGAGGAAACATTACTTTACAGGGAAATTTTGATCCCACTCGCCTGTTTTCGCCACCGGCAGAAATCAAACGAATGGTGACTCAAATGATCAACGAATTTGGAAAAGACAAATACATCGTCAATTTAGGCCACGGTATTTTGCCCAATATTCCTTTGGAAAATGCCGGTGCGTTTATAGATGCGGTGAAGGAATACAAAGGATAAATAAATGATATGGCTGTTTGGAATCGCATTAAAAACCTAAGCTTCAAGCAGTTTTTTTTACTGGCAGGGACTTTTATAAAACGACCGCGGTATTTTTTCCCGACCCACAGGGCGACATTAAAAACAGTGCAGATTTGTGATCGATTGTTTAAAAGAGCTCATCATAAAAACAATGTGACCAATGCATTCAGACATGGGTTGTGGAATGTGTTGATTGCTAAAAAGTGTTTTTCAAAAAACAATTCGGTTGAGAAATCTGTGGAATGGGCAAAAACCATCACCGATTTACACGAAAAGCTGGCTCCTAATGCCAAATTGGAAATGACCATGGATTTGCACAACAATGAAATCGGCAGAAACTTTTTCGCTGAAAAGCAAATGCAAAATATGGAGGAAGAAAAGATTATTGCTGTGCTTAAAGAAAAAATGAAAACGGCTGTAAAAGTGAGTTCCATTGAAGAGATAGAGGAAAATAAAAGTGAATTTGTTTATATTGAGGATTTGGAAATTAATTAACGAGATTCCCGCCTACGCGGGAATGGGGCTATGAAAGAAAAATTTTACAACTACTTACGGCAATTACAAGATACCATCACTTCCAAACTGGAAGAAGTAGATGGCAAAACAACGTTTCAAGAAGACCTTTGGGAACGCCCCGAAGGTGGTGGCGGCAGAACACGGGTTATTGAAAATGGAAGTGTATTTGAAAAAGGCGGCGTGAATATTTCAGCTGTTCACGGGGAGTTACCCAATGCAATGCAGGCTTATTTCAATGTGCAGGATTGTGATTTTTTTGCTTGCGGATTGAGTCTTGTATTGCATCCCAAAAACCCAATGGTTCCTACAGTACACGCTAACTGGCGTTATTTTGAAATGTATGACAAAGAGGGAAACATCATCGACAGCTGGTTTGGCGGAGGGCAGGATTTAACACCTTATTACCTGTTTGAAGAAGATGCTAAGCATTTTCACCGCATTTGCAAAAAAGCTTGTGACAATCATCATCCCGATTTTTATTTGGAATACAAAAATAAATGCGACGACTACTTTTACAACAGCCATCGCGGTGAAGCACGCGGTTTAGGCGGATTATTTTTTGATTATTGCAAAGCAAAGGAGGATTTCACAATGGAAGACTGGTACAACTTTGTCACTGAAGTGGGCGACAGTTTTCTGGAAGCCTATGTTCCCATTGTTGAAAAAAGAAAAGAATTACCTTACACTTCCGAACAGAGAGAATGGCAGGAAATTCGTCGTGGCCGTTATGTAGAATTCAATTTAGTCCACGATAAGGGCACCCTTTTTGGGCTTAAAACCAACGGTCGCATTGAAAGCATACTAATGAGCTTACCGCCCACCGTACAATGGAAATATGACCACCACCCTGATCAAGGAAGTGAGGAAGAAAAGCTACTTGACGTTTTAAAAAACCCTAAGGATTGGGTATAACTGAATACTGCTACTGAACACTGAAAACTAAAACTATGTATCCACTAAGAAGAAACCGAAGACTACGCGCCAACGAAACCATCAGAAGTCTGGTGCGTGAAACCATCATAACACCCAATGATTTTCTTGTTCCGCTTTTTGTTGTGGAAGGCAAAGGTGTGAAAGAAGAAATTGCTTCGATGCCCAATTACTATCGCTTAAGTTTGGATACTCTTTCCAAAGAAGTCAAGGAGCTTTGGAGTTTGGGTTTAAAATCTGTTTTGTTGTTTGTAAAAGTAGATGATAAGCTGAAAGACAACAAAGGCACCGAAGCCTTAAACCCTAACGGACTCATGCAACGCGCCATCAAAACAATAAAAAACGCCTGCCCTGATATGTTGGTCATGACTGATGTGGCGTTGGATCCTTTTTCTGTTTACGGCCATGACGGTATTATTCACGCCGGTGAGATTTTGAATGACGAAACCAATGCTGTTTTAGCTGAAATGTCACTCTCACACGCCAAAGCCGGAGCCGATTTTGTGGCCCCCAGCGATATGATGGACGGCCGCATTTTTGAAATCCGTACCCTGCTGGAAGACGAAGGTTTTCACAACACCGGTATTATGAGTTACAGCGCCAAGTATGCTTCGGCGTTTTATGGTCCATTTCGCGATGCACTCGATTCTGCTCCCGTAGATGTTCAAGATATTCCCAAAGACAAAAAAACGTACCAAATGGACCCTGCAAACCGTGAGGAAGCCCTTAGGGAAACTTTGATGGACATAGATGAAGGCTCCGATATCGTGATGGTAAAACCGGGTCTTTGTTATCTCGACATCGTTCGTGACATTGCAAATGCTGTTACGGTGCCTGTTGCGGTTTATCAGGTGAGTGGCGAATATGCCATGCTCAAAGCAGCTGCCGAAAAAGGCTGGCTCAATCACGATGCCGTGATGATGGAGCAGGTAACAGCGATTAAAAGAGCCGGAGCGAGTATTATTGCGAGTTATTTTGCCAAGGATGTACTTCGGTTAATATCTTAAAAGAACTATTCGGAACTTGTAGAAATGGAATTACTTTCCTCCCAAAAATCTTGGGGGTCTAAGTTTAAATAGTAAATATTCAAATCCAGTTGAGTTTCTAAAAGTAGCTCTTTTGTTTTTTCAACAAATTTATTGTTTTGTCTTTTTCCTAAAAATTTTGCCCATAAAATAATAGCCGTTTTTTTATTGTTTGTTTGGATTTTTTCAAGTCTATTTCCTTCTCCATCAGCTAAGTGTTTTATTAAATCATCTATGTGGTATAATTTTTCCGGTTTAATAGTGTCTGTAGAAAACACCTTTTCATAATAATTTTTATACTCATCTACACTTAAGTCTCTCGCAATAAAACAAACACTGTCCAATTGCTCTTGTATCAAATAACCGGCTTCATTAAACAAGTAAACATCAGGTACTTTTAAACCCCTATCTCTAACTTCTTGGAGGGAGTAATAATTATTTAATTCTTTTAGAAAGTATGTTTTATTTAAATCAATTTCCAATCCCTTTTTATCTATAAAGTTTTCCAAGGTTTTTTGATTTTCAATTTTTGGGGTTTTGACTCCAAAAATAACTCTTAATGCAGGTTGACAACTGCAAAAAATAAATAATAATATTACAAAGCAAATCTTTTTCATCATAACTATTCAAATTTGAAATCAGGTAGTTCATCAAGAAGAACTACCTGATTAAACTATTTTAATTACTTGCTAAATAATCCCAATTTATATCATTTATAAAATGATACTCAATGTAATTATCTCCCTCATTGTATGAAATATAAGCAAATTGCTCTCTATCACTCGGATTGCTACGCATTTGTTGTTGATTACAAGGTATGCTAACCTCTGAACATCTAAAACCAAGACACTCTATACAGCCACCCGAACAAGAACCACTTCCATTGGGATTCAATCTAGCAATTAATATTTTAATACAAATAAGACCTCTTTGATCAAAATTTTCATTTGTTTCAGACTCATTAAAATCAACAGGGACTTTTAAAACATTACTATCAATGCTTAAAGTAGTATTTCTGGATGTATCATATTTAATTTGATTGAATCCTAGACTGTTTCGACTTTCATAATTTAAGGTTGGCGTTTCCTCAGAGTCAATTATAATTAGGCCCTCTGAAGAGCTTTTTAATAAAAGCTCATTGTTTTCATTGTTTTGCTCTTCATTTGAACAAGATAAAAATAATAAAATACTTGCCAAGATGCTTAAATAAGTTGTTAGTTTTTTCATAATCATAAATTTAAATGGTTATTTAAAATTGCTACTCTTTCGATTTTCACATACTCGGCTACTCTTTTTTTTAAAGATGATTTTCACTTCCACACACAACATCTCTATATGGATTTGTTTTCCATAAGTTTTAAATGGAGGCGTTGATTTTCTAAAAATTAGAAAATGATTAAACAATAAACATTTTAGTATATAAATTAAGGAGGAAGGGAAAAACGGCTTTTAAGATTCAAACATAATAAAAATATTTTAAATAACACATATATGTGTTTATAAAATCTTCTATCAATGTTGATTTTCACATTGTGAAGATTGATGATAAGAAATATCTTATGGAATTTGGAGAGCATTTGAGGACTTTAAGGATTTCAAAAAAACTCTCACAAGAAAATTTGGCAAATGATGCCAACATTCCAATCAATCAGGTTGGTCGAATCGAAAGAGGAGAAATTAGTACAACCATAACAACACTTATTGCTTTATCAAAAGCTCTTAATATTCCAATTAAAAAATTGTTTGACTTCTAATGCCAAACTTCAAAATTTTAGCTAAAATTTCTGAATCATGAATCCTTTTTTGTTGTAATCTTGCATTGTGAAAATGCAAAAAAACAATTGGTTTTCCTTCCTTATCCTGTTGCTGGTCTCCCTGCAACCGGTTATTTCATTTGGGAATGTTTCGTCGCTTTCTTCAGAGATTGTAAACACTCAGGAGGAAGTTGCTTTATTTAAAACCAAAAGCAGTAAAACACTTGTTTTTCAGGAAATCAATATTACTTCGGTTGAGCATGTTGTAAACGCAGCTTCCGTAAACAAAAATATTTTTTCCGGCAGTTTTGATTCAATAACAATAAACGCTGCTTCCGGAGACACTAATTATCTTATCGACTTCCGTGGGATATTGACAACCCAGATTTTTCCTTTCCATTTCTTTTTGTAAAGTAAAAAAGACAATTAGTCTTTTTTAGCTTGTTGCATCACAGCAACCCAACTTTATAAAAATCAAACAATTTAATTTTAAACGAAATGGATATTGTATCAATTGAAATAGGCATTGGCCTGTTATTATTATTTGTTGTGCCTGTAATTTACGCAGTCACCAACCAATCCCGAAAAGAGAAAAAAACAATTAAAAAGGTAGAGACATTTTGTGGTGCCAAAGCCATAAAATTAACTTCCACAGATATTTTTCAAGGCTTATTTATAGGTCTTGATGAAAACTCAAAATATCTTGTTACATCTGGTGTTCCCGTTAAAGAGGAGCACGTTATTTTATACAATCTCAAAGATATTAAAGGCTGTAACCTTTTCAAAAATGAAGTTCCAAAAGCAGGACAACCCAAAGCAAAAACCATTGAAAGCGTGGCTATTGAAATACTTTTCAGGGACAAAGACAAACCTAAAGAACATATTGTTTTCTTTGATGATGATATGGGCATTGATCCCCATATTAGTGTTAATCAGGCTTCTGATTGGGTCACTAGAATCAATAAAAACGTAGCTTAAAGTAAAATGAGCGGGGCAAAATTGCCCCGTTTTTTTATGTTCTTAAAAGCTGTTTTCAATTTTTTATGGATAAAGGAATTTCAAATTTTATTAAAATATTTAGGGTATTGAAAATGGAATTAAGTATTTTTGGAATAATATCCATAAAACTATGACCTTACTCATTGTTTACGCAATAGTATCTATTTTCTTTTCCTTTTTATGTTCGATACTGGAAGCTGTACTTCTTAGCCTGAGCCCTACTTTTTTGAAAATGAAGCTTAATGAAGGAAAGGCCTATGCTCAAAAACTTATCAATTTTAAGAAAGATATTGACATTCCCCTCACGGCAATTCTCACGGTAAACACCGTAGCGCATACTGTGGGTGCCATATTGGTGGGTGTTCAGGCAGAAAAAACCTTTGGAAGTGGCAACAATGCTGTGGGAATTGTTTCAGCAATTATGACGATATTAATATTGGTGCTTTCTGAAATTGTTCCTAAAACCATTGGTGCCACTTACTGGAAATCCCTGGGAAAGTTTACTGCAATTTGCCTTACCATCCTCATCTTCCCTCTTAAATGGACCGGAATTTTATGGGTTTTGACTTTAACTACCAAACTTATTGGTAAGTCGGCACACATACACACAATGAGCCGGGAAGAGTTTATTTCTATCGCCAATACCGCTGAGGAAGAAGGTGTTTTTGAAGAAAATGAAACGACAGTGATTAAAAACCTGATGATTTTCAGGTCGGTTGAAGCCAAAGATGTGATGACACCCTTTTCAGTAGTAGTAACAGAAGACGAGACCACTACCATTGAAGACTTTTATGAAGAAAACAAGCACCTTAAGCATTCCCGCATTCCTATTTACAAAGATCGGTCTAACAATATTACAGGCTTCATCTTAAAAGATGATGTGCTTGAAGAAATGATTGACCAAAAAGGCCCTGAGCCTCTCAGCTCCTTAAAGAGGGAGGTCCTAACAACCTCCAGCGATACACCCATACCAGAATTGTTTGAAATACTTATTGAAAAACGCACACACATTACCATCGTGTCTGATGAATATGGAAACCCCATCGGGATTGTGACCATGGAAGATATCATTGAAACCTTGCTCGGCCTTGAAATTATGGATGAAAGCGACAATGTTGCCGACATGCAGGCGTTAGCTCGAAAAAACTGGGAAGCACGTGCTAAACGCCTTGGAATTATCAGTCCAAAATCAAATAATGATGAAGATTAATGTGTTTTAAAATCTTTTTAATTTTATGAAACAATTCAAAAGACTCATTGTCTAATTATATATCTTTGAAGAATAACAACCTTATATCACTAACACTATGGGAATATTAATTTTTATCGGAATTGTTGTCCTGCTTGTCATTTGGGTTATTTCCATTTACAACACACTCGTAAGCCTAAGAAATCACAGAGAAAATGCTTTTGCAGACATAGATGTGCAATTAAAACAACGCCATGATCTGATCCCGCAATTGCTGGGTGCAGTTAAGGGTTATATGGAGCACGAACGAGGAACCCTTGAAGCCGTAACAAATGCAAGAACCAAGGCCATTTCTGCTACAGGAATCAACGAGAAAATAGCCGCAGAACAAGAGCTTACAGCCGCCATAAAAGGCTTAAACATTCAGGTGGAAGCATATCCTGATTTGAAGGCAAGTCAAAACTTCCTGCAACTTCAAAATGAAATTTCAGATGTTGAAAACAAGTTGGCAGCCGTGCGTCGTTTTTTCAATTCCGCTACCAAGGAACTCAATATCGCTGTTCAGAAATTTCCCAATACTATTTTTGCAGGTATGTTTGGTTTTAAAACCGAACCGATGTTTGACCTAGGCGAAATGCAAAGGGCAGATTTAGACAAGGCCCCAGAGGTTAAGTTTTAAGCCGTGCAATTTATTGGTATACAAAAACAAATTCGCAGGAATAACCAAAAATCTGTTCTCCTGCTCATTGCTTTTCCATTATTGGTATTAGCATCTGTATTTGCTGTAGTTTACTTTTTAACCTTTGACGAATATGGAAATCCCAACCCTGATTATGCAAAGGATTTGTTTATACAGGCCGTACCTTTTGTGACTGCAGTCGTTCTTGTATGGTTTCTCATCGCTTATTTTGCCCATAACAAAATGATCTCCATGGCTACCGGTGCAAGAACGCTGGAGCGAAAAGAGAATATGCGCGTGTACAACCTTGTGGAAAATCTGTGCATGAGTGTGGGTATGCGTATGCCCAAAGTCCAAATTATAGAAAGTGATGCCCTTAATGCTTATGCCAGTGGCATTAAAGAAAAAGACTACACCGTCACCCTCACCCGCGGGATTATAGACACCCTCGATGATGATGAACTTGAAGGCGTGATTGCTCATGAATTAATGCATATCAGAAACAAAGATGTGCGCTTGTTGGTTGTGAGCATTATTTTTGTGGGAATTTTTGCCTTTGTGGTGCAAATCGCTTTCAGGAGTTTTCTCTATGGTGGAATGAGCAACAGAAGAAACAATAAAGACTCCGGAAAACTGATGATTATCATTTTAATCGTTGCTGCGGTGGCTTATCTTTTCTCATTACTTTTTAAATTTTCACTAAGCCGAAGAAGGGAATATATGGCAGACAGTGGCGCAGCTGAAATGACCCGGAAGCCCTGGGCATTAGCTTCAGCTCTAAAAAAAATTGCTCCCAATCATCATGTTAAAGTAAAAAGTGAAGAAGTGCAGCAAATGTTTATTGAAAACACCCCCAAGGACACTTCGGCAAACTTTTTTGGCAGTTTGGGAGGGCTCTTTGCCACCCATCCACCCATTGAAAAACGCATTCAATTTTTAGAACAATTTTAAATTCAGACTTGGAAAAAGCATTCTTAAAGACTCCCCTTGGTATTGCTTCTGTTGAAGGAGATGAACAAGGCATATCCCGCATTTCAATTCTCGACACTCAGGATGTACCTTCTGAGAAAGTTCCTGACTCACTAAAGGACTGTGTCAAGCAACTTCAGGAATATTTTTCCGGTGAGCGCAAGAAGTTTGATCTCAAACTCAATCCCCAAGGGACTGAATTTCAGCAAAAAGTATGGCAGACATTACAACAAATCCCATATGGAAAAACAATTTCCTATATGGAACTTTCCTTAAAAGTGGGAGACATCAAAGCAATTAGAGCCGTCGCAGCTGCAAATGGAAAAAACCCCTTATGGATTGTAATTCCTTGTCATCGCGTGATTGGCAGTGATGGTTCATTGACGGGGTATGCCGGTGGATTGTGGCGAAAAAAATGCCTGCTGGACCATGAAAACCCACCGGTGCAAAAGTCTCTTTTTTAGAATTCCCTTTTTTATTTCGATATTTTTTTATCTTTATAAGATACTACAACACATATGAAAGTATTTAAAAAGATTTTAGGTGGCATTTTAGCCCTATTTGCTCTACTCATTGTCATTCTTTACATCTTTGATTACGACTACTTATTAAAAGCCGTTCGTACCATCTATTTAAAAGGCCACAGTACTGCTTTTTTAGAAGATTACAAGTCATTTGATAATGCTCCTGTAGAAGCTGCCGCTGAAACAATCCCCTGGCCAAAGCATAAGGATTACAATGTTGTAACCCCTACTAAAAAACTCAAAAACACACACAAAGATGCCGGTACAACAGCCTATGTGATTATCAAAAATGACAGCATCTGGTACGAGAGTTACTATGACGGATTTGATGAAAATAGCAAATCCAATTCCTTTTCCATGGCAAAAAGTTTCATTTCAGGACTGCTGGGCAAGGCTATTATGGACGGGCACATTAAAAGCCTGGATCAACCTTTAAGTGATTTTTACCCACAATATGAAGGCACAAAAACTACCGTGGGTGATTTAGCCTCCATGGCATCGGGGCTTGATTGGGACGAGGCTTATTACAGCCCGTTTTCGATTACTACAAAAGCCTATTTTTATGACGACCTAGAAAAAATGATGCTTGAGCTCGGTATTGTGGAAGAACCGGCAAAAGAATTCAAATACCTCAGCGGAAGCACCCAATTGCTGGCCATGGTCATAGAAAAAGCCAGCAACAGAAAGATACCGGAGTATTTTTCAGAAGCTTTCTGGAAACCTTTAGGGGCAAAAAATGATGCCCTCTGGCAACTGGATAGTGAGGAACACAACATGGTTAAAGCCTACTGTTGTTTTGCCTCCAATGCGCTTGACTTTGCACGTTTTGGAAAATTATACAAAGACCACGGGCGGTTCAACGAAAAACAAATACTTGATTCTGCTTTTGTAGCAAAATCCATAAACCCCCGATTTGAAGGAGCCCCCTACGGCTATGGGTTCTGGCTGGGCCAAAGTCAAGGAAAAGATTTTTTTGCCATGCGCGGGCATTTGGGTCAGTATGTGATTGTATTTCCCCAAGAAAATGTTATGGTAGTGCGTCTTGGACACTCTAAAGGTGATGTGGATGGAATTGAAACCTACCCTGAAAATTTTATAATATATATAGAAGAGGCTTTCAAGATGTTGAATTAAAACCAAAATATGCTCTCAAAAATTAAAATAGAAAACATTCTCTTTCTGGACATAGAAACTGTACCATTAGAAGAAAACTTTGATGATGTTGATGACACCTTAAAAATACTTTGGGAAAAGAAAACAGAGTACCAAAGACGTGATGAGCACACCCCTGAAGCCTTTTACGACCGTGCAGGGATTTGGGCCGAATTTGGAAAAATCGTTTGCATTTCCGTAGGCTATTTCGTTATAAAAGGAGACATCAGAAATTTTAGGGTCACTTCTTTTCACGGTGATGAAATCCAATTGCTCAAAGACTTTAAAAATTTACTGGAAACACATTTCAACAAAACACAGCATGTGCTCTGTGCTCATAACGGCAAGGAGTTTGACTTCCCATACATTGCCAGAAGAATGATTATCAACCGCATTGACATTCCTTTTAAACTGGATCTATTCGGAAAAAAACCTTGGGAAGTTCCGCATTTAGATACCCTGGAATTGTGGAAGTTTGGTGATTATAAACACTTTACATCATTAAAATTGATGACGCATATTTTGGGAATCCCCTCGCCTAAAGATGATATTGATGGCAGTGAGGTTCGCAAAGTATACTATGAAGAAAAAGATATAGATCGCATCATCCGCTATTGCGAAAAAGATACTGTTGCTGTTGCTCAGGTATTTTTAAGGCTACGCAATGAAGAAATCCTGATTCCGGACGAGATTATTTCAATTTAAGTCAAATGATTTTATAACAAAAAAGCCCGCATTTGCGGGCTTTTTCATAAGTTACTTAGTTTCTATTGTTTAATAAAGCGTTCCATAAACGTTTTGTTGTCGCTTACTACTTCTATAAAATAAGCTCCGCTTTGTAGTTGGGAAACATCAATGGTATTTGAAAAATTACCTTTTCTTACTTCCTGACCCAACATATTCAAGATTCTGTACTGCGTGGCTGTTCCGTTTGATAAAACTGCATTCAGCACATTTCCTTTAACGGGGTTTGGATACACTTCAAGCGTTGTATCATCGTCATAGTCATTGCTAATGGTTGTATACTCATATCCTTGAGAACCGGTACTGGAAATTATAACGGTGTAATCCTCAACTTCACCCCAGGTAAATGTTTCACACGAGGTGGGATAAGCGTTATATTTCATAGAAACGCGCATTCTGGTCGCACCATTCAACGCAGAAGTTGGCACTGTAAAGCTTCCGCTTACGGGGGAAGCTGTAGTTCTTGCCCTGCTGTAAACCAATTCACCTGCATCATCAAAATCACCATCCTGATTGTAGTCAATCCATACCCTGTAAGCCTCCCTGTATTTTGTTCCGGCCCAACCGGGTGTGATGGTAATCGTGTTACTGGTGCCTTTTACCAACGTTGTCGACAAGTTTGTAAAATCAGCATAGCCGCCATTACTTCCTGAATTATTATTTATACTACCCAATTGAACCCTTTGGATCCATTCATCATTGGTGCTGTTTCCTTGAGAGTTACAATATACCAAGGTTGTACCCAGTGTTGTTACATTTACCGTATTACTGGATGCGGAAATATTTCCGGCAGCATCTTTAGCCCGTACTGAGAAACTATAGGGAGTATTTGCTGTCAATCCTGTAACGGTGGCTGATGTACCGGTCACTGTTCCCAGTAAACTTGCTCCCTGATAGACGTCATAACCTGTAACGCCAACATTGTCTGTAGAAGCATTCCAGGACAAATCAACGGTTGTTTGTGTCACATTTGAAGCCGTAAGGTTTGTAGGCGCTGTGGGCGCTTGGGTATCCGGCGGGCTTAGTGTAGTAACATTAACTGTATTGCTGGATGCGGAAATGTTTCCGGCAGCATCTTTAGCCCGCACTGAGAAACTGTAAGAAGTACTTGCTGTCAAGCCCGTAACACTCGCTGATGTTCCTGTTACTGTTCCCAATAAGCTTGCTCCCTGATACACATCATAACCTGTTACGCCCACATTGTCTGTGGAAGCATTCCATGATAAATCAACGGTGGTTTGTGTAATATTGGAAGCCGTAAGGTTTGTGGGTGCTGTAGGCGCTTGTGTGTCTGCCCCTGAGCTCACTATATTCACAGTATAATCTTCAACTTCACCATAGGTAAATGTTTCACAGGAAGTTGGAATTCCATTATATTTCATGGAAACACGCATTCTGGTCTGGCCTTGCAGGGCTCCTGCCGGAATTGTAAACGTCCCGCTTACCGGGCTCGCCGTGGTTGCCGCACGAGTCCAAACCTGTTCTCCGGCATCTGTAAAGTCACCATCATTGTTGTAGTCAATCCACACTGAGTAACCTTCTGCATATACAGTTCCCGTCCAGGTGGGTGTTACTGTTACGGTATAAGTGTCTCCAACAGTTAAATCGGTTGAGATATTAGTAAAGTCTGAATAGCCTCCACCGGAACCGGAAACGTTGTTTATAGTGTTTAGCTGAACCCTGCTGATGTATTCATCATTTACGTTATTTCCCTGTGATGTACAATAAACCAATTGGACTTGCTGAGTTGTAAATGTGGTTGAAGAAGAATAGTTTGAAGTACTTCCGTCTGCACATTTGCTTCTCACCTGTGCCTCATAAGAGGTTTCTGCAGATAGCCCTGATAATGTGGTGGTTGTCCCGGAAACTGCAACCGTTGTCCAGTTAGAAGTTCCTGTCTGACGGTATCTCACATCATATGTGGCACCGGCCACACTATTCCATGATAAAATAGCAGATGTTGTTCCCACTCCCGAAGGTGTTAATCCTGTTGGAACTGTTGCTGTACAGGCAACAGGTGTAGATGTAAGTCCCGTGACAATTAAGGTATAGTTTTGACTACCTCCTGAAAGGGATCCTTTATGGGTTACCGTGATGGTATAAGTACCTGATGCGTTAGAAACATCTACTCTCTCAAAAGGGTCCTTGGTGTTGTCTCCTTTTCCATTTGCATTTACTGCGGTAAGTCTCCAAGGGAAATGTGTCGTCCCTCCTTTGGTTACTCTTATGTCCAGGTCATTTACCAGTCTTGCAATAGAGGAGTTTGTTGCAGTGGTTGCAGTTCCTGCGGGGTCTGTCCAGGAAATAGAAGCCATTAAATCATTCACTCCATCACTGTCCACCTGAATGCTGTAAGTCTGACCGGGCATTAAAGTTAATTCACTGATAAGAGATTCTTCTCCGTTTTGGGAGATTGCCTCAGCAGCTCTCTTGGCATTCATCAAACCCCATCCAAAGATTGCATCAGGTCCAGTTGCACCTGCATCATCTGCAGTGTGCAGAGCAAGTCCCTTTAAAGTTGCAGAACGCATAAAATTTCCGTTAACGTTGTTTGCGTGTTCCTGAAGAAGCAATAGCGTGCCTGCAACGTTTGGCGATGCCATCGATGTTCCCGAAATACTATTGTATGCAGTGTTGCTGTTATCATACGTTGAGTAAACACCTTGCCCGTTTCCGGTGATATCCGGTTTGATGCGTAAATCATCTGTGGGGCCCTGACTGCTGAAGGAACTTATACTTACTGAAACCAGATTCCCGTTGCTGTCAATATTTGCATCCTGTGCACTGGCTACTACCATATTGTTTTTGGAAGTGGAATGTCCGGTGAGTTTGTCGTATTGAGGATTTGACGGGCTTAAAGGAGAACCGTTGTAATTTGTGGTTCCGTCATTACCTGCAGCTACCACCATCAAATAATATGGTGCATTGTATAGCAGCGCATCCCAATCTCTTGAATCTGTGATATAAGCTCCAAAATAGTAATCCGGAACCAAATCAGATCGAAAACCATAGGAATGGTTTGATACAAGCATTCCATTTCCTGCAGCTGTAGTAGCTTCAGACAAATCACTGTTCCAATCATAACCGGAAACCCGTGAATGCGGTGCCATACCTTTTGCATTGGCTACCACGCCCGAGGCCATAATGGTTCCTGTTACGTGGGCAGCGTGATAGTTTAAGGATGTACTTCCATCAGCCACAGTATATCTGTTTGTACCACCGGCACCACCATACTCTTGATGTGAAGCTCTTGCATGACCTCCATCCCAGACATAGGCCCTCATATTTTGACCCATCAAGTTTAAGCCTAGTGATCCACCGGAATTTAAATGGTTTGTTCTGGTTGAGCGGGCTGCTGCTACATTCAAAGTTCTGTAATAAATGAGGCTTCCGTCTGGATCTATCCTTTGTAATTCCGCTAATCCACCATCTTCTAGGGTAATTTTTGTTTCAATACCTCTCTGTTGTGCATATTGAATGGCTGCTTGTTTTTCCTGAGATACTTTGCTTGAAAATTGGTTTTCAAGCTGATTTAGTTTTTGAAAATCATATCTGGAAGTGATTAAATCCTGTTGTTCTTTCGTTTGAGAAAAAACAAATGAATAACTGAGGAGCAAAACAGAAAACACTATCTTACTCAAGGGTACAAATTGTTTCATAAAGTTCGTTTAGATTAATTAAACAATAATAGGGATTGTTTTAGAAGAGAATTTTTCTTAAAAAAACAAGTTCCTAAATTAACAAAATAATCTGATGAAAAGAAAATATATTCGATATAATACAGCTTTTTAAAAACATATTATTAATTTTTTCATAATTTATTTAAACTCATATTATGCGGTAAACTTCTGAAGAAGCTTTATATTTGGGTACATTTGAAATGCTAAGACATGCTTAAGGTCACTCATTTATCTTTATCCTTTTTTTTAAAAAAAACAGAAACCAAAGTCTTAAAATCGGTTTCTTTCTCTTTGGACAAAAATGAAATTCTGGGCATCGTAGGTGAATCAGGTTCCGGAAAGTCGGTGACTACTTTGGCGGTTATGGGATTGCTTCCAAAAAAGATTTCCAAAATCACTTCCGGAGCAATTGTTTACGATGAAAAACTCATTCAAAATTTAAGTGATAAAGAATTTCAAAAAATTCGTGGCAACGAAATCTCCATGATTTTTCAGGAGCCTATGAGTGCCTTAAACCCTTCAATGCGATGTGGGAAACAAGTCGCAGAAATTCTTTTAAATCATAAAAAACTTTCAAAACAAGAAGCCAAAAAACAAACAATGGCGTTGTTTGAAAAGGTAAAACTGCCCAGGCCGGAAGAAATCTATAATGCCTATCCGCATCAAATAAGCGGCGGACAGATGCAACGTGTAATGATTGCGATGGCCATCGCCTGCAAACCAAAAATTTTGATTGCAGATGAGCCCACCACCGCACTTGATGTAACGGTTCAAAAAGAAATTATATTACTCCTCAAAGAGTTGCAACAGGAAACGGGGATGAGCATCCTTTTTATTTCACACGATCTATCGCTGGTCTCTGAAATTGCTGATCGTATTTTAGTAATGTTTCAAGGTGAAGTTGTGGAACAGGGTAATGTTGACCAAATCTTCCACGCACCCCAACACAAGTATACTAAAGCACTCATAAATTCGCGACCGTCTCTTGATGAGCGTTTGGAAAAACTTCCTACCATAAAAGATTTCTTGGAAGATAATGCCCCTTCAAAAGTCATCACTGCCGGCATGCGTGCCTCAAAACACAAGAGCCTTTACAGCAAGCCCCCGTTATTGGAAGTTATTAATCTGGAAAAAGAATATATCAGCAATGCAGGATTTTTTAGGAAAGAGAATAAAGTCAAAGCAGTAAACAATGTTAGTTTTCAGGTATTTGAAGGGGAAACTCTCGGATTGGTGGGCGAATCAGGCTGCGGAAAGTCTACGCTGGGAAAGGCTATTCTCCAGTTAGACAAAGCCACACGGGGCACCATTAAGTTTCGCGGAAAAGATATCACCGCTCTCAGCGAAAGTGATTTCAGGCGATTCAGAAAGGAAATTCAGATTATTTTTCAGGACCCTTATTCCTCTTTACACCCGAGAATGCTGATAGGAGAAGCCATTTTAGAGCCGATGCAAGTTCACAACTTACACCAAAATGATAAAAAACGTAAAGAAAAAGTAAAAGAACTATTACTTCAAGTGGGCCTTAATGAAGATTTTTACTACAGGTACCCACACCAGCTTTCAGGTGGTCAAAGACAGCGCGTGGGTATTGCCCGGACCGTTGCCCTTGAACCCAAGCTGATTATTTGTGATGAGTCTGTTTCAGCTTTGGATATTTCTGTGCAAGCACAGGTTTTAAATATGCTGAATGAACTGAAGGAAACATTTGGGTTCACATATATTTTTATATCTCATGACCTTGCGGTGGTTAAGTATATGGCAGACCAACTATTGGTTATGAACGCAGGAAAAATAGAAGAAATAGGCGAAGCAGATGAAATATATGCAAACCCTCTGAGGGATTATACTAAAAAATTAATTGATGCTATTCCTAAAGGAAGGTAATCAGGAATGTTAAAGCTTAAGGTTCGTGACATTTCGGTAAGTTTGGGCATAAAAAAATCCCGCTCTAACCTCACAAAGAGCGGGATTGACCTTTAAATCTGAAAATGTCAACAGATTTGGGGGTTTTACTTTTAGCTACATCAATAAAAACACTTTTTTGAATATGTAAAGCACACTATTAACTAAAATTAAAGTAGGTTTAATTTTACTGTGCAATACCTGAAAATTTCTTTTGACTTTAGTCATCTTTTCAAATTCAAATTTTCGATTCTTACTAATTTCACTTACATAGCTTAGGTTAAGTAAGCTGGTTGATTTTGGGACTGCTAATATGCAAACAAAATTCAATAAATAACGATTAAATACCTTTTTATTCGATGAAATGCACTATTTTTTAACATTTGAAGTAGTTTTCACCTACAAATGAGTGTTTTTAAACAAAACAAGAACCTTCGATCTGAAGGTTCTTGTTTAAATAAATATGTTAAGTGTATTTAGAATTTCATCTCCGGGATATCTCCTGAAATAATAAGAGTGCCCTCTGTTGCCTTTTGGATATCTTCAATTGTAACGCCCGGGGCACGTTCCAAAAGTTTAAACCCTTTATCAGTTATTTCAAGTACTGCGAGGTCTGTAACCACTTTCTTAACACACTTAACACCTGTTAAAGGTAAAGAGCATTTTTTAAGCAGTTTTGATTCTCCTGCACGGTTTGTATGCATCATCGCCACGATAATATTTTCTGCCGAAGCTACAAGGTCCATAGCTCCACCCATTCCTTTTACCATTTTACCTGGTATTTTCCAGTTGGCGATATCGCCATTTTCATCAACTTCCATTGCTCCCAGTATGGTTAAATCAACATGTTGCCCTCTTATCATTGAAAAACTCATCGCAGAGTCAAAAAAGGATGCTCCGGGCAAAGTTGTAATGGTTTGTTTGCCGGCATTTATCAAATCAGGATCTTCTTCACCTTCAAACGGAAAAGGACCCATACCCAAAACGCCGTTTTCACTCTGAAACTCTACATCAATATCATCCCGCACAAAATTTGCTACAAGAGTGGGGATACCTATTCCCAGATTGACATAGTAACCGTCTTTTACTTCTTTTGCTATACGCTGTGCTATTTGTTCTTTAGAAAGTGCCATAATTTTAAAGTTGGAAGTTAAAGGGCAGAAGGTAGAAGGTGAAAAAATACTTCGTAATTCTAACTTCGTACCTCTAACTTAGTTTTTTTTTCGTACGGTTAATTGCTCAATTCTCTTTTCATAGTTCTTCCCCTGAAAAATGCGTTGTACAAATATCCCGGGGATATGAATCTGATTGGGGTCAAGCGCTCCGGCGGGAACAAGCTTTTCAACCTCTGCAACGGTTATTTTAGCAGCACCACACATATTGGGGTTGAAATTTCGTGCAGTCCCCTTGAATATTAAATTTCCGGCTTCATCACCTTTCCACGCTTTCACAAAAGCAAAATCTGCTTCAAAAGCTTTTTCAAGAACATACCATTTACCGTTGAATTGCCGTGTTTCTTTGCCTTCAGCAACTTCAGTTCCATAGCCTGCGGGCGTGTAAAATGCAGGAAACCCACCTTGTGCAGCCTGACAGCGCTGTGCGAGTGTACCCTGCGGAATAAGTTCAACGTCGAGTTCGCCGCTTAGCATCTGTCTTTCAAACTCAGCATTTTCTCCCACATAGGAGGAAATCATTTTTTTAATTTGCTTTTTTTGGAGTAAAAGCCCCAGTCCAAAGTCATCCACTCCTGCGTTGTTTGAGATACAGGTTAGTCCTTTTGTATTGAGCCTCACAACTTCTGAAATTGCGTTTTCCGGAATTCCGCTTAAGCCAAAACCGCCAAACATCAGTGTCATATTATCTTCTACCCCACGGCAGGCTTCTGCTACTCCTGAAACTACTTTTTTAATCATTGTTTATTAGTTTAAAAACTGAATTCATCTAAATTATCGTCTTCATTATCTGTGCCATTGGCAAATTCACTACAGTTCGTCTCAATGGAAAGATTTTCCGGCACCTTAAATGCTTCTTTTGAAACTCCTAATTCTTCATGGTCATAGCACTTTTTCATATACAGCCCCCAGATAGGTAAGGCCATTGTAGCCCCCTGACCATATCGTATCCCGGGGAAATGAGCAGCCCTGTCTTCGGCTCCCACCCAAACACCTGTCACCAGATTGGGCACCATGCCCATAAACCAACCGTCACTTTGATTTTGAGTAGTTCCTGTTTTTCCTGCGATGGGGTTTTGTAAGTTGTAGGGATATCCCGTCATGACACTTTTATAGAAAGCGTCGTTTACAGCCCAGGTGGTTCTCAATCTTCCTCCTGAACCGCCTGTTGTAACTCCTTCGAGTAAACTTGTTGTGACATATGCACTTTCTGCACTTATAACGTCTCTTGTATTTGGAACATTTTGAAATAACACTGTGCCGTTTTTATCTTCAATTCTAGAAATAATAACAGGTTCAACATAAACACCTTCATTTGCAAAAACACTATAGGCTCCCACCATATCAAAGAGGCTGATGTCCGGTGTGCCAAGGGCAATAGATGGCGCCACGGGCATTTCACTGGTGTCTATACCTAATTTTTTTACAAGGTCAATTACAGGCTGTGGTCCTGTTTTATCAATTAAATTTGCAGAAATAACGTTATGTGATTCAGCCAGTGCTTTTTTGAGATTAACCATGCCTCCATACTTCTCTCCTGAGTTTTTGGGTGTCCAGGGTTTCAGCAATCCATATTTGCCTTGCTCAATGGTGTAAGGTGTGTTGGGAAGTGTGTCACAGGGTGACATATGTAACTGGTCAATGGCTGTGGCATAAACAAATGGTTTAAAAGTAGAGCCCACCTGCCGCTTTCCTTTTTTGACCATATCATATTTAAAGTGTTTAAAGTTCACGCCACCTACCCAGGCTTTGACCTCCCCTGTTTGCGGGTTCATAGACATCAGGGATGCTTGAAGAAAAGATTTGTAATATCTTATGGAATCAATGGGTTTCATAATAGTATCAATATCGCCTTCCCACGAAAAAACTTTCATTTCAGTATCTACATAGAAACTCTTCCTTATTTCTTCATCTGTTTTACCCTGATCTTTTAAGACCCTCCACCTCACACTGCGCCGCATCGCGGAGTTGAGTATGCCTTCTGTTTCTTCTTCAGTAATGTCCCTGAAAGGGGAGGTTTTGTTTTTTTCATTTTGCTTGTCAAACTCTTTTTGAAGGTTGGCAATGTGCATCTTTACAGCTTCTTCTGCAAGTTCCTGCATCTTGGAGTCGATGGTGGTGAAAATCTTAAGCCCGTCACGGTAAATGTTGTATTTAGATCCATCTGCTTTTGGGTTATCGTCAATCCACTTTTGAATTTCTGCACGTGTAAACTCCCTGAAGTAAGTTGCCAATCCTTCATCATGACCTTCAGGATTGTAGTTAAGGACTATAGGAACGTTTTGAAGAGAGTCTTTCATTTGTTCAGAAAGAAAATTGTTTTTTTCCATTTGTTTTAAAACCACATTCCTGCGGTGTTTAACCATTTCTTCTCTTCGCAATGGGTTGTAAAGGGATGAGTTTTTAAGCATTCCCACCAGCATGGCACTTTCTTCTGTTGTAAGGTTAATGGGTTCTTTCCCAAAATAAATCCTGGATGCTGACCGGATGCCTACAGCCTGATTTAAAAAGTCATATTTGTTGAGGTACATCGTGATGATTTCCTCTTTGGTATACTGTCGTTCAAGCCGTGTAGCTATAACCCATTCTTTCATCTTCTGAATTATTGCAGAAAAAAGGTTTCTGGATCTCACCCCGGTGAATAATTGCCTTGCCAATTGCTGTGTAATGGTACTTGCCCCACCTTTTTTACCCAAAAAGAAGACAGCTCTTGCAAAGCCTTTCGCATCGATCCCTGCGTGGTTGTAAAACCGCTCATCTTCTGTCGCAATAAGTGCCTGTATAAGATGTGGCGGTAAATCTTCATATTTAACGGGGGTCCTGTTTTCACGGTAAAATTTACCCAGAGTCTGCCCATCTGATGATACAATTTCAGTAGCGAGATTTGTTTCAGGATTTTCCAGTTCTTCAAAGGTGGGCAGTGTCCCGAAGAGCCCCCAGGATGCAAATAAAAAAAGCAGTGCCACAAAGGCAATTGCTCCTGAAAAAGCATACCAAAACCACTTGATATACTTTTTGTTATCGTCCTTTTTTTTCTTTTGCTTTGCCATAACAATTATTCCTTATTTGCTTTTTCTACACTTATACCCACATCAGTAATCCCTTCAAGTTCTGTAACGCCTTCAACAGAAGCATTATTGCGCATTGCGTGACGGATTTTGAGGGAATAGTTCCCTTCTTCAAAAAAGCGTATTCCTTCTTTATACCACAGTTTGTTTTCTTTTATGGTTCCGCCTGAACCCAGCCAGGTGCCGTCAGGTAATGCCATTTGATACTCCAGGGTGTCTGTCACCACTTTCCCGTGTGGGAAGTTCATGGAAACTATCAAAAACAGATTGCTGTATTTAAAATCATTTGTGTTTCTAACGTTAAGAAAAACATCATATGCAGTTATCGAATCCATTTCGGGAAGCGAGAATTCAAGGGTATCATCCATTGGCCAATGACCGGGTAGTGATTTGTAATCACTGTATACCTCATCTTTAGAGCAACTTATCAAAATCCCCAGAATTAGGGTAAGTAGCATTTTTTTAGCCATTTTTCTGCTGATTTCTTTTTCTTCTTTTTTTCCCTTTATGGCGCTTTTTTGACTGTTTTGGCTTATCAAAGCGGGTCAAACTATCCTGACCCACCACATTGTTGTAAACTGAGTCATCTGAAAGTTTTACTTCCAAAACAAATGCTTCCAGACTTTGCGCCTTTTTATTTTGTTTGTTCAATGCAATGATTTCGTTTGCTTTTTCTGCAGGAATTTCAAACCAGTTCATCCATTCTCCTTCATAAGCATACCACAAAACTCCTTTAAAAATATCGAGCTTTTGGCAGACTGCAGTTCCTTTCTCAGTTTCGAGTTTTGTTTCTGCATTGGGAAATTCTTTCAGTGCTTCCAAATAGGTGTCCAATTCATAATTGAGACAGCATTTCAGTTTACCACACTGACCTGCAAGCTTCTGAGGGTTTAATGAAAGTTGCTGATATCTTGCAGCTGATGTGTTTACAGACCTGAAATCTGTGAGCCAGGTGGAGCAGCATAACTCTCTTCCGCATGAACCTATTCCGCCAAGGCGGGCAGCTTCCTGTCTGAAACCCACTTGTTTCATCTCAATGCGGGTGTTGAACTCATGGGCAAATTCTTTGATGAGCTCCCTGAAATCGACGCGCTCATCTGCAGTGTAATAAAATATAACCTTGGAGGCATCCCCTTGAAATTCAACATCAGATATTTTCATTTTAAGACCCAATCTGATTGCAATTTCCCGGGCTCTTACTTTAATGCTTTCCTCTCTGTCCCTGGCCTTTTGCCAAATATCAATATCTCGCTGAGAAGCTTTTCTGTAAACTTTCTGCGAACTGTCTTCAATCCTGTGTTTTTTCTTTTTCATCTGAATGCGCACCAGTTCCCCGGTAAGGGAAACCAGACCTATGTCATGCCCTGAAGCGGCTTCAGTAGCAATGACATCACCAACACTTAGTGTTAATTTATCTGCATTGTGAAAAAATTCTTTGCGCCCATTTTTGAAACGCACTTCCACATAATCGAAAGGTTCCTGGTTTTCAGGAAGCGTCATATTTGCCAGCCAGTCAAAAACAGTGAGCTTGTTACACCCATCTGTACCACAGGTTCCATTGTTTTTACAACCTTTTGGCTGACCGTCTTTTGTGCTTGAACAGCTTGTGCAACCCATAAAATAATATATATCTTGAATGTGACACCGTCACATGATTTGTTTTAATTCTTCAAATGTAAAGATAGTATTTTTAAAGCGAAGTAAAGAGAATTTACACAGCTACAAAAATATCTGTCGGCACACTTATAAAACCTTATAAACTTTATCAGACATTCTCAGTCTGAAAGGAAGCTGTATTGTGACCTTATCACCCTTAACTGCAGTTTCAGAAAGTGCGCCATTGACATGCATACTGTCAATTTTAACTTTCTGTTTGCCGGTTGTGGGGCCGTAAATTAATATGGTATCGCCTGTTTTAACCTCACCGTTTTCCATTAAAAACATTCCGATTTTTGACTTTGTATAAAAATGCTGTCCTTTGCCAACAAGCTCTTTTTTTACAGCCGACTTTATGATTTTATCCCGTTTCTTTTCGGCTTTAGCCAAAGGAGTATGCGTTAATATTCCCGAACTTTTATAGGTAAGTGCTTCAGACTTTCCTTTCCGGAAAATTTTATTCCCCACTTGTTTCCCTTTTCTCAGCTTGATTTGTTCTACCAAAGGCAAATGAATTACTTCCAAACATTGCGGAGAGCAACAGTTTTCCATTTTTTGTTTACACGACTCACACTGAATAAACAAGAGGTGGCAGCCATCGTTTGCGCAATTTGTATGGTCATCACAAGGAGCTCCACACTGGTGGCACCTTGAAACGATATCATCAGTAATGCGCTCACCCAGACGGTGATCAAAAACAAAATTCTTGCCTATGAATTTACTGTCAAGTTGTTGTTCTTTGACTTGTCTGGTATATTCTATTATTCCGCCCTCCAGTTGATAGACGTTTTTAAAGCCTTTATGTTTAAAAAAGGCACTTGCTTTTTCACAGCGTATGCCGCCGGTGCAATACATTAAAAGATTCTTATCTTCTTTATGTTCTTCAAGTTGTTTTTCAATAATAGGCAGTGACTCGCGGAAGGTTTCAACATCTGGAGTAATAGCTCCCTTAAAATGGCCTATTTCACTCTCATAGTGATTGCGCATATCGACCACAATGGTATTGGGGTCATCAAGAAGCTGATTGAATTCGTTTGCTTTGAGGTGAACCCCTTTATTGGTCACATCAAAAGAGGTGTCGTTGAGACCATCTGCCACGATTTTATTCCTGACTTTAATGGTGAGTTTTAAAAAGGAAAAGTCATCATGCTCAACAGCAATGTTAAGACGAATTCCCCTCATAAAGTCATATTCTTCTATGTGGTGTTTGAATTCGTAAAAATTATCTGCCGGAAGGGATAATTGTGCGTTAATTCCTTCTTTGGCCACATAAATTCGGCCGAGCACCTCCAGGGGGCTCCAGGCAAGAAACAAGTCGTCTCTGAATTTTTTTGGATCTTCAATTTTGGCGTAGGCATAAAAAGACAACGTGAGTCGTTGTTTTCCGGCTTTATCGATTAGCTCGGCTCTTTCATCTGCGCTTAAAGTGTTGTACAGTTGCATGCTATAAACGTTTAAGTGAGAAATATTTAATCTGCTCTAAATGGAAGAACAGGCTGCAAAAATAAAGGATATTGCGGTTTAAATCAACAAAAAAAGCACCAAATCAAAATTTGATGCTTTTTTTCGAATGGCTAATTCGTTATTACTAATTTTTTAAGTTGTCCTGAAAAAATATGGAATAACGTTAGCCACCATCGATTTTACTACCACTGCAAACTGCAATTGTAATAGTAAAACCGAAAGAATTCAATATTAAATTACGCTTTAATGTTCTCATTTATTTTCTAAATATAGATATTTATTCATAAGATGAAAAATAAATGAAAAGGTTGCGCCTCCCTATTGTTATGCACAAAAAGAAATAGTATTTTAGCAACAACTATTTATTTTAAAACATTAGAAATGAGCAACGAAAAAGACGCAAAATTAAAGGCATTAAAACTTACTTTAGATAAGCTTGATAAGACCTATGGCAAGGGTGCAGTAATGAAATTAGGTGACCAAGCCGTGCAGGAAGTGGAGTCCATATCCACGGGTTCGCTTGGCCTGGACATTGCACTGGGTGTGGGTGGTTTGCCTAAAGGAAGGGTTATAGAGATTTACGGTCCTGAATCATCAGGTAAAACAACCTTAACGTTACACGCAATTGCTGAAAGTCAAAAAGCCGGTGGTATTGCCGCATTCATTGATGCCGAACATGCTTTTGACCGTGGCTATGCCGCAAAACTGGGTGTTGATATTGAAAACTTAATAATCTCCCAGCCCGACAATGGAGAGCAAGCCCTTGAGATTGCTGACAATTTAATTCGCAGTGGTGCTATTGATATCGTGGTTATCGATTCAGTTGCCGCCTTAACGCCTAAAAGTGAGATTGAAGGCGAAATGGGAGACTCAAAAATGGGTCTTCACGCACGATTGATGTCACAAGCACTGCGTAAATTAACCGGTTCAATAAGCAAAACCCACTGTACCGTTATTTTCATAAACCAGTTGCGTGAAAAAATAGGTGTGATGTTTGGAAACCCTGAAACCACTACAGGTGGAAATGCTTTAAAATTTTATGCATCGGTGCGGCTTGACATCAGAAGATCTACTCAAATAAAGGACAGCAACGGTGATGTTCAGGGCAATAGAACACGTGTTAAAGTCGTTAAAAACAAAGTAGCGCCACCCTTTAAAACGGCTGAGTTTGATATTATGTACGGCACCGGTATTTCAAAGGTGGGGGAAATCATAGATCTGGGTGTTGATTATGAAATCATCAAAAAAAGTGGCTCTTGGTTTAGTTATGGTGAAACAAAATTAGGTCAGGGAAGGGACGCAGTAAAAGCCATAATCATAGATAACCCTGAATTACTGGAAGAATTGGAAACAAAAATAAAAGAAGCGATTGCCTTATTGAAAAGTTAAAAAAAACACAATAACGCAACCTTACTTTAATCATTGCATCTACAAGTAAAGTCCCTTTTATGTGAAAGTTCTTGTAGGTGCATTTTTTTACCATTAAATTGGTCATACTGCATTGAATTAATCAAATCAAAGGGAAACATTTGGCTTTAGAGGAGCTCATAAAGAAATGTAAGGAAGAGAATATCAAGGCACAAGGGGAATTGTACACGCTGTTTTCAGCAAAACTTTTCTCAATTTGTCTGAAATATTCCCGAAATGCAACTGAGGCACAGGATAACCTTCAGGATGCATTCATTACTATCTTTAAGTCCATAAAGCAATACAAATACAAAGGTTCTTTTGAAGGTTGGATGAAACGCATCACGGTGAACACTGTTTTACAAAAATACCGCAAAGAGCGTGTTTTTGAAATAGTAAATGAAGAGCGCATTGAAGACCCGGAAGTAGAAATTGAAGAGTCAAACATCACGTTGGATTTTCTACTTCAAATCATTCAGGAATTGCCTGACAGATACCGGTTGGTTTTCAACTTGTACGTCCTTGACGGTTATTCACATAAAGATATTTCTGAAATGCTTGATATTACAACGGGCACTTCAAAATCAAATCTGGCAAGAGCCAGGATGATACTAAAAAACAAAATAGAAGAATACAATCTCGCTCAAGTTAAGAGCAAATAACAATGAAAACGAGAAAGCAAGTAGACCGGCTTTTCAGAGAGCAGTTAAAAAATCTGGAGGTTAACCCGCCAAAAGAGGCATGGGAGAATATTGCTGCTGCTCTAAAAAAGGAAAAGGAAAACAGAAGAGTAGTACCCCTTTGGTATAAACTCGCGGGTGTAGCTGCTGCATTATTATTGTTTGTAACGGTTGGAAGTATTTTCTTTTCCAACCCGGATCACAATAAGATTACAATCGAAGACGATATCCCTCAAAAGCACGATAATAATACCACTCCTGATACTAAACAAAAGACTAATATCCTTCAGGAAGACACCACACATAACACTGAAATTACCTCAACAGATTCAGATATAAAAATCATCACAAATGATGCCTTAAAAGATAAAAAAGGTGATGTAAATACCCATAGAAGTGCTTCAAGCAAACCAACTGTTGAAAATCAAAAAGCAAGTAAGCGAGTCGAAAATACTGTTACCGCAATTGCTTCAAAATCCGGAGATAAAAACACTGAGGAAGAGATTCCTGCCGGAATAAACAAGAAGTCTGTTTCAGATACAGAAGTCGCTGTTTCCGGATCTTCCGGCAAAGAAAAAGAGAAAAACAATAATTTAGATATTATTCCTGATTCTGAAGAAGGAATTTCAGAAGCAAATGAAGAAGTTGCCGTTGCTGAAACAAACGAAGAGGCTAAAGAGGAAAATAAAAAATCACTCCTGGAATATATTGCCCAAAAAGAAGAAACAGAAATAGCTCAAATTAAAACTCCTGAAAACCGCTGGGAAGTGTCCCCTAATTTTGCTCCTGTTTATTACAATACCCTGGGCGATGGTTCTTCAATCGATCCTGAGTTTTCAAGCAATCCAAAATCCGGTGACGTTAATTACAGTTATGGTGTGCAGGTGAGTTATGCCATTAACAACAAGCTAAGCGTAAGAACGGGCTTAAATAAAGTTGATTTGAGCTATGTAACAAATGATATTGAATTTGCTCCAGCCCTTCCTTCTGATGGCTTACAGTCTGTTACTTATAAAAACAGCAACTATATTGTTGCTGTAGGAAAACGAGGAACCTTAAAGCCCCCTGCTTCCAATTTGCCCACTATGACAGAAGACGGCGTCCCGATAGTTCCTCGTTCAGGAATTACACCGGGATCGATGACACAACAACTGGATTATTTTGAAATTCCTGTAGAATTGAAATATGCCCTTTTAGAATCAAGAATTGGTGTAAATCTCATTGGAGGAATGAGCACCTTATTGCTAAACAACAATGAAGTAAGCATTGCTTCAGATGGGTTTAGCAGCACTATAGGGAGTGCTAATAATCTTAACAATTTCAGTTTCAGCACCAATATTGGTTTTGGACTTGATTATAAACTTTCAAAGCGTTTTATATTTAATCTGGAACCCATGTTCAAGTACCAGATTAATCCATATTCAGACAGCTCCATAGACTTTAAGCCTTATTACCTAGGGGTTTACAGTGGATTTAGTTATAGATTTTAGGTTAAGTTAAGTTTAATTTGTTGACCGTTTGTTGTTTATTTTTGATTTTATAAATAATAAACTATAAAAAGCTGCTCAATGTGCCAACGAGTGGCTTTTTTATTGACAAAATCAATTAACAGTGGGGTGCTGCAATTCCCTTAAAATAATATTTCGCACGTCTTCTTTAATGTTTCGCTTGTTCTCTTTTGATTCTTTTTTTGTAGCGATAAATTTGTGCATTTTCACACGCATCTTTCCGGGGGACCCACTTAGAAAAGTATATGAAAAGCGTTTTTTGTTATCGTGTAATGTTATGGGAACAATAGGCAAACCATAATCTATAGCCAATCTGAAGGCTCCGTCTTTAAATTCATCCAAAACAATACTTTCATCCTCAGGAACACCTCCTTCAGGAAAGATACAGATGCTCAGCCCTTCGTTCAAGCGCTCTTGTGCGGAATCAAAAACCTGTTTTCTGCTTATTGCGCTTTTTCGGTCAACTAAAATACAGGTGCGTTTATAAAAAAAACCAAATAAGGGTATTTTTCCCAATTCCTTTTTCCCCACAAAAACAAAGGGACTTTTCACGGCATACAACATCAACATGATGTCTGTCATCGATGTGTGGTTTGCAACAAACATATAGCTCTTGCCCTTAACCGGAGACTGCTCTCTGGTAATTTTTGGAAAGAATCCCATACCAAACAAAATAATTTTTGCCCAGATGCGCGCCAGTTTGAAAAAAAAGGGGTACCACTCCTTTTTTAGGATGCTGATTATTAAAATGGGGAATAACAGTATTATGGTGAATGTCATCAAAACATAAAACCAAATGCGCCATAAGGGGATGAGAAAATATTTTCTAAAAAACATAAAACCAAAATTACACAAATGTATACAGTCATTGCTACAAAAAAAGTAACTTTGTTCTTTCTTTTGTAAAATCTTTACCAATTAGCTATATGGCACGCATTTTAACAGGAATTCAAAGTACAGGCACACCACATCTGGGCAATATTTTAGGGGCAATCATACCGGCTATAGCTATGGCAAACCAACCTAAAACAGATTCTTTTTTGTTTATTGCAGATATGCATTCTCTCACCCAGATAAAAGATGCCGCCATCCTGAGACAAAATACTTATAGTGTCGCGGCGACCTGGCTTGCTTTTGGTTTGGATATAGATAAAACCGTTTTTTACCGCCAAAGTGATGTTGCGCAGGTTACTGAACTTTCGTGGTATTTGAGCTGTATGTTTCCATACCAGCGGCTTACGCTGGCACATTCATTCAAGGATAAGGCAGATCGGCTGGAGGATGTTAATGCCGGACTTTTCACCTACCCGATGCTCATGGCTGCAGATATCTTATTATATGATGCAGAGTTTGTCCCTGTGGGAAAAGATCAACTGCAGCATATTGAAATGACACGAGATGTTGCCTCGCGTTTTCACGCGGTTTATGGTGAGACTTTTGTGTTACCCGAAGCAAAAATACAGGAAAACACGATGTATATCCCGGGAACAGACGGTGCCAAAATGAGCAAATCAAAAGGAAATACTATCAATATCTTTTTGCCCGAGAAACAATTGCGTAAGCAGATTATGGGGATACAGACAGACAGCACTCCGCTGGAGGAACCCAAAAATCCTGACACCTGTAATGTTTTTAGTCTTTACAAATTACTTGCTGCTGAGAATGAAATCGCAACAATGCGCAAGAATTATGAAGGAGGAAATTATGGATATGGTCATGCCAAACAAGCTTTATTTGATTTACTCATTGCTAAGTTTTCAGAAGAACGCACTAAGTTTACATACTTTATGGAAAATCAGAACGAACTGGAAAACGCTTTAAAAGTGGGTGCTGAAAAGGCAGGGATTGTTGCCAACAAAGTTTTAAAACGTGTTAGAACAAAAGTGGGATATTAGCACAAATCAAAAATTTTACCCGGAAGCGGTCTCACGACTCCCTTCAATTCCATATCAAACAAGACAGTTGTAGCTTTAAAAACAGGAAGGTTACACTTTATTGCAATGATATCCAGTTGTTCTTTGGGGTTCTCTTTTAAAAAGCGATAAACCTCTTTTTCCTGCTCTGTAAGCTCTACAAATAGTTGCTTTTGTACCGTCTTTGGCTTTTCATCCTCAAGTTTCCAATTGAGTATATATACAAGGTCTGCTGCACCGGTTAGCAAATGTGCACTCTGGGTTTTAATGAGGTTGTTACAGCCCTCGCTTTGACTGTCTGTAACTCTGCCGGGAACAGCAAAAACGTCACGGTTGTATGAATTTGCAATATCTGCCGTTACAAGACTTCCGCCTTTTGCTGCAGATTCAATAACGATAGTAGCATCAGAAATGCCGGCAATGATACGGTTTCTCTTTAGAAAATTTGTGCGGTCAAAAGCATCACTACTCCAGAATTCAGTAATAAATCCACCATTGCTTTCAACGTCTTTTACGTATTTTGAGTGACTTTTAGGATAAAACTGATTCAGCCCATGAGCTAAACACGCAATGGTTTGCAAATTGTTTTTTATGGCTGCCTTATGGGCGATAATATCCACACCATAAGCAAACCCGGAAACTATGATTGGGTTTAACGGAGCCAACTCTTCAACAAGGCGCTCACAAAATGCGCTTCCGTAAGTGGTTACTTTTCGGGTGCCAACAATGCTTAAAATACGTTTATTATTCAAGTTGATATTTCCGCGCTGGAAAAACAGTACAGGACCATCAAGGCAGTGTTTTAATTTTTCAGGATACTTTTCATCTTTATAATAAAAATAGTCAATGGTATTGTCTTCAATATATTTGATTTCAGCTTCCGCTAAAGCGAAAAAATCTTTAGAGTCGAGCTCTTTTAACTTAAAGGACCCAATACCATCAATTTTTAACAAGCGGCTTTTTTTCTCCTTGAATATTGCCCGGGCACTTCCCAGCTTTTGAATGAGTTTTTTTGCAGAAGCATCACCAAGATTTGGTACTTTTTGCAAAACCAGGGTGTAAAATAATTCGTCCTTATCCACTCTCTTTTAGGTATATAATTTTTAAAAATACAAGAAAAAACGTTTTGTTAAAAAAATCTTGAGTTGAAAATGACAAAACTTAAAAAAAACACTAAATTTGTTTGCGATGGCAATAACCAAATACATAAACGATTTACTGTACCGATATGAATGTGTCATAATTCCGGGTTTTGGAGCTTTTTTAACCCAAAACAATCCGGCGCACATTGATACATCGACACATACGTTTTATCCACCATCCAAAACACTTTCTTTCAACAAACAGCTCCAAACCAATGACGGCCTTCTTGCAAACCATATTGCAAAGGCTGAAAGCTGCAGTTATGAAAGTGCCCTCCTGAAACTAAGAAATGAAGTCAAAACACTCAAGATAGCGCTTGAAAGCGGAAGCCCGGTTTCTTTTGAAAACATAGGCTCGCTTCAACAAAAACCTAACCTGCAACTGATATTCTCTCCTGATGCTTCTTCAAATTTCCTGACTGAAGCCTTTGGGCTTTCCAGTTTTGTATCTGCAGCTGTTTCCAGAAAAGTGGTAACAGAACAAGAGGAAAAACCGGTACTGCTTTTCACTCCGGAAAAAAGAGGTGCGACCCCTTATATCAAGTATGCGGCAATTGGTTTACTAGCCCTGGGCTTGTCAAGTTTTGGCGGACTTTTCATATACAATAACCAGGTTCAGGAACACAATTTTGTTGAAAAGCAAAAAGCCACAACCCAACTGGAAAATCAAATACAACAAGCTACATTTCTTGTTAATAATCCGTTGCCGTCACTTACGGTATCTGTGAAAACACCTGCCGGCAAATATCATGTTATCGCCGGTGCTTTCCGGATGGAAGAAAATGCCGACACAAAAATAAATCAGCTAAAGGAAAAGGGTTATCCCGCCAGAGCCATTGGTGTGAATAAATATGGTCTTCATCAGGTAGTCTATGACAGTTTTCAAGAGAGAGAAGAAGCACTTGCAACACTTCGCAGGGTTCAAAGCACAGAAAACCAAGACGCATGGCTCCTAATTCAGGAGCTTGAATAAGCCCTGCCAAACCCTAAAATTTAATACATTTTTAACCACATTGCCCAAAAGCATAGTACCTTTGCATAAAAATTAATTATGCAAGCCAGAACTCCTAAAGATTCTCTTACAGTCCTAACGGATATTGTTTTACCCAGCGAAACCAATCCTATTGGCAATATGTTTGGAGGCGAATTGCTTGCCCGGATGGACAGGGCAGCAAGTATCGCAGCCAGAAGGCATTCCCGCAGAATCGTAGTGACTGCTTCTGTAAATCATGTAGCCTTTAACAAGATGATTCCGGTGGGAAGTGTGGTAACCGTCGAAGCGAAAGTCTCCCGCGCATTTAAAACCTCTATGGAGATTTATATGGACGTTTGGATTGAAGATCGTGAGAGCGGCATAAAAAGCAAGGCGAATGAAGCTATCTATACTTTTGTAGCGGTAGATGAAATGGGAACACCTGTAGAGGTTCCGGAGATACTCCCTGAAACTGATATAGAAAAACTTCGTTTTGATGCTGCCCTGCGTAGAAAACAACTCAGCCTGGTGCTCGCCGGAAAAATGAAACCCAAAGAAGCAACAGAATTAAAAGCTCTTTTTGAGTAAAGCTTTTTCTACATCCTAAATACCCAATCTGCAGGGTTTAGTTTGTTTGTGTTTTGGAAAATCAGGAATTTTAATATAGTTTTCCCCGTCGTGGGGTTTGTGAAAATTTTCCCTATTTCCTGTTTTGTTTTAACCTTGTCTCCCTTTTTCACATACACGTCTGTAATGTTTTGGTAAACGGTTATATAATCACCGTGTCGAATCTGTACGGCTTTATTTGCGCCTCTAATAACCGTCACGGCCAGGACTTCACCGTCAAAAGCAGATCTGGCTTTAGCGCCTTCATCTGTGGCAATTTCAACACCACTACTTGTGGTTTTAACATTGGGTAGCGTGGGGTGTTGTGTGACACCAAAGTTGGTAACCACTACTCCTCGTTCAACAGGCCATGGTAATTTACCTTTATTGCTTGTAAAATTTGCTGCCAGGGCTTTTGCTTCTGCTGTCATGGCAAAGGTGGTGCTGGACCTTCTGGTAGCTGTTCCCCCTGCTGCTTTGTTTGATTCTGCGATAGCTGCACGAATCAAATCTTCAATCTGTTTGTCTATTGCAGCGGCTTCACGCTGCTTTGTTTTAATCTGCGTTGCATATTTACTTTCCTCTTTTCTCAGTGTTCCCATCAACTGCTCTTGTTGCTTTTTTTCCTCCTGCAACTTGGTGCGCGCCACACGATTTTCTTCAATGAGCTTTTGTTTTTCTTTTTGCTGCTGAATGAGGTTTGTATTTAACTCCTGAAGTTCTACTGTTTTCGCCTGTATTTCCTCCCCTTGTTTTTTCCTGTGATTGGCATATTGCTGCATATACTGAACCCGCTTGTATGCCTGTAAAAAACTCTCTGATGAAAGTAAAAACATGATCCTGCTTTGATCTGATTTGCTTTTGTAAGACTTTTCAATGAGTTTTGCGTAATCTTCCTTGAGGGTGATCAGGTCATTGCGCAACTGATCAATTCTGCTCATGTTTGAGTTGATCTCCCGTGTGATGAGATTCGCCTGCTGATTTGTGACTTTGATGAGGTTTTCCCTCACCTGTATGCGTTTTGAAATATCTTCAACTTCCGTTAAAACTGACTTTTCTTTCTTTTTGGTCGAAAAAAGTAAATTATTGATTTGACGTATTTCTTCCTGAAGCTGCTGTCGCTTTTCCTCCAGTTCGGCTTGCTTGTCTTTTTGTGAAAAGGCCGTGATTCCCGTAAAAAACAAGAATATTAGAAGCACGATATGTTTTGTATAAAATCTCATTAATCTAAGCGTATTTCAGAATATCCGTTCGGAATTTTAAATGGAAAGCTCACATTTGCTTCAAGGTCGATATTTCTATAATCCAAAATAATTCTTGTCTGGTTGTTGATTTCTATGGCGTTAATCCTGATCTCTTTCGGAAAAAACTGCTGATTTATTTCCTGATATGAACTGTAATCAATTGTGAGCACCCGTTGTTCCTGAGGTTGCATGATTTGTTGCGAAGCCATCTTATAGTTCAAAGGGTTGATTAAAAATATATGCTTGAAAAGTTCCTGTGAGTTTTTGGGCGTAAGCCGGTAGTCATTATTGGAAACCGATGCGGTATAAGATTTAGCTTCCATAGGTAAAACCGCATTACCGAGTAAGATGTTTTGAGCCATCTCAAAATCGATATCAACAGCCAGCCAGCTGCTCAGCAATCTGAAATCGCCGTCAAAATAAGTTTTACCGATGGTTTCATAATAACTCACATGATCCGGGGTTATGATTAGTTTTGCCATGGTTATCCCTAAAATTGACGCGCTTACCCAGATGGTTTTGTCTTTTTCCACTCGCAAACTCACTGTCATACTTTGGGATTTTTCACCGTCATCATAGTTGACATTTACACGTGCAGCCAGTGTTGAAAAATTCACTTCGCTTTTCTTATGTAAATCAATCAATTCTTTGGAAGAAATATTTTCATCCAATGCGCCCGGCACTTTTTTTCCGGCCCCACAGGAGAGCAATGAAAGGATCAGTAAAAAGAATGAAGCAACTTTTATATAATTCATAAAGGGGTTTTAGTTTTTTACTGCCAAATTTTGTGCCTTTTTTAAATATTCCTCAGATTTTGGTGAATTTCCTTCTTTTTCATACACTTTGCTGAGTTGCAAATAAAAGTCCCTTTCCATTTGAATATCATCAATAAGGTAATCTAACCCGGTCTCCAGCATCGTCTTTGCTTTTTCGGTTTTTTCAAGATTCAAATTTGCAACACCGTTCAATAAATATAACAAAGGCTGAGAAGGAAATAAATCCAGGCTTTGGCTGCTAAGCGTTTGGGCTTCCTCAAATTTTTTAAAGTCAATTTGAAGCAGTAATGTGTTTTTTATCAGATTAAAATTACCGGGGTTGTTTTTTACCCCCAACTCAAAATACTGAAGTGCTTCTTCAGGCATTTCTTTGTTCAAATAATAGCCCGCTAACTGTTCATAAACCTGATCGGTTTTTGACTCTGTTGAAAAAAGCGTGACCATTTCTTCCAGCTTTTCTTCATAAGTTGGATTGTCATTCACAAAAAGGAGAAAGTCATTCAAAACTTTAAATTTGTTTTCGGCATCAATTTTATCTGACCTAAAAACGACCTTCATAGAGTTTACGGCTTCTTGAGGCTGGTTTGCATCGAGATGAAATTTATACAATGCCATGTGTGCAAGTTCAGAATCAGGTTTGGCCTCAATGAGTTTTTTTGCTGTAGCAAAAGCAGCTTCCTTGTTGTCTGCCTCACTATAAAGAAGAATAAGGTTTAGAAAATCCTGTTCATTGGCAGGTGTGCGTTTGATTCGTTGTTCCAAATCTGCAATCTGAGTGCCTGAATCATCACTTTTAAGATAAATTTGCTGGCGCAATTGATTTCTATAATCGCTGTTTCCCAACTCCAGATCCAGCTCATCTAAAATTTGCAATGCTTTGTCATATTGCTCTGTGCGTTCATAGAGATTTGCCAAATCTTCTTTATAATCTTTGTCGAAAGGGATTAAATTTTTTACAACTTCAATGGCTTTTGAATAGTCACTTGTGTTGTAGTACACATCATAGAGCCCTTCATAAGCTTCGGGTTTGCCGGGCTCCATTTGAAGCACTTTGTTGTAGTTTTCTTCGGCCTGTTGCCATTGTTTTAAATGAGCGTGGTTATTTGCCATTTCAAAATAAACCGCAACTTCATTTGGGGACTCCTCAGCTGCTTTTTCGAGAGCTTTCAGTGCACGGTCATAATTTTCAATCCCTTTCTGTTTAAGCGCTTCAAAAAAATGCTCCTGGAAACGATCGGTAACATTTCCCAAATCATCGAGCACTTCTTCTTCGTCTTTTTCCTGGGCAAACGAAATTGCCGGAATGAAGTTCATTCCAAAAAATAATAAAAGGATGTATGTAAGGTTTCTTTTCAATTCTTTTTAATAGTAATGTATCATTCCATCACAGAATAATCGCCCAAACTCACCGAAGTGAAGTCTCCATCAAAGATAACGTGATTTCCTATCATTGCATTGTCCAGATGCGCATTTTTAATGGTGCTGTTTGTTTGTATCAAACTGTTTTTGATGGTGCTGTTCTCTACCACACAACCATCACCCAAAGAGACATTTGGGCCAATAGTAGCATTTTTTAAAGTTACATTTTCACCAATGTAACAAGGTTCAACTATAGTCGCGTTATCTTCTTTGATTTTACTCGAGATCAACGGCATTCCTTCTTTTGAAAGGTGATTGAGCATACGCGTATTGGTTTCAACTGTGACATTTTTATTGCCGCAATCCATCCATTCATCAATTTTTCCGGGAACGAAAACTTTTCCCTGCTCCATCATTGCTTTGATGCCATCATTGATTTGATACTCACCACCATGGGTTAAATTGGCATCCAGCACTTTTTGTAACTCATCTTTTAAAACGGAAGCTTCTTTGAAATAATAAATCCCAATAACCGCCAGATTGGAAACAAATTCTTTTGGTTTTTCAACCAAGCCGGTGATATGATTGTTTTCGCTTAAATTTACCACACCATACTGTGAGGGGTTTTCCACTTCCTTGACCCAGATGACACTATCAGCGTTTTCATCCAATTTAAAATCTGCCCTGAAAAGCGTGTCTGCATAAGCAATTACACAGGGGCCGCTAAGAGAATTTTTAGCACACATAATGGCGTGACCGGTGCCCAGGGGTTTGTCCTGATAATAAATAGTGCCTTTGGCACCCATCGTTTTTGCGATATCAAGAAGGTTTTCTTCCACTTCCTTTCCAAAATCTTCAGCAATGATAAAGGCGACTTCTTCAATTTTTCTATTTAACACTTTGGCGATGTCTTTTACCAAACGATGCACAATAGGTTTTCCCGCCACGGGAATCAAAGGTTTTGGAACAGTGAGTGTATGTGGTCGCAAGCGGCTTCCGCGGCCTGCCATGGGTACAATTATTTTCATAATCTATGCCCGCGAAGGCGGGTATCTTTTTAAGGTTATACTTTTTATTATAAGTTATTCGTTTTAAAAATCTAGTTTCTATATACTAAGATTTCCGCCTTCGCGGAAATTATTTTGTACCTGTGCTTCCAAAACCTCCTTCGCCTCTTGATGTTTCAGAAAGTGTTTCCACTTCAATCCACTCGGCGCGATCGTGCTTTGCGATGACGAGCTGGGCAATGCGTTCGCCGTTTTCAATGGTAAATGCTTCGTTTGAAAGGTTGACAAGTATTACTCCAATCTCCCCACGGTAATCTGCATCAATCGTTCCCGGGGCGTTTAAGACCGTTATTCCTTTTTTTGCTGCCAAGCCACTACGCGGTCTTACCTGTGCCTCTGTGCCCACGGGAAGCTCTATAAAGAGCCCTGTTTTAACTATGGCGCGTTCCAACGGTTGCAAGGTGATCGCTTCCTCAATAAAGGCTCGTAAATCCATTCCCGCTGAAGCAATTGTTTCATAATGTGGAAGGGGATGATTTGATTTATTGATGATTTTTATGTTCATTTTATTCGTAATAAAAGTTTTACAGCTTGTTTTTCCTGAACGAGTACCAAAGTTAAAAAAGCAATCCATAACGGGATGGTGAACTCATAAGTATTTCTGAAAATATAGAAACAAACTCCAGATACAAGTATAGAACCGAAGAAATACAAACTTATTTTTTTAATCGCATACGGAATGGGGAAATATTTTTGCCCGAAATAATAGGAAAGCAACATCATGGTTCCATAAGCCGCCACTGTTGCAATGGCCGAGCCCATAAAACTCATCGAGGGAATGAGGATAAAGTTGACCGCAAGTGTAATGATTGCACCCACAATTGAAATATAAGCGCCAAACTTTGTCCGGTCAGTAACTTTGTACCAAACGGAAAGGTTGTGATAAATTCCCAGGCAAAAATTGGCCAGTAAAATAAGTGGAACAATTTGCATCGCTACCCAGTAATCGCTGTCGCGAATGAGTATGATTTTCAGCACATCTGCAAATACAACCACGGTAATTAAAATAACCGACCCAAAGGCTATAAAATAGCGGGTTATCAGCGCATAGGTTTCAGGAGCGTTTTTTTCTTTTGCCTGGCTAAAGAAAAACGGTTCGATGCCCAACCGGAACGCTGTTGCGAAAAGAGTCATAAAAATGGCCAGTTTGTAACAGGCGGCATAGGCGCCCACAGCTTCATCGGCGATATCGGCGGGAAGCAACCAGCCCAGTAAAATTCTGTCGAAAGCCTCATTTACGGCAAATGCAATCCCGGCAATCAAAACAGGAACTGCATACCGCATCATCTCTTTCCAAAGCGGTTTGCTGAATTTATAAATGGTCTTAAAGTAAAATGGAAGCAACAATAAAAAAGTGATCGCACTTGCCACCACCATGGATAGGAAAATGTATGAAATTTGGTAATCCTCAAGGTATAATTTTCCCCAAAATTCGTCTGAAGCCAAACGGGGTAGCGCTACGAGGAAAAACACATTTAGACCAAGATTTACAGCTACATTGAAGATTTTTATAATTGCATAGCGCACAGGTTGTTCATTAGCGCGCAGCCAGGCAAAAGGAATAATCACCAACGCATCAAGCGTGAGCACAAAAATCGTAAAAGTGATATACTCTACAGGAATGCCTGAAAGAGTCGAAAGTCCATTTCTAAAAGTAAACGCTGCTGCTAAAAACAGTAACGAAGTAAAAATAAGAGAAATGGTTGCTGTTGAAACAACGGTTTTTTTATCTTCTTCTTTGGTAAAAAACCTGAAAAAGGCCGTTTCCATACCATACGCCAGGATGACATTAAAGAGGATAATCCACGAGAAAATAATGGAGATTTCACCATATTCACTCGTGGGAAGCACGGCAGTGTAAAGCGGCACCAGAAGAAAACTCAGCATCCTGGGCAATACTGTTGCCAGGCCGTAAATAAAAGTGTGTTGAAAGAGTTTTTTTAAAGCCGTCAAAAGCAAGGGTTGTTAGAAACAATAAATGTATTTAAAACGACTTAGTTCCACAAAATTTTATGGATTAGTTATCATCGGGTTTTGAAGACGGATAGGCGACTTCATCTTTTTCAGGGATGTTTTCGATTTTGTAATAGAAAACCTTATTATCCTTTTGGTATTGAATCACCGCTTCAATGGCTTTTAGCTCAAAAGGGATCTCTGAAACCAATGACGGTCTGGGGTTATCCATTTCCTTAACAGGATTACTGTCTAAAACAACATCCTCTTTCGGTTTATCAATAAAGGTCGCCAGGTATTCATTGGGGTTTTTCGGGTTTTGTTTCAGAATTTCTTCTTTTCCGCGGAAGTATATTTTTTGGATAATCACATCCTCTGAAATTTCTGAAAAGGAAAGGTTAAAATGAATTCCTTTACCGGCTTCCTGTGTGCCCCCAAACCATTTTTGAAAGCTTGCCTCTGTAACTTCAAACGGAGGATTTTCCTGAAGCACCATTTTATTGCTGTTGCAGGAAAGAATAAAAATGGATATGATTATGAATGTGAATGGGCGCATAGTTTTTTTTTAGTCAGCATAATTCAAATGATATGCCATAAAGGTATTGAAAAAATCACCATTAGTTCTTGGAAATAAGAAACCCTCTCAGGGTTTTAAATCCTGAGAGGGTTGAATAAATCTTAAATATTTAGCTTCGCCTAATTATTCAGCGCTTCCGCTATGTGAAAATTTGGCTCCGCCTAATTGTTCAGCGCTTCCGCACCTCCAACAATTTCTAAAATTTCATTGGTAATTGCTGCTTGTCGTGCTTTGTTGTAAGACAATTTAAGTGCGTCTCTAAGCTCGGTAGCGTTGTCTGTTGCTTTATGCATCGCGGTCATACGGGCACCGTGCTCGCTGGCAACAGAATCCCTGATGCCGGTAAACAATTGTGTTTTCAAACTCTTTGGAATCAACTGCTCAACAATTTCTTCTTTTGAAGGCTCAAAAATATAATCCTGATTTTTCATTGAAGGCACTTCTTCTGTCGTTTCCATAGGAACGATAGGGAGGAACTGCTCTTTAGCTACAATTTGGGTCGCCGCATTTTTAAACTGGTTGTACACCAAAATAATCTTGTCATACTTTCCGGTAGTGAACAATTCCATTAGTTTCTCAGCAATAGTAGAAACATTTTCAAAGTTCAGTTCTTCAAAAATTTCATTATTGTTTTCAGCAATAGTATGGGTTTTCTTTAAAATGTCATTCCCTTTTTTACCCAAAGTAAAAAAATCTACTTTTTTGCCTTGATAACCGGCAGCAAGTGTTTTTGCCTCCTTAACAATGTTTGAGTTAAAGGCACCGGCAAGTCCCCTGTTTGAAGTGATGGCAACAATCAAGACACTTTTTACTTCGCGTTGATCGGCATATTTACTTCCACTGTCACCTTCCAGAGTGGCACTAAGACTTTGTAATAATTGCGTTAGTTTATCAGCATAGGGACGCATAGCGGTAATGGCGTCTTGCGCTTTCTTCAGTTTTGCAGCAGATACCATTTTCATGGCACTGGTAATCTGCATCGTTGAAGATACTGATGTAATCCTGTTGCGTATTTCTTTTAAGTTTGCCATTTTAATAGAGTATCAAGTATTGAGGAGTGAGTGTTGAGAAACAGCATTTCTCAATACTCATTTCTCAAATCTAATTGTATTTCGCTGAAAGCTCCTTTGCAACATTTGCAAGTGTATCCATCACCTCATCAGTTAATTTACCTGCTTTGATATCATCAAGTATGTTTCTGTGTTTTGAGTTAAGGAATTCAAGGTATTGGATTTCAAATTCTTTTACTTTATCAACAGGAACGCTTCTCAACAAGTTTTTAGAACCTGCATAAATAATCGCCACCTGATCTTCTACTGTAAAAGGACTTCCCTCTGCTTGCTTTAAAATCTCAACGTTGCGTTTTCCTTTTTCGATAACGTTCATTGTTGCTGCATCAAGGTCTGAACCAAACTTGGCAAAAGCTTCCAATTCACGATATTGTGCTTGGTCAAGTTTTAATGTTCCTGCTACTTTCTTCATCGATTTAATCTGAGCGTTACCACCTACACGTGATACCGAGATACCCACGTTAATCGCCGGACGAACCCCCGCGTTAAATAAATCTGATTCCAGGAAGATCTGGCCGTCTGTAATCGAAATTACGTTGGTAGGGATATATGCAGAAACGTCACCTGCTTGTGTTTCAATGATGGGCAATGCCGTTAAAGAACCACCACCTTTTACTTTATCTTTTAAAACTTCCGGAAGGTCGTTCATGTTTGCTGCAATACTATCATCATTAATGATTTTAGCAGAACGCTCTAACAATCTTGAGTGTAAGTAGAAAACGTCACCGGGATATGCTTCACGTCCCGGAGGTCTTCTTAAAAGAAGGGATACCTCACGGTAAGCAACGGCTTGCTTCGATAAATCATCATAGATAATCAATGCAGGGCGACCTGTATCCCTGAAATATTCACCAATTGCAGCACCGGCAAAAGGAGCATAAACCTGCATCGGGGCAGGGTCACTCGCATTTGCGGCAACAATAGTGGTGTATGCCATAGCGCCTTTGTCTTCAAGGACTTTAGCAATGTTAGCAACAGTTGATGCTTTTTGACCAATGGCTACATAGATACAATAAACCGGTTCACCGGCATCATAAAATTCTTTCTGGTTGATGATGGTATCAATACAAACGGTTGTTTTACCGGTTTGACGGTCACCAATAACCAATTCACGCTGTCCTCTTCCCACGGGAATCATCGCATCAATTGCTTTGATACCGGTTTGAAGGGGTTCTGTTACCGGCTCTCTGTAAATTACCCCGGGAGCTTTGCGCTCAAGTGGAAGTTCAAATGTTTCACCAACGATAGGTCCTTTTCCGTCAATTGGAATACCGAGAGTATCCACAACACGTCCTGTGATGCCTTCTCCCACCTTGATAGAAGCGATGCGTTGTGTACGTTTTACGATAGAACCTTCTTTAATTTGTTTTGAAGGTCCTAAAAGTACCACCCCAACATTGTCTTCCTCGAGGTTAAGTACAATACCTTCCAAACCTCCACCAAACTCTACAAGCTCGCCGTATTGTACATTTGAAAGTCCATACACCCGGGCAATACCATCCCCCACGGTTAAAACAGTTCCTACTTCATCAAGGGAAGCTGATGCTTCAAATCCTGAAAGTTGTTTCTTTAAAATTGCTGATACTTCAGCCGGTTTTACTTCTGCCATTGTATTAAAATATAAAGTTAAAGTCGTCTAAGACGGCTTTTTATAATTATATGCTTGATTTAAATTCTTTTCTTAATTCTTCAAAATTGTTTGCAATACTCGCATCATATTGTGTGTCGCCTACGCGCAAAACAAATCCTCCAATGATAGCCGGATCTACTTTGTTGATCAGAGTAACTTCTGTGGCTCCTGTAAGCTCCTTTACTTTGCTTAAAACTTTTTGCTCTAAAGCATCATCAAGGTCAATTGCAGTGGTCACTATAGCTTCAACAGCATTGATACTTGTGTTGTAAAGGGAAATATAGTTATCGGCAACCTTTTCCAATAGACCTCCACGTTTGTTGTCAATCAATATATCCATCAAACTCAAAATGGTTTCAGAATAATTACTGAACACTTCTTTTAAAACAGCACGTTTGTCTTCTTGTTTTATCAAAGGGCTTTTCAACATCAGTTCCAATTCTTTGCTGCCTTGAAGTGTGTTTAAAACGTCTTTCATTTCAGTGAAGGTCTCTTTGGAGGTTCCGTTCTCTGAGGAAAGGTCTAAAACTGCTTTTGCATATCTTATGGCTGCTCTGCTCATGAATTGCTTAGTTTAATGTTGCTTTTCCTAACATATCCTCAACAAGTTTTTCCTGCTGGCCTTTGTTAGACAATTCTTGTTTTACCACTTTTTCTGCGATTTCCAGAGAAAGTGATGCTACCTGACCTTTAAGCTCGGCGATAGCAGCTTTTTTCTCACTCTGGATTGCTTCCTGAGCCTGGGCAATCATTTTGTCTGCCGTAAGTTTAGCATCCTCTTTTGCATCAGCGATCATTTTGTTTTTCATGTCGCGTGCTTCTTTCAACATAGCTTCACGTTCTGCACGGGCTTCTTGTAAAATTCTTTCATTGTCTGCTTGAAGGTTTTCCATTTCACGACGTGCGGCTTCTGCAGCGGCAAGAGCGTCTTTGATCGACTCTTCACGAGAACTAACGGCGCCAAGAATAGGTTTCCAGGCAAATTTCTTTAATATAAAAAGGAGTATCAGGAAAGAAATTACTGTCCAAAATACCAATCCAAATCCGGGAGTTACTAAATCCATTTCTAAAAAGTTTTAATCATTTAAATTTTTTAAAAAGACACAGAAGCAACCAACCGTTACTTCTGTGCCTTTTGATTTTTAACCTTGTAACAAGGCAACAACCACACCAAATAATGCAACCGCCTCAACGAAGGCTGCAAGAATAAGTGCAGATGTTTGAATCTTACCTTGGATCTCAGGTTGACGAGCCATAGCTTCCATAGCCGACCCACCAATACGTCCGATACCCATACCAGCTCCAATAGCTGCTAAACCAGCTCCAATAGCTGCAATTCCTGTAATAGTCATAGTATAAAATTTAAATTAATTAATGGTGTTCATGTTCTTCTGTTGCCATTCCAAAATACAGGGCTGACAAAATGGTAAATATATATGCTTGAATTGCGGTTACCACAATTTCAATAAGTGTAATAAATAATGAGAATGCCACAGACACAGGAGCTATTGCCACTGTTTGAAAAATAAATACCAGCGACATTAAAGCGAGTATAATGATATGCCCTGCCGTGATATTTGCAAAAAGACGAATCATCAGTGAGATTGGTTTTGTAAACATTCCCACAATCTCTATGGGCATTAAGAAGATCTTCATGGGTACAGGAACGCCGGGCATCCAGAAAATGTGTTTCCAGTAGTGTTTATTTCCGCTAAAGGTTGTGATAATAAAGGTAAATACAGCCAGCGTCATTGTAAAGGCAATATTTCCGGAAAGGTTGGCTCCATTCATAATGGGAATCAATCCAAAGATATTATTCAACCAGATAAAGAAAAACACGGTTAACAAATAGGGCATAAAGCGCTTGTATTTTTTCTCACCAATCATTGGGATAGCAACTTCATCTCTTATAAATAAAACCAATGGCTCTACAAAGCTCGCTATGCCTTTAGGAACAAAACTCTCTGATTTCTTATATTTTCTGGCTGCACCTATAAAAATCAAGAACAACACCAACATAGAAACCCACATCATAAAAACATTTTTTGTGACAGAGATATCAAGGGGTTTTTCAGCGTTAACAGGGTAGTCATCTTCTCCTATCTGAAGCGTCTCTGCGCCTGCGTCAAGTTGATATATTTTTTCGTGGTAGTTGACAAATTTGCCGCCGTTTTTTTCAACAACAACCTTCCCGTCATAATCATGGTGAAATTCAGAAGACATAAATGTAGTTAAACCATTGTCTGTCCAAAGGATTACAGGCAAAGGAATAGAGTACTTATTTTCTCCAATATCAATGATGTGAAAGCCATAAGCATCTTTAACGTGATGCATGATCATTTTTTTGGGATCAAACTTTTTATCTTCGGTCTTTTCTTCTAGAAGAGTTTCCTCTATCATAGAGTCATCTTGTGCAACGGAAGCAAAAGACATAACTAAAAAAATACCTAAAAACAGAGTTCTAACTGTGCTTAATTTCATTGCTTTCAATAAGATAATAATGCGTTCCTGAAAATCGGTGCAAATGTAGTAATACTAAATGAATTGTCAAACAATAAAATAAAGGTTTATTCCTCTTTTAAGAAAAGGGTGATGTTCACGATTTCAAAAGCCAAATAAAGAAAGTAGGGAATGAAAAAATTAAACACTTCCAAGGTTGCATTTTCATTGGGTTTTAAAAGCACCGGCAACAAAAAAACAATACACAAAATCATTTTAAGAAGTGTGGCTCCCATAAATAAGGAAAAGATTTGTTTTTTTCCCTTAGAAAATTTAAAATTGACGATTGAGAATACAATCAATACTGTGAAAAAGTGAAAACCGTAAATGGCATATAATGGGAGAATCAAGTCAACCTCGTCAAAAAAATGAAAAGAAACATACCAATGGATTGCAGACAGCAGCAATGTAAAGAGTAATAAAAACAGCAGGAAATTGGCTTCCCTTTTAAGGAATTTAGGATTCATTGATTGTCTTTTTTTGAGTTGGAAAGTAATTGTTTAATAGCTACAAAAATAGCAATTAAAACAGAGAGCAGGGAAAGACCGGCTGTAATTAGAGGTTTTTCAGTTTCAAAATAGTCATCAAGAACGCTCCCGAAATAAGTGCCTACACCAATTATTGCTGTCATTTGAAAAGCAATTGCAGAGTATACTGCATAGCTTCTAAATGCTTTGCTCTGCTTTTGGTTTTGGGTTTCTTTCTTGTTTTTCAAAAAGGTGGTTTTGTGATTTTATAGACTCGTGGTCCTCTTCTTTTATTTCAGTTATTTTTTTCACAGAGCCTTTCATTACACACGTTGCATTGAAAGCTGCACCGGGTTCAATAGCAAGTTTTCCTGCAACCACATCACCGTCAACCTGAGCGGTTGCCCTGAGCGTCAAGGTTCCTGAAATGGTCATATTCCCCGAAAATTTGCCTTCAATATCTGCATTTTCACATTCCAGGGTTCCTTTGATTATCCCTGTTTCGCCCAAAACAACCTTTGAGGGTGTTTTTACATTTCCCTGAACATTGCCGTCAATACGCATTCCGGACTTTGAAACCAAATCGCCGGTTATTGAGGTTCCTTCAGTGATTCGGTTCTGTTGATTGCCAACAATGGCCGGGGCTTTGGTTTTCTTTTCTGAGAACATAGTTACTTAATTTTATCGTTATACAAATCGAGATTTTTATGCACTTGTACAATGGCATAATTGGGCGAAGATATTTCGATATAGGGGAGTGTGATTTTATATTTTTTATTCTCTTTTATGGTTTCAGCAAAACCTTTTGCACCTTCTCTGCTATATAGGCCATGAACCACCACCAATACCTTTGAGGGAGAATAGAAATCTATTGAGGACTCCAGATAGGTGAACTTAAGCTCTTTAATGGCTTCGTCAATTTTTTTGCGGAAGGCTTCAGCTTCTTCCCGGTTATTTGTGTCAAATTCATATACTAATTTCCAGCGGTCTGAACCTTCATTTGCTTCAAAATCAAACTTTTCAATCTTTGGAAGTGTGCCGTGATAAATCTGATTTGCCCTTTTGCCTTCTTCACTATTGGGATAATTTAAGGAAACAAAATTCAATGCTTTTTTATAGGCTTCAAAACCATCCTGACGGCCAACAGCAGTGGCTTTGAGAAGTTCAAATTTAGGAACCATGTCATCTCCCGTGTATTGTGTTATATAGTAATCTGCTTTTTCAATCACCTCTGCATATTGCTGGTTTTCAAACATCCTGTATAGTTCATTATATTTAAATTCAGGACTGGATTCATCGGTAGCCAGGATTGCTTCAGGATTTCTGATGATTTCTGCATATCGGGAGTCAGGGTGATTTGTCACAATATCGTTACTGTATCGCTGTTCTTGTGATGTATTGCCCAACAAACCATATGTCTTGTAAAGATGGTATTTTGCAGGAACTACAAGACGCTCTTCAGGTTGAAAAGTCAAGAGTTTTTCCAAACGATTCACGGCAAGGTTATATTCCCTGAATTTTTCTTTGTAAATGAGCCCCAGCTGATAATAGGCCATGTTACGGTCGCCCACAATACTGTCTATTATTTTTTGATCTGTAGGGATTTGTGCCAGATACGTTTCGGGCAAAAAAGCTTCATTTTCTGAAATTGGGGTTCCTGAGGTTGTTGTCACGGCATCGTCTGTTCCTGAACTGCTTACTGTGTTTTTGTTTGATCTGCGCCAGTCATCTTCCAGCTCACGATTTCCCCACTGTTTCCTGAATTCCTGTTTTCCGTAAGCTACAGCAGTGGAATTGTAAAAATAAAAAGTGCCGCCGGTTCTTTCTTCGTTTCTTTTATTCCCTTTAAAAAACTCATTATCACGAATGCCTTCCTGTTCTTTTACACTTGCAATCGAATCTTCAATTGCTGCTTCCTTTAACTGGCGTGTGTATTCTGTAAAATATGCCAGGCGCTCTCCCTCGGTCATGTTTACAAGGGTTATAATACTATCATTTCTTGTGGCAACATCTTCATACCTGATAACATCCTCAAGATTGTCTCTTTTCTTTTTGATTCGGCGATAGTCCCTTGTATTTTCAACCATTCGCTGCAGGGTACTGTCAAAATAATCTCCTGCTATTTTATATTCGGCTTTGTCAAAATGAATATCGCCCAAAGTGGCATAGTTCAAGGCCTGCAAACGCTGATTTTGTTTGTACTCTTTTATTGATTTATTGAATTGTGCTATTGAAGCCTCAATACTGTCCCTCTGCAGGTAATGCATGCCCAGCTGATGGTGTATTTTATCGAGAAAAGGGCGGTTTTCCCTGTCTTCTTCCAATTCAAAAAGGTGTTCCTGTAAGGCAAGGGCATCATCCTTCTCATAATCAAAGTTCTTTGCTTTTTCCATATGGGCATTGATCATATATACCCTTGGTGTTTTTCTGTTGAGTTCAATAACTTCCTGAAACGCCAGATTTGCACTGTCTTTTTCTTCAAGAATATTATATATCTGGCCTTTGATAAATAAAAACCTTCCTTTTAACTCATCATTTTTGGTATAATCAGCGGCATTTTTGATGTGTACCAATGCGCTGTCAGGAGATTCAAGATTGATATATGCCTGCGACATCATTGCAGAAGCATCTGCAAATTCTTCATCTTCAAGCTTAGCCTGTTCAAAAAGCTCTTTGAGGTTTTTAATGGCAACATCTTCGTTTTCCAATCTTATGTTTGTCTTTTCCCGCCATATTTTTGCCGTATTAATGCTATTGCTGGTGGGGTATCTGTGGAGAATAAAATTAAAAGCTTCCAGTGCAGGGATAAACCGCGAATCATAATAACGGGCTTTGCCCAAAAGCATATAAGCCTCATCAATCTGAGGGTTGTGTTCTTTTCCGTCAAAATAAATGGAGTGTTTCTGGATGGCTTTAACAGCTTTTTCTTCAGCACGTTCAAAATCAGCGTTTCCGGCTTCTCCGGGAAGCTGTATTTCATCTTTCAATTCGATACGCTCTACCGGGAGAATTTCAAAATAATCGTCCCTGACGTTTTGGGTTATGGTGCGTTTTCCTTGCTCTAAAGCAACATCTCCATTGTATATCGCATTAAACTCTGCGGTTACAGCCCTATAATTTCTAGTCATAAACGTGCTCTTCTTTCGCGAACAAGAAGAGGCAACCATTACAATGACAAATATGAAAATTGAAAATTTATATATGCTATTCAAACCAATAACGTTTATTTAAGATAAGTAACTAAAAACCTTACGTTTTAGTATGTAGAAAAACAAAAGGCAGGTGTAAAAATACGTTTCTTTTTGAAAAAAAGAGAAAACTCTGCTTAAAATTTAAATCAGTAATATTCAACCGTCCAGAGCCTTTAAAATATAAAGTTTTTTAAGAGGGTGTCTTTTTTAAAACAAGATTGTATTTTTGCGTAAAAAAGAATGGCAAAATTTCACACGCTTACCCTTCACAAAATTATCAGAGAAACACCAGACGCTGTGTCCTTGCATTTTGGAGTTCCTGACAGCCTAAAAGAAGATTTTAAATTTAAAGCCGGCCAATATATTACCCTTGAAAAAACCATTAACGGTAAGAACATAAGAAGGGCTTATTCCTTATGCTCCACACCGCAAAGCGAAAAACTTTCAGTCGTTGTAAAAGAGGTTCAGGGTGGTGCTTTCTCGGTTTATGCCAATCGTGAATTGCGTGAAGGCGATAGTCTTGAAGTGCTTCCTCCGGAAGGCAAATTTGTTCTTACCCCTAACGCAAACAACAAAAACACCTATGCTGCTTTTGCCGCCGGAAGTGGTATTACCCCCGTTATGTCCATCCTTAAAACGGTTTTGGAACAGGAACCTGAAAGCAAGTTTTTGCTCGTTTACGGAAACAAATCACCTGAAGACACCATCTTCATAAAGCAACTTATGGACTTGCAGCTCGCACATCCTGAACGTTTTTTCCTGGAGTTTGTTTACAGCAGAAAACAAGTTGATGCGTATCAGTTTGGCCGCATTAGCACAGCCATTGTCAATTATTTTCTCAAAAACAAGTACAAGCATTTAACTTTTAACAGCTATTTTCTCTGCGGGCCCGAACCCATGATTGACGAGGTCAAAGAAACCCTCTTGGGAAATGGCGTTTCCAAAGAGAACATCTATTTTGAACTCTTTTCAACCTCAGCAGAACCCGAAGTGATTGAAGGACTTGAAGAAGGAAATACAATCCTCACGGTAATGCTTGATGATGAGGAAACCACCTTTGTAATGCAACAAAACAAAACCGTGCTTGAAACGGTTTTGGAACAAGACCTTGATGCTCCTTATTCTTGTCAGGGCGGTATTTGCAGTACCTGCATTGCGCGCATTAAAGAAGGCACTGCCCAAATGCGCAAAAACCAAATACTTACCGATGAAGAAATTGAAGAAGGCCTTGTCTTAACCTGCCAGGCACAACCCACCTCCTCTGTTTTAAAAATAGATTATGACGATGTTTAAAAACTTTAAAAATGGTAACAATAAGAAATAAAAAATTATTGATAGGTGTTGGAATTGGAACCTTTTTTAGGAATTTAAAGATGAAAACAGAATAGAATTCAATTTCTCAACCACTGTTTCGGGCGAAATGCTTTCCATTGCCTTTTCATATCCTTCAGGAAGTTTGTTCCCATAAATGGATGTGGGAATTAAAGGAAATTTCTCTCTGTCAGCAAGCAATGCGTTTTCAGCCGGTTGCCCAAAAGGATAAAACCCGGCATACGGATGTGTAACCCCCCATAATGTGATTGTAGGGACCCCATAAATGGCAGACAAATGTGCATTACCACTATCCATTGCCAGCATGGCGTCTAGATTTGAAATCATCGCCAGCTCCTGATCAAATGATAACTCACCTGCTAAATTTGTGACCGAAGTATCTTTTTGTGCGATTGCTTTTAACGCTTCAACTTCTTCTTTACCACCACCAAAAAGAAACATTTGGGTGTTTTTTTCTCTGTCGAGTTGCGCGATTACTTCTTCCATTAAATCCAGTGGATACATCTTTCCCTCGTGAGCAGCAAACGGAGCGATGCCTATGTGTTTTTTATACGTTTGGTCAAATAGCGGAATCACTTTTGGCGGAATTTCCTTGCGCGCGGGAAACTCATGTTGATCCATATCCACCGGAAATCCCAGTTTTTCAAATACATCGGCATACCGTTCCACTGTAGTTTTAAGGGATTTGAAAATTTTATTCTTCTCCCTCGTAAGGGCGGCTTTTTCGGCACGGCCTTTATCAATTTTAGCTACAGGAATGCCTTTCATTTTAAAATAAGCATCCATTATTTTTGATCGCAGCACATTGTGAATGTCTGCCACACCATCAATACCTTCCTCTCTGAGTGATTTCGCTAATTTTAAAAGCCCGCCAACACCTTTATGCCTGTCTTTTACCTCAGCCGGGTAAAACGTTACATTTGGTAATTCATCAAACAGCGGTTTGTGAAAGGGCTTGGATAAAAACGTGATTTTTAATTGCGGATAAGTTGCACACAACACCCGCAACACCGGGACACTAATCGCCACATCTCCCAGCGCAGAAAGTCTTATTACAAGTATGTGGGTGGGTTTGGTGTTCAACGTTTCGGGTTTAAAGTTTAAAGTTTCGATTCCGGGTTTATGGCCGCAATGATTTTTTAATTATATTTCATTTTTCTCCCGGATATCCCATGTCTTATGTCTGACATCTAAAATCTAAATTACTTTTTACGCAACACGGGATTCATCTCGTCGTCGTTATACATTTTCATTTGTTTGTAAACTTTCATGTATTTGTCACCTTTGGCGATATCTTCTAACAATTGGTCGATGGCCGTTGATAAATCTATGCGTTGCTCAAGAAGTACGTCGAGTTTTTCTTTACATTTCAGGCGATATTCTGCTGAGGCGTCTTCCCTGTTTGCTTCTTCATCCATGTGGTAAATTTTTAACGCCAGGATTGAAAGGCGGTCAACACCCCACGCAGGGCTTTCGGTATTGATTTTTGCATTTTTTTTGACTTCCACATTTTTGTACTTATCCAGAAAATAACTGTCAATATATTCTACCGTGTCAGTTCGGTCCTGATTTGAAGCATCAATTTTTCGTTTTAATGTTAAAGCTGCTACCGGGTCAATATTCGGGTCACGAATGATGTCTTCATAATGCCATTGGACCGTGTCAATCCAGCATTTTCTGTAAAGTAAATGTTCTATTAATTGAGCATTTTTATCATACGGATTTGTAAACGGCTGATCAACATCGTTGATAATATGATATTTGCTGATGACTTCCTGAAAAATTTTATTGGCTTTTTCTGTAAACATGATTTATTGTTTTTCTAAAATGTGTAAGTATTCTACTGTTGCGTCTGCTTTGTGGTTTCGGCTTGTTGTTTTGTCTGCTTTGAAACGCTGGTATTTTTTTGTTTTTAATGTATACGTTCCATATCGCTTCATAATGGTTTCCACTTCCTTTTGTGACATCAGGCCTTCATTGTTATAGCTCAAAAACACAAACTTAAACTGTGCATCTGCAATCAGAGCCTCAAAAGATTTTGCCACTTCGCCTTTTTTGCAATAACTGCTTTTTTCGTAAGAGCGCAAACCGGTTTTTCCTTGGGGTACAAAGGTATCATATTTTGCAATGGTATTCAAAAGATGATAATTGGCCCCATATTGTCTGGCATTGTATGGAGGATCAAGATACAGAATATCACCCTCAATTTCTTTGATCAGAAGGTTTGCGTCTGCCTGAAAAACAAGATGTGAATTTTCTGTAGTTTCGAAAATTGCCGGTTGTAACACAAGAGGCTTTTCGGCCGATTTTTTTATTTTTTTCAAATAGGCACCATAAACAGATGCTGTATTGGCCACCTTGTCGGCACTTTCAATCAGCGAGGCCAAAAGGAAATAATAAAGCGATTGGTCAATGACATTACCGTTTTTCCAATTTTCTATTTGAGTGCGCATGGCGTCTATTTTCTTTCCGTTTTCTTCGGAAAAATAAAGCCGGCCGGCGCTACCGCCTTCTGAATAATTTTCAAAAACAAAGCCTTTCTTTCCGGGGAGCTCATTGAGTTCCTTAATAAATTTTTCAAAATCCAAAGGTTTGTGGTTTCCTATATAATTTTGAAGCAAAATATAACTGTAGAATTCGATATCGTTTGCTATCACGCGTTTTACAAGCGTCTTAAAATTTCTTCCCACAGCTCCGGTTCCCGCAAAGAGATCACAAAAAACAGTCTCCTGCAGTGGCATGGAAATAACGCTGGAAATGGTTTCTAAAATCCAGGGGTTGAGTTTATGTTTGGAGCCGATGTAATTCATTTTTCTACCCAGATAATGTCAGAAAGAGCTTCCTCTTTTTCGGGAAAACTGAGGTGTGTCAATTGGTTTGCGTCAAAAGTAGCAACATAATTGGAAATGGCTTTGTGTAAAAGTGAAATTTCTGCTTTTAATTTCCAGTGATGCCCGTCTTCAGCATAAACGATTATAAACAACCGGTTTGCAAGATGCTTTCTGCCCTCCTGACTCTGGTTTGAATAAAGCCAGTAGAGGAGCTTTTCTTTGTGCGCTTTCGCGAAAGCATAATTATTTTTAAACCCTTTTGGGAAAACAGATGTTTTATGGTCAAACGGAATGCCTTTTATTGTAAAGTCAACACGTTTATTCATGATGTTTTTTGCAGGCTCAACCTCCGGAAGGGAACAAAATATTTCTTCAACAGCTACTGAACTCCAAAAGTTATACCAGCGGTTGATGGCATAGTAAAAACATTCTTTTTTATCAAATTTGTGAATGCTTACTGTACTTGCAATGGCCTTGATAAGTGGCTCCCATTCTGGGATTTCATAAATAAAATTAGTGCTTTTATCCCAGTGATCGTTTTGTTTTTTATACCAGTTGTATGGGTATTTCCATCGGTTTTTCAGCTGATTTTCTATTTGGCTCAAAGAAGGGATCATTGCATAAAAAGGATAACAAAAGGTGTTAAAAACAGTGCCCAAAATAACACCTCCTTAAAAATTTTTTCTTTAGAGGTTTCAAAATAATTAGCGAGTAAAATTGAAAAAGGGATGGCAAAAAAGAACAATTCTGAGCCTTGTTTCACCGGTGTCAATACCGGAATTGCAACAGCAGCAGCAAGAGAAAGTATTACCAATGTTGTGGTTTGCTTATTTTTTAAGCTTTTCTTTTTATACTTTAAAAACAAGGCTGCAAGAGCCCAGAGGGTAATGGAGATTAACAACGTGATGGGCATCACAAATTTGAGGTCATTGTAAAATGTAAAATCAAATCCTGCAGGCCTTACCCAGTCGAGTGGGGTATAAAAAGCATCCTGAACTAAAAGTGTATACACATTTGAGAGCGTAATAACTGCTGCCATGCCCACAAGAGGCACCATCCAGTTTTTGAAATTACTCCGGGCATAGATAAAAATGCCTACAAACAGCACCGCAAAAAATAAAAATGACCAAAAATAAAAACATGAAGCCAGAGAAATCCAGAGGGAGGCATCGAGGATTTTCTTTTGCATTTCTTTTCCGGAGCGTAAACTTATAATCCTGCGCAGTGCCAACAAAATCAAAAAACCGGAAACAACCACTTGCTCTGTCAAAAACGACTGAGGAATCATGACAGTTACCAGGGCGAAAAATGCAATTTTATAGGTGTTAAGTTTGGAAATGTTATTCTTTCTGCCAATAAAATCGAGCAATAGCATTGCCAGGATATAGACTGCCAGTATAGCTGTTTTTATCAAAATATCCTGTAACGTTAATGAGCCGGGAAATTCATAAAATGCATAATAACAATAAAACAACCCCATAAAGAAAGAGACTGCAAGGAAAATAATGGGTTTGTCTTTGTTGAATATACCGGTTAACATCAGTTAAAGTTAATTTATTTTTTTGATAATTTTTGTAAGTCGATACCTCCACACCTTAAAAAAACACATTTTATAAAAAGGTATTGTTTTTAATTTTATACTTTTGCAATAGAAAAAACAAAAGGAATGAGTTTAAGAGACTTTTTTTTAGGAATTGAATCGGTTACAGAGGCTATCTTAACAAGCCCATTGGATGCTGTGCGCACACTTGAATTAGATAGCTGGTTTCTGGCAAATGCCTTAAACTGGATATTTGTCATTATTGGTTTTGCGGCTATGATATTCTGGTTAAAACAACTTAAAAAATACAACGAAGATGGTGATGAGGATCGTTCTTCAACATCCCACTCTTATCTTGGGTAAGTACCCTTACTGATTAAAGCAGGTCAAACCCCAGGTCTTTGCGATAATACATCCTTTCAAAATGAATTTTTTCAACATTTTGAAAGGATTTTTTTAGTGCCTTTTGCCAGCTAGTGTCCAGTGAGGTTATTGCAAGGACACGCCCTCCGTTTGTGACAACTTTTCCATTCTTTTCTGTTGTCCCGGCGTGAAATACAATTGCGTTTTCAACCTCTTCTATTCCGATAATTTCTTTCCCTTTTTCATATGCTTCAGGATAGCCACCTGAAACAAGCATTACGGTCGTGGCTGCCCGTTCATCAATTTCGAGCGTGTGTTTGGCAAGTTTTTGTTTAAACGTAGCATCCAGCAATGAAACCAAATCGGTTTTTATGCGGGGCAGGACTACTTCCGTTTCGGGGTCACCCATCCGCACGTTGTATTCTATTACATAAGGCTCGTCACCCACTTTAATCAAACCGATAAAAACAAAACCTTTATAATTCATTGCTCTTTTTTGAATACCGCTGACCGTTGGCTTTACGATTCTTTCTTCAATTTTTTTCATCAATACTTCATCAGCAAATGGTACAGGTGAAATGGCTCCCATACCGCCAGTGTTGAGACCGGTGTCGCCTTCACCGATGCGCTTGTAATCTTTGGCTGTAGGTAATATTTTGTAGTTCTTTCCATCGGTTAAAACAAACACTGAGAGTTCAATTCCTTTTAAAAACTGTTCAATCACAACCGTTTTACTTGCTGCTCCAAATTTTTCATCGACCAACATCTTCTGCAATTCTGCTTTGGCCTCATCGGCGGTTTCTAGGATTACGACACCTTTTCCGGCAGCGAGACCATCGGCTTTTAAAACATAGGGTGAAGGATTTTTTTCAATATACTGAAGCCCTTTGATGAGGGTTTCTTTCGTAAAACTTTCATAGGAAGCCGTGGGGATTTTGAACTCATCCATAAACTCCTTGGCAAACTCTTTGCTTCCTTCCAGTTGGGCCGCTTCTTTTGCAGGACCAATGATCGTGGTGTTTTTTAATTCTACATGATTCTGAAAAAAGTCAACAATTCCTTTAACAAGTGGATCTTCAGGGCCCACAATGACCATTCCCACTTTGTTTTTCAGTACAAACTCTTTAATGGCTTCAAAATCATTTACATCCATATTCACATTCTCAGCAATCTGAGAGGTGCCGGCATTTCCCGGTGCTACATAAAGTTTACTGCAATGCGAGCTCTTAGTGACTTGATGTGCAAAAGCGTGTTCTCTTCCTCCGGAACCTAGAATCAGGATGTTCATGGTAGTTTTTTTTAAAGTGTGAATTGTAACTTCAAAAATAATTGTTTGTAACTTGTCCTACTAATTTTTTAGTGTTGAATTTATTTGATTTCACATTGCGTTTCAAAGGTTTTCCCATGGGGGACGCAACACGTCATTTGAAAGAAATTCAATCTCTTAGTGATAGTGAATTTGAAGGTGATTTAGAAAAAAGAAAACAGGAAATCGTTCGTTTTCATCTCAAGAACAACCCCTTTTATGCCGCACTGGCCAAAGGAATAGGTCTTAATAACTGGAATTCAATTCCTGTGCTGACTAAGGGCGACTTGCAACAACCGCTTGAAAACAGGCTTTCAAAAGGGTATTCCAAGAAGAACGTGTATATCAATAAAACATCGGGTTCAGGTGGGCATCCCTTTATTTTTGCCAAGGACAAATTTTGTCACGCGCTTACCTGGGCTGTGATTCAAGACCGGTTTGCCTGGCATGACATTGATTTGAAAAAATCGTTTCAGGCTCGATTTTATGGCATCCCTTTGGATTTTGTGGGGTATCAAAAAGAACGTTTAAAAGACTCCCTAAGCAACAGATACCGGTTCCCTATTTTTGACCTTTCAGACAAAAAGCTGGAACAGTTTTTTCAAAAGTTTACCAAAATGCCTTTTGATTATATCAACGGATATACCAGTTCAATTGTACTGTTTGCAAAATTCCTTCAGCATAAAAATGTGATTCTTAAAGACGTCTGCCCAACGTTGAAAGTGTGTATGGTCACTTCTGAAATGCTGTATGAAAGTGATAAAAAACTGCTCAAAACATGGCTGGGAGTTCCCGTCGTCAACGAATATGGAGCTTCAGAACTTGATTTGATTGCTTATACTGATAAGAATGATGATTTTATCGTTAATTCCGAAACCTTGTTTGTTGAAATTCTGGATAATAACAACCGGCCGGTATCTGTGGGTGAAGATGGCAGGATTGTCATTACATCACTATACAACAAGGCGCATCCCTTTATCAGATATGATATCGGTGACTGGGGAAGTTTTGATCCCAACGGAACACTTAAAAAACCCATTCTAAAATCACTCACCGGCAGAACCAACGATGTAGCAATGCTTCCCGACGGAAAAAAAGTACCGGGACTTACATTTTATTACGTCACCAAAAGCATTATTGAAGACAACAGTAATGTCACTGAATTTGTGGTAGTACAAACCAAAACTGATACTTTTGAAATTACATACACTTCCCGAATTCCGTTAAGCAAAAAAGAAGAAGGAGACATTGAAAACGCTCTTGAGAAATATCTTGGAACGGGCTTAAATCTTACTTTAAATCGCGTGGAAGCACTTGACAGGAGTCGCAGGGGCAAGTTAAAGCAATTTACAACTTTGGTCAATGAGTAAGCAAATAACCATCATCACCAATTATTTTCAGCCGGAGAGCGGTGCGGCCTCAAACCGCATTTCTGCAATGGTTGATGCGTTTGTTGACAACGGTTATGTTGTGAACGTCATTTGCCCTTTACCCAGTTATCCGCTTGGAAAAGTTTTTAAAAACTATCGGGGTAAGTTGTTTGACAAGGAAAGGAAAGGGTCTTTAACAATTTATCGCTTGTGGCATATGCCCAGCAATTCCTCTTCAAAGTTTATACGGCTTTTCTCTATGCTGAGTTTCTGCTTCAGCTTGTTTTGGTTTGTGTTGTTTAAAAAACTTTCCCCTGTAGTTTTTGTTCAAATGTCTCCACTTTTTATAGGTTTTACCGGTGTTTTTATTTCGCGCTTGAAGCGAAAAAAAATAGTGCTCAATGTTTCAGATTTGTGGCCGCTTGCAGGACTTGAAATGGGAATATTAAAAAAGGGGTTTTATTATAACATATTGGAAAACATTGAAAAATACTGCTATAGAAAATCCGATTTAATACTCGGACAGTCTGAAGAAATAATGACTCACATTAAAGTAGATTTTCCGTCTAAAAATTTCTTTCTTTATCGAAATTTCCCACAAGACAACCCAACCTGTACATCAAAGGCCAAGCCGCCCTCAAATGAACTAAAAATAGTCTATGCCGGCTTGCTGGGGGTGGCACAAGGAATTTCAAATTTGCTTAAAAGTTTAAACGTTCCAGATGGAGTTTCAATCTCCATTTACGGTGACGGACCTGAAGCTAAAAATATTTCTCAAATAGCACATTCAAACCCAAAAATAAGATATTATGGTGTTTTGAAAAAAAGCGAACTTGACAAAACATTAGTGAACTATGACCTTGCGTTGATTCCTCTTGTGAACAGGATATACGGCTCTGTGCCTTCAAAAATATTTGAGTTGAGCCGTTTGGGTATTCCGGTAGTATATTTTTCAGAGGGAGAAGGAGCATTATTGGTTGAACAACTTGAACTTGGTTTTGTTATTAAAAGCAATTTTAAAACTGAGTTAGAGCAATTGATTCGGGATATAAAGCAAGACAATAAAAAGTTACCCGATTCAAATCATATAAATGAAATTGCAAAAAGACACTTTGATTTCAACATCCAGTTTGAAAAACTTTTAATGCATATTGAAGCTGTTTAATATGCTTTTTCTTCCCCTTTCAAGGCATTATAGATTGTTTGAAAAACAATTTTAAGGTCGAGGAGCAATGACCAGTTTTCAAGATAGAAAATATCGAGACGCACGCGGTTGATAATATCATCGTCTGTCTCCACTTCACCACGATAGCCACTCACCTGAGCCAGCCCTGTAATGCCGGGCTTGATAAAGTGCCGCACCATAAATTTATCAATGCGCTCTGCATACATATGGGTGTGGCTTACCATATGTGGGCGAGGACCCACAACAGACATGTCACCTTTTAATACATTGATGAATTGTGGTAATTCATCTATACTTGTTTTGCGTAGAAGCTTCCCAATTCTGGTAATCCGTTTATCGTCTTTGGTAACCTGATATAAATCGGCTACGGGATTTGGCTTCATTGAGCGAAACTTATAACAGTAAAATTCTTCATAGTCCAGGCCATTTCGCTTTTGTTTGAAAAAAACAGGCCCCTTGGAGTCCAGTTTAATTAGAATGGCTAAAATGGGAGTCAACCATGATAAAAGGCCAACAATCACAAATACAGAAACAATTATATCAAAAACACGCTTCATAAAAAGGTTGAGAGGTTCCTGAATAGGAATTTTGCGAAGTGAAAGTATGGGCAAATACCCATAGTAGTCATACTCCAGTTTTTTGGTATAAATCTCTTTATTGTCAGGTAGAAATTTTAAGATTTTCAGATTGTTGTCCGCAAAATCAATCAACATTAAAATTTCCTTGTTTGTCAGTTCCCCGACTGAGGAGTAAATTTCGTCTACCTCATTTTTTTGAATGTATTCAAAACAATCTTCTATTTGAACTTTAGCATCACCGCGCAAGTCAAAAACTTTTTGCAGCTGGTAGCCATATTCGGGATTGTCTTTAAAAAACTTCTCAAGTTGTGCTGTTTTTTTGTTTTTACCAATAATGACCGTATTTCGATAATTCCCTCCAAGGAGCGTTCGGTATTTTTTTAGTAAGTAGTATATGGTTAACTTAAAAACAGTAATAAAAAGAAATGATAAAAATACATATCTTAATACCATTGCTGAATCTACGGTGCCGTACTTATAATACCCAAAAAAAGCAAAAACAATAAGAATGAAAAGAACCATTTGCTTCCCAATGAGTGAAAATATTTTCACAACCTGTGTGAATCGGTAGATCTCATAAAAGTTAGATTTCAGGGACAGAACTATCCAGGTTAGTGAAATAAAAAGAATGAAATTCAGGTTCATTTCATATCCAAAGAACATAATATAGGCCAGAAAGTTAATAACGACCAAGTCAATTATATATGAAATGGGCCTCAAATAGCCTGAATATCTTCCTCTTTTAAACAACATATTATTTTCTTATGTGTTTTGAAAAATCCTTATGCTCACTTTTCTCAAGCTCTTCTTTTGTCAAGCCTTTAAAGTAGTCATAGGTATTCTTCATCCCTTTAGCCCGTGAAACTTTGGGTGTCCATCCAAGAATTTCCTTAGCCCTGGTAATGTCAGGCTGACGCTGCATCGGGTCATCTTTGGGTAAGGGTTTAAATATGATTTTTTGGTGGGTTCCTGTGAGCTTTATGATTTCATCAGCAAAATCAAGTATCGTTATTTCTTCCGGGTTGCCAATATTCACCGGGTCTGAAAAATCACTCAACAACAATCTGTAAAGGCCTTCTATCTGATCATCTACATAACAAAAAGAACGCGTCTGGCTTCCGTCTCCAAACACCGTTAAATCTTCACCCCGCAATGCCTGGCCGATGAATGCGGGAATAACCCTCCCGTCATTAAGTCTCATTCTGGGGCCGTATGTGTTGAAAATTCTTGCTATACGTGTTTCAAGCCCGTGAAAACGATGGTATGCCATCGTGATGGATTCCTGAAAGCGCTTGGCTTCGTCATAAACCCCACGCGGACCGATGGTATTCACGTTGCCATAATAATCTTCTGTTTGCGGATGTACTTCAGGGTCTCCATATACTTCAGAAGTGGAGGCAATGAGAATTCTGGCATTTTTTTCTTTGGCAAGGCCCAAAAGGTTGTGTGTGCCCAAAGAACCCACCTTTAAAGTTTGTATCGGAATTTTTAAATAATCTATGGGACTGGCCGGGGAGGCAAAATGAAGAATATAGTCGAGCTTTCCGGGAACATGAACAAAGGTTGTGACATCATGATGATAAAACTCAAAAGACGGGTTTTTAAAAAGGTGTTCTATGTTTTTTAGGTCTCCGGTAATAAGATTGTCCATCCCGATTATGTGATAGCCCTCTTTTATAAACCTGTCACACAAATGGGAGCCCAAAAATCCTGCTGCACCTGTAATTAAAACCCTTTTGTTCATTTATCGCCCGATTGAAAAATAGTTAAAACCCATCTCTTTCATTTCATTGACCTCATATAAATTCCTGCCGTCAAAAATAACCTTGTTGTTAAGGTATTTTTTTATTTTATCAAAATCAGGTGTTCTGAATATGCTCCATTCCGTACAGATTATAAGTGCATCTGCATTTTCAAGGGTTTTATACATAGATGTCGCATATTCAATTTGGTTGCCTAGTTTTTTCTCAACGTTTGGCATCGCTTCCGGATCGAAAGCGGTGATTTTTGCTCCTTTTTTAAGCAAAACTTCAATGATATCCAACGCAGGTGCTTCCCTGATGTCATCTGTTTCAGGTTTGAAAGCCAAGCCCCACACGGCTATTTTTTTATCTTTTAGGTCTGCGTCAAAGAATTTTTCGATTTTAGGGATAAGAATGGTTTTTTGCTTTTTGTTTATATCAAGAACTGCGTTTAAAATCTTAAAGTCGTGATTTTCATCTTTTCCTGATTTGTGCAGCGCCTTTACGTCTTTTGGGAAACAAGAACCTCCATACCCTATTCCCGGGAAAAGGAATCGCTTGCCTATTCTGGAATCTGTTCCCATTCCAATGCGCACTTTATCAACATCTGCTCCCACGAGTTCACAGTAGTTGGCAATTTCATTCATGAAGGTAATTTTTGTGGCCAGAAACGCATTGGATGCATATTTGGTAAGTTCCGCTGAACGTTCATCCATAATGATGATGGGGTTTCCGGATCGCACAAAGGGGCTGTATAGTTTTTTCATCAAAGCCGTTGCGCGTTCGCTGCTTGAACCCACAATGATTCGTTCAGGTTTCATAAAGTCATCAACCGCAAAACCCTCCCTGAGAAATTCAGGATTGGAAACCACGTCAAATTCGCATTTTACGTTTTTTGAAATTGCCTTGTGTACTTTGTCTGAAGTCCCCACGGGAACGGTGCTTTTGTCAACAATCACTTTATAAGAAGTAATCTTTTTACCAATTTCATCAGCCACACCCAACACATATTTCAAATCAGCCGAGCCGTCTTCATCTTCGGGAGTAGGCAAGGCCAGAAAAATAATATCACCGTGTGATAAACCTTCTTCCAGGGAGGTGGTAAATGTAAGGCGACCGGCCTGAATATTTCTGTCAAAAAGAATGTCAAGGTGTGGTTCATAAATGGGCACTTCGCCGTTTTTCATGCGTTGTACCTTTTCTGCATCTATATCAACGCATACCACTTCATTTCCTGTTTCTGCCAGGCAGGTGCCTGTCACGAGGCCCACATAGCCTGTTCCTATTACTGCTATTTTCATATTCCTCACCCCAACCCCTCTCCAAAGGAGAGGGGCTTCTTCGGGGTCTATATTTAATTGATAGAAATTCTCTTTAAAGAAAAATAACTTTAACTACTTTGAGTTGTCCTTTCGTAATTTTTCTTTAAGCACCAAAAATAAGAATTTTGTATTGCCCACGAGGTATCTTTTCCACATTCTTTTGGGCTCTTGCAGAAAGCGATAGAACCATTCCATACCTATTTTTTGCATCCAGAGCGGAGCCCGTTTGGTTTTTCCGGCAAAGACGTCAAAGCTGCCGCCTACGCCCATAATAAAATTGACTTTGGAAAGTGCTGTTTTGTGTTTGTGAAGGAAGTTTTCTTTTTTTGGCGAAGTGATAGCAACAAAGAGCATTTGAGCACCCGAATTGACGATATCATTCACAACATCACATTCTTCCTCTTCAGAAAAATAGCCGTTTCTGTAGCCGGCAATGATGGAGGGATTGTATTTTTCTTTGTAAATATTGACCAATTTGGAAACAATCTCTTCTTTTGCACCAAGCAGGTATATTTTATAATTTTTCTTGTGTGCCAGTTCCACCAGGCTTGCCATTAAGTCAATACCCGCTACGCGCTCTTTAAGGGGCACACCCAGAAACTTTGATGCCCAGACAACAGCCTGCCCGTCTGCGTTGATAATATCGGCACTATTGACGCTTTCGCGGAGTTCATTGTCTTTTTGAAGTGTTACCAGTTTGCCGGCATTCACTACCATATGGTGTAGTTGCTTGTTTTCTGCAATAGCCTGCTCAACCAATGCCAGCGTATCCTGCATGGAGAGGTTGTGAATATTGGTTTTTAACAAACTGATTTTAGGGCTCATGGTGCATTTAAAAATTCAGGGGCAAAAGTAGGGGTAATTGAGGAGAAATAAACACTCTTTTTATTAAATTGAGGTGTTAGTGATATATATATTCTTTTTAGAATAAATATTGAAGCTTTCTCTTAAGATTAAGATATATATAGGAAGCGTTGCGTAACTGAAAAAATTACCCGCAACAAATATTATGACTAATAAGTAAAGTAAAATAATTGAGTTTTTTTTGTTTAAGTCAAAAGTAACAAAAGCTTTATAAAATAAATATAAATATATAATGCCTCCAACTATTCCAAAGAAAAAGAAAACATCTATAAAGCCAAATTCAGATCTTAATTTAAAGTCTTCAACGCCACCAAATAAATAGTTTATGAATGTCCAGTTTTCTTTAATATATGGGATTGTATCATTGAATAATAATTCATTCCTAAAAGAAAATATTGCTGAAAACAAACCCTTATCTTGTCTAATTTCATTGAAAATGCCAATTTTAAAAAAAGCAATAAAGAACCCTAATGCTCCTAAAGTCAATAAAAGTATATATAAGGGTTTTTTAAATTTTAGTTTGACATAGTAATGTAAATAGAAAAACCCTAACATCACTATAGATAAGTAAATAATTTTTGTGCCAACTAAAAAAAGTGAAATTAAAAAAACAAGAAAATGTATTTGTTTAAAAAGCCTTTTTTTATACTTCAAAATAAAATGAATTAAACCAACTAAGCAAACATAGGAACCTGTTGTTGAGTTTATAAAAAACCCATTGTAGCCAAAACGTGAACCATATGTATAAGTCTCAGCTAGCGGAATTTTAAAAAAAAAACCTGCCAATATAAAAATAGCGTTTATTGTTAAAAGTATTTCAAAAAAATTTAACAAGATTAAGCTGTTTTTATTTTTTGTTTCTCTGAAGAAAAACAGCATCAATAAAGGGAATATATGTCGAGAAAAATTTAAAAGAGCATCTTTTGTAAAATTGTTATGTAAAAAAAATTGACCTATTAAAAAAGTTAAGGTTAGGATGCAAATCCACATAAAAGATTTATTTTTTTTTATTATAAAAAAGAAAAAGAAAAAGAAAACAAATGCTTTTATAATTTTGGTAATTGATGAAGGATGTCCTTCAATAATAAGTATATATTTACTGAAGGCCTCAATAAAAAAGAAAGCAACCAGTAATATAATGGCTATAAACTTATTGCTTAAAAGTTGGTTATTTTTTATTACTTTCAATATTCTGATTTTTTAATAAAGAAAAAAAGCTAAGAAAAAATCCATAAAAAACAATTCCCCTATGGACATCAAGGATGGATTCTGTTATACTAACAATACTAACAATTATAATAAAACTTAATAAAAGTTTGTTTTTTGCTCTAATTGCTATAATGAAAGGTATAAGATAAAAGCATAATAGTGAAATGCCTCCTCCAATAATTCCATTTCTAACTAAATTGTCCAAATATTGATTATGGGGATTATACCTTTTTTTATAACCCATTGTAAAGTCCATTTTTTTGTATTCAGTAATTAGCTCTTTGTGTAAGTCTCCTGTTCCGGTACCAAACAATGGGAATTTATTAATTACCTTAATTGATGCTTCGATTTTAGCTAACCTTGATGATAGACTATGATAGTTTTCTTTATCAAATGTAAGTTTTTCAAGGCTTGAAAATTGATTAAATTTTTCTTTAATTGCCGGGACAAATAAAATTATCAAAGAAAAGATGGAAAAAACAAAAATAATTACTAAATATAAATATTTCTTGGGCGTTAAATAGAGGCAAGAGAAGATTGTAGTCAAAAATGCAGCTATAAATATAATTCTCGACCCCGTCAATATTGATGAAAATAAAAAAAATAAAAATAAAAATAAAAATGTCTTCTTTTTTTCTTGAAAATAAAAATTTAAGGCAATTACTGCAGCTAATACAAAGTACATTCCTAAATATGTAGAATGAAATATATCCATTGTTACAACTACATAAAATTTGAGTCCCAAATTAAAATTATAAATAAAAAGTCCTATCAAATATATACTGCTTATCAAAGACCCTAAAAGATAAGATTTTAAAATAAGTACAAAAGGTATGTTTGCTTTTTTTAAGATCATAAAAATGAAAGGGAAAAGCAATATAGTTGTGTTTCTAGAAATAAATTTTAGTCCATAAGAAATGTCATCAGTATTTATCATTCCTAGTAAGTAGATAAAAAATGGAATGGTAAAAAGTAAGAGTTTTCTAGAGAGTTTTAGAGTTTTAAACTCTAAATACCCATATACAAGTGTAAATGCAGTTAATAAGCCAAAACATATGCTTGTAAAGCTTGTTCCAACAGGAAGTGTCAATATAAAAGGGTAAAGCAATAATAAGTTAATTGCTCCTTTCTGAACAAATAATTTTGTATTCATAAGAAATCAACAGCATCAGTGTTAGCACAAATGAGAAGTTAACAATTGCATTGTCAAACATTAGAGGTATTATGATTATAATTAATATGTTGATGTTTTTGTTGATCATTTTAAAAATATTCTTGATAGAGTTTAAAAACAATATTAACCCCACTAGTCCAAATTCAACTAAAACTTTCAAAAAATCATTATGAGGATCCGTATACATTATTCTATAAGGCATATTCCCTTTAGTTAATGAGTCTATGCCAACGCCAAAAAATATATTGAAAAATGTTTCTTTTGCAAATTCAAAAAGTATTTGTAACCAATATACAATCCTCCAAATAAATGAACCATACCCACCTGGATTGCCCGTATAAACTCTTTGCAAGATAAAATTTTTATCTAAGTAATCTAACGAATTAATTTGTTCAATAATTTTTTCTGAAAATTGAAATGCTATTGGAACCATTAGAAGTAAAGGTCCAAATATAAAAAATAGCTTATGTTTTATAGATATATTTTGAGAGATAATAAAATTATAAAAAATTAACAATGCAAAAGATAAGATAGCGCCAGAGGTTTTTGAAAAGAAAAGTAACCCTGCCAACACAATAATAACAATATAGTTTATTAACACAGAAAACGGTTTGTGAGCAAATAAATAATATATAAGAATAGTTAGTACATAACCTAAGTGATTTGAGTGTCTAAAGACCCCTCTGTATCCTCCACTTTCATCAATCATCATAAAAGTAAAAGGAAATATAATTATTATTAAAATTGCTATAATTTTAAAAAAGTGTTTTATTTCACTGTTAGAAATTTTATAGGCAAAAATTGCAAAGAGACAATATGAAAAGTATCTCGCTAAACCCTTTAAGGAATGCCACTCAATATTGAGCAGATAAATAGATTGAATTATGAAAAAGATTAAAATTATTACAAAAAAAGATAAGTAAAACCTATTGTATTTGTTATTAAGTAACTTGAAGTTTTGAGTTGAGAAAAAGTAGGTGGCTACTATAAATGGAATGAGTAAATACAACGGTTGATGATAGGTTGCAGATAGTATAAAAAACAATATCAGGATAATGATTTTCAATGTATAAATATATCTTTTATTTTTTTATATAAATATTTCCTGTAATACTCTTTTACCTTAATGTTTTCTATTCGAGGTTTGTTTGAAAAGAAGTCATTAAAATAGCCTCTCAGGAAATCGACACCAACTTTAATCCTAAATTCTATAAAAATATGGTAGAAGGACTTTAAAATTGCGAAAAAGGGAGTGCTGCCCCTATAATATACCCTACTTCCAAAAGTTTTAAAATTTTTCATTCTTTCTCCAACTTCTCTCGAATAAACCTTTGCATCATTAACGGTTAAAGCCCGCCAACCACTAATCTCAGCTAAAGCAACAGAAATAGCATCAGGAGATGGAGCAATAGGAAAACCGGTTTGATCTAAGCATTCTTTTTTCCATAATCTACAACCACCTCTTACCCAGTTTTTAGCCACTACATGTTTCTTCCCTTGTAAGGTGTAAATAATTCCACTTGTAATGCCAACCTTAGGGTTATTAGTCAAAAAGTTAATTAACTTAGAATAATAATTCGGTTCAGGGAAAACATCACTGTCAAGTATTCCAACATATTTTAGCTCATGATAATAATTTTGTTTTCTTAAATAATGGAGCCCTTTATCTATGATTTCAGCATACTTAAATTCTAAGTCATAAGATTTATCTTCAAAGTTAATATTCAGTACTTCAAAATTATTAATGTTTTCCGGGTTTTTCTTTTTTTTTAAATATTCCTTTGTTCCATCTACGCTATCGTTCTCAACAATAACTAAGGTATAAATTGGAATACTTAGCTGAGATATGTGGTTAAAAAACCTATCTAAGTTCTCTATTTCATCTTTAACAGGGGTGATTATTGCAATTTTTGATATTTCACCAGTTTCAATCATTGTTAAGGTATAAATTGTTAAATTTTATAGTGTCACTAATGGCTTTTTGGCTTTGGTTTATCAAGACAATTTTTACAGTATCAACTCTATTTTTAATCTCAGTATTAATTTCATGAATTATGTATTTGTATTTTCCTGTTTTAAAAACATCTATTTCTATATCCCATATTTCAGAATTATGATATTTTCTTAAAATCTCTTTTTGGGCAAATAATCTTATTTTTAAACTATTATCTATCGTTGAGGATTTGTAATCTTCAATCATAAATATTAACTTTCTGTTATTATTGTCTTCACGAATGACTCCCACTTTTTTAATTTTAAAGTTTTGAAAACTTTCATCATTCAGCACAATGACATTATCCAAAATATCGAGCCCCCTTTCTAAATATATCTCTGTTTTACTTTTTAAAAAACAAGAGGTAATTAAAAAAAAAATAAAAGGTGCCCATAAATATTTTAAGTTACCCATTGCTTAATTTCTTCCCTATTAATATGTTTATACAAATGTTTAATTTCATCTCGATAAATTGAATTCAAATACTCTCTTTCTTTTTCACTCATAAATTTTTTCTCTAATGCTTTCTCCATTAGTAAGTTCTTTATTTTTTTCCTTAAACCCATTGGTAATACCGCTTTAAAAGGTGTAAAAATATTTTTACTCACGTTTATTTTCCACAATAAGCCATATAGATTATTTTTGGGCTTCCCTGATGGATTGAAATTTTTCTTTTTATTAACGCTGTGAATCAAATTCAACTCCAAGAACTCACAGACCTGAGCCAAAACGTTTTCTGAAGACATTTTCAAATCATCAAATAATATTATCTTAACATTATCAAAGTTTGATTCAAAGGATTTAATCTGATCAGTATACATGCCAAATCCTAAATAATCATAAAATATGTTCCAATTTTCTTTAAGCCTTTTGTCAATAGTATCTTGATTAATAGCCTCTAAAAAATCTAGAGGTTCATTAAAGTTTTTTTTAAAATGCCAATATTGAGACCAGGCACGCTCAATTGGATTTCTTAATATTATGATTATTTTAATGCTTCTTGACTTTTCTCCATATATTTCTTTTACTGCATTAATTACTGTATTATGTTTATAAAGATAAGATTGAGATGCATCACCTAATAGCTGGTTTTTTTTTGCTTTATCGAAAAGTTTGCTGTATTTATTTATTGAAGACACAACAGTTGGAAGACTTTCGGGGCTAATAAAATTTGGTTTGTTGTTAAAAAAAGAGAAGAAATGAGGCTCTTTAACATTTGGAAGAAATGTCTGTTCATTCCATTTTAAATATTCATATAGAGATGTTGTGCCACTTTTAGCGGCTCCAACAATCATATAATCGGGCATTTGAAAAATATCTCCCTTATATTTAATTTCCATTATTTAAGTTTTTACAGTTGAAGTAGCTAATAATGTTATGTTTACGATTTAAGTAATAGGCTCCAGAGAAGTTCCAAAAAGCTATTGAAATCAATGTGGTTAGAGCAGCCCCATATGATCCATATATTGGAATTAATAGAAAGTTGAGACAAATATTTATTAAAAGTGCAATTAAAATTATATTTTGAAAAACTATTTGATTTCCTGTCATTTGCAAAATAACTCCCACAGATCCTGAAAAGGAATTGATGATTTGAGCAATACATAAAAGTATTAATATACTTTCTCCTTTTAAGAACTCCTCTCCAAAAAGAGATAAAATTTGTATTCTAAAAATTAGAATAAAAATAACTACAATTATAGTTATCAAAAAATTCAAATTAGTTGAGAATGAAATTACCTTATTAAACCTTTTTGTGTCACCTGTTTTGAATGATTCGGCAACTTTTGGCATTAAAATTGAATTTATAGCTTGTAAAGATATTAAAGTAACTGTGGCTAATTTTAATGATATATTATAAACACCAATATTTTCCTCACTATCATAAATACCCAGAATAAATGTATCAAGTCCTCCTAATAAAATAAGACTAGCTCCTGATACCATCATTGGTATTGATTCCCTTAAAAAAACAAAGGAGTTAAACTTGCTTTTTAAGGTAATTTCTGAAAAGCATTTGAAAGAGTAAATTAAAGAGATAATAGCAAGTAATAATACTCCAAAAAAATGTGCTTGAACTATTATAATTGGATCTTTTGATATAAGATAAAATATAAATAAGAACAATATAGAAAATAGAAACCTTCCGGGATTATTTAAAAATGCAAAAAGGTTATTATTTCTCTTCGCTTGAAATAATGAGCCAGACACAACGACAATTGTCCATAGTGGAATTGTAAACAAAATCCAATTAAAATATACACTTAAAATTGGTTTTTGGAACAGTTTATAAACTAAAAGATGTTTAAATAAGAATAAAAATAAAACGATGAAAATAGAAAAAATAAAACTCTTTATTATTACTCGTAAAAACAATCCACTCTCATCCCATTTTTTTCCATCCGAATAATATCTAACCAAATTAATATCCAACCCAAGTCGAGAAAATACACTAGCAAATAATAAAATCGAAAAGCATATTGCTACAATCCCATAAATTGAAGCCCCGAATTGTCTTGCGATAATAAATGCAAAAAAATAACTTGCTAGTAAGCCAATAGATCTAATCACAAAAAAACTAAATCCCTTTCTTATTATTTCATTATTATCCTTATTTAATTTTAATTTTTTTAACATAAATATCAAGACTGGATTTTCGTAATACCACAAAAATCTAAGATTGGTTTATTTGTTTCTTGAAAAAAAAACTCCTTATGCGCTACCAAATAAACAATAATGTCAGCTTTTTCAATAGCCTCTTTATATTCGGATAAATCTTCTGCATGGCCATTTTGCAGATTAGGCTCCACTTTTAACAGTTTCAAGTCATCTTTTTCCAATGCCTCAACTACAGTAACTGCAGGTGACTCCCGTAAATCGTCGATATTGGGTTTAAACGCCAGCCCCATGCAAGCAATGAGGGGTTTATATTTATTTTCAATTTCAAATGCCAGCGCTTTATTTTTTATTTTTTCAATCACCCATTGGGTTTTGTAGTTGTTGATTTCCCGTGCAGCACGCATCAGTTTACTTTCTTCAGGAAACTCAGAAACGATAAACCACGGATCCACGGCGATGCAGTGACCACCAACTCCGGTGCCGGGTTGGAGAATATTTACCCTAGGGTGTTTGTTGGCCAAATTAATCAGTTCCCAAACATTGATGCCGGCTTTATCACAAATCATAGAAAGCTCGTTGGCAAAGGCAATTTGTCCATCCCGGGAGGCATTTTCAACCAGTTTACACATTTCCGCAGTACGTGCGTTGGTGGCATGGAGCTCTCCCTTAACAAAATGTTTGTAAAACACCATAGCCTTTTGTGTTGATGACTCATTGATACCGCCAATAGCACGGTCGTTGTGCTCAAGTTCATAAATAATATTACCGGGCAGGACACGCTCCGGACAATAAGCCATATAAAACTTTCCTTTTAGTTCAGGGCGTTGTTGAAGGATGATTTCCTGCATCTTTTCTGTAGTTCCCACCGGACTTGTGGATTCAATGATAATAAGTGCTCCGGGCTTTAAATATGAAATAATTGAATCAATTGCATTCTCAACGTACTTCAAATCAGGTTTGTATTGTTCTTTAAAAGGCGTGGGTACTGCTATGAGGTAGACATCAGCTTTTACGGGCTTAGTAGAAGCTTTCAGGCGCCCTTTCTTTACAACATGATGAACCAAACCATCTAAATCGGGCTCAACGATGTGAATTTCGCCTTTGTTAATGGTGTTGACTACTTCTTTTCTTACATCTACTCCGGTTACCTGAAGTCCTTTTCCTGCAATTAAAGCAGCCGTAGGAAGGCCGATATAGCCTAAGCCAATCATTACAATATCGGGCTTATTGTTTGTCATTTTTTAATACTTTTTAGAAAATCTACAATCCTATCACATGCTTTACCATCACCGTAGGGATTATGCGTCTTAGACAAGGTTTCATAATGTGTTTTGTCTTTGAGTAACTTTTCGGTTTCTGAAACTATTTTATCTGTATTTGTGCCAACCAGTATTACCGTCCCGGCTTCGACGGCTTCAGGACGTTCTGTGGTGTTACGCATAACCAAGACAGGTTTCCCAAGGCTTGGGGCTTCTTCCTGCACACCTCCGCTATCTGTTATGATGATATATGATTTTTCCATCAACCAAACAAAGGCAGGATAGCTTAACGGGTCAATGAGTTTTATATTGGTAATATCTCTTAATATTTCATATACCGGTTTTTGCACATTGGGGTTTAAATGCACCGGATACACCAGTAGCGTTTCAGGGTTATTTTCAGCAATCGTTTTGAGCGCTTTGCATATATTGATAAACCCTTGCCCATGATTTTCGCGACGATGCCCTGTAATGAGTATTACTTTTTTGGAAAAATCAAGGCTTTCTTTTAATTGTTCAATTTCTGAGTCGGAGTAATTGTTGTTTTTTATTTTATTTACACTGTACAACAAGGCATCGATTACCGTATTTCCTGTGACAATGATATCTTTTTCTGAAACACTTTCTTTCATCAGATTTTCTTTTGAAACTCTGGTTGGGGCAAAGTGAAAATCGGTTAGTCTTCCTGCAATGCTTCTGTTCATTTCTTCAGGAAATGGATTTCTCTTGTTGAAGGTGCGAAGACCGGCTTCCACATGACACACTTTGGCACCACTGTAAAATGCTGCCAAAGCGGCTGCCATTGTGGTTGTGGTGTCGCCATGCACAAAAACAAAATCGGGTTTAAACTCTTCCAGTACCGGTTTAATACTTTCAATGATCGTGGCCGTAAGCGTGTACAGGTTTTGATTGGGGCGCATTAAGTTCAAATCGTAATGTGGCGTGATCTCAAAAAAATCTAGCACCTGGTCAAGCATTTCGCGATGTTGTGCGGTAATGCACACTCTGGTTTCAAACCCCTGTTCCTGTTTAAATGCTTTTACCAAAGGAGCCATCTTTATGGCTTCGGGTCTCGTTCCAAAAACAATCAGGTTTTTTTTCTTCATTGTAAAAGTCTTCAGAAATAATTCTTTACTTGTTCTCTGCTATATTCTTAAGTTTTTTATAACTATATATGAAGAAAAAGGTTAGTGAAAATATTATTAATAAATAAATAGGGTATTTAATTATTGGTGAAAATGATAATTTGGAATGATCCTCTATGTTATAATCAATATTTACAACTTTTATAATATCTCTATAATCTACACTTTGTTTTTGTTTAGTTAATAATTCATCCATTAGCAGTCTCTTTCTCTCAATAAGATTATGAAAATTAGAATTGTCATTAATTACAACGCCTTGGCTTGTTTGTTGAGCAATATCTTTTGATGCAGAGGATAATAAAGTGTCTATTTGTCTAATCATGTTCTTATTCTCAACAATTTGAAAATCTGTATTATCTCTGTAAACTTCTCCATAATTATAATAATGTTGATTATCATTTAGGTTTTTTAAGATATTTGCCACAATATTTTCTGAATCATTTTTTCCTTTAATTTTAAAATTAAGTTTATGATATTTATAGTATTTGCTATTGGAAAATTCCTCCATATACTCTTCAATGTCTTGATTTTGAGTAAAAATTCTGAAAATATCTATATTCTCTCTTGACTTAGCAATAAAATTATATATGTCTGCAATCGGCTCAATTTGAATCTTTTTTAAATGCCTATAATCGCTGTCTAATATTTTTTTTAGATAAAGAGTGTCTCTTGATTCAATTTTTGAATTCAATGCTTCTATTTTATCATATAAATAGTCTACACTTTCAAAATTAGGAATCACAATTGCTTTATTATCGTAAACAGTTTTAGTTTTCGAATCAACGTAATAACCATAGGCGGCACCAACAATTATTAGAGCCATAACAATGATTTTGAATTTCAGAAAGAAAGCTATTACTTCAAAAAGTAACTTTACACTTTTCTTAAAAAGATCATTGAGTTTTTTAAAAATATAACCCAAGTCTATTTCTTCTGACTGGTTTGAATGGGAGGGTTGGTTATTCATAGTTTGGTTATTAACTTAATATTTGTTCTAAAATCTTTTGTGTAATCAAGTATGTGGGTTTGACCCCTGACATTCCCAATCCGCCGGAGGCCAGTGTGCTTCCGGTTTCCAAAGGGTTATCTGAGGCATAATATGCATATCTTACTTCCACCTTTGGGCTTATACTTCCCCTTATTTTGGAGGCTGCCTGAATGGCTTTTTGATAGTGTGCCCCCTCCATCTCAAGGCCAATTACATTCCAGGTAGAGTCGTGAAAGAACTTTAAAATGTCCTTGTTTTGAAGTGAGGTCCCCAAAACCGATATCATACTTCCTTCACATATTTTAATGCCGCTATCCTCAAAATGTGTTGCTTTTAAACGGTTTTTAAAGGGATAGTTGTCTGCAGTTCCTTCAAACAAGTGGGCATTAGGAATCATAATGTCACCCTTTCCTCCTTCAAGTATGCCTGCTTTCCCCATAATTGAAATAGACTTTATGTTTAAAAAGTGGGTTTTTTTATTTTCACACTTGTAAGGCTTTAATAATTCGTCCATCGTTTCGTAAGCCTGCTCACCAAAAGCATAATCCATAACAAGTATCACCGGTGATTCAGTTTTGGACTTATCAGCATCATTATGTATAAGATGCGAACAGTCAATATGGGTTGCGTCAAACAACTGTACATCTATATTGGTCCCACTGGTGTCCTCAATGAATTGCATCCCGCTTTCCTGTGCCAATTTAACAACTTTATTCCGCATCGCTATATTCTCGGGCTTACTAAGTTGCTCATAAGCCTGCATAGGGGTGGCTTTTTTGATATCAGTTTTTAAAGCTATGTGGGCAAAAAGGGTGTTCATAACACTGTGCATGTTTGCACTTATAATGTGTATGGGGCGGTTGAGCATTTCTTTTGCGTGCAACGATTTCTTAATATTATTTGCCCATACTTCGCCGTGAATGTGGTGCCCCAAGCGCTCCCTGAGCACCGGGCTAAAGGTTATCACGCGTTTGTTATCATCTAAAATTTCTTCAGAAGCAATTTTGCCCAGATGGTAAATAATATTCAAAAAACGATTTGGGTTCTCTTTCGTTGCAAAAAGGGGGTATATGGCGTTTACTTCTGCAAAAGTTCTCCCTAAAATATTGGCCGTGTGGGTAAGTGCCACCTCTTTTTCTTTTTCTGAAATCTCACTGTTTTTTGAGACCGCCTCTTCAAGTTTCTTCCAGTCGCGGGTGACAGCACCATTGTCATCAACCACAACCCTTTTGATTATTTTGTGGGATTCTATATAAAGAAACGTAAGGTGTGTAAGAATATCATAGATTTCAGATCGCCCTCGGGTAATTTCAATGTTCATCTGTTCATCATCAATACGGTAACAATTTCTTCTTCGCTTTGGCGGAATGATGACTTTAAAGTGAGATCTGGAGTAACCCTCATCACTTGTTAGATTAATATACCGGCACTCTTCAATTCCATTGGGAAGGCGTTCTATAACATAAAGCAGGCCCTGTAGTTCCAGTTTGTCTTCTGCAATGGACCCATAAATTTCGGGGCGTAATGTTAGTAAAGACTCCCTTAAGGTTTCACCGGATACACCCATAGGTTTATAAAACCCACGGTTAAACAGATGGCGCATTGTGATATACATACGCTCAATTGCATTTGTGCTTTCCTGCGCCCGTGTTCTTTTGTGTGTGGTAATTTTTGTCATAAGTGAATAGCAAATATAGAACTTATTAACTATTTATTTTGAGAAGCTTTTCAGCAATATTCCTGTCATTTGATAAGCGGGGAAGTTTGTTTTGCCCGCCCAGCTTCCCCTGTGATTTCATATACTCATTAAAGCTGTCTTTTTTCATAGGAACAATCTTCAATGTTTGCAGAATTTTCCCTTTGATTAAATCGAGGTAATAACTGTTCTGAGCTTGTAAAGCAGTATCAATTTTTTGAGCAAAATCAGTTATATTTTTGGGCTCATTTTGGAACTCGATAAACCACTGATGGTAAGGAAGCCCGCCTTCTTGTGGGGTAATATTTGGTGCCACTGTAAATTCATTAATGCGTACGTCTTTTGTCTCACTGACAGCCTCCTGAAGCGCGTGCTCCACCTCTTTGGCAATAACGTGTTCCCCAAAAGCAGAAATAAAATGTTTGATTCTTCCCGAAACAATCACACGATAAGGTTTTAGTGATGTAAACTGAACGGTATCTCCAATATTATAACCCCATAACCCCGCATTTGATGAAATGATCATCACATAATTTGTGTCTAACTCAACTTCGTTAATCCTTATGCGTCGGGGATTCTCGTCAAAAAATTCAGTTGCTTTTATAAATTCATAAAAAATTCCCGAATTCAAAAGAAGCAGCATCCCCTTTTCGGTTTGTGAATCCTGGAAGGCAAAAAATCCTTCTGATGCCGGATAAAGCTCTATACTATCTACTTTTCTGCCAATTAAATTTTCAAATTTTGCCCGGTACGGCTCATAGTTAACCCCGCCGTAAATAAAAAGCTTAAACTCGGGAAAAAGCTCTCCCACTTTCTTACCGGTTTTCTTCTGCAACTGTTCAAAATACATTTGAACCCAAGAGGGTATGCCGCTGATGACAGACATATTCTCGTTTTTTGTTTCCTCCACGATGGCATCAACTTTGGTTTCCCAATCATCAATGCAATTTGTTTCCCAACTTGGCAATCTGTTTTTCTGAAGGTATGACGGAACATAATGGGCCACAATTCCTGATAACCTTCCCAGCTTAACGCCGTTTTTTTCTTCAAGCTCTGGGCTTCCCTGGAGAAATATCATCTTGCCGTCCACAAACTTTGCGTTTCCTGTTTCAGCAATGTAATGCAGAATAGCATCACGGGCGGCTTCAATATGATAGGGCATGGATTCCTTTGTTAGCGGAATGTATTTTGCACCTGAAGTAGTGCCCGAAGTTTTGGCAAAATACAACGGTTTCCCCGGCCAGAGTACATCTGCTTTTCCGGAAACAACCTTATCTGCATAATGCTTTAATTCTTCATAATCCCTGATGGGAATGCGCTCTGTAAAATCTTTGTATGTATGTATGTTTTTAAAATCATGATCCCTTCCAAAGTCAGTGTCTTTTGCTTTATCTATCAAGTCCAAAAAAACTTTTTCCTGAGTCTTTAAAGGATGTTTTGCCCACTTTTGGGTTTTATGCTTTATGTACTTGGCAAATATTTTTGCCGCAAATGCTTTTATTGACATAGTGTTTTTTATTTCTGAAAGCTTTCTAAAAAAGTTTCAGTGAATTTAATTAAAGTCAATGAAATTTGTGGGATTTATGGGATAGCCATTACTCCATAATTCAAAATGCAAATGAGCTCCTGTTGTAAGGTCTCCGGTTGACCCTGAAGTTGCAATAACCTCTCCACCCTTAACCAAATCACCTTGCTGTTTTATTAATGATGAATTGTGTTTGTAAGCAGAAATCAGATTGTTGTGATGCTCAAGTATGATTACATATCCGGTTTCTGCAGTCCATTCAGCAAAAATCACAGTGCCATCTGCAGTGGCCTTTACAGGCGTGTTAACGGGCACAACGATATCTACTGCATAATGCTTGCTTTTCACATCATAAGTTTCAGAAATAGGCCCGTTAACCGGTGGAAACAAAACGCTGGTAATCATATTTGAAGAGGGCTCAAAAATGTTGTATTTTTCTTCCTGGGCAACACGCTCCCGCAGCAGCTCTTCTTTTTTGGACGGGGATAAGTTTAATCCCGACAGCTCTTCATTAACTGAGTTTATAATGGAGTCTTTATTGATTTGCTCTGTTTGTAAATCTCCGGTAAGTACTTTTTTTACTGATGCAAGATATTGTTGGTTTAAGTATAAAACCCGTTGTATGGAGTCAGTTTTATATGCGAGTTCTGTGGCCTGCTGTTTTAATTGTGTGGATGAATATCCCGGGATGTACTCCCTCAGTGGTGTAAATGCAATAATAACAGTGGTAATTATTACCAAAAACAAGGCAAAAAGGGTAGAAAACACAAATACATTCAACCGATTGAGCTTGAAAGACATCTTTTCCTCAAAAGTGTCTTCATTTAAAACTACCAGCCTGTACTTGTTGAGCAGTTTTTTTACAATGCGTTTTCTTTTTTTTTGTTTTGGCTTCATGTACACTTTTTCATTACTCCTGATACACTAAAAAACAAAGATACAATTACCCATAATAATTATATCAATTCTTTGGCTAAAACGTGGCAACTCCTCTTATGTTGTATGGAAGATATATTGTAATTTTAATGTTTAAAAAGTTAATCTACCTTAAAAAAACAACGGATTCAAAAAAATCTTAGTAACTTTGTTGTCTAAATTTTAAGATATGAATGCATTGTTTATCCCCTTAGCTATTGGCCCCTGGCAAATTGTTTTGATCGTAGTGGTGGTTCTGCTTCTTTTTGGCGGAAAAAAAATACCCGAATTGATGCGCGGATTAGGAAGCGGAATCAAAGAATTTAAAGATGCTTCCCGTGAAGAAAATAAAGAAGGGGAAGATAAAATTGAAAAATAATAAAGTTTTTATATAAACTAAAAATTCTGCTTTTCAGCAGAATTTTTTTTATTCAATTTTTGCAGACTTAATAATCGCATCAAGTTCGAATTGATAATCCCTTTTGTTGACTGAGGGTGCAAAGGTAAAGCCTTCAATCACCAGATAACGATCGTTTTTTTCATCCTTTATGATGTAAGAAATAAAAGGCCCGGCCATATAGAAATTAAATACTTCCCAGGTACCGCGTACTTCATAAGCAAATTTGCCATCTACTTCTGATTCAAAAATATACGGGGAAAATGCTTTTTCGGTAATCATATGGCTTCCTTCCGTGGGGCCGGGTATGTGAGTTTTACCTATTGAATCTCTCATAGAAATGATTTCCTGCATTCTGGTTTCTTCATTTTCAAAACTTACCAAAGGCATTTCATAAACCAGAATGTTTAAATCCCCGGAGCGTATATCTTTTCTCAGCCAAACAAAATCATTTGTTATTTTTGCAAAACGATATACAGAAGGCATCTTTAACGATACACCCAGGCTGTCTTTTAGAGGCTCAATATCAAGCAATGACAATGACATGCGGCGGTGTTTTTCCTGAACTTCCATCTTGTAGAAATCATTAATGATTTCGGGGGCTTTATCTTCAATTATGGCCAGCAATTCTTCATTGGTTTGGGCACTGATGAAGATACCCTTTTGTGGTCTCGCATAATGGTCTGTGGCGACTCGGTAGTTTGTTTCTTTTCCTTTTTGGACAAATATAAAATTGCGGTGTTGTTGTGTGAAGCCTTCAAAAGACTGAGGCGGTAACTGGTTAAGGCTGTACAGGGGTTCTTGCTGCGGAAGCCCGTCAACAGGCGCTGCAAAAATTTTCCGGATGGTTTCTCCCACTTCTCCCGTCCAGAGGTCATTTTCAATTACTACCTGAATGTTGTTTAAATTGCCTGATGATTTGGGCAACATTGCTTGTCTTTCTTCTTTGGTCTGGTCACAGGAGCTAAAAACAATTAATAGCGAAAAAAGTACAAGTATTGAATTTTTCATTGTTTGTGTTTTTGGTTATCAATCTCAACCCTTCTGAATTTTCAGTTTCATACCGGGTTTTAATTTTGTACCACTAATATCGTTCCATTTTTTTATGTTATCCACAGAAACCCCGGGAAATTTTTGGGCAATGCTCCATAAAGAGTCACCATTTTTGACAACATATTGACTTAAACCGGGTTCATTTGTTGCCTGTGATCCGGCTATTACTGAAGGTTTCTTTCCTTTTGGATAGAGAATCAATCGTTGTCCTATACGCAGATTATTACTCCTAAGACCGTTCCATGCTTTAATGTTGCTGACGGTCACACCATATCTTTCAGCTATTCTTCCAAGAAAATCACCACTTTTGACGCGATATGTTATTTGGTCTTCCTGACTGTAAAATTCAGGTAACGGCTTTTCCTTTTTTTCTGATATACTTTTCGCGTAAGCGTAAATATGTTCTTCATTGGTTACAAAAGCACCCAGCCTGTCCAGCGGAAGGCGTAACGTATAGCTTTTTCCTTTGATATAAGGGATTAAATCCAATTTGTATGAAGGGTTCAAAAACTGAAGTTCTTCTAAAGGAATTTCCAAAAGGTCTGATATGTGTTCAAAACTCAAGCTTTGCTTGATGTGGATAGTGTCTGTTTCATAGTATGGCAAGCCTGATTTGGGTAATTGAAACCCGTGCTCCTCTGCAAATTCAAAAATATACATTGTGGCCAGAAAAGCAGGAACATAACCAGCTGTTTCCCTGGGTAAATTGTGACGAATGTTCCAGTAATTTTTGTTTCCACCAGACCTTCTAATGGCTTTGGAAACATTTCCGGGTCCTGAATTATAAGCTGCAAGGGCCAAATCCCAGTCGTTAAATACATTGTTTAATTTGTCCAAATATTTTGCTGCAGATTCTGTTGCCCTTAAAGGGTCTGAACGCTCATCAACATAGGAGCTCACATCCATCCCAAACATTTTTCCCGTGGGGTACATAAATTGCCAAAGCCCCGTTGCACCTACCCTTGATCGCGCCCGTGGGTTCAGGGCTGATTCAACAATTGCAAGGTATTTGAGCTCCAACGGAAGGTTGTGCCTGTCCAGTTCTTCTTCAAACATGGGGAAGTAATAATTGCTCAGATTCATGATGCGCTGCAAAGATTTCCTTCTGTTCTTTAAATATGCTTTGATGACCCGCTCCAGAGAGGGATTGTATTCAACGTTAAAGGGTGTTCTTGCATTTAATTCTATGAGGCGCTCTTTGAGCAACTCGGTTGTAAGCTCTTCATATACAACCTCTTCTTCCGGGTTTTCCTCAAACTCTGTTACTGTGGCATACATTTCCTCAAAAAGTTCGGAATTGTATAATTCTCTTTTCCAAAGGCTGTCAATCTCGACGCTTTGGGGGTATTTTTTAAAATAAGCAAGAATGCTGTCTTTAAGGGATAGTGGGTTTTCTTCAAGGGTAATGATCTCAGTACCATTGTCAGTAGGATCGGCGGCGGTATCGTCAATATTTTCTTGAGCCTGAACAAAAGAAAACATAAAAGTAAAAATCAGGGGGAGAATTATTTTACTCATGTTTTTAAAGTATGGTTTGTTGCGCAAAATAGTAAAAAAATTAATTGAAAAATATTCTACTGTGTTAAACAACATCAAATTCAACAACGATAGTATTTAAATGCTATTGCTTTATTCTAAAATTGCAGCAATTCCGGGAAGCGTTTTACCTTCAAGCATTTCAAGCATTGCGCCCCCTCCTGTTGAAACATAACTCACCTTGTTTTCAAGTTTAAACTTCTTTACGGCAGCAACCGAATCGCCTCCGCCAACAAGGGAAAAGCACCCGTGTTTTGTGGCTTCAGCAATGGCAATCCCCAGGGAAACGGTGCCGTGAGAAAACGGTTTCATTTCAAAAACACCAACGGGGCCGTTCCATAAAATTGTTTTTGAATCTCTCACCACTCCCGCAAATAAGGTGTTTGTTTTTGCCCCCACATCAAGACCCATCCAGCCGTCAGGAATGTCATCTATATCACTGTTTTTTGTATGTGCGTCTTCAGAAAAAGCGTCGGCGATTATGGCATCGACCGGCAAATGTACAGCTACATTTTTTTCCTTAGCCATCTTTAAAATCTGTAATGCCACATCTTGTTTGTCCTCTTCTACCATAGAGTCACCAACGTTTCCTCCTTTGGCTTTGATAAATGTGAAGGCCATTGCTCCACCGATAATAAGATGGTCAATTTTATCTAAAATATTTTCAATTACTGTTATTTTTGAAGAAACCTTAGCGCCTCCAATAATGGCGGTTACCGGCTTTTTATTATCTTCAAGTACTTTTTTAATACTCGTTATTTCTTGCTCCAGCAGTTTTCCAAAACATTTTTTTTCCGGAAAAAATTCTGCAATCACAGCGGTAGAGGCATGAGCCCTGTGTGCTGTTCCAAACGCGTCATTGACATAAAAATCGCCCAATCCTGCTAATTTTTCGGCGAAAGCCTTGTCTCCATCAGTCTCTTCTTTATGATACCTAAGGTTTTCAAGCATTAAAATCTCACCCACTTTCAATTCAGATGCGGCTTGTTCTGCTTCAGTGCCGATACAATCCTTCACAAATTTTACTTTCACACCTATAATCTCTGATACTTTCGACACTATGTGTTCTAGTGAAAATTCGTTTTCACGATTTTCAGGCCTTCCCAGGTGAGACATCAAAATGCAACTTCCTCCGTCTTCAAGAATTTTAATAAGTGTGGGCTTCACAGCTTTTATCCTGGAGGCGTCAGTCACTTCTTGTTGATCGTTTAAAGGGACATTAAAATCAACCCTGATAAGAGCTTTTTTGTTTTTAAAATTAAAATCGTTGAGGGTTTTCATAGAATCATTTTTTAGCTCAACAAAGATACTTTTTTCAATGCAAAGTAGTCCTTAGTTTGCAGTGAATTATTATATCTTTGCTTATGCTTTTTTCTGAAGTTTTAGGTCTCGATCATATCAAAAATCACCTTATCACCGGTGTTGAAAACGGAAGGATTCCCCACGCACAATTGCTTGTTGGTCAAGGGGTTTTACCTATTGCCATTGCATATGCCCAGTATTTATTATGCAGTAATAAAGATGGAGAAAACACCGGGGGAAATGAATCCTGCAACCTGAAATTCAACAAGTTATCACATCCTGACCTTCATTTTGTATATCCTGTAGCCACAAATGACAAAATCAAATCGCATCCGGTTTCGGCTCATTTTTCGGAAGAATGGCGCCAATTTGTTTTATCCAACCCTTACGGAAGTGTCTTTGAATGGCTACAGTCGCTGGGTATTGAAAACAAACAGGGAAATATTAGTGTTGACGAAGCCCAGGATATTGTAAAAGCACTTTCCTTAAAAGCCTATGAAGGAGGTCACAAAGTGATGATCATCTGGATGGCCGAAAAAATGAACACCTCCAGCGCTAATAAGCTTTTAAAACTTATAGAAGAACCACCCGATAAAACCGTTTTTTTACTGATTGCCGAAGATGAAGAACAGCTTTTAACAACCATTACATCCCGTTGTCAAATCATCAGGATTCCGCTTTTGTCTGAGGAAGTTATTGCGCAAGGCCTTATTGGGCGTGAAAACGCACCTTATGACCTTGCAAAAGAAGCAGCGAGGCAAGCCTCCGGAAGCTTCAATAAAGCATTGCAGCTTTACAAAAACAAAAGTGAAGACAATCAGTTTGAAACGTGGGTTATTTTTTGGGTGCGCACCGCTTTTAGGGCTAAAGGAAATAAAACCGTTATCAACGAACTTATCAACTGGAGTGAAGAAATAGCCGGTTCCGGGAGAGAGGTGCAAAAAAAGTTTTTGGATTATTGCACTTCATTTTTCAGACAGGCGCTTTTAATTAATTATAATGCTTCTCCCCTTGTGTATTTAAAAATTAAGGATCCTAAATTTGCCTTGGAAAAATTTGCACCTTTTATTCATGGTGGAAATGTAATGGAGATTGTTGAGGCAATTGAAGATGCAAATTACCATATTGAAAGAAACGGAAATGCAAAGATTATTTTCACAGATCTTTCCATTCAGCTCACAAGATTGCTTCATAAAAAATAACCACTGCATTTTTATATTCCTTAGAGGAAATTGCCCATTTTATGCATGATAGTTATTACTTATCGCCCACAAAAGAAGCTATAGTTATTCCTTATGGTATTTGACTTTATTTAAGCGGATTTAAGAGCGTTTTACAAAAAGGAAGGGTGTTTCCTTGTTTAAGGGGTATTTGGCTAAAAATAAGCGTAAAAAAGGGGGTCTTTAGTTCTTTTTGAGGATGTAGATGTGAGAAGAATATTCCTTTTTTAAGAATCCGTGTAAGTTAGAGCGTAAGCCAATCCAAAACGCTTTAATCCAATTTTGTTTTCCGGTTTTGTATTTTTCTGAAAGCAAGCTCACATAAAAACTATCAAAAAGCATGGGGTTTACTTTTTTAAGTGTAAATCCATTTTCCTCAAAAAGCGACTTTATGCCCGATCTTGAAAAGTGCCATAAATGTCTTGGTACATCAAACGCTGCCCAATATTTTTTATAATATCCCGCATCATAGGATTTGAAATTTGGTACTGCGATAATAAGAGTCCCTCCCTTTTTTAACTTTGAATGTATTAAATTGATATCCTTCTGAAGGTTTGGTAAATGCTCCAGCACATGCCAAAGCGTAATGACATCAAAATTTTTGTCTGAAACTAATTCTAAGTTTTCAGCTAAAGAGACTCCTTTATCTTCCGAAAGATTTCTTGCCTGTTCATTTGGCTCCACACCCAAAACCTCCCAATTACTTTTTTTTGCAGCTAAAAGAAACTCTCCTGTTCCGGCACCGATATCCAAAAGTTTTCCAGCAGATTTATTTTCTTTTTTAATCAGGGATACTTTTCTGGAGATTGTAAACTTTTTTACAATCTGATAAACCTTTTCAAAAATTCCTTTTTTTGAATCAGTATGAGAAATGTAGTTTTCGCTTTGGTAATATCGCGACAAATCATGGGAATCAGGTGCGGGTGACGTGATGAGCAGTTCGTGATTTTGACAATAAACCAAATCAAACGCCTCTCCTGAAACCAAATAATCTTGGGTAGTTGTATATGTTTGATCTGTCTTTTTCAAGGGAGTTTTTAACTATGTTTCACGTGGAACAACTACATTTTTGTGTTTTAATTTTGAAGCTCAGGAAAAGCTATCTTCCCATATACACCAGCATTACCGAAATGTCATTTGGTGACACCCCGCTGATTCTTGAGGCTTGTGAAATTGTTGTAGGTCTGATTTTACCCAGTTTTTCACGAGCTTCAAAAGACAAGGACTTAAGCAATGTATAGTCAAAATTTTCAGGGATTTTAATTCCTTCCAGCCTACTTAATTTGTCTGCATTGTTTTTCTCCTTATCAATATATCCTGCATATTTTACCTGAATTTCCACCTGTTCCAAAACCTCATTATCAAAGTCATTCTCCTGAATAAAAGAATCTACTATATCCATTTTTCGCATATCTTCAAGACTGATATTTGGGCGGGAAAAAACTTTGAAAAGTTTATCACTTTGTTTGACCAGGGCAGAATTATTTTCTTCCAAAATGGGATTAACTGCTTCCGGAGTGAAGCTGGTTTCTTTTAAGAATTCAATGAATTTATCAGACTTTGAATATTTTTCTTCCATTCTTTGCAATCTCTCTTCTTTTGCCAAACCGATCTCAAAACTCTTCGGCGTCAAGCGAAAATCTGCATTATCCTGTCGCAACAAAGTTCTGTATTCAGCCCTTGATGTAAACATACGATAAGGCTCTTCTGTACCTTTTGTAATTAAATCATCTATTAAAACACCTATGTATGCCTCATCCCTTTTAAGAATAAAAGGATCCTTTTCGTGAACTTTTAAATGCGCGTTTACACCGGCCATTAATCCCTGTGAAGCTGCTTCTTCATATCCTGTCGTTCCATTGATTTGTCCGGCAAAATAAAGACCTTCAACGATCTTTGTTTCCAGTGTGTGTTTTAATTGTGTTGGCGGGAAATAATCATATTCAATGGCATATCCGGGTCTAAAGAACTTAACATTTTCAAAACCGGCAACAGATTTCAATGCTTTGTACTGAACATCTTCCGGTAAGGAAGTGGAAAAGCCATTTACATAAAACTCTACTGTGTCCCAACCTTCAGGTTCTACAAAAAGCTGGTGCCTGTCTTTATCTGCAAAACGATTAATCTTATCCTCAATTGAAGGGCAATAACGCGGACCTATACTTTTAATACGTCCATTAAACATTGGAGACCTGTCAAATCCTTCTCTCAATAAATCATGAACTTGCGGACTTGTATAAGACATATAACAAGAGCGTTGTTTTGTCAAGGGTTTTGTCTTGTTTGTATATGAAAACTTTTCAGGATTTTCATCTCCGGGCTGGTCTTCCATTTTAGTAAAGTCAAGAGAGCGGCCATCAACACGTGGTGGTGTTCCGGTTTTCATTCTTCCGGATTCAAAACCAAACTTAACAAGATCTTCCGTAATACCGGTAGATGCTTTTTCACCTGCCCTGCCACCGCCAAACTGCTTATCTCCTATATGAATAAGACCGTTCAAAAAAGTTCCGTTTGTAAGGACTACGGTTTTGGATTTTATCTCAATTCCTAAAGAAGTTTTAACGCCTATAATTTTATTGTTTTTCACGATGAGACCGCTGACCATTTCCTGATAGAAATCCAGGTTCTGCGTTTGCTCCAGCATTATTCGCCATTGTTCCGCAAATCGCATGCGGTCACTTTGGACCCTGGGGCTCCACATAGCAGGTCCTTTGGATTTATTGAGCATTTTAAACTGAATGGCCGTAAGGTCTGAAACAATTCCGCTATAGCCTCCCATAGCGTCGATTTCCCTAACAATTTGTCCTTTTGCAATTCCGCCCATTGCGGGATTGCAAGACATCTGGGCTATATTTTGAAGATTCATTGTAATCAACAGGGTTTTTGAACCCATATTAGCAGCTGCGGCTGCGGCTTCAGAACCGGCATGACCGCCTCCAACTACAATGACATCATATACTTTTTCAAACATTATTTTTTCTATTACGTATTGTTCCACGTGGAACAATAAAAATTAAAATTTTTTGGTGTACAAATATAAGGTAATTATCAGATAATCAGCAAATTAAAATTCAATTTGTTGATTTACAGACAAATGGGGTTATTTTGGAAAGATGGCGATACAATTGTTCTCTAGGGAGCGCATTTTTGTTTGCTGTTCCTCTGTTTTATCTTTATAACCCAAAAGGTGTAGAATACCGTGAATCATAACGCGTTTTAACTCGCTTTCAAAAGAGTCACTAAAAGAGCCTGCATTCTCTTTCACACGTTCAATTGATATATAAATCTCACCGTGAACTTGTTTCCCAACAGTGTAATCAAAAGTGATAATATCAGTTAAAGTATCGTGATTTAAAAACTCTAAATTAATCTTGTGCAGATACTCATCATCACAAAATATGTATGAAATATCCCCGGGTGAGTAGCCCTCATATTCTATCACTTGCTCTATCCAGATAATGTAAGCTTTTTCATTTTCAAGAGAAAAGGCTGTTTCTGATAAAAATTCAATCATTTGTTCTGTTAAAATATTCCTGAACTTTCTGACGATAAACTTGTCTCAAAGGCAATTGCTGACGATTTAAAATTTCAACATTGTTGAAATATTTTTTTGCGTTTTCAAGCTCCTTGTTAAGGGTATTTTGATAATCAACCTCGTTTGTTCTCCCCTGTCGCTTTTCATCTTCCCCTTGTTGAAAGGCAGCTTTGTCAAGCTTGAGAAGCTGATGCTTAATTTCATTCATTTTACGAAGGGTTTCCCGATTAAACCCACGATTTAAAAGTTCTTGCTCCACCTGCTCCATTTGATTGATCAGGTTACGTGCGTCTGCCGGTAATCCTTCTTCTCTTAATCTATCCTGTAGCTGCATTCTTAGCATTTGTTGTTGCTGGAAAATTTCATAAAGCATGCCGTTAAGTTCTTCTGAGTTCATATCACCATTTTCACCCTCCTGATTTCCGTTTTGATTCTGTCCACCCTGACCGTCACCGTCAGTTCCATTTTCTCCGTTGCCTTCACCCTCACCCTGTTCTCCGGACTCGCCTTCACCTTCCTGACCCTCTTGACCTTCTTCACCTTCATCACCTGACTTGGTGCCCTTTTCCATTTTTTCATTAAGGCTTTCTTGTTGCTTTATAATATCAGGCAACTGAAAGCCTTTACCCTCACCCTGTTCACCAGAACCCTGGCCCATACCACTCATCTGCATTTGCATGTTATTTAGCGCATCTCCCAGCAATACTGCAAGGTCGTTGGCTGCGGTAATTGTGTATTGCTGTGATGCAACTCCGTTCCTGATCTGGTTTTCTGCCAATTCCTCGAGTGACTTATCAACATTATAATGCACTTCTTCTATTAAATCATTGATGACAGTTCCCACCATTGGGTTGCGTAAAGCCAAAGCAAAGAGGCTATCGTCCACATGTTGAAAGTTTTGTTTTAATTCAGATTGACGCACCAGTTTTCTGCCAAAAAGAGGGTTTCCATAGCTGATTTTTTTAAAATCGTCTAATAAATCTTCCTGAGAAAGTGAAAAGACAATAAGATTGTCTAAAATTTGCCGCAACATTTCTACATCTTCTTCTTGTCCCTCACCTGAAGAAGCCGCCATTTGCATTTGCATTTGCTGGCTCATTTCCTTCATCTTCTTAGCAGCTTTTTTCTGGCTTTCTTTGGCTTCTCCCTGCTCCTGTTGGTAAAGCTTTTCTGTAGCGTTTTCCTGTTCTTGTTGCACTTCTTCTTCTTGTGAGCTGTTTTCGGGAATCCCCAAAGGACTTTTTAGTTCCTGGTTTTGCTCTTTCAGCTCGTTCATTTCCTCTCTGTAATCCTCAAATTTATTATTGAGCTCCTCCTGTTTTTCTTTGGTGTTTTCTTCTTCAGACTTTTCTGAAAGGCTTTCCTGCTCTTCTGCCAGTTTTTCAAGTTCCTGAGCAAGCTTCTGTGTTTTCTTCTCAACATAGTACCGTTTTGTAAGCTCTAAAAGCTGTTCCATGTTGCGCTGTTGCTTTTTATTTTGTTTACTGAGTTGCTCCAATTTTTCAAAAAGTTCTTCTTCCTGGATTTTATCACGAAGCTTATCCAGTTCTTCCATCAGTTTTTCATTTTCCTGAAGCTTTTCTTCGTTTTCATCAAACCGTTTTTGAAGCTCTTCTTTTTGAGGGTCATTTTCTTTATTTTCCTTTTGAAAGTTTTCAAGGTTATCTTTCATCTTCTCAGAAAATTTCTTCATCATTTCCTCTTGCAATTTCTGGCGCTTTAGAAACTCTTCTACTTTTTGCTTGTCATTCCAGTTGAGTTCATCTTTTTCCTTTTTCATCCTTGACAATTCTTCCATATCCTGTTTTTGTTCCTCCATTTGTTGAAGGGAATTATCAAGGCCACGGATGGTCTCCTGTTGCTCTTTCAGCTGTTGTTTCTCAAGTTCATCTTTAGTGAGCTTCTTAAAGGAAAAAACGGATGATTTACTGCTTTTAGGTCTGTTTATGCCGTCATTATCAAAAATTTCAAAATAATAACCATAGGTTTTTCCCTCCTCAAGATCCAAGTTCCCGGGAAAGCTAAATAAAAACTGATCCATGGTGCTTTTGCTTACATTGAGGTTTTGATACTTTTTATCCTCCTCCTTATCCAAAGGATAGTAAACTATTTGCAGCTTCGTCAAACCATAATCATCAGATACGCGGCCCATAAAATACATAACCTGGCTGTTAACGGTGTCTTGCTTTGCTTCAACGGTTATTTCAGGATATTGGTCTTTTACGACATTGATGGTAAAGGAAAGGTTTTCATAGTCCTTTAATTGCTCATTTGACGTGGAAATTTCATAATCAAACTTTGAATAAACCGGCTTGCTAAACTCAAACAAAGGAGCCTTGTTTGAAAATACATAATTGGAATCAGGCGCCTTGAGCGTCACGTTATTGGTTTGTTTGGTGTTCATTTTCCAGGTCACTCTGGTTCCTTCCGGAATGATAGCGTTGCCCGTGCTTTTGAGTGTTTCGTCACGTCTTTGGGTATAGTTTGGGTAGTCAAGCTCCATTTCAAAGGAAAGCAAAGAAGGGGTCTTTACAACATCAAGTATATATGGTTTTGATGTGACCTCATTCGCCTGTAAGCGAAAGGTGGTTGCATCCTGAGGCTGTGAAAACGTATACTGAAAATGTCCTGGTGCTTTTTGCTGAAGGAAATAGTTTTCATCATTATAGAGAATCGATGCATTCTGGGGTAAAACATCTCCCGCAACTCTGATGTTTAATGTAAAAGGCTTGTTTTCTATGGCTTGGAGGTTTTCGTTTTCAACAAAAAAAGCAAAAGGCGCCGGTGGCTCATAAGCGGTATTGTAATTAACAACACGTTGATAGCTGCCTGAAAAAATATCGCTGCCGCCTAAAATTGTAAAAGCAGCATAAAGCAAAACAGGAATAGCCGCATATTTTAAATATTTCAGATTTTGCTTAAAGTTTACCGCATTGGCAAAAGGAATGGGTTGAAGCTCCTTGGATTTCTGATCAATACTGGCCAAAAGCAATTCTGATTGTCTGCTATCTTCTTTTAACTGAAGGACGTTTAAGAGTTTATCGCTAACTTCGGGAAAATGGTTCCCAATGATTTTTGAAGCCTGTGTATAATCAATTCCTTTCTGAAGTTTAAAAAGCCTCGCAAGCGGAAAGGCGATAAAACGTGAAAACAAGACCACCTCAACAATAACGAAAGACCAGAATAATATGGAACGCCCCGTCTGTGATAACCATAAATAATGTTCAATGAGAAGGGTAATTAAAAAGTATAACACCCCTGTGGAAAAAAATAAAATAACGCCCTTTATTAGTTCATTTGTATAGTACTTTTTTACAAATGCTTCCAGCTTGTTTTGTATGTGTTTAAATGTGCTCAAGGCCTTATTTTCTTGTTTTGGGTAAAAATACTAATTTAAACACAGAACGCTAATGGTTTGGTTAATTGGGTGTTAAATTTTAACGTCTAATTCACAAAATAAGTATATCCCTCCAAACCCTTTGTATTCTTTGAAAGTGTTATCTTAATTGTATCTTTGCTTAATAAGAAAAAAACGTATCAAGGGCTACATCAGCTTTTTAAAAATCAATGCTAATGAATTCTAATATAGACACAAAAAGAGACGACTCCCTCGCGGAGAAAAAAGTAAGGGTAAGATTTGCACCAAGTCCTACGGGACCACTGCACATAGGAGGCGTGCGTACTGCCTTATTTAATTATCTCTTTGCAAAAAAACACGGAGGTGATTTCATTCTGCGAGTTGAGGATACAGACCAAAGCCGCTATGTAGAAGGCGCAGAAGACTATATTATTGAAGCATTGAACTGGTGTGGAATTCCATTTGATGAAGGAATTGGAAAGGAAAGGGGTTATGGGCCTTACCGCCAAAGCGAGCGAAAACACATCTACAGACAGTATGCTGAATTACTGGTCAAAAACGGAAAAGCATATTATGCCTTTGATACCTCTGAAGCTTTGGACCAAAGAAGAAAAGATCTCGAAGAGCAAGGTGAAACCTTTATCTACAACCATCACAACAGAAAGCAACTGGACAATTCGTTGACACTTAATGAAGATGAAGTCCGGAAACGCATCCTTTCCGGAGAAGCTTATGTCGTCCGGTTTAAGACCCCTTTGGACCAAACCCTTGTGCTTAATGATATTATAAGAGGGAAAATGGAAGTGGGTACAAATGTTTTAGACGATAAAGTTTTATTTAAAAGTGACGGCATGCCCACCTATCACCTCGCAAATATCGTGGATGACCACCTGATGGAGATTACCCATGTAATTAGGGGTGAAGAATGGCTTCCCTCACTTGCTTTGCACCAATTGCTGTATGATGCTTTTGGATGGGAAGCACCACAATTTGCTCATTTGCCCTTGATTATGAAACCTCTCGGTAAAGGAAAGTTAAGCAAGCGTGATGGGGATAAAATGGGCTTTCCTGTGTTTCCGCTGGCCTGGCGAACAGCAGGCGGTGAATTGTATTCGGGCTACCGGGAAGACGGCTATCTTCCGGAAGCAGTTGTAAATATGCTTGCCTTACTGGGCTGGAATCCGGGAACCGAACAGGAGATTTTTAGTATTGACGAATTGGTAAACTTATTTGAGCTTGAGCGGGTAAATAAATCAGGGGCAAAATTTGACCCGGAAAAGACCAAATGGTTTCAGCACCATTACTTGCAACAAATGAGTGATGAATCTCTTACTAAAGCCTTTAAAAAATTGCTGGACCATAAACATGTAACTACAAATGCCAACCTTACAACAATTGTACAGCTAGTAAAAGAGCGCGCAACCTTTATAGGGGATTTATGGGATCAAAGTTATTTCTTTTTTACCGCCCCAAAGGCCTATGATGAAAAGGCTGCCAATAAAGCCTGGCAAGAAGAAACAGATAAAGTCATGATGGCTGTAGTTATGATTCTTCACGAGAGTGATCCTTTTAAGCAAGAGGAACTTACCAATCGCGTGAAAGGTTGGATAACCAGTGCTAACATCGGTTTTGGAAGGGTGATGCAGCCTTTACGACTGGCGCTTGTGGGTGAAATGAAAGGACCGGATGTTTTTGCTATTATGGAAATTCTTGGAAAAGAAGAAACCATAATCCGAATTGAAAACGCTATTAAAAGATTGGGTTAAAGATAAACTGTAACCCCAAAAGAAAGCAGGGTGCTGTTGCCTTTAAAATTAGTCTTTTCAAGATTGTTTTTATTGAGATTATTCAGCACATTTGTAACTCCGTATTGATACAGAGCAAAAAGCCTGAAATTTCTCAGACCGGCTGTAATTCCCCCGGCAAGGTGGAAGTTTACTTTTGATACATCTTCAATGTCTTTCGCGTTCAGCGTAGCATACCCCTCAATGATGTGGTTTTCATACTGGGTATCATTTAAAGTGAGTTTACCGTTTATATTTAAAACAGGGCCCGCTTCAATACTGAGGTGGTTTTTGATAATCTTATAACCCCCAAGCACAGAAATTTGAGCAGATTGTAAATTATAATTTAAATCCCTTGAAGTTCCGCCTACGGGGCTGCTTTTAGCGCTAATGGCAATATTGCTGTCATAAAACGCTATGCCATACATCATATCAAAGTTATTGTATACATTCCCACGCATTTGCAATCCAAACATAAAGCTTTCCCGGCTCTGTGTTTTAAAGTCTTTCGTATTAATATCATATTGTGTCAACCCGGCTGATATGCCAATAACATTAAATTCTTTGTAATTGTTTTGAGAAAAAATTGTAGTGTAAAAAATAAGAAATAAGACGCTGAGAAAGATTGTGGATTTTTTCAATTTCATTAGAGTTTGGAGCGGGCAAATGTAAACTTATTTTTTCGTAAATTTAAATTCTAAAAAAAATAAAAATAGCTATGGGAAATTTACTGTATATACCTTTATTTATTGTCCTGATTGTATTGGTATTCTCCACTTTTTTTGTGGTAAAACAACAAACAGCTGCTGTTGTTGAACGACTGGGTCGCTTTGTGAGTATCCGCAATTCGGGACTTCAAATGAAGATACCTTTTATAGACCGTGTCTCGGGGCGTGTCAACTTAAGGGTACAACAGCTGGATGTTATTATTGAAACCAAAACCAAAGACAATGTCTTTGTGAAACTCAAAGTTTCTGTACAGTTTAAGGTGATTCATCAGAGCGTGTATGATGCCTTTTATGCGCTTGAATATCCGCACGACCAGATTACTTCCTATATTTTTGATGTAGTGCGCGCCGAGGTTCCGAAAATGAAACTGGATGATGTTTTTGAGCGAAAAGATGATATAGCAAATGCTGTAAAAAAAGAGCTCAATGAAGCCATGACCCGTTATGGATATGATATTATAAATACCCTGATTACAGATATAGACCCCGACATACAAGTTAAAAATGCCATGAACAGAATCAATGCCGCTGACAGGGAAAAAACAGCAGCAGAATTTGAGGCTGAGGCAACCCGTATAAAAATAGTTGCTAAAGCCCGTGCAGAAGCTGAGAGCAAGCGCCTTCAGGGACAGGGTATTGCTGACCAAAGAAGGGAGATTGCCAGGGGGCTGGAGGAAAGTGTAAATGTGCTGAACAATGTGGGTATCAACTCTCAGGAAGCTTCCGCTTTAATTGTCGTTACGCAACATTATGACACACTTCAATCGATTGGGGAAGAAACCAATACAAACCTTATCTTATTACCTAACTCACCTCAGGCGGGCAGTGATATGCTTAACAATATGGTTGCTTCATTTACAGCCTCCAATATGATTGGCGAACAAATCAAAAAAGATATGGCTAAAAAAACGGTGCCACCAAAAAACAAAGAAGAGTAATTGAAAAAAAAAGTCCCGCTATTAAAATAGCGGGACTTTTAAATTGTTACCTGTTAAATTAAAAGGGTAAAATCTTGCTTAAGATTTTTGCAAAAAATGCTTTTTTTACAAAAGTTTTTGCAATGCTTGCTGAAATATGTGCCGGAGAAATGGATTCTTTGAAGTAGAAATAACTTCTCTTTAATTTTTCTTTTTCAACTTCAGACTCCAGTTTTAAAATTTCCAACTCAAGATTTATTTCATCAAAAGATGTGTATACTTTCATAATGATTAGTCGTTAAAAATGTTTTTTGAAGTGCTTGTAAGGATTATCCTTTCGAGTGTCTTTCTTCCAAAAATTGCTATAAGCAACATTACTAAGAGGTAGAAACCACCAACAATGAAAAAACCAATACTTGGGCTTCCTGTTTCTTCACCTATTAATACCGCTACAGCAAATGAAATGAAAAATAATACCAACAAGGCAACGCCTGATAAAAGCAGGGTTCTTGTTGCTGATACCACCCCTTTCATTGACTTCTTGTAAAGGTCGAGTTTATAATACTCAATTGTACTTTTAATATACGCCTGAATATTATCATTCATTTCGTCTACATTATCTCCAATTTGTTCTAGCACAATATTTTGGTTTTGATAGTTATAAGGTGAGAAATTAAAAAGGCTTACTTCTTTTGAAGCTTTGCATTTTGCTCTCTTAAGGCTTCTAATTTCTCTTCCAACGCTTTTAAAACATCATCTGCCTTGTAACTTGCAGAAGATAATGTGTCTTCAAGTTTATCTTCAAAACTCTGTCGGGCTGCACTTGCCTTTGTGCCTAATTTATTAGTAGTTTCTTTTAACTGTTTGGCGAGTTGTTTTTGAGCCTTTTGGGCACTTTTGCTTATATTATCTCTTGTTTTAACACCTTTATCGGGTGCGTATAATATTCCTAATCCTGCGCCAATTGCCGCTCCAGTTAATAATGCTAATACTGTTTGTCCTGTGTTATTTGCCATAATTGTAAGTTTTAAATGTTATTAATTTAATTATAATACAATGTACAAATAATAACACGAGGTTATTGTTAATAACCGGTTAATAATTAAAAGGGTATTCTTAAAAAATTAACACTTTAAAAGTGCTTAATGCTGCTTGGAGCCCCAGGAGTCTCTTAGGCCCACTGTTTTATTGAAAACCAACTTTTCTGAAGAGCTGTCTGAATCGACCGCAAAATACCCAATGCGTTGAAATTGAAAAACCTCTTGTGGTTTGACAGAAGCAAGGCTTGGTTCCAAATACCCCGTGGTTATTTGAAGTGAATCTGGGTTAATGAATTCCATAAAGTCTTTTTCTTTATCAGTATCCGGAGATTCGGTAAGAAACAGGCGATCATACACTCGTATTTCTGCAGGAACCGCATGTTGTATTGAAACCCAGTGAAGGGTGCCCTTTACTTTGCGTTGAGAGGCTTCTGTACCACTTCCACTGCGGCTTTCAGGATCGTATGTGCAAAGTATTTCGGTGATGTTTCCATCATTGTCTTTTACAACGCTTTCTCCCTGGAGAATATATGCATTTTTAAGACGTACTTCTTTTCCAAGTGTAAGTCTGAAGAATTTTCGGTTTGCTTCTTCTTTGAAATCTTCCCTTTCAATAAAAAGTTCGCGAGAAAAAGGGACTTTTCTACTTCCGGCGCTTTCATCTTCAGGGTTGTTTTCGGCGTCAAGCCACTCCGTTTTATCTTCCGGATAATTTGTAATGGTAAGTTTAACCGGATCCAGAACAGCCATCACACGGGGTGCTACTTTATTTAGGTCCTCCCTGACGCAAAACTCAAGGTGTGAAACATCAATAAGATTGTCTCGTTTTGCGATACCAATACTGTCTGCAAAATTTCTTATGGAAGCCGGGGTATAACCTCTGCGCCTCAATCCTGAAATTGTGGGCATTCTCGGGTCATCCCATCCTGTGACGGCTCCTTCCTGCACCAACCTGAGTAATTTGCGTTTGCTCACAACGGTGTGACTAAGATTTCTACGAGCAAATTCGCGTTGTTTTGGACGTACTTTACCAGAGTCATAGATTTGTTCCAGGAACCAGTCATAAAGCTCCCTGTGAGGCAAAAATTCAAGAGTACACAAGGAGTGTGAAATTTGTTCTACATAATCGCTTTCTCCGTGTGCCCAGTCATACATGGGGTAAATTTTCCAGTCCCCTCCGGTTCTGTGGTGGTGCTTGTCCAAAACCCTGTACATAACCGGGTCGCGCATGAGCATATTGGGCGAGGCCATATTTATTTTTGCCCTGAGAACATGAGCTCCCTCACCGACCTCACCATTCTTCATTTGCTCAAAAAGCGCAAGACTTTCTTCAATGCTTCGGTTGCGGAAAGGACTTTCCTTTCCAGGCTCTGTGGGTGTTCCCTTTTGTTGGGCAATTGTTTCGGAGTTTTGAGAATCAACATAGGCTTTGCCATTTTTAATCAACTCAACCGCCCAGTCATATAGCTGCTGAAAATAATCTGAAGCATAACATTCTTTTGCCCAGGAAAATCCCAACCAGGAAACATCTTCTTTAATAGCATCAACAAATTCCTGTTCTTCTTTGGTGGGGTTGGTATCATCAAACCTCAGGTTGACGGGTGCATTGTATTTAAGGCCAAGGCCAAAATTCAAACAAATGGAAGTGGCATGGCCAATATGAAGATAACCGTTGGGTTCCGGGGGAAAGCGAAATCGCAATTTCTCTTTGGGAAACCCTGATCTTAAATCTTCTTCAATAATGTGCTCTATAAAATTAAGTGATTTTTCTTCTGATGCCATAGTTGTAATTTGATTGACAAAGGTATTAAAATTATGTTTTGATGATACCGCTTAAAGGGTTCAAGTTGTGAGTTATATTTATATCTTTGTTTTGAAAAACCATTCCTTATGATGGAAAAAATCCAGAAAAAGGTTGTGATATTATGTTATGGGTGTAATTCATTTAAAAAAAATTAAAATTTATGCATATCACGGGTGCCTGATTGAGGAAGGCAAAATCGGATCTGATTATCTTGTTGATTTAAAGGTGAAAGCAAGTCTTGCTGAAGCCTCCAAAACCGATGAGTTGCGTGATACTGTTGATTATGTACACTTAAACAGGATTGTCAAGGAAGAAATGGGTGTGAGATCTAAACTTCTGGAGCACGTGGGAAAACGCATCATAAACAGAATATTTGAAGAGTTAATCCTTGTTAATGAAATAAAGGTGAGTGTCTCAAAAGTAAACCCTCCCATAGGTGGAAATGTAGCCGAAGTTGTTGTTACCATGAGTTCAAAGCGGTAATTTCTCAAATAAGATAGTAATTAAGAACAAATTTTTTTACATTTGCAGCCTTATTAAGGCATCGTGGCCGAGTGGCTAGGCAGAGGTCTGCAAAACCTTCTACAGCGGTTCGAATCCGCTCGATGCCTCAACTAAAAATCCTCATCAAGTGATGGGGATTTTTTTTATATTGTGGGGATTCTTCTCTCTATTTGATCTTCAATGGTATCATTGATCTGGTTCGGGAAAACGCCTTTTACCAAAAGCACAGCACCAGAAAAAATAATAACAATGCTTATGACGCGCTTTACCTGATATATGCGATATGGGGTGAGTTTTTTGTTTAGTTTTTTTGCGGCTAAAATTTTAAAAACATCTATCACTAAATAAGTCACTAAAATTGCCCCGAAAAAAAACATTATTCGCGAAGTGTCCATATCAAGCTGTGGTCCAAAAACAATGATAAGGCCCAGCCAAAAACCCAGTACGCCTATATTTATAAAATTCAACAAAAACCCTTTAATGAAAAGTTCTATGTAGTTGTTCTTTTTTATAGTAATGACAGTAGGATCACTATTATTGCGGTAACTCTTTTTGTTTTTCACCAGTGAAATGATCCCGTAAGAAAGTAGCAGGGCGCCGCCAAATATGAATAAAGCCGGATCGTCTTTTATTTTTTCAAGTAGCTGATTTGTACTAAAATAAGCGATGAAGATAAAAACAATATCAGCAAGCACAACACCTAAGTCGAGTGCCAGCGCTGCCCTGAATCCTTTTATTGCACTCGTTTCCAATAGTACAAAAAAAACAGGGCCTATTAAAAAAGCCAAGAAAAAGCCAAGCGGAATTGCGGCAATTAAATCTTCAACCATGAAACCCTTTTCAGTTACACAAATTTAGGAATTATAGATGAAACACCACAAGGATTCTAATTTTCTACTGCTTCACGGCTTCCAATCAATTTGAAATCAAGTTGTTTTTTTACGAGATCAGCTTGTTTTACCTGGACATAAACTTCATCCCCCAGCTGATAAACTTTTTTTGTTTTAGAGCCTATCACTGCATATTCGTCACGATCAAAGGTGTAGTGATCATCTCTTAATTCGCGTAAGCTCACCATTCCTTCACATTTGTTTTTTATGATTTCAACATAAATTCCCCACTCTGTAACACCCGATATAACGCCCAGGAATTTCTCATCCTTATGGTCAACCATGTATTTTACCTGCATATATTTAATGCTGTCGCGTTCTGCATTGGATGACAAACTTTCCATTTCGCTGGAGTGACGGCATTTTTCTTCATATACTTCTTCTTTTTGAGAGGGTTTTCCGTCAAGGTACATTTGTAAAAGACGGTGTACCATCACATCTGGATACCGTCGTATGGGAGAAGTAAAATGTGTATAATAATCAAATGCTAACCCATAATGTCCAATGTTATGTGTGGTATATTCGGCTTTACTCATCGTTCTGATGGCAAGGGTATCAATCATGTTTTGTTCTTTTTTTCCCTTTACATCCACCAATAGTTTATTTAAAGATGCATTTGTTGACTTTCTGTCTTTTGTATTCAGTTTGTATCCAAATTTCTTTATGATATCTCCTAGTGCTGCTAATTTCTCATCGTTGGGTTCATCGTGAACACGGTATACAAATGTTTTTTTAGGGGTTTGCTTCCCTATGAATTCGGCTACTTTTTTATTTGCTAGCAGCATAAATTCTTCAATGAGGTGGTTTGCTTCTTTGCTTTCCTTAAAATAAACACCTTCAGGATTGTTATCGTCATCCAAAATAAACTTCACCTCTACCTTATCAAAAGATATCGCACCGTTTTGCATACGTTTACGGCGCATGGTTTTGGCAAGCTTGTTCATTATTTTGATGGCCTCAACAATATTCTCTTTTACGTGATAGCTTTCACCGGTAAGCGAAATTGAATTTGGTATTTCACCTTTACCGGTTTCTATAATTTGCTGTGCTTCTTCATATGCAAACCGGGCATCACTGTAAGTTACTGTTCTTCCAAACCATTGTTTACGAATTTCAGCTTTTTCATTAATTTCAAATACAGCTGAAAAAGTAAATTTTTCTTCTTGCGGTCTTAAAGAACAGGCGAAATTAGAGAGTACTTCTGGAAGCATAGGTACTACCCTGTCAACCAAATAAACTGAAGTTGCACGTTCAAAAGCTTCATCGTCGAGGATTGTATCGGGCTGTAAGTAATGAGAAACATCTGCAATGTGTATTCCTATTTCATAATTTCCGTTTTCCAAAACTTCAAAGCTTAAGGCATCATCAAAGTCTTTTGCATCTGCAGGGTCTATGGTAAATGTAAGAGTATCTCGCATATCCCGTCGTTTTTTAACTTCTTCGGGATTTATTTTTGTATCTATCTTTTCTGCAAATTCCTCAACACCCGGTGGAAATTCATATGGCAAACCATATTGCGCTAAAATGGAGTGTATTTCAGTATTGTGCTCTCCGGGTTTTCCTAATACTTTAATTATAGTTCCAAATGGGGAATCAGCTTTTTCAGGCCATTCATCCATTCTTACTAAAACTTTATCGCCTTGTTGAGCGTCTCCTATTTTATCTTTGGAAATAAATATATCAGTATACATTTTCCCATCTGAAGTGGAGACAAACGCAAAGTTTTTCTGGATATCAATGACACCCACAAATTCAGTTTTATTGCGTTCTATTATATTTGTGATTTCTCCTTCAAGTTTTGATTGTTTTCTTCTTTTGAAAATATAAACTTCTACCTGGTCACCGTGTAGTGCTTTGTTAAGGTTTTTATTGGTTACAAATACATCATCTTCAAGTCCTTCCACAATTACGTAGCCTTGCCCTCTGGATGTCATATCCAGTTTTCCGGTGTGATATTGATTCCCTTTTTTAATGCGGTATTTTCCCCTTTCGGTTTCTTCAATTTCTCCTTTTCCCTGGAGATCTTTAAGTTTTTTTATAATCTGATTTCTACTACTGGCATCATCAACTCCCAGTTTTGCTCCTATTTGCTTATAATTAAACGTTTTTGAGGAATCTAATAAGAGGATTTTTAAAATACTTTCTGAGAGATTGGGAATCTTATTGTTAGGTTTTTTTCTTTTTTTGTTTGCAGACATGCAATGTGTTTTTTATAGATGTTAAAATTACGTCATAATTATCAAAGTTCTTAGTTTTCAATATAAAGATTTTTTAACTTAGTGAGATAAGATTTAACGCAACTTTCTAATAATAAGTTTTATCTTGTTTCATATCTAAATTAAAGATGAAAAATTTTGTGGTGGCGGCTATTTTTACTTACGCTCATGAGTTTGCTGTTTTAAGGCTTATTCTGGAGCAACGCGGTATTTCCCATTTTTTTCAAAATGAGACCATGTTAAGTGTTCTTCCCTTTCATTCACATGCCCTGGGTGGTATAAGATTAATGGTCCACCCCAGCGATATTGAAGAAGTCAATCAAATCATCGACGATTTACAACACAATAAAGATCTCCACATCGTTTAGTTTTATCAACAATTATAATATCATATTTATTTTTATTTTAAATTTTAAAAAAGAAAATGATGTTTATTATAGCTTGTTAATTTGTAGCATAACTTTTTTTAAAATTTGTTTGTTTTTTATTTGTAAGCATTTTTAAACCCTTTATCAACATAATATATTTACCAAACGCATTGAAAATATGAATAGTAATCTATTTAGTTAACAGTTGTCAACAACATTAATGAAGGGGATATATTTAATATTTAATTTTAAAGAAGTAGTTGAAATCTACTCAAATGATGGGAATATCTTTACTAAAAAAAGTGGATTATTATTTTGGTTGAACCAAAAAAAAGAACATATGGAAATTTAAATTTTAAGGAGCAACAATATTTTTTCTTTTTCAATCTACAATTATAAACAATTCGTATCAATTAATAATTATCTAAATATTAAGCAATTGTAAATAGAAATTAACAATCGGTTTTATACTTGTTAATAAGGCAGGTTTTGTATTTTTGTGTTTAGAGTTACTAACTAATAAAATATCGCTTTTGCGAAAAATATCATGAAAATAGCCATAGGAAATGATCACGCCGGGACTGAATACAAATTTGCAATTATTAATCTTTTAAAAGAACGTGGTATTGAAGTAATCAATCACGGTACCGATTCAGAAGACAGTGTGGATTATCCTGATTTTATCCATCCGGTTGCTTCAGATGTTGAAAAGGGTTCGGTTGATTTTGGTATTATTATCTGCGGTAGTGGAAACGGAGCATCCATGGCAGCAAATAAACATCAGAAGGTAAGATCTGCCCTTTGCTGGACCAAGGAAATAACAGCACTTGCAAGACAACATAATAACGCAAATATTTTAGGCCTTCCCGCTCGCTTTATATCAAAACCTCAGGCCCTTGAAATGGTTAAAACATTTTTGGACACCGAATTTGAAGGAGGCAGGCACCAGGGACGCATTGATAAAATACCCTGTAAATAATATCCCTTATGGGACATCACCACCATCACAAATCATCACAGGTAAAAGGGAGCAGGGTATTATTTTCAATAATTTTAAATTTACTGCTCACTATAGCACAGCTCATTGGTGCTATTATATCCGGTAGCCTTGCATTGTTTTCAGACACACTTCACAATTTTAGCGATGTAGTATCACTTTCAATTAGTTATACTGCCAATAAACTTATAAGAAAAGAAGCTTCTTACAAGCGTACATTTGGCTTTAAACGAGCCGAAATCATGGCAGCGTTTATCAATTCTTCAACCATTGTAATTGTAGCAATTTATTTGATTTATGAAGCTATTCAACGTTTTATTGAGCCACAGGAAATAGGAAGCGATATCGTTATATGGATGGCACTACTCGGTATTGTGGTAGATGGTTTTAGTATGTTATTGCTAAAAAAAGATTCAGACAAAAACATGAATATGAAATCTGCCTATTTGCATATGTTGTCTGATTTAACCTCCTCTGTTGCAGTATTAATTGGCGGGCTTTTAATGAAGTTTTATGAAATTTGGTGGATTGATAGTTTGTTAACTTTGATGATTGCACTTTATCTCATTAGGGTGGGCTATGTTTTATTAAAAAAATCCTTTAATGTATTAATGCTCTTTACTCCTGAAGAAGTTAAAGTTGAAGAAATAACAGAAAAAATAAATGCGCTCCCCGGCATTAAAAGCATTCATCATATACATATCTGGCAACTCAATGAAGATGAAGTGCATCTTGAGGCGCATTTGGAGTTTCACCAAGATGTAAAAATTTCAGAGTTTGACAGATTGCTTATAGATCTGGAAGAACTTTTATATAACGATTTCGGAATCAATCACATAACGATTCAACCCGAATACCAAAAAGAAGAAAACAGTAAGGATATTATTGTTCAGGATTAATCCCAAATCCTTTCCATTACAAATGGTGCTGTATCCCAATACATATGCTCCTGATTGATTTTACCATCAACAAACCGTGAAGTGATGTGAACAATGATTTCGGCTTCATTTCCGCTTTCAGCGAAAGTGCCGGTCCACACCCCCCAAAAACTCACCCAAGTAGTGCCTTTGCTGTCGATAATCATTTCCACCGTCTGGTTTTCAGTGGTTGAATACTTATAATTTTTGACTTGATCAATGTATGTCTTGTGTTCCTCAATAGCTTCATCAATAGTACAGGGATTACTGTTCACCCGGTTGTGATACATTTTTGCATGCTCAGTATAGTGAGATTTATAAGACACCCAGTCGCCGGCTTCATAATCTTTAATCATTTGGCGCATTACATCAATTTCAGGAGACACTTCGGTAAAATAGTTTTTTGAAGTGTCTTTACAGGAAGTGAATAACATCAAAACAAAAATTGGAAGAGAAATCATTTTTTTCATCATAAGGGAATTTTCAGTTTATAAAGATAGATTTTTTGGTTTCAAATTTGCTATTTTAGCCCGTAACAATTTCTCTTTATGAAGCTGGATTTTATACTTAAAAAGTTTTCAGAACTCACCACGCACGAATTATATGATATCCTTCAACTGCGCAGCGAGGTGTTTGTTGTGGAACAAGATTGTGTATATCAGGACATCGATGGAAATGATGGAAAAGCACTTCACCTTTTTGCTTATAAAAATGATGTATTGGTTGCTTATGCCCGTCTTTTTGGGCCGGGTGATTATTTTGAAGATGCAAGTATCGGAAGGGTAATAATTAAAGAAAAGGAGCGAAAATTTGGCTATGGCCATCAATTAATGGAAGCTGCAAACGCTGCGGTTAAAAGTCATTTTGACACTTCAAAAATCCATCTCTCTGCCCAGCAATATCTGGTTAAATTTTACAATGCTCACGGCTACAAAGAAGTAGGCGAGGGCTATCTTGAAGATGGAATCCCTCATATTGGGATGGAAAAGTCCTCCCCCGGCCCCTCCAAAGGAAGGGAGTAGATTAACCTTTGGTTTTTACCGCTTTATTAAAAGGAATTTTTAATTGATACATAATATCCTCATCGGTGCTGTCATCAACCAAATCCAGGCCATATCTAATTTTTTTGGTATCATCATAAACAAAAGTTCCAAAAATCCTGTCCCAAAAGGAAAACATATTCCCAAAATTGGTATCGGTCCAGGGCATTTCCCAATGGTGATGAAACTTGTGCATATTAGGTGTCACAAACACATAGCTGATGTATTTGTCAATTTTACCAAGGTTGATGTTGGCGTGGGTGAAGTAGGTGAAAAACACGCTTAAAATGCGATAGATTAAATAAAAAGCAATGGGCATTCCCATCAGTAAAACCGCAAAAAGTGCAAAAGTCTCCCTGATTACAAAATCCAAAGGATGATGTCTGGTACCGGTGGTGACATCTACCTTGGTATCACTGTGGTGAATGATGTGCAAACGCCACATCCATTTTACCTTGTGGAGTAAATAATGAACGCCATACTGGGCGATAAAATCCAAAACAAGGAGGGATAAAATCAATTCAATCCAAACAGGCCAGTCAACAAGGTGCAGCAAACCAAATTGTGCGGTTTCAATCCAATAAAAAACACCAAGTGTGAGTGCTCCAAAACCCACATTAATCAACATCGTAAAAAGCAAAAAGGTAAAATTAACCCCGGCGTGTTTCCACTTTTTATAGTTTATTTTTACAAGAGCGTAGTAGCCTTCCAATATCCAAAAAACCCCTAGTACACCCACAACCCAAAGCAGGCGCATCCAGATGGGCATTTCTTCAAAAAAGAGAAGAAGGGAGTCCATTTTATTTTAAAATGTTTTGATAGCGGTTAATATTTGTCAGAATTGCAATTGCTTCTTTAATTTCAGGATTGTTGACAACATGATACTCATACAGCCCCTCTTTGTAAAAATAACGCTTTACAATTTCATCTGTCAATAAAGATTTGATTTCGGCCTTTTTTTCCATCAGCTCCCGGTCTTTGGCTTTTCCGAGGTCCTGTAGAAGGTTCGCATAACTTTTCTCAATATCACCCTTTATTTCTTCTTCTTCAGCTTTGTTTAATGCCTCTTTTAGTACTGTTTCGGTTTGGGTTTCAAACGTGAAATTACTGCGTTTCAGGAAAGCCAGAAAGTCGCTGTAGTCTTTGTCAGTAAATGTGAAATTTCTCCAGTTCTCGTGTTTGTTGTTGTAATAGTATTCAGTTGCAAAATCAAAAATACTGTTAGCTTTTAAAAGCGCCGTGGTTATGGGACTGAAAACGGCTGTTTCAAGTTCAACGTCAGGCTGTATGCCACCACCGTCATAGACGGTCCTGCCGCCTTTGGTTTTAAAAGCGTTGTAATTATCTGGTGTTGCGCGGATGGGATCACCATTTTCATCACGGTTAAAGTAATCTTCCGCCTGAATAGACCTGCCACTGGGAGTATAGTATTTTGAAATGGTCACCTTTAGTTGAGTTCCATAGGTGAGTTTTTTTTGGCGTTGCACAAGGCCTTTTCCAAAACTTCTCGCACCCACAACCACGCCCCGGTCAAGATCTTGCACGGCGCCGGAAACAATTTCACTCGCAGAGGCGCTCCTTCCATTGATTAAAACAGCCAGGGGGATTTCAGTATCCACAGGTTCGAATTGAGTGCGGTATGTCTGATTATATTTTTCAATAACCGATTTTGTTGTTGAAATAATTTCGTCTTTAGGCACAAAAAGATTTACAATATTTATGGATTCATTCATCAATCCGCCCGGGTTTCCGCGAAGATCAAGCACTATACTGGTGGCTCCTTGCTTTTTAAGATCAACAAGCGCCGCCCGGGTCTCAATAGTGGTTCTTTGATTAAAAGCACTTAAAACAATATAACCCACATTGCCCTCCATTAATGTGTAATAAGGGACAGCTTTTAAAGAAACTGCCTCCCGGCTTATAGTAGCATTCTTGGTTTGCCCCTGGCGCTTGTAAGTTACGTCAACTTTAGACCCCGGGGCCCCCTTGAGAAGTTCGCCGGCATCATCATTAAAGTTTGCAACCATCACATCTCCAATTTTTGTTATTTCGTCACCGGCTTTAAGTCCGGCCTTGTCTGCGGGTCCGTCTTTCCAGGGTTCAACAACAACCAATTTGTCTTTCTGGGTTCTCACCGAAGCACCAATACCGGTGTAAGCCCCGGTTTGATTTATTTTTGCCTGCTCTACATCCTGCTCATTGTAGTAAACAGTGTATGGGTCAAGCCCTTCGAGCATGCCTTTAATTGCTTTGTCCATCAATTCTGCCGGGACGGTATCGTCTACATAATTCATGTTCAACTCTTTGAAGAGTGTAGTGAAGATCTCTATTTGCTTGGCAATTTCAAAAAAGTCATTTTTAAAACTCCAGGTTCCCAAAGCAATGGCGAATGCCAGTATGGGTATAATGATTCTCTTTTTCATTGTGATCTTTTTTATCGTGGGCAAGTTTTAAAGGCGCACTATTTGTATTCTGAATTATTTTAATCCCTTTTTCTTTTTTACATATTTTCTAATACCAAATATGGCAATCAACAAGATAATAAAAAATGGCCAGATGTGTAACAGGCCCAGCAAAAATAACGAAATACCATTCCAGCCCGAAACGATGGCATTCCACATTTTTTGACCATAGGAGGCTGTCACGCCCTTGTCGGTTGAGGTTTTGTAAATGTACAGATGAATGGTACTGTATGACACCTGATTTTGAAGGTAATTCAAGCGCCCTTGTCGGGCTTCAATCTCCTCCCTGATTGTGGAGAGCTCGCGTTCTATTTCAAGCATTTCCTTTACGTTTTTTGCTTGTTTTAAAAGCTCAAGATAGCGGTTTTCAAGTTCGCGTTTCGCTTTTAAACGCGCCTGTATATCAACAAATTCTTCAGAAACATCTTGTTGGGATATGTCTTTATGGTCAAAATATTCCACTCCTTTTGATAAGGAATCTATCAGGGTTTGAAAATGTTGGGAAGGGATGCGGATCGTAATATCACGAAAATTTTCATTGTAGTTTTTCCCCGAACGGTCACTTTGAAGAATGCCGTTATAGCGGTTAACCAGTTGTTTTGTTTTGGAATGTGTTTCTTCTAAGTTTTTAGTAGCAAACCGAAGGTTTCCTGTTTTGATGATTTTTTGTTCCTGAATTTCTGCGGAAACATCACCGGGAGATTGAATGCTTTTTTGCTGTATTGCGGTTTCTTCAACAACTTCATAAGCGAGATGCTCTTCAGAGGGACGGTGGTCAGCAGAGGTATCAGACGTATTGGAGCAGGCAAGGATAAAACCAAAAATCAAAAATGACAGTGTTTTCATAATGGGAGGTGTTAGAGTTACCGCAAGTTGTTTACAATTAACGTACCAATCTAACTTTTAGTTTGTTGAATGAATTTTTCCATGACAACTTTCATTGTTTTATTTAACGCGTGAAAGTCCGGTTTTTCCTTGCCCACATACAAAAACAAAAGGGCATATTTTTTAGTATTATTCTCGTAGATCTTGTGCTTGTTAAGCCGGAAAGCTTCCCTGAGCAAGCGCTTTATATAATTGCGCTGCACGGCACCCCTGAAGTTTTTTTTGGATACCGAAACTGCTGTTTTAAACGGAACGTTTTCAGCATCGGAAAGCTCAATATAAAACAGGCGTAAAGGAAACACCCCAACCGATTTTCCTTCGGTAAAGAGGGACTCAATAACCTTTCTGCTCTTTAATTTCTCTGCTTTGGAATAGCCGAATTTCATAGGGTAAATGTACTAAAAATAAGCCCCTCATCTTTATAAGGAGGGGCTCAATTTTTTAGTATTAAAACATAATTAGTCTTCCTCTTGAGGCGAAAGGTCCGGAGACTCATAGACATTGTTTTCCATATCCACATCAGCCATGAGTCTTGAGGCATCAATCATCATCGCGGCAATACTTTCCTTGGGTGCATCAATTTCAAAAGTATAAGTGGGGTATGCCCAGGCCCAATCTCCCAAGACAGTGCGTTTTAATTGCGGGTATGGATTTTCTTTCACCCCGCGCATCATTTGCAATGGGATGTGAAAAGATTCATTAGTGTTGTCTTTATAAACGACATACAAGTCGATGGGCATAGGCATGAGCCCTTTTCGCTCCAGTGTAACCACGGTTTTTCCTTCTTTTTCCTCCACACTTTGAATGGCGTAATCAATGGTGTTTGTGGTTTGGGTCCAGTCCTGTAAATACCAGCCCAATTGAAAGCGGGAAACTTTTTCAGCAGTGCGAATTACATCGTTGGGAGTGGGATGGGTGAAAGCAAACTCGCGATACAGCCTTTTAAGTGTTTTGGTGACATTTTCTTTTCCTATTACATATTCCAACTGTGCCAAAAAGACCGCTCCTTTTGAGTATGATGATGCGCCATAGACCCAGTTTTTATCAAAACGGTCTGCGTGGGTTGATTGGGGTTGTTCCTCCCCACTTTGTGCCATTCTTATATAATTGCTGTATGAGCCTTCATGAGGAAATTGTTTGTTTTGTTCCATTACTTCATTCATAGCCAGGGCGCTTATGTATGAGGTAAACCCTTCATCCATCCACTCGTGTTTTGATTCATTAAAGGCCAGCACAAACTGAAACCAGCTATGTGCTATTTCGTGTGAGGTAACGCCCACCAGGCTGTTAAAGTTTCTTTCGCCGGTGATGAGGGTTGACATACCATACTCCATACCACCGTCGCCACCTTGTAAGATTGTATATTGCTTATATGGATAATCACCCAGGTGTTTGTTGAAAAATTCAAAGAGGGCAATGGTTTTTGGTTGCAGATTTTTCCAATTTTCGAGAATTTTCGGGTTGTTTTTGTATAAAAAATGCAATGTCATACCGTTTGGACCTTCTATGCGGTCGTGGAGGTATTCATTGTCTGCAGCCCAGGCAAAGTCGTGTACATCAGGAGCGATAAAATGCCAGGTGAGTTTGCCACCTTTTCGGTGGTTTATTTCTTTTGTGGGGTCATCCTGATAGCCATGACCAATTTCATTTGGATTTTGAAGGTAACCTGTACCTCCTAAAGTGTATGTATTGTCAATGGTTATTTTCACATCAAAGTTGCCCCAAACACCGTGGAATTCACGGCCGATGTATGGATCTGCGTGCCAACCTTCAAAATCATATTCGGCAAGCTTGGGGTACCATTGTGTCATGGAAAGCGCTACTCCTTCTTCGCTGTTTCTTCCGCTGCGACGGATTTGTAAAGGCACCTGTGCATCAAAATCCATGGTGAAAGTTGTTTTCTCACCGGGAAGGATAAACCTATCCAGCTCTACTTCCAGGATGGTTCCCACGGTAGTGTGGGCTATGCGTTTTCCGTCCTGTGACAAGCTGTTGATTTTGATATAGCCAATTTCATCGGGCTTTAATTTTGAGATGCGGTCACCTACGCGTCTGTCGGGATCTGAAATAGTGCGTGAACGCACGTCCATTTCGCTTCCGGGTTGAAAGGCGTTGAAATGCAGGTGGTAAAATACTTTTTTTAAAGTGTCAGGAGAGTTGTTTGTATAGACAATTTCCTGTTTGCCTTTGTATTGATATTTTTCAATATCCACATCAATTTCCATTTTATAGTCGACGTGTTGTTGCCAGTAATACGGCCTGTCAACTTGCTCGAGATAGTTGTGGTATGGTTGAGAAAAAAGGGAAAGGCTGGTTAAACAAAGCAAGGTTAAAAAGAAGGCTTTCATGGATTTAAATATTTTTTGTAAAGATAATTTCTTTTAAGCCATTTCAAAAGGTTTAACATTTAGTAAGGGTAATCCGTAAAATCAAGAAAGGCATTGCATATAGTTTTACAATATGATTCAATTATTTGAAAATCAAAAGAATAACCAACTAAAACTATATTATTATGAAAACAAGACATTTTTTTACCGCACTAGTTATGATGGGCGCTTTAGGCTCATGTACAATGGATGAACTGGAAGGCAACACCATCCAGATTGACATTGAAAAGCTGGAAATCTCTGAATTTAAAAACTCAGAAGAGCCACAGGACACAACTTCGGATAGAAATGGAGGGTCCAAACCCCCAGTGGATTAGAAACTAAAAAATATACAAATTTCTTCACTACATTTATGCCGTGAGATATATTTTATTACTACTGTTATTAGTAAATGGGTTTTCGTGTATAAAAAAGACGAACCTCAGCAAAGAACCACCTTTACCGGTAAAGGTGGACTCTTTGTTTCAAGTTGTTTATGTGGACACGCTCTCTCAAGATATAAAAATAGACGCTATTCACCAATTAGAAGATTATTTTAAAAACCGAGAAAACGACTCCACAACACGCAGAAATTATTTTAAGATTGCCAACCGCTATCACTATCTCAATGATTTTGAAGGGTTTTATACTACAGCTCGCAAAGCCTATGAATTGGGCTCAAAAAAAAATGACACACTAACCCTTGCCAGGGGCTATTATTATTATGGCGACTATCATCAACAATATAAAAGATTGGATAGCGCTTTTTATAATTATATACAAGCTAAGTCACTTTATGAATTTACTTCTGATAACGAGCGATTAGCCTCTGTACTTTCTCAAATATCAACTATATATAAAGATATTAAAGACTATTCCAATAGTGAAAAATATGCAGTAGAAGCACTCGAAATTTTCCTTGAAAAAAATGAACCTTACAACCTTTACGCGACTTATAATACTTTGGGAATATTAATGACTGAGGTAAACAATTTTAATAAAGCTGTTGAGTATTATAACTTAGCACTCAAAAATATTGAGAATGCTGATGAAATGGCCGCATACAAATCCCAGCTCAAAGCCCAAACTCTTATAAACCTAGGAGTTTTGTTTCAAAAACAAGGACGATATGAAGAAGCATTGGGTTATTTAAATCAGGCTTACACAATAAAAGAGTTAGAATACCAATATCCGCTCAATTATGCCTATTTACTCCAAAACCTTGCCTATACTAAACATAAGCTAGGAGATAATAACGTCATGCCATTTTTCCAAAGAGCACTAAAAATACAAGACAGCTTGAATTATGGGTATGCAAAAGTGGGAACTCAAAATCAAATAGCTTTATTTTATTTAGAGCAAAACCAACCCGACTCTTCTTTTTATTTTGCCAATGCGGCATATCAACAAGCACAAGAAGCGAAAGTGCTTGACAATGAATTAAAGGCTTTACACTTGCTTGCTAAAACAGATACTGAAAACAGCAATCAATGGTATGAGATCTATATTAATTTGCAAGATAGCATCACAAATTATGAACGCACACAACAAGAAAAGTTTGCCCTTATTGCTTTTGACACTGAAAACCTAAAAATACAAAAGCAACTTGCAGAAAGTCGGGCGGGCCGTCTTGTTTATCAATTGTGGTTTATTGCAGGGATCAGCACGTTACTTCTTTCTTTTGCCTTTTTATTGTTTAAGTATCGTTCAAAGCGACTTAAAAACAGGGAGCTGATGCTAAAGCAGGAAGAGCTTCAAAACAAAGAAAAAATATATGCCGCCATGCTTGAGGAACAATTTAAAATTGAAGAAGGCAAACATCTCGAAAAAAAGAGAATTTCACGCGAATTACATGATGGAGTCCTCGGAAAATTATCAGGCATAAGGCTTAATCTATTTGTTTTGAACAAGAAAAAAGATCCGGAAACTATTGAAAAATGTCTCCCCTACATAAAGGACCTTCAAAATGTGGAAAAAGAGATAAGAGCCATCTCCCACAATTTAAGTGAAGACTTGTTTTCAGACCAAATTAGCTTCACTAAAATGATTGCCAATTTATATGAAAACATTGCGAGCCATTCTAATTTAAAGTTCCATATTCATATAGATGAACTTATTGATTGGAAAAACATTTCAACAGCGGTCAAAATTGAAGTGTACAGGATTATCCAGGAAGGCCTTCACAATATCGAAAAACACGCCCTCGCAAACAATGTAACCGTAAAAATGTCTCAGAATGAAACCCATGTGATTATCGAATTAGTAGATGACGGAATCGGCATAGGTTCTTTGGCAAAAACAAAAGGAATAGGGCTAAAAAACATGAAAGAAAGAGCGTCAAAAATAAAGGCCATGCTCCACATAGATTCTCAACGAAATAGTGGCACAACGCTTTCTCTGTTCTTGCCCAAAAAAGATGTATTTGACAGAGCATAATATTTCAGGCGTTATCCGCATATTCTATTCAGCGACTTTAACAATATTTTAATATCTTTGATAGTAAGCTTACAATTATTCAGAGATTATGATGACGTTAAAAATTTTAATCATTGACGACCATCCCACACAAATTGACGGTTATAAAAGCATTCTAGCTTTTAATCAAAAGGGCGCTACTATTGAGGTAACTGCCTGCCACGATTGTCGTCAAGCATTCAAGGTCATTACAAACCCCTTAAACAAAGAAGTTTTTGACACTGTCTTTATTGATTACAGCATACCGGCCTTTGAGGAAGAAAATTTATATACCGGGGAAGATATTGCCCTTTTAGCACAAAAACATTTTAAGGACCCAAAAATTGCCATCATCACTTCACATACAGAGGCTATTGTGCTTTATAATGTCCTCAAAAAAGTAAACCCTCAGGCACTGATGGTTAAAAGTGACATCGATGGTGATGAATTACTGGAAGCATTTGATCTTTTATTACAGGGGTCAACATACTATTCAGAAACGGTGAGAATTGCAAAAAAAACAATGCTTTCAAAAGAAGAGTTGTTAGACACCACTAATCGTAAAATCATTGAACTGCTGGCACAGGGCATTAAAACCAAAAACTTACCGGAACATCTTCACCTCTCACAAAGTGCTATTGAAAAACGTAAAGCCACCATCAAAGACGCCCTGGGTATAGACAAGGGTAATGATGAGGATATTTTAAGAGAAGTTAGAAAACTGGGGCTTATTTAAATAAGTAACAATTCTTTATAACGCACTATTCTCTCGGTTAATTTACTTTATATCCTACTTTTAACACTTCCTACGGTTTTACCGTAACAATAGCCCACACCCTTCCATTAGTTTTATCCTATCAAAACAACTCGCGAACTTTTTGATGATTAAAATCAAACAATTTTATTAATTTTAAAAACGTATTTATTATGAAAAAATTATTTTTAGCCCTTGTGGCAACGGTGTTAATTGGTGGGAGTTCTTTTGGGCAAGGCGGCGATGGTGGTTGTATTCAGTTGCCTGACCCGCTAAAACCCTTAATACCAACAACGATTGACTGGGGAGATTTGGGCTTAAACAAAAGTTCTGGCTCCAGTCAATTAAACCAAGAAGCTGTATTAAGCTATTTAATTGATGTAAACAACGGGATTGTTGACTCAAAGGGGATTACTACAAAAAAAAGAGCAGAAGCATTAAGTAATATGGCTACTATTATTAAAGAAGCAGAGAAAGATGAAAAATACCAGTTTGTAATGAGTTTGCTAAATAATAACCCAAACATTACATTGCCTGGATTTATATCTTTATTAGAGACAAACAAACCTCCATTACTAACAATGAATGATGGATATAATTATTATGTAAAGCTTCACTATACACTTCAACTTGGCCAAAATAGTTATGACAAGTCAGATTTTTTAACAAGAATAGACCCGAATTCAAAAGGAGGTCCTAATTCTGATCTTGTTTATTATAACGAACATATCGCAGCAAGTTGCGCGCTCCAAATTATAACAGGAACTGCTGCTGGTGGTGTAATAGGTGGCTGGTTTGGCGGTGTTGGAGCTCCTATTGGGGCTGTGGTGGGTGCCATTATAGGAATTCACTCTTGTATAAGCGATAAATAGAAATCTACCCTAATGTGCCCAGCAAAAGTGAAATAGTCTTCACTTATACTGGGCTTAATTTTAAAACAATGAAAACTAAAGCAAACTATTTTACAAAGCAAGGTCTATCTTTAGGAGGAAATATTCATTTTGAAAAGGATTACTTTACTTTTAAAACACATTTATTAAATTTTAAAAAAGAAACAATAAAGGTTGAATACAAAAACCTATTATCTATTGAGTTGGAAGTCATTATTGGCCCAATGCTAAGAATTGTTTTAAAAAATGGAGAAACTTTAGCATTCGTTGTTTCAAATAGAAAAAAAATTAAAGAGTTTTTAGAAGAAAAAATAAAAACCAACTTATAACTCTAATTTTTTTAATCTTAACATCTAAGTGACTTTTGGATGTTATGATATATTTTTAACGTAAGACATAAATCAAAAACCATGAAATCAAACATCTTCATCGCCCTTTGTATGACTGCTATATTTATTATAAAACTACTAGAAGGCTCATTTTTTGAATCTTTACTAAACCCCGTTTTGTTGAACTGGCTTGTGCTGCTTGCTTTTATTCTGAGTTGGCTCCAGGTTTTTGGGATTAATTTTCATTCTAAAAAGAAGTAATATATTCAATTTTTGAAAATTTATTTTTAGCCCTTGTGGCAACGGTGTTAATTGGTAGTGCTTCTTGGGGGCAATCAAAAATGACTAAAGAAGAAGCAAGACAAAAAGCTGCAGATGTAATGATTGTTTTTGTTGAGGCAGTTGAACCTATCTATCAAGAATCTAAACCAAAGAGTTATGATGCTTTTTTAGCTGCTTTATATCCAACAACCAAGCCAGCCTTGACTGTGGAAGCAAATGCTTTATTAAATGATGTTTATAACTATTTAAAAAACAACACTTCTTCCTCAGCTATAATGGCAGGCTATAATGGCATTTCCCTAGCAAGAGCTGCTGAATCTGTTTCAAACAAGTTAAACGGAACAATTAATCTTGATGAATTATTTACTGGAACTGCAGGAGATTTCAACCCTTATGAAGGACCTCAGGCAAAAAGTGGAGGCTGTGATTGTAAATGGTATCAAATTGCTTGTTGGGCTGATTGTGTATTTGGCGAAGGGTTTTGGGGAATGATTTTGCCAATTCTTATAAACTTACTTTAACAAATCCCAAACCCAGCTCAATTATGGGCTGGGTTATAAATAAAATAAAATGAAACATTCTACTTATATAATACTCCTTCTTTTGCTTGCATCTTGTAATTCTTTTTATTTAAGCTCTATGAAGAGGTTAGGTCTATTTGATAACCAAGTGTATCTTGAGGAAATTAAAGTGCCTGGAAAAAAAATAATTTTTGTACCGATGCAACATGTGGGCACTCAAGCTTATTACAAGGATGTAAAGTATAAAATGGACTCATTACAAAACTTGGGATTCAAACCTTTTATTGAGTCGATCATTATTCCTAACTATTTAGATATAAATCAAAAGGAATATTTTTATAAAAAATTTAGAAAGATTACTGGGAATGTCGGAAATTTATATTTAGACACTATTAAAAATACTTTCGTGGGGAAAGTTAAATTACCCAACAATCATAATTTAATTAATCAACCCCCGAATGACAAATTATTTGATTTGTCTGAAGCTGTAAATATTGACGCGCATTTAGACTCAATTATTTTAAAATTTGAAAAGATGTATGGCACTATTACGTTAACAAAATGCGACTTAGATACAGATGTCTATGACCTCTTATACAATTGTAAAACACTTGATAGAAGAACACAATTACTGTTTAAGGAATTTTTTACTTTTGGATATAGAGATTCAATAATTGCAGACGCAACATTAAAAAGCAATAGTAGAAAAATTGTGCTTGTATATGGTAAAAATCACTTTGAGGGAATAAAAGAACTGCTTGAAAATTAGTTGTTTAACCCTCCCCCAATATGGTAGGTGAGCTCCTTGTGGGGGTAGACTTTTTCAAAAAATAATGAAAATGAAAAAATCTTAAACTTAACAGATGAAACCACTAAATGGGATTCATTTGAAAAAACCGACATGGATGGTAATGTTTCTCAATAACCTTAGTTTGGGGTAGGAAGTCGAAGGGCTGTAAGGAATTTGGAATTTGCGACATAGGAGGCTCTATTACAATCGGACCAATTACCATTGTATTTAGACAGGGTGAAAAAAGGCAACGGCAGCTTACTATTGAATATAGATGAAAGTTTTAGAGATTACACTTATGAATATTTTAACGGCAACACAATTATTATTGAAGAAGATTTTACATTGCCTCCGGAAATATTTAGAGAACTGGGAATTGATTCTGGCTATAAAATTAAATCTGGGAACTACCAAATTTCAGAAACTAAAAATACTGAGGGAAGGAATACCATAACGTTTTAAAAACCTTTGACTGCAGTTTAAATATTTTACTTAAACTGCAGTCATTTTTTTAATTTGACAAAGACAGTTTTTAACCTTAATTTTTTTATTATGAAACCGAACAAATCTTTTTTAATAGTTACATTAATATTGTTTTTTATCAGCTGTAAGCCGGCATTAAAATCATTTTATGGTATTAAAAAACCTAAAATGGAGTCAACGGAATCGCTTATGGATTATCTCCACAAAAAAAAGGTGCCGGTTGAAAATGTGCTGATTATTAAAGACCTGAATGGTTTTTCGAGTATAAATAACGGCGTTTTTTCTGTGCCTAATGCTATTTTTTTTAATGCAAAGGGAGAGTATGTGGAGTATAAAAAAAGCGCTGAAGAGTGCAATGCTTATGTCTTCGGGTTTATAGAAGATTTAGAGAGTATCAACAATCAACCTTCAGACCCTGCCTATAAAATTAATTTGTTGTTGGAAAACACTAAAAACCTCCAACTTGAAAGCGTAAAAGCAGAAGACAAAAAGGACACCTATGTTTTTATTACATGGGCCAAATATGCTGGTAAGCTTAATAAAGATAAAGCCTTTGCCTGGATTAATCTTTTAGAAGAGGCCAATCAAAAGGGCATGAATGTTCAATATTTTTTGCTGAATTATGACTTACAAAAGAGCTGGGACTTAACAGAGCAACAGGAAGAAGAGTTGTTAAATCAATTTAAGATTTAAAGTAAAAGCGCATACTACTTGATAAGGATTTTTTTAAAATCAGTCTAAAGAATCAATTTTATTTAGCCCAAACTAAATTAACAAAAGGTACGGTAAAACCGTACCTTAAAAATATCTGGTCAAAGTAAATTTGAGGAAGAATTAACTAAAAAACACCAAAAGATGACACGGCTTCTATTATACATAACAACAGTTATTGCTGCTTTTTTAATCTCATTCAGCGGACAAGCTCAAGAAGTTCAGTTTGGCAGAGAGTGTTTTGGAGGCACAACAATTTGTATTCAAGAGTCTTCAGGCGATAAATCTTCATCTTTAGGTGATCTAACTAAATCATCAAGTAAAACGTCATTTCAAAAATTAAATGACAATACAATAAGACTTACGGTTCAAAAAAATAAGTTGTCAAATGAAGAAAAAACGGCTATCACCGGAGAATCATTTGACACACCTGATACTACAGCAGTTTTTAAACAAGAGCTGGATTATATTTTAGAGAAAGAATTGATTATGTATTTAGGCTTGAGCCCAAATATGTCCCTTTTAAAAGCGGGAACATATCCATTGGAATTTACAGATCAAGCAATCGTAATTACTTTAACATTAACCCAATTAAATTAAAATATTTTGAAAAAGTTTGTAGTCTATATCTTTTTATTGTTAGCTTCAAACTCCTTGACGGCTTCCTCTCCAGGAGTCGAAAAAGTTTTGGATGAAATGGTAATGGATATTACCAAAATACAGAACAGTTATAATTTAAAAACAAATGCTATCCATGTAAGAAATAATCAAATTGATTTGTTATTACTGGAAACATTAGGCGTCGAAAAAAAACTGGACTTATTAATTGAAAAAAACACATTAGAAAAAGAACTAAGTGAATTAGCAAATACTCAATATTTAGAGATAAGTAAAGTTAGGTATTTAAAAGGCGTCCAAGTCATAAGACTGCTTTACGGAAAAATATTAGCATTAGACCATCACTTTTCAGCCGTTTCTTCTTTACATGACATTAATTCTATATCAAATCCCAATAGTTTTCCTGAATTTGTAAAAGCAACAACAGAAATAAAAAATACTGTTGATCGCAAGCAGGGTTTCGATCTTAGCGGGGTTTTAGGCAACAACGTTTATACTTCTGTAGTTCATACACTGGTTTCTGTATTTGTGGGCAATGGAAATTCAAAACAAGAGAAAAGCAAACAATTGAGTGAAATAGAATGCATTATTGATTTCTCATTAAGCGTATCAAACGATTTAAATACTATTTATTTTGAAACTGCTTTTTTACAAAAACAGAATGAAAATATTAAACAAGATTTAATTCAGCTCTTTTCAGATTTTACAAAGCCTCTTAACTACAAAAAATCATTGGAGGAATTTAGGAATACTGATGGCTGGGATGAAATAAGAAATTCCCTGGATACTTATTTACGAGACTTAAATGCCATGTTAAAAGATAAAACCAAGCAGGCTGAATCCAGAAGGATGAGGGTGAACCTTGAATTTGGAACAGACAGATTGCTTCAGTTTTTAAATCAATACAACACCTTTATTAATCAGGGCACAAATTTTTATGAAAAATTCCACATAATGTTAAGCAGTTATGAAGAGAAAAAGCAATGCACAACAAAAGTCCCGGTTGAATACAAAAAGCTTAAGGACGGTATTGCCTTAACCATTGATAAATTTAACACGGCCTATAAGCCCGTAGAAGTAAACGGGACCAAACTCAAAGAAATCCTCTATGGGTTAAATGAATTTAATTAATTTTTTTATTCACCATCTTCTCCGCCATTATAAATGCATTATACATATTCACCATTTTCCCTGACTTTGAAACTTCGGCAAATGGTTTTTTATTGTTTTCTTCCCCACCCAGCAGCACGGTTTGGTTTGCGGTTAAACCACTGTCCATAATGATATGCTTAACTTGTGCCGCAGAAAGTTGTGGGTAATACGAGCGCAACATCGCTGCTACTCCGGCAACTGCAGGAGCCGCCATAGAAGTTCCCATCTGGAATTCATATTCGTTGTTTGGGGTAGTGGACCAGATTTGTACTCCGGGCGCAAACACATCAACTTGGTTCTTACCGTAATTTGAAAAGGAAGCTATCATGTCAGCACCATATTTTGGATTCAATGCCCCAACGCTTAGGAATGCATCAGAAAATTCATCAAAGTTGGTGGTTTGATCGTTTGGATACACCTGAATCTCATCGTCATCCAAATCAAAACCGTCGTTTCCGGATGCATTGACAATGAGCACATCGTTTTCCGCGGCATATTTTATTGCGTCATAGACCCACTCCGGGTTTGGCGAATAAAACTTACCAAAGCTGGTATTGATTACCTTGGCACCATTATCAACAGCATAGCGTATTGCGAGAGCAATATCCTTATCATATTCATCACCGTCAGGAACAGCTCTCAATGCCATAATTTCCACATTTTGGGCTACACCATCCATGCCAATGCCGTTGTTGCGCTCTGCAGCTATGATCCCCGCAACGTGCGTACCGTGTTTTGCATCTTTCTTTAAGGGATCAGGACCCGCCACTTGGTTGTTACCATTAGGGGCATCATTGATGTCATATGGGTTGTCACCCAAAACAGCCCTGAAATCAACATCAACATTGAAGTGGTTCTCCAGACGTGTGCCAAAATATTCAATTCCTTCATCTAACTGCTTAATGATGGAAGGTATGTTGTCATCAAATGTAAACATTTGCTCCAGCATCATCACTTCCCGTTGTAATGATGGGTCTTTTTTCAGGGGCTCTAAATCTTGTGACGTATAGTCCTCAGTTTCCAGCTTTTGGGAAACTTTTTGATGTGCGGGTTTTATTTGTGACACAATAGACTCATACTGCATCTTATTGTTCAAGGCGTCTTGTTTTTCTTTTAGGTATTCGGCTTTAGCTTTTTTGTAAAGGGCATATTCCGCCCTGTCTGCCGTGCTGATAGCACTTTCGGGTTTGTCTTCATACTTTGGTGCCAGGCGGCGCATAATGCGCACATATTCCATATTTTCGCCCACTATGTCACCCAAAAAGTTCCAACCGTTTATGTCATCTATATAACCATTGCCGTCGTCATCTATACCATTGCTTGGAATTTCACCACTGTTCACCCAGATTACACTCTTCAGGTCTTCGTGTACTATATCAATTCCACTATCAATAACCCCCACAATCACTTTTTGACCTTTACGTTTTTTGATAATTTCATCATACGTGCGGGTAACACTCATCCCGGGAACGGTGTCTTTGACCAAATCCATATGCCACCAGCTCTTTAACTCTTCATCTGTGAGTTCCTGGACTTTAAGAGGCATGGAGTCAATGTTCTCAATGGGCGTGGAAACCAGCGCAGCTGAACTGCCACAAGAATATAAAACAGCCGAAACAGCCGCAAAAACAAAAATTTTAAAATAATGTTGCATAGTTATGAATTGAATAGTTCGTTAAATGTAAAGCGTTCTTTGAGGCGTACACCTTTTTCAGTGTTTTCGACCGTTATAATTTCCTGATGGGCATCGTGTTCCAGAAAGAGATAATAATTGTTTTCTGCCGCCTTTTTTAAAAAGGTTGCCTTTTCGTCCAGTGTCAAAAGGGGACGTGTGTCATACCCCATTACAAAAGGGAGCGGGACGTGACCGGCCGTCGGTAACAAATCTGCCATGAAGCAGAGGGTTTTCCCTTGATGTTTTATCATTGGAATCATTTGTTTTTCAGTATGCCCATCAGCAAAAAAGATACCAAAATCCAGTTCAGAGGTGTTTAGAAATTGTTCTGTGGTCCTGTTTATAAAATGAAGTTGCCCGCTTTCCTGAATGGGAAGGATATTTTCTTTTAGAAATGACGCTTTTTCCCGTGCATTGGGTTCTGTGGCCCAATGCCAGTGGTTTTCATTACTCCAGAATCTGGCATTTTTAAAAGCGGGTTCATAACCCGTGCGGTCTTTATTCCACTGAATACTGCCGCCACAATGGTCAAAGTGCAAATGGGTTAAAAAAACATCTGTGATATCATTTCGGTGAAAACCGAGATTTTTAAGAGAGTCGTCAAGATTGTGTTCTCCCCAGCGGTAATAATAGCCAAAAAACTTTTCGCTTTGCTTGTCACCCATACCGTTGTCAATCAAAATGAGTTTGTTGCCGTTTTCGATGAGAAGACACCGGGCCGCAATATCAATCATATTGTTTGCATCTGCGGGATTGGTTCTGTTCCAAAGAGATTTGGGTACCACGCCAAACATAGCACCGCCGTCGAGTTTAAAATTTCCGGCTTCTACGGGATATAAAGTCATAAATAAACGATTAAGGCGACGCAAATTAAGAAAAGCTTTGCGTTTTTAATAATAAGCAATGTCTAATTATGGCTAATTTAACAAAAACACATTTATACCAAACGTTGTTTTACATGCGTTAGTTATCTTTATGCCTGTTTTATACAAAAGCTATGAAGAATTTTACTTTCCTTTTTGTTTGTGTTGTTACTGTTTGTCTTTCGTGCAAGAGTGACGACTCACCCACGTGTACCACCTGTTCTTCTGAACTCACACCTCCCTTTGAGCTTTGCAAGGAAAGCAATGGAAATGCCTCTGTAAACGGTGAAAACACCGGTGTTGAATATGCAATTTATCTGGACGGACTTGTAAGTGAGGGAGTGTCTTGCAATTGAGAATGGTTAATCATTCAATTTTAATACAGCCATGAATGCCTGTTGCGGGATTTCCACATTCCCCACCTGACGCATACGTTTCTTACCCTTTTTCTGTTTTTCCAGTAATTTTCGCTTACGCGAAATATCCCCACCATAACATTTTGCAGTAACATCTTTTCTCAATGCTTTGATGGTTTCACGGGCAATAATTTTTGAGCCAATAGCGGCCTGTATGGGAATATCAAACTGTTGTCTCGGGATGAGTTCTTTCAGTTTTTCACACATTTTTTTTCCGATATTATGTGCATTGTCTATATGAATCAAAGATGAAAGAGCATCTACAGTTTGGGCATTTAATAGTATGTCGACGCGAACAAGCTTGGAAGCACGCAGGCCGATGGGTGAATAGTCAAAAGACGCATATCCTTTTGAAACCGTCTTTAAACGGTCATAAAAATCAAACACGATTTCTGCCAGAGGCATATCAAAAGTTAGTTCTACGCGTTCAGGTGTTAAATAGGTTTGTGTTTTGATCATCCCCCTTTTTTCGATACACAATGACATTACATTACCCACAAAATCTGATTTGGTGATTATTGTAGCTTTTATAAAAGGCTCTTCAACACGATCGAGACTGGATGGGTCAGGAAGGTCTGAAGGGTTGTTAACAACAATGATATCATCGGGGTTTTTGGTTGAGAAAGCATGATAGGAGACGTTTGGTACCGTGGTAATAACGGTCATATCAAACTCGCGCTCCAATCTTTCCTGAATGATTTCCAAGTGCAGCATCCCCAGAAATCCACATCGAAAACCAAAACCCAAAGCAGCAGAGCTCTCAGGTGTGAATACCAATGAGGCATCATTTAGCTGCAGTTTTTCCATCGAGGATCTCAGTTCTTCATAGTCCTCGGTGTCAACGGGATAAATACCTGCAAATACCATGGGTTTTACGTTCTCAAATCCTGATATGGGATTCTTTGTTGGGTTTTGAGCATCTGTTATGGTATCCCCCACTTTGACCTCACGTGCATCTTTGATTCCTGTGATTAAATAGCCCACATCACCGGCTTTAATTTCCTGTTTTGGGGCTTGTTTTAGCTTAAGGGTACCCACTTCATCAGCATCATAGGTTTTTCCGGTAGCAACAAATTTTATTTTTTGTCCTTTTTTAATGCTGCCGTTTATTACCCTAAAAATTGTCTCAACACCACGAAAGGGGTTGTAAACAGAGTCAAAAATAAGAGCCTGTAAAGGTTCATCAACATTTCCTTTTGGTGCAGGAATGCGTTCTATAATGGCCGATAGAATTTCATCAATTCCCAGGCCTGTTTTTGCACTTGCAGGGATAACATCTTCCGGGGAGCAGCCCAACAATTCTACGATATCGTCTGTGACTTCTTCAGGATTGGCGCTTGGCAAATCAACTTTATTGAGAACGGGTATAATTTCAAGATCATTCTCCAGAGCAAGGTAAAGGTTGGAAATCGTTTGCGCCTGTATGCTTTGTGCAGCATCAACGATGAGTAAAGCACCTTCACAGGCAGCAATAGAACGAGAAACTTCATAAGAAAAGTCAACGTGCCCGGGTGTATCAATTAGATTGAGAATGTATTTTTCACCCTTGTAATCATATTCCATCTGTATGGCATGACTTTTTATGGTGATGCCACGCTCACGCTCCAGATCCATATTGTCAAGCAACTGTTCTTGTTTTTCACGTGAAGTAACAGAGCCTGTGGCGTCTAATAGCCTGTCTGCCAGTGTGCTTTTACCGTGATCTATATGTGCAATAATGCAAAAGTTCCGAATGTTTTTCATACAAGTCTGCCTCTCAATCTTTTGAATTTGCAAATATAATTTATTTAAGCATCATCCCTTACATAAAACGCAGATAAACCTTATTTTTACACTTTAACAAAAAAAACAGCAATTTATCGTTGAATATTAAGTTTTTTTTAACAAATTTGTAGGATATTTATTGACTGCCGCTAATGTTTCCCCAAAACTAAAAGCAAACTCTGGATTATCTCATACTGAGACTTATTATGATTAGGATTTTACTACTCACCATACTAACGGCTACATCACTCAATGCCCAGCAGCAGGTTTCGGGGATAATCGTAAATAAAGACAATGAACCTTTTTCTTTTGTAACCGTTTTGTTGCTCAAACAAACTGATTCTGTTTTTGTTTCAGGCAGCGCAACAGATGAAAAAGGAAGATTTGTTATTTCTAATGTTGCCACCGGAAACTATTTACTAAAGGCTTCTTTTATAGGGTGCCACGATTTATATGAGCCGGTTGAGATAAATGCAGACGTAAACCTTGGGGTTTTGACCCTAATGGAAAATCCGGAAGAGTTGGGTGAGGTCTCCTTAAGTGTTCAAAGGCCCACCATAAGAAGGGAAGTCGACCGTCTTATCTTTAATGTAGAAAACACATCACTTTCCAACGGAAGCACCTGGGAGATTTTAAAAAGAACCCCCAGCGTGATTGTACAACAAAACAACATTACGGTAAAAAATCAAGCTGCAACAGTATATATCAATGACAGAAGGGTCAACCTCTCTGCTACGGAGGTACAGAGCCTACTGGAAAGTTTTTCGGGAACAAATATCAAAAGTATTGAAGTGATCACCAATCCCTCGGCTAAATATGATGCTGAAAGTGGGTTGATAATCAATATTGTCACAAGTAAAAACATTACACCGGGATATAAAGGCAATATTTCAGGAAATTTTGAACAAGCCATTTTTCCTAAGTACCGGGTAGGGACGGGACATTATTTTAAGAATAAATGGCTGAACCTTTCCGTTGATTATAGCTTTAACAAACGAAAAGAACACAAAAACGACCTGGGTGAAATTACCTTTTTTAAAACGGATAATAGTATTAATTCTTTCTGGGAAACAGATTTTGAAAGAATTACCCGTTCTGAAACCCACAACATTAACACATCACTTGACTTTACACTGAGCGATAAAACCACAATTAATCTTTCATCGTTAATTCTTATTGAGCCTAACACCACATATTCAAATACCGAAGTGGCTAATATCTTTAGTCCACAATGGCAACTGGATTCACTGTTTACAACAGATAGTGGTTTGGACCTGAAGAAGCATAACATCGCTCTTGACTTTTCCCTGCAGCACAAATTTAATGAGACCGGAACAAATCTTTCGGCTAATGCTCATTACACAAATTATGACAACACTCGTGACCAAAGTGTGAACACCAATTATTTTTTACCCAATGGTGATTTTCTGAGAAACAATAGCTTTTTAACAGATGCCTTTCAGGAAACAGGTATTATGTTTGGACAAATTGATTTTGAAACAAACCTGCTTAATTCAAAATTTGAAACCGGAATAAAAGCTTCTCATATTGATTCAAAAAGTGGAATTGATTTTTTTAGCACAGACAATAGTGCCAACCAAAACGAAATGCTGTCAGACCACTTTAATTATGAGGAAGTGATTCTGGCAGGATATGTAAACTTTTCAAAAGACTGGGAAAAGTGGAAACTTCGCTTTGGGTTAAGGGGAGAGCAAACAGAAGCTGAAGGAAATTCCATTTCTTTAGTCCAAATAAGGGAATACAGCTATTTTGACCTTTTACCCAACCTGAGTTTAAATTTCATTCCAAATCAAGACCACAGTGTTACTTTCTCATATAAAAGAAGTATTGAAAGACCGCGTTATGACCTGTTAAACCCCTTTAGTTATTTTATAAACGAAAACAATTTCACGACAGGAAATCCTGATCTTCAAGCATCAACATCTGAAAGATTTTCCATTAACTATTTAGTAGAAGGCAGGTATTCTTTTGAAGTTTACTATAGAACTTCAGACAACCCAATTGAGGTGTTGAGTTTTCAAAACAATGAAAACAGATTCTTAAGAAGTATTTCAGCTAATATGCTTGATAAAACAGGCTATGGGTTGGAGTTTTTACATGGTACATCTATTAAACCATGGTGGTATTATCAAATGTACCTTTCATTGTTCCACGAAGAAAACACGTTTTTTGCTATTGAGAGCAACAACAGCAGGGTCACAGTAAAGGCTGATGGCTTTTTTACACAAATTTATAATGGTTTTACTATAACCAAAGACAGGTCTTTGTCTGCAGATATGACATTAACACACTTGACAGGACTGCCTTATGGCACCTATCTTATGGATCCATTTACAACTGTTTCACTGGGCGCCAGAAAATCCCTTTGGGAAAATAGGGCTTCCATATCACTTACCGTAAATGATATTTTTGATACAACAAACAGAAAGTTGCAGTCTGATTTTTTAAACCAGCGAAATAGTTATTTTGCTATTCAGGAGACGCAATATGTCCAATTGGGTTTTACCTATAACTTTGGAAACTTCAAGTTGCAGGACAACAAACGGCAAATAAGAAATGAAGAGCGCAACCGCATTGATTAGTCATTAAACAATTTCCTTTCAGCCATATCCTCAAAATGATATACCTTTGTAGCCAGATTTTACAATTATGGCAAAAATAGGCGATATAGACGTTGGGGATTTTCCTTTATTACTCGCTCCCATGGAAGATGTGAGTGACCCACCTTTTCGTGCACTTTGTAAAGAGCAGGGTGCTGACGTTGTATACACAGAATTTATCTCCAGTGAGGGCCTTATTCGTGATGCCGCAAAAAGTGTCATGAAGCTTGACATTTATGAAAAGGAACGCCCTGTGGGTATCCAGATTTTTGGGGCCAATTTAGAATCAATGCTGCAATCTGTTGAGATTGTGGAAGCTTCAGGTCCAGATATCATTGACATCAATTTTGGTTGTCCCGTAAAAAAAGTGGTTTCTAAAGGCGCCGGCGCCGGTATTTTAAAAGATATTGATTTGATGGTTTCGTTAACTGAATCCATGGCAAAACATACCAAACTTCCCATAACCGTTAAAACCAGGCTCGGGTGGGATGAAAACTCCATAAAAATTGTTGAAGTAGCCGAAAGGCTTCAGGACGCAGGCTGTAAAGCCATTTCCATTCACGGAAGAACACGGGCGCAAATGTATAAAGGAGAAGCAAACTGGGCTCCCATTGCCGACGTGAAAAACAACCCCAGAATGCATATCCCTGTTTTTGGAAATGGTGATGTTGATACCCCCGAGCGCGCTATGGAGATGCGCGATAAATTTGGGCTTGACGGCGCGATGATTGGGAGAGCGAGTATTGGTTATCCATGGTTTTTCAGAGAGGTGAAGCACTATTTTAAAACGGGGGAGCATTTATTACCACCCACGATGGAAGAACGTGTGGATGCCGCAAAAAGGCACTTGCAAATGGCCATTGACTGGAAAGGGGAAAAGTTGGGCGTTTTTGAAACCCGAAGGCATTACACCAATTACTTTAAAGGAATTCCAAACTTCAAGGAATACCGAACCACGATGGTAACAAGTGATGATTCTGCTTCAGTATTTAATGTTTTTGATGAGGTTTTGGAAAAGTTTTACGATTATGACTTTGCTTAAATAAGCATACTTTCCTTCACCCTTCCTGAGGCTATTTTTGAAGCAATAACGCCCAGCAAAACAATAGTAAGAAAAACAATTATAATATTGTAAAACTCAATCTTTACAGGGTAAGGCAAAGTGGCTGTGATCATAACCAAGTCAAACTCCAATTGTAATAAAACAATTATTACCCCCAGAAAAATCCCAATGACACCACCCAAAACTGTCATTAAAACGCCTTGTAAATAAAAAATACGCCTTATTTCCTTTATTGTTGCGCCCAGGTACTTCAACGTTTTAATGTTGTGTTTTTTGTCAAGGATTATCATAATAATACTGGCAATAACATTGAAAATAGCGATGATCAGCACAAGGGTGAAAATCAGATAAACAGCTAAATTTTCTGTATTTAGCATTTTGTACAATGCATCGTTTTGCTGCATTCTGTTTTTGAAGACAAGCTCAGCACCCAAAACATTCTGTATTTTAGTTATAGCAGCATTTTCATCAGTACCGGGACGGAGTTTGATTTCAATAGAACTCACCTCTTCGTCCTGAAAGCTTAGGAGGTTTTTGGCAACCTCAAAAGAAGAAAAAACATATTTTGAGTTGAGTTCTTCATTTACATGATATACCCCGGAAACCATCACCCGTTCTTTATTAAAAGCTTGATTGGGATCTGTAATTTGACCTGTTCCGGTAGTGGGAACATATATTTCCAGCAGATCTGAATAGTCTAAAATCCCAAGACTCAATGTTCTTGATATACCTTCGCCAATTACCACATTGCGTTGTTCTTGGGAAAACCAATCTCCCACAATTAAAATGGTATCGGTATCGTTCACTTTTTGGTAAGCTGAATCGACCCCTTTAATAAATGCCAATGTGTTTTTGCCTTTAAAATTCAAAAAAACCCGATCTTCAATGACTTTTGAATAAGAAACAATTTCTTCAATCTCCTGAAGCTGGTTCTGTTGCGATTCAGAAACCGTGAATGTTTTACCTTTTTCAGGGAAAACCTTTAGGTCTGAATCAAATATGGATGAAAACTGTAAACTGAAATCTTTCAGTCCCGCAAACCCAGACAGTACTATAAGAAGAGACATAGCTCCCACAATAACCCCCATTGCAGCGATACCGGTAATGATATTGATAGCATTGTTTTTACTTTTTGTAAACAAATACCGCTTTGCGATGTAGAGTGAAAACCGCACGATTTAAGATTTTTTGCGTTTCTCTAATAAATCAGGGTTTTGAAGGGGATTGTCTTTTCCTTTTACCGCCTTGTCGATTTTGTCAATATAATCAAGGGAGTCATCATTGAAGAAAATCAAATCAGGCATTCTGCGTAGCTGGTGTTTTGTAAGTTGCGCAGCCTGATGTTTGATTTGCGATTTTGACTCGTTAATTTCTTCCAATATTTGTTTTGAAAATTCTGAAGGAAAAATACTCACATATACTTTGGCTATTGATAAGTCAACCGTCACACTAACATTTGTGACAGATACCAGTACCCCGGTTTTCCCGGACTCTCTCATTGCATTTTGCAGAATGTTTGCCAAATCATTTTGCAGCACTCCTGCTATTTTCTTTTGTCTGTTACTTTCCATAGTACAAAAGTAGTATATTTAAAGATTATGTTACTTTTACTGTGTTAAAAGATAGTATAAAATGAGGAAAATAGAACATATAGGCATTGCGGTTAAAAATTTAGATGAAGCAAACAAGGTTTATGCGGCTCTGTTGGGTGAAAACCATTATAAAATTGAGGAGGTCGAAAGCGAAGGCGTAAAAACATCTTTTTTCAAAATGGGCGAAAGCAAAATTGAATTACTGGAAGCCACAACTTCTGAAAGCCCCATAGCAAAATTCATAGAAAAGCGCGGTGAAGGAATCCATCACATTGCTTTTCACGTAGATGATATTGTTGAGGAGATAAAACGATTACAAAAAGAAGGGTTTGTTGTGTTAAATGAAACACCCAAAAAGGGTGCGGATAACAAACTTGTGGCCTTCTTACACCCAAAATCATCTCATGGAGTACTTGTAGAACTGTGCCAGGAAAACACAAATTGATAAAAAAGTTTGCTACATAAGCAAACTAGTTATAAATTTGCCGGCTCAAGAGCTCTGAAAATATAACAGAAAAAGCTTTTTGAACTATTGAAATAAAAGTACAGGTCCCATAGCTCAGCTGGTTAGAGCACCTGACTCATAATCAGGGGGTCCATGGTTCGAGCCCATGTGGGACCACTTTTTTAAGTACTACTTTTGGATATTAGCTTTATTTATCTATATTTGATTCTCCTCACAAGAAGAAAGCTAAGTTTACGGTAACAATTTGATTTTGGGAAAATTGATAAATGCTTAACGCACAGTAAACAATTATTGTTTAGCTTTGTCGTTTAAGTTGTTATTTATAAAATTAATTATATTAGCTGAACCCTATTCACAAAATATGCGACCCCAAATCGTAACAAAAATATCAATTTTACTCTTGCACCTCTTGGTGCCGGTCTTGGTATTTGCACAGCGTCAAGTTCCACCACCTCCTGAAAGGACAGGCGGGACTCCTCCCATCCAGCTTCCATTAGATGATAATCTAATTGTATTGGTTATTGCAGGCTTGGTGTTTGGTTTGCTTTTTTTCCTCTTCAAAAAAAGAAAGGCTACAAATTAGCCAACTTCTTTAAGTATTTTCCCACAAGATCAAATTCGATGTTTATGGTGTCGCCCTCTTTAATTTGAAAAAAATTAGTGTGCTTATAAGTATATGGGATAATCGCAACCGAAAAGGAACCCTCTTTTGAGTCAACAACGGTAAGGCTCACGCCGTTTACTGTAATTGATCCCTTCTCAATAGTTATATTGCCAAGTTGCGAATTGTATTCAAAAGTAAAGTACCAACTTCCCTCAGCTTCACGTATTGTGTTGCAAACAGCCGTCTGGTCAACATGGCCCTGTACCAAATGCCCGTCAAGTCGATCACCCAATTTCATAGCACGCTCTAAATTTACCAATGCACCGGATTTAAGTTCTTTTAAATTTGATTTGTTCAGGGTTTCCTGTATCGCTGTGACTTTATAGATATCATCTTGAATTGCCACCACTGTCAAACAAACACCGTTATGTGAAACACTTTGATCAATTTTTAACTCAGAGGTGATTTTGCTTTTTACGGAAATATGGATGTTACCACCCTCTTTTTCCAGGGAAACAACCTCGCCCATATCTTCAATGATTCCTGTAAACATATTAACTTAATTTGGTTAAATTTGTAAGATACAAATACGGCCGTAAAATTACGGCAAAAGCAAAAGCTTACCTAAAATCATATAGTTAAAAACACATGAGCAAACAGGAAAATATAATTGTTGGAATTTCAACAGGAGATTTGAACGGCATCGGCCCTGAAATTGTATTGAAAACTTTTGAAGATTCAAGGATGCTCGACTTCTGTACACCACTGCTTTTTGCTTCTGTAAAAACCATGTCATTCATTAAAAAAAACCTTGAAATAAACACCAGTATTCACGGCATAGACCATATTAACCAATTGGTTCCGGGAAAAGTAAATGTATTGAATGTTTGGAAAGAATCAGTCGAAATACAGTTTGGAGAGGAGAACAAATTGATGGGCGATTATGCTATTAAGTCCTTACAAGCCGCTGTCAAAGCTTTAAAAAACAGTGATGTTGATGTTTTGGTGACAGCACCTATAAACAAGCACAATATACAGTCTGAAGCCTTTAATTTTCCCGGCCACACAGATTATCTCGCTCAGGAGCTGGAAGGGGAGAGCATGATGTTTATGGTGACAGACAACCTCAAAGTGGGTTTGTTGACTGACCACGTACCCGTGAAAAATATCGCAAAGCACATTACCAAAAAACTTATCGAAAAAAAAATAGATATAATTCACAAAGCCCTTAAACAGGACTTTGCCATAACGGTTCCTAAAATTGCTGTTTTAGGTATCAATCCCCATACCGGGGACAATGGGGTTATTGGTGATGAAGACGATAAGATTATGCGCCCAACGCTTGAAAAAATCAATCGTTCCGGGAAAATAGTTTATGGCCCTTATGCCGCTGATAGTTTTTTTGGATCTGGAAATTATAAAAATTTTGACGCCATTGTCGCAGCATATCATGATCAGGGATTAATCCCATTTAAAACACTATCTTTTGGTTCAGGAGTGAATTATACCGCAGGTTTGTCTAAGGTAAGGACTTCCCCTGACCATGGCACAGCATATGATATCGCCGGAAAAAATATTGCAGACCACTCTTCCTTTAAGGAAGCTGTTTTTAAAGCTATCACAATATATAAAAACAGAAAAGAATATGAGGAAATTACAAAAAAACCGCTTCCTCAGGGCCCAAGAAAGTTATCCACAAAAAAGGGTTGATAAAATACTTCAGCTTTAAAATAATTTTTTATCTTTGCACCCGCATTTATCGGAAGAAAAATGCAATTAAAAGTTCATACAATGAAGCACATGAAAGAGTTTACAATCCCTTTTGTAGGATTGAAGCAGGGTGAGCATCATTTTGATTACAAAATTGATAATACGTTCTTTACACATTTTGAGTATGATGAATTTAATAATGTAGATGTTTTAGCTAAAGCATTGCTTATTAAAAAATCAAATTCACTTGAATTTCAGTTTGAAATTCAGGGTACTGTAAATGTATATTGTGACCTTACCAACGAGCCTTATGATCAGCTTGTTAAAGGAGAACATAATCTTGTGGTTAATTTTGGAGAGGAGTACAATGATGAGGATGACACCTTACTAATCCTTCCGCAAGGCAGCTATGAAATTAACATTCAACAATACATTTATGAGCTCATTATTTTGTCTTTGCCGGCAAAAAGAGTTCATCCCGGGGTTGAAGATGGAACCCTAGATTCAGAAATACTCAGAAAACTAGAAGAATTAAGCCCAAAAGACCAGGAAGAGGAATCTTCAAAAGACGATATTGACCCAAGGTGGGACGAATTAAAAAAACTATTAACGGATAAATAATATTTAGCAATGGCACATCCAAAGAGAAAAATATCAAAGACCAGAAGAGACAAGAGAAGAACGCATTATAAAGCGACAGCTCCTCAAATAGCTACTGATCCCACTACAGGAGAAGTACATTTATATCACAGAGCCCACTGGCATGAAGGTAAACTTTATTACAGGGGTCAGATTGTAATTGATGCCGAAGAAGTCGTAGAGGCGTAGTATTAAATTTCATAAATATTAAAACTCTCACAAGATGTGAGAGTTTTTTTGTTTTTATCTTTTCTATATTTTAAAAACAACTTATTTTGCAGCCGTTTTTGATTAAAAATTCGTATTTTTCATCAAATTATACGCGGTTTTAGTCATTTTTAGTGAAATAGTGAATTATAAAATATTAATATGAACAGGATTACAGCCGCAATTACCGCTGTGGGAGGTTATGTACCAGACTTTGTGTTGACCAATAAAATGCTGGAAAGTATGGTCGACACCAATGATGAGTGGATTACAAGCAGGACCGGAATTAAAGAAAGAAGAATTCTGAAAGAAGAAGGTAAAGGCACATCATACCTTGCCATAAAAGCCGCAAATGACTTAATAAAAAAAAGAAACCTGGATCCAAAGGAAATTGACATGGTAATTATGGCTACTGCTACCCCTGATATGCCTGTTGCAATTACCTCTGCATATGTTGCTACTGAAATTGGAGCCACAAACGCTTTTTCCTACGATCTGGTAGCCGCTTGTTCAAGTTTCCTTTTTGGAATGTCTACTGCAGCAAGGTATATTGAGTCGGGAAAATATAAAAAAGTACTTCTTATAGGTGCAGACAAAATGTCCTCCATTATAGACTATGAAGATCGTACAACGTGTATTATTTTTGGTGATGGAGGAGGAGCGGTGCTTTTTGAACCAAATGAAGAAGGATTAGGGTTACAAGACGAATACCTAAGAACAGATGGAATTGGCAGGCAATCACTGAAAATTGATGCAGGCGGTTCAATTTTGCCACCTTCAGCTGAAACTGTAGCAAAAAAACAACATTTTGTTTATCAGGATGGGCAAACAGTGTTTAAATTTGCAGTATCAAACATGGCCGACGTCAGCGAAAAAATAATGCTCAGGAACAACCTGACAAACGACACCGTAAACTGGCTGGTGCCACATCAGGCCAACAAAAGAATTGTTGATGCTACAGCGAAAAGAATGAAACTTAGCGATGATAAAGTTATGATGAACATTCAACGGTATGGCAATACAACTTCGGCAACACTTCCTTTGTTGCTTCATGATTATGAAAAAAAACTCAAAAAAGGTGACAATCTTGTCTTTGCTTCTTTTGGAGGTGGATTTACCTGGGGGTCTATTTACCTTAAATGGGCTTACAGTAGCTAATTAACAGTAAAAAACAAAACTTGAAATTATGGATATTAAAGAAATTCAAAACCTAATTAAGTTCGTTGCAAAATCCGGTGCAAGCGAAGTAAAGCTTGAAATGGATGATATCAAAATCACAATCAAGACCGGGGGCGATGATTCCAAAAATGAACCCACTTACATTCAGCAAGTGCCTATGCAAGCTGCCCCGGCTCAACAACAACAGGAACAGCCACAGCAATCCGCACAGGCAGCTCCTGCTCCAGCTGACTCTACAGAGAAAGAAGACAGTAAGTATGTCACCATAAAATCACCCATAATAGGAACGTTTTACAGAAAGCCATCTCCTGACAAGCCTTCTTTTGTTGAGGTTGGCAGTACTATTAAAGCCGGCGACACCTTGTGTGTTATTGAAGCCATGAAACTTTTCAATGAAATTGAAAGTGAAGTTTCAGGAAAAATTGTAAAAGTATTGGTTGACGATTCCTCTCCGGTTGAGTTTGACCAGCCTTTATTTTTAATTGACCCATCTTAATAATTAAGATTTCAAATTTTTAATCAACCTTACACTAAAGGTTGTCATCAGGAAATTTTTAATTTATAACATTTAAAATTATGTTTAAAAAGATTCTAATCGCAAACAGAGGAGAAATTGCACTACGGGTCATCAGGACGTGTAAAGAGATGGGCATTAAAACGGTTGCAGTTTATTCTACAGCTGACGCCGAAAGTCTCCATGTAAGATTTGCAGATGAGGCCGTATGTATAGGCCCGCCCCCCAGCAATTTATCTTACCTGAAAATATCAAATATTATTGCCGCTGCTGAAATTACAAACGCAGACGCTATACACCCTGGATATGGTTTCTTATCTGAAAATTCAAAATTCTCAAGTATTTGTAAGGAGCATGGTATAAAATTCATTGGCGCCTCTCCTGAGATGATTGATAAAATGGGAGACAAAGCTTCAGCAAGAGCTACCATGATTGCAGCAGGCGTGCCCTGCATTCCCGGTTCTGACGGAATTTTAGAAAGCTATGAAGAAGCTGAAAAAATTGCCGATGAAATGGGTTATCCTGTAATGCTTAAAGCAACTGCAGGTGGTGGTGGAAAAGGAATGAGAGCTGTCTTCAAGAAAGAAAACTTAAAAGCTGCCTGGGAATCTGCAAGGCAAGAGGCAGGCGCAGCATTTGGGAATGACGGAATGTATATGGAAAAACTCATCGAGGAGCCACGACATATCGAGATTCAAATTGTGGGCGACTCAACCGGAAGAGCCTGTCACCTTTCTGAAAGAGATTGTTCTATTCAAAGAAGGCATCAGAAACTTACAGAAGAAACGCCCTCACCCTTTATGACCACAAAATTACGCAAGGCAATGGGGGAAGCTGCTGTTAAAGCTGCAGAGTCCATTAAGTATGAAGGAGCGGGAACTATAGAGTTTTTAGTTGATAAAAACAGAAACTTCTATTTCATGGAGATGAATACCCGTATTCAGGTGGAGCACCCCATTACAGAACAAGTCATAGATTTTGACCTTATCAGGGAGCAAATATTGGTAGCCGCAGGAGTGCCTATTTCAGGAAAGAATTATATGCCCAACCTCCATTCAATTGAATGCAGGATCAATGCAGAAGACCCTTATAACGACTTCAGGCCATCACCGGGAAAAATTACCGTGCTGCATGCGCCGGGAGGCCACGGAGTGAGACTTGACACCCATGTTTACGCAGGCTACAGCATTCCGCCAAACTATGACTCGATGATTGCAAAGCTCATCACGACTGCCCAAACCAGGGATGAAGCCATCAATAAAATGAAACGTGCACTGGATGAGTTTGTAATTGAAGGTGTAAAGACCACCATTCCTTTTCACAGACAGTTGATGGACCATCCGGACTACCTTTCTGGAAATTATACTACAAAGTTTATGGAGTCTTTCAAAATGGAAGAACCTGAAGAAGAATAAATTTTACTAAGCTCCATTTTTGGAGCTTTTTTTAACCTATGGATTTAAGTTATTGGGAGCAAAAAACTTGGTTTCAATCTGTTGACTTTACTATCGTTGGAAGTGGTATTGTGGGTTTGAATTGTGCATTGAAACTCCGTGAGCGATTTCCCAAAAGCAAGATATTAGTTTTAGAGCGGGGGGTGCTTCCCAGTGGTGCGAGTACTAAAAATGCGGGTTTTGCTTGTTTTGGTAGTTTGTCTGAAATACTGGATGACTTGGAAAACCACTCTGAAGAGGAAGTTTTTAATCTTGTAAGCCAACGGTTGGAAGGTTTGAACTTGCTTCGGAAAACCCTGGGGGATAAAGATATTGGTTATGAGCAACATGGAGGCTATGAAATTTTTCGCAAGGAAGACACCTTAACATATAATCATTGTCTTCAGCAAATAGAAGAAGTAAACACACTATTAAAACCTTTGTTTAATAAGAATATCTTTGAGGTTGTTCAAAATAAATTTGGGTTTAACAAAACACAGGATAACCAAATATACACCTCCTTTGAGGGTCAGATCGATACCGGAAAAATGATGGTTGCCTTACATAAAAAAGCTGTTCAAAACAACATAAACATTTTAAACGGGGTTTCTTTGACACAGTATAATGAAACCCCAAAAAATGTATTAATACAGCTTAATAATGGTTTTTCATTCAAAACAGAAAATTTGTTTATTGCAACAAATGGCTTCGCAAAACAAATACTTGACGAAGATGTTCTCCCGGCCAGAGCGCAAGTGTTGATAACAAAACCCATCAAAGACTTAAAAATCAAAGGCACCTTCCATTTGGATCAAGGCTATTATTATTTCAGAAACATTGACAATCGCATTTTGTTTGGTGGGGGCAGAAATCTGGATTTTAAAACGGAAGAAACCACGGATTTTGGTTTGACACCACGTGTCCAAAGCCAATTGGAAATATATTTAAAGGAAATTATATTACCTGAAACACCCCATGAAATTGAATATCGCTGGAGCGGAATAATGGGTGTGGGGACCAAGAAAAAGCCAATTGTAAAGCAAATTTCTGAGCGTGTTTTTTGTGGAGTCAGGCTTGGGGGAATGGGTGTTGCAATCGGTTCAAATATTGGGAATGACCTTGCAGGACTATGCTAGTGTGTTAATCCTTTTGTTTTTTAACATTTAAATTCAGAAAAATTCTACTATCTTGTACCCTTAAACTATTAAAGTACAATACTTAGTATATGTTTCAGAGATGTTTCCCCATAATTATTTTAACAGTCTTCTTGCTCTTTTCTTGTTCGTCAGATTCTGAAGAATACATTGACGACCCTATTATTGAAGACCCTGTGGATGATGATCCCATAAATCAAGACCCTGATCCGGTATCGCCTGTAAATTTTGATCTGGCAAATGTTCCTTACGAAACGCTGTCTGAATATAATTTCTATGAAGGCGACATGGCAGATTTGTCACCTGTTTATGGTGTTTTACCTTATGATTTGATTACACCCTTATTTACAGACTATGCCCTTAAAAAAAGGTTTATATGGATGCCTCAAGGTGTAAAAGCCAGTTATATTTCTGATGGTGAGATTTTTAACTTTCCAGTAGGGACTGTTATTATAAAAAACTTTTATTACAACAATGTGCTTCCCGAAAACACAACAAAAATACTTGAAACCAGGCTTATGATTAAAAAACAGGAAGGGTGGATATTTGCTGAATATGTCTGGAATGAAACACAAACGGAGGCTACTTATGATATGGAAGGAAGGAATGTACCCATTGAATGGCTGCAGGAAGGAGAATCAAGAACTGTAAACTATAGAATCCCCTCAGAATCAGAATGTTTGATGTGCCACAAAACAGTTGGGGAGGCTATTCCAATAGGGCCTAAACCTCAGAACATCAATTCTATTTTTAACTATAGCGATGGTAGTGAAAATCAAATGACAAAATGGGAAGACATGGGCTATCTTCACAGCAATTATCCTTCCTCTATAAATTCAGTAGTCAAATGGGACGATCCTTCCCAGCCTGTTGAATTAAGGATGAGATCTTATTTTGATGCAAATTGTGCACACTGTCATACTCAAGGCGGTCACTGTGATTACAGACCCATAAAGCTGGCCTTTAATGAATCTGCAGACCCTGTAAACCTGGGTATTTGTGTTGAACCTGAAGACGATATCAGTATTTGGATTGATTATAACCCCACACATATTGTTTCCCCGGGAGACATAAATAATTCAGTTGTCTTTCACAGGATGAACACAACTGAAGATGCAATAAAAATGCCTTTAATTGGACGAAAATTGATTCACGATGAAGCAGTTTCATTACTTCAGGATTGGATAAACTCACTTGATAATACATGTGATTAACAAAAAAGCAAATTAAATTTCTATTTATGAAAACCATTACCCTGCCTCTTTTTCTTATTTTACTTTCAACTAACTTTGTTTTTAGTCAAATTAGTTTCACTACAGAAAGCATAGCCACCACCGGTCAATACAATACTTGTGCTGTTGACATGAACGGTGATTACTTAGATGACATTGTTTCAGTAAGTTCAACAAATATCAATATTCATTTTCAAAACCCTGACGGCACATTTACTGTGCAAAATTTCCCTACTACTCCTGCAGAGAATCTTCCTTCCTGGAGTATGGCTGCCGGAGATATAACCGGCAATGGGTTCAATGACCTTATGTTTGGTAGCAGCAGCGGAGTCACATTTATGTATGCAGAGAATGATGGTTCAGGATTTACAGAGGTTTCTTATCCTGAGTTTGTTTTCGTGCAGCGCACAAACTTTGTTGATATAGATAATGATGGAAATCTGGATGCTTTTGCCTGTCATGATATTGCTCCGAATGTATACTATATAAACGACGGCACCGGTGTTCTTGAGTACAATCAAGGTGGTCTTGGAGATGTTCCTGTTGGAGGTCATTATGGTTCCATTTGGATAGATTACAATAATGACGGCAATCTTGATTTGTTCATCGCAAAATGTAGTGGCGGTGGTCAGGGTGCAACGGCAAAATACAATGAGCTTTTTAGAAATAACGGTGACGGTACTTTTACTGATGTAAGTGTAGAATCGGGATTAAGAGATCCCATTCAAACTTGGTCTTCTGCCTGGGGTGATTTTGATAATGATGGCTTTATGGATGTTTTGGTGGGCGCTAGTTCCTTTTCTGATGGAGGCCATAAATTAATGAGGAACAACGGAGACGGCACTTTTACAGATATAACTGCAGGCTCAGGCTTTGATGCTTTTGGAGGCACAAGTGTTGAACACGCTACTTACGACTTCAATAATGATGGTTTCTTGGATATCTTTGGAAATTCAAACACTATTTTTCTAAATAACGGGGATTTTACTTTTACTCCTTATACCATTCCATTTTCTGGAGCTGCCATAGCCGATTTAAACAATGATGGGTTTTTAGATGCCTTCAGGGGAAGCACTATACATTATAATGACGGTAATGACAACAACTGGATTGTTATCAATACACAGGGCGTGGAAAGCAACCGTAACGGTATTGGTGCCAGAATTGAACTTACCAGTGCCTTGGGAACCCAGATAAGAGACGTACGAAGTGGTGAAGGCTTCAGATATATGAGCACGCTTAATACTCATTTTGGCATAGGGACAGATACCGAAATCGAAAACATCATCATCAGATGGCCTTCAGGGAATGTCGATATTATCGAAAACCCTGAAATCAACACCTCTCATCATATCATTGAAGGTGAAAACCCCTTAAACACAAATGATAATGCTCTCGCAGAAATTTCACTTTTTCCAAATCCCACAGATGGGATTTTGAATATTTCAACACGGGAAAACCTCATAGGGTCATCAGCAAAAGTTTATGATGTTTCCGGAAGATTAATTCATACAGATATTCTCGAAAACAACACATTGAACGTTTCTTTTTTAAGCACCGGAACTTATTTCTTAAACTTAAATGTTTCCGGAAAAACAGCAAAACTTCGTTTCATTAAGAAATAACAAACAATCTTGATATAAAGAAAAACCCCCGACAATTGATTTATCGGGGTTTTTTATATTCTATAAGAATCTACTCAGGTACTTCTTCAAAGCCCATATTGTAAAGGATAAAGCCAAAAATATCGGAGTGAAGCCCTACTATTTTGGAAACCGGCATTCCTGCACCGTGCCCCGCACCCGTTTCTATTCTGATAAGTTTTGGAAGGTCACCTGTATCTTTTGACTGTAGTTCAGCGGCATATTTAAACGAATGTGCCGGCACAACCCTGTCATCATGATCTGCAGTTGTCACCATTATTGCGGGATAATCAACACCTTCTTGAATGTTATGTAAGGGGGAATATCCTTTAAGATACTCAAACATTTCAGGACTGTCTTGTGCAGTCCCATAATCATATGCCCATCCTGCACCGGCTGTAAAGGTGTGGTACCGCAACATATCCATTACACCCACTTGCGGAATTCCCACCTTAAATAACTCAGGGCGTTGGTTGACGACGGCTCCTACTAAAAGACCGCCGTTTGAAGCTCCTCTCACGGCAAGATAGTCAGAAGAGGTGTAGTTGTTATCTATCAAATATTCTGCGGCTGCTATAAAGTCATCAAATACATTTTGTTTTTTTAATTTGGTGCCTGCATCATGCCATTCTCTGCCATATTCACCACCCCCTCTTATGTTGGGAACAGCATAAACACCACCCATTTCCAGCCATACTGCAGTTACAATTGAAAACCCGGGAGTCAAACTCACATTAAAACCTCCATAACCATATAAAATTGTAGGGTTTTTTCCGTTGAGGTCAAGACCCTTTTTATGGGTAATAATCATAGGAACTTTTGTTCCGTCTTTAGAGGTAAAAAACACTTGGTTTGATTCAAACTGTGAAGGGTCAAAATTGATATCCGGCTGCCAGTAAACCTCAGAAGCACCGGTTTCAACATCATATGTATAAATACTGGAAGGTGTATTGTAATTTGAAAAAGAATAATACATCGTTTCGGCTTCTTTTTTGCCGCCAAATCCGCCGGCAGAACCTACGCCGGGCAAATCAATTTCGCGCACTAATTCTCCACTGTAATCATATTGCAACACCTTTGATACGGCATCCACCATATAACTTGCAAAGATATAACCCGATCCTGTTGAAGGACTTAACACATTTTCAGTTTCAGGAATGAAATCTTTCCAATTTTCTTTAGAGGGGTTTGATGCATCAACAGTAACTATTTTTCCGTTTGGAGCGTTGAGGTTTGTTTCGAGTAAAAGCTTGCTTCCTTCATTGTCCAAAACAGATGTAGTATTGTCAAAGCCTGTTATAACAGGAACAACATCGCTTCCGTCTTTTTCAAGATTTATAAGGTGAAGTTCATTCCCGCTGGTTGATACAGATCTTCTTATAAACAGGTAGTTACCGTCTTCTGATACCTCTCCCCAGATGTAACGTGCTTTTTCAGATTCTTCAGCACCATAGACCACTTTGTCTTCACTCTGTGGGGTCTTGAGTTTGTGATAATAAAGCTTGTGTGAATCTGTCATAGCAGATAACTGACTGCCTTCAGGCTTGTCATAGGTAGAATAAAAAAGGCCTTCTTCACCTTTCCAGGAAAGACCTGTAAATTTTAAATCAACAAGGGTATCACCTATTTGTTCTTTGGTTTCGGTATTGATGATGATTACCTTTCGCCAATCACTTCCACCTTCAGAAATGGAATAGGCGGCAAGTTTTCCGCTTTTTGAAAAGCTCAAAGCATCAAGTGAAGTTGTCCCGTCTTCTGAAAAAGTGTTTGGATCCAAAAAGACCTCTTCGGCATCACCTTTTTTACGGTAAACAACATAGTGGTTTTGCAAACCGTCGTTTTTATAGTAGTACGTATAATCTCCCTCTATAAAAGGAGCGCTTATTTTTTCATAATTCCAAAGTTCCGTAAGACGCTTGTTGATATCTTCCCGAAAAGGAATCTGATCTAAATAAGAAAACGTGAGTTCATTTTGAGCTTTTACCCATTCGCCTGTTTCTTCAGAGCGATCGTCTTCGAGCCATCTGTAAGGGTCAGGGGTTTGTACTCCAAAATAGGTGTCTACAGTGTCAACTTTTTTTGTTTCAGGGTAATCCAGTGCCATGGGAGTTTTTTTGCTTTCTTCCTTACATCCAATTAAAAGGGTTAAGGGAAGCGCAATTAAAATTATTTTTTTCATTTGTGGAAGTTTAAAATATCCACAAATTTAATAAAAAGACGGCTATAAGTTTAGTGAAAGAGAGGTTTATATTTTGGCCATATTTTATAGATTAATATGAAGTTTATGACAGCTACCAAAACAGCAACCCCAATACCGGGAATGTCCAAAAACAAATGGTAGAGCAAAATATTTACAGAAATGGGCACCAAAGCCAGCAGGGCAAAAGCGACCCACTTGTTAAAAAGCAAAAACAAACCGATGAGTATTTCCACAACACCCAGTACAGGCAGTACATAGCCGGTTGCTTTCAAAGAACTCATAAAAGCTGAAGCATCTTCAGGCATTTCAGGAATGGGTATGAAATTTAAAAACTTATTAAGACCAATAGCAATCAATAAAACGGCCAGAAGGAAACGGATAATCTTAGTAAAGGTAGAGTTCATAATTAGGCTGGTTTTTGGTTTCTAGTAAAAAGGAATAGTTAAAGATAGAAAAACCAAATTAAATTACAAACTCCTAAAACACTGCCAATCAATTATCTTAAACAAGTTTGTTCTTTACAAGATATTCTGCTATTTGAACAGTATTGGTTGCCGCCCCTTTTCTGAGGTTGTCGCTTACAATCCACATATTCAAAGTGTTGTTTTGGGATTCATCCCTTCTAATCCTTCCCACAAAAACATCATCTTTCCCTTTTGCATAAATGGGCATAGGGTAAGTGTTTGTGACCGGATTGTCCTGAATGGTAATCCCTGAAGTTTCGTGTAGAATAGTACGGATTTCACTAATGTCAAAGTCTTTTTCAAACTCAATATTCACAGATTCACTATGACCACCCACCACGGGAATCCTTATAGCGGTGGCTGTCACGGCAATAGTGTTGTCACTCAGGATTTTTTTGGTTTCCCTTACCAGTTTCATCTCTTCTTTTGTGTAACCGTTATCTTCAAAGACATCACACTGAGGGATGGCATTTTGATGGATGGGGTAAGGATAAGCCATTTCACCCTTCTCACCTTTACTTTCATTTTCCAGTTGCTGCACTGCTTTGACCCCGGTACCTGTGATGGATTGATATGTAGAAACAATTACGCGCTTGACACCATACTTTTTGTGTAAAGGGCCTAACACCATCACCATTTGTATGGTCGAGCAATTGGGATTGGCAATGATTTTATCCTCTTTGGTAATCTCGGAAGCGTTTACTTCAGGCACTATTAGCTTTATTGAAGGGTTCATCCTCCAGGCTGAAGAGTTATCAATGACGGTGGTTCCCGCTTCTGCAAACCGGGGGGCCCACTCAAGTGAGGTGGCACCACCGGCAGAAAACAAGGCAATATCAAGCTTTGCGGCAACAGCTTCTTCCAGACCCATAACCGAATATTCAGCACCCTTGAAAAGCAATTTTTTACCTACAGACCGTTCTGATGCCACCAGCATCAGTTCAGAAATAGGGAAATTACGTTCTTCTAATACCTGAAGCATTACTTCACCCACCATCCCGGTGGCACCCACTACCGCTATTCTCATATACATCACCCGCGAAGGCGGGTGTCTCATTAATTAAACTCTTAATTTTCTTTAAAATTCCTGATCTTCCGGAAGGTCGCAAAGTTATAAATAACCACAATTAAAACGGTTAAAATTTAAATAAAAAAAACCATTCGCCAAATGCGAATGGTTTAAGGTTAGAATATATAGTGAGCGGTATTATTTCTTTAATAAATCCCTGATCTCTGCAAGTAATTCTTCTTGAGTTGGCCCTTTTGGTGCAGCAGGTTCTTCTTTTTTCTTTTTCTTGGTTTTATTGTAAGCTTTGACAATCATAAACAAGACAAAACCAACAATCACCAGATTGATAAGGGTGTTGATCCAGGCACCATATCTTATGGCGTTCTCAGGTTTTGTAATGGTTCCGTCTGCAGCTACTATGGCCTCAGAGAGAACGATGCGCAAATCTGCAAAATCCATGCCACCGGCAAAATGACCCACAATGGGCATCATAATGTCTGCAACAAATCCGTTAACAACCAGGCCAACGGCACCGGCTAATATAACAGCAACTGCCAGATCAATAACGTTGCCGGTCATAATAAAATTCCTGAATTCTTTTAGCATTTTAATTTGGTTTTAGTAGTTAGTAATACTAAAAGTACTAAATATTATCTTCTGTTACAATTCTTTTTACCCTTTGTGAAACAGAGGTGATGATTTCATAGGAAATAGAGTTAATAGAAGCAGCAAATTCCTCTGCAGTGATGTTTTCTCCAAATATAATTACCTCATCGCCTTCTTCACAGGCAATACCGGTAATATCAACCATGAGCATATCCATACAAATGTTGCCTATCATAGGCGCTCTTTTCCCCTGAATGGTAACAAATCCCTTCCCCTTTCCATAAGAACGGCTGATACCGTCAGCGTGACCCAGAGGGAGTGTTGCAGTTGTCGTGTCCTTTTGAGCGACAAAGCCAAAATTATATCCCACACTCTCACCCTTTTTAATGTGATGCATCTGTGAAACTATGGTTTTTAAAGTGGCCACAGGGCGCAGGTTCTTGTTTTCTTTTATATCATTACCAAAACCATACAAACCTATCCCACTTCGCACCATATCAAATTGTGCATCCGGGAAGTTCAATATGCCCGAGGTATTCAAGGTATGCCGCAAGGGTCTATAGTTTAAGCCTTCTATCAACGCATCTGAAGCCTTCCTGAACTTCTCTATCTGCCCTTCGGCAAAGGCCCTGTTCTCAACATCTTCACTGGCCGCCAGGTGCGAAAAGATGGATTTCACCTTTACGGCTTCGGTTTTGTTTAGCGCATTGAGAATGATGCTTACTTCTGAGGGGCTAAAACCAATGCGGTTCATACCCGTGTTTATTTTAAGATGGATGGGATAATCTGTTAGGTTTTCCGCTTCCGCGAAAGCGATAAAACGCTCCAGCATCAAAGGAGAGTAGATGCCGGGCTCGAGACAACGGTTAACAATCTTGTCAAAATTGACGGTCTGCGGGTGCAGCACCAGCACGGGTGTGGCTATACCACCGTCCCGTAAGGCAACCCCTTCTGAGGCATAGGCCACGGCAAAATAGTCAGCTCCCAGGGCAGCGAGCTCTTTTGCCAATACAACACTGTCGCTGCCATAAGCAAATGCTTTGATAACAGCCATAAACTTAGTGTATTTTTGAAGCTTTGAAGTGATGTAACGATAGTTGTGCGCCAAAGCACTCAGGTTGATCTCTAATGTGGTTTCAGTGGCTTTTGGCATAACGTTCAGGAGGTTTTTTTTGTGGGAACCTGCTGCGGGTCTGTAACGTTCATTTTCTTGATTTTCTCGTTCAGCATGGCTTTGTAAAAGGCTGCTCGGCTCAGGGGTTCATATTCTTCCGTTTCACCTAGCATGACCAACCGGTCATCCTGTGATTTTCTGAAGCTGTATTGCGCCAGGTTTCCGGTGCGTGTACAGACGGCGTGTACCTTGGTGACATACTCTGCTGTGGCCATCAGGGCGGGCATGGGCCCAAAGGGGTTCCCTTTAAAATCCATATCAAGCCCGGCAACAATCACCCTCACGCCACGGTTGGCAAGGTCGTTGCAAACTTTTATAATCTCATCATCAAAGAACTGCGCCTCATCAATACCCACAACATCACAATTGTCTGCCAGGATGGGAATGTTTGCAGCCGCAGGAACGGGCGTGGAGCGTATCTCATTACTGTCGTGTGAAACCACCATCTCATCGTCATAACGCACATCAATGGCCGGCTTGAAAATCTCAACCCGTTGCTTTGCAAACTGGGCACGCTTCAGCCGGCGGATGAGTTCTTCGGTCTTGCCGGAAAACATAGAACCGCAAATAACCTCTATCCAACCAAATTGCTCTTTGTGATTTACTGTATTTTCGAGAAACATTTTGTACTTTTCAATGCGAAATTTAATTCCAAAACCATTATATTACGGAAACGTAAATTTATAAAAAACAAGACGCGCTACCGAAATAAATTACAAAAGTTATGAAGAAGAAACTTGAGGAGCAATTAAAGCAGCTCGCCAAAGAGATTATAGAAAAAAGTGATTTTTCCGATCTGGAAATCCTTCAGGAAAAGACACGGGAATTGTATGAGTCCATCACGGTACAGCTGTATCTGGAACAAAACAAAAGCCCTGAGGCACTCAGGATAGTGTCAAAAGCCATGGATTCTTCAACCTTTACAAACACTCAAACCGAAGACCCCGTTCCGGTTGAACAGCCCACCCACGCCGATAACCTTGCAGAACCCCTTATTGAAAAGATCAAGGATATTGTAGCACAGATGCCCAAAGAAACCCAAAGGCTTGACGATATGCTCGATGAGTTACTGCTGCCTAAAAAACCTCAAGAAAACGAGCTGGAGCAGTTTGCATCACAATATCAGCAAATGCCCACTTTTGAAAGAAAAGACCCGGCAAAAGAACGCCCGGCACCTGCCGAAAGCAAGCCGGAGGAACCCTCAAAACTCAACGAGATAAAAAAGCCAAGGTCACTCAATGAAAAGCTGGTAAAAGATTTAAAAATAGGGCTCAACGACAGGCTGGCGTTTACAAAACATCTGTTCAATAACAATGTGGACGACTACAACCGTGTGGTCTCTCAAATAACCACCTTAGACCGCTTTTCAGAAGTGCAGCAGTTTGTGGAAAACCAGGTAAAGCCAGATTATAACTGGGAGGGCAAAGAGCCTTTTGTGGAGAGGTTTATGTCGCTTATTGAAAAACGGTTTGATTGATGATGTCAAAGCTGTACCTCGTCCCCACGCCCATTGGCAACCTTGAAGACATGACCTTTCGGGCCATTCGTGTTTTAAAAGAGGTTGACCTTATTTTAGCCGAAGATACCCGCACCAGCGGCAAACTCCTCAAGCATTTTGATATCGGTACCCAGATGCATTCACACCATATGCACAACGAGCACAAGACTGTTGACAACATTGTGACCCAGATCAAAGCCGGTAAAAGCATCGCGCTCATAAGCGACGCCGGCACACCGGCCATCAGCGACCCCGGGTTCTTGCTCACCCGTGCCTGTATTGAAGCAGGCATCGAGGTAGACTGCCTCCCCGGTGCCACAGCATTTGTGCCGGCATTGGTCAATAGCGGCCTGCCCAATGACAAGTTTGTGTTTGAAGGCTTTCTGCCTGTTAAAAAGGGACGCCAAACCCGTTTGCTGGCACTGGCCGAAGAAACCCGCACCATGGTTTTCTATGAGTCGCCCCACAAGCTGCTGAAAACCCTGGCACAGTTTGTGGAATATTTTGGTGAAACCCGACGGGTCTCCGTATCCCGCGAGATTTCAAAGTTACACGAAGAGACCATTCGCGGCAGTGTCAAGGAAGTGCTGGAGCACTATACTACAAAACCCCCAAAAGGCGAGATAGTAGTCATCCTTGCCGGAAAGGAAGCATAACAATGAAAGACTTACTTCACGAAATAAGAAACTGTACCATTTGCGCAGCGCATTTGCCGTTGGGTCCGCGACCGGTGTTGACCGCCCATCCTGATGCCAAAGTCCTTGTGGTGGGTCAGGCCCCCGGCACAAAAGTGCACAATACCGGCATCCCGTGGAACGACAAAAGCGGCGACCGGCTTCGGTACTGGCTGCAAGTAAGCCGGGACACGTTCTATGACCCCACCAAATTTGCCATTGTGCCGATGGGTTTCTGCTATCCGGGAAGGGGTAAGTCCGGTGATTTGCCGCCCCGTCCTGAATGTGCGCCCAACTGGCATCACAAAGTGCTTAGTCAATTGCCGAATATTGAGTTAACCCTCCTCATCGGTCAGTATGCGCAGCGGTATTATCTTAAAGAAAAACGGTATAAAACCCTCTCAGAAACCGTTAAAAATTATCAAGACTTTCTGCCGGAATACATACCGACACCACACCCTTCACCCAGAAACACCCTTTGGTTGCGGAAGAACCCCTGGTTTGAATTTGAAGTGGTTCCGCTTTTAAGCGAAAGGGTTCAACGCTTGATTTAAGCGTGCTTTCCGGTTTCCCAGCCGTGTTTGCCCAGATACTTTTCGCCACTTTCCACAGCGCCTTCCTCAATGCTGGTACCCATAGAGTCATTCCAGCGGTTGAGGTAGCCAAAGAGTGAGATAACGCCCAGCATCTCCACAATTTCGCCTTCGTTCCAATACTTATAAAGTTGTTGTTTGATTGTTTCATCAACTGCATTGGGCACCTGTGAAGCTGCCAGCGAGAAGTCCAGCGCGGCCCGCTCTGCTTCTGAAAAAGCAGGGTGGATGCGGTACTCCCAGATATTGTCCAGCTGCTCCTGCTCGGCGCCATAGCGCTCTGCGGCCCTGATGGCGTGTGCCTGGCAATATCTACAGCCCGTGGCATTGCTGCTCACCCAGGCAATCATACGCTTTAAGGCGGAAGTCACCCGGCCTTCATTGGCCATAACGGCTTTGTTGAGGTTGATAAAGGCTTTGGAAATCGCCGGCCGGTGCTGCATCGTCAAAACCGAATTGGGGCAAAAACCCAGGGTCTCATTAAAAAAAGCAGCAAGCTCCTGCGTTTCTTTATCGTGATTGGGTGAAAGTGGGGTTACTAATGGCATATTTAAAAAGTTTAATTTGTACTTTTGAACATACAAGTAACAAAATATTTGAATATGAACAACACCGTCACCACCCGCTGGAAAAAAAACCTTCTTTTTGAATCAGACAACCCCTCGGGGCATACTGTGATGATAGACACTTCCCTTGAAAACGGAGGTACTAATGAAGGATTGTCACCCAAAGCCATGATGCTTTCGTCCCTGGCCGGCTGCTCAGGGCTGGATGTAGTTTCCATCCTTGCCAAAATGAAAGTAGCGGTAACCGACTTTAAAATCATCACCACCGGCGAACTCACTGAAGAACATCCCAAATACTACCATACCGTTCACGTCGTGTATCAGTTTTTTGGGTATGATTTACCACAGGACAAATTAAAAAAAGCCGTAGATTTATCTGTAGAGAAATACTGCGGCGTGATGGATATGTTCAGAAAGTTTGCAAACGTCACCATAGAAATTGAATATTTCGAAGTCTAACATCTATTGTCTAAAGTCTCACGTCTATTATGCACTGGAACCTCAAACCCATTCCTGAGTCACAAAAAATCGCTGCACTTGCAAAAGGTTTGCAGGTTGATCAGACTATTGCCACGCTCTTATTGCAACGTGGAGTGGAAAGTTTTGAGGACGCCAAAAAGTTTTTCCGCCCGTCGCTAAAAGACTTGCACGATCCTTTCCTGATGAAGGATATGGACAAGGCGGTGGCGCGCATTGAGCAAGCTATTGCCAACGAGGAGAACATCCTAGTCTATGGCGATTATGATGTTGACGGTACGGCTTCGGTTGCCTTGATGGCTTCTTATCTGCTTTCCTATTATCCCAATGTGGCCACCTATATTCCCGACCGCTATGAGGAGGGCTATGGCGTGTCCTATCAGGGCATCGACTTTGCGGCAGACAACAATGTCTCACTGATTATTGCCCTCGATTGCGGCATCAAAGCCATTGAAAAAGTAGCTTACGCGAAAGAAAAAAACATTGATTTCATCATCTGTGACCACCACCGCCCGGGAGAAACCATACCCGATGCAGTGGCGGTCCTTGACCCCAAAAGGGAAGACTGCTCTTATCCTTATGACGAACTCTGTGGTTGTGGCGTGGGCTTTAAACTCGTGCAAGCCCTTGCCGGAAGGCGTGGTCAAACCCTTGACGATTTGCTTTTATACCTTGATCTGGTCGCGACCGCCATTGGTGCAGATATCGTCCCGATGACCGGTGAGAACAGGGTGCTCACTTATTTTGGGCTCAAAGTCATCAACAGCAATCCACGGCCGGGCTTTCGGGCCATCATTGAGCAGGTCAAAAAAGACACCCTGGAAGTACGTGACGTGGTCTTTATCATTGCCCCGCGCATCAACGCCGCCGGAAGAATGAAACACGGCCAGCACGCCGTCAACCTGATGACTGAAACTAACCTCGAGCAAGCCAGAGTATTTGCCGGCGAAATAGAAGCATACAATCTGGACCGCCGTGATACCGACAAACAAATTACCGAAGAAGCCCTGGCACTCATCAAAACCAACGGCGAGGAAGAACGCTTTACCACCGTGGTCTATCAGGAGACCTGGCACAAAGGCGTGATAGGCATTGTCGCCTCCCGTCTCACCGAAACCTATTACCGTCCCACATTGGTCTTTACCAAAAGCGGAGACAAACTCGCCGCCAGCGCCCGCTCGGTCAAGCACTTTGATGTGTACAACGCCCTGGAAGCCTGTGAAGATTGCCTAGAGCAGTTTGGTGGTCACAAATACGCCGCCGGCCTCACCTTACTGCCCGAACAGTTTGAAGCCTTCAAAACCAAATTTGAAGAAGTGGTCAAAGCAACCATCGATGAAAAACTACTCACCCCCGAAATCAGCGTAGACCTTGAAATCAACCTTAACGATATCACCCCCAAGTTTTTCAGGGTGCTAAAGCAATTTGCCCCCTTTGGCCCCGGCAACATGACCCCCGTTTTTATGACCCAAAACCTTCAGGACACCGGCTGGAGCAAACAGGTGGGGGAGGACAAAAGCCACCTCAGGCTGGTGGTCAAGCAAGGCAATTCGGCTTCCTTTACCGGCATTGGCTTTGGCATGGGGGAGCAGTATGAATTGATTAAAGACAAAAAACCCTTTAAAGCAGTCTATTCCCTGGATGAAAACACCTGGAATGGGACTACGACTTTGCAGTTGCGGTTGCGGGATTTGAAGGGGTAGCCTGTTTTGGATTGGTATCCAAGTATTATAGAAGCCTCCAAAAATATAAACCAAACATTATCAACAGTTTAGTTATTTGGAATAATTCTAAAAAAGCCAAGGGTTGCTTTATCCTTGCCTTTGCTATGGAGTAAGATAGGAGGAGCTATACATGAGCCCACCTTTTTGACGCGTTTTGACCGCCTTGAAAAAGCGCGATGGCCCTTGCTGTATGCGGGGGTTATTTGGGGGTTGTTTAGGGGGTTTGCCCTGTATGGGCTGCGATTCTTGCGGTGCCGGCGGGGTTGTTTCCTGGGGTTGTTGAGTTTTGGCTGGGAGGTTGGCGCGATGGGCTTATGTGGTTCTTAAAAAAATAAACACCATTATTTAGAACGATTTTAAATAAAATTTTTATTTTTGTGAAGTCATTCTCAGCTATGGAACAGGAAATCTGCAAAATTTATCACAACAACATCGGCATTGCCTTCCGGTGGCAGTCGGCTTTGGATAAGGCTTCAGAGAAGGTGCAGGTGGTGTTCAAACATATGGGGTTCCACCTTACGCGTGAGGAAGTTGAGCTGTTCTCCAATCAGGTGGCCTGCTCGAGAGAGTCCATTTCAGACTGTAGCCGCTGTGCCTTTAAAAAAGAATGCAAGAATATTTTGCTCGAGACACCCTCAGCTACCGTAAGCCTCGCGGTTAATGAAAAAGAACTGGAGGAACTTGATGACTTGCTCAACGGCACCTTGTTCTGGTTAGACCTGGAGGATTATTTGAAGAACCTGTGCAGGAATTAAGGTATTTACCCTGAGTTCAATAGTGTTTCTTCCCATAAACTACATACAACCTATACACCATTTTTAATCTGCGTTTATCTATGTAATCTGCGGGACACAAAGCATCATGAATTTGCCCGCAGATTCCGCTGATTGTCGCAGAAAGCTTGTTTTTATGAAACAGGGGTTATTTAAACTCCTTTAACGCAAACCGCTCCCCATCAAACACCCCATAAGTAAAATGGGTAATCCAGTCACCTAAGTTAAAATAAGTACTCTTTTCACCCACTTTGATTTCCATAGGGAAGTGCCGGTGCCCAAAGATAAAGTAGTCATAGTGTTGGGTTTCCAGCTTCCGCTTGGCATACTGTGCCAGCCATTCCTGTTCCTCTCCCAGAAACTCTTTGTCCTCCTCACCGGAGATGAGTTTGTTTTTTACCGAAAGATGTTTAGCGACAGCGACTCCAATATCAGGGTGCATCCATTTGAACAGCCATTTAAAGAAAGGATTGGTAAACACTTTTTTCATGCGCTTGTAGCCCTTGTCACCCGGACCCAGCCCGTCACCGTGCCCGATGAGGAAAAGTTTGCTGCCTAATGTAAATTCGTGCGGTTTATGGTAAACCGGTATGTTGAGTTCTTTTTCAAAATAACCGCTCATCCACAGGTCGTGATTGCCTACAAAAAAGTAGATGGGGATGCCGCTGTCCCTTATTTCGGCTAGCTTGCCCAGCACACGTACAAAGCCTTTGGGAACGACGTGTTTGTATTCAAACCAGAAGTCAAACAAATCACCCAGCAGAAAAATAGCGGCGGCATCTTCTTTTACCGTGTCCAGCCAGCGCACAAAGATGCGCTCTCTGGGGAGGCTCTCTGAAGCAGTGGGCGCGCCCAAATGATTGTCACTGGAGAAATAGATTTTTTTGCCTTCGGGTATGTTCATTCAGAAGTTTTAGATACTGTAAAGATAAAGAAATGAATGAAGTTTTTAATTATTCATTGTCTGAAGCATACCATTCTGCAAAACTGCTTTCGGTTTCCTGAAGTTTCAGGGAGTGGAGTTGAATGTTTTGCGGGAGGCGGGCTTTGATTTTCTCGGAAAAGTCAATGACCATATTTTCACTGGTGGGTTGATAATCCACTAAGATCACGTGGTGGTCTCTTTCTGAAAGCTCTTTGGCGAGTTCAACGTGCGGGGTGTTTTTATTAAAAACTGTTGCGTGATCAAACACATCAACGATTTCCTCTTTTACGATTTTCTTCAAATCACTGAAGTCAATCACCATACCATACTTTACATGGTTTGAATCGGTAATGGGGCTGCCAATAACAGTAACTGAAAGTTTATAACTGTGCCCGTGCACATTGCGGCACTTGCCGTCATAGCCATACAGTGCGTGACCGGTTTCAAAATTGAATTGCTTGGTAATTCTGATTGTACTCATTCCTGAATTTTCTGCTACAAAGATACGGTAAAATGATTCTTTTAAAGAAGTTGTCAAACCATTGATTTTCTGAACTATATTTGCGGGCTTTTTTTTAATACCTTAATGTAACTATGCAGGAAATGTTTGAACAACTCGATTTTGTCGAAAACCCGATGTATGAGACTGTCATCAGCGATTTGATGGACCAGCAATACAGCATCGTGGAAGGATTTTTTTCAGCTGAAGAGGTAATTGCCTTGCGCAGTTCGTTGTTGGAAAAATATGAAGAAGAAGCCTTTAAAAAGGCCGCTATTGGGAACAGGGTAAACGAAATCATTGAGAAGTCTGTACGTGGTGATTTTATTCTTTGGTTGAATGAGAGTGAGGCCAATTCCGCTGAAAAGTCATTTTTCAACAGGATCAACGATATGGTTTCATACCTGAACAAAACCTGTTTTATGGGCATCCTGTTCAAGGAGTTCCATTATGCGCTCTATCCCAAAGGTACTTTTTACAAGCGGCATCTCGACACCTTTCAGAATGACGACCGCAGAAAACTATCGATGGTGTGTTACCTCAACGAAGAGGACTGGCAACCGGAATATGGAGGCGAACTCGTTTTATACCTGAACGAAGACGGAAAGGAAGTGGAGAAAACGATTTATCCCTTCCCCGGCAGGATGGTCATCTTTGAAAGCCAGATCCTGGAACACGAGGTAAAACCCGTGGAGCAAAAAAGGATGAGCATCACCGGCTGGCTGAAAACGCGCTAAGTTGTAGCGAGTTTTGGAAGTATCATTTTCCGGAATTGATACACGAGTGTACCACCCCTTATAATTGCCCAAACCGAAAAGGCTATCCACACCCCATACAACTGAAGCCCAAAATAATCCGTTATAAAGATCACCGGGATAAACCCAAGGAAGGTTGCGGCAAGCAGCACATTGCGCAAGTATTTCATTTCGCCCATCCCTTTAAAAATACCATCAAAGATAAAAGCAATCGCATTGAGAGGTTGCAGTAGTATCACGATAAAGAAGATTTCTTTAAAACGCAGTAAAACGGCCTCATCTTTGGTAAAGATGGCTCCCAGCGGTTCATAAAGCAGCCAACCCGTAAGCATTAAAAGTACAGCGACCATAAGCCCGTATGCCAGGACTTTTTTGGAAAGTTCCCATAACTGTTTATAATCCCGAGCCCCCAGCAGTTTGCCTGCAAGGATATTACCGGAAGAAGCATAGCCGTCGATAAAGAAGGCAGAAAAGAGCCACAGGTTTAATGCAATGGTTTGTGCTGCAATAAAGGCAGTCCCATAATCTGTTGCAAAAGCATTGGCAAAATAGATAGCGGTATTCAGCGCAATGGAACGTAAGAATAAATTCAAGGCCATCCCGGCAAGGCGGTATAGCTCGGGGTGCAATGGAAACTTCAACTTGAGGCTGATATCAGTTTTCCAGAGCAACAGTAAAAAAGAAAGCAACGCCATCAATCCCTGAGCGATCAAACTGGCCCAGGCGGCACCCTTTAGGTGCATAGGTTCGAGCCAGCCTTCTATGCCATAAACCAGTGCAAAGTCAAGACCTATGTTTACCGCTGCGCCAATCAAGGCAACGGTCATGGGCCAAAAAGTATTTTGCAGCCCCCTGAATATCCCAAAAATGGCAAAAGTAAACAGCGTCAAAGGAAAGCCCCATACCCGGATGTTGTAATAATCGACGCTGTATTCCAAGATTAAGCCTGAGGCATTGTAGAGTTTAAAAATGCCTTCGACAAAAAAGATGGTACTCAGCAGGATAAAAATGCTCAACAAAACATTGAGATAAATGGCTTGCGCCGGAAGGTTTTGTACCTCATCCAGTTTGCCGGCACCCAGATATTGTGATATAATAGCTGAAATGGCACTTCGGGTTTGCCCGAGAATCCAGATTAAAGCTGATAGAAAAGAACCTACAATCCCCACAGCAGCGAGTGCCTCAGTACCGGTGCCGGCAATATTCCCCACAACGGCGGCATCTGTTGCAGAGAGTACAGGCTCTGCAATACCCGCAATTAATGCCGGAACGGCAAGACGGTGGATGTTTTTAAAGGAGAGTTCATTTTTCAAAACGACATAAACTTTAAACAAAAAACCACAAGCGAAACGGCTTGTGGTAAATTTGGTGGAGAAGATGGGACTCGAACCCACGACCTCTTGACTGCCAGTCAAGCACTCTAGCCAGCTGAGCTACATCCCCGAATGAGGGGTCAAAAATAATTAAAAAAAACCAATCTTAGAGTTTCTTTTAAAGATTATTAAGAAACAACAATGAAATGACTTTATAACTTCTTAAAGGGTGGTATCTGAGATGGGTACAAAGGCCTTATTCCACAATAAAATCAAGACATAGTTTTTTCATTTGTACGAATTCATTGGGCAGTTGGCTGCCATTCCACGGGTGCTTTACATTAAAAACGTGATCTGCACCTTCTATTATTTTAAGTGTGCTGTTGTTGCTCCATTGGTGTAATGCTTTAGCCTCTTCTGAGTCTACAGTAGGGTCATTTGTTCCGTGGATAATGAGATGGGGTTTGTTTAGTTTTTTTGCAGCGTTTTCAATATTGAGTCGCTCAGGATGATTGTTGATGTCTTCAGCAATTTGATAATAAAGGGGCATTTGTTGTTTTGTCCGGCTGTTTTCAACGTAAATAACACCCTTCTCTTTCCAGTGTTTCAATGTAGCATCATCTATAAAGCGCGCTTTAAAATTTGAGACCCCGGCCAATGATATAACCTTTTCAATTCTGGTGTCTTCGCTTGCTTTTATGATTGCGGTGCCGCTTCCACGGCTGTGGCCCATAATGGTAACCCCTTGGCGGGCAGACAGGGTTTCAAAATCATTTTGATGGTCAATCCAGTTTAAAACACTGTCAAGGTCATCAAGTTCTTTGGTGAAATTATTATTGCCAAAAGCCTCCAGATCAGGAAAATCAATTGGTTGTTTTGGGGTACCGCCATTGTGGGAGAAATTGAATTTGATAAAGTTGATGCCTCTTTCTGCAAAGAAATGTGCCAAAATATCATTGGTTCCCCAGTCTTTAAAACCTTTGAATCCGTGGCAGTAGATGATGGTATGTTCTATTTTGGATTCTTCAGGTAAGTAAGCATCCAGTAAAATGGGCTTGTTGTGTTTGCCGTCTAGAAGTATGTTTTTGTGTGTACTAAAATTCATTGTTAGGGATTTCTTTTTCGGTGAATGGAATGTTGGGGTCGCAAATTTCGATAATTAATTTGTTTAATTCGCTTTTGAACAGTTTTAATACCTCCTCATTAATTGATGTGTCACCCGCGCCTCTTGGTGTTTCCTTTTTCGTAAAGGGCATAAAACCTGCGCTTTGGTTTTTAAATGAAATAATTCCTGCGTGGATATCTCCCTTGTTTATATGTTCTGATGTCATAACAGCATAACACAACACCTGAATGATTTTGCTGTATTTATAGTCGGTCATTACATCCTCCCAGTTAATCAGGTTGAGGTCTGTTTGGGTCACTTTCCCGGTTTTAAAATCTATGATGCGTGTAACGTTATTGAATTGGTCAACCCTGTCCACAAGGCCTTTGATTCTCACCGGAAAATCCAATTCGGGAATTGTAAGTTCTGCTTCCAGTTTGTTTTCAATCTGGGTAATAGTAATTTCATTTTTTTCTTTAACCAATTGCAATTCCTGCTTCAGGTAGTTGTGAACATAGCGCTTTGCAATTTCAAAAATGATGCGGTTTTTTCCGCTTTTGATGTTTCCGTCTTTGTAGGTTTTAGAAAACTCTTCAGCAACTTTGTTATCTGCTTTTTTTTGAATTTGGCTTAGGACTTCTTCCGTTAAAAAGGTATTGAGGTAAGGTTCATACAAATGCTGCAAAGTATCGTGGACAATGGTTCCTAAGGTATTTACGGCTACAGTTTCTTCAATTTCTTCCAGATCCCGGATGCCTAAAATATAGCGGTCATAAAAATCAATGGGATTGCGGATATAGGTTGTTATCCCTGAAGGGGAAAAACCTTGTGAAGCAAGGGCTTTTAGTTTTTCAATTATCTGAGGTGTTTTTTCAATTTGCCTCACCTTTTTCTTCGGAATGGTGATTTTTGGTGTGTATAGTTTTTCTGTGATGGTATGGTTTACAGGGCTTTCATATGCCAATTGTAAAAGAAACCTGCTTTTTTCCCCGGCTTGTATGCCTGAAGTTTGATTGTTGTACAACAAGGATATGTTTTTTGCCCGGTGCAGCAATCTGTAGAAGTGATATGTATAAACGGCATCCTTTTCTTTTGTTGTGGGCAGGTTGTATTCCTTTTTAAGATCATAAGTAATAAAGGATCTGTTGCTTTTTCCTCCCGGAAGGATGCCTTCATTTACCGATACTAAAATCACGTTTTCAAAATCGAGCGAACGAGTCTCAAGCAAACCCATAACCTGAAGACCTTTATAGGGTTCTCCCTTAAAGTCGAGATTTGTTGTTGTGATTATTTCTTTGAAAAGGAGGTGTAATGTTTTTACAGATTTAATATGATTAAAGGTATGGTTGAAGGTTTCCAGCTTGTTCCATACTTCGTAAAAGGCAAAAAGTGTTTCTAAAAGAATGGGGTCGTTTTCAATTTTACGCTTTGAAACGAGGATTATATTTTTCACATTTTCTATAAGCTGGTCAACTTGTTTATTAGTTTGGGAAAAAAGGAAATGTATGCTATCCTGTTCTCCCACGTCTGCCAGATTTAAAAGAGTTTCAAAATTTATTTGGGTGATATTTCTCGATTGTATTGCGTTTTTTATCAGTTTATGACTGATGGGTATAAGCCTTGCGCACAAAGGGTGTTCAATAATCTGAAGAACATCATTGTAGTAAAAGTGATTCTCAGTTTGACTATGTATTTTAAAGATGTTCTCAAAAAATGAGCTTGCAGGCAACAAATTGAGTGGCAAACCCATAGTGATGTTTACAGATTTTATGTTGGCCGGCAATGCGTTTAGAACCGGCATAAGGAGTGCCTCGTCAGCGAGGACCAATGCTGTTTTTTCAAGTTTGTTTTCGGGGACAGATTCCAAAATTTCAGCAACACATTTTGCCTGCCCGATATTTCTTGAACAGCCAATGATAGAAATACTTTTGGCTTCTGTATAATGGTTAGAAATATTTTTAAAAGTATTTGTTTGATAATACTTCCATTGGGTTTTAAATTCTCTTAAAAAGTGTGAGGCGCTGTGGTGTTTTTTTTCCATAAAATATGCTTCGGCGTCCCAGAATATTTCTGCATTTCCCGCTTCCAGCAATTCTTTGATAATGACTTCTTCTGCTTTATTCAATGCATTAAATCCAATGAATATGTGTTTTTTATCATATGATGCAGCGGTGTAGTGCTCCATATTATTTGCCGCTTCCCTGTAAACAAGGCCCTGATGGGCTTTTCCTTTTAAGAGGGCTTTATTTGAAAAACTTTTGTACAGCTGGCTTAGGGAATTCCAAAAGTTGAGGTAGTTTTTAATCAGTTCAGATGGTTCATTTTTAACCCCCCATTTTTCAATGCTTTTTATGTCTTTTAAATAGCTGAAAAACTTCTCCTGATTGATCAGGTTTCTGTCGATTTCATTAAAGTCATCAAGTAATATGCCTGCCCATGACGAGAAACTTTCAAATGTTTCCTTCTCTGTAACATCTGAATTTAAATAGATATCATAAAAATCAAATAATAGCTCAATTGAAGGAGCTATTTTCAAATCTGAAATACGTTCTATAAAATCTTCAATGCTGAGTATTTCCGGAGCGAATTCTGTTTTGTAGCTTGCTTCTAAAAATGCTTTTTTTAGAAATGAGCTAGCCCTTTTACTTGGCAGAACAAAAATATGGGACGATAAAGGCTCTTTACTATTAGAGAACTGAAAAGCAATTTCTTCGAGATATGTTGTCATACCATAAAAATAAAAAACGCTCCTGATATTCAGGAGCGTTTTTCTTGTTATTTATTTAGATTCCTCTTAGTCTTTGTCTAAAGAGATTTCTACACGTCTGTTTTGTTGTCTTCCGGCAGCAGTTGCATTTGTTGCAATTGGTCTGTCAAAAGCATAACCTTCAGAGGATAATCTGTTTTCATCCATTCCAATAGATACCAAGTAGTTCATTACTGAAGCTGCTCTTTCTTTAGAAAGTCTTTCATTCAATGCTCTACTTCCGGTATTGTCTGTATGACCTTCTATATGGAAGCTGCTGTTAGGATATTCTCTCATAATATCAACGATACTTTGAAGAGCTCCGTAAGATTCTTGACGAATTGTAGATTTTCCTAAATCAAATAAGATAGTTTTAGAGAATTCATTCAATTCTTTAATTACTTCAACAGTTACTTCTGGACAACCGTTGTTTGCAACAGTACCAGGAATATCTGGACAGTCATCATCTTTGTCAAGCACACCGTCACCATCTCTGTCTGGCCAAGGGCATCCGTTGTTTGCTTGTGGTCCGGCTTCATTTGGACACTCATCTAAGTGATCAGGGATTCCATCGCCATCAGCATCCGGACAACCGTTAAGAGACTTAAGTCCAGGAACTGTAGGACACTCATCGTCTTTATCCGGCACACCGTCACCGTCAGTATCAGGACAACCGTTGAATTCAGCTAAACCAGCTTCTAGTGGACACTCGTCTAAGTGATCAGGGATTCCGTCACCGTCAGTATCAGGACATCCGTTAAATTCAGGAAGACCAGGAGTTTCAGGACATTCATCATCTTTATCATAAATTCCGTCACCGTCTGTATCTTTTCCTCCAAATTGGAATACAATACCAGCTGAGTGCTGGAAGTGCTTAATACCATAATCTTTTTCAAATGCGTGCTTGTAAGTAGACTGTAAGTTTAATGCCAATGTTTCAGATAACCAAAACTTAACACCAACCAATGCGTTTGCAGTACCAAAGCCAATTTCATCTACCCAGGTATAACCACCACCAATACCAATGCTTGGATCAAACCATCCACTGTTTAGTGTGTTTTTAAGGCTGTACTTGATTTCACCATCAGCTGCATAATAAGTAAAGTCATCTTCAGCACCAATGCCAAGATCACTTACTCTAGCATCACCTAACTTTTCGATTCTGTTAATAGAACCGCCTGCAGTAAATACAAATCCACTTCCAATATACTTAGAAATAGTCAATCTTGATACTGAAGGTAACACGTTCCAATGGTCTTCTGCGTTGAAGTATTCGTCAAATAGATCCCCTCTTAATACACCGGGAACTCTACCGTCATCATCAATACCAACAGGATAAACGTCAACCGCGTTAATACCAACCTCAATGGCCCACGGGTTGTTTTCGTCTTGTGCGATCGCATTACCCATTCCGAAGAATAGCAAGGACGCAACTAAAAATCTGCTAAGATGTTTCATATTCAATAATTTAATTTTAAGTGTTAATTGTAGCAAAAGTAAGTTGTTAAAATCTATTAACAAAACCAAATCTACTAAATTTTTGCAAAAAAACAGTAATAAATATAGAAATACTGCATTTTAGTCAATGATTTCAAGCTCTTTACCAATCTTTGTGAATGCATTTAAAGCCTTGTCTAAGTGCTCTTTAGTGTGGGCTGCAGAGAGCTGAACACGAATTCTTGCCTTTCCTTTTGGAACTACAGGGAAAAAGAACCCAATAACATAGATACCTTCATTTAGTAACTTGTCAGCCATCGTTTGAGAAAGTTGTGCATCATACAGCATTACCGGCACAATTGCAGAGTCACCATCAATAATGTCAAAACCGGCTTTTTTAATTCCTTCTTTAAAATATTTTGTGTTTTCAACGAGTTTATCCCTCAATGACGTGTCGCTCTCCAAAATATCAAAAACCTTGATTGAGGCACCCACAATCGCCGGAGCGAGGGAGTTTGAAAACAAATAAGGTCTTGAACGCTGACGTAAAATTTCGATAATTTCTTTTTTTCCTGTAGTATACCCGCCCATAGCTCCTCCAAGTGCTTTTCCCAAAGTACCGGTGATGATGTCAATTCTTCCCATAACCCCCTTTTCCTCGAGTGTTCCGCGACCGGTTTCACCAATAAATCCGGTTGCGTGACATTCATCAATCATGACAAGGGCGTCATATTTTTCAGCCAAATCACAAATTTTATCGAGAGGAGCTACAAGACCATCCATTGAGAAAACGCCATCTGTTACCACAATTTTATGACGTGCCCCTTTGTCATTTGCTTCTTTTAACTTTGCCTCGAGGTCTACCATATTGCTGTTTTCATAGCGGTATCTGGCTGCTTTGCACAATCTTACGCCGTCAATAATGGAAGCGTGGTTCAGCGAATCTGAAATAATAGCGTCTTCAGGGCCAAGAAGCGGTTCAAAAACGCCTCCGTTTGCATCAAAGGCAGCAGCATACAAAATGGTATCCTCTGTTTCATAAAAAGAGGCTATTTTTTCTTCAAGCTTTTTGTGAATGTCCTGGGTGCCACAAATAAAACGCACTGATGACATCCCAAAGCCGCGCTCATCCATAGCGTCTTTAGCAGCCTGAATAACTTCTTTATTGTTTGAAAGCCCTAAATAGTTGTTTGCACAGAAGTTGATAACCTCCTCACCTGTCGATATTTTTATAACAGCATCCTGAGGGGAGGTTATAATACGCTCTCTTTTATAAAGGCCCGCATCTTTGATTTCCTGTAATTCTTTTTCTAAATGTTGTTTTATATTTCCGTACATGTGTTATATTTTTTTTACAAAGGTATTTAATTTAAAGAGTTTTCTAAACCGTTACCACCTCAATTTCGTCTTTGATATAAACCAAAAGAAGTTCTTTTACCTGAAAACCCATTTCAGAGATTAGCGCCCCATAATATTTGATCTGGTTTTTATCTTCAAGCTTTTCAACGCCTGTTTTGTAGTCAATGATGCTCATAGTTTTTTCGTCTATATAATTAAGCCTGTCCGGCCGTTGTGATTCTCCTGTCGAAGTAAAAATATCCCGTTCGGTTTCAATTTTGAAAGGATTTTCAAAATAATTTATCAATTGAGGGTGTGTGGTTATTTTTTCAAATACGGGAAGAAGTAAACCAACTTGATTATTAGAAATAACTCCTTCCTGAACAGCAGATTTTAAAATATTTCCGATATCTTTTCGGGTATGTATTTTTGAAAGTAAATTGTGTAACAAGTCACCTTTTTCAATGGCTTTTTCCTGTTTGGTATCCCACAGCATTGATTTGTGAGTTGCAATTTTTATTTTTTCTTTAAAGAAAGTAGTTTCCGGAAAAGAATCAAAAAAGGTGGTTTCAATCTGCCCGTCTATTTTGGTTTCGATTTCAGGTTTGTCCGGGTTGCCAAAGGTGTACTCATTGCCGGTTTCATCCCAGCGGTTTTCACGCAGCAAATAATTTTTAAACAAAGTTGCAATGGTGTTTTCCTTTTTTGCTTTGCCGGCATCAGAAATGACAAAGAGTTGTTCAGCAGCTCTGGTCATAGCCACATAAACTAGGTTTATCTTGTCCAGTTCTGCCTTGATTTTAAAATCATCAAAAAGTCTCCGGCCAGCGTCTCCAAAGTTTTCTAATTTCCCTGAAACCGGGACCAGCATTTCGCTAAAGCCGGAATATTTGGTTTCATCAAGAGGGAACCATACTTTTTCATTGTAATATGAGTAAATATCATCATCGGCAAAAGGATAAATTACAACCGGAAATTCCAGTCCTTTTGCCTTGTGAACGGTCATGATTTTCACGGCGTTCAGACGCTCAGAAACTTCAATGCTCAGCTTGCCTTTTTTAGAGTCCCAATAGTTTAAAAATTCGTTTATGGTTGTGTTTTGGCTTAGTGAAAATTCATAAACAAACTCCAGAAAGGTTTGAAGATAGGCAATACCCTCGGTTTCCTTTAAAAATACATTGCAGATAGATTCACACAAATCATAAATGGTAATGGAAGAAGAAGAATCAAACTCAAAATGTATAGCGTAAGTCTTCAGTTTTTCCTGAAAAGCTTTTCGCTCAAGCGAAAGGAATTCAGAAATAAATTCGTGTAAAGAAATGTCAGTTTTGACCTTTGAATGCAAAAAATAAAGGGCATCGGCTTTTGCTTTTTTGTCTTCAAAATTCAGGATGAGCTTTAGCACATTGATTACAAAAGTGATTTCGGGAATGTTTTCCAAAATCAATGCTTCTGAAGAAACTACTTTGATATCATTGTTTGCAAGGGTTTCAGCGATGGCCACTCCCTGGACATTTTTCCTTACCAGGACACAGATGTCTTTGGGTGCATACCCTTTTCCAAATTGCATATTGATTATTTGAAGCACCTTTTCAGGATATACTTCAAAGCTTTCTTCTTTGTTTTTTGCTTCTATGAATGAAAATGAAACATAGCCGTTTGCCTTTGAGGTAGATTTCTGGGTGTTGCCTATTTTATATAGCTCGCCATGGTTTTCAGACTGAAAATATTCAGAAACAAACGTAAAAAAGGAATTGTTGAAATTTACTATTTCTTCACAGCTTCTGTAATTTGTATCCAAAGTCTCAATTTTTTTTTCTGAAGCAGAAAATGGGTTTTGAACGCCATAAAGACTGATAAACTGTTCCGGGTTTCCACCACGCCACCTGTAAATTGATTGTTTTGCATCGCCTACAAGCAATAGACTCCCTTGCTCAGCACCCTCAACACCTTGTGAGAGCGCGTTGTCTATAAGTGGGATCAGGTTTTTCCATTGCAGTTGCGAGGTGTCCTGAAACTCATCAATAAAGTAATGCCGGTAGCGTTCACCCAGCCTTTCATAAATAAAAGGAGTGGGCTGTTCTTTGATTTCGTTGTGTATTTTGGAGTTGAACTCTGAAATGGGCAAGACGTTTTTTTCTTGCTGTAATGCCATAAACTCCTGATTAATGGCGTTTAAAAGTGACAGTGAATTCACATTCCTGAGAAGTGTATCCAAAAACTGATGATGATGTATCAGGTCTTTTGTGGTATTAAACAACACTACAATTTCAGGGGTGATTGCATCCATAGCCGCTTTAATATCATTCGGCACTTTTTGAGGGTACAGTGGTTTTTCGCCAAGGGTTCTCTGCCAGACTGCATCAAACTTTACCGTATAATCACCTGTTGCAATCTTTTCTATAAACTTGGGTAAATATCCCCCGGAAAAATCTGAAGCTGAAATACCATTACTTTCAATTAGCTTAAAAAAATGTTGGGATTGGATGTTCAATTCATTTTCAGCTAGAGCTTTTTCATTTATAAGATTTTTTTTAAGTAAAAGAAAATCGTCCCCGGTTTTGTTTTTCAGTAGTTCAAAATGTTTGAGGTCGTTTTCACTATACAAAAGCCTGCTGATGTCTTTTAAGTCTTTGGAAATATCCCAGCTTTTATCGTCCTCCAGTTTTTCAATGCTAAAATCCAAAATTACTGAAGTAAGTTTTTCATCGATACCCACTTTGGAAATTACCCGGTCAATGGCTTCGCTCATCAATAAATCAATATCCAGGTCTACTTCAAAATTTGTGGAAAGCTTGAGGTCTCTTGCAAATGTGCGGATTAGTCTGTGGTTGAATCTGTCAATTGTTTCAACATCAAAATTGCTGAAATTGTGTAAAATATAATGGAGTGCATTCTTGGCCCTTACTTTTAATTCAGAAGGAGTCAGGTTGGTCTCTTCAGACACAGCCATTAGCATGGGGGACAGATTTTCTGCTTGGGTTGATTCTGAGATTGAAATCAAACTCTCCAGTATGCGCTCTTTCATTTCACTTACTGCTTTGTTTGTAAACGTAATGGCGAGAATACTTTTAAAAGCATCGGGGGTTTTGGATGATAAAATCTTTGTAAGGTATAATTTTACAAGGGTAAAGGTTTTGCCAGATCCGGCAGATGCATTGTATATTGAAAAGGTTGTGTTGTGTTGCAAAATATTTTTTTTACTAAGATAAGAACAAAATCCATTTTTTAAAGCCTGGTCTTTACATCAACAAAATTTATACAGGGATAAATTCTTTATGGAAACTATAACACAACAATCAATTCATAATTTGTAAATTTGAAATTAAGTAATAACCACAAAAATATTAATTATGTCATTTGAATTACCAAAACTTAGATATGCGCATGATGCTTTAGAGCCTCATATTGACGCTAAAACAATGGAAATCCATCACGGAAAACACCATGCAGGATATACAGACAAACTAAATAAAGCCATTGAAGGATCTGATTTGGATGGGAAAACAATAGAAAATATTCTCATCAATCTGGACATGGACAATAAAGCTTTACGAAACAATGGAGGTGGGTACTATAACCACAATTTGTTTTGGGAAATAATGTCCCCTGATGGAGGCGGAAAGCCTTCTGGAGATTTGGCTAAAGCTATAGAGAGTGCATATGGCAGTTTTGAAGATTTCAAAGATAAATTCTCAACTGCTGCAGCAAGCCGATTTGGTTCCGGTTGGGCCTGGCTTTGTGTTCAGGAAGGGGGTAAATTAGAAATCTGCTCGACACCCAATCAGGATAACCCATTAATGCCTAAAACGGGATGCGGCGGAACTCCAATTCTTGGAATTGACGTCTGGGAGCATGCATACTACTTAAACTACCAAAACAGAAGGCCGGATTACATCAATGCATTTTTCAATGTGGTAAACTGGGAAGAAGTAGCTTCAAGGTATGCAAAAGGAAAAGAAAAGGTAGCCGAATAAAGTAAGCTAAACATACTATCAATAAAAAAAGGGAAACAATTGTTTCCCTTTTTTTGCCCCAAATTTACCATAAACTTAACCTACTTATGCTATGGTGAATCAAATGTATATCAAATAAGCAATGTGAATAAATGTTTTAGATAAAAGTAACTTTTATTCGTTGTAATGCATAAAACTCGTAAGAAATAAAAGAATTTGTACTACCTATGATTTCGTGACGGGAATAAAATAAAAAAAGGCGAACGAGAGTTCACCTTTTTTTGCCCCAAATCTACCATGAACTTAACCTACTTATGCTATGGTATAGTCAAATATATTTCAAATAATCAAATTAATAACTTACAATTCAGTCTTTTAGATAAAAAACTTATTATATCGATAAAAGGTAAAAATTAACAAGTATCGTGTAAGAAAAAAGTTTCCTTAATATGCCCTTTCTTTATTACCTTCATAAAAGTTGATATAAGCTTTGTTTACCACTCTGTTGCCTCCGGCAGTTGGGTAGTCTCCTGTAAAGTACCAGTCTCCTAAGTTTTTTGGACAAGCTATATGTAAATTTTCTACCGTTTGAAAAATTAATTTTACATCTGCCTTAATGTTTTCGCTACTTAGAAGCTCCGCAATTTTATCTGAAATCTCTTGGTCTGAAAATGGTGCATAAATTTCTTTCACAAAGTTCTTGACTTCGTTATCTGTCAAGTTTTCTTGCAGCTTACATTTTTTATAGACCTCTTCTATTAGGAATTCCTGTTTTCTGTCTTTTAAAAGAGAAAGTGCCGCTTCAAAAGCAATCAGGTTTTCAAGTCTGGCCATGTCAATACCATAGCAATCAGGATAGCGTATTTGTGGGGCTGAAGAAACAACCACTATTTGCTTTGGGTTAAGCCTGTCCAGAATTTTTAATATACTTTTCTTTAATGTAGTTCCCCTCACAATACTGTCATCAATAATAACCAAACTGTCTTCCGGTTTGATAACACCATAGGTAACATCATAGACGTGGGCCACAAGATCGTCCCTGCTGCTGTCTTCCGTTATGAAAGTCCTTAGTTTTACATCTTTGATTGCTATTTTCTCTGTTCTTAGCTTATATGATAAAATTTCCTTAAGCTTCTCATTTGTAAGGTTTTCTTTTTCCTTAAGAATGGAAGCATTTTTTTGGTTATTTAATTCATCCTGGGCAGCCTCTACCATTCCATAAAAAGAAGTTTCAGCTGTGTTGGGGATGTATGAAAAGACCGTGTTTCGGGTATCATAGTTAATGGCTTCGAGCACTTTTGGCATTAACAGTCTTCCTAATTTTTTTCGTTCCATGTATATTTCAGCATCACTCCCTCTTGAGAAATAGATGCGTTCAAAGGAACAAGACTTTCTTTCCAGAGGTTCTAAAATTTGTTCTACTGAAATATCTCCGGCCTTTTTCATAATAAGTGCGCAACCGGGATCCAGTTCGTGTACATTTTCAAAAGGAACGTTAAAAACAGTTTGTATTACGGGTCGTTCAGAAGCAACAACAACAACTTCATCATCCTGATAAAAATAGGTGGGTCTGATTCCGGCAGGATCTCTTAATACAAAAGCGTCACCGTGACCCAGAAGGCCGGCCATAGCATATCCTCCATCCCAGTCTTTGGAAGATTTTCTTAAAATTTTTGCAATGTTTAGTTTTTTGGCAATATAAGGGGAAGCCTCAATTTTTGTCATCCCTTTTGATTTTGCTTTTTTATAAAGTTTTGAGACAGCATCGTCAAGAAAGTGTCCTATTTTTTCCATTACCGTAATGGTGTCTGCCTTTTCCTTGGGGTGCATCCCTAAATCTATGAGGTTGTTGAAAAGCTCTGTGGTATTGGTCATATTAAAATTTCCCGCAATTATCAGGTTGCGGTGCATCCAGTTGTTTTGTCGCATAAAAGGATGAACGTTTTCAACACTGTTTTTGCCGAAAGTACCATAGCGCACATGACCCAACATAAGCTCACCAATAAAAGGGAGGTTTTCTTTTTGAGCCGCTACATCGTTGATGTATTCAGGATGTTCAGCAAAATAATCATTGATTTCGTTGTTAATGTGTGAAAAAATTTCCTGAATGGGTTGTGCTGCATTTGATCTTTTCCTGCTGATATACCTGCTGCCAGGTTTGACATCTAGCTTGATGCTGGCAAAACCGGCACCGTCCTGGCCCCTGTTATGCTGCTTTTCCATCATGAGGTACATTTTATTTACCCCATAAAAAGCAGTTCCATATTTTTTATGGTAATATTCAAGTGGCTTTAACAATCTTACCAGGGCAATACCACATTCGTGTTTTAAAACATCACTCATAAATTGTACTTAAGTTGTATTAATTAAAAAACGCTCCAAATCTAAGGAGCGTTGTATTATGTTAATTCTATTTCAAATTGTGTTAGTCTCTTGAATTCTTCAAGGCGTTTATGCATCTCAGTGTGCTTTAAATTCACCATTCTTTCTGTGCCAAATTTTTCAACACAAAAGGAAGCAAGTGTAGAACCATAAATAACTGCGTTTTTCATATTCTCAAAACTCAGGTCTTCAGATTTTGACAAATATCCTGCAAAACCGCCGGCAAAGGTGTCCCCGGCTCCTGTGGGGTCAAAAACTTCTTCAAGGGGCAACGCAGGGGCAAAAAATATTTGTTCTTTGTGGAATAACAGTGCGCCATGCTCACCCTTTTTGATTACAATATATTTTGGTCCCATCTCCTGAATTTTTCTGGCAGCCACAACAAGGGAATATTCCCCGGTGAGCTGACGGGCTTCTTCATCATTAATGGTTATCACGTCAACTTTGGCGATGACACTTTTAAGTTCTTCCAAGGTATTGTCCATCCAAAAATTCATGGTGTCGAGAATAATCAATTTTGGCTTTTCAGCCATTTGCTCAATGACACTCATTTGAACAGCAGGATGTAAGTTGCCCAGCATAACAATTTCAGCATTTTTAAAAGCTTCAGGTACCTGTGGTTTGAAATCTGCCAGCACGTTGAGTTGGGTGTCTAAAGTATCTCTTGAGTTGAGGTCATTGCGGTATTTACCACTCCAGAAAAATGTTTTTCCGTTTTCAACAACCTCCAGGGCTGAAACATCAATGTTTCTTTGGGTAAATAAATCTATATATTCTTTAGGGAAATCCCCACCCACAACTGAAACTATTGCCGCGTCAGCATTAAACTGAGAAGCTGCCAGCCCTATGTATGTAGCTGCGCCACCTAATATTTTATCGGTTTTGCCAAAGGGTGTTTCTATTGCATCAAAAGCGACCGTTCCTACTATGACTAATTTGCCCATGTATTCTGATTAAAGTAAGCTGCAAATATACGGCTTACATTTAAGTATTTAAAATGCTTTATGAAAGATTTGTAAGCTATTTATAACTGAAAAAAATCTTATTTTCTTCCAAAATCTGCAGGGATTTCCCCCCAGGCCTTTGTTTCCCACTTGACGATTTTGGTAGTATATGTGTTTTCTTTCAACCAGGTTTCGGCTCGGCTGATAAGCTCAAAGAGTGTTTTGTTTTTTGAAGTTTGTTTTAATTTGGTATTGCATTTTTTTCTCTTCACCCACCCCATGGCTATTTTTGAATCTGTATAGATAATTCTGTCGCTATTATTTTTTTTAAGGAAGGCCAGCCCGTGCACAATGGCCAAAAATTCCCCCACATTGTTTGTGCCTTGCTGAAAGGGCCCTTGATGAAAGAGGGGTTTTTTGGTTTGCGTATCTACTCCGCGGTATTCCATAATTCCGGGATTTCCACTGGATGCGGCATCTACAGAAATAGAATACAAATTGGGTTCCCCGTATTTTTCTTTTTCGGCTTTGGACAGGGTTTTCTTTTTGGTATCTACACCTTTGTAGTCTTTATATTCTTTATTGTAAGCTAACTTGGCTTCAGCCAAAGTAGGGAATGACTTGTACTGTGCACCGGTAATGCCGGTTATGGCTTTTTTGCATTTTTCCCAGGAGTCAAAAATCCCGGTGGGGTTTCCAAACCAAACAACATAGTATTTCTGTTTTTTTGCCATTGAAAAGTTTCTCAAGTGTGATTTTTAATAATTGATTCAATCACGTTCGGAAAATGTTCCTGTTCTAATTTGTGAATTTTTTCAGCTACCTGCTCAGGAGTATCTTGGGTTGAAATTTTCTTTTTTGCCTGAAAGATTACTCTTCCTTCATCATAGTTTTCGTCAACATAGTGAATCGTAATTCCTGTTTCATTTTCACGATTTTCAACCACTGCTTTGTGAATGTGCATTCCATACATTCCTTTCCCCCCATATTTAGGTAACAGGGCCGGGTGTATGTTTATAACCCTGTCTGGGAAATGGTCTAAAATGTGTTTGGGGAATTTTAAGAGAAAGCCCGCCAAAATAATGAAATCAATATTGTGTGAAAGCAAAGTGTTTAGAACATCGTTTTCATTGTTGAGTCCATCCCTTGTAAAAAGGAGGGTATTAATATTGTGCTTGGTGGCTTTTTCGATAACTTTTGCCTTTCCTGAATTAGAAAGCACAAGAAAAACCTCAGCTAAATCACTATTTTTAAAATGATTTATGATGTTTTCAGCATTTGTGCCATTTCCTGAGGCAAAAATTGCAATGCGTTTCTTCATGACCTAAAAGGTTGATATGATGTATATATGCTTAAAGTGTGCAACAAAAGTAAAAGAAATAAGCCGGAGTTATTCTAAAAATTACTAAATTAGAGCCACATTTTACAAGTAATATGTTGTTTTAAATTAAAATATTTTAATTTTGCGACTTATTAAAATCAAAAAAACTAAAAATTATGTCAGACATTGCATCAAGAGTAAAAGCGATAATCGTAGACAAATTAGGTGTAGACGAAAACGAAGTTGTAACTGAAGCAAGCTTCACTAACGATTTAGGGGCAGATTCACTGGATACTGTAGAGTTGATCATGGAATTTGAAAAAGAATTTGATATTCAAATACCGGACGACCAGGCAGAAAACATTGCTACAGTGGGTCAAGCAATTTCCTACATAGAAAACGCAAAATAAGAATTACTCCAGAATGGAATTAAAGCGAGTTGTTGTTACCGGACTAGGTGCTCTTACTCCAATTGGGAACAATATAGCAGAATATTGGGACGGATTGAAGAACGGGAGGAGTGGCTCTGCGCCAATTACTTACTTTGATACTGAGAAATTCAAAACAAAATTTGCCTGTGAAATCAAGAATTTTGAAGCCACAGATTATTTTGACAGAAAAGAAGCCCGAAAGTTAGATCGTTTTGCACAATATGCTTTGGTAGCATCAGATGAAGCTATTAAAGATGCAGAATTAGACTTGGATAGTGTTGACAAATTTCGGGTAGGGGTTATCTGGGGTGCCGGAATTGGCGGTCTAGAAACATTTCAGGATGAGGTGTTGAACTTTGCTGCCGGAGATGGAACACCACGCTTTAACCCGTTTTTTATTCCAAAAATGATTGCAGATATTGCTCCCGGGCATATTTCCATCAAGCATGGTTTTATGGGTCCTAACTATACCACGGTTTCTGCCTGTGCCTCTTCTGCAAATGCTATGATTGATGCTTTGAACTACATTCGTTTAGGACATTGTGATGTCATCGTGACGGGTGGTTCTGAAGCAGCTGTAACAAAAGCAGGAATGGGAGGATTTAACGCTATGCATGCCCTCTCTACTTCAAATGAAAATTACAAGACCGCCTCAAGGCCTTTTGACGCAACCCGTGACGGGTTTGTGTTGGGTGAAGGTGCCGGGGCACTTGTACTGGAAGAGTATGAACATGCAAAAGCACGAGGAGCTAAAATTTATGCAGAAGTAATAGGAGGCGGCATGTCAAGCGACGCATACCATGTTACCGCGCCACATCCGGAAGGAATAGGTGTAGAGCGTGTAATGTTGAATTGTCTCAGAGACGCAGGAATCAAACCTGAAGAAGTTGACGCAATCAATACACACGGCACATCAACACCCCTGGGGGATGTTGCGGAGCTGAAAGCCATAACCAAAGTTTTTGGCGCTCATGCAAAAAACATCAATATCAATTCTACAAAATCAATGACAGGACATTTACTGGGTGCTGCCGGTGCCATTGAAGCCATTGCTTCAATTCTGGCTATGCAAAACAACCTCGTCCCGCCAACGATTAACCATACAACAGTAGATGAAAATATTGATGGTTCCCTAAACCTTACTTTAAACAAGGCACAAGAAAGAAAGGTGGACATAGCAATGAGTAACACCTTTGGTTTTGGAGGTCACAATGCTTGTGTACTCTTCAGAAAGATTGAGCAATAGGCTTTTATGAATACATTTCGAAACATATTTAATTCCCGTGCTGATAAGGACGGGAATTTTTTTCGTTCCATAAAAGCCATATTGGGCTTTAAGCCAAATGATATTTCTATTTATGAAGTTGCTTTTACACACCGGTCCACAAATCTAAAAAATGAGAAAGGTGATTTATTAAACTATGAACGGTTGGAATTTTTGGGTGACGCCATGCTCGGGGCTGTAATTGCAGCACACTTATTTAAAAAAGTGCCTTCAGGCAATGAAGGATATCTTACCAAAATGCGCTCAAAAGTAGTAAGCCGGGAGCATTTAAATGAACTGGGAAGAGATTTGGATCTAATCCGTTTTGTAAAAACATCCATTCCCATTGAAAATTTTGGTCTAAACATTCACGGTAACATTTTTGAAGCTCTTGTAGGCGCTATATATCTTGATAAAGGCTTTAAATACTGTGAGAAGTTTATTCACAAAAGGGTCATTAAGCCCTATGTGGACATTGAAAAACTGGAAGGGAAAATAACAAGTTATAAGAGCCTTCTGATTGAATGGTGTCAAAAACACAAAAAGAAATTTGAGTTTAATGTGTATGAAGATACAGGAAACGATACCGTTAAGCATTTTGCCGTCAAGCTTAAAATTGAAAATACCGTGGCAGCCAAAGCCAGAGCCACTTCCAAGAAAAAAGCAGAAGAGCGCGCTGCAAAAAGGGCTTACTACAAGCTTCAGAGGAAAATAGAAAGAGATAACATACAGGTAAATTAACCGGGCAGGTTTTTTATTTACAAAGATTTCACATACGATAAGCGGACTTCACAAAAGGATATTTTATCTTTACAGATGCTAATCTTTTAAGTTTTTTATGCAGCGACACACTTTGGACTCAGACTGTGAAGAAGAATTCCTTCTCTTTGCACTTCATTGCAACATAGAGGAACACAAACTTGCATTTTTAATCAACAAGCATTTTGACCTAAAATTAAAAAGAAGAGAAAAAGATTTAGACTTTTTTAGCAAAGATGGGAATATTACATATCCAATTTTTGAATTCCTGGACTCACAAAATGAAGATGTTTTTTACCTTGTAAATAACACGTGTAAAACTACCCTTGAGACCACAACCAGTGCCGGTAGCTTGTTTGAGACTGATGTGGAGGAAAAAATATATTACCTGATTCCGGAGTATAAAAAAGCAGATTATTTATTAAAAATAGCATCTGATAATATTAATAATATTGAGCCCTTTCTCTTGTCAAAGCTGGTAAAACTACCTTATGTGGTTACAGCTTACACTCTGGATTACAAAGAATTAAAATCAAGAACAAACTTAAATTTTGACTAATGCCGAATAGAAAAAAAACAAAAATAGTAGCCACTCTGGGGCCTGCAACTCAAAGCAAAGAAACCATTAAGAAAATGATCCTGGCAGGGGTTGATGTTTTTAGGGTTAATTTCTCCCACGCAAACTATACAAATGTAACTGAGCGAATTGCTACCATCAGGGAAATTGGCGAAGAACTCGGTATGCCACCGGCAATTTTAGGCGATTTACAAGGCCCCAAATTAAGGGTTGGAATGATGAAAGAAGAAATTGTGGTAAAACCCGGCGATGAAATATATTTTTGTACAGGTGAAGAATTTGAAGGGACCGCAGAAAGGGTTTATATGAACTATGACCAGTTTCCAAAGGATGTCAAGGCCGGAGAAAGAATCCTGCTCGATGACGGTAAATTACACTTTGAGGTTATTAAAACCAACAAAAAAGACCAGGTGAAAGCCCGTGTTATACAAGGTGGCCCCTTGCGTTCCAAAAAGGGTGTAAATCTGCCCAACACAAAAATATCCCTCCCGGCAATGACCGAAAAAGATATTGAAGATGCTCTTTTTGCCATCAAACAGGAAGTGGACTGGATTGCTCTCTCATTTGTAAGGGATGCAGATGATTTAAAAGTCCTGAATGATTTAATTAAAAAACATTCAGCTTACAAAATACCTGTCATTGCTAAAATTGAAAAGCCGGAAGCGGTAAAAAACATTAAAAGAATTATTGCCCACTGCGATGGCTTGATGGTAGCGCGTGGTGATTTGGGTGTTGAAATTCCTGCAGAAGAGGTCCCTTTGATTCAAAAAGAACTGGTTTTAACAGCAAAAATGGCCCGCATCCCGGTGATTATTGCCACGCAGATGATGGAAACGATGATTACCTCCTTAACTCCAACAAGGGCAGAGGTTAATGATGTGGCAAACTCTGTCATGGACGGCGCAGATGCCGTGATGCTTTCGGGCGAAACTTCTATTGGGAATTATCCTGTGCAGGTGATTGAAACCATGACAAGAATTATCAACAGCGTTGAAAACTCATCGATGATTCACGTACCCCAGGAACCGCCACAAATCAAAACAATAAGGTATATCACAAAATCGGTTTGTTATCATGCTGCCCTTATGGCCAATGAGATTGAAGCTAAGGCCATTTGTACCTTGACCAATAGTGGTTATACCGCTTTTCAGATTTCGGCCTGGAGACCCAATGCCCATATACTCGTGTTTACCTCAAATAAAAATATATTGACACGAATGAGTTTGCTTTGGGGAGTTCGTGCTTTTCATTACGATAAATTTGTGAGTACAGACACTACTGTTGATGATGTTAATAAAATAGCACTCGAAAAAGGGTTTGTGGAAAAAGGGGATTTTCTTATTAATCTTGCAGCCATGCCAATTAAAGATAAAGGGATGGTGAATACGTTACGGGTTTCCCAAGTTTAACTAAAACTCAAATTTCAATTGCACAGCAACCGTTTCTTGTTTGGAAGCGGTTGTTGTTTTTTTGTCAGTATTGAGATTTGATAGTGAAATGCCCAACAACCGTACCGAGTTATGCGTTTTTTCCTGATACAAAAGTTCTTTGACGGTTTCTAAAATCAATGCTTTATCTGAAATAAAATAAGGCAGTGTTTTGCTGCGTGTTTGCAAAGTAAAATCGCTGTACTTAATCTTGAGTGTAATGGTTTTCCCGGCGACTTTTGATTTTTTAAGCCGGCGCTCGATTTCATCGGCGATATCCTGTAAGCGTTCCAGCATAAAAATTTCTGAAGAGATATTTTCAGAAAAGGTGCGTTCGGCGCCCAGTGATTTCCTGATACGGTTGGGTTTTACCTCGCTTCTGTGAATGCCGCGCACTACATAATAATAGTAAGCACCGCTCTTTCCAAAGGTTTCTGTGAGGTATTCAAGCGATTTACTTTTTAACTCTTTACCGGTAAAGATGCCCAGATTGTACATTTTTTCCTGTGTCACTTTCCCCACACCATAAAATTTCCTGATGTCCAGATTTTCAAGAAAAGCCAAAACTTCTTCAGGTCCAATTGTTTTTTGTCCGTTGGGCTTATTGATATCACTGGCAACTTTGGCTATAAACTTATTGATGGAAACCCCCGCAGAAGCCGTCAACCCGGTTTGTTCAAATATCTTTTCCCGAATTTCTTTCGCGATAAGCGAAGCACTGGGGTTTCCTTTTTTGTTTTCGGTCACATCGAGATAGGCTTCATCGAGTGAAAGCGGTTCAACCTTGTCTGTATATTCCAGAAAGATGTTCCTGATTTTTTGAGACACCTCCTTATAGCGTTCAAAGTTGGATTTTACAAAAATTAACTCAGGGCACAATTTTTTGGCCACCACACTAGACATCGCACTGCGCACACCAAACTTCCTTGCTTCATAACTGGCAGCAGAAACCACTCCACGATCTGAACTTCCTCCCACAGCAATAGCTTTTCCACGCAAAGCCGGGTTGTCCAGTTGCTCTACGGAAGCAAAAAAGGCATCCATATCCACGTGGATAATTTTTCTGATGGGAATTTCGTCGTGCATACCACAAAAATACTGTAATTTTAGGTCTATGAATAAAACAGCAATCATTTTAGGCGCGACAGGTTTAACAGGGGGTATTTTACTCAACCTTTTGTTGAAAGATGCCCGCTATAAAAAAATAAAATTATTTTCCCGCAACACTGTGGGTATCTCAAGCCCCAAACTGGAAGAACATCTTATGGATTTGTTTGAACTGCAAAAACATAAAGAAATCTTCCAAGCCGATGAGGTTTTTTGCTGTATTGGCACCACTAAATCCAAAACCCCTGACAACGAGACTTATAAAAAAATAGACTATGGAATCCCTTTCGCTGCAGCCAAACTGTGTAAGGAAAATAACATCAACACGTTTATAGTCATTTCAGCGATGGGAGCCAATACTGACAGTAAGGTGTTTTATAACAAAACTAAAGGTGAAATGGAACGGGATGTTTTAAAACAAAATATCAAAAACACATACATTTTACAACCCGGATTGATTAGTGGAGACAGGGATGAAAAACGGATTGGAGAATCGATAGCCAAATTCTTTTTCAAAATATTAAACCCCATTATCCCAAAAGACTACCGCGTCATCTCTCCTGAAACGATTGCAAAGGCGATGGTTGTGCTTGCAAATCAAGGTCATTTAAAAAAACGCATTGAAAATCAAACCCTCAAAGACATTGTAAAAGATGCTTGAAATTGAACGTAAATTTTTAGTCACTTCTGATGCCTTTAAACAAGCAGCTTTTAAACAATCGCGCATTGTACAAGGCTTTCTCAGTACCCATCCTGAACGAACTGTGCGCGTGCGCATCAAAGGCGACCAGGGTTTTCTCACCGTGAAGGGAATCTCTAACAAAGCAGGAACCATCAGGTCAGAATGGGAAACCGAAATTTCAACAAAAGATGCAGAACAATTATTAAATCTATGCGAACCCGGAATCATTGACAAGACCCGTTATGAAATAAAGTTGGGCAAACATATTTTTGAAGTCGATGAATTTTTAGGTGAAAATGAAGGGTTGATAGTAGCAGAAGTAGAATTAACCTCTGAAGATGAGGCATTTGAAAAACCTTCCTGGCTGGGAAAAGAAGTCACAGGGGAATTGAAATATTACAATTTGCAGTTGAGTTTGAACCCCTTTAAAAAATGGAAATAAACAACCTAAATAAAATTCCTTATGAGAACATTTTTTTTATTATTGACTATCACAGTTCTTTTTTCGTGTAATCAAACTTCTGAGAAAACTGTTGAAATACCATGTCCGGAAGAAGAAAAACAATCTATGGCTTCTTTAAAAGAAGAACTTACAGAAAAGGGGTTTTCCACTTTTGATTTTATTGATGAAGCAACTCAGGATACTGTTTTGATGCAACAGTATTATATTGCTTTTCTAAAACGTGGTGAAAACAGGTCACAATCAAAGGAGGAAGCAGACAGTCTTCAAACGCTCCATATGGAACACCTGGGAAGAATGTATACTGAAGGATATGCCGATATTTCCGGTCCTTTTGGAGATGATGGTGAGATACGGGGTATTACCATCTATAATGTACCCACACTTCAAATGGCAGATAGCCTGGCAAACCTGGATCCCATGGTAAAAGCCGGAAGACTCAAGATAGAAGTGCATCCCTGGTGGGCAGCAAAAGGGTTTATGTTACGATAGTATTGCCTTTAGTCAATCCTCTTAGTTTTTATAAATACCAATCGTCATTTCGCCTTTGTCATTCATTGTGGCGCGGTACATCCCGGCTGTGTTGAATTCAGCTACCATATTGCCGTCTTTATCAATTGCAATAATACCGCCATCACCTCCTAAAGCAGGAACTTTGTTCTGGATGACTTCTTCTGCGGCTTCTTTCAGGCTTAGTCCTTTGTATTCCATTAATGCTGAAATATCGTGAGCGACCACAGCCCTGATAAAAAACTCACCCCAACCTGTCGATGACACAGCGCATGTCGCATTATTTGCATAAGTACCAGCACCGATAATGGGCGCATCACCTATTCGGTTCCATCTTTTATTGGTCATACCCCCTGTAGATGTTCCTGCAGCCAGATTGCCGTGTTTATCGAGAGCAGCTGCACCAACGGTTCCAAATTTTGAATCCTTAATGTTGGGGTCTGTGGCAGCTGTTTTCCCATCGTGGTCAAGCTGGCTTTTTTCAGAATCTTTGATGCGTTGTAAAGATTGAAAACGATTTTCAGTATAAAAATAAGAAGGATCAACCAATTCGATTCCTTGCTCAGATGCAAATTGTTCTGCGCCTTCACCGCTTAACATGACATGAGGTGAATCTGTCATTACCTTAATAGCGAGATCAATGGGGTTTTTAACACGGGTAACGCCACTTATGGCACCGGCATCCTGAGTGTTCCCCACCATTACTGAAGCGTCAAGTTCATTGGTTTCGTGATGGGTAAAGACGGCTCCTTTTCCGGCATTGAATAACGGTGAATCTTCCATTATTTTGATAGTCGCTGCAATCGCATCAAGACTGGTGCCCCCATTTTCCAAAATTTCGTAGCCGGTTCTGATTGCCTTTTCTAAAACCTGTTTGTAAGCAGCCTCAAGTGAATCACTCATGTTTTCTTTTAAAATGGTTCCCGCTCCACCATGAAGGATGATTCCAAAGTTACTTTTTGCACTTCTTTCATCGTTGATTGTTGTCCTTTCATCGTTTTTTTGCTCATTTTTTTGTTCGCAAGCACTATAAATGAGAAGAAAACTAAAAAATATTAAAATTTTTTTCATAAAGAATAGGTTTGGTTTTAAAATTTAAAAAGTACGCATAAATACTGATGTTTTACGCACATCATGTCGTAATATTTGTAAGAAAAAAGTAGTATAAAACACCACAATAATCGATGAAATGCATAAAAAATAGGTTTAAATGTATTTTGTATTGTTTTTTTACTTACATTTGAATTGTATTGATTTCCCAAAGTTAATACAAAATTAAGTTCCCAAACTTAACCTACTTACTATGAAAACAAAACTACGCGGACTTTTAGTCCTAACTATGCTTGTTGTTTTTGCATCTTGCTCTAAAGATGAGATTGATGAAAATGATGTTGTAAATCATGAAATTGATTTAAGCATTGTAGTCAAAAACGATGTTCAAATGTCTCAAAACATTTTAAATTTAGTCAATGATCACCGTGTGTCTATTGGTTTAACTCCTTTGGTTATGGATCAGGCTTATGCTTCTGCTTATGCAGTTGACCATACAGATTACATGATTGCATTGAGTCAAATTAACCATGACAACTTCCACATTCGCTCAAAGGGTCTTAAAGACAGAGGCGCTGAAAGAGTGGGTGAAAATGTTGCCTATGGTTATGATGACGCAGAGTCTGTCGTAAATAGTTGGTTGAATAGCCCTTCGCACAGAGAAATCATTGAAGGAAACTTTACCCATAGTGGTTTTGGTGTATTTCAAAATGCACAGGGACGTTACTTTTTTACACAGTTATTCTATTTGAAGTAAACTAATATTACTTTTTTCCCCATAATTTATTTTTTGGATAGCGACATTTCCTGTATTTTTACGTAAATCAAAATCATACAGGAAATGGCTATTCAAAAACCTTTTAATCTAAATGCCTGGATTGAAGAAAACAGGAATCTTCTAAAGCCACCTGTTGGCAACAAAAATCTTTACAAAGATGCCGGAGATTATATCGTAATGATAGTAGCCGGCCCCAATGCCCGAAAGGATTATCACTACAATGAAACCGAAGAACTCTTCTATCAACTGGAAGGTTCCATAAACGTTATTATTCAGGAAAACGGCGAGCGCAAAGAAATGAAACTCAATGCCGGGGATATGTACCTGCATCCCGCTAAAGTACCCCACTCGCCTTCAAGAAGTGCCGGTTCAATTGGTCTTGTTATTGAACGTAAACGCGCCGGAAAAGGTTTTACTGACGGGCTCCTTTGGTTCTGTGACAATTGCAATCACAAAATTCACGAAACGTATTTTGAACTCCACGATATCGAAAAAGATTTCCTTCCCCATTTCAAAAAATTCTATAACTCGGTAGAATTGCGCACCTGCTCAAATTGTGGCACTGTCATGGAAACTGACCCGAGGTTTACAGATAGCGATAGCTAGTTAAAACAAGCGACTTTTCTTTTCATTGGGGGTTGAAATTCATACCTTCGCAAAAACATTTTTTAATTTTTCAGAAACTACAATTATGGCAACAACAGCTACTGCATTTGGCATTCAGGATGCGTTAGATCAATTAGGTATAAAACAAACAAATTTAGGGACTTCAACAGGCTCCAACTGGTTTTCTTCAGGGGAGGAAATTGCTTCCCATTCGCCTGCAGATGGTGAACTTATCGGAAAGGTAAAGACCACCACCCAGGAAGATTATGAAAAAGTGATGACTGCTGCAACCGAAGCTTTTAAAACCTGGCGTGTGATGCCTGCTCCTCAGCGCGGCGAAGTAGTACGTCAATTTGGTGACGAATTGCGTCGTTTAAAAGAACCTCTGGGAAAATTGGTTTCTTATGAGATGGGAAAATCCTATCAGGAGGGTCTTGGTGAAGTTCAGGAAATGATCGATATCTGTGATTTTGCAGTGGGCCTTTCGCGACAGCTTCACGGATTGACGATGCACAGTGAACGTCCCGGGCACAGAATGTATGAGCAATACCACCCGCTGGGCGTGGTGGGGATTATTTCAGCATTTAACTTTCCGGTAGCGGTATGGGCCTGGAACACAGCTTTAGCCTGGATTTGCGGGGATGTGTGTGTATGGAAACCCAGTGAAAAGACACCGCTTTGTGGGGTAGCTTGCCAGCATATTGCCGCTAGGGTTTTTAAAAACAACGGTTTACCCGAAGGGATTTCCTGTTTAATTAACGGTGATTACCGCGTGGGCGAAATGATGACCACAGACAGACGCGTGCCCTTGGTCTCAGCGACAGGTTCAACCCGAATGGGAAAAATTGTAGGTAAAACTGTAGCTGAACGTTTAGGAAAAACATTATTGGAACTGGGCGGAAACAATGCCATTATCGTAACTCCTGATGCTGACATCAAGATGACTGTTATCGGTGCGGTATTTGGTGCTGTTGGGACCGCAGGACAACGATGTACCTCAACAAGAAGATTGATAATTCACGAGTCCATATATGATAAAGTAAAAGATGCCGTGGTTGCTGCTTATAAGCAATTGCGCATTGGAAACCCATTAGATCAAAACAACCATGTGGGGCCACTTATTGATACAGATGCGGTGAAAATGTATCAGGAAGCTTTGGACCGTGTAGTAAAAGAAGGCGGGAAAGTGATTGTTGAAGGTGGCGTGTTAAGCGGAGAAGGCTTTGAAAGTGGCTGCTATGTGAAACCGGCAATCGCTGAAGCGGAAAACCATTATGACATCGTGCAGCATGAAACATTTGCTCCTGTGCTTTATCTATTAAAATACAGCGGAGACGTGCACAATGCACTTGAACTCCAAAACGGTGTTAATCAAGGATTGTCTTCAGCAATTATGACTAACAACCTGCGAGAAGCAGAAGCCTTTTTGTCACATGCCGGAAGCGACTGTGGTATTGCTAATGTGAATATTGGTACTTCAGGAGCTGAAATTGGTGGTGCCTTTGGAGGTGAAAAAGATACCGGCGGCGGACGTGAAAGCGGAAGTGATGCCTGGAAAATTTATATGAGAAGACAGACCAACACCATTAATTATACGACTGAATTACCTTTGGCACAAGGTATAAAGTTTGACTTGTAAAATCCTCCCCCTAACCCCCTCCCAAGGAGGGGGCTTTAATTTTTCAAGAAACCTTCTCATTTTGAGGAGGTTTTATTATATTTGATAAAACCATTCCAATGAAAAAGTTAATTTTCATAATCGCATTTTTTGTTTCTCAAGTTGGTTTTGGGCAGTATAATACATTTCAGGTTTTTACAAATTATGACGAAATTTTTGAAAACATTGGTGACGAACCGCAATTTGTAGAACCATTTCATAGCTTTTTAACGGAGCATGGGTTTTATTACGATTACATATATATTCATCATGAAGTTTATTTTGATGATGATCCCGGTAATTATATACTTCAAATGTTTGTGGTTCCCGAGCAGGCAAATGCACTGGAAAACTTATTGATAGATAGCGATATAATTTTCAAATACATCAGATATGATGGTGAGACCCCTTATTATCTTGACAGATTGTATATAGAATTTTTTGAAATACCTGAGTTTTTGGGTATTCAGGATGGAGTGGTGGTAACTGATGATGAGTCATTAAATATCGTCTTTGAAGCTTATCAAATAGACAATTATGAGCAGTTTGAGAGTTCGCCTAATTTCCTAATAAGGTGTAATGGATGCGATATCTTTGAACTTTCTCAGGGAATTGTTGGTGTTGATGTTGTTGAAAACGCATTTTTAACGGAGTATTCAACGGTACTCAGTTTAGATGAGATAGAAAAACTAAATGGGATTATACTTTCACCTAACCCAAATGACGGGGACTTTGAGATTGTGTTAAATAGTAATGAGTTCATAGGAACTCAACTTACAATTTTTGATACGCTAGGAAAAAAAGTTCACGAGGAAAATCTATTAGAAACAAAAAATCCTATTCAGTTGGATGGTATCAACCCCGGCATATACTTTTTACGTCTGGAATACAAAGGAAAAAGTAGTGTAAAAAAATTAATTGTTAAGGAATAATATTTATTCCTTTCACTTCATAGTTTATTTTCAAATTGCATACATTTAGGGAAAATTTTAAACCCTTGAAACAACTTCTTATATTACTATTTTTAGTACTTTTTTTGGGTTGCAACCCAAATGACGATAGCATTGCCTGCACTCAGGAAGCCAGGGCAGGATTGAATGTCACGGTTAAAGATGCTGCAACAAACAATTATTTGGGTTTAGGAACCACTGTTCTCGCAACAGATGGTGATTATTCTGAAACCCTTGAATATATGGATGGTATTGTGCCCACTTTTGCGGGAGCCTGGGAACGGGAAGGAAATTATATCCTCACAGTTTCGGCTGAAGGGTATGCTGCTTATGTTTCCGAGACAATCACAGTGACCTCAGATGAATGCCACGTGATTCCTCAACAGGTGGAAGTTTTGCTTCAGCCAGAGTAGGATTTAAAAGCGGTATCCAATCACTAATCCTTCATAAAGCTCAATTCCTCAGTAGCGTCCATTTACCTCATCACTTAAGCTTTTAACCGCCAGTGACCCTAATTCCCTATCAAGGAAGGGGTGTTTAATATTACAAGAAACCTCCTCAAAATGAGGAGGTTTTATTATTTGAGTGTTTTTCTTTTTTGTGATGAAAAATCAACTATTTTTGAATTCATGAAAAAGATGATATTCTTACTTTTTGCCTTAAGTGCTTTAGCTTGTAATAATGATGATGATGATGACATTATCTGTACTCAGATAGACAGGATTACAGTAGGTTTGAATGTCAAGGTTAAAGATGCTATTACAAACAATTATTTGGGTTTGGGGACCACAGTTACTGCAAAGGATGGTAATTATTCTGAAACCCTTGTATTTTTAGATCGTACTGTACCTGTGTTTGCGGGAGCCGTGGAACGGGAAGGAAATTATATCCTCAGGGTATCGGCTGAGGGTTATGCTAATTATGTTTCGGAGAGAATTAAAGTGACTTCAGATGGATGTAATGTGATTCCTCAACATGTGGAAGTATTGCTGCAGCCTGAATAACTTTTAGAAGCGGTATCCAATTCCCAATCCGCCATGAAATTCAATAGCTGAGAAGCGTTCTTTTACTTCATCGCTAAAGTTGCGCCCCACACTTCCATAAACCGCAATGACAAAAGAATTACTGAAATTCCATTTGTAACCTGACCCCAGACCAACTATAAATGTGTTCATGTCTGTTGTGAGCTTACCAAAATCACTTTCTTCTTCAAAATCACCAAAACGATATTTCACAAAAGGATTAAAGTAAAGTCCTGACCCCGGGTTTTCTGTTCCAAAATAAAAGTTATATCCCAGTTTAGCACTGTTTGTGTTGAACTCTCTCGACTCTTGTTCACTGTGAAAATTAATGCGATCATTGATCAGGATTTCAAAATCAATAGATTGGTTGTAGTCAAATAAATGCTCATACCCTATCTCAATGGAAGCGATTGCTATCACATTTGCAATATTAAATTTGATTTCCTTATTGGGATATTCCTGTGCTGAAGTAACATTTGCTATAAACAAACACAATAGTGACAAGATAAATCTTTTCATAGTTTGCGGGGGTTTTTGATTTCCAAAGATATTAATTTCTCCCGTTTTCTTCAGGATATAGTGTCCAGACAGGATCGCTTTGCCAGACCTCTTTACTGTCTGCATCAATCACTGAAAGTGGGCCTTTGAAAGCTGCACCGGTATCTACATTCCAGACATTTGCGGCCTGATACGGGCGGGTTTCCCCAATACGTACAACAGGTGTGTGTCCAATGTAGATTTCGTTAAAGAGTTTTAGTCTGGCAGGATATTTATCACTATCAATATCGAGACGATTGTCAAGAGCCAAAGCTGTTTCCCAGAGGGTTCTGTCCCAATAAAAGGCAGTGTCATGGTATTCCATTTTTGGCCCATGTAAATTCTGAAATCCTGCGTGCACATATAAACGGCTGGAATCATCAATGTAATAGTTTTTCATATTTTTATAAAAACTCAGGTGGCTTTCCTTCTCAGCCTCATTGATTTTTTTATATCCCTCAATGGTTAAGAGGCCACCATGGTGAAGCCACAACTCGGGCATTTCATTTTTGGCAAGCCATTTATGGCACAAATCATCGTGATTTCCACGCAAAAATATACACTTGTGATCATAGGAAAGTGAAATGAGGGAAGAAACGGTTGTTGCGCTTTCGCTCCATCCATCAACATAGTCTCCCAAAAAAACAAGAGTATCATCTTTTCTCAATTTCACTTTATCCAAAACTTGTTTCAGCGCTTTATAACCGCCGTGTATATCACCAAAGACCAGGGTTCTCATTTAATTGTAGTTTACTTTTCTTAAAACACGCATCACTTCTTTATATGATGCGTAAATTTTTTCATTATAATTTTTAATATATGGCTTTGCATTATCCAGCTTTTCCTTTGCATCTTCAAAATTGTTGAGATAACAGAGCAAATACGTTGCGGGAAGATTGGTCATATCTTTTTCTTCTCTTTTATTTAACGTAATATTTTTTCTTAACTTATCCAAAAGCGCATTATTACTGTTGTATATATGATATAAAGTTTTTTTGTCAAATTGAGGCGGGTCAAAAATGAGGTTGGTGTCAATAGAATAAGAACCATTTTCATTAAAAATAATTGTGAGCTCCTCAAGAGGGTAATATTTTGCTTCGCTGTGAAGACCCAGTTTTACAAACTCCACAATTTTAAAATAATCTTCTGTAAATTCAATGGTGATTTCATCCAATGCCGAATAAAACAATCGCACCTGCTCATTAATCAATTCTATGTCAACCCTTGAATAATAAGTCTCTCCTTTCACCCTTTTGGGAATCCCCGACCAGCAAACCACAAAAATTTCCTTGAACACTTTGTAGTGGGCATCCAGGTCCTTATGCCGGTTGACAATAAAATCCATCACACCATCCAGGGTCAATTTGATGTTGTTTTTAGCATGGTTTTCAATTTCGGCGACAATGGCAGAGTTCACATCTTTAATTTCGATATCAAAAACTTTGGGCATTGAGATACTCCCATCCCTGAAAAAAACGCTTCCGCCCCAATACTTCCAGATATTTTTTCTTAAAGAAGTTATTTTTCCATTGGGTCGGATGGTTACCAAACCCACAACTTTACCTTCAGCCAAATGTGGGAAAGGGATATTTTCATATGAAATTAAAGGGGCGTTTTCAAGATAAGCATTGGCGAGGTTTTGAATTTTACTGTCGTCAAAAAAGTCAACACCCAATATTTCGTTCGTGCTGTCATCTACCCCCACAACAATGTATGAGTTGTTTTTAGGATTTGAATTACTAAGCGCACATATATGCTTTAAAAATTTTGCTTTGCCTTCTTTATTACTGAAATCAAACCGCAATTTTTTATCATAAAAACTGCACTCGTCATTATGCGCGAGAAGGTTTTTTATAAGAAGGCGTTTATTAATCATAACAATATTCCCGCGTAGGCAGGAATCTCTTTATTTAATAGCTAATTCTTGTTCACAATGGTGCTGCTTGCCTGGTCAATACTCATCACCACTAAATCTGCAATATTGACATGAGCAGGCCGTGTAACGGTAAACCAGATGATTTCTGCAATGTCTTCGGGTAAAAGGGGTTGATATCCTTCATAGACTTTTTCAGCCCGTTCTTTATCCCCTTTAAAGCGCACCTCACTGAACTCAGTTTTTACAAGCCCCGGGTGGATGGCACTAACTTTTATTCCTGTTCCGTTAAGGTCGATGCGCATGGCTTGGTTAAGCGCATCCACAGCGTGTTTACTGGCGCAGTAAACATTTCCTTTAGGGTAAACTTCTTTTCCTGCAGTAGATCCAATGTGAATAATATGACCGGTGTTTTGAACCAACATTTTTGGTAAAACGGCCTTGGTAACATATAATAAACCTTTGACATTGATATCAAGCATAGCGTCCCAATCATCAATGTTTCCATCCTGAATGGTGTCGAGACCGTGTGCATTTCCGGCATTGTTTATCAGGATATCAATGTTGCTGAATGCTTCAGGCACTGATTCAATACTGATGAAGACTTTTTCCTTATCCCTCACATCAAAACTTAGGCAGTATACTGAGGTAAACGCTTCAAGTTCTTTTTTTAGCGTGTCCAGCCGTTCCTTTCTCCTTCCGCAAAGGATTAGCTTGATTTTATTCCGCGCAAAAACGTGGGCAGTTGCTAATCCGATGCCGGAGGTGGCTCCTGTAATGAGTGCTGTTTTTGTTTTCATAGAAATTTCAAATTGTTTAAAATTACTACATTTATTTGTTCTGAAGAAGTTAATCTATCGTTAAGCACAACGTTAATAGTAGTTAAAAAGAAATTTCCTGATTAATTCTTAAATTAATATTGCACTCAATAATATTTTAAAACAATTAATTATGAAAAATCTAATGAAATTAAGCTTTCTAGCAATTTTATTATTTCTTGCCTTTACAGCATGTAGTGACGATGATAAAAATGATAACCAAACATCGAGAATGATGGTTCATTTGACTGATGCGCCCGGGGATTATGACGCTGTATATGTTGATGTACAAGACGTAGTGATAAAATATAGTGATGGTGATAGTGAGGTTTCTCTGGGTAATATAAACACTGGCGTCTATGATTTACTGGAACTTACCGGTGGGCTCTCATTATTGCTTGTTGATGAAGAAGTTCCCTCCGGAAACGTGACTCAGATGCGTTTAGTTCTTGGTGAGAACAACACTGTTGTTGTTGATGGAGAAACCTTCGACCTGGCAACACCCAGTGCGCAACAATCAGGATTAAAATTGAACATCAATCAAACCCTCGAGTCCGGAATTCTTTATGAATTTATCTTGGACTTTGATGTTGAAGAGTCTATTGTTGTTCAAGGAAATGGCGTATATCTTTTGAAGCCCGTAATAAGAGTAAATACTGTTGCTGAAAGCGGATCTATTACCGGAGAAGTGTTGCCTACAGGATTTCAAACTCTTGTTACTGCAACAAATGCCACGGAAACCATTTCTGCATATACAGCTGCTAATGGTCAATTTGCACTTAACGGAGTTCCTGAAGGAACTTATACAGTAACTATCGAGCCTGAAGTTGCCTCAGGATTTAATGTACTTGTCTTAGAAGACGTCGTCGTGGTCAATGGCGAAATAACGGCTTTAAACACAATTAATCTTCTTTAAATAATGATATTTAATGAAGGACTTTATTTTAAGCCGATGCTTAATTACGCCGGCTTATATTTTTAACCAATTGTTAACAGCATAAATGAGTATAATTTTTCAATTTGCAACGTTAATTTAAACCTTGCCAAATAATAATAGTATGGAAGAAACCGGTACAAGTATTGACATTGGAGCTTTAAATGAAAAGATAGAAAAAGAAAGTGCATTTGTAGACATCCTGACTCTAGAAATGAACAAAGTCATTGTGGGTCAAAAGCACATGGTTGAACGTTTGTTGATTGGACTTTTAGGACGGGGTCATATCCTTTTGGAAGGAGTGCCCGGTCTGGCAAAAACCCTAGTGATCAATACCCTCTCACAGGCTGTTCACGGGAGCTTTAGCAGAATCCAGTTCACACCTGATTTGCTTCCGGCAGATGTTGTGGGAACACTTATTTACAATGCAAAACTTAATGATTTCAGCATTAAAAAGGGGCCTATTTTCGCAAACTTCGTCCTGGCAGATGAGATTAACCGTGCTCCTGCAAAGGTGCAGTCGGCTTTGCTCGAAGCAATGCAGGAAAAGCAGGTTACCATAGGGGAAGAAACTTACATACTTGACAAGCCTTTTCTGGTAATGGCAACGCAGAACCCCATTGAACAAGAAGGAACATATCCTTTGCCCGAAGCCCAGATGGATCGCTTTATGCTAAAAACAATCATAAAATATCCTTTGATGGCTGATGAACAACTCATCATCAGGCAAAACCTCAAAGAAGAATTCAGCAAGGTAAACCCTGTTGTGACACTGGAGCAGATCAAAAGAGCTCAGGATGCCGCCAGAGAGGTTTATATGGATGAGAAAATTGAAAAATACATTCTAGATATCATCTTTGCAACCCGAACCCCGGAAAAATACAATCTGGCAGATTTAAAGCCCCTCATTCAACATGGTGCATCCCCCCGTGGAAGTATTAATCTGGCAATTGCCGCAAAATGCTATGCCTTCATAAAACGCAGGGGCTATGTAATTCCGGAAGATGTTCGCGCCGTTGTGCATGATGTGCTGCGTCACAGAATAGGAATTACGTATGAGGCTGAAGCCGAAAATATAACTTCTGAAGACCTGATCAATAAAATTGTAAACCAGATTGAAGTACCTTAAAAACAATTTGCCTTACAAAAATTTTATTCAAAAGCCGGATTTTAGCAATTAAACATACAGAAAATCAATGAAGTTCCTCATAAGGGGAATTTAGGGAGAGGAAAAATGGATACGAAAGAGCTTCTAAAAAAAGTGCGTAAAATTGAAATTAAAACCCGAAGGTTGAGCAATCACCTTTTTGGGGGCGAGTATCACAGTACTTTTAAGGGAAGGGGTATGACTTTTAGTGAAGTGCGTCAATACCAGTTTGGTGATGATGTAAGGAATATTGACTGGAATGTAACCGCACGATACAACGAACCTTTTGTGAAGGTCTTTGAAGAAGAAAGAGAACTTACCCTGATGCTTCTTGTAGATATAAGTGCTTCTGAATACTTTGGTTCAACCACACAATTTAAAAATGAAATCGTCACTGAAATTGCTGCAACACTTGCTTTTTCTGCATTGCAGAACAATGATAAAATAGGTCTGGCGCTTTTCTCAGATCAAATAGAGTTATACATTCCGCCTAAAAAAGGAAAGTCTCACGTGTTGAGGATTATCAGGGAGTTGATTGAATTTAAGCCCAAAAGCAGTAAAACCAATATTGAGCAAGCTTTACAGTTTCTGGCCAATGTTATGAAAAAGAAAGCGATTGCTTTTGTGATTTCAGATTTTATCACTGATGAAAATTATGAAAACGCCCTGAAAATTGCAGCAAAAAAACACGATCTCACCGGGATAAGGGTCTATGATCAAAGGGAAGAAGAAATACCCAATTTGGGAGTGGTGCAAGTAGATGATGAAGAAACAGGAGAAACTATGCTTGTAGATACCACGTCAAAAAAAGTGAGACTTGAATATTCTAAATATTATCGCGACAGGGTTGCGTTTTTTCAGGAAAAATTTCAAAAAAGCGGTGCCGGCACCATGAATTGCAGGGTAGATGAAAGCTATGTAAAAAAGCTTTTGGGATATTTTAAAAGAAGGAGTTAACAAGACAGATGAAAATTAACCTACATATATCAGCAAACATTTTTTTCCGCCATAAGGCTTTCTTGGCATTGGTGTTTGTTTTGACTTCTGTTTCTTTTTCATTTTCTCAGGTAAAAGCAACGCTGGATACCACAAATATCAAAATAGGTGAGGAGATAAAATACAGCATTCAGGTTGAAGCAGATACTTCAGCAGTGGTTGCATTTCCTGAAGGTCAAAGTTTTTTACCACTTGAAGTCATTGAGTTTTACCCCACAGATACAAGTTATCAGGAACAAAAAATTACCCTGATAAAAAAATACGGACTGACACAGTTTGACTCCGGCAGGTATGTGATACCGCAACAACAGGTGCGGGTTGATCAACAGGTTTTTTTCACAGACTCGCTTTGGGTTGAAGTTGCAGATGTTGAAGTAGATACCCTCAAGCAAAAAATGTTTGACATCAAGCCTGCGATTGAAGTGCAACCGGTAAAGGGTGAGTGGACAGAAACACTTCTCTGGATTCTTCTTGGTCTGCTCGTTTTGGGTCTTTTGATTTACATTATTTTACGCCAGAAAAAGAAAATTGAAGAAGCTAAAAAGCAATTGCCTCCATTTGAAGAAGCTATTGTAGCTTTGAAGTCACTTGACAATTCGCAGTATTTAAAAGAAAACCGTGTCAAAGACTATTATTCTTCCTTAACCGAAATTGTAAAACGTTACCTTGACCGTGAAGTCGATGAGGCTGCATTGGAGAGTACAACTGATGAGTTGATTATGAAACTCGAGCTGCACAAAGATGCCGGGCATTTAAACTTTGACAAGGCCACAATCTTAAAACTTCGCGAAATTTTAAAGCGGGCAGATCTTATCAAATTTGCAAAAATGCAAATGGAAAGCGGCCAGGCCCAATTGGACCGAACAGAAATTGAAGAAATTATCAAAGAAACACACGAATCCATTCCTGAACCCACAGAAGAGGAGCTGATGAAGGATGCCATGTATCAGCAGGAGCTTGAAAAGAAAAAGAAAAAAAGGAAAATGGCCATCATTGCTGCATCAATCCTTTCAGTTGTCGTACTCGCATATATTGCTTTTAGTTTTGTTTTTGGTTTTCAAGATGTGAAAGACGCAGTTTTTGGCAATTACACAAAAAGCCTGGCTGAAGGCGACTGGATTAAAAGTGAATATGGCAGTCCTGCAGTTACATTAGAAACCCCGGAGGTGCTCTCCAGAGAAATAACGTCTGATGATTTTATGATTTCAGATAACATTGAGGATGTATTCACCTTTGGAGATATTCAGAAAGAACTTTTTATCTATGTTGGGTCGTCTAAAGTTTCAGACCCCGGACAAGTTAATCTGGAAGCCGTCTTAGAAGAAAAATTGGTCTTACTGGAAGAAAACGGCGCTACCAATATGATTGTTAAAGATGAGCCGTTTACAACCAAAGAAGGTGTTGAAGGAATAAGAGCTTCAGGCGAATTCAATGTCAAATTGGGAGAGAATAAATACAAGCAGGATAAAAGTGAGTATGAGTTGTTTTTGTTTGCCCAGGACGGTGGCATTCAGGAAGTGCTTATTGTTATTGAAAAACAAGATTTTCATGCACAGCAAATCAAAGAGAGAATTTTTAAATCGATTGAAATAGAAGTTATACAAAAATGATTGCATTACAGTTTGAATTTGCAAATCCTGAGTTCTTCTGGTTGTTTTTACTACTGCCATTTGCGATAGCATGGTTTATATGGAGGCGAAATAAAATTACAGCTTCTGTAAAATTATCAACCTTAAAAGGGTTCAAATCAAGTTCAAATTGGTTGGCAAAATTTCGTCCTGTGTTGATAGTGTTGCGGCTTTTGGCCTTAGCATTGTTAATAGTGGCAATGACCAGGCCCAGACTAGTTGATACCACTTCAAAAATCAAAAAAACAGAAGGCATCGATATTATAATGGCTATGGATGTTTCAGGAAGTATGCTTGCAAGAGATTTAAAACCAAACAGACTGGAGGCATTAAAAAGGGTTGCGAAAGACTTTGTTTTGGACAGGCCCAGTGACCGCATAGGGATCGTCATATATGCCGGGGAGAGTTATACCCAGGTTCCATTGACCATAGACAAGAGGATTGTTGGTAACGCCATAGATGAAATTAAATATAACAATGTTATTGAAGATGGCACAGCTATTGGGATGGGTCTTGCCACAGCAGTAAACCGGCTAAAAGACAGTGAATCTGAAGGAAAGGTTATTATCTTGCTCACAGATGGAGTTAATAATACTGGGGTGATTGACCCCAGAATTGCAGCTGAACTGGCTATTGAATTTGGCATTAAAGTTTATGGTATTGGCATTGGCACAACAGGAATGGCACCCTCACCTGTAGCAATAAACCCTGACGGAAGTTTCCGATATGCTAATATGCCGGTTGAAATTGATGAAGAATTGCTAAGAGAGATTTCAGATGCCACCGGCGGGATTTATTTCAGGGCCTCAAGCAATACAAAACTCGAAGAGGTTTATGAAGAAATAAACAAACTTGAAAAAACTGAAATTGAAGAATTTCAATACACAAATTACGAAGAAAAATTCAGGCCTTTTGCACTTTGGGCATTAGGCTTGCTGGCCTTTGAAATGCTGTTGCGTTTTACACTTTTTAGAAGTTTTATATAAATGTATCAACTGGAAGAAACATATTATTTTTATTTACTTGGGCTCATACCCCTGGTGTTGTTGATGTTTTTTATTTTGCATGTATGGAAAAAGAGGGCACAAAAAAGATTTGCAAACAGAGAGGCCCTCTCCAGGTTAAGTCCGGCACGATCAACTTTTAAGCCCGTTTTAAAACTGGTATTTATACTGTTGGCTTTATTTTTTATTGTTATTGCTTTGGTTAATCCAAGAATTGGTACAAAGTTAGAAGAAGTGAAAAGAGAAGGTGTTGACATTGTTTTTGCTATTGATGTCTCAAAAAGCATGCTCTCAGAAGATATTGCCCCAAACAGACTGGAGAAATCTAAGCAATTGGTCTCACAAATCATAAACTCCCTGGGGGGAGACCGTGTGGGTATAGTGGGATATGCCGGTAGTGCTTTTCCACAGCTGCCCATCACTACAGATTATAATGCCGCAAGGATGTTTCTCAATTCAATGAACACAGATATGGTTTCCTCACAAGGAACCGCAATTGCAGAAGCTATTGAACTGGCCAAGACATATTATGATGAAGAAGACCAGACCAACCGCGTTTTAATTATTATTTCTGACGGTGAAGATCACCAGGGAAATGTAGAAGCCATCACAAATGAAGCGGCTGAAGTGGGTATAAAAATAATTACCGTGGGTGTAGGTACCCTTTCCGGAGGTCCCATTCCCATTAAAAAAAATGGTGTCTTGCAGGAATATGTAAGAGACAATACCGGCGAGCGAGTCGTGACAAAAATGGAAGAACAGATGCTCAAAGAAATTTCAGACCAAACAGGCGGCATTTACATTTCAGGGACTTCAACCTCAGCAGTAGTGGAAGAAGTCAATGAGTATCTAAACAAGCTGGATCAACAAGAATTTGAATCCATGCAATTTGCAGACTTCAAAAGTTGGTTTCAGTGGTTTTTAGGCGCTTCACTGCTGTTATTGTTTCTGGAGATCTTCCTTCTAGAACGAAAAACATCCTGGCTTGAGCGACTTAATTTATTTAATGAAAAGAAAAATGAATAGAATATTGGTAGTACTTGTAATGTTGTATTTCCCATTGGTTTTTTCACAAACCAAAGAGGAAAAGCTGCGTGCAAAAGAAAACCAACATTTGCTCGCTGAAGCAGAAGAACGTTTGGAAGCAGGAGATTTTTCAAAAGCTGAAGCAAATTACAGAAAAGTTATAGCACGCGATTCAAAGAATACTGAAGCTAAATACAATCTGGGTAATGCTTACTATTCACGGGATAAAAACAGGGAAGCAGGAAAACGCTATGTGGAAGCAGCAGAAGTAGCTACAACTAAGTCTCAAAAGCATAAGGTTTACCACAACCTGGGCAATACTCTTATGAACGAAAAGGAGTATAGAGGTGCTGTTGAAGCATATAAAAATGCCCTCCGCAACGATCCTACTGACGATGAAACCCGATATAACCTGGCACTCGCAAAGAAAATGCTTGAAGAACACGGTGACCAGGGCGGTGGCGGAGAAGACGATAAAGAGGAAGAACAAGAAGACAAAAAAGAGGAAGGCGATAACCAGGAAGATGAAAATCAAGGAGATGAGGGACAAGACAATGAAGATAAAGGAGATGAAGGAGAAGACGAGCCAGAGCAAAATGCAGATGATAAAAATGAAGAAGGTGAGCCTAAAGAGCAGGAAAGTCAGGGGCAACCGCAGCCTGCAGAAGGCAAGCTGTCACCTCAGCAAATACAAAGTTTGCTCGAAGCCATGAACAATGAAGAAAAGAAAGTTCAGGATAAAATTAATGCCGAGAAACAAAAAGGGGTTAAAGTGAAACCTGAAAAAGATTGGTAAAAAAATCTTAAAACCCATTGAGTTACAAAAAATTAGTATAATTTTTGATCCATTCAATAGAAATGGAAGAGGAGGAATTAAAATGACACGAAACTTTTTATTAATTACAGCACTTTTTTTCCTAGCAGGAAGTGTCTTGGCACAGGTAAAATTTGAAGCCAAGGTAAGCAAAGAAAAACTTGGCGTCAATGAACGTTTGCGGGTCGATTTTGAAATGAATCAGGATGGGGATAATTTTCAACCCCCAAATTTTAATGGCTTCAGAATTGTAGCAGGGCCCAACCAGTCTGTAAGCAATATGTGGATTAACGGCAAACGCACATATTCAAAAACATACAGTTATTTTTTATCACCCACAGCCAGGGGTTCTTTTACCCTCGGCCAGGCATCTATTGAAATTGATGGCGAAACCTATAAAACCATTCCCATTGATGTTGAAGTGACCGCTGCAGTTGATGAGCCCAAAGATGGAGAAAACAATGATATTGCCTCTGAAGGCGACATCCATCTGGTTGCAGAAGTTTCAAAAGCAAATCCCTACTTAAATGAGGCTATAACTGTTGTATACAAGCTTTACGTTTCACCTGAAACCTCTGTTAGCGGATGGCGTGTAATAGACAGTCCAAAATTTGCAGATTTCTGGAGTCAAAACACAGATAACAACCAGATGCAGGTCTATGAAGGTACTTATAAGGGGAAACCTTATCGTTATGCAATTTTAAGAAGCACGGTCCTTTATCCGCAAAAAACGGGAGAGCTGGAATTAGAGCCTTTATCCCTCGATGTTCAGGTTGAAGTGAGAACAAATAAAAGAGATATTTTTGGAAGGCCTTTTATGACAAGGGTTAACAAAACAGTCTCTGCAGGCACCCGAACCATTGATGTTAAATCCTTGCCGGAAGAAGGAAAACCAGCTGATTTTAGTGGGGCTGTCGGTAAATTTGATTTTAAAGTAAAAACAAACAAAACCAAACTGGATGCTACAGAATCTCTTGAGGCAACTGTGGAAGTTTCAGGGAACGGTAATTTAAAACTTTTTAAGCCGCCCACACTTGTTGCACCAAATTCATTTGAAACTTATGAGCCGGAGTTCAAAGACAGGGTAAGTACAACACAAAACGGTATGCGGGGCAGTATCTCTGATAGTTATACCATTATTCCGCAATTTCAAGGGTCATACTCAATAGCACCCATTTCTTTCAGTTATTTTGACCCGGAGTCAAACAGTTATAAAACCATTACTTCAGATGAGATTGTCATTGACGTTGAAAGAGGACCGGTAGCAGACAGCAATTCTATCGGCACGAATACAGGGTTTAAACAGCCCGTGGTCCTTTCGCAAGAGCAGTTTAAGTATATAAAATTAAGACCTCAATTAACCGAACTTAATAAAGAACACTTTTTTAAATCACCCTTATTTTGGTCTTTGCTCGGCTCACCGGTTCTTTTGATTCCTCTATTTATAGTTGCCGGAAGAAGAAAAAAAGCCCTGGAAAATGACGTGGAAGGTCAGCGATTGAGAAAAGCAAACAGACTTGCTAAAAAATATTTGTCTGAAGCAAAGAAAAATACCGGTGATCAAAAGTTGTTTTATGAATCTTTGGAAAGAGCTTTGCACAATTATCTAAAAGCAAAACTATCTATCGAAACTTCAGATTTCTCAAAAGAACGCATTGAAGAGCTCTTGCAGGAACGGGGTGTTACCGGCGAGACTAGCGAAGCTTTCATCAGTATTTTGAAAAGTTGTGAATATGCGCGGTATACCCCCACCAGTGAAGGTGAAATACAAACAGATTACAATAATGCAGCTGAGGTAATTTCTTCAATTGATAAACAAATTTCATAACGATGAAGAAGATACTTTTAATTTTAATGGCATTTTTGTCTGTCGTTTCATTTTCTCAAAACTCAGAGAAGTTTGAAAAAGGGAAAACCCACTATAAAGAGGCAAACTATGAAGCGGCTATCAGTGCCTGGGAAAGCATATTGGAATCTGGTGAACACTCTGCAGCATTATATTACAATCTAGGCAATGCATATTTCAAGGCAGAGCAGATAGCACCCAGCATTTATTATTATGAAAAAGCACTGCAGTTAGCTCCTGCTGACTCAGAAATTAAAAACAATCTGGCCATAGCCCAAAGCCGGACTATTGATGCCATTGAACCGGCTCCTGAAAATTTCTTTTCAAGCTGGCTAAATAAAATATCCAATATATTCACTTTTGATAGCTGGGCCTGGATAACGGTATTTTTTGTGCTGAGTTTTACAGTTTTGTTTTTACTTTATTACTATTCCAGCGTAAGCTCAAAGAAAAGACTGCTGTTTACATTATCATTTATAGCTCTGTTTTTTGCCTTTACGAGTTTTTCATTTGCCTTTCTCACTTATGACAAAGTTGAAAATGAACGCACGGCTATTATTTTTGCTCAAAGCACACAAGTGCGGAGTGAACCTTTAGACCGCAGTGAGGTTTCCTTTGTATTACATGAAGGAACAAAAGTTACCATAACTGAAGAAGATGATGATTGGAGCCGCATTCTTTTGTCTGACGGAAAAGAAGGCTGGATTTTAAGGAATGATTTAAAAGAATTATAGAGGTATATAGAATTAATATTGTCTTAACAAATATTAGTCATAACAATTTGTATTTTTGCAGCAGCTAAAAAACCATCTTGAAGTGAAGGATATTTGTATCTTTTTTATTATAATTTTTTCTCTTTTTTTAGTGACTCCTACAGTGGTCACAGTAATTAAAAATAGTATTGATATTTCCTATGTTTATAGTGTCAATGAAGAAGAGAAAAACAATTCTGAAGAAAGGACTTTTTCTGAAAAGCATACAAAGTTCATCAATAAATATTTAACCCTTTCTCTGGGGTTAATGGAGTTTTCAGAATCAAACTTCTCAACACTCCTTAATAAGCACTGGTCTACAGTCTATTTTGAGTTAAACTCCCCTCCTCCCGAATATATTTAGTATTTCACTAATCTTATTATTTCACGAAAACTAATTATAACTATTCTTAAACTATATTATGGTTTGAGACTAAATATTATTTTACATTATGTTTAAACATATAAAAAAGGACCTTCCTGCGAGTTTGGTCGTGTTTTTTGTTGCCTTACCTCTTTGTTTAGGTATTGCCCTTGCCAGTGGGGCACCATTGTTTTCCGGTTTGATTGCCGGAGTTATTGGCGGTATTGTTGTTGGATCTATATCAGGCTCCTCTTTGGGAGTTAGTGGTCCTGCAGCGGGCTTGGCAGTTATCGTGCTCAATGCCATTACATCCTTAGGAGCTTATGAGAGCTTTTTACTTGCGGTGGTTTTTGCCGGTATTCTACAAGTTGTTTTAGGAATTCTAAAAGCAGGGGTGGTAGGCTATTATTTTCCCTCTTCAGTTATTAAAGGGATGCTTGCCGCTATTGGTATCATAATATTTGTACAGCAAATACCTCACGCTTTTGGATATAACAGGGCATATGCAGGAGATACACGATCTCTGTTTTCAAAAGATGAATCTTTATTGACTGCTTTGAGCCAGACTCTTGATGCAATTTCTACAGGTGCTGTTATAGTTACTGCGATTTCATTAATTATCCTTTTGACCTGGGAAAAAATACTATCTAAGAAGAGTCAGTTTTTTAAGATTGTTCCCGGACCCTTGGTAGCAGTTGTTATGGGGGTTGTTTATCAGGTGATTTTTGGCAACAGTAATTCTGAACTTGCTATTGACCCCCGAAACCTTGTATCTGTTCCTATACCTGATAGCTTTGATTCATTTATTGGACAGTTCACCCTGCCCGATTTTTCTCAAATTGGGAATACAGAAATCTATGTTGTTGCTGTGACACTTGCCATTGTTGCCAGTCTGGAAACCTTATTGAGTGTAGAAGCGACAGATAAGCTTGACCCACGAAAAAGGGTAACTCCCACAAACAGGGAGCTTGTTGCCCAGGGAGTGGGAAATACTTTTTCAGGCCTTATTGGCGGACTTCCCATCACTCAGGTGATTGTGAGGAGTTCAGCAAATATTCAAACCGGTGCAAGAACAAAACTTTCAGCAATACTCCATGGGTTCTTTTTGATTGCAAGTGTTATTTTGATACCGCATATCCTTAATTTAATACCACTTGCTGTTTTGGCAGCTGTATTATTGGTCATTGGGTATAAACTTGCAAATCCAAAGCAATTTGTGCAAATTTTTAAATTGGGTAAAACACAATTTATTCCCTTTGTGACAACTGTTATTGCTATTGTTGCCACAGACCTTTTAACGGGTATTCTTTTAGGTCTTGCCATTGGGTTTATAACCATTCTAGTAAACAGTTATAAAAACTCTCACTTCTTGCATATTGAAGATAAGAGCAATGGAAAGCATAAAATTAAAATGACCCTTGCTGAGGAAGTTACATTTTTAAATAAGGGGTCAATTTTAAGGGAACTTGACAATTTGCCCAAGAACACATATCTTGAACTTGACGTGAGGAATACAAGAGTTTTAGACTATGATGTTCTTGAAATCCTGGAAGAATTTTCCATAAAGGCAAAAAACAGGAACATTACAATTCACTTAATTTCTGAAAGGGGCAATATTGAAAACCCGGATAGTTTTAAAGAATTTTTCGGATTAAAAGAAACCGCCTAATTTGAATCAACAACAGTAAATTAACAATTTTAAATCAGTAATTTTATAACTTAAAACATAGTATTATGAGCAATTTTTATAAATCACTTTTAGAACAAAACAAAGAATGGGTAAAAAGTAAATTAGACTTAGACCCACAATACTTTGAAAAACTTTCCAAAGGACAACAACCACCCTTACTATGGATTGGTTGTGCAGACAGCCGTGTGCCTGCAAATGAAATCATCGGCGCACAACCGGGCGAGGTTTTTGTTCACAGGAATATAGCAAATATGGTAGTGCATTCAGATATGAATATGTTGAGTGTGGTTGACTATGCCGTGAGTGTTCTCAAAGTAAAACACGTGATTGTATGCGGTCATTACGGCTGTGGTGGTGTGAAAGCCGCTATGGGCAATCAGTCTTATGGCATTATTGATAACTGGATCAGGCACATCAAAGATGTGTACAGGCACAACAAGAAAGAGCTTGATGCCATTGAAGATGAAGATGCCCGCTTTGATAAATATGTTGAATTAAATGTCAAAGAGCAGGTTTATGACCTTGCCAAGACCTCTATCGTCCAGACAGCCTGGAACAACGGTCAGGAATTAACCCTGCACGGTTGGGTGTATGCTATCGGTTCAGGGGTGGTACAGGACTTGAATGTGAACGTAAGTAATGACTCTCAGCTGGAAGAAGTTTATCAGTTAAACTTCTAAAGTTCTTCGTCATTTACGTATTCATTTAGTTCTTTAATCAACTTAGGAAGCACCATGGGCGCAAGCGAAGCAACAGGCTTGTACAATATGGATGCTTCCTTTTTTTCTTTAGATAAGAAGGAAACTTCGTTTTTAAAAGAATTTGTAAAGAGCAGGATAACACTTGCAAAGAAAGCCATTTTCAACACTCCAAAAATTCCTCCGGCAAGCTTGTTAAGCAAGCCCAGGGCCGCAAAAGAAGCTATTCTGGTAAGGGCACGTGCTATTATGGAAACCAATATTACAACAACAATAAAAGTAATGGCAAACGCAGCCAAATTAATGGTCTGCTCTTCCCAGTCAGTATAACTGATGAGGATATCTGACGCAAAATGTGAAAAGTGAATCGCACAAAACACCCCCAGGACAAGACCAACCAAGGATGCGAGCTCTATCAAAAATCCATTTCTAAAACCTTGTATAAGTCCAAAGAGAAGAAACAGGCCAATTAAAATATCCAGACTATTCATTGTTAAAACATTTTAGTGTAAATATAACAAAATGTAGTACTCGGGCTTTGTATCTTTGCAAACATAACCACCTTTTCAAAAAAAGTAACAGGAATCCACTATGGCAAGAGACGAAGAATTAAAACAACGCTGGGAAAATGTTGTAAAACTCCTGAGCGACAAGTTTGCAGACGGGGAGACATTAGATATCGACGCCGTAATATACCTTGTAGGTTTGCAGGAGTTGGGCAGGTTTCAACGCAAGTTCAAAAAAGACGAAAAGCTCGACCTGATGCACATCGCCATTTGCCGCCTGCTGGAGCCTTATGGTTTTTATGAGTTTGATTATCAGGATGAAGAAGGCTGGCCACATTATAAAGTTAAAGAACATTTACCCGTTCTAAAAGCCGGCGAACAAAGCATTTTAATGAAAGAAGCCATCGTCAATTACTTTGTTGAAAAGGAAATAATATCCTGATTTTTAAAAACAAAACCCCAGATCTGTCACAAATAACCGCCCACTAAGGGTATATTTTTATAAATTTGTAGCCTTCAAATACCGTAACAAATGTTGGATAAGATAAAAGAAGCCATTGCTGAGGTTGAAAATTTTTCAGCAGCTTCATTACAGGAAGTAGAAGATTTCAGAATAAAATACCTGGGTAAAAAGGGGGTGCTCAATGATTATTTTGCTGCTTTTAAAGACGTTCCCAATGAGCAAAAAAAGGAATTTGGGCAAACCATAAACACACTCAAACAGGCAGCGCAGGATAAAGTAGATGCCCTCAAATCAAGCCTTGAGAGCAAAGAGGTTCAAAAAGGGCTATATGGAGACTTGACCCGGCCGGGCGATCCTCTCACCATTGGCGGAAGACACCCCATATCCATTGTAAAAAACCAGATCATTGAAGTGTTTTCCCGCATAGGGTTTAACGTTTCTGAAGGGCCCGAAATTGAAGACGACTGGCACAACTTTACAGCTTTAAACCTTCCGGAATACCACCCGGCCAGGGACATGCAGGATACCTTCTTTATTCAAACAAACCCGGATGTTCTGTTACGCACGCATACCTCATCGGTACAGGTGCGGTATATGGAAAACAACAAGCCTCCCATTCGCACCATTTCCCCCGGAAGGGTTTTTAGAAACGAGGCCATATCAGCCCGTTCCCACTGTATTTTTCATCAGGTGGAGGGCTTGTATATTGACAAAGATGTCTCGTTTGCAGACTTAAAACAAACGCTCATCTATTTCTGTACAGAAATGTTTGGGAAATCAAAAATACGCCTGCGCCCGTCTTATTTTCCGTTTACGGAACCCAGCGCAGAGGTCGATATTTACTGGGGCCTTGAAACCGAAACCGATTACCGCATCACAAAAGGGACCGGCTGGCTGGAGATTATGGGCTGTGGCATGGTAGACCCCAATGTGTTGAAGAACTGTGGTATTGACCCGGCAACTTATACCGGCTTTGCTTTTGGCATGGGCATTGAGCGCATCGCAATGTTGCTTTACCAAATAGGCGATATAAGGATGTTCTATGAAAATGACATCCGGTTTTTAGAACAATTTAAAAGTGCATTATGACAAAGTATATTGTAATAATCTTAGTGATTATCGGTTTAATAGCAGTTGCTTATTTTACCTTTGTGATGGCCGTTATTGAATTTCTTGTTGGCGTAATTTTCCTTGTAATAATGCTTATAGCCTTATTGGGACTATGGTTTGCCTGGAAAAAGAAAAAGAGTTAATGAACCTATGCGCAAAGACATTGAAATTCCCGAAGTAAAAGATATTTATATCGCTGCTATAAAGGAATGGGATGACGATTTTTTGAGCCAAAACTGGAACGTTTATCTCATAAACAATAGCCGGAAAGATATGGAGGCCACCATTGTCGTCTCCCGTGGAAGCGATGCCGACCGAAAAACCGCAACCCTGCGTCACGGCCTGGGAACCATACCCGCCCAAACAACCCGAAAAATCGAGTTCATTGCTGAAGAAGTCCTGCCTTTCAAAAACGAATTTCTGCTCACTTTTTTTGCTGAAGGAAAACTATATGACCGCACTTATGTGTTTGAGCCCAACACTATTAAAGAAGATAATATAAAGACAATTCCGTTATTGGAAAACAAAGCGGTTTTAGCAACTTAATCCAACTTCTCGGTCAATTTTTTAAATACCTTTTTTGGGTTTTTATTATCGTAAAGGATTGCATAAACGGCATTGATGATGGGTGTCTTTACTTTGTTATCCTGTGTGATGAGCCAGGCGCTTTTGGTGGCATAATAGCCTTCGGCAACCATGCTCATTTCCATCTGGGCACTTTTGACGGTGTAGCCTTTGCCTATCATATTTCCAAACATCCTGTTGCGGCTGAAGGTTGAATAGCCCGTTACCAATAAATCGCCCAAATAAGCAGAGTCATTGATGTTGCGCTTCATTTTGTACACCTTTTTGATGAATTTTTTCATTTCCCTGATGGCATTGCTCATCAGGACGCTTTGAAAATTATCACCATAACCCAGCCCGTGTGCGATACCGGCTGCAATGGCATAGATGTTTTTGAGCATGGCTGCATACTCTGTACCTATCACGTCATCGCTGGTGGTTGTTTTGATATAGTCGCTGCTTACATAACGGGAAACCATTTTGGCCTTTTCTTCATCTGCACAGGCTATAGTGAGATATGATAACCGTTCCAAAGCCACCTCTTCTGCATGGCAGGGTCCCGTAAGTACTCCTATGTTTTCAAAGGGGATGTCATACTTTTCATGAAAGTGTTCACCCACAATGAGCCCACTTTCAGGGACAATGCCTTTGATGGCTGAAAATATGATTTTATTTTTTAAAGAAACCTTGAGCTTCTCAAGTTCAGCGGTTAAAAAAGCAGACGGAACTGCAAATATAATGACATCTGCTTCTTTGATGGTGGTATTGATGTTATTACTGAGTTTTAATTTTTTTACGTCAAATTCAACTGAACTCAGGTAGTTTGGGTTGTGGTCTTCTTTTTTGATGTGTTCAATGGCATAGGCACTGCGCATGTACCAGTTCACTTGTTCCAGATTTTCACACAGCATTTTTACTATGGCGGTTGCCCAGCTTCCGCCTCCAACAACAGCAAATCGCGGGTGTTCGTTCATATTTTTTAGTTAAAATGGTTTCATCAAAAATAAGGAATTTAAACAGGTAAACAAAGCGATATATCACTCGCCTTCAAAAACTATCAGGCTAATGATAGAAAAGGATAGAGCAGACTTCCATCATTAACAAACTTTAACAACAGATTAGCATTTTGCATGCAATTTGAAAAAGAGAATTCACGTTATTGTACTCAGGAAACCCTACTAATAATTCTCAGTTCTTGAGAATATAGGTAAAGGTTTTTTGGTTGGTTATTTAGTTTGAAAGCCGCTCTTGTTTCTAACAAGGGCGGTTTTTATTTTCGGTAAAAATTCATTTCATCAATATAGTTCCAGACTTCAGTGGGCAGGAGAGGCCTTACGTTTTTTCCGGCTTTGATGGCTTTTCTGATGTGTGTTGAGGATATTTCCATGATAGGGGCATCAATATGAACGATGTCGGGATGATGGGTAAACTGATTTTCATGGTCGTTGTCTGCTTTTCTGGGGTAGACATAAATGGGGTGTTCTTTTAAAATCATTTCATAGTTTTTCCACTTGTGAAAGGTGTTGAGGTTGTCTTCACCCATCAACAAACAGAATTGATACTGTGGAAATTTTTCTTTTAAGTGCACCAGGGTATTGATGGTATAGTTGGGCTGCGGGAGCTTGAACTCGATGTCGCTGCCCTTTATATTTTCATAGCCTTCGCAGGCGCGGTTGACCAGTTCCATCCTGTGGTGGTCATCAAGCAGGGTTTTTTTCTTTTTAAACGGGTTGTGGGGCGTGACCACCAGCCAGATTTCATCGAGATTGCTGTGTTCTGCAATGTGGTTTGCAATGATCAAGTGACCAATGTGTATGGGATTAAAACTTCCGAAATACAAACCTATTTTTTTCATGCTATTTGATGCTTTAAAGCGAAAAAGGGTTTAAAATCACACACTAGGGATTGACAAAATTATTCACAAGCGTATAGGCCTCTTCCAAAGCGGTGTCCAGATCGTTGTTTTCAATGATGTGATCAAACTGTGGTGCTGTGGCCAGTTCTATGGATGCTTTGGCAATGCGCATATTGATTTTCTCTTCGCTTTCTGTCTTTCTCTTTTTAAGGCGGCGCTTGAGTTCATCAACACTGGGGGGTTTTACAAAAACAGCAAGGGTGCGATCAGGGAATTTTTTCTTGATGCGCAGCCCGCCCACCACGTCGATGTCAAAAATAACGTGTTTGCCCAGTGCCCAGATGCGTTCAATTTCGGTTTTGAGGGTGCCGTAAAAGTTGTCGCGATACACCTCTTCCCACTCCAGAAAGTCGTCGTTTTTTATATGCTGTTTGAACTCTTTGAACGAGATGAAGTAATAATTTGTGCCGTGCACTTCCTCACCCCGGGGTTCACGATTTGTGGCCGATACTGAAAACTCGAGGTTGAGTTCTTTCTTGCCCAATAGATGTTGCACGATGGTTGTCTTTCCCGAGCCTGAAGGAGCTGAAAACACAATGAGCTTTCCTTTTCCTTCCATTACAAAACGTTTAAGAGTTGTTCCTTGATTTTTTCGAGCTCGTCTTTCATCTGAACCACGAGTTGCTGCATAGGCGCATAGTTTGATTTGGAACCTATGGTATTGATTTCACGGCCTATTTCCTGACTGATGAAGCCCAGTTTTTTCCCATTGGAATCCTCTGAATGGAGAGCTTCAAGAAAGTAGCTCAGGTGGTTTTCAAGGCGCACTTTCTCTTCAGTGATATCATATTTTTCAACATAATATACCAGTTCCTGTTCAAAGCGGTTTTCATCTACCTGCTCTTTGAGTTCGTTCACGGCTTTGCGCAAGCGTTCTTTCACGGCCTGTATGCGTTCAGGGTCTATCTTTATGACCTCTTGCAGCAATGCTGATATGTTCTCAATGCGCCCGATAAAGTCTTTTTTCAGTATATCACCTTCATCACTGCGGTAAGTATTTATTTCTTTTAGAGCCTGCTCCACGGCTCCCAGTATTTCCTGAAACTCGGTTTCGTCTATTTCATCCCTTTCGGTTTTGAGGGCATCGGGCATGCGCATGGCTATTTTAAGGAGTTCGGTTTTGTCTGCGGTTGCAATCTCGCTTAACTGTTTGATATAGTTTTCCACGATGGGCACATTGACCTGGGTTGAGGTTTCTTCGCCGTTAAGCTCGATATACAAGCTGAAGTCAACTTTACCACGTTCTAAAACGGCGCCTATTTTATTGCGTAAAAACAGTTCCTTTTCGCGGTAAGCAGAAGGAATGCGGGCATTGAGATCGAGGCTTTTGCTGTTGAGCGACTTGATTTCTACCGTGATTTTTTTTGAAGGAAGTTGTTTGACGGCCTTTCCAAAACCGGTCATGGATTGTATCATAGTGATGCTTTAATGTTTTACAAAGGTAATTAAAATGGGTTAAAGGGTTTTTAAAAACTCCACCGTTCTTTTCTCGTTGTAGTAGATGTTGTTTTTGTTGTAAAAGCCAACGTGGCCGCCATACTTTGGGGTTTCAAGAAAAATATTGTCGTGGTTTTCAGCAATGTCAACAGGAAAGCAGGAAGGAGATAAAAAACTATCGTTTTGGGCCTGAAGCAAAAGCACCGGGATTTTCACTTCCGGCAAAAATTGCAGGCTGCTGTTTTTGTGATAATAGTCATAAGCATCCTTAAAGCCATGGGCTTTGGAGGTATAGATATTGTCAAAATCGAGCAGTGATTTTATTTTGTTGACCTCTTCGGCAGTTGTCTGCTCAGGAAACTGGATGGCTTTTTGTTTTATCTTTTTCTTTAAATCGAGCAAAAAAGAAGTATTGTATATAATGTTGTGGGTCTTGTTCAATTCCTCCAGCGATTCTTTTAAAACCAAAGGGGTGGACACGGCAATGGCTTTTTTGATTTGTTTGGGAACGTCTGCTCGTTCCCCCAGATACTTCAACAATAAATTACCACCCAGGCTGAAACCGGTTAATGAAATGGAATCATAGTGGTCTTTTTGCAAGATGTGGTTGATAACAGCCTCAAGATCTTCTGTAGCCCCGGCATTGTATGAACGGTATAAATTATTGGGTTCGCCGCTGCACCCGCGGTAGTTTACTGCCACGGCGTCCATATTGTTTTGGTTGATATGATATGCCGAGCCTTTGATATAAGTGCGCTGGGCGTTTCCTTCAAGGCCGTGAAGCAATATGACGAGGTGGTTTGTTTTGGCTTTTGACCAGCTCCAGTCCAGGTCAATAAAATCATCATCCGGTAAGAAAATGCGCTCACGTGTCTGGTTTACTTTTGGCGCCACCCGCACTTTGGCAGAATAAATAGTAGAGAAATGCCCGTTTTGAAAGAGCAGCGGTGGTTTGTATGTTGACTTTAGTATAGGCATTTTAAAGTAGCGAATTTACATAAAATAGTATGCACGCACAGTAAATTTACTTAAGTTTGTAAAAATATTTTGCAATGTACACCAAAGAATTTGATATAAGATGGAGTGATATTGATGCCAACAGGCATCTGGCCAATAGTGCTTATATAAACTTTATGAGCCACACCCGTATGGGTTTTTTAATGGAAAAGGGCCTTGGGCAGCGTGAAATGCTGCATTATAACATTGGCCCGGTGGTGTTCTATGAGCACATCTATTATTTTAAAGAAGTGTTCGTGGGGAAACCGGTTACAGTTTCATTACAATTAAAAGGCTTGTCTGAAGACGGGATGTATTTTGAGTTTCTCCATAACTTTTATGATTCTCACGGAAAGAATTTTGCCACCTGTGAAATCATGGGTGGATGGATTGATATGAAAGAACGCAAACTCACGGGATTGCCGGCAGAGTTACTGGAGCGGTTAAGCACTCTGGAAAAAACAGCTGACTTCAAAGTACTCACCAAAGAAGACACACGGAAGTTTGGCAAAAAACCTCAGCATTTAAGCTAATCTTTTGGGTTTTCGGCTGCTGAGGTACACCCCTGTAAAAATCAATACAGCAGCACCTATCCTCACCGGGGTCAAAAAGTCTATACTGATGATCACCGCAAACAACACCGCAATGACCGGTTGCAGGTAAATAAAAGCACCTATCGTTGAAGCCCTTAATTGCCGCAGTGCATAGATGTTGAACAAATATGTCAGCACGGTTGTGCCCACTACTACAAAGGTCATTTTAAGGATTACATCTATGGGCAGCGATGTCCACGCTACTTTTGAAAACTCCTGAACACCCACGGGAAGGTTGATAAAGAAGGCAAACAGGAACAGCCATTTCATCAAGGTAATCGAACTATACTTTGCCGTAAGGGGTTTTACAAGGATTAAATAAATAGAATAAGCGATTGCATTTACAATAAAAAGAACATTGCCCAGGGGTATGTTGGGTGCATTGAACTGTTCTTTTTCACCAAACAAAACCAAAACCAGTGCACCGGCAAGACCAATAATAATACCTGAGGCTTTAATAAAGGTAATACGCTCTTTGATCAGAATAGCAGAAAGGATGAGCAACAACACGGGAGATATGGTGATGATCACAGAACTGTTGATGGGTGTGGAAAGGCTCAGGCCTTTAAAAAACATCAGCATATTGATGGACATGCCAAAAAGGGCGCAAAAAAAGATGCGTTTCCAGTCTTTTGGGTTTATTTTCTCTTTGGGGAAACCAAAGGAAATCAGCCAGAAGATAATGGCGGCACCGCTTACGCGTAAGACAATAAAGCCATAGGGCTCTATATATTCAGGCATGATGCCTTTTGCAATGCTGTGATTGATGCCATAAATGGCGCTTGCTGCCGTTGCAGCAAGAAGGGCAAGTGCCCGGCTATTCATGGATTGCTTTTTTGGCCTCGGCTATGGTTTTAGAAGCGTTTCCGATAAAGATTTGATTATTAACCACGAGTACGGGTCGCTTTAAAAAGGTGTAATGTTCCAGAAGGAGCTCTTTGTAGTCGTTTTCTGTAAGACTTTTATCTTTTAAACCGCGCTGTTTGTAGAGTTGCGCACGTTTGCTGAAAAGGCTTTCATAGGTGCCCGCATGTTTGTGTAATGCAGCGAGTTGGTCTGCTGTCAAAGGGTCTGTTTTGATGTCCTGTAACTCATAATCTGACGGCAGCTCCAGTTCTTTAAGGATTTTAGAACAGGTGGAGCAGGTAGATAAATAATATACTTTTTTCATGGCATCAATTCTTTTTGCAAAAGTACAGTTTTATTGAAACTTAAGGAACTCAGCGATTTCTTCTTTTGATATGCTAAGGGTGATGGGCCCTTCGGCATAACTTGCAATTTCATATTGATTGTAATGCAGGATCATTTCATTTTCAGTGAACCCAATATTTTCAGGAAAATGAAAGGTATCCTCTTCAAACCAGAAACCTGTGGCATTGATGCTTCTGTTGTCGGCTATTTGATATGTTTCTCTGAACTTTTTTTCGGCGTGAGCTAAAACGGCTTCAGTATCTGTGAAAAGGTCTGAGTGGGTGAGTTTTTCTCCGGTTTGGGCATCAAAATTTAGGAAGTTGGTGCCGCTGTATCCGTGAGCGCCTCCCGTATAGAGGTAATAATTGACATCTAAAGAAACAAAGAGTTCTGACTGATAAGAAACGTCCATAGTAATATCAATATCATAAGAAAGGAAATCATTTCCAAACTCTGTTTTATATCTCCTGAAGTCATTTATAAAAGATTGTAAAGCTTCTTCAATCGCAGGGATGCTATCATTGTGTTCACGGGCAGAGATAATGATGGCAATGGTATGATTTTTAACAGTCTCATTGAATAAAAGAGCCTTTTTGTCATCATGAGATGCCTTTAAAACCTGCACATTGATTGCGGGGCATTTATTAGAGATACAATCTTCAAAATCATTTGAGGTATAATGCTGGTTTTCAAAGGTAAGCGGCTTGTCAAAAGAGCAGCTGCTTGCCAGTAAAACCACAAGCAGCAGGGGGAATATTTTATTCATTGTATGCGGAATATTAAACAATGGCTAAAGATACATTTTGATTTATTATTGACCGAATAATCTGTTACATTTGTCTTTCATTTATGATTTAAAACAAATCTTATGAAGTTCAATACTAAAACCATTCATGGTGGCCAGCACAATACAGATCCTGCATATGGGTCTGTTATGCCTCCCATTTATCAAACAACCACATACTCACAAACAACGCCCGGAGGTCATAAAGGTTTTGAGTATTCCAGAAGCGGGAACCCAACGAGGACCGCCCTGCAAAATTCCCTTGCCAGCATTGAGAATGGTAAGTTTGGTATAGCATTTGGGTCGGGGCTTGCGGCTATTGATGCTGTGATTAAACTGCTCAAGGCCGGTGATGAGGTGATATCAACAAATGATTTGTATGGCGGCAGTTACCGTTTGTTTACCAAGATCTATGAGAAGTTTGGGATTAAGTTTCACTTTATCGGGATGCAGGATGCTTCAAAAATAGAAGCCTACATAAATGAGAATACAAAGCTCCTTTGGATTGAGACCCCCACGAACCCCATGATGAATATCATTGATATAGAGGCTTGTTCAAGGATTGCAAAAAAGCATAAGATACTCTTGGCGGTTGACAACACTTTTGCCACTCCTTATTTGCAGCAACCCCTTGATTTGGGCGCAGACATCGTGATGCACTCTGCCACCAAATACCTTGGCGGCCACAGTGACGTGGTGATGGGAGCCCTGGTGGTGAAAGATGAAAAGATCGCAGAGCAATTGTACTTTGTTCAAAAGGCCAGCGGGGCAATATGCGGGCCACAAGATTGTTTTCTTGTCCTGAGGGGTATAAAGACGCTTCACTTAAGGGTTCAACGCCATTGTGAAAACGGAAAAGCTGTTGCAGAATATCTTGATAGCCATCCAAAAATCGACAAAGTTTACTGGCCGGGTCTCACTAACCACCCCAACCACGATATTGCCAAAAAGCAAATGAAAGACTTTGGGGGGATGATTTCTTTTACCACCAAAGGAAATAAACTTGAAGATGCGGTTAAGATCGTAGAGAAATTAAAAGTGTTTACCCTTGCAGAATCACTGGGTGGTGTGGAATCACTTGCAGGTCATCCGGCCAGTATGACACATGCGTCTATTCCCAAAAAAGAGCGTGAAAAAACAGGTATTGTTGACTCCCTGATACGTTTAAGTGTGGGGATTGAGGATATCGATGATTTGATAGCTGATTTGGAGCAAGCGATAGGATAGTTAGTCCAGATATAGAATATATCCTACATTAAGCCAGAAAATCCAGTCGTTTGCCTTGTTTTCAGGAACGTCGGGGTTTAGTCCATCAACCCAGTTTGAGAAATAATGTTGCCAGCGACCGTCGAGCATAAGGTCACTCATACGCGTTAATTTATATCTGAATCCTGCGCTCCACACTACAGACCAAGTAGAACCGGGTTCTGTGGTTCTTGAATCCTCACCATATTTTTCAGGATAAAGGGGTTGTCCTATTTGAGTTGGCACAAATTCTGTATAATTATCGGGGCTGTAGTTTACCCAATGAGCACCAAGACTCACAAAAGGAGCAATTTTATAACTTCCGGCAACAAAATCCCTAATACTTAATGGAAAATATTCCAATTGAGAACCAATATCAAATACGGAAGTAGAACCTTTCATGCCTCTTAGCTGGTCGGCAATTAGCGATGTTCGCGAAGGATCAACCCATTTTCCAAGGTGCTCCAGATTTGTTTTATGGTAGGAAATTTCGTTTCTTACCTTGAAGTGGTCATTGAAATAAGTATCCCGGGTATAGCAGTTACAATCGGCGCGATATGCAAAATTAAGATAGTGGATGAGTCCAATGCCATAACCCACATTACCCATATTTGTTTCAATATCATTGCGCTGACCATAATCTGAATAAAACACTACAGGTCCTGCTATGACACCTACCTCGTGTGAAAAACCAAACTGGGAGAAAGCATCCTGAAAAGAGAGGGTTGATATTAAAAATACCAAAACAAAGTATTTGGTTTTCATAACGATACAGGTTATTTGAGACAAGACAAATATATAAAAACAAATTTAAGTTGAAAATTAATTAAAAAATTTAGGAAATAAGAGTTTTATAAAACAAATAATTTCATTTCAACTATATTTGCAAAGATAAAACGAAATAGATTCCATTAAATTATAATAATATGAAAGACAGTATAAAAAGCTTTGTTGCTCAGGTTGAAAAATCAAATCCAAATGAGCCTGAATTTATGCAGGCTGTTAGAGAAGTAGCAGAGACCGTAATTCCATTTATTGAAGAAAATAAAAAATACCAAAACCACAAACTTCTTGAGCGTATGGTTGAGCCTGAACGCGTTATTATCTTCAGGGTGCCATGGACTACAGATAGCGGTGAAATTATGATAAATAAAGGCTATCGTGTACAGTTTAATTCTGCAATTGGGCCTTATAAAGGTGGAATGCGTTTTCACCCCACGGTAAACCTGAGTGTATTGAAGTTTTTAGGTTTTGAACAAACGTTTAAAAATGCCCTTACAACCCTGCCTATGGGTGGTGGTAAAGGAGGTTCAGACTTTGACCCTAAAGGCAAATCTGATGCTGAAGTAATGCGTTTCTGCCAAAGCTTGATGACAGAGTTGAGTAAGTATATTGGACCCAATACTGATGTTCCTGCCGGTGATATTGGAGTGGGAGCCAGGGAGATTGGTTATATGTTTGGTCAGTACAAAAGATTAAGGGATGAATTTACCGGAGTATTAACCGGAAAAGCATTGTCTTACGGAGGCTCTTTAATGCGCCCTGAAGCGACAGGCTATGGAAACGTATATTTCGCTCAAAGCATGTTAAAAACCCGAGGTGAAGGCATTAAAGATAAAGTTATAGCAATATCCGGTTCAGGAAACGTAGCTCAGTTTGCCGCTGAAAAAGCAACACAATTGGGAGCTAAAGTTATTACCCTTTCAGATTCAGGAGGGTATATCGTTGATAATGACGGTATCGATGCAGATAAACTTGCTCATGTTATGGAAATTAAAAATGTGAGAAGAGGAAGAATCAGTGAGTACGTTGATAAATACCCTAATGCTAAATACTTTGATGGGGAAAGGCCTTGGGGTGAAAAATGTGATATCGCCATGCCTTGTGCAACACAAAATGAATTGAATGAAAAGGAAGCACAAACGCTTGTCGATAATGGGTGTATATGTGTAGCTGAAGGCGCAAACATGCCCACCACACCTGAAGGAGTTGAAGTGTTCTTGAAAGCAAAAATATTGTTTTCTCCAGGTAAAGCTTCCAACGCAGGTGGTGTTTCAACATCAGGACTGGAAATGTCTCAAAACTCATTACGTTACAACTGGACAGCAGAAGAAGTAGACGTGAAGCTTTTTAAAATCATGGGTGATATCCACGATGCTTGTGTACAATATGGAAAAGACAAAGACGGATATGTAGATTATGTGAAAGGTGCAAATATAGCAGGATTTGTAAAAGTAGCTGATGCAATGATTGCGCAAGGGGTTGTTTAGTCTTGTAACACAGAGTATAATTAAAAACCATCCGTTATTAACGGATGGTTTTTTTGTAAATCATTATTGCAATAAATCTTAATTTAGCGTGTTAATTACCATAATCTAATACAGTTCATTATGAAATTTGCATTCTGCATTTTTATCTTGTTTGTTTCATTAAAAAGTTATTCTCAAGAGTTTACAAATCAATGGGCTGCGCTACTTTCTTACGTAGAAGTTGTCGACCTTGCAGAAGGTAATGATAGACTTTTTGCAGCTTCTGAAAATGCCCTTTTTACTTATGATTTGATAACCGGGGAAATAAATACCATCAACACTATAAACGGTTTGTCAGGTGACCTGATTTCAAAAGTGTATTACAGTGAAAGTTTTGATATAATACTTATTGGGTACCAAAACGGTTTGATGGAGTTGGTATTGGAAGACGGTGCTATATTAACAGTGGTTGATATTTTAAACAAGCCCACAATTCCTCCAAATAAAAAGCGCATCAATCATTTTAATGAATTTAACGGCAATATATACATTGCAACAGATTATGGTATTTCAGTATTTGATTTAACCGGATTGGAATTTGGGGACACTTATTTTATAGGCGATTTTGGAGCTCAGGACGAAGTAAATCAAACAGCTGTTATTGATGGGTTCATTTATGCGGCAATGGACAACAGGATGAAGCGGGCAGATGTAAACAATCCTAATCTAATTGATTTTGAACAATGGCTGGATTTTTATCCCTTCGGATTATTGGGTGTTCAGGCCTTTGGTAATTTTTTATATGCTATTGATTTTAATTCGAGGCTATTGCGTTTTGAGGGTAATAATGCAACGGTAGTGACAGTCTTTCCGCAAGCAAACAGAAACATTTATACTTCAGATGACTTTCTTACTGTAACATCCTTAAACCGCTCTACTGTTTTTGACCTGGAAATGAGTCAGGTAGCATCAGTTAATAATGTCATGGATTTTGAATTTACTCTGTCTAATTCCCTCGCTTATAACGACGCAATTTATCTTGGTACTCGTGAGCATGGAGTCTTGGAAGTGCCGTTTGGAGCAAATCAGGCAGAGCAGATCTTGCCGGAAGGACCGCTACTCAACAAACCTTTTGCACTGGATGCCACTCCCGGACAGCTATGGACTGTTTTTGGGGAGGTTAATTTGTTTTTTAATCCATACCCCTTAAACCCTAACCGAAGAGGAGTAAGCCAGTTTGAAAATAACATGTGGACAAATATTCCTTACGAAGAAGTTTTTGATGCCGTTGCTATTACTCATGTCAAAATAAACCCTTCAAACCCTTCGGAAGTCTATGCAAGTTCTATGTTTAGCGGTTTGTTGAAATTTGTTGACAAAGTGCCTGTTACGCTATTAAATGAAACAAACAGTGCTTTGGAAGGTGCTTTTACAGATAACAGCATCCGCTTGTTTGGTTCTGAATTTGATCGTGAAGGCAATTTATGGTTTGTACAATCGGGTGCTGAAGATGGATTGAAAAGAATGTCCACGTCCGGACAGATACAAGGCTTTGATTTTACCAGTGTCATTCCTGAGCCCACAGATGAAACTGGTTTAAACAAACTGGATATCACAAGAGAAGGAAATGTTTTTTTTGCAAGTAGTAGAAACGGTTTGATTGGTTATAATACAGCAACCAGTCAGTTTAAAAAAATAGGTGAAAATATTGGAAATGGTAATTTACCCTCCACAAACGTGAGGGCGGTGGCTGTTGACAATCGCAACCAAATTTGGATTGGCACGTTGAGGGGTCTCAGGGTGCTTTTTAATGTAGCAGGTTTTTTTGAGGAAGATGCCAATGTCGATGCTCAGCCCATTATAATTTTAGATAACGACGGTGTAGCTCAGGAACTACTATTTGAACAATCAATTACTGATATTGAAGTAGATGGCGCAAACAACAAATGGATTGCAACCTCGTCTTCAGGGGTGTTTTATGTGTCTCCAAATGGACAGGAAACCTTGTTGAGGTTTAACAAAGACAACTCACCCCTTCCTTCAAATAATATTCTGGACGTGGCCATTGACCCGCAAAGTGGTGTGGTTTATTTTGCAACCAGAAATGGTTTGATGGCTTATAACGGCAGCACTACCGCTCCTAATGAAACCCTTGAAAATTTGAGAGCATTTCCAAACCCGGTGCGCCCCGGTTTTAACGGTAACGTAACCATCGACGGTCTTACAGCAAGGGCCAATGTCAAGATAACTGACCTTAACGGAAACCTCGTTTTTGAAGAAGTTTCAGAAGGAGGAAGCGTTCTTTGGGATACATCTGCATTTGGAAAGTATAAAGTTGCATCAGGGGTTTACTTCATTATGGTCACCACTGATGATGCTTCAGAAACAAATATCTCTAAACTGATGATTGTTCGCTGATGTTAGTTACAACAAAAGCCATAGTCATTTCTTCAGTAAAATATAGTGAAGCAGATCTTATCGTAAAATGCTTTACGGAAGCTTCAGGTATAAAAACCTATCTTTTAAAAGGAATACGAAAATCCAAAAAAGGAAAACTGCGTGCTTCACAATTCCAACCCTTGAGTCTTCTTGAAATAACTGCAAACCATCGGGATAAAGGGAGTCTTGAGTATATTAAAGAAGCCAAGGCTTATTACAGCTTTCAAAGCCTTCATTACCAGATTGTCAAATCATCACTGGTTCTGTTTCTGTCAGAAGTTTTAAAGCAAACAATTCAGGAAGAAGAAAAAAATCACACCTTATTTAAGTTTCTGGAACACTCCTTTATGTGGCTTGACCAAAATGAGGCACCGCCTAACTTTCATTTATTGTTTCTCTTGAATCTTTCAGACCATTTTGGCTTTTATCCGGATACCGGTTCTACTGACAAACCTGTTTTTAATCTTGCCGAGGGAATATTTCAAGATGAGACTACATCTCTATATTGTGCCTCAGGTATAGAAACAACTGGTTTAAAACAGCTCTTTGGCTTGAATTTTGATAGTTTGGATACTATAAAATTAACCAAACAAGACAGGGCACAATGTTTGAAAATCCTATTATTGTACTACCAACTGCACATCTATGGATTCAAAACACCCAAGTCGCTAGCGGTTTTAAACCAAATATTTGACTGATATGTCAACAAAATACTTCGCCTTTGTTGCTTTCTTCTTATTGCAAAACCTCTATGCCCAACAGATAACGATTCTGGATGCGGTAACTCAAAAACCCATATCTGACGTTGCTGTTTATAATAATCAAAAAACCAAAGCTGCTATTTCAGATTTTGACGGGAAGGTTCCCATTGACAATTTCAACAGCAATGAAATCATTTTTTTTCAGCACGCAGCTTACATAAAAGCATCCTTTACTAAAAGTGAAATTGTAGAAAACCGGCTTACAGTGCAGCTGTATTCTGAAACTGATAATCTGGATGAGATTGTTCTCTCAGTAACGAAGTTTAGTCAAAATAAAAATGAAATTGCCCAGTCTGTAGTAAGTATCAGTGCTGAAGAGGCAATGTTTTCCCAGCCTCAAACCACAGCAGACCTCTTGAGCAATAGTGGAAAAATATTTGTTCAAAAAAGCCAAATGGGAGGAGGAAGCCCTATGATGCGTGGTTTTTCTACAAACCGACTGCTTATGACCGTTGACGGGGTGCGTATGAACACAGCCATTTTCCGAGGTGGAAACATTCAAAACATACTTTCCATAGACCCTTTTATAGTTGAAAATACAGAGGTAATTCTGGGTCCCGGCTCTGTGGTTTATGGAAGTGATGCCGTGGGTGGGGTGATGAATTTTTATACATTGAAGCCCAGTTTCTCTTTCGAGGAAGGCATGTCCTTTTCAGGAAACGCTGTTGCGCGATATGCAACCGCCAATGAAGAAAAAACAGGACACATCGATTTGAATTTCGGGCTTAAAGAATGGGCTTATTTAACCAGTATTTCCTACAGTGATTTTGGAAATCTCAAAATGGGTTCAAAAGGTCCGGACGATTACCTGCGTGATTTTTACATCCAAAGAATTGACGGTGAAGATGTGCAGGTTCCCAATTCAAATCCGTTGGTTCAAAAACCCACCGGTTATGACCAGTTGAGCCTGGCTCAAAAAGTGCGTTTTATGCCCAATGACGTTTGGGATTTTCAGTTAAACCTGCTTTATTCTGAAACTTCAGACTACTCCCGTTATGACCGTTTAACCAGAGTAAGAAATGGAAACCTGCGTGATGCAGAGTGGTATTACGGACCCCAGGTTTGGTTTTCAGGTAATTTGCAACTGGAACGTAAAAGCCGAAGTTTGTTTTATGACAATTCAAAGTTTATAATCGCATACCAACACTTTGAAGAAAGCCGTTTCAACCGAAATGTAAATTCTACAAGCCTTTTTAACACTGAAGAAAAAGTGGATGCCCTCTCTGCCAATCTCGATTTTACCAAAAATATCAATGCGATTGATTTGTACTATGGACTTGAATATGTACACAATACTGTAAATTCTTCAGGCATAAGAACAAATATTGAAACTCAAGAAACAGAGGAAACCCCCACAAGATATCCTGATGGCTCCACCTGGAAATCCTATGCTGCTTATACGAGCTTGCTATGGAAAATGTCACCTAAACTCACATTTCAATCGGGCTTACGTTACAGTCAGTTTCAAATTGATGCTTCTTTTGACAATCGGTTTTATGATTTTCCTTTTGAAGATACTCAAATCAATACCGGCAATCTCACCGGCAGCATTGGCTTGGCTTATCAAGCAAGTGATATTCTCGGATTTCGAACCAATTTTTCAACCGCTTTCAGGGCGCCCAATATTGACGACATCGGAAAAATATTTGACTCAGAACCCGGAAGTGTGGTTGTGCCCAACCCCGATTTAAAAGCCGAATATTCCTATAACGGTGAGGTGGGTGCCACCCTAAATTTTGATAATATCTTAAAAGTGGAAATGGCCACTTTTTATACTAAACTTGAGAATGCACTGGTGCGCCGTGACTTTAGCCTGAACGGAGAAACCGAAATCATCTATCAGGGCGAATTAAGCAATATACAAGCCATTCAAAACGCCGCTGATGCCCGGGTGTATGGTTTTGAAGCCGCGGTTTTAATCAACTTTTGTGAAAATTTGAGCCTGAATTCAAACTACACCATTGCCAAAGGTTATGAAGAACTGGGCAATGGCGATAAAGCCCCTTTGCGGCACGCACCCCCACAGTTTGGCAATACTCATTTGGTTTGGAAGAACAGGCATTTAAAAATTGATGCTTTTGCCCGTTACAGCGGACAAATAAGAGCCGAAAATCTGGCCCCCTCAGAAACCAATAAACCGGAAACCTACCCTGAAGATGAGAATGGAAACCTCTATTCCCCGGGTTGGTACACACTCAATCTGGCGACTCAGTATCAATTGACTGATGCCTTGCAACTTTCGGCTTCGCTTGAAAATATTACAGACCAACGGTACCGTACGTATTCTTCAGGAATTGCTGCTCCCGGAAGGAATTTTATTGCAGCGGTGAAGTACACGTTTTAAACAAGGATATTTCCCCTAAATTGCTTATTTTCGCAACCTTAAATAAAAGCGCAACGCATGAGCAAGAAATTTCCTGAATATAAAGGCTTGGATTTGGCAAAAGTGGCCGATGAAGTATTGGATTTTTGGAAACAGGAAAACATTTTTCAAAAAAGCATTTCCACCCGTGATGGTAACGAACCGTATATCTTTTTTGAAGGACCGCCTTCAGCAAACGGGTTGCCGGGTATTCACCACGTGATGGCTCGCGCCATCAAGGATATTTTTTGCCGTTACAAAACCCAAAAAGGCTTTCAGGTGCAGCGTAAAGCCGGTTGGGATACCCACGGTTTGCCCATTGAATTGGGCGTTGAAAAAGAATTGGGCATTACCAAAGAAGACATCGGCAAAAAAATAAGTGTAGAAGATTACAACGCCGCTTGTAAAAAAGCCGTGATGCGCTACACAGATGTCTGGAACGACCTTACCGAAAAAATGGGATACTGGGTTGATATGAGTGACCCTTACGTCACATACAAATCCAAATATATGGAGTCTGTGTGGTGGCTGCTCAAACAGATTTATAACAAAAATTTACTCTATAAAGGCTACACCATCCAACCTTATTCTCCAAAAGCAGGAACAGGTCTAAGTTCGCATGAACTCAATCAACCGGGAACCTATCAGGATGTAACCGATACCACCGTGGTCGCTCAGTTTAAAGCCCAAAAAGAAACATTACCTTCTTTCTTAAAAGAGTATGGAAATGTTGATTTCTTGGCGTGGACCACAACTCCCTGGACCTTGCCTTCAAATACAGCACTTACGGTAGGTTCAAAAATTGATTATGTATTAGTTAAAACGTTCAATCAGTACACATTTGAGCCCATTAATGTTGTACTGGCAAAAGCTTTAATTAACAAGCAATTTGATAAAAAGTTTAAACTCGCTGAAACCGAAAGTGAACTTCAGAATTATAAAGAAGGTGATAAAAAAATACCCTTCTTTATTGCGGCAAATTTTAAAGGCAAAGACCTGGAAGGCATCCGTTATGAGCAATTGCTGCCTTATGCGTTGCCACATAACAACCCTGAAAATGCTTTTCGGGTGATTTTGGGTGATTTTGTGACTACTGAAGATGGTACCGGAATCGTTCACACCGCGCCCACTTTTGGTGCAGATGATGCACTGGTAGCCAAACAAGCCGTACCTGAAGTTCCTCCCTTATTGGTTAAAGATGAAAATGGAAACTTGGTCCCATTGGTGGACTTACAAGGAAAATTCCGTGCTGAGATGGGCGAATTTGCCGGAAAATATGTCAAGAATGAATATTATGACGATGGCGAAGCACCGGAAAAATCTGTGGATGTGGAGCTTGCCATCAAACTCAAAGAAGAAAACAAAGCTTTTAAAGTAGAAAAATATGTACACAGTTATCCCAACTGCTGGCGTACAGACAAACCCATTTTATACTATCCGCTGGACTCCTGGTTTATTAAAGTCACTGACTTTAAAGACCGTATGCATGAGTTGAACCTGGGCATCAACTGGAAGCCAAAAGCAACCGGTGAAGGGCGTTTTGGTAACTGGCTGGCCAATGCAAACGATTGGAACCTTTCGCGTTCGCGCTATTGGGGAATCCCGCTTCCCATCTGGCGTTCAGACGATGGCAAGGAAGAAAAAATTATCGGTTCTGTGGAAGAATTAAAAGCCGAAATGCAAAAAGCGGTCACTGCCGGCTTGATGCAAGAAGATATGTTTGCCAATTTTAAAGTGGGGGATTTATCTGAAGAGAATTATGAAACGGTTGACCTTCACAAGAATATTGTTGACGAGATTGTTTTGGTTTCCGAAAGCGGAAAACCGATGAAGCGCGAAAGCGACCTGATTGACGTATGGTTTGACAGTGGAAGCATGCCTTATGCACAATGGCATTACCCTTTTGAAAACAAAGAAAAAGTAGAAAACACCTGGCGAAAAGCAGACTTTATTGCCGAAGGCGTTGACCAGACACGCGGTTGGTTTTACACTCTGCACGCCATAGCCACAATGATTTTTGACGATGTTGCCTATAAAAACGTAGTTTCAAACGGACTCGTTTTAGATAAAAACGGTCAAAAAATGTCCAAACGATTGGGCAATGCCGTTGATCCTTTTGAAACCATAGGGACTTTTGGTCCAGATGCCACACGCTGGTACATGATTAGCAATGCCAATCCCTGGGACAACCTCAAATTTGACATTGAAGGCATTGCTGAGGTGCGCCGCAAGTTTTTCGGAACACTATACAATACCTATAGCTTTTTCAGTCTGTATGCCAATCTCGATAATTTTGATTATTCAGAGGCTGATATTCCATTAAAGGAAAGGCCTGAAATCGATCGATGGATACTTTCAGAAATTCACACATTGATTGAAAAAGTGGACGGGTATTACAACGATTATGAGCCCACCAAAGCCACAAGAGCTATATCAGATTTTGTTCAGGAAAACCTGAGCAACTGGTTTGTTCGTTTAAGCAGACGCCGCTACTGGAAAGGTGAATATGGAACTGATAAGATTTCGGCATACCAGACACTTTACACTTGTTTGGTGAATGTTGCCCAATTGAGTGCGCCTGTTGCGCCTTTCTTTATGGACAGGCTGTACAAAGACCTCACCTCATCAGTTCAGGCAAAGGGGTTTGATTCTGTACATCTTGCTGATTTTCCCACTTTTGAAGCTTCCTTTATTGACAAAGGCTTGGAAAGCAAAATGCAAAAAGCACAGACGATTTCTTCATTGGTTTTATCCTTACGCCAAAAGGAAAAAATCAAAGTGCGACAGCCCTTGCAAAAAATTATGATTCCCGTTTTGAATGATATTCAACGGCAAGAAATTTTGGCTGTAGCCGAATTGATCAAATCTGAGGTAAACGTGAAGGAAATTGATTTGATTGATGAAGCTTCAGGAATATTGGTGAAGCAGATAAAGCCCAACTTCAAAGTACTTGGCCCGCGTTTTGGCAAGGACATGAAAGCGGTTGCCAATCAGATCAATCAATTTGACCAGAACCAAATTAAAGAAATAGAGCAAGAAGGAAAAATTTCCATAGAAATTAACGGAAAAAGTATTACTTTGCAGCCCGATGAAGTAGAAATAAGTTCTCAAGATATTGAAGGATGGTTAGTTGCAAACAGTGGTAGTTTGACTGTGGCACTTGATATAACAATAACCGAAGATCTGCGTTTTGAGGGTATTGCAAGGGAACTTGTAAACCGCATTCAGAATTTGAGAAAAGACTCCGGTTTTGAGGTTACAGATAAGATTGAAATAACAATTCAAACCAACGATATAATAGAAACAGCGATAGAAAATAACGCTGCTTATATTAAAACAGAAACTTTAGCAAAATCCCTTATTTTTAAACAAAGTGTTGAAAATGGATTGGATATAAAGTTTGACGATATAGAAACCAAATTGGAAATAAAAAAATTATAGATCATGAGTGAAGAAACAAAAACCCGATATAGCGACGCTGAACTGGAAGAGTTCAGGGCTATAATTTTAGAAAAAATCAACAAGGCTCAAGAGCAACTGGAATTGATAAAAAGCGCCTACATGAATGACGGTGACAATGGTACAGATGATACTTCTCCCACGTTCAAAGCTTTTGAAGAGGGCAGCAGTGTGATGTCAAAAGAATCTAATTCGCAACTTGCCATTCGTCAGGAAAAATTTATCAGGGATTTAAAGAATGCCCTGATTCGCATAGAAAATAAAACCTATGGAATTTGCAGGGTGACTCAAAAATTAATCAGTAAAGAGCGATTAAAGTTAGTGCCCCATGCAACCTTGAGTATTGAGGCAAAAAACATGCAGATGTAAATTTATAAACGCCCTTTTAAAAGGCCGTTTTTCTCTTCTTTTTTATCTAATGATATATACCCAATGACTTTAAAAAAAGCCATTTTCATTATTGTAGTTATCCTTCTGATTGACCAAATCTCAAAGATTTATATCAAGACTAATTTTATGCTTCAGGAAGAAATTCCTGTTTTTGAATGGTTCAGGATTATCTTCATTGAGAACGAAGGAATGGCCTGGGGAGCAAAAATTCCCGGTGAATATGGCAAGCTTGCTTTAACGCTTTTCCGTCTTGTAGCTATTGTTGGGATTGGCTACTGGTTGTGGGATTCAGTCAAAAAGCAAACCTCACGCATTTTGACTGTTGCCATTGCTTTTATTTTTGCGGGAGCTATGGGAAATATTATTGATTCTGTTTTCTACGGAGTCATTTTTGACGACAGTTTTAGAAATGTAGCAACCATGTTTCCTGAAGGAGGAGGTTATGGAACACTTTTCCACGGGAAGGTGGTAGATATGTTGCACTTTCCCATTTACAAGGGCTATTTACCGGAATGGCTACCCTTTTGGGGAGGCGATTATTTTACCTTTTTTGATCCCGTTTTCAATGTTGCCGATGTTGCAATCAGTACCGGTGTAGGTCTTTTGATTGTTTTTAATAAAAGGGCTTTTCCTAAAGAATCACAAGAAACCGAAAAAAAGGAATCAACCTCAGGAGAAGAAGCCACCAACTAATAAACGTTTTATTTAAAAGAAAAAACAGTGTTGGGAGTTACACAAAAATCCAGTGGGATATCGGTGTCCTGTACTGTGATATTTTCTTCGGGTTCAAAAAGTGAAAGTCCTACTTTCAAGACATCTTTGGGACACTGCGCTAAAAATTTGTCATAAAATCCCTTGCCATAACCCACGCGGTTACCTTTTATATCATAAGCCAGTAAAGGCACAAACACGACTTCAATTTTTTCAATAGGAAATGGAAAGCCATCAATAGGCTCCGGGATATCCCAGTTGTTTTTTTGTATGACAGTACTGTCTGTCAAGAGAAAATGATCAAGCGTTTGACTTTGAGGATTGACTTTGGGTACAACAATGTTTTTGTCTTTCCCCTGAAGGATGTGCAGTAAATACTCGGTATTGATTTCTTTTTTTTGAGTGATGCTTAAAAATAGGTGGAAATTGGAAAATTGCCAAAGGGATAACGTTAGGCATTTATTAGCAATGGCAAGGCTCCTTTCTTCGATTTCGCCTTCTGAAAGGGCTGCTCGTTTTTCAAAATATGTTTTCCGTAAAAGCGCTTTTTCCATCACCAAAACTTAAGAAACCAATGTTGAAATATGAAAAATGGCATCGCCTTGATGCACAATGGGAGATTGGTTTACATTTATGATATAACCATCATTTGGCGCTTTTACCCGCACTTTCATTTCGCCATAAGGGTCTGTGATTGAAGCTAAAACTTCGCCTTTTGTGACGAATTTATTGCACTCCACTTTAGTGTGCAACAATCCACTTTTATGTGCCCTGATCCAGGTGCTTTTTTCTATAACAACCGGTTCAGATTCAGGTTTGGAAACCTTAAACTTTGGGTTAAGCATCTCCAGATGATCTAAAAATCGCATAACTCCGTTTACTCCATATTCAATAATATCCCTGTCACTGCTCAAAGATTTCCCACCTTCAAAAAGCAGTGAAGGGGTTCCCATTTTTAAGCACGTTTGGCGGTATGATTTTTCAAGGATTTTTGACATTACAATAAAAGGGGCATTGAAAATTTTAGCATATTTCAAGGCAACATAATCATTGGGCGTTACCCTGATCTGAGCAGCATTAAAACGGCTGGCCCCACCTGTGTGAAAATCGAGACAATAGTCTGCGTGAGGCAGTATTTCGGTAGTAAAATGGTGTGCAACCCTACTTGCGAGGGATCCTTTTTTTGTACCCGGGAAGACCCTGTTCAAATCGTGACCATCAGGAAATTGCCTGCTCATGGATAAAAACCCAAAAACATTAAGTATAGGAACACAGATAATGGTACCTGTCTGAGGTTTGTTGATTTTTTTTGCGATGAGCTGGCGTACAATCTCAACACCGTTAATTTCATCACCGTGAATAGCCGCTGTTATCAATACTGTGGGGCCGGGCTTTGCGGCACGCTCAATAATGATCGGGATTTCAACGTTTGTGGCAGTATATAGCTTTGCAATGTTAAACTGTATTGTTTTGCTTTCGCCTAAAGCTATTTTTTCACCTAAAATTTTCAATATTTTTCTTTTTTATATGCTTCTTTCGATATACCTGATAATGCTTTTTGCAATGTCTTTTCCGGTGGCGGCTTCAATTCCTTCGAGGCCGGGTGATGAATTGACTTCAAGAATAAGAGGTCCACGGGCAGATTGCAGCATGTCTACACCTGCAACTGCAAGCCCCATAACGCGAGCGGCCTTTATGGCTGCATTTTCTTCTTCATCTGTTAGTTCAATCACAGAAGCACTGCCTCCCCTATGCAAATTTGACCGAAACTCTCCTTCTTTTCCCTGGCGTTTCATAGCGCCTACTACTTGGCCGTCTACAATAAAAGCCCTGATGTCTGCACCTCCGGCTTCTTTGATAAACTCCTGGACAATTACACGTGCCTGCAGGCCGTTAAAGGCTTCCAGTACAGATTCTGCTGCGTTGTTAGTTTCTGCCAAAACAACGCCCAGGCCCTGTGTTCCTTCGAGTAATTTTATTATTAAAGGAGCTCCACCAACGTGTTCGATAACATCGTTTGTGTTTCTGGAATAGTTTGTAAATACTGTCTTAGGCAGCCCTAAGCCGGCTCTGGAAAGTACCTGCAAACTCCTTAACTTATCCCTTGAGCGCACCAGTGCCTGTGATTCGGTTGTTGTAAACACCCGCATCATTTCAAATTGCCTGACAACAGCTGTACCATAAAAGGTTACTGAGGCTCCAATCCTTGGAATAACGGCGTCTGTGTCTTTTACAAGATGGCCCCGGTAATAGATACAAGGGTTCTTTTTCTCAATAACAATGTCACATTTTGCATGGTCAATGATCTCAACATTGTGATTTCTCTGTTTGGCGGCTTCGACCAGTCTCTTTGTGGAATAGAGGTTGGGATTTCCGGAAAGGATTTTAATGTTCATTTCTTTGTCTTTTGAACGATAAATTGGTTAAACTGGTGTCAACGATAAACTTTTTATTTAAAAACGTGCGCCCCAGCAGTACAGGAAATTTCATTTCCTCCCTGTCTGAGAGAGTTAAAGCGATACTGTGCTTTTCGCCAAAAAGGATAATCTCTGTCTTTATTTTATAGCGTGTTTGTATGATGCCATTACTGCTTTTAACTTTTGCGGTTTTATATTCTTTAAAAATTATTTCTTTCCCGTCATAATCAGGGTGTTCTTCATCCAGAAAATTGCATTTTAAAAAACCGTTCTCTTCCACTACATCCTTGCAGTGAATCGATGAAGTATAAGCACCGGTGTCAATTTTTACTGCAATTTCATATAAATCCAACAGCGGAAAATCTGCTTTGTCTATTCTGCCAATGGTTTTCTTCAAACGAGGGGTTTTTAAGTGTGCAATATACTAAAATACTAGCTTTGATGTATTAAGAAAAAAAGTGCTTATTTGTTTTAATAAGCACCTTGTATTTAGGTTTTCTTTAATTTATATTTTGAAATTGATTCCCAGTCCAAATACTTCCCTGATCTGGAAGCCCTTTGCAGCGTTATCGTCATAAATAGCCTGAAAAACAAGATTTGCAGAGAGGAAGTCATTGATTTTCATAGCCATATTCATGGTGTAATCTATATCTACATTTTGTGGCTCCTCCAGATAATTTGAGTAGAGGTTCAGGGTGTTTTCCATAGCAACGTTTTCCATAATTTCAAATTTTGCAAAAGCAGATACTGAGGCTCCAAATTCAAAACGCATCGTTTCATTTGCTTCTACGCCAAAATAAGGATTTTGGTTGAATGCCTCAATTGCCAAAGGATCACTGCCAACATCTGTAAATTTACTGTTAACAAAAATAAATCGTGAGGTGGCGGGAGCTATATTGACTTTTAAATTATCATCTTTTTTCCAAAGGAAACCGGGTCCTATCTGCAAATATCCGGGAGACATAAAGCGAGTTGTCTCTGTTCGGGTAATGGGATCTGTACTTTCGTCAAACTCATAACCTTTAGCAAACTGCGTGCGAAAGTTTGTGAAAAACGAATAGGACCATAGGCTTTCCTGTATTTGGTATCCAAAAATTGAGTTAAGCTCAAGGCGATCATTTGTTTTCCTTTCAAATTCATCGCCTTTGATTTTTGTTAAGCCATAATCACCAATAACCTTATTATCCCAGGAAATCTTTCCTTTTTTATAATTGATATCATAAGTAAGCGAGATGTTACCGGCTATATTTGAAGTGCCGCCACCAGTCCATTCAGCGTTAAAAGCAGATTGATTAAAAAGCAAGGCAAGACTTCCTGATTTTGACCAGCCTTCTTTAGGCTTTTCACTTTCTTCTTCTTGTCCAAAAGATGTATAACTCAGAGGAAGCAACAGGAGACATAAAATTAATTTTCTCATCAGTAAAAATTTTTACAGACAAAAATACAGTTTTATGTAAAAAGGGCAAAGACAACTATTTCTTTTTGTAAAGAGGAACACTGGAACAGGCTTCCCCATACATCAGACTTTTGACAATGGGTTGAAGTTTTTGTGTAAGGAGGATGTATGCGTTTTCAGGAACGGGTTTGTTTGAACACCCTTTTACAATTACAGGAAGGTTTTGAAATTCAGAGAAATCTGTTCTTTGAATGACTTCTGTATAAAGAATTGTCTCCAGGTCATTTAAAGTGCCAACAACAACTTTTTTTACGAAAGGCGTTAAATAGCTTGTAAGCAAAAGGTAAGCCCAGCCCGGAACAATAGCATCTGTACTACAATTAAGTGCAACATAGGCATCCTGATAACTTGCCCAATTGTGGTTTTTTGCTTTTTCCCTGAAATCTTTTTCTTTTAAAACCAACCCTTGAAACAGCCAGTCTTTAATGTCAAAAACAACCCGGTTCCCTTCCGGATAGTAATCTTCCAGATTTACCGTAACCAGTTTGCTGTTTGCGACTCTATTGATAATTTCTTCCATGAGGATTGAATTCAGATATGAACAAAAACTAGAGCATCCCGAGTTCCAGTTTGGCTTCTTCACTCATGAGTTCCTGCGTCCATGCAGGATCAAAAGTGAGTTCAACCTCGGCATCTTTTACCATTTTTAATGAAGCCACTTTATCCCTTACTTCCTGTGGTAAGCTTTCTGCCACCGGGCAATTGGGGGTTGTAAGTGTCATAATAATTTTTACTTTATAATCTTCATTTACAAAAACATCATAAATGAGCCCTAATTCATAAATATCTACAGGGATTTCAGGGTCATAAATTGTTTTTAAGACCTTAACAATTTTTTCTCCTAACGCTTCGGTGTCTATTTTTTCTTCTGTTTCCATAATATTTAATTTAGTTGCGACTGATAAGCAAGCGCATACATTTTAAGTTGCTTGATCATAGAGACCAGACCATTTGCCCGCGTTGGCGACAAGTGTTCTTTTAACCCTATTTCATCAATAAATTTTGTATCTGCCTGAAGAATATCTTCCGGGGTTTGATCAGAAAAGACACGCAGTAAAAGAGCCACAATACCTTTTGTAATAATAGCATCACTGTCTGCTGTGTAAAGAACCTTTCCGTCTTTAAACTCAGGATAAACCCAGACTTTAGACTGGCAGCCTTTGATAAGGTATTCATCGGTTTTGTTTGCGTCATCAATGAGCGGAAGTGATTTTCCTAAAGAAATCATATGCTCATAACGCTGCATCCAATCGTCAAAAAATGCAAACTCATCAACTATTTCTTCTTGTATTTCTTTAATTTTCATTTGTTTCTCGCACTTTAGTTGCCGTTAACAACAGGCTTCTGTCGTTTGCAGGAAATAATTGAAGAACACCTGCTTCCAGATTGTATGAGCCTGTGTTTTCAAAAACTTCGCCCAGTTTTTTTTCAGCTTCCATTTTACCCTCACAATACTTTTTGGTACTTGCCATTGCACCAAAATCTATAGCGTAAAGGTCAATGGTATAGGTTCCGAACATATTATTACATTCTGTTGTGGCATTTACAGATTTATTGAGCGCATCAAAGGATATAACCAATTCTTTGGAGCTATAATTCTCCCCCATTACTTCGTTGATGTTATAATTTCCGTTTAATTGCACGTTGCTTGCTGTGTTTACAGCTTTTTTTGTTTCATCACATGAAACCGTTAATATCAAAAATGATAGTACTAAAATTGAATAGATTGTTTTCATAATAAGTTGTTTTAAGTTAACATTTGTTTTGCTTTTTTTATAGCATCCACAAGTACATCAATTTCGTGAAATGTATTGTAAAAAGCAAATGAAGCCCTTACGGTTCCGGGAATTTTATAAAAATCCATTATGGGTTGTGCGCAATGATGACCTGTGCGCACAGCTATCCCTAATTTGTCAACTATTGTGCCAATATCATAGGGGTGAATGCCTTCAATATTAAAGGAAATGACGGCAGTTTTATTTTTACCGGTTCCAAAAATTTTCAAACCTTCTATCTCAAGCAGTTTTTCTGTTGCATAGTGCAAAAGTTGGTTTTCATAGATTGCAATCGATTCAAAACCTATTTTATTTAGATAATCGATTGCAACGCCAAAAGCAATGCCATCAGCAATATTGGGTGTGCCTGCTTCAAATTTATGGGGTAAATCGGCATAGGTGGTTTTTTCAAAAGTAACTTCTTTGATCATTTCACCACCACCCTGATAGGGAGGTAGTTTTGTGAGCCACTCTTCTTTTCCATAAAGGATGCCTACACCGGTGGGGCCACACATTTTATGTGCAGAACACGTATAAAAATCAACGTCTAGTGCCTGTAAATCGGGTTTTAAATGTGCACATGCCTGTGCACCATCAACCAGCACCAGTCCTCCTGCTTTGTGGGTTTTTTCAATGATTTCTTCAATGGGGTTTATGGTTCCCAGTGCATTTGAAATATGATTCACAAATACCAACTTTATTTTATCAGAAAGTAATTCGTCAAAAGCATCCAGTTGTAATTCTCCCTCTTCGTTGATGGGAATGACTTTTAAAATAGCGCCTGTTTCTTCACATAGCATTTGCCAGGGGACTATGTTTGAATGATGCTCTAAAGCAGAAACGATAAGCTCATCGCCTTTTTTTAAAATTTTTCTATATCCGGAAGCAACAATATTGATTGCGTGTGTGGTTCCCGCCGTGAAAATAATTTCTCTTGAATTTTTGATATTGAAGTGAACCCTTATTTTCTCCCGTGCATGTTCATAAGCATCGGTTGCTTCCTGGGAGAGTGTGTGGACACCGCGGTGGATGTTTGCGTTGTAGTTTGAATAATAATCAACCAGTGCATCTATGACCACTTGCGGTTTTTGTGAAGTGGCAGCATTATCGAGATAAACCAAAGGATACCCATTGACCTTACGTGAAAGGATGGGGAAATCTTTTCTGATTTTTTCTATATCAAAAGGGATGCTTTTACTTTCCGTATTCATTATGTTTTGTTTTTTAACCTACGGAATTAGAACTTATTTTTATAAGTCGAAACCAAGGTTTACACCAATTTTTTTAGCAATTAATTTGGTGATTCTGGCTTTTAGCTCGGGGATCTTCACACTGTCTAAAACGTTACTGGCAAAGGCAAACATCAGTAGTGCCCGTGCTTCTTTTTTTCTGATGCCACGCGCCTGAAGGTAAAACATAGCTTCTTCATCCAGCTGACCTATGGTACAACCGTGCGAGCATTTTACATCATCGGCAAAAATTTCCAGTTGGGGTTTTGAGTTGATGGTTGCCTTGTCATCAATCAGAATATTGTTGTTTTGCTGGAAAGCATCGGTTTTTTGTGCTTCCTTTTCAACAATAATTCTTCCGTTAAAAACACCTGTTGATTTTCCTGCAAAAATCCCTTTGTAATCCTGATGGCTTTCACAGTTTGGGGCTATGTGGTTGACCAGTGTATAATGATCAACATGTTGCTTTTCTTCAATAATGGTTACCCCTTTTAAAGTCGAATTGATGCGCTCACCATTCTGGAAAAAGTTCAAATTGTTTCGAACCAGCTTTCCTCCAAAAGAAAAAGTATGCACAGCCACGTTGCTTCCCTGGTTTTGGGAAATATAAGTGTTGTCAATCAAAGAGGCAGAGTGATTGTCATTTTGCACTTTGTAATAATCCACAGAACTGTTTTTTTCTGCAAATATTTCAGTAACAACGTTTGTGAAAACGGCATTTTCAGTCAAACTTTGATGGCGTTCAATGATCTGAACGTGAGCGTTTTCTTCAGCAACAATAAGGTTGCGGGGTTGAAGCATAAGCGCTGCTTCATTACCGGTAGCAAAATTGATGATTTCAATGGGCTTTTCAACCTCACGGTGTTTAGGGATGAAAATATAAGCACCTTCTTTAGCGAAAGCTGTATTCAAAGAAGTCAAGCTTTCATCCTTAGCAACTTTGTTGAAGTAATTCTCAATTACAGCCTTGTATTTGGGTTTGCTCAATGCTGAAGACATCAGACAAACATCTACCTTATCGTGTGTGGTTTCAGATAAAAACGAATTGTAAACACCATCGATAAACACGATTTTATACGTGTCTATTTCGTGGAGAAAATATTTTTTTACCTCCTTAAATTCAACTGTATTTTCTTTCTTTGGAAAAATACAGTACTCTTCTTTTAGAATGGGATTCAGGGAAGTATATTTCCAGGCCTCTTCTTTTTTTGTAGGGAATCCTGTTGCTTCAAAAGACTTTATCGCATTGTTTCGAATCTCATGAATGTGGGATTCTGCTTCGATATAGTCTTCAAAGGCAAAGTAAGAGGAAACTAATTTATCTTTTAAACTCATAATTTTATTTCAAGTTTCGGGTCTTGGGTTTTTTCTAATACTCTAAATATTCAAGCCGCTACTTTAATTTTTTTAAACTGCTTTTGCTTCTTCTTTGATCCAGTCATAACCACGCTCTTCCAGCTCATAAGCAAGTTCTTTGGTGCCTGTTTTAACAATTTTACCATCAAGGAGGACATGAACAAAATCAGGAACAATGTGGTCTAAAAGGCGTTGGTAATGCGTGATAACAACAATGGCGTTTTTATCACTTTTAAGTTTGTTGACACCGTTTGCAACGATTCTTAATGCATCAATATCCAGACCTGAATCTGTTTCGTCAAGAATGGCAAGCTTGGGTTCAAGCATCGCCAACTGGAAAATTTCATTTCGTTTTTTCTCACCTCCTGAGAAGCCTTCATTGAGAGAACGGGAAAGAAACTTTCTGTCCATTTCAAGAAGTTCAGCTTTTTCCCTGATCATTTTGAGCATTTCATTGGCAGGCATATCTTCCAGCCCTTTTGCTTTTCGGCTTTCATTGATTGCTGTTTTAATGAAATTGGTAACAGAAACCCCGGGAATTTCAATGGGATATTGAAACGACATAAAGATGCCTTTATGAGAACGTTCTTCAGGTTCTAAATCAGCAATGTCTTCGTTTTCAAAGAAAATATTTCCCTGAGTCACATCAAACTCTTCTTTTCCTGCAATCACAGAGGCAAGTGTGCTTTTTCCGGAACCGTTTGGACCCATGATAGCGTGTACTTCGCCGGCTTTAACCTCAAGGTTAATGCCTTTTAAAATATCGGTTTCTTCTACACCTGCGTGTAAGTTTTTAATTTGTAGCATGTTTTTTCTATTCTAGTTTTACATCCGGGTTTGAAGGGCGGTTGCTCACCTTTACGATTTCGGTAATGGTGAAAATTTCTTCCCAGCCTTCTTGACCTTCTTCTCTTTTATTAATAATCCCTTTTACAACTACGGGAACCATATCATATTCATCTTTTTTTACAGGTGCGACTTTTTCTGAAAGTTCTTTTGCTTTATCATCCAGCTTAACACCGTAAATAAAATCTGAACCCTTTAGAACAGCAGCATCATCAAAATAGATGAAATCTGCTGCTATTTCCTGTGTGTCATTTTGGGGTGACTCCTGATTATTTTTACAACTACTTAAAACTAAAACGCTAAAAAGCAATACAAAAACTTTTTTCATTGGTTGTAATTTGATGGTTAATAATTATCCTACTGAGCCTTCAAGGCTAATTTCCAATAATTTTTGAGCCTCAACGGCAAACTCCATCGGGAGTTTGTTAAGCACCTCTTTGCTGAAGCCGTTTACAATAAGAGCAATTGCTTTTTCAGTATCGATGCCGCGTTGGTTGCAATAGAAAATCTGATCTTCACCAATTTTTGAGGTGGTGGCTTCGTGCTCTATTTTTGCTGTCTTGTTTTTTGCCTCTATGTATGGGAATGTATGTGCTCCACACTTGTTTCCCATTAAAAGTGAATCACATTGTGAAAAGTTGCGGGCGTTTTCTGCACGTGGACTTATTTGCACCAGACCTCTATAGGAGTTTTGGGATTGTCCTGCTGAGATCCCCTTGGAAATAATGGTGCTTCGGGTGTTTTTTCCAAGGTGAATCATCTTCGTTCCGGTATCTGCTTGCTGAAAATTGTTTGTTACGGCAATAGAGTAAAACTCACCAATGGAGTTATCTCCCTTCAGTACGCAGCTTGGGTATTTCCAGGTAACGGCACTTCCCGTTTCTACTTGGGTCCAGGATATTTTAGCGTTTTTTTCGCAAAGGCCTCTTTTGGTTACAAAATTATAAACACCACCTTTTCCTTCTTTGTTTCCGGGGTACCAGTTCTGAACGGTTGAATATTTTATTTCTGCATCGTCAAGGGCAATTAACTCTACTACTGCAGCGTGCAACTGGTTTTCATCCCTTGATGGCGCAGTGCAGCCTTCAAGATAACTCACATAACTGCCTTCATCTGCAATAACAAGTGTTCTTTCAAACTGACCTGTTCCTGCCTGATTGATTCTGAAATAAGTTGAGAGTTCCATGGGGCACCTAACGCCTTTGGGTATATAACAGAATGATCCGTCACTAAATACCGCCGAATTCAATGCTGCATAAAAATTATCGCGTTGCGGCACGACTGTACCTAAGTATTTTTTTACCAGTTCAGGGTGTTCTTTAATCGCTTCTGAAATAGAACAGAAAATAATTCCTTTTTCAGCAAGGGTCTTTTTAAAAGTTGTTGCCACAGAAACCGAATCCATAACGATATCAACGGCCACCCCTGCCAGTACTTTTTGCTCGTCTAAAGAAATACCCAGTCGTTTAAAAGTGTCCAAAAGTTCAGGATCTACTTCATCAAGACTGTCATATTTTGGTTTTTTTGAAGGGGCTGAATAGTATGAAATAGCTTGAAAATCGGGTTTTTGATAATGTACATTGGCCCAGTTTGGCTCAGCCATTTTTTTCCAGTACCGAAACGCTTCCAGTCGCCAGGCGGTCATCCAGTCGGGTTCTTCTTTCTTTTTGGAAATGGCAATTACGATCTCTTCATTGAGACCCACAGGAAAAGTGTCAGACTCAATGTCTGTGTAGAAACCATATTTGTATTCTTTGGTTTCCAGTTCTTTTTGTAAATCGTCCTCTGTATATTTACTCATAATGTTTTCTTTTAAACTGAAGATAAAAGTCTGCTTAACAATTTCTCATAAGCTAAAGCGAAAAGCTCTCCCCGCATCCACAAGTTCTGTTAGCATTTGGGTTATTAAAAACAAAGCCTTTTCCGTTAAGCCCGCCACTGTATTCCAACACGGTACCCACAAGGTATAAAAAACTCTTTTTGTCAACCACAATTTTAACAGCGTTGTCTTCAAAAATTTTATCGTCATCAAGTGTTTTGTCGTCAAACTTCAACTCATAAGACAAACCGGAACAACCCCCACTTTTTACACCCACTCTAACATAGGCGTTTGTAATGTTAAAACCTTCTTCAGCCATAAGCTGTGAGATTTTATTTTTTGCGGTTTCATTAACTTTTATCATCTTAAATAGATTAGTTCTAAATAATACTGCAAATATACAATTTTTATACTGTCTTTCAATGTTAGATAAATTATAAAAATAAATATAAGAATAGCTTATAACAATAGTAAAAAAGGTTGTTTTTAAAGTTTTGAAAACGCCTTTTAATTGGGGTTTTGAAAGTCCGGATTGTTTATGAATGCAGGGTCTGAAAGGGAAAGTAAAAAGGCTTTCAAAGCCGCCTTGTCTTCTACTGAGAGCTGCACGCCGCCCTGAGCAATGGCTTTCATTAGCGGGTCAATGGTCTCAGAGAACACAAGCCCTTCACTGTAATGGTTTATGACTTCATCAAGTGTTTGAAACCTGCCATCGTGCATGTAAGGTGCGGTATAGGCGAGATTCCTAAGGGAAGGAGCTTTAAACTTTCCGTTATCCAGAGGGTCTCCGGTCACAGTTCCCAGCCCCAGGTCATCAAACATTTCGTCAAGCCCGTTGTTGTGAAAGGTATTGTCTGTCCACAGCGGATTGAAAAAATTTCCGTGACAATGAAAACAATCACCCCGGTCTTCATCCATAAAGACATTAAAACCGTTAATTTCCTGTTGCGTCAAAGTTTCTTCCCCCAAGACATAGCGGTCAAAACGTGAATCTGCAGAAATGAGTGTTCTTACAAACTGTGCTATGGCTCTAGAAACCATTACAGAATCTATATTTGAAGTACCGAAAGCCTCCCTGAAAAGTGCAGGATACTGTGAGTGGTTTTGCAAACTTGCCACGGCCTGAGACCAGGTATTGTTCATCTCAATAGGGTTTCTAACAGGCTCAAAAATCTGTTCTTCAAGTGTTATGGCACTCCCATCCCAGTTAAAGCGCTCATCATAATTCCAGGCCAGGTTTTGTAGTGGCATAGAATTTCTAAAACCTTCAATACCGTCGATGCCCACACTGAACCGGCGTGGGTCAGAAAATGCATTTTGAGGGCGATGGCAGTCAGCACAAGCTTGTGTTCCGTTACCGGAAAGTATGGGGTCAAAAAAGAGTTTTCTTCCCAGAGAAACCCCTTGAACAGTTTGGGGGTTTTCAGTTGAAGTTATCGGTGCAATAAGGTATTGGGCAAATATCTCGGGGATTTCAAGCTCCACGGGAGTAGCTACATAGGTATCACTATCATCACCTGAGCAGGAAATGAAAAAAATTATTGTTAGGAAACCATATGTTATTTTCTTAATCAAAAAATATTATTCTACAGAAGCACTAAAAACGGTTGCTGCGTTTTCCTGCATTAGTTTTTGTGCTTCATAATTAGGCATTAAGCTAGTATTGTATACGTTAAAATCCCAGATGTTGGGGTTTTTAAACCACTCCGCAATATCCATTTGTATTGCTATCACAACACCTTCTTCAATCTGAAGGGGATTTGTGAGATCAACTCGAACAAAATTTTGTTCAAAAACACCCTCACTGACTCGTGCTGTTCCATTGTGGAAGTTAAAGGGAGCGGGTTCTGTATTTACGTTATAATTGCCGTCCATTTGTAAAAAATGGTACCCGCCGCCCAGCATGGCAGGCCAGTTCCATGACACAGCGTTTAAATCCGGATAGGCACCATCAACATTGTCCTCTTCTTTAAATCCATATATAAAGGAGAGTGTGTAAGTTCCTTCCGGAATACTTGCATTTGTGTTTCGTGATAAGGTTGCTGCATTAGAAACATCTACTATGTGATAATCACCAATGGGATAGGTTTCTCCTGAACTATTTTTCAATTCCATTTTGGATATTAAATACCGCAAACGGGAAATGGTGAGTTCTTGTTCCATTTCATTTGTATAAATTGTAGTGGATAAGTCTGAGTTGGTAAACGCTGTATTGTCAAAAGTTTGGGAAAAATTTAAATTGATTGCTACCGCTGGAGGGGTATTGTCATCATCACTCCCACAGGCACTCACTAGAAAAGAAAGCGCAATCATAAAAAGCAGGTTTTTCATAGCATTTAATTTTTAAGCTTTATTACCAAAACGTCTTTTGAACCCTGATTATTGGATACATCAAAATCAGTGCTTTCTGTGCTTCCTGCCAGGATTATATTTCCGGTGGATGATAAAAGGCTTGAGTTTCCAAAATCAAGCGCGCTCCCGCCATAGTTTTTTTCGAATATAATATTTCCGGTGGGGCCTGTAATAACAAGCCAGAAATCACTTTGGCCATAGTTGGTGGAGACATCCTGGTCGGCACTTCGGGATGACCCGAAAAGCAAGAGGTTTCCATTGGGCATTTCTGAAATTGAACGGCCTGTGTCAAATTCGGCTCCGCCAAATGTTTTTTGCCAAAGCAAATCACCTGAGTCATTGATTTTAATGAGCCAGGCATCAGCATTTCCTTTGTGGTTGCTCACATCCTGATCTGAACTTCGGGTGTCACCGGTAATCAGATAGTTGCCGTCATTTGTCTTACTTATTGCATATGCAATTTCGATAGATGAGCCGCCATAATTTTTTTGCCACAAGAGGTTACCTTGATCATCAATTCGTACCGCCCAAAAATCATAACTTCCTTTTGGGTTTGTTATGTCAAAATCATCGCTTTCAGTGTTACCCACCATTATAAACCCACCATCTTCAGTTTGGACAACATCATAACTCCTGTCATTATTTGTGCCGCCATAATATTGATTCCATTGTTCATTTCCGGAGGCATCTGTTTTGATTCCCCAAAATTCGCCTACACCATGCCTGTTGCCTGATCTTCCAGTTTCCGTTTGCTGAATAGCCTGCCTGCCTTCAAAATCCAGAAACCCTGTAAGGAAATAGCCGCCATCCTGGGTTTGAACAACAGATTGTCCTTGATCATTTCCATTGAAGCCATATGTTTTTTCCCACATCATAGTTCCCGATGTATCCAATTTTAATAGCCAGTAATCATAAAACCCATTGTTATTAGATACATCTCCGTCATTGCTTCTGGTAAAACCAATAATGGCAAAACCGCCATCACTTGTGTTGATAAGCTTTGTGGCCCTGTCATCCAGAGAGCCCCCATATGTTTTGCTCCAAAGGAGTTCACCTTCGGTATTTAGTTTTAACAGCCAAAAATCAGCATCTGTTGATGTTTTGTCGACAATATCCCCGTCATTGCTCAAGGTATAACCAACAATTGCATACCCGCCGTCTGCCGTTTCAACCATTGATATTGCTTCGTCTTCCCTGCTTCCGCCAAAGGTTTTAGACCATTCAATTTCTCCGGTAAAACTAGCGGGAGGTAAATCATCTGTTACTATGCTTCCGTCGTCATCAGCAACTATACCGCTATCATCATCTTTCTTACAAGCAGCAAGGGCTCCAAATAAAAAAATAAAAATGAAAAGTCTGGTATGGGGATTTTTGAAAAACACAGTTAATTTTTTAGAAATTTTTTATTCATTGTGCCGTTTACCGAAATATAATACATTCCTTTAGAAAGAGAGGAAATGTCAATCGTTCTTTTGGGTGCATTCATATCAGTGAATTCTATTATTTTTTGCCCAATAGTATTATAAATCTGGATAGAAGCAATTTCTGTGTTTCCTGTGCTTAAGGTTATGTAGTTTTTTGCAGGATTGGGAAAAAGGGTAATATCAGGTTTCTGAAATTCTCCTGCCGTAAGAAAATCGGGATCTTTAACAAGAAAAAAACCTCTTTCAGTATCGCTGATTACAATGTTTCCGCTGGCAAAATAAGGATAAACACTCCAAGCACCGTCAAAACCGGCAGCGTTATCACTCGGGTTTGTATCAAAAAAACCAATTTCGTCTATATTCTGGTTTTCAATATCTGAAATGTCAATAACCCGCATTCCGGCTGAGTAGTTGGCCAAATAAAAGTTATTTCCCCTCACATAACCATTGTGGTCAACAGCTTCCGTGGGGCCTGTATAATCAAATAATTGCGCGGGATTATCTAAGTCGGTAAAATCAAAAATGATGGTGCGTGTGTTGAATCCAAAACCTAACTCATCAGTTTCATCACCCAAAAGAAAATAGCGGTGATCTTCTGTGAGCCATCCCTGATGGGTGTAGCCTATGTTTGTATAACTCACGGCACTTATAAACTGTACGTTTGCTTTATCTGTGACATCCAGAATCACCACTTCATTCTCGTTGCTTCCAATGTAAAGTTCCTTGCCAAAATGATCAGCGTCTGGACCTGTATAATTGACAACCTGTGCGTCATGTGTATAATCATTTACATCATAGCCTGAGACAAATTCAGGATTTAATGGGTCTTGAATGTCAACAATATGGGGGCCGCCGTTAAAAGTTTGGGTTCCCACGGCATATGCATAACCGTTTTCTTCATTAATGACAATGTTATGTGCGCGGCCAAAGCCGTCATAATGTGCGTCAACGGTAAAGGTTTCAGGGGGGGTGTTGACATTTCGCAACCGGGTTAAATCAAAAACCTGCATACCGTGATCGGGAGCCTCACTTACAATAAAAGCGTGGTCAGCATACACTTTTATATCTCTCCAGGTACTATTTTCTGTTTGGGTGGGCAATTTTCCTAAATAGACAGGATTTACAGGGTCTGAAATATCAATAAAAGCAGTTCCGTTTCTCAGGCCCACGAGTGCATATTCGTTTCCGTTATCTGGATCTGTCCAGCCCCAGGAATCATTTCCGGAAGATGCATCTAAAAAAGCAAGGTCAAGATGTGCTTGTAAATCATACCCATCACAAGGAAATATTCCGGCAAAACCATTTTCACATGGTTCCTGAGAAAATGAAATTAAGGGAACTATAAATGCTATAAAAAGTAATTTATTTTTCATCGAGGGCAAGTATTAGTATAAACGACTAACAATACTACGATTTTTTTATAATTTTTTCAGCACCCGTGATGTTAAAAGACTTTATGCTCTCTTAATTTTAATAGCATATTAACTATTTGGTTCTCATACAGAAGGCTGTTCTTTAAAATAAGTTTAATTTTGTAAAAAGTTTTAAAAAGTTATGGCATCAGAAAATAAAGAAACAAATAAAAATATTGCGTCCCTGGGAGAATTTGGACTTATTGATCATCTTACAAAAGATTTTGATATAAAACATTCCTCAACAAAACATGGTATTGGAGATGATGCAGCCGTAATTTTCGATACCGAAAAACACATGGTTATCACCACTGACTTATTGATTGAAGGTGTTCATTTTGATTTGAGTTATATGCCTTTGAAGCATTTAGGATATAAGGCAGTCATAGTAAATCTTTCTGATGTATATGCTATGAATGCTGAAGCCACGCAAATTACTGTTTCCATTGCTATTTCCAATCGCTTTCCACTGGAAGCCGTTGATGAATTATATGCAGGAATCAAAACAGCTGCAAAGATTTACAATATTGATGTTGTGGGAGGCGATACCACTTCTTCCACACGTGGTTTGATTATAAGTATTACAGCTTTAGGCTTTGCCAAAAAAGAGGAATTAACATATCGCAGCGGTGCAAAAGAAAACGATTTGCTTGTTGTGACGGGAGATCTGGGAGGTGCTTATCTGGGGTTGCAGATTCTGGAAAGGGAAAAACAAGTATTCAAAGTAAACCCAAACAATCAACCGGACTTAAGTCCATATACATACCTTATTGAACGCCAACTCAAGCCCGAAGCCAGAAAAGATGTCAAAAAACTGCTGGCAGACCTTGAGGTAAATCCCACATCCATGATTGACATCAGTGACGGGCTATCTTCTGAAACAATTCATTTGTGCAAAAATTCAAAAGTAGGATGTAATTTATATGAAGATAAAATCCCGCTTGACCCGCAGGTAATTTCAACTTGTGAAGAGTTCAAGTTGGACAGTACTACAGTCGCATTGAGCGGAGGTGAAGATTATGAATTGCTTTTTACTATTTCAACAGAAGACTTTCCAAAAATTAAGGCAAACCCTCATTTGTCTGTCATAGGTCATATGACTAACCAAAATGAGGGCATGCATTTGATAACTAGGGCAAATACTAAAATACCTTTAAAGGCGAGGGGCTGGAATTCTTTTCAGGAAGCTTCTGAATAAGTTGCACGCCTCATTTTTTTCTGAATGAATCCCGAAAGACATGCATTGATATCTCTCATTTTGGGAGTAAGCACTTCAAGATAACCATTTACATTTTCTGTCACCTCATGACCGCAACAGGTGCATCGATATTCAGAGATGACTTCATTTATTCTGTTTGTTTCCTTGTAATTGTGCCCTATGGTTGAGCAGACAATTTTGCCGATTGATGAGGTTGCTTTGGGGGTAGCGTTGTGCATAGTCGGACAGTTTTAGTTAGTTAACATAAACGTACAAAAAAATGCTATATAAACGATAAAAGGTATATTTTATTCGATGAAATGCACAAAGTTTAACGTTTCATCTTTGTTTTCAATAGTACTCATATGACCTCCGTCCAGACTGATAAAGGTGCAGCCACATTTTTTTGCCAATTTTTCTTGTTCTTTATATGGCATAATCGGGTCCTGAATGCCTGAAATAATATATTTGGGTTTGGAAAATTCAGCCAGAGTTAAAGTATGGTCTTTTCTAATTTTCATTCCCTCAAGCGTGGCAATAATTCCCTGCACGGGCATCGTAAGAGCTTCTTTTTTCAACTGTGTGATTTCCTGTTTAAAACGTTCGCGGTTTTTTTCGGCAAAAAGATTACTAATAGCCATGCTCAAAAACCCTTTTTTGTTTTGTTTTACAAGCTCAATTGCCCGGTCCCTGTTATTCTTCCGTTCTAAAGAGTCTTTTTTTGAAGTTGAATTTAAAAGAACAAGTTTTTCAATTATTTGGGGATATTTTTCGGCAAATGCCAAAGCTACATAGCCCCCCATGGAATGGCCAATGAATGTTGCACTCAAAATATTCTCTTTTAAAAGCACCTCCTTTACTGCTTCTGCCATCATTTCCATGGTGTGCACATAACCAATGGAGGCGCTTTTTCCATGACCGGGCAAATCAACAGCAATAGTGGTATGCTTCTGCTTCAAAGTATCCAAAAAGGGTTCCCACATTGAAGCGTTTTCCAGAAAACCGTGTAACAAAACGACAGCTTTGCCGGTCCCCTTTCGGGTGTAAAATATTTCGGACTCTTTGAAATTTAATATCATTGCAAAATTCTATATTGCAAAGGTAGTTGCGACATATGAATAAAACTAAAGAAATTTTTATCACCGGTTTTGCCTTGTTTGCCTTATTTTTTTGGAGCAGGAGATTTGATATTACCCCTTTTTTAGGCTTTCAAACTGGTACAGACTGGGGTTGGGTTGCTTTAGGTTTTGTTATTTCTGCAGGTTCCATTTCGTTGCATGGGTTGTTTGCTCATGCTAAACTAAAAGGAACTATGCTGGATTTTGGGATTCCGGTTTCCCCATAATTCAATTTAATATATTGTATTATATTTTATGTTTTTTTTTGTATTACCTGGTGTGGTTACTGCCAGCTTTCCTGGCATTGATTACAGGAAATGTGATTGAAACAAAAAAACGACCCACATCCCTGTAAGTCGTTTTTCAAGTTTTAGTTTCTAGAAAACTATTTATTCATCAAATCTTCAATCTCCTCTGCTTCAATGGGAATGTTGCACATCAGATTAAAAGGCTCTCCTTTTTCCTGAACCACTACGTCATCTTCCAGACGAATTCCAAAGCCTTCTTCAGGAATATAAATTCCCGGTTCCACCGTAAAAACCATATTGGGTTTCATCGGCTCCCAAAGAATGCCATAATCGTGCGTGTCCAGACCAATATGATGGGAGGTTCCGTGCATAAAGTATTTTTTATAAGCCGGCCAGTCGGGGTTTTCGTTTTGAACATCGGCTTTGTCCAGAAGACCGAGACCAAGGAGCTCTGAAGTCATCAGTTTTCCCACTTCCACGTGGTATTCTTTCCAAAGCGCACCGGGAACCAGCAGCTTAGTAGCTTCATTTTTAACGCGGTTTACAGCATTATAGACTTCTTTCTGCCGTTTTGTGAATTTTCCGGAAACGGGAATCGTGCGGCTCATATCGCTGGAATAATTGGCATACTCGGCCCCCACATCCAGCAAAATCAGATCACCGGCTTTGCATTCCTGATTGTTTTCAACATAGTGAAGAACATTGGCATTGTTTCCGCTGGCGATAATGGGGGTGTAGGCAAAGCCTCGGGAACGGTTGTTCAGGAATTCATGCATAAACTCAGCTTCCAGATTATATTCCATCACACCGGGCTTGACAAAATTCAATATCCTTCGGAAACCTTTTTCGGTAATGTCACAGGCTTTTTGCATCAGTTCGATTTCGATAGGATCTTTTATGCTTCGCAAACGTTGTAAAATAGGATTGCTTTTTGCCCACTGGTGCGCCGGAAATTTTTCTTTTGTTTTTGCAATAAAACGGTCTTCACGGGTTTGGGTCTCTACAGCCTGACGGTAGTGTTCATTAGTGTTAAAGTAAATGGTTTCCGTCTGAGTCATGAGTTCAAAAAATACTTTGTCAAATTCCTGCAACCAGTAAACCGTTTGGATACCACTCACTTCAAAAGCACGTTCTTTGGTCAATTTTTCACCTTCCCACACGGCAATGTGCTCGTTGGTTTCTTTCAGAAAAAGCACTTCCCGCTTTTTAGGGTCCGGGGCATCGGGAAATAAAAGCAGGATACTTTCTTCCTGGTCCACGCCACTTAAATAAAGAATATCACGTGCCTGTTGAAACGGCATGGTGCTGTCTGCACTAATAGGGTAAATATCATTTGAATTAAAAACGGCTAAACTTTTAGGTTTCATTTGCGCCATAAAGTTTTTGCGGTTTTTGATGTAAAGGGCTTTGTCTATTGTGTGGTATTTCATACAGTCATTCCCGCGAAGACGGGAATCTCATATTTTAAAGGTTTATAACTCTATTCAATCCTTTCGCTTTACAGCGAAAAACACAAAGTTACTTAAAGGAAATGAATCGAAAAAGGACTATAGATGAGAATCTAAAAAATTTATTTTGAAACCAATTTGTAAATGGTTATTTTCAACACGCTAAAAAATCAACATTCATGAAATCCATTTTCTCCTCATTCGTCGTTTGCTTCTTTATTTCTTTTTCATTTGCACAACCTGCTGCAACAATAGCTGCTGAATTGCAAAATGCCCTGGAACAAACAGAAACACTCACACAAACATCACTCGTTAAAAATCTTCATTTCACAAACATAGGCCCCACTATAATGAGTGGGCGCGTGGTAGATTTGGATGTCAATCCCAAAGATCCCACCGAATTTTATGTTGCTTATGCCAGCGGTGGCTTATGGCACACCAATAATAACGGCACAAGCTTTACCCCGGTGATGGACAATGCTCCAACACAAAACCTTGGGGATATAGCCGTAGATTGGAATAACGGAACCATTTGGGCAGGCACCGGAGAAAACAATTCTTCCCGTTCTTCTTATGCGGGAATCGGTATTTTAAAATCAACAGACAAAGGAAAAACCTGGCAAAATGTGGGGCTTGAAGACTCCCATCATATCGGACGTATTATCATCAACCCAAACAACCCTGATGAGGTTCTGGTTGCTGTTGGAGGACATCTGTATTCCTCAAATGAAATGCGAGGTATTTATAAAACGTTGGACGGTGGAAAAACCTGGAATAAAAAACTTTTTATAAACAGTGAAACCGGAGTCATCGATCTGGAGGCAGCCCCCAAGAATTTTAATGTGCTATATGCTACCTCGTGGCAACGAGACCGAAAAGCCTGGCATTTTGAAGGCAGCGGTGAGGGTTCGGCTATTTATAAAAGTGCCGATGCCGGAAACACCTGGACGAAAGTTTCAGTGGAAGGAAGTGGTTTTCCAACAGGAAAAGGCGTAGGGAGGATTGGTTTGGCTGTTTATGACGCCAATACGGTGTATGCTTTTCACGATAATCAGGATTTCAGGCCCAAAGGAAAAGATTCTCAAGCCGAAGGCATTCTCACCAAAGATGATTTTAAAACCATGACGGTTGCTCAATTTATGGCTTTGGATAATAGTGCTTTAAACCGTTTTTTACGGGAAAATAATTTTCAGGAAAAATACCGTGCCGAAAATGTAAAACAAATGGTAAGTGGCGGAACTGTTAAACCGGAAGATTTGGCCAAGTACCTCGAAGATGCGAATGCCATGCTTTTTGACACACCCGTGATTGGAGCTGAAGTGTATAAATCAACTGATGGCGCAAAAACCTGGACCAAAACCCACGATGATTTTCTGGATGACATCTATTATTCTTATGGATATTACTTTGGTGAAATTCGTGTAGAGCACAACAATCCCAATGCAATATACATTTTTGGAGTTCCCATTTTAAAATCAAAAGATGGCGGAAAAACTTTTAAATCAATGGATGCACCCAATGTGCACGTTGATCATCATGCACTGTGGTTAAACCCCAACAAATCAGGTCACTTAATCAACGGAAACGATGGTGGGGTCAACATTACATATGATGACGGCGAAAGCTGGCTCAAAGCAAACTCCACACCCGTAATGCAGGTATATGCCCTGCAAGTGGATAATCAAACACCTTACAATGTGTATGCAGGTTCGCAGGATAATGGCGTTTGGGTAGGACCCAACAACTATTCCCATTCCATGCGATGGCACAATACCGGCGACTATCCTTATAAGGAGTTGATGGGCGGTGACGGGATGTATATAGAGGTAGATGAACGCAACCCTGATATAGTGTATACCGGCTTTCAGTTTGGAAATTATTTCAGGATTGACAGAGATCAGGACAAAACCACATACATACAACCCAAACACGAGCTCGGTGAGGCACCTTACCGCTTTAATTGGCAAACACCTATTTTACTTTCCAAACACAATCAAGACATACTATACTATGGCGGAAATAAACTCATGCGCTCCATGAATCAAGGGGATGATTATACCGCCATTTCTCCAGATTTGACAAAAGGGGGTAAAAAAGGAAATGTTGCTTACGGAACGTTGACATCTATTGACGAGTCGCCTTTTCAGTTTGGCTTGCTCTATGCCGGAAGTGATGACGGCCTGCTTCACATTTCCAAAAACAGCGGAGGAAGCTGGGAGAAAATCTCTGATAGTTTTCCGCAGGATTTATGGGTGTCGCGTGTGATTGCTTCAAAGCACAAAAAAGAACGGGTATATGTTACCCTTAACGGTTACCGTTGGGATGACTTTAAACCCTATGTGTATGTGAGTGAAGACTATGGAAAGACCTGGAAAAATATCAACGGTAATTTGCCATTATCACCTGTAAATGTCATCAGGGAAGATCCTGCCAATGAAAACATTCTTTACCTGGGAACGGATAACAGTGCGTATGTCACCTTTAATCGTGGTGAAAGCTGGGATCGCTTTTCCTCCAATTTGCCGAATGTTGCTGTGCATGATTTACGCATTCAGGCCGAAGCCAAAGATTTGATTTTAGGAACCCATGGCCGTTCTATCTACAAGACAAACATCGCGATGCTTCAGGAAATGAGCCTGGAAAGCCTCAACGAAGATTTAATCGTTTTTGATGCAGACAAGGTGCGACATTCAAATCGTTGGGGAAGCAGTTGGAGTAGCTGGAGGGAGCCCATTGAGCCATCAACAGAAATCCACTTCTACAGCGGGCACACCGGCACTGCAACCATTGCGGTAAAAACCGAAAAAGGAGCAACCTTATACAGCAATAACATGAATGTCGATAAAGGATTTAATACCTATGAATATGACGTAACTCTTTCGGAAAACGGAAGAAAAGCCTATTTAAAAGAAAATAAGGAAGCCACTATCGATGAGAAACAAAATGGAGAATACTATTTGCCGAAAGGGACTTATACTGTGCAAATCACTTTGAATGGGGTGAAGAAAACGCAGGAACTAGTGGTGGACTAAGTCTCTTGAGTTTTGGAAGGAAGATGTTTGAGGGTCTTTATTTAAAATAATTCTAAAAAAGCTAAGGGTCGCTTTATCCCAGCCTTTGATATGGAGTAAGGTGCTAGTATCCCTATACGAGGCTAAAAGATGACCAGCCTAAACAGGGATACTAATAGTAAACATTTTATAACCATTCTAAATAGCGAACGATAACCACATCAAAGTTTGTAGATATAGCACTTGCATCGTATTTTTGTAGACCTTATTGTTAAATAACTTCAAATGAGCGGATTTTTAAAAGCAACTATTGCAAGAAAGTTTGCAATGGCACTTTCAGGACTATTTTTAGTCATCTTTTTAGCACAGCATTTTTTTATCAATTTTACTTCGGTTTTTAGCGCAGACACATTCAATGAATTATCCCACTTTATGGGAACCAATCCCGTTGTGCAATATGTAGCCCAGCCCATTTTGATTTTTGGCGTCATCTTTCACTTTGTTATGGGGTTTGTTCTTGAAATCAAAAACCGCAATGCCCGTAATGTGAGCTATGCAAAATTCTCAGGGGGAGCAAACTCTACCTGGATGTCAAGAAATATGATATGGTCAGGACTTGTTGTCCTTGCGTTTTTAGCACTGCATTTCTATGATTTCTGGATTCCTGAAATGGTACACAAATATGTGGAATCCCACCCTGAAGATGCGACTAGATACTACGCAGAAACAGTAGAAAAATTTCACGACCCCATAAGGACCTGGGCGTATGTCATTTCATTTGTCTTTTTGGCAATGCACCTGTTACATGGGTTTCAATCCTCGTTTCAATCTATTGGCTTCAATAATAAATATTCAAAAGGCCTCAAAGGTTTTACAGTAGCATTTGCAATACTCATCCCGCTCGGATTTATTTTTATTGCTTTGTATCACCACTTAAATCAATAATGTAGTATGGCAACTCTAGATTCAAAAACACCCGAAGGTCCCATTTCTGAAAAATGGACCAATCATAAAAATAAAATCAACCTGGTAAACCCTGCCAACAAGCGTAATATTGACGTCATTGTTGTGGGAACCGGTCTTGCCGGAGGTTCTGCTGCTGCAACACTTGCCGAGTTGGGCTATAATGTAAAAGCATTTTGCTTTCAGGATTCGCCCCGTCGTGCACACTCTATAGCCGCTCAGGGCGGAATCAATGCCGCAAAAAACTATCAGGGCGATGGTGATTCTACACACCGTCTTTTTTATGATACCGTAAAAGGAGGTGACTACCGTTCACGTGAATCCAATGTTTATCGTCTGGCTGAGGTTTCCGCAAATATCATTGATCAATGTGTAGCGCAAGGTGTGCCTTTTGCCCGTGAATATGGTGGCTTGCTGGACAACCGCTCTTTTGGTGGTGTGTTGGTTTCCAGAACGTTTTATGCCAAAGGACAAACGGGACAACAACTTTTATTGGGTGCTTATTCTGCAATGAACCGCCAGATAGGTCGCGGAAAAATAAAAATGTATAACCGTCACGAGATGCTCGATTTGGTTATCGTTGACGGAAAAGCCAGGGGAATTATCGCCCGAAATCTGGTTACAGGTGAAATCGAAAGACACTCAGCACATGCTGTTGTTTTAGGAACAGGTGGGTACGGAAACGTGTTTTACCTTTCAACCAACGCGATGGGAAGCAATGTTACCGCAGCCTGGAAAATTCATAAAAAAGGAGCTTATTTTGCCAATCCGTGTTATACACAAATTCACCCTACATGTATTCCCGTATCCGGGGACCATCAGTCAAAATTGACCTTGATGTCTGAATCTTTACGTAATGACGGAAGAATCTGGGTGCCTGCAAAACTGGAAGACGCCAAAGCAATTCGCGAAGGAAAATTAAAGCCCACTGATTTAAAAGAGGAGGACAGGGATTACTACCTGGAAAGAAGATACCCTTCTTTCGGAAACCTGGTGCCGCGTGATGTGGCCTCAAGGGCAGCAAAAGAACGTTGTGATGCCGGGTTTGGTGTTAATAAAACAGGGGAGGCCGTGTATCTTGATTTCGCCGCAGCAATAGAACGCTATGGAAAAGAACAAGCCAGAGTAAAGCACCTCGATGAAAACGACTCACAATTAGTTAAGAAATTAGGAACTGAAGTGGTGGCCAATAAATATGGGAACCTCTTTCAGATGTATGAAAAAATTGTCGATCAGAATCCCTATGAAACCCCAATGATGATCTATCCTGCCGTGCATTACACGATGGGGGGCATTTGGGTGGATTACAATTTGATGACGACTATTGAAGGTTGTTATGCTATTGGTGAAGCCAATTTCTCTGATCACGGCGCGAACCGTTTAGGAGCTTCTGCATTGATGCAGGGTCTGGCAGACGGCTATTTTGTGTTGCCTTACACGATTGGGAATTATCTGGCAAATGACATCCGTACCGGAAAAATATCAACAGACCTACCCGAATTTGAAGCCGCTGAAAAAAATGTTCGTTCCCAGATAGAACACTTTATGAACAACAAAGGGACTAAAACCGTGGACCATTTCCACAAACGCCTTGGAAAAATCATGTGGGACAAAGTAGGGATGGCAAGAAATGCCAAAGGATTAAATGAAGCCATCGAAGAGATTGCAGCTTTGCGTGATGAATTTTACAAAGAAGTGAGGGTTCCCGGCGCCGCAGACGGATTAAACCAGGAGTTGGAAAAAGCATTGCGTGTTGCAGATTTTCTTGAGCTTGGAGAGCTTTTCGCAAAAGATGCTTTACACAGAAATGAATCGTGTGGAGGTCACTTCCGTGAAGAATATCAAACTGAAGAAGGCGAAGCTCTGCGTGATGATGAAAACTTTGCCTATGTGGCTGCGTGGGAATACAAAGGAAAACCCAGCGAAGCAGTATTGCATAAGGAGGAATTGAATTTTGAAAACATTAAACTGGTTACTCGTAGCTATAAATAAGATTTGAGACTTGAGATGTTAGACTATAGACTAACCCTCAGTTCTCACCATTAAAGTCTAAAAATTATGAATTTAACCCTAAAAATATGGCGTCAGTCTGATGCCGGTAAAAAAGGAAGAATAGTTGACTATAAAATCGATGATGTTTCACCTGATATGTCTTTTCTTGACATGCTCGATATGCTCAATGAGCAATTGAACAATAAAGGTGAAGAGCCGGTTGCCTTTGATCATGATTGCCGTGAAGGTATTTGCGGCTCCTGCTCATTACAAATCAACGGTGAGCCTCATGGTCCTGACAGGATGATTACCACCTGCCAGTTGCACATGCGCACTTTCAAAGACGGGGATACTATTTACATAGAACCCTTCAGGGCAAAAGCATTTCCGGTAATAAAGGATCTGGTTGTTGACAGGAGTTCGTTTGACAGAATCCAACATGCGGGCGGGTTTATTTCGGTAAACACTTCGGGGAACACAATTGATGCCAATGCGATACCGGTGAATAAACACGATGCAGACAAGGCCTTTGATGCAGCAACCTGTATTGGTTGCGGGGCGTGTGTTGCGGCTTGTAAAAATGCCTCGGCGATGTTGTTTGTTTCGGCTAAAGTATCGCAATTTGCCTTATTGCCACAGGGAAAGGTAGAAGCGACAGACCGTGTGCTTAATATGGTGCGCCAAATGGATGAAGAAGGTTTTGGAAACTGTTCCAATACAGGTGCCTGTGAGATTGAATGTCCCAAAGGTATTTCGCTGGAAAACATCGCCCGTATGAACAGGGAATATATGAGTGCCAATTTGAAAGGCTAGAATCTAAAAAAGTATATAAAAGCAAAAAGCGCTGAGACCCAGTTCAGGATTCAGCGCTTTTATTATTTTATCTCTTTACCATCTTTATCAAAAAAATGATATTCGAGATATGTGTAAGCATCTCTTGGTTGAATTTTCACCCATTTTTTATGTTCTAAAAACCATTTAGAACGTATCGATGGAAAGCCTTTTATTAAGAAGGCTGCTATAAAAGGATGTGTGTTTAAAGTTATCTTTTTATAGTCTTTTTTCAATAATCTTTTTAAATCGCTGTTAATCCTGTCAATGATTAAAATGGGAGCTTCAACTTCTCCCGCTTCCCCGTTAGGATCTAACTCACGGGTTTTAATATTCATTTCAGGCCTAACGCGTTGTCGTGTAATCTGGATTAAACCAAATTTACTGGGAGGCAAAATTTTATGTTTTGCCCGGTCATCTTTCATTTCATCACGCAAGTGATTAAACAGTTGCTTTCTGTGGTTGGGATTTGACATATCGATAAAATCGACTACAATAATCCCTCCCATATCCCGCAGGCGGAGTTGGCGAGCCAGCTCTGTTGCGGCAATTAAATTGACTTCAAGTGCAGTAGCTTCCTGGCTGTCTGATTTGTTTGAGCGGTTACCGCTATTTACATCGACAACGTGAAGGGCTTCTGTGTGTTCTATCACGAGATAGGCACCCTTGTTTCCCGAAACCGTACGGCCGAAAGACATTTTAATTTGTCTTTCAATCCCAAATTTTTCAAAAATGGGAACCTTGGAGTCATACAACTTAACGATTGATTCTTTTTGTGGTGCAACTTCGTGCACATAATCCTTAATTTTAAAATAAAGCGTCTCATCATCAATATGTATGGCTGTGAAAGAATCATTAAGCAAATCTCTGATAAGGGACAGGCCTCTGTTCATTTCACTCATTACTTTAGATGGGTGGTGCGCGTTTTGTAGCTTTTTACACATTGCAGACCAGCGGTCGAGCAAGTTTTGTAAATCTTTGTCCAGTTCTGCTACTTTTTTACCCTCTGCTACGGTTCTTATAATAACACCAAAACCTTTTGGTTTGATGCTTTGTACCAATCGTTTTAAACGGTCTTTTTCTTCTTTTGACTCTATTTTTTGTGAAATAGAAACGCGGTCAGAAAAAGGAACCAAAACGATATATCTCCCCGCCAGTGACAACTCAGAACTTATTCTGGGTCCTTTTGTGGAGATGGGTTCTTTTACTATTTGAACCAAGATGGATTGATTTGATTTTATGGCTTCGTTAATCTTGCCATTTTTATCAATATCTTTCTCAAATGGGAAATTCTTTAAAGAGTAATCTTTAAGTTTACCTGTGCTTACAAGTTTTGTGAATTTTAATACGGAAGGGAGTTGTGGTCCTAAGTCCTGATAATGCAAGAATCCGTCTTTTTCGTATCCTACATTAACAAAAGCGGCATTGAGGCCCGGGACAGTTTTGCGGGTTTTGGCGATAAACACGTCACCAACAGCAAATTCACTGTCATCTTCTTCCTTATGCAATTCAATTAGTTTTCCATCTTTAAGAAGGGCAAAATCAACTTCTGAGGAACTGGATCTGATAAATAATTCGTAGTTCACTCTTAGTAATTTATATCCGCCCCGTTTTTTGCTTTAAAAGCGTTTCAGGACAGATGGATTAAACAATATTTCTCACAGGTTTCTTACTGTTAAAGTAAGAATAATACCCGGTGAAACCTTAGTGTGACTACAATGGTTTACCCAAAAACCACTGTATGTCAATAAAATTTCTTTTTCAAAGAACGGTATTCTCTTAACTAAAAAAAGTAGTTAGAAACTACTTTTTCTTATGGCGATTAGCGCGGCTTCTTTTTTTGCGCTTATGGGTTGCTACCTTGTGTCTTTTTCTTTTTTTACCACTTGGCATAGTGTATCTTTTTTAAGTTATTATTTTTATTTAACGACTACATTTTCCTTTACCCCTTCAACAAAAACTTTTGCAGGTTTAAATGCAGGGATGTTGTGTGCAGGTATTTTTATAGTTGTGTTTTTTGAAATGTTACGTCCGGTCTTTTCTGCTCTTGTTTTGATGATAAAACTTCCAAAACCTCTTAAGTATACATTGTCACCACTTTCCAAAGAGTTTTTTACTTCTGTCATGAAACTTTCTACAGTTGCTTGAACATCTCCTTTTTCCATTCCTAGCTTTTCTGAAATTTTAGCTACGATATCTGCTTTTGTCATTCTAAAATATTTTAGGGATTAAAAATTAATTTTTTTCAAGACCGCAAATATAAGAATTTTAAAATCAACAAAACAACCCTAAGACATTAAAAAATAACCAGATATAGCTTTTGTTATGAATTTAAGCATTTATTTGTTGATGATGAAGGAAATGACTTAAAAATGTTGAAATTCAACACATTGTGTTTAAATAAAAAGTCATTAATTTAACTAAAAGAGTTGTTGTGTTAATGACTTTTTGGTATTTAAAAATAAGAAAATTTATTTCATCCAGTTTTTTAGGGCAATTTCATCATTGACAATTTCAGAAATCTTCTCAATTGCAATGCGTTCCTGTTTCATAGAATCCCGAAACCTGATGGTAACTGTGTTGTCTGTAATTGTGTCGTGGTCTACAGTGATACAAAAGGGAGTGCCCAGAGCATCCTGACGCCTGTACCTTCGTCCTATGGCATCCTTTTCATCATAAGCTACCTGAAAACCCCATTGGAGTTCATCTACAATTTTATGAGCAATTTCAGGAAGGCCGTCTTTCTTCAAAAGGGGTAATATGGCCACTTTTGTGGGTGCTATCACTGCCGGAATTTTTAAAACCACCCGACTGCTGCCATCTTCAAGGGTTTCTTCTTCCAGAGCTTTACTGAAAACTGCAAGGAACATCCTGTCCAGGCCTATGGAGGTTTCAATAACGTATGGCACATAATTTTTGTTCAATTCAGGGTCGAAGAACTGTAATTTTTTTCCTGAAAACTTTTCGTGTGCTTTTAAATCAAAATCTGTACGGGAATGAATTCCTTCCAATTCTTTGAAACCGAAAGGAAAATCAAATTCAATATCAGTCGCTGCATTGGCATAATGGGCCATTTTTTCATGGTCATGAAAGCGGTAATTTTCTTCCCCCATATTGAGGGAAAGGTGCCAGTTGTATCGTTTTTCCTTCCAGTATTCATACCATTTCAATTCATCGCCCGGGCGCACAAAAAACTGCATTTCCATTTGTTCAAATTCACGCATCCTGAAAATAAACTGCCGGGCAACAATTTCATTTCTGAAAGCTTTTCCGGTTTGGGCAATCCCAAAAGGGATCTTCATTCTGCCTGATTTTTGCACGTTTAAAAAGTTTACAAAGATACCCTGTGCCGTTTCGGGACGCAGGTATAGGTCCATGGCAGAATCTGCAGATGCACCCAGTTTTGTGCCAAACATAAGGTTGAATTGCTTGACATCTGTCCAGTTTCTTGAGCCTGTTTCAGGGTCCGCGATTTCAAGTTCCTCTATCAGGGCTTTTACATCGGCAAGGTCTTCTTTTTCAAGGGACTTTGCCAGGCGCTCTACAATTTCCCTTTGCTGTGTGCGGTACCTGATTACACGATCATTGGTGGCTACAAACTGCTCTTCATCAAAAGCATCGCCAAATCGTTTTTTAGCCTTTTCAATTTCTTTGAGTGCTTTTTGGTGCAGTTTTTCTGCATAGTCTTCTACAAGCACATCAGCCCGGTAGCGTTTTTTGGAATCTTTGTTATCTATAAGCGGGTCGTTAAAAGCATCAACGTGCCCCGATGCTTTCCAGGTTGTAGGGTGCATAAGTATTGCAGCATCCAGACCTACAATGTTTTGGTGCATTTGCACCATGCTTTGCCACCAGTAGTTGCGAATGTTGTTTTTAAGGAGAACGCCGTTCTGGGCGTAATCATAAACAGCACTTAAGCCATCATAAATTTCACTGGAGCTAAAGATGAAGCCATATTCTTTTGCATGCGAAATGACTTTCTTGAAATGTTCGTCTTTGTTTATCATTCAGCAAAATTAAAAAAAACCACTATGTAACACGACATAGTGGTTTTTATTTTTTGATAATTTCTGAATTATTTTAGCTGAAGGTTTGAAGAGGCTACAAGCCTGGGTCCGTCAAAAACATTGACAGTATAGTTTCCTGAAATCAAATCGTTTTCAAGCACATTAACAAGAACACATACATCCAGTTCCTGATTTTCATAAAAAACATTGGACGTGGCACTGTATGTCAGAACATTTTCTTCAAAATTCACCGTTGACTTTTCTCCTATAACATTGTTTTCGGGGTTTATTACCTGCACAAATAATAACTTGTCTCCTTTTTCAGCAATTTCATTTGCATTAAGTGTAAAGCAGGTTCTTATTTTGTCTGCCCTTCTGGCGCGGTCTGTATCTACAATCTTACCACTGTTTCTTACGATAACACCCTCTCCTTTGAGTCGGGATACTTTTAATGCGGATCCTTTTTCAACCACTTTAGCCAAGGCTTCATTTTGCATGGCTATGGAGTCTACAATTTTTACAGTTTGGTCGAGTACATTTGAAGTGCTGTCTCTTTCTATCGTGAGCCTTTGGGTAGCGAGTTGCAAGCTGTCTGCTCTTCTGAAAAGCTGGTCTCTTTCAGTTTTTAATTTTCCAACTTCAACACGGTATCTTCTGATTAAATCAAGGTTTGCCTGAGAATCTTTAACAGAATCCAATAGGATTTCAATACGTTCACGGGCGGCAATCAAATCCCGGTCTTTTGAGTTGTTTTCTTCAATAGCTATATTGTAGTTTACAAGCAATTCTTCAAGCTCTTCTTCAATATCCATTTTTTGAATCTCCAGGTTGGTGGCGGTTTCCTGAGAGTCGTTATAAAGTTTAATGGTAAAGATCGTGAGGGCTACAAGAAGTACAGCCAGTATGCCAATGAGCCATTTTTGTTTGGAGTTATTGTTTTCTGTTTCCATAATGGTTAGATTTGATTTTATTTCTTGTTAAGATTGTGCTAAAGTAATTTAACATTTTAGATATATATGTTTAAAAAAGTATAAATAGTACAAATTATATGTTAAATCTATTTTTTCCAAATTTGTGCCGTGGTTGTCATAATGAACTGTTAGGTAATGATAAAGAAATTTGTGTTCAATGCAGGCATGAGTTGCCCCTTGCTTCTTTTCATAAAACCGGAAGTGATGAAATGCTCAAAATTTTCTATGGCCGTGTGCCCGTAGAAAATGCAACAGCCCTTTTTTATTTCAGGAAAAATGGACTTACTCAAAAATTTGTTCATGCATTAAAGTACAGGGGCGCAGAAAAATTGGGATATATTTTTGGAGCGTGGCTTGGTGAAGAGTTAAGCGACAGCAAAGCTTACAAGGATATTGATGCTGTTATTCCTGTGCCCTTGCACAAAAAGAAATTTAAACAAAGGGGTTTTAATCAAGTAGCAGGTTTTGGCAAAGAAATAGCATCAGCACTTGATGTGCCCTATATCGATGATGTTTTGATGAAAATTACGCCTACAAAATCACAGGTTTTTAAGGAAAAATTTTCCAGGATTTTTAGTCAGGAGGAAGTTTTTATTTGCCAAAACATTGAAAAAATTAACGGAAAACACCTGCTCCTTGTCGACGATATCATTACATCAGGGGCTACTCTGGAAGCCTGCTCTTCAAAACTTTTAAAAGCGCAAAATATAAAGCTAAGTTTTGCGACTATTGCCATAACAAAATAATGCGTTTTTAATTCATAGAATGGAACAATGCTACATTATTATTTTTTGCATCTTTGCAATATGAAAGGCAAAATTTTATACCTCATTTTTATAGTATTGATTTCCTTGTCTTTTGTTGATTGTGCTAAACGAGGAAATCCCCAGGGTGGTTTGAGAGACTCAATCCCTCCTGTAATAGAGAGGGCAGTGCCTGAAAACTATTCAACAAATTTTGATGACGAAGAAATTAGAATTTACTTTGATGAATATATCAAACTAAAAGATTTACAGCAGCAGCTTATTATCTCTCCGCCAATGGAAAACGCTCCGATAATAACTCCCTTCAGTACTTCAAAGTATATAAAAATTGTCTTTACTGATACTTTAAAAGAAAACACTACATACAGCATTAATTTTGGCAATAGTATAGTTGATAACAATGAAGAAAATCCTTTTGAATTTTACAAATATGTTTTTTCAACCGGTAATTATATTGACAGTCTGAAGGTTTTGGGAACCGTTAGTGATGCACTAAAACCCCTTCCGGAAGAAGCGGTAACGGTTATGCTCTATGAAGTGGATGAAAACTATACTGATTCTGTGATATATAACAAGAAACCCTATTATGTATCAAGCACATTGAGAAGCCCTGAGTTTTTCTCAATCGAAAATCTCAAGCCCGGAAAATATCTCCTCATTGGTTTAAAGGACAATAACAACAATTATAATTTTGACCCCAAAATTGATAAAATAGGCTTTGTTGATGAATTTATCGACATTCCCACAGATACTACCTTTCATTTGAATTTATTCAAAGAAATCCCTGAGTTCACTATGGCTAGACCCTCTTTGCAGAATAGTCAGAAGATCCTGTTTGGATATGAAGGAAAGGGTGATTCAATAAAAATCGAATTACTAAGTCAGGCTCCCCCGGATTTTGAATATAGAATTACAAAAGATACTAAAAGTGATTCGTTATATTATTGGTTTAAGCCCGGGATTGAATCAGATTCCTTACTGTTTAAAGTTAGAAACAATACATATAGTGATACACTAGATGTACGGATGCAGGACAAAAAAGTTGACAGCTTGACCATTAGTGCTGTTAAAACCGGCACGATTGCTTTTGACCAAACCCTTGAGCTGACAGCAAACAACCCCATCGTTTCCGTAGAAAAAGAACGGATGGAATTAATGAATAAGGATTCCCTTTTTGTAGATTTTCAATTAAGGTTAGATGAAAGAAGCAACATCTTAAGTGTGGATTTTGAAAAAACAGAAAGAGAGGTTTATACACTCACCTTATTTCCGGAAGCTTTAGAGGACTTCTTTGGACAGGTAAATGACACACTTTCATTTAAAGTCAATACACGCACAACAGCAGATTATGGTTTTTTATCTTTTAATATTGAAAAGGCAAAATCTTATCCATTAATAGTGCAATTGGTTACTGAAGGAGGCGTTGTGACTAAAGAAATGTATGCAAAAGAAGAGCAGACTGTTTTTGAGTTTGAAAACATAAACCCTGCAAACTACAATGTCAGGGTTATTTATGATACTAATGAAAATGGAAAATGGGATACCGGCGATTTTTTAGAACGCCGTCAGCCGGAAGAAGTTATTTACTTTCCCAAATTACTTGATATAAGGGCTAACTGGACCCTAAATGAAACATTTATATTGGAATAAAAAAAGCCCGTGAAAACGGGCTTTTTAATTATATGGTCAAAGTTTTTATAAACTCGGTGAGTAAAAAGGATTATAATCACTGGCTTTTACTTTGGGCAGTTTAGTTTCATAAGCTTCATCTAAAGCTTCTATAAATTTGTTTGCCAAATAAGCATAACCTCTTGCAGTAGGGTGCACACCATCAAGTGAAAACGCCCCACCGGTAACAAGATTTGAGTTTAATACAAATTCATCAAATTCAGCGCCGGTTGAAACTTCATTGAGGATGGTAAATGTATCCACAAATGCAAGTCCGTTTTGTAAGGCAATTGCCTCGATGGTTTGGTTAAATGTTAATGTTGCATTTTTGACATCTTCTTGCTCCTCTGGCACCAGCACCCACTGATCTCCTAACGGAACTGTCACACCGTTTATCAATTGAGGGTTGTTGTTTACAACCGTACCAATAAAAGAGGATGCAGGCAATACAATTAAATCTTCAGCAGTGGTTTGTCTCAACGAAGGCAGTCCTAACGCAGATAAATCAGTAAGATATTCGTCTTCAATGACAACCGAATTCTGTCCGGCAGAAAAGTTAATGGTTCTGGCTTCTCTTTCTGCAGAAGTAATTAGTTGAGCTGCTTCAGCCTGTAAAAGACCACCGTTATATTGAGCATAGGCTTGGTTTACGCCTCCGGCTGTGGCCTCATCAAGCGGTACAGGGTTAAAGGGTACCGTTTTAAAGTAAGGGATGGTGGTAACATCCGGGATGTTTGCTACTATACCTTTTGCTCCATTTGCTGTTAATGCAGCCACAAGGTTAGTATACACTTGAGCAAAAACATTGGGGTCTGTAATATCGTTTCCGCCATAAGTTGAAGGGTCTAAATTGCCTTCTTGATTTACACCTGCACCTCCACTGGTTGCATAGGCCAATACATCATTGTTTCCAATCCAGAGTGAGAAAAAGGTGGGTTGCTGAGTCACAGCATCGCCAAGAACCGTTGCATTTGCATCACTTGCAAATCTTACAAAATAAGGATTTGCCTGTCCCGTTTGCACCCCCGCAATGTTTCCATAACCGGGTGCTATTAAATGAAAGCTTTTTGCACCGGGAACACCCATATTGTTAAAGGAACCACTTAATGGAGATGTTAGTTCTGTTGTGGCATCGCCTTCAAGTCTCACAGGTATGGATCCGTTAAAAATCAAACGGTTTGGAAGAATTTGATTTCCACCCAGCAAAATACCGCCCAGATTATCATTCATCAGGGGTTGGGTAAATTCACCACCACCCACCAGTGAAAACTGTTGTGCCAGTATATTGGGAAGTGAATTTTCCTGTCCGGCAATAAACAAGGCGCCGTCAGTAAATCCAGCTGTTAAAGAATTTCCTACGGAAACAAATTTTGAATAATCTGCGCTTCCTGCTGAAGCCACAAAGGGCTCCTCATCTGGTGTTGTAATACTGTCGTCGTCTGACTCACAGGCTATAAATAATACTCCGGTAAGAAGCAATAGCCATTTATATTTTTTAAGTATCATATGAATGTTTTTATTGTGTTAATGAATTATAGGTTGTTGATTGTTAAGGATACATAATATTGCGTCCCTATCAAACCGGTTCCAAATGCTGTAAAATATTCATTGTTGCCAATGTTTGCAGCACCCACTTTTAAAGTAGATTTTATAACCGGTATGGTGTAGTTAATCTGGGCATCAACCACAGAGTAAGCCGGTACGTTTCCGTCAGCAAAGGTTGCTTCCCATTCAAAAGCATCACTCCATCTGTAATTTACATTAAACCCAAGATTTTTAACAACTTCAGTATTTCCGAAAGAAAGTTTTACTTTGTGTTTCGGTGTATTAAAGCTGGTTCTGAAATCAGGGGCAGAAGCCTGATCAAAGTCTTCTTCTGCAAAGGTATAACTTCCGTCAAGGTCAAAATTACCCAGAACCCTTGCCCCAATACCAATAGATGCGCCATACGATTTTACATCAGCATCAGAGTTGGTATGTGTTTGGAAAGCTCTAAAGTCACCTTGCTCCAATGCTAACAAGGAAAGTGTGTTGTCACCCACTTCACCATATAAGGGAACAAGAACTGTTTCATTAGATATAAAATCCTGATATTGGTTGTAATAACCGTTTAAGTCAATAATCACACGACCCAATCTTGCGCGATACCCTACATCAATTGCTGTAACTCTTTCGGGCTTCACTAAATCAATATTTGCAGCCTCAGGATTTCCGGTATTTACAGAATTTAAAGAAAAGGCATTTTCATATGCGTCTCTTCCTGATATAGTTGCTGTAGCACTTCCACTTGCAGCTGCTCCGGTGGGGCTGACATTAAATGTTCTGACATAGCGGTCGAGGTTTGCTTCTGCTGATCCCACTAAGATAGCCCTACCAACATCAAGTCCAATAAACAAATCCTGTGTGGTGGGATTTCTAAAACCGGTTTGAATAGAACCCCTTATGTTGTGATTTCTGTTTTCACCCGCAGTATATGTAGCTGATAGTCTGGGAGAAAAGCTTCCTTCAAACAGTTCAGACTCATCATAACGAACGGAACCTGTAAATTTCAATCTTTCTTCTAAAAGCTCTTTTTGAACCTGTAAATAGGCTCCATACTCATTGTAAGGGATGGGACCGTCATAATCAGTAAAAATAGTTCCAAATGAATTTAACCTATACTCTCTAAAAGATCCACCCACTTGAATGTCAGCTATATCTGAAGTAATGTGCGTAAAGTTATAGTTGGCATCTACATGACGCAACTGTGAAGCATCTTTAAATTGAGATCCTGTTGCCAAATCCGGGTCGTTTATAACCGTGTTAAAGGCATTTTGAAACTCTGGTGTGCCGGGCTCAAAGCGGCCCATATCTGCTTGTTGCCTGGCAATTGCGTGAGCATTTTCTGTTGATGCTCCGCCAATGGTTGCAGCAGCAAAAGTGCCAATATAGTCACCAAACCACTGTTGGTCTGATTTCCACATCCTGTTGATATTAATTGCCGTAAAGCGCGTGTCATATGAATCCCCGGCGTCTTCATCAGTAATATAGGCTCTCACGAAGAAATTATCATTACTAATTTCAAGTTTGTGTTGCTGTAAAAAGAAGTTTTTAATAGCATATCTGTTTGCGCCCTGGTAGATGGTTGAACCAACACCAATTTTACCCAGATAGGTTATTTCAAAGTCATTTGCAAATGGTCTGTAGTGAAGTGCAGCATCAAATTTTACACTTTCAGCGTCATAGTCAGTTAAATCCCTTTCTTCATAACCGGTCCTGCTAACATTTACATCAGGAATAATCCCCAGGTTGCCTGAAGCAGCATAAATATTTGTGCTTACCTCATCACCATAAATGTTTAGTCCGTCATAGTTTGGGTGAGATCTGTCACGTCCCGGATTGAGAACATCTACATCACTCACAGCATACCAGTCTGTACCTTTTAAGTATGAAAAGTTTGCTTTTGCAGCAAATTTATCAGAAAATTTGTGTGCTACACGCACACCAAAATCCACAAAAGTGTTATCTCCTGCAGCTTCTTGTGAGGTAATTCCTTGTTTGTAGTATGCACTAATTCCAGGAAAATCAAAAGGATTTTTACTGGTCATAAAAAGAATCCCGTTAAAGGCATTGGCACCATAAAGGGCAGAAGATGCCCCGGGCAATAATTCAATACTGTGAACATCAAGCTCTGTCATCCCCAATAAGTTTCCTAAAACAAAGTTAAGTGCGGGAGCTGAATTGTCCATTCCATCAACCAACTGTACAAATCGTGTATTTGCAAATGTTGCAAAACCTCTGGTGTTGACAGACTGGAACGTTAAACTATTTGTATTAATGTCAACTCCTTTAAGATTTTCAAGGCCTCCATAAAAGGATGCAGCTGCAGTGCTTTTTATCTCTTTGATGCCAAAGCGCTCTACCGTTACGGGAGATTCAAAGATTCGCTCAGGCGTTCTGGAAGCTGAAACCACAATCTCGTCAAGTGAGGTTCCTTCAACAAGCACGGCGTTTACAACCTGGTTGTTGGTTGTAACTTCAAGAGACTTGCTTTCAAAGCCCACACTGCTTATTTCAATAGTAAAAGGAGGTGATTGATCAACTGTAAGGGTGAAATTACCATCAAAGTCTGTAACAGTTCCTTGAGAAGTTCCTGTTACGATAATGTTTGCACCTAAAATGGGCATACCGTTATTATCTGTGACATTCCCGGTGATTGTTGATTGGGAATGTGCAGAAAAACACAGCAAAAAGATTAAAAAGGGGAAAAATGTTTTCATATCTTATGTTTAATAATTAGCGACAACAATATAGCTAAATTTCATTAGATATGACAAAAAAAATAAGAACCTAGTTTTGTTACTCTACAGTAACTGATTTCGCCAAATTTCTAGGCTGATCTACATTCCTGTCAAGCATTACTGCGATATGATAAGAAAGCAGCTGTAGAGGGATGGTTGTTATAAGAGGAGTCAGTGATTCCGGGGTGTTAGGAACTTCGATAACATAGTCAGCCATTTCCCTTACAATGGTGTCACCTTCTGTTACAACAGCAATGATCACTCCTTTTCTGGATTTTATTTCCTGAATATTGCTGACTACTTTGTCATAATGATTGCTGTTTACGGCAATTACCACCACCGGCATTTCTTCATCTATCAATGCAATGGGCCCGTGTTTCATTTCTGCAGCGGGATAGCCTTCAGCGTGAATATAGGATATTTCCTTAAGTTTTAAAGCGCCCTCAAGGGCAACCGGGAAATTGTACCCCCTGCCCAGATAAAGAAAGTTTTTCGCATTTTTGAACACTTCCGCAATACTTTTTATATGATCATTTGTATCCAGTACTTTTTGGACACGTTGTGGAATAAGCTCTAATTCCCTTAAGTAAATATTATAATCCCTGTAGGAGATTGTTCCTTTAATATTTGCAAGCTTTAAAGCAATCAAGGTCAAAACCGTGATTTGTGTCGTAAATGCTTTTGTTGATGCGACCCCAATTTCGGGACCGGCGTGAGTGTATGTTCCGCTATGTGTTTCTCTGGAAATTGTTGATCCCACGACATTGCATATCCCATACACAAAAGCACCTTTTGATTTGGCTAGCTTAATAGCGGCGAGGGTATCTGCTGTTTCACCGCTTTGAGAAATAGCGATGACGACATCTTTTTCAGTGATAATAGGGTTTCTGTATCTGAATTCTGAAGCATATTCAACCTCAACAGGTATTCTTGCCAAATCTTCAAAAATATATTCTGCTACAAGACCGGCGTGCCAGGAAGTACCACAACCTATAATAATGATCCGGTTTGCATTTATGAATTTTTGAATGTGATCTTCAAGGCCGCCAAGTTTAAGAATGCCCTGATCGGCTAAAAGACGTCCCCTATATGTATCTTTAATAACATTGGGTTGTTCATGGATTTCCTTGAGCATAAAATGTTCATACCCGCCTTTTTCTATTTGTTCAAGACTAAGTTGCAACTCCTGAATATATGGCTCAACGAGGGAGTCATCTTTAATTTTCCTTATTTTAACACCTTTGTGTCTTCTTATGACAGCCATCTCTTCATCTTCCAGATATATAGCGTTATTGGTATACTCAATAAAGGGGGAGGCATCACTGGCTACAAAAAATTCTCCTTCACCAATTCCAATGGCCAGGGGACTTCCTAATTTAGCAACAACAAGTTCATTGGGTTTGTTTTTGTCAAAAACAACAATGGCATAAGCGCCCACAACCTGGTTTAGGGCAATCTGAACTGCCTTGCCAAGCTTAACTTTTTCCTTTTTGATTACATCTTCAATAAGGTTTACCAATACTTCTGTATCTGTGTCTGAGGTAAAAGTATATCCTCTTTTTATCAATTCCTTTTTGATGGGGGAATAGTTTTCTATAATCCCGTTATGAATAATTACCAAATCACCGGAATTGGAAGAATGTGGGTGGGAGTTTACATCATTTGGCACTCCATGAGTAGCCCAACGTGTGTGACCTATTCCCAAGGTTCCTTTTGTTGAAATGTTTTCTTTAACTTTTTTCTCTAAGTCTGATACTTTCCCTTTTGTTTTACACATTTGAATATCTGCGCCGTCATACAGTGCAATACCGGCACTGTCATAGCCTCTGTATTCAAGCCGTTGCAATCCTTTCAAAACAATGGGGTAAGCTTCTCTTTCTCCTATATAGCCAACAATTCCGCACATAATTATTTTTTTCTAGTTATCGATTTCTGTGTAGTAGATATTGAGCCTAATTCTTTTTTCCGGGTTTTCCGGGTGTGAGCCGTAAAGAATTGTTCCTTCAGGAGAAATAACACTTCCCGTGGGAACTTCTTCAACTCCCGGGGAAACTGTATTTTGGAGGGTTTGTGAAGTGATGACATTAATGTTTTGAGTCACTACCAAACCTAACTTGACATTGGTTGAATCATTATTAATCAGGTTGCTGATATGGTTTGTAATCCTGATTTTATAACTTTCTCCATTACCACTCGCATCCTTTTTCAAACGTTCTGAATGTGTGGACTTGTAATTAATGGGGTCAGTGGGAGGTGTAAGGTTGTCCAATTGATAGTCAACAAGTATCCTGTTATTGTTCAGGTCGTAAAGAAAAATTCTTTCAGGCTCATAATTTCCGCCTGTGACAAGATCTTTATTAACATTCAACACAATATTGGCTTCATTTACAAGCCATTTTTTATCCCTTAAATCATCAAGTTCATCTGCAACACCATTTCCGTCAAGATCAGGACCAAACAATTCAATTACTGAAAATGTTCCTGAGCCACCTTTCAGGTATAAATTTTCTTCACCGCTAAGGTCCGGGTTGTTAAGTGACTCTTCAATTGCAGGAGGGAAATTATTGTTAAAGGTATTTACTGTTATGCCGTTGAAAGAAAGGTTAAAAGTGCTTTCTGTTCTGGCTCCTGCAGCTGCTTCCGGATCATCGTCATCCCTTGTATATTGAATCTCAATATTTCCCTGTGTGATGTCAAAAAGGAATGAGACGCCATCGCCGTTGATGTATTCTGCTATAAAATGGATTCCCCTAAAATGGTCCTTGAAGTTAGTATTGTTGAGCAACACATCATTACCTTCCTGATTTAATATTTTTTCCTCAAAAAAAGCGTTTGGTAACTCCACACGAAGCCTTGGGGATAATGTGTCTACCTCTTCAGGACTGGGCGCAAAAGAATTGACTTCTGTAAGTAATTCCCCCAAAAAAGATTGAAATAATGGACCTTGGTTTGAATAATATTTTTGAGTTTCTTCAAAACCTGTATTGGGGTCAAGGTCTCTCAAAAAGTAATTGGATTCATAAATGGAGAGCTTAATTTCGCTCTCGATGTTGCCAAAAATGGAGTCCAGTTTATAAGACTGGTTAACGCCAGTGCCTTCAGTTGTGCTAAAGTAAGGGATGTTCAAATATACTTTTTCAATCTCAGGGTTTTCGCCAAAGGAAGGATTTGTTTGATTCATAGTAACCTGGGCTAGCACATTTGCCTGCGTGATGCCATAAACGGGATCATTGTATATACCCAGATGATAAACAGGTAGATTATTTGTCTGCACAGGATTGGCTCTTCTGCTGTATGCTACAACTGAAGCTTCATCATAGAGGTCAAATTCAAAATTTGGGTCACCAATGATATCACTGCCTACTGCGTTAAAGTCTTCCTGACAAGAGGTTGCAAAAATGGCCAAAACAGCCACACAAAATATTTTATACATGGAATGGAATCGTTTCATTTAATAAAAAGGAAAATTTTTAATCTAATAATTGGGTGTAAAAATCGATATAAGCTTCTTGAAATTCTTCTTTGTTATGAAACTTTAACACAGGGGAATCTGTCTTTTTTAAATATGTCTCAATTTCAGCAGGAATTTCATCAGAACCTATAATTACAGCATCAGAGTTTTTAATGGCAATTTTCATCACATTATTGTAAGTGGGGTCTTTCAATTCACTAATTTCTTCTTCTTCAATACCGTCAAAAGCAATTTTACTGATAATATCTTTATCTAACGTTCCTTCAAAGCCTTGATTGTATACAGAGGTAACTATTTTACTGTTTTCAAAAAGGGGTTCATTGCCGTAGTATTTTTTAAGATATAGTGGCAAGAAAGATGCCAGCCAGCCGTGAACGTGAATAATATCAGGCGACCAGTTTAATTTCTTGACGGTTTCTATAACTCCCTTGGCAAAAAAGATGGCGCGCTCGTCATTGTCATCATAAAAGGTTCCGTCTTCATCGGCATAGGTAGCTTTACGCTTAAAATAATCATCATTTTCAATAAAGTAAACCTGCATTCTCTCTTTTGGAATGGAAGCTACCTTTATAATTAAAGGCATGTCAAGGTCATTGATTACCAGGTTCATTCCGGAAAGGCGAATGACCTCATGGAGCTGGTGCCTCCTTTCATTGATGTTGCCATAACGGGGCATAAAAATGCGAATCTGGCCTTCTTTACTGTTCACCGCTCTGGGGGCTTCAAACGACATTGAAGAAATCTCGGTCTCCGGTAAGTAGGGAATCACTTCTGAAGACACATACAAGACTCTTTTATCTTTCATAAATCAATTTTTTATACGATTAGGCTTTAAAAAACACGCAAAATTACGAAAATTTATGCAGATTGATGGGATTATCTTAAGTTTGCACCCCGTTTCCAAGAATAAGATGCACATATTTACGTCATTTAAAGCCTTAGAGCCTGTTTTAAAAAGCTCAAAATCAAACAATAAAACGATTGGTTTTGTGCCCACGATGGGGGCTTTGCACAAAGGGCACCTCTCTTTGATACAGCTTGCTTTGGAAAGTAATGACGTTGTGATCGTAAGTGTTTTTGTCAACCCCACACAATTCAATAATCAGGAAGACTTTAATAACTATCCCCGCACTGTAAATGAGGATGTGAGTTTACTTACAGGTTTTGGAAATAAAGTTTTGGTGTATGTTCCTGAAGTAAGTGATATCTATCCCAATGGAATCAAATCGGAACATTTTGAGTTTGGCGGTATTGAAAATGAAATGGAGGGTAAATTCAGGCCCGGACATTTTGACGGTGTGGGCACGGTTTTAAAGTCGTTTTTTAACCTCCTGAAACCTGACAATGCTTATTTTGGCAAAAAGGATTTCCAACAGCTACAGATTGTAAGACGTCTTGTCACCATTGAAAACCTGGATGTCAACATAGTGGGATGTCCCATTCTCAGGGAAACTTCCGGGCTGGCAATGAGCTCCAGAAACCGACGGTTGAATCACAAACAGCTTGAGGAGTCCCCTTTGATATTCAGTGTGTTGAAACAGGTAAAAAAAGATTTTGGCACAAAAAATGCTAATCAGCTAGCGCAATGGGTTGGGGAGGTCTTTGAAAATGCTTCAGAATTGTCACTGGAATACTTTGAAATTGCTGAAGAAGAAACGCTCAAACCTCTCGAAACCATTGAAAAAAATAAAAAATACAGGGCGTTTATTGCCGTTTTTGCCGGGGAAATCCGGTTAATTGATAATATCGCTTTAAATTAATTATCTTTGCAAAATGTTTGTACACGTTGTAAAATCAAAAATCCACAGGGTTAAAGTAACCGGGGCAGACCTTAATTATATAGGGAGTATTACCATTGATGAAGATTTGATGGATGCTGCCAATATCGTTCAGGGCGAAAAGGTTCAGATTGTTAACAATAATAATGGAGAGCGCATAGAAACTTATGCAATCCCCGGTCCGCGAAACAGTGGCGAACTCACCCTGAATGGTGCTGCAGCCCGAAAAGTGGCTGTGGGTGATGTGCTCATTCTCATCACATATGCTATGATGGATATCGAAAAAGCAAGGACATTCAAACCGGCACTCATCTTTCCAGACGAAGAAACCAACCTTCTTAAATAAGAAATTGAAAAAGAAAACCTTGAAATTCCTGAAAATAGCCCTGCCGCTTTTGTTGGGAGTTTTTTTGATATGGTATTCTTACAACAAATTCACACCCCAGCAACTTCAGGAAATTAAAGACCATTTCAGGGATGCCAATTACGGCTTTGTGGCGCTTTGCATCCTTTTTGGTGTGCTCAGCAACCTTTCACGTGCATACAGATGGAGTTATATGCTTGTCCCATTGGGGTACAAACCCCGCTTTTCAAACAATGTGATGGCAGTGTATATTGCCTATCTTATGAATTTATTCATCCCCAGGAGTGGGGAGATATCGCGAGCATTGGTGATTAATAAATATGAAGAAGTGCCTTTTGATAAAGCCTTTGGTACCATCATTTCTGAACGGGTGGCAGATTCTGTGATCCTCTTAATCTTTATTGGTGTCACCCTCACTATGCAGTTTCCGTTAATTTCAGGTTACCTGCAAGAGAGTGTTGATTTGTTTAAACTTTATGTGCTTATTGGGATTGCAGTACCTTTTGTGTTTGTGTTTTTTTACTATATTAAAAAATCGAGCTCACCCTTGAGTGTCAAAATCAAAACTTTTCTAAAGGGTTTGAAAGAAGGTATCTTCAGTATTTTTAAAATGGAAAAGAAGTGGGCCTTTATTGGTCATACACTTTTTATCTGGGTGATGTATGTGAGTATGTTTTATGTGATGATTTTTGCATTGCCTGAAACCTCGGGTATTTCCTTATCTGCTGTCCTGACTTCCTTTGTGGTGGGGAGCCTTGCTATTGTATTTACCAATGGTGGTTTTGGCTCTTATCCTTTTTTTATCGCCGGTGTGTTGTTGCTGTTTGATGTACCTGAAACTGCGGGTACGGCTTTTGGCTGGCTGGTGTGGACCGCACAAACCGTGACCGTTATGATTTTTGGCGGATTGTCTTTTCTCCTGCTTCCGGTTGTGAACAAAGCAAAATAATTTATACCTTTCAGGCATTAATCAAACATCCCTGCTTACCATGATAAAAAGTCTTCTTGCCTCTATCTGTTTTTTGCTGGTTACAAACCTCTCCTCACAAGTAATTTATGAAGAGTTTAATTCATCTACCCTGGGGGAGTCCCGAAAATTGAAAATACAGCTTCCCAGAAACTATGACCAAAATCCTGATAAAGTCTATCCCATTGTTCTGGTGCTGGATGCAGACTACCTTTTTGAGCCTGTAGCAGGCAATGTCGATTACTATTCTTATTGGGAAGAAATGCCCGAAGCCATTGTTGTGGGCATTATGCAGGGCGGTTCCAGAAACCGTGACGGCGCTTATGATGATAAAAACTATTTCCCTACTGAAACAGGGGCAAAATTTTTTGAGTTTATCGGGCTGGAGTTAATCCCCCATATTGATAAAAAATACAGGACAGCCAAATTTATTCTTGCGGTGGGGCATGAGTTTACTGCAAACTTTTTAAACTATTATCTTTTTAAGGATCCACCATTATTCAATGGTTACTTATCGCTAAGTCCTGATTTGGCACCCATGATGGAAACCCGAATCCCGGAACGTCTGGCAGCAATGCCCAATAAGATTTTCTATTACCTGGCAACCGGTTCAAATGACCTGAAACCTATCAGGGAGGTTGTATTACAACTTAATGAAGGTATGAAAACCGTAAATAAAGACAATATCCATTACTACTTTGATGATTTTGAAGGGGCGTCCCATTACTCTTTGGTGGGGAAAGCCATCCCATCTGCCCTTGAAGATATTTTTTCCATCTACAGGCCTATCAGCAAAAAAGATTATGATGAAGTAATTTTAAAACTTCAAAAACCGGTTTTTGAATATTTAACTGAAAAATACAACACCATTGAAAACCTATTCGGATTTGAAACTAAAGTACGTCAAAACGATATTGTTGCCATAGCCTCTGCCGCTGAAAAGAAAAAAGAATGGGAGTCGCTGGAGAGTGTTGCCAAACTGGCTCAAAAAGAACATCCCGGCACCGTTTTGGGAAGCTATTATCTGGGCAGGTTTTATGAAGAAACCGGGGAACCCAAAAAAGCGATGCGCACGTATCAGGCTGCTTTTGAACTGGAGGAAGTGGGTTTCATAACAATAGATTTACTTTTGGATCGGGCAGACAAAATCAAACAAGACTTTGGTTTCTGATGGCAAAAGTAAAAACAGCTTTTTTCTGCCAGAATTGTGGCACCCAGTTTTCCAAATGGCAAGGCCAGTGCACGGCCTGCAAAGAATGGAATACCATTACCGAAGAACTTATTGAAAAACCTGAAAAGGTTAGCTGGAAACCTTCTCAAACCAAATCAAGCCGCCTCACAAAACCTTTACGTATCAATGAAATTGATACCACGGCAGAAGCCCGCCTCGATACTCAGAATACTGAGTTCAATCGTGTCCTGGGAGGGGGTATCGTCCCCGGGTCTTTAATCCTTTTGGGCGGTGAGCCCGGCATTGGCAAATCAACCTTGCTGTTGCAAATCGCCTTGCAAATGCCATACAAGCTGCTCTACGTTTCAGGGGAAGAAAGCCAGAAACAAATAAAAATGCGTGCCGAGCGCATTCCGTCAAAAACAGAAAATTGCTTTATCCTTACCGAAACCAAAACCCAGAATATTTTTAAGCAAATAGAAGAATTGCAACCTGAAATAGTGGTAATCGACTCTATTCAAACCCTGCACAGCGATTATATTGAGAGTAGTGCCGGAAGCATTTCGCAAATAAAAGAATGTACCACAGAACTCATTAAATATGCCAAGGAAACCGCCACACCTGTTTTGCTCATTGGACATATCACCAAAGACGGAACCATCGCCGGACCCAAAATCCTCGAGCATATGGTGGATACTGTTTTGCAATTTGAAGGTGACAGAAACCACGTGTATAGGATTTTAAGAGCACACAAAAACCGTTTTGGTTCCACACACGAAATAGGCATCTATGAAATGCGTGCAGACGGCTTGCGGGAAGTTCCCAATCCCAGCGAAATCCTGATTTCAAAAAATGAAGAAGACCTCAGCGGAAATGCTATCGCCGCCACACTGGAAGGCATCAGACCGTTGCTTATTGAAATCCAAGCGCTGGTGAGCACGGCTGTATATGGTACACCACAACGCACTACAACGGGCTACAATGCAAAGCGACTGAATATGATTCTTGCCGTTTTGGAAAAGCGCGCCGGATTCCGTTTGGGAGCAAAAGATGTATTTTTAAACATCACGGGAGGCATTTCTGTGGATGACCCGGCCATTGACCTGGCTGTGGTTGCTGCCATTCTCTCCAGCAATGAAGACATCTCACTACCCAAGGACATTTGCTTTGCAGCCGAAGTGGGCCTTGCAGGCGAAATTCGCCCGGTGGCCCGGATTGAACAACGCATCCTGGAAGCTGAAAAACTGGGATTCAATACCATTATGGTGTCAAAATATTGCAAAATTCCCAAGCTGAATTCAGGCATAAGTGTTCAGAAGGTTTCTAAAATTGAGGAAGTGGTTGCATATTTGTTTGGGTAAGATTCGTGATTCTTGCATTATTTTCAGAACTTTAGCAGACCAAAAATCTACAGAAAATTAATATGCAGTTTCCCATAGTTTCAAAATTGCCTGATGTCTCGACTACCATTTTCACAGTAATGAGCAAATTGGCAGCAGACCACAATGCAATAAATTTGTCACAGGGCTTTCCGGGTTTTGAAAGCGATAAAAACCTCATTGACCTTGTATCAAAAGCGATGCGTAATGGTCACAACCAGTATGCACCCATGGCAGGTTTGCCCGCTTTACGCGAAAGCGTTTGCCACAAAATAAATACCCTTTACGGCAGCGATTATAACTCCGAAACAGAAATTACCATAACAGCCGGCGCTACTCAGGCAATTTTTACTGTCATAACAGCTTTTATCTCAAAAGGAGATGAGGTAATCATGTTCACGCCGGCCTATGATTGTTATGAACCCGCCGTAATCCTCAACGGGGGAAAACCGGTCAACCTCCCTCTTAAAACTCCCGATTATCATATTGATTGGGAAGAGGTAAAACAGAAAATTTCCCCGGCGACCAAAATGATTATCATCAACAGTCCGCACAATCCCAGCGGAGCAATATTCTCAAAAGAGGACATGCAGCAGTTGCAGGAACTTGTCAGGAATACCAATATTCTAATTTTAAGTGATGAGGTGTATGAACATATCATTTTTGATGGCAAAAAACATCAGAGTGTGGCTCGTTTTCCGGAATTAGCACAGCGCTCCTTTATAACGGCCTCGTTTGGAAAGACCTTCCACAATACCGGTTGGAAAATGGGGTATTGTGTTGCGCCAAAAGAGTTGATGGCAGAGTTTCAAAAAGTGCACCAATACAATGTTTTTTGTGTGAACCGTCCCATCCAGCATGCGCTGGCAACTTATCTTGAAAACCCTGAAAATTATTTAGAGCTTTCAGCGTTCTATCAAAGGAAAAGAGATGTTTTTTTAAACGGAATTGAAGGCTCCAACTGGGAATTTATGCCGGCTTCAGGAACCTATTTCCAATTGTTGTCATACAAAAACATCACAGATGAAAACGATGTAGATTTTGCCAAACGGCTTACCATTTACCACAAAGTTGCCTCTATTCCCACGTCCGTTTTCAGTAAAAATGGGGAAGACCCAAAAGTACTCAGGTTTTGCTTTGCCAAAACCGAAGAAACCCTCACACAAGCCACAGAAATATTGAGAAAATTATGAAAGAGACATTAAAACTGGCACTGATTCAAGCGCCGCTGGAATGGGAAAACCCTGCTGCCAACCGGGCATATTTTTCAGGGAAAATCAGCTCTATTTCAGAGAATGTTGATTTAGTTATCCTTCCTGAAATGTTTACCACAGGTTTCACCATGAATGCTGCTCCTAATGCTGAAACTATGGATGGGCCCACCGTTAAATGGATGAAAACCCTGGCAAAAGAAAAAAATATAGCTATTACCGGGAGTGTCATTATTCAAGAGAATGAGAGCTATTTCAACAGGATGCTTTTTGTAACTTTTGAAGGCGTGATCGGGAAGTATGATAAAAGACATCTCTTTACGCTTGCAAAAGAGGAGAGAACATACAGCCCCGGCAAAGAAAAAGTAATCATCGATTACAAAGGATGGAACATCTGCCTGATGGTTTGTTACGACCTGAGATTCCCCGTGTGGTCGCGCAATGTAGAAGGCTATGACTTGCTTATTTATGTGGCCAACTGGCCCAAAGCCCGTGTAAATGCCTGGGATATTTTATTGCAGGCGAGGGCTGTGGAAAATATGGCGTACTGCGCAGGCGTAAACCGTGTGGGAGTTGATGGTGACGGCTATGAGTATGTGGGACACTCAGCTGTTTACGACGTTTTGGGGAAATTAATATCTAACTCGCTTCCGGAAGAGGAAATAATTAAAATTGTTTCAATTGAAAAGGAACCTTTACATAAAATCAGAAAACAACTAAAATTTTTGAATGATAAGGATGAATTTAAGCTGGTTTGATGAATAAAAAGGATGTATTTTATAAATAATTAAGATTTTAACAATCCAAAGTATTTATATTCTTTCAACATTGTTTATTTTTATCAACTTATTTTTAATCAATTAATTATCCTTAACTTAAATCACACATTATGAAATTAAATTATTACCTAAGCATCTTTGTGATGATGGGCGTGGTTGCCTTTTCAACAGCACAAGATGACCAAAGACATCCACCCACCGATCATGGGTTTTATGCAGCTCCCACTTATGTTCCCAGCATTGCAGAGCAAATGCGCAACGGAACCTTTATAGAAGGATTGAGCGGGAAAGAAAACAGGCCTCAGGTCGATGGGCCGGAAGTAAACCCGAAACACAAACACGTCAACAACGTAATTCCGGGCAAGGGACTTCCTGCCGAAGGTGAGGGAGACCCCCTAGTCAAATCTCTTGAAAGTCAATTGAAATACCCGGGGAGAGACCCTATTAACATAGAGCCAAATGGAAATAACGGACCTTCGTTTACCCCATCAGACCCTACCATTGCTGTAGGCCCCGATCACGTTATTGGAGGCTGGAACATTGGGTTCAGGATTTTTGAAAAAGATTTGACGCCTATCACAAATGCAGCTTCCTTGAACACCATTTTTTCAGGTGCTGTAATTGGAGACCCAATCTTTTTATATGATCATGAAGCAGACCGCTTTATCATTACAGAGTTCAGTAACAATCCAAACGGTTTTAAAGTGGCTGTGTCTGAAGGACCCGACCCCGTAAACGACGGCTGGTTTGTATATCAGGGTCAATTTAACACAGGGGCTTTCCCTGATTATACTAAATTTTCCATCTGGCACGATGGATACTATGTAACGGCAAACATTGGTAGTTCAAACAGGCTGTTTGTTGTTGAAAGGGAAAAAATGTTGCTGGGGGAAGCAGCACAATTTCAATCATTCCAGTTACCGGGCATTCAAACCTCCGGCTTTTACAGTCCTCAGGTGTTTAGCGCTCAGGGGTCCCACCTTCCTGAAACCGAAGCAACCGTGGTCTATCAGCAAGATGACTCCTGGGGAGGTGTTGCCAATGACCATTTAAAAATATGGACGGTAGATGTGGACTGGGATATCCCTGCAAACTCATCTATTTCAAGTGCAGTGCAAATTCCTGTCACACCATTTAACGGAGTTTTTAATGGAGGTAGTTTTGCAAACCTGCCTCAGCCCTTTGGTGGCGGTCCGCAAATTGATGCCATGCAGGCAACGATAATGAATCAGGCTCAGTTAAGGAAATTTCAGGATTATAATGCGGCTGTATTTAATTTTGTTGTAAGGGTAAATACAAGCGGTGCAAACCAGGCCGGAATCAGATGGTATGAACTGCGTCAGGATGTAACCGGTGGACCATGGACCATTCATCAGGAAGGTACTTATACATCTACAGGTGAAAAAAGTGCTTTCAATGGGAGTATGGCTCTTGATGTAGAAGGAAATATAGGTATGGCATATTCTACAATCGGAACACGCGACGTTCAAGAGCGCATTTCGATCAAGTATACCGGAAGGTTTGCAAATGACCCATTAGGGGACATGACTATAGCTGAAACCCAAATAGGATTGAGTACAGCTAACAACCCAAATACACGTTATGCAGATTATTCCCATACTGTAGTAGACCCTGCAGACGGCAGAACATTTTATAACAACAATGAATTTTTCAATAACAACAGGCGTAATATACTGAGTTCATTCAGAATAGCTCCTGATGCCACCGATGATGTTGGTGTAATTGCAATTGATGCACCAGTAGACGGGCCTCTGCTTGCAGATGAAGAAATCACTGTGACAATAAGGAATTTTGGAACAGATCCACAGAGTAATTTTGATGTTTATTATAGTATTGATGCCGGTACAGATATTGTTGAAACTTTTACAGGTACCATTCAGCCACTTGAAAATGCACAATATACTTTCACAACCACGGCTGATCTAAGTTCTCAAGGCACATCCTATTTAATAACTGCAGGTACAGATCTTACAGGAGATGAAGGGCCCGGGAATGACCAACAGAAAAAATCTGTTTTAAGTGAGGTGTTAAATGTTAATGATATTCCGCTGGAAAACGCAGAACTCATTATTGTCAACAATGGGAACAATCAATTTAATGCAACATTAAATACCACTCAAAATATTGAAGGTAAAGTTTTTCTAAACCTTTATAATATTCAGGGACAAATTATTGCATACAACCTATTAGAAAACAACAATGGTACATATTCTTATGACTTGGATATGTCCTATGTTGCTTCAGGGGTATATTTGGTAAGAATTGGAACTGACTCCCAAGGGTTGGTGAAACGATTGATAGTTAAATAATTTATTATATTATATCATTCGAAAACCTGCAAAAATATTGTTTTTTTGCAGGTTTTTTTATTGTTAAAGTCTCTTTGTTTTTTGAAAAATCTCTAGTGAACCCCTATTTTTGAGAAAACTTAAAATCTTAACAATGAAAAAATTATTTACCTTTTTCCTTTTAATTTGCTTTGCTATGGTGCATCAAGGAAATGCACAAATTTTTCCGGCAACAGAAGAAAGACAAACAATTGAAGACATTACCATACCCAATGAGGTAATCGTCAGGCTCACAGAGGGCAAACATGCAAATGAAATTCTTAACAGGCTTCCGGCAAGCTTTAACCTGCAAATAGACAGATTGCTTTCAGCTCCTACCAATATTTGGTTATTGAATTTTGATGAAACCGAAACTAATGTTACAACAGTGGTGCGAGAACTTAATAATTTGTCAGATGTAATGGTTTCTCAACCAAACACCTATGTAGAGTTAAGACAGGCCCCGGATGACCCGTTGTATGGAAACCAGTGGCATCACCAGAACATAAATTCTGAAGAAGCCTGGGATATTACAACCGGTGGAAGTAGCGCTACAGGCGAAGATGTGGTGGTGTGTATCATTGAAAGTGCAAACGTGATGGGACACCCTGATTTAGTGGCAAATCACTGGACAAATACTGCTGAAGTGCTTGATGGAACCGATACTGATGGAAACGGATATATAGATGATGTAAACGGCTGGAACGTAAGCACAAACAACCATAATATCGGTACCGGAGGACACGGTACTTCTGTAGCCGGTATGATCGGTGCTGTTGGTAACAATAGCGTGGGGGTTGCTGGGGCAAACTGGGATGTTAAAATGATGGTAGTGGCAGGACATAACTCACCCTTTACGCAAGCCAACATTGTAGAAGCGTATACATATCCGTTGCAAGCCAGGATTTTATGGAATGATACAGATGGAGCAGAAGGGGCTTTTGTAGTTTCTACCAATGCATCCTGGGGAATTGACGGAGCTGATCCTAATGATTACCCGCTATGGTGTGGGTTTTATGATGACCTCGGTGCAGCCGGAATCCTTAATTGCGGGGCGACTACAAACTCAAATCAAAATGTGGATATCGTAGGCGATATGCCCACTGCTTGCGGAAGCGATTATATGGTAAGTGTGACCGCTACCAATATTGATGATATTATTGATTTTGCAGGATATGGTGCTACAACTATTGATGTGGGTGCTCCCGGCTCTGCTATCTTTACCACAAACAACGGAGGCTATGGTACTACATCGGGGACTTCTTTCGCCAGCCCGCTTACAGCAGGAGTAATTGGTTTGATGTATTCAATACCCTGTGAAAGTTTTATGACTATGGTTAAAAACGATCCACAAGGTGCTGCAGATATCGTCCGTCAGGCTTTATTTGATGGTGTGGATTTAATTCCTGAATTGGACGGTCTTGTAGTTACAGGAGGTAGAATTAATGTAAAAAATGCCATTGACATATTAATGGCTGAAGTATGTATAGTAAATGATAACGATGTGGGTGTGATTGAAATCAACCAACCCGAAAATGGTATTTTAACCAATGCTGAAGACGTTGAAGTAACCATAAGTAACTTCGGTTTTAATGCGCAATCAAATTTTGACGTGAGTTATGTAGTTGACGGTGGAACACCGGTAGTTGAAACCTTTACAGGAACCATTGCTTCAGGTGAAACTGCAACATATACTTTTACTGAAACAGTAGACATGAGCACCGTGGGACAAACATACACCATTATAGCCTCAACAGCTCTTGTAGGTGATGAAGATACAAGCAATGATGCAACAACAAAAGAAGTTACGCATCTTGAAGCTGATGACTTGGGAGTAGTTGCCATAACCTCTCCTGAAAGTGGATCTGATCTTACTGACACAGAGACCATCACCGTTGATATCACCAATTTTGGAGGTGCAACCCAAACTGATTTTGAAGTTTCTTACACTATTGATGGAGGATCACCCGTTACAGAAACCGTTGCAGGACCCATTGAAACCGGTGAAACGATTTCTTACAGTTTTACACAAACAGGAGATTTTGCTGCTTTGGGAGACTATGAAGTAACTGCTACCACATCATTACCCGGTGATGTTGACCCTTCAAACGACAGTGTTACAGAAATCATTACCAAATTTTCGTGTCAGCCAACAGCAAACTGTAGCGATGGAGATGGTCTTACCAAATTTATTTTGGAAGAACTAAATGTTAACCCAATTACCTGTTCAACGGATGGTTATATGGATTATACTTCTGAAATAGCAACATTGGATGCCGAGATAGGAGCCTATACCGCTACAGGAAGATCTGGATTTGGTAACAATAGTTTCTCCGGATGGATAGATTATAATGACAATGGTGTTTTTGAGCCTTCTGAACAAATTTTTTCAAATATACCCGGTGCCACAGCCAATGTAGATTTTCCTATACCTTTTACCATTCCTGCTGATGCATTGAATGGACAGCATTTAATGAGGGTACGTGGAAAATGGAATAGTGGCACAGGTGATTTGAATGACCCTTGTGCAGATTTACAATGGGGAAATACTGTTGACTTTTCCGTGAATATTATCAATGGGACATTAAGTACAAATGATAATATACTCGACCTTGCAGATTTCATTGTTGTAAGCCATGAGGATAACCTTTTTGAAGCAATTTTGACTACAAACAAGGTGATAGACAATGAAGTAACAATAAAAGTATTCAATACTTTGGGTCAGGAAATAACTTCAGGTACTATTGAAGCCAATAACGGCAAGTATATCTATAACCTGAATATGAAAAACACATCTTCAGGGGTTTATCTTGTACGTGTTGGAACCAAAACGTTTGGAAAGGTACAGCGTATTGTTGTGAGATAATTTATCACGTACTTTAATTAAATAAAAACCGCAAAGCTTTAAACTTTGCGGTTTTTTTATTTCTTATGGATAAACCTTAACTATGCTTTTCTAATTTCTATAATTTCAACAGGATTAGCTTTCTCACACCTGTTGGGCATTCGCAAGGGTCGGTATTTTACCCATACTTCAATATTTGCTGACTTATAGTTGCTTTCAAGGTTGACAGGGTCAAAAAGTAAAGATTCATTATCTATTGATAGAACATAAGGACAGTCCTCCTCTTTATCAGAATGAAGAATAACCGCTTTTTTAAATCCTTCGTCAATCAATTCTTGGTCACTGCTTATTTTATTGTCTTCTGAAACTTTTTTGTTGCTGTTGCAAGACATAACACAAAAAGCGATCAAAAGGCTTGCATATTTTAATGATAATTTCATAATGGGTGTTTTTAAAGGAATTTAATTTTAAATTTCATATTACTATTTTTTGATTTCATGATTTCTTAAATTATATTCGCTCAAACTTAATGATTTTTTAATTTAAACGAACAAAAAATGAAGAAAACACTATTGTATTTGTTTTTGTGTTGTGCATTTGTTGTTTCTGCACAGGTGACCAATGAAGGTACTCCTGAAAGCTGGAAATTGAGCAACGTCAAAAATATAGAGAGTATTAAAATGCCAAAATTTGACCTTCAGGCATTACAGGCTGAGGATGCCATCCACGATGGCCAAGGTGACAGGCCATGGAGGTTTGGGAAAGAATTCACAGTTAACCATTCACTTCAAAACTCCGGAGGTTGGACAACCCTTAAGAATGGGGATCGAATCTGGAGAATAAGATATAAATCAGAAGGTGCCATCACAATGAACTTTCTCTTTGAAGATTTTTATGTACCAAGAGGAGCAAAAATTTATCTCTATAACAATGACAAATCTGATCTTTTAGGAGCTTATGATTACAACCAAAACAATAGTGAAAGAACTCTGGGTACCTGGTTGGTAGATGGTGACGATGTTTGGATTGAATATTATGAGCCTGCAAAAGTAGCAGGGCAAGGGATTTTACAAATCGGGAAAGTGGTTCATGGATACAGAAGCCAAAGCAATTTTGCTGCTGAAAAAGGACTAAATGATTCTGGTAATTGTAATCACGATGTGGAATGTCCCATAGGCGAATTTGAGGATCTGAAAAATCATAACAAAAAAGGTGTGGTAATGTTAATGGTTGGTACGAGTGGTTTTTGTTCAGGATCTTTGATTAACAATACAGCAAATGATGGAACTCCTTATATTTTAACAGCAAACCATTGTTTCAGTAACCCTGCAAACTGGTCATTCAGGTTTAACTGGATAAGTCCTGACCCAGTTTGTGCTTCTACACAAAACAGCTCAAATGGACCTACTACGCAGACAATGAGTGGAGCAGTCTTAAGATCCAGAATCGGGCCATCTGATTTCTGTCTGGTCGAAATCAACAACCCTATACCGGGAACTTGGGATGTAGTTTGGAATGGATGGAATAGAAGTGATGATACCCCGGCTAAAACATGGGGAATTCATCATCCTTCGGGTGATATTATGAAGGTTTGTGTTGATGATAATGCCCCAGGTAAACTTACCCAAAATGGTAATGAACCTGTATGGCGCATTTTTGATTGGGATTTAGGTGTTACAGAAGGAGGATCTTCGGGTTCACCGCTTTTTGACCCTGAAGGAAAAATAGTGGGTCAACTTTGGAGAGGATCTGCTGCATGTGCTGGCACAAATGACAATGGGGGTTGGGATGAATATGGCCGTTTCGGTAGATCGTGGGCAGATGGCACTACTCCAGCAACCAGATTGGAAGACTGGTTGGATCCCGCTGGAACCGGCGATGTAGTCCTGGATCCATTTCCAGCGTTTGAACTTCTTGCATTCAATGCAGGTATTTCTGTCACAAATTTAGAATCCATTCTATGTGATAATGTTATTGAACCTATCCTTATGGTAAGGAATTTAGGTTCAGAAACACTGGTTTCTGCTGATGTATATTACAGCTTGGATGGTAATACTCCCACACTCATTGAGTGGACAGGAAGCCTTGAAACAGGCGAAGATGATGCCATCGTTATAGACCCTATTACAATTACACAAAATGGTTCCTTTATGGCAACTCTTGAAAATCCTAACGGACAACCGGATGAGTTCCCGGGCAATAATGAGGCAAATGTTGACTTTGAAACCCCAATCGAGTTTGTTACTTCTGAAGTTGTTATGACAATTGTATTGGATGATTATCCGGAAGAAACCACTTGGGAATTTGTAAACTCTACTGGAACAACTTTATATTCCGGTGGACCTTATCCGGGACAGGACGGGCAAACCATTGAAGAGACCTTTACCCTGTCTTCTGATGATTGTTATACATTTACCATTTTTGATGATTATGGTGATGGTATTTGCTGTGCTTTTGGAAACGGAAGCTATTCTTTGGAAACTTCTGATGGTACAATCATTATTGAAGGGGGTGAATTTGAATCAAGTGAAACGATAACATTCAGCAATTTCAATGTATTGAGCCTGAATGATAATTCACTGGCTTCAGAAATAGCGATATATCCAAACCCATCAACTGGGATCGTTAATATTTCAAATACATCAGGTAATGAGCTAAAGTATGAAATATACAATGTTCTTGGACAAGTTATATCAAAAGGGGACAATGCAAAGAGCTTGTTCTCTGTTGACTTATCTCAAAATACCACAGGATTGTATTTTGTAAAACTTGTTGACGCAGAAACAAACAGGACTACTACAAAAAAATTACTTTTAAAATAGTCCTTATATAAATAGTTAGTTAGAAGGCCTCATTTTATATGGGGCCTTTTCATTTTAAAAATAAGCCTTTAACTGTATGCTCCCAGTGTGTATGGTATTTGAATTTTCACTCTTTCTCCCAAAATAAGAAAGATTGGCATCGAGATACTTGGTGATGCTTCGTTGAAAAAGCAAACTCCAGGTAAAGTTCTTATCAGGTTGCAGTCCTTCCAGCATTTGAAAAGCTACCGGTGAAAAGGCACTACCTTCAAAATCATTTTGAATAAAATTAAACTCGCCGTTGATAGCATATTTTTCGGCTTTGTTGAAGGTGAATAGTGCACCCAGCTTTTGCTGGTCCAGAAGTTCTCGTTCGCCCAACAGGTTTTCTTTGTTGGAAAACTGGTAAAAAACAGAGAACTGTGCATTTTCAGAAAACAAATACGACACCTTTGGAGCAAAATCAGATCCCTCAATCGTAAAATTTCGTTGTTCAAAATTTTCGGAAGTTGACGTGTTTTCACTGGTCTGTGCTTTAAGGTTAACAATCCAGCTTTCAGCAAATTTATGCGTAAAATTTAGTTGATGTGCTTCCAGTTCATTCTTTTGTAAACCCACAGAGAGCAGGTTTTCAGATTGCGAAGCATTGTATGTATAACTGGTAGTATATCGCTGCTTTCCACGGTTAAAAAATAGAATGTTCCTAAAGTTTAAGGAGAGTCCCAGTTGATTTTCAGCATCACTGCGAAAGGGATTAAAATCAAATGTACTCCCTTCCCGACGGGTTTTACGATCAACCAGATAAGAAGTCTGATTGTAAAACTTTGATAAAAAAGATTTTGAATCGCCTATTTCAATAAAATTACCCGGGTTAATGGTCAGCACCTGTCCCAGCTTGTTTTGGTGAATTTTAATAAAAACCTGATTGGGTAACAGCACACGCACATATTTGGCTTCATCCTGAAACTGTGCAATTTCAAACTCCTCAAGTTCCTGAATGCCATTTCCGTTATAATCATTCCAGGTATGAGTTCCCTGACCGGGCTCAACTTCCACGAAAGTGAATTCCTGCTGAGGCAGTACCCCGCTGTTGGTCTCAAATGTAGTGTTCCATTGGATTCCTTTGTTGAGAAAACTTTGATTGAACAATACACGGCTGTTCAAGCTTTGCTCATCCTCCCTGATTCCTTCCACATCTTTTAAAACCCTGTAATTGGCAAATACCGAGAGTTGGGTGTTTTCCGTCTGAAGAAGTTGTGATTTCACATACAAAGTGTTCGCTTCACTCACCCGTTGCAGATCCATATCCCTGATGCTGTCATATACACGGTTTCGGTATCCTGCTTCTACAAAAACACCTGTGCTGTCACCCACACCGGCAAATACTTCATAACCAAAAAACTTCTGGCTGAAAGGTGTTAAACTGTCATTGGCTTTGAAACGCTGTTGGTTGTCTTCAGCTGAAATTTTTGCACCCACCCACCCTTTTTCAAAGTCGTAAACCGCACGCGCATGGAGCCGGTAAAAATCGTTTGTTCTTAGAGGACTGGAATTATCCAAGAGACTCCCGTTAATATGCGTTTGCAAATTACCCAATCGAAGTGCTGAAAAGAGCACATGACGGCTACCTGAAAAACCATCAGAAAAATCAAGTTTTTGAAATTCGTAAGATGCCAAACCCAGCTTTGGATCGTTTAATTGCAAACCTGCCACCAGAAAACTCTGGTTACCCTCAGGGTTTTCCAAACCCCAGTCACGGTCAAATTCCACATTATACAAACGCTCAATGGTATTGAAATGTTCATCCACATAATCAAAATTCATATATCCGTCAAGATTCAAACCTTCTTCTCTTTTAAAAATGTTCTGCCGGGCCTGGACACGGGCGGCAAAACCATTGTTGTCATCATTGTCAAAATCAGAAAACAGATTGAGGTCTTCTTTACTGGCCGCCAGTTCAAAACCTACGGTTGTTTTTTCTGTAGGCCTGTACGTTCCGTTTACACCGCCCACCTGGATTTGTGTAGGGGCAAACAAACGAATGACGGGCTCATAATTACCCTGCGGAATCCCGTTGACCGGAGGCACAAACTCAAAAATGCGATTGATGGCATTGTTGTCTGCTATCACATAATTTCCCTCATTATCACCAACAAGCGAAAACCGCACCTGAAACAATTCATCTTCAGGGTTTGTTGAAAAGACAAAGATCTCCTGGCCTTCAAAAAGTTCCTTGCGGTACAAAATTTTATTTTCAGAATAACTGTCGGGAACGGCAGAAGGTGCTACCATTTGAGTGGTGTCATCGCCGGCATCCTGTAAAACCTGAACTTGTTCTTCCGTAAGATTCTGCTGCAACGGTTGGTTTTTAATATCACTTTCAATATAGCCGTAAGCGCCAATATCCAGTTTTGCTGAAGTATAATTCCCGCCGCCATACCCTATAAAACGGGTATAATTCTGATCAGTATATTGATATTCCACCACAATGCGCATATCAGAAGTAATGGGATAGGTGGGGTTAAACTTCAGTTCACCGGCGTTATAATCTATTACATAATCCCGGTTTTCACCCCGTTGCAACAAGACTCCATTGACAAACACACGCTCACTGCCGGAGACAATCAAAATAAAAAGTTCGCCATTGGGTCCCACAAGCTTATAAGGCCCTTGATTTCCTTCCTGAGCGGTAAAGGTGCTGCGCGCAAAAACCCCTCGCACGACTGCTCCTGAAGCAAACATTGTTGTCTCTGAGTTTTCTTTGGAAATCTTTCCTGTCAAAGCAATACCCTGTACTTTTTTCTGAAATCGTGCGAAATAACTGTTTTGGTTTTCCAGGTCGATATCCCCGGCCCTGATGCTCCAGTTGTCACTGAAGAGTTCTATAAAAATCTGGTCAAACTCATTCAGGTTTTGAGAATAACCGCCTTCCTGTATCGGGATATTGGCATCCTGAATGGAAGCCCTGATACCCACTTTCTCACTCAGCATTCCGGTAATTTGAAGGTCGAGTTCAGAATTGACAACAGCATTTTGATTGTTCCCAATGGTAATACCCCGCGAAATGCTTCCGCTGGTGTTAAGACCTTCAAAGGGGGTAAAGGTATTTTTTCGGGTGGACTCCTGCAAAGTGTATAAACGGTCCATCGCTCCGGTGCCTTCTGAAATAATGCTTCGGTCAAAAAGTGAGTATTTTCTGGTTAAAAAAGTTGGGTATTTCAGGTAATTGATGACAAGTGTATCCTGTGTGTTTTGAAGCTCTTCAGAAAGATAAACAACGCCTTTTTCAAAATTTACGCGATAAGCGGAAGTATCTATGGGAATGTTGTTTTTATCCAATATCTCAAAGCGCGCCGGATTGATACTCACCGAATCAATCACAATAGAATCACTCACCGCCACTTTTGAAGTGCGGTAATTCCCTGTGGTTTCTTGTGCAAAACAGTAAACCCCCGTTAAAAAAAATACTGCGAGAAGCGTATATTTCATCAACTACTTAAACTAAAAGCACGCTTATTTATTTTATTGATACAAGCATAGAAATCTTTGCTGCAATCTGTTGCCGTAAATGTAAGGGATTAATTATTTTAGCCGAAAGGTAAATCAAGAACTTTAAACCTGAAGGTTTTCTTAATTACACTTAAAAAATGAAAATAATATCATACAACGTCAACGGCATCAGGGCAGCACTCAACAAAGGGTTTATTGAATGGATAAAACAGGCAGACCCTGATGTGATCTGCCTTCAGGAAACCAAAGCTCACCAGTCACAACTGGAACTTGCCATGTTTGAAGATGCCGGATACGGATATAACTACTGGCTTTCCGCTGAAAAGAAAGGTTACAGCGGTGTGGCTATACTTTCCAAAACAAAACCAAACCATGTGGAATTTGGTACCGGTATCGATTATATGGATTTTGAAGGAAGGAACATTCGTGCAGACTTTGATGGGCTTTCAGTGATGAGCATGTACCTGCCCAGTGGCACCAATGATGCACGCCTTGGGTTTAAATTCAAGTATATGGATGACTTCCTGGAATACTCAAAAGACCTGAGAAAGGAAATACCAAACCTCCTTATTTCCGGTGATTATAACATTTGTCACAAACCCATCGACATTCACGACCCCATCAGAAATGCAAAAGTTTCAGGGTTTTTGCCTGAAGAACGGGAGTGGCTGAGCCGTTTTATAGACAGCGGTTTTGTGGATACGTTCAGGGAATTTAATCAAGATCCGCACAATTATACCTGGTGGAGTTACCGCGCCAATGCACGCAACAATAACAAAGGCTGGCGCATAGATTATCACATGGTGACCAATCCTTTACAAGAAAAACTAAAACGCGCCGTTATATTACCGGAAGCCAGACATAGTGATCACTGTCCGTTACTGGTGGAAATAGACAGGTAATTTGATGAGCATAAGACCAATAATCAAAAAAACACTATACATCATTGGGGCACTGGCTTTTTTGCTGCTGGCCGTAATTGTCATTGCAAATACCATCATCAGCAGCTTTGCCGGCGGGAAACTTTATAATGATGTGAGTTCCATCCCTGAAAACAAAGTGGGTCTTGTTCTCGGAACGTCAAAATTCATAAAAAACGGGAATATTAATTTATACTACAGCAACCGCATCAATGCTGCTGCTGAGTTATTCCATTCCGGGAAAGTTTCATATATATTGATTAGTGGCGATAACCGCCACGCGAGTTATAACGAGCCCCAGACCTTTAAAAATGATTTGGTAAAAAAAGGAATACCGGAAGAGAAAATATTTCTGGACTATGCCGGCTTTAGGACCCTGGACTCTATGGTGCGCGCCAGGGAAGTGTTCGGACAGGAAAGCATTACGGTCATATCACAACAATTCCACAACGAAAGGGCCATCTACCTCGCTGAAAAAAGAGGCTTGAAAGCCATTGGATTCAATGCAAAAGATGTTAATTTGCGAAGCGGGATAAAGGTAAAAACCCGGGAGTATTTTGCCCGTGTAAAGGTGTTTTCTGATTTGCTTTTCAGCAAACAACCTCACTTTTTAGGTGAACAAATAGAAATAGGTGATGAGAGGGCAGAAGCTGGAAGTCTAGAGTTAGAAGGCTTATAAGTTTTGGAGTTTGCCCATCTACAAGCTCAGGGTGACAGATTTGGAATTTGGTACTTGTAATTTGCCCTTCGACAAGCTCAGGGTGACAGTTTTGGAATTTGGTACTTGTAATTTGGAATTTTATTATAACAATTAAATCTATTCATAAAATGAAATACGTATTTGCCTTAGCAATAATCACACTAACGTTTTCGTCTTGTGTGTCTTCCAAAGTTTTTGAAGACCTGAAAGCCGACTATGAAGCCCTTAAGGCCGAAAACCAGTCCCTGATGTCACAACTCGACAACAAAAAGGGAAATACAGACCAGTATACTTTACAAAACCTACGTCAGGAACACGAAAAGTTGAAAGCAGAGCGCGACCGGCTGGCGCTTGACTATGCCGCAACACAAAACAACCTGAAACGCTTGCAGGACTCTTATGACGCCCTGGAAGCCAACAGCTCTGAAAATTTATCATCCAATCTGGAACTGAACCGAAAGTTACTCACCCAACTGGAAGAAAAAGAAAAAACTTTGGCGAAGGAACAGGCTCGTTTGGACCAGTTGCAGCGTGACCTTGCGGCCCGTTCAAAACGTGTGGATGAACTGGAAGGCATCATTGCAGCCAAAGATGCGCAGATGAACAACCTGAAAGACGCCATCTCTGCCGCACTCACCAATTTTGAAGGCAAGGGCCTCACGGTGGAACAACGGGACGGAAAAGTGTATGTCTCCATGGAAAACAAGCTCCTTTTTGAAAGCGGCAGCTGGGCGGTAAACTCAAACGGTCGTCAGGCAGTGGTGCAGTTGGGAAGCGTTTTGGCACAAAACCCCGGGATTGCCGTTTTGATAGAAGGGCATACAGATAATGTGCCTTACGGTGGAAGCGGTCCGTTGCAAGGAAATTGGGACCTATCGACCAAAAGAGCCACGGCTATTGTTACGATACTCACGGAAAACCCCAATATTCTAAAGGAAAACCTAACGGCAGCCGGGCGTGGGGAATTTGCTCCCATCGCACCCAACACAACCGCTGAAGGCCGCGCAAAAAACCGAAGGATTGAGGTTATTTTAACCCCCAAACTGGATGAAATCAGCAGGTTGTTGAATGAGATATAATGTGTTGTTTAAGGAATATATATTTTGTTAAGCCTCTCTTAAGCCATGACAGATTTGAGGATTACTTTATTAATTTTGAACTGTTAATGAGAAAGAGAATGAAATCAATATCAAATATTTATTAACACGATGAGATTCCCGCCTGCGCGGGAATTTGCTATGAAATACAAAACCATACCCAATACCGATTTAGAAGTAAGCGAACTCTGTCTGGGCACCATGACCTGGGGCCAGCAGAATACACTGGAAGAAGCTTTTGAACAACTCGATTTTGCACTGGAAAACGGCATCAATTTTATCGACACGGCCGAAATGTATTCCATCCCCGGAAGGAAAGAAACCCAGGGAAGCACCGAAACCATACTCGGAAACTGGCTTGCCAAAACCGGAAACCGCGACAAAGTTGTCCTCGCTTCTAAAATTGCAGGACCCAGCAGGAACTTTGACCATATCCGTTCGCCGCTCGATTTTACCAAAGCATCACTGAATGATGCCATTACAAAAAGTCTAAAACGCCTGCAGACTGATTATTTGGATTTGTACCAACTTCACTGGCCGGAGCGCAATACCAATTATTTTGGACAGCGCAATTACAATCACAACAACAATGAAAACTGGCAGGACAACATAGCCGAAATCCTGGACAATCTGGAACATTTTGTGAAAGAAGGGAAGATACGCCACATAGGCGTTTCCAACGAAAGCCCTTTTGGAGTCATGCGCTTTGTGGAAGAAGCGAGAAATGGAAAACGAAAAATTGCCACCCTGCAAAACCCGTTCAACCTTTTAAACCGAAAAGACGAGATTGGCATGACCGAAATCTTGATGCGGGAGCACGTAGGGTATATGGCCTATTCACCACTAGGTTTCGGGCAACTCACCGGAAAATATTTGGAAGACACACCGAAAAATACACGGGTAACCTTGTTTCCAAATTACAACCGCTATCACAAACCCAACGGTTTTGCTGCCACCCGAAAATACAACGCGTTGGCAAAGCATCATGGCATTTCCCTCACACATATGGCATTGGCTTTTATTAGGCAACAACCCTTTGTAACAAGTACCATCCTTGGGGCAACATCGGTGGAACAATTAAAGGAAAACATCGACAGTAAAGAGGTGGTTTTATCAAAAGAAATACTCAAGGAAATCAATAAAATACACGAAGAAATACCCAATCCGGCTCCGTAGGGAAGTTAGTATTCAGTGATCAGTGGCAGTGTTCAGTGAGGGATTAAATAAAATGTAAAGTGAAATAAGAGTATGGATTCATTGACCCAGATTGTTTTAGGGGCTTCGGTAGGCGAAGCAGTATTGGGAAAAAAAGTGGGCAATAAAGCCATGCTCTATGGGGCTATTGCCGGGACCATACCTGACCTGGATATACTTGCCAACTTGTTTACAGACACCATTACAGCCATAGAAATCCACCGGGGTTTTACCCATTCCATTTTCTTTTCGGTGGTGTTTGCACCTGTTTTTGGTTGGCTGATTTCCAAAATCGAAAGAAAATCGGTTGCCAAATGGAAAGACTGGAGCCTGCTGATGTTCTGGGCATTGATCACACATCCCATACTCGACGGCTTTACCACCTGGGGGACCCAGTTTTTCTGGCCCTTTGAGTACCGTGGGGCATTCAAGAATATTTTTGTCATTGACCCCTTGTACACCTTACCGTTCCTTCTCTTCCTGATTTTAACGATGTTTCAGGGGCGTACAACAGCCAAACGAAGAAAATACAACCGGCTGGGACTCATCATCAGCAGTAGTTACCTCGTTATCACACTTATTATAAAAGGGATTACTTTCGGAAAGTTCACTGAGGCACTGGAAGAGCAAAATATCGCATACAAACAGATCCAAACCAAACCGGCACCCTTAAACGCCGTGCTTTGGACGGCCAATGTGGAAACCGATGATGCCTTTTTGATTGGTGATTATTCCCTTTTTGACACACAACCCATCAGCTTTAACAGCTTTCCTAAAAACCACCACCTTTTAGGTGACTGGATTGGTAAACCCAATATTCAACGCCTTATTAAAATTGCAGAAGACGGCTGGTTTACCATTACTGAAAAAGACGGGGAGGTGTATTTTAACGATTTGCGATTCGGTTTGCTAAACAATGACTTTCAAAACCCGGAGTTTACCTTCAGTTATAAATTAACCGAAAAGGACGGTGTCATCTATGCCGAAGAAACCGAAAAAAACCGGGACGATGCACAAAAATTATTAGGTGAGTTGTGGGCGCGAATCAAAGGAAACTAAGCAAACCCTCTCAGGGTTCTAAACCCTGAGAGGGTTAGGTTTTATCCCAAAACACTTTTCTGTTTATTATAAAAAGCATCCGCCTGCAACTGCAGTAATTCCCGCGCTTTTTTGCGTTTGTAGTCATAGAGTTCCTGCTCTTCGGCAATGTCTGCATACACGCGGTTATTGACTTCGGTATCGGTCTGCAGCACGGCTTTGCGCTGGTGCATTTGCTGGACAACCCAGGTTTGCAGGGCGTTTTCTTCTTCCTCGAGTTTCAGGTCATAAGCACCTTTTGGCGAAAGCAATTTAGCGATGATGGGCGCGGTTTCAATGGCTAAAAACAAGAGCATAATAAAAAGCGAAGGCAACAACGGCAGGCTGTTGAGCGCATCAACCCGTGCCATCAATCCGTTAAAACCATCGATGACGGGCTGAGTTTCCGAAACTTTGGTGTTGTATTCCTCACTCAAAAGCAGGATTTGGTTTTCGGCCTGTTCGATTTTTTCAGTGTTGCTTGCTTTCAATTCCTGCAGGGCAGCAAGTTCAGCGTCGTGTTTTTCACGCTTTTCTTTATAAACAGGTCCTTTCCCTAATTTTTGGGTACCTGCAGTGCCTTCGGCTTCTGAGATATAGGTGTTATAAAGGGCATTAACTTCGGCTTCTTTAACGGCAATTTCATTTTTTAAAGTAGCAATTTCCGCGTCAAGCGCAGTGACTTTTGGCGTGAATTGGGTAGCGATTTGCTCTTGATTGGCAAGGGTCAAATCATTTTTCCGCTCCAGCAACACCTGATTGATTTCCTTTTCAAATATTTTCAACTCCAACGGCTTGGCAATGACAATGGCGATGATCACGGCAAGCAGGATACGCGGGGAAGCTTGCAGGAGTTCACTTTTAAAGTTGTCTTTCTTTTTGATGGTCGAAACGATAAAACGGTCGAGGTTAAAAATAAGCAAGCCCCAGACCAGTCCAAAAGCAATGGCGGATATGTAATTGTCAAAAACAGTATAAAGCGCATAGGAAGCAGCGATAAAAGCCATCACGGCAGTAAAGAAAACAGTGGCGCCTATGCCGGCATATTTGGTTTGTTCACCGGGAGAACAGGAGTCGAGAATGATTGTATCTGCCCCGGAGCAGAAAATAAAAAAGCGTTTTAGCATGAGGAATGATTTTGATTGATGAACTACTAAAACGCTCTTTTATAGGGAAATGTTGTTTGAAGAGTTGAATTTAACCTTTACAGGTTTATTAGATTTCTCTTGAATTGTTTACAGATCAGCAACCTAATAAATTTACTTTGGGGTATTGGCTAATATCTATATTTAAATCATTTGTTTTCTTTGCCATTTCAAGTACTTCTTCATAATAGTATTGGTGCGGACCAATAAAGAAAATCGCACCACTTTTATGTAAGGCTTTGATATATTCTATGGGGTCACTTAAAGGTGCCGGTGGTGGTGCCGGCAGGGGAGGCAATGGCGGATTTTTTCCGACTTTTGGCGCATCGGGAGCATCAGGAGCTGGTGGTGCAGGTGGAGGTGGAGGAAAATTTGGAAAGGGTTCCCCATTTTCTTTTTGCTTTGGCGTCATCTTGTTATAAATAACCGTCATTCTGTCAACTTCAGCACTGATGATTCTCATATTGTCCTTAGACATACTATTATACTTTTTTGCCAATTTGTTGTATTCCTCAACTTCGGCTTTTGTGGCTTTTTCTTGATGCGCCGTATTTTCTTTTTCAGGGGTTATTTCAGACTTTGATAAGTTAATACTCCAGGGATTATTCGTTTGTTTTTCAGCATTCTTGACATTACTGCCTTTTTTTATCATTTCTTGATAAAGACTTTCGGCTTCTTTTGTAGTTTTTCCAACCATTTTGTTTGTAGGAGGCTTTAGTCCAGACTCTCTTTGGCTACTTAATGAGGAAATACTCATTTGCCAAATATTTGAGGTATAAAGGACTTTCCAAATCTCTGTAGCTAAGTCTCTATCGCTTTCATTTTCAATAGCTATTTCTGCTCTCACATATTTTTGTTTTTCTTCAATACTAAGGTGTGTGTTCAATTTATTCACTTCTGATGATATATCATGAAACGCAATAGTTTTTTCATTTAAATAAATTTCAGAATCTTGGTCAATATAAAAATTAATTGCTTGGATAGTTTTGTCGGTATCCATAGTGTTGTTTTGTGGTAAAGCAACAACTTCTCTGGTACTGAAACCATACAATATAAGCGCCACTAATGGCAATAATAAAAGGCTTCGCAGCCAGATGGCTTGGGTGGATGTTTGTTTTTTCATAACTGTGAATCGTTTTTTAATGAATGAATAATTGATGGAGTTTGCCAAGCTTGGCGTGGTGGCATGTGATGAGAATGCCAGTAAAAGATTTTGATAGGCTGCCGTGTCAGTTCCCCGGTTTAAAACGGAACGGTCTGCTAGGAATTCGTGGTTGAGTTTGATGCTTCTTTTTATAAAATAAAGCAACGGGTTGAACCAAAAGACTATCTGTAAAAGTTCAACAACCAGAATATCGATGCTGTGTTTTTGTTTGGCATGAACGTGCTCATGTGCAATCACCTCGTCCGGGATTTCCTTTGCTTCAAATTTTTGTTTGTTGAGGAAGACATAATTTAAAAACGTATGGGGAATAGCCGGGGTTTTTAGCAAAATATGGTGAATGGAATCGCGGGTAAATTTTGGATTATTCTTGATTTTTGAAATCAGCTGGTTGAGGTTTTTACCAAATTTTATGGTGAAAAATACCACTCCCAATGCATACAAACCCCATATAACGAAAGGCCAAAGATTAACCGAAACCTCAGTTGCTGGCATAGGCATAGGAATTGAATTGCCGATAAATACAGGAGCTGAATTTACTGGCACTTCCACATAACTTGTAAAAGTTATCAAAGGAATCAAAAAAGCCGCTGGCAAAGAACCCAGCAAATAAAACCGTTTGAAAACATGCATGCTTTCGTTTTCCAAAACGAGTTTATAAAAACCATACAAAATGGTCAGTATCACAGCCGATTTTACTAAATAGAGTTCCATTACTTTTTCTTTTTAATTTCTGAATCTATTACCACTCTGAGTTCCTCAAGTTCTTTTTTACTGAGGTTGGTTTCCTGCGTAAAAAAGGAAGCAAACTGTGCCGTGTCGTCGTTAAAGAAACTCTTGATCAGCCCGTTGACCTGTTTTGAAAAATAGTCCTTCTTTTTGATCAACGGAAAATATTCACGGGAGCGGCCTTCCTGAATATAGTCCACAAAGCCCTTGTCCTGCATTCGTTTTAAAAGGGTGGCTACAGTAGTGCTGGCGGGTTTGGGCTCCGGGGAAGCTTCAATAAGGTCTTTCATATAAGCACGCTTTTGTTTCCACAAAAGGTGCATAAGGTGTTCTTCGGCTTTGGATAATTGCATGAGCAAATAGTTTATTACTCTACAAATGTAGAATAATATTTTGATTCTACAAACATAGAAGTAAATATTTTTCAATGCAACCCTCTCAGGGTTTTAAACCCTGAGAGGGTTCAAGCCTGCATAAAAGTATTACATTTGCCAAAAAATATTGAATCATGCTCACCGAACAACAACTCCTGGAAAGAAGCAGCTCAAGCTGCGAAATCTGTAACGCCACTGAAAACCTCAAAAGCTACGACCTTGCCAACTCACCAAGTGACATAGCCGAAACCAATGTATTGCTTTGTGATACATGTTTAAGCCAAATCGAAAACCCCGAAATCATAGACCCCAACCACTGGCGGAGCTTAAACGACAGTATGTGGAGCACCGTGCCGGCAGTACAAGTGCTTTCATGGCGCATGCTAAGCTGTCTCAAAGCCGAAGGTTGGCCACAGGATTTACTCGATATGATGTACCTCGATGACGAAACACTGGCCTGGGCTAAAGCAGATGGAGATGATCTTGCCTCAGCAGATCAAATTATTCACAGAGATAGCAATGGAGTTATTTTGGAAGCAGGGGATTCAGTGGTTTTAATAAAAGATTTAAAAGTGAAGGGCAGCAGTATGGTCGCAAAACAAGGGACCGCAGTTCGTAGAATTTCCCTCGATCACGAAAATGAAAAATACATTGAAGGTAAGGTTGATGGTCAGCAGATTGTGATTATTACTGATTTTGTGAAGAAAATTTGATATTTTACTCACCTAAATAATTTTGCTGATTTACTAAAACTCTGATAATAAAAATGCCAATTATTATAAATAATTGGCATTTTTAAATAGATGTTGACCTGATTTATTAATCAAAAAAATTAGCGTCAAGCGAATATCTGAAAGTTCCATTTTGGCATTCCAATATTTCTGAATATGTGCCAGAATCAACATAGTACAATTTAAAACTAAACTCAAATGTTCCTTCTACAATTCTTTGTTGTAAATCAAAATTAGTAATGGTAATACTTCCATCTTCTTCTTCATATGCCTGTGTAGTAGGAGTTGAGCTATCATTGTAAATGATATTTACATTAGATTGAGCATTTCCCCCAGAAGAAGTAGCAGAATCTGTAAGTAAATATGTTCCGGGTGCCCATTGGCTTTCTGGTATAAAGAGGTTTATCTCTTTGGTGTTTTCTAAGGTTGGATCCATAAAAGCACTATTTCCTTGTATTGCCAAAAAGTTTTCATCTGTTCCTGAAAACAATACAACTCTAGTTGCATCAGTCTGTCCAAATAGGAATGGCTTCATATTATCATACTGTACTCCTGCGATGTTAGCTGTCATAAGAGCAAAAGAAGATGGAGTGTTTTCTGGCGTGTTGGCTACAGGACCTACAAACTCACTAGCTGAATCAGAGCAAACACGACGTAGATAAAAATCATATGCTGCATTAAAATTCAATCCGTTTATTGATGCAGGACTGGTTATGGCAGTATGTATGTCACCATCTCCTTGTTGAAATCCTGTAAGACCATATTCTATTTCATACGTTGAATCGTCTGCAGCATCAACATCCCAACTTAATATTACTTGGGAAGCATTATTGTACTCGTCCATTTCAAAATTTGTGGGATCTTCACAACCACTTTGGTTATTTGAATCATCCTCACTGCTGCAACTTATAACAGCAAAAGCAGTAAACAATAGTAAAACTTGGGCAAATCTGAAATTATTCATTATATTTTTTTAGGAATTTATGTGGGCTAAAGTATATCTATAATTCCATATAGGCAAAAGAAAAAATCAATTCGCCATATCTTCTTTAATAATGATAACAAAAGGAAGACTTTATTTCAAGATATATAATAAATTTTGATACCCATAGGTATAAATAAATTTACCTACTCATCTCGGTAAAATAATGAAAAAACTGCGGGATGGTTTCAATCCCCTTCAGGTAATTCCAAATACCAAAATGCTCGTTGGGCGAATGAATGGCATCGCTGTCCAGTCCAAAGCCCATTAAGATGGTTTTGCTTTTCAGTTCTTTTTCAAACAAAGCAACAATCGGGATACTGCCGCCGCTGCGTTGCGGGATGGGAATTTTTCCAAAGGTGGCTTCATAAGCCTTTTCGGCTGCACGGTATTCCAGACTGTCGATGGGTGTTACATAAGCAGTGCCACCATGGTGTGGGGTGACTTTTACTTTAACCGCTTTCGGGGCGATGGACTCGAAATGGTTTTTAAACAATTCAGTGATTTCTTTCCAGTCCTGATCGGGCACCAGGCGCATGCTTATTTTCGCATAAGCTTTGCTGGCAATAACTGTTTTAGCACCTTCACCGGTATAACCGCCCCAAATTCCGTTTACGTCCAGTGTGGGTCTTATGGAGTTGCGCTCGTTTGTGGTATAGCCTTTTTCGCCATAGACATCGTTCATATCCAAAGCCTTTTTATAAGCATCAAGACTGAAAGGTGCTTCGGCCATTTTTTCTCGTTCTTTAGTAGTAAGTTCTTCTACTTTATCGTAAAAGCCGGGAATGGTAATATGGTTGTTTTCATCGTGCAACGAGGCAATCATTTTTGCCAACACATTGATGGGATTGGCCACGGCACCACCATACAAACCGGAGTGTAAATCACGGTTGGGTCCGGTAACTTCCACTTCCACATAACTCAAACCACGCAATCCGGTAGTGATGGAAGGGACATCTTTGGCAATCATTCCGGTATCACTGATGAGAATGACATCGTTTGCCAGCTTTTCTCGGTTACGCTCTAAAAACCAGCCCAGGCTCACACTGCCCACTTCTTCTTCACCTTCGATCATAAACTTGACGTTGCACGGTAATTGGTTGGTTTGGGTCATATATTCCATTGCTTTGACGTGCATATACATCTGACCCTTATCATCACAACTTCCACGTGCATAAATAGCACCCTCAGGATGGATATCAGTCTTTTTAATGACCGGCTCAAACGGCGGGCTATCCCACAAATCCAGAGGATCCGGCGGTTGCACGTCATAGTGGCCATAGACCAGAACGGTAGGAAGGTTTTTATCAATTATTTTTTCGCCATAAACGATCGGGTATCCCGGTGTTTCACAGATTTCAACCAAATCACAACCGGCTTTTTCAAGACTGGTTTTGACAGCTTCAGCAGTAGCAATCACATCTTTTTTATAAGCAGAATCGGCACTGATGGATGGAATTTTAAGTAAATCAATGAGTTCGTTGAGAAAACGGTCTTTGTTTTCTTCAATATAATTTTTTGCGCTCTTCATAGAATTTTTTTAATGAAACGTAAATTTACAAAAATCTGCTGTTTCTAGCAGTGTAGTCCCGGGAAAATTCCTTTGCTTAAATTCCAAGAAACTTCTGATAATACCATCTGATATACTTAAGGAAACCTCGCATAGCATATTGCTCAAATCGGTTGTATTCTTTAGTATGGGAAGTAGCGGGTTTGTGTATAGCTATAACGTATATATAGCGTATACATAGCGTATCTATAATGTGTGTATAGCGTATGTATACCGTATCATATCAATACCAAAAGCTGGCCAGAAGGTTTAGTTATACAAAAACAACGCACTTATAAGCTACCCGAAAGAGAGGATTTCAAAATTCATAAAAGTGCTGAGTATGCTATTAAATCAAAGGGTATAAACAATATCTCGAAAAGAAAGAAGGCCCGAACAGGCATTTAACAAGCAACAGCTTACACTTTGTCAATTTTATCAGACTTTAATATATTTTATAAAGGAAGTTGTTTTTTTATTCCAATCTTTGTGTATCTTTGCACCCACTTATTGAAAAAAACCAATTAGCGGATGTGGTGGAATTGGTAGACACGCCAGACTTAGGATTTAACCTAAAAAAAAGTGTTAAAATATTTAAAATGCGGATGTGGTGGAACTGGTAGACACGTCAGACTTAGGATCTGATGCCGCGAGGTGTGCAGGTTCGATTCCTGTCATCCGCACAAAAGCCGAAGAGAAATCTTCGGCTTTTTCATTTTAAAAAATGGGATTTTCTTCACGATTTTTGACCTTGGGTACAACATAGGTACAACATTTTACCTTTTTTCAGAACTGAATTGGCTTTAGTACTATATCCATTCATTTGATAACAAATCCTATTTTCTGTATTGAGGATTAATAAATTTTAGGTTATCTCAACCTCTGTTCTTCGTTTGAGGGGTTTATTATCATACAATATACACGCAAGGTAAACTCGTAAAATACTTCCATCAAAAGACTACGGCATAAAGCCAACGCTTCTTCCCCTACTCATTTATTCCGTTTCCTTTTGAGCCAAGATTTTATCTTCCGTTTGGTTTCTGCTCAAATATTGTTTAATCAAAATATATCATTATGAAACGAGTATCTGAAAAACCTAAAATTTCGCTACAAGAAGCTGAAATGCATTATCAAAAAAGTAGTGAAAATTACAAAGTTGATAGTGGCGAAAGTCACTTGGCTTATTACAGGGATAAACATCCCGCTCAATACAAAACATTAAAAGAAAATGTTTAATCTAAATTCAAAAGCTATGTATTTACAAAATTTGCAACAGGATGAAATCTTTGTTCCATCAGAAATGAAATCCTTAAAAAGTCTGACACAGATGGAATCCCGACGAGGGCTTGAAAATGCCATTATCTCAAATGGTAAAATCGTCAACGTGGTATCGAACAGCTATGGCCACATTCCGAACCAATTGTTCTTCAAGAAAGCTGAAGATATGCTGACCAATGCACAACTGAACTTTCATAAACACACCATCAACAAAAATGATAGGTCGTTTATTACCGACTTTATCATCGACGACAAAAGCCAGTTTACAGTTAAGAACGATAAGGACTTGATACTGCCAATGCTTCGGTTTAAGAACTCTTATGACGGAAGCGAAAAGACCTCTGGACACTTTGGGTTTTATAGAGAAGTGTGCTCAAACGGTCTGCACGTTTCTCAGGCAGAAATCGAGTTTTCCATCAAGCACAGTAAGAACAATACGCACTTGATTATGCCAAGGCTGAACTATCTATTCGATAAATTTCTGGACAATGAATTCTACACCATTACAAAGAAATTCGACAAGATGAAGGAATTTAAAATCATCGATACACAAGAATTTGTAAAGGCGATTCTCGACAGAACGAAATTGTTCAGATACGAATGTAGCGACAAGAACAGCGACCCTTCAAAAAAGTCTCGTGAGGTCATAGAAATCTTGAACTACGAAGCCTTGGTACTGAATGAAGAACCAAATCTGTGGTTAGGTTATAATGCATTCAATTCAGTACTTCATAACGTTCTGAAGAAAAGCTTCGGCCAACAAGAGCGGTTAGATAAAAAGCTGTTTGATGAAGTCTATGCTATGACGTAAATTAAATAAAGGTTTGTCCAGTACCTCAAACTGGATTTTTTTCTGCCTTACCATTTTGCAACACAGTTGCACCAAAATATTTTTATCTTTGCATTGTGAAAGTTGTAGCAATCATTTTATCGTTTTATTTCTTGGCACTCAATGTAGTGCCTTGTAGCGATGCGACAAATAGTGCCGATGATACCCAAGTTGTTACAGTAATTGATATTGATGGCGACCACGACCAAGACTGTGAGTTATGCTCGCCTTTCTGTCAATGTCATTGTTGTCACGTTCACACGATAAATTTTGGGCTTGTTGCATTTCAACCGCTACAGCCTGCTATTCCTCAAGAATTCTTTGCCCATTTCGATGACCTTGGCAAAGATATTCCCCATTCCCTTTTTCAGCCACCTCGGGCATAATTCAGTTTTCATAGGATAACTATATCCTTTTTTGAAGTTTTCCTAATGGGAATGCTCAACTATGTTTTTGCTACGCGAAAACGCAAACTCGTTTTTTAACTGAATTAATACATTAATCTATGATTAACAGAATCATTGATTTTTCAATCAATAACAAATTCATCATTGGTCTGTTCACGTTGACTCTTATAGGAGTTGGCATTTGGTCAATGGCAACAGTAAACCTTGGGTCTGTCCCAGATATTACCAATAATCAGGTGCAGGTCATCACGCAATCGCCCAATCTGGGAACGGAAGATATTGAACAGTTCGTAACCTATCCCGTAGAACTATCTATGGGTAATTTACCAGGCGTTACAGAAATAAGATCTATCTCACGCTTTGGCCTTTCCGTAGTTACTATCGTTTTTGAAGACGATATGGGAACCTATCTTCCTCGACAGCTGGTACAGGAAAAACTAAACGAACTGGGCGAATCTATCCCTGAAAAATTTGGAAGTCCATCTATGGGTCCCATCTCTACTGGTTTAGGTCAAATCTATGAATACACTATAAAGCCAGAGGAGGGTTTTGAAAACAAGTATTCGCCTATGGAACTGCGCACCGTGCAAGATTGGGTTATCAAACGACAACTCACATTACTGGAAGGCGTGGTAGAGGTCAACTCTTATGGAGGCAGTATTAAACAGTACGAGGTCGCTGTCAACCCAGATAAGTTGAATAGTTTGGGTATTAGTATTTCACAAGTGTATGAGGCTCTCGCTCGGAACAATGTGAATACAGGCGGTGCTTACATAGAAAAAAATAAAATGTCAAATTTCATAAGAGGTGAAGGTCTTATTCGCTCTTTGGAAGACATTAAAGATATTTCGATTATTAACGAGGGCAACATTCCCGTAACTATTGGAGATGTTGCAACACGCGTCCATTTTGGGAATCAGGTACGTTATGGTGCTTTTACGCAAGACGGTAAGGAAGCCGTGGGAGGAATAATAATGATGCTAAAAGGTTCAAACCCTAATGCGGTTATTCAAAATGTTAAGAATCGTATGGCAGAAATTGAAAAATCCCTGCCAGAAGGTCTCACTATCGCCCCTATCATTGATCGTAGTGAGCTAATTGCCAGAACGACCGATACCGTTAAAACCAATTTACTGGAAGGCGCCCTAATCGTGATATTTGCCCTTGTTTTATTGTTGGGTAGTTTAAGAGGTGGCATCATAACGGCCACGACCATACCGTTGTCCTTGCTTTTTGCCTTTATATTAATGAAGCAATTTAATGTATGGGCAAACTTAATGAGCTTGGGAGCTATAGACTTTGGGATTATTATAGATGGTGCCGTGATTATTATAGAAGGAACGGTGTATGAGATCCAAAAACGGATTAGGTCTGGAAAGCTAAAATTCAATCAAGGCGTAATGGATAAAGTAGCCTATGATGCCGGAACCACGATGATGGGTTCTGCTTTTTTCGGGCAGATCATTATCCTTATAGTTTTTACACCTATACTTTTCCTTACAGGTGTAGAAGGTAAAATGTTCAAACCGATGGCATACACCTTTGGTTTTGCTATGATAGGTGCAATTATTCTGTGTCTTACCTATGTCCCAATGATGTCTGCGCTTTTTATGAAACCAGTTCAAAACACCAAAAGCTGGTTTGGCAAATTTGAGCGTTGGCTTGAAAAGATAAGTGATAAAATTATTGGTGCTATACATAGTGCTTATAAGCCATTATTAAAAGGTGCACTGCGGCTTAAGCTTATCGTGTTATCATCTTCTGCTGTTCTACTTATTATTGCTGGTTTTATATTTTCTAATATGGGTGGAGAATTTGTGCCGCAGCTCGATGAAGGAGATATAGCAATGCAGGCGTTTATAAGACCAGGAAGCTCGCTCACAGAATCCATTGAAGTTTCAAAGAAAATAGAAACTATCCTATTAGAAAATTTTCCTGAAATTAAAACGGTAACAGCACGTATAGGTGTGGCAGATATACCTACAGATCCTATGCCTATGGATATTGCAGATATGTACATCATTCTCAATAAGGATATGGACGAGTGGACAACTGCTTCTACTAAAGAAGGTTTGATTGAAGCCATAAGGGATAAACTGGATGATGAACTCGTCGGGGTTAATTTATCATTTACCCAACCGGTCGAATTAAGATTTAATGAGCTTTTAGAAGGCGTAAGAGAGGATATTGCAGTAAAGCTATATGGCGAAGATTTAGAGGTGTTGTCAGACAAGGTTCAGGAAATGGCAGCTATTATAAAGACCGTTCCTGGCGCGGGCGATGTGAGTGCAGAACGTACAGCTGGACTACCACAAATGACCGTAAAGTTCAGACGAGATAAAATGGCGCAATATGGACTGGATATTCAAAAAGTAAATGATTACATAAGTACTGCTTTTGCAGGTGGTACCGCTGGCGTCATTTTTGAAGGCGAGAAACGATTTGATCTGGTGGTACGATTTGATGAAAGCCATAGAAAAAGTATTGATGACCTGCGCACGATGTACATCGATCTTAAGGATGGAAGCCAGGTACCCATTATTGAAATAGCAGAGATTGAATACGTGCCTGGACCTATGCAAATCTCACGTGACAATACGTATAGAAGAACCTATGTAGGTGTAAATGCACGAGGCAGAGATGTGGAGTCTGTTGTAAAAGATATACAACAAAAGTTAGATGAAGAACTGGACTTGCCATCAGGATATTATATTACCTATGGTGGAGAGTTTGAAAACCTACAAAGCGCTAAGGATCGTTTAACAATTGTTGTGCCCATCGCCCTGTTCTTGATATTTGTACTGTTATACTTTGCCTTAAAATCCTTTTCACAATCGCTAATGATTTACATCGCGATACCCTTGGCGGCCATTGGTGGTGTGTTTGCTTTATGGCTTCGAGATATGCCATTTAGTATTTCGGCAGGTGTAGGATTTATTGTGCTATTTGGTGTCGCAGTTCTTAACGGGCTGGTACTTATTAACCGATTTAATTCTTTAAAGGAAGAAGGTGTTACAAGCATAAAGAATAGAATATTTCAAGGGACTAAAGAACGTATTCGCCCCATTATGCTCACGGCTACCACAGATATTTTTGGGTTTTTACCTATGGCATTTTCCACATCAGCCGGTGCAGAGGTGCAACAACCGCTCGCTACGGTAGTTATTGGTGGGATGCTTACGGCCACCCTACTCACGTTGATAGTACTTCCTGTACTCTATATCTTTATAGAAAAGCGACGTGAGCGCAAAGACCAGAACAAGATTGGTTCGTTTAATCCGCAAGCATTGACCACGATTTTAATACTTGGTTTTATGTTAGGTGGTACCGCTTTGGCGAAAGCGCAACAAACACAAGCACCTGTGCCAGACCTCATTGTTCAGGATAGCATTACACCCATTACCTTATCTCGGGCTGTAGAAATTGCCAAAGAGAATTATCCAGCACTCAAGACGAGCCAACTCGAAATAGAAAGACAGAGCGCACTCACGGGCAATGCCTATGACTTCGGTAATACTAAAGTATTTACAGGTGGCGAAGAAGTGGCAGATGGTCAGGGCATTTATACCTTGATAGGTATCGGTCAACAAAATATTGATCTATTGGGAATAGGTGCCAAAAAACGCTTGCAACAACAACGCATCCAGTTAGCCGAAACAGCTTTTGACCTATCTGAAATCCAGATAGAACTGGAAGTCAAAAAAGCCTGGTCAGAAGCTTTTCAGGCAAAGAAGAAATTTGTTCTTTATCGAGAACTGGACAGCATTTATGGTCAATTTGCACAATCTGTAGAACTCAATTTTGAAGTCGAAGCCATTTCGAGACTGGAATATGCTGCTGCGCGCAATCAAGCGTTACAGATAACCAACAGGTTTCAGCAGGCAGAAACAGATTATTTAATCGCATTACAAAAACTCAATCTTTGGTTGACACCAGATACGATGTACACCGTAGCTGATGAATTTGAAGCTACCGAAATTTCGGTGTTAGAGACTGATGATACATTGGATGAACATCCCGAGTTATCGCTTTCGCGAAAGCGTATAGACGAAGCACAAGCAAGCTATGATGCAGCAAGGGCAAGCTTACTGCCCCAGTTTAATCTGCAAGGTGGCCTGCAACGTGTAAATGGCGATAGTGGTTTCTACACCTATCAGGCAGGGATTTCCATACCGCTGTTTTCTGGCCCAGACCGCAGCCGCGCAAAAGCTGCTAAACTGGATGCACAGATTGCAGAAACCAATGCCGCATTCAAACAACGCGAGCTGCAATCCCAATATACACAAGCACAGCAAAATTATACACGATGGCGAGATACTTGGTTTTTCTATAAAACCGAAGCTCTGCCACTTGCCATAGACCAGCGCAAAGGCGCATTGCTCGCCTACAAAGAAGGTGCGCTTGATTATGCAGCATTCACGCAAATTATACGTGATGCCATACAGACCGAAATGGATGCACTGGACGCACTCGATAATTATTTAGAAGCCTTGTTTAAACTACAATATTTCCAAAACTAAAAAAAGATGAAAAAATTAAAATATATACCGATTACCACAATGCTTTTTGCATTGACATTATTCAGCTGTGGCGACTCAAAAACTGAAGATGGCCACGATGAAGCCACCCATTCTGAAACAGAAGAAAATCACTCTGAAGGGGAAGATGAAGAAGATAATATGGAAGGCGAAGCTAAGGAAGTAATGCTCACGGCACAGCAGTTTGAAGCCTTACAGATGGAAATTGACACGCTCTCACAACGTTATATGAGCGGTTATGTAGAAGCAAATGGCACGCTGGAAGTACCACCCCAAAACGAAGCATCCATTACCGCCATAACAGGAGCAAATGTGGCATCCATAGAAGTAATAGAAGGTGATGAAGTGAAAAAAAATCAAGCGGTTGCCTATCTCTCACATCCCAGCATCATACAGATACAGAGCGATTACTTAAATGCACACAGCAACAGTCGGTTTTTAAAACAAGAATACGAACGTCAAAAAAGGCTTTATGAAGCTGGTGTGGCATCTGGTATGAATTTCCAAAAGGCAACGGCAGACTATCAGTCATCTACCGCAATGGTAAACGGGCTGGAAGCACAATTGCGACAGTACAACATCAATGTGAATGGCGTGCGCAATGGCACTATCTACCAGCGTGTTGCATTGCGCAGTCCCATTGCAGGGGTTGTAGAAAAAGTTTTTATAAAAACTGGACAATATGTGGAGCCACAGACCAACCTAATGGAAATAGTAGATACAGACCACGTACACGCAGATTTAATGGTTTTCGAAAAAGATGTTGATAGGGTAAAAAAAGGTCAACAAGTACGATTTAGCGTTCAATCAAGACCAGGAACGGAACTCGTTGCCGAAATTTATTCAGTAGGAAAAACCTTCGAGCAAGATCCCAAAGCGGTGCACGTACACGCAGAAATTGAGAACAAAGGTGGTGGTCTTATCACAGGAATGTACATTAAAGGTAGGATTGAAGTTGATAACGATGAAACCGCTGAAACCGCATTACCAGAAAGTGCCATTATTACAGAAGGTGGTAGGGATTATGTGTTTAAAGCGCAAAGGGAAGGCAACACTTGGAGTTTTATACCAGTAGAAGTCACTACGGGCGAGAAGGATGGTGACTGGATAGCCATACGTTTTTTTGAAACCCCAGACCCAAATACTCATTTTGCCTTTAATAATGCCTATTACCTTATGGGAGAGATGAAAAAAGGGGAACTTGGTGACGATGATTAAAATGGAATGAAAGAAAAAAGAAAGAAAAACTTAAAAGTAGCAAGAACCTTACAGATTTGGAACGTCATCTACGATGTTATTGAAGTTGCGGTCTCGCTTATTGCTGGATTTACGGCAAATAGTTCGGCTCTGTTAGGTTGGGGATTGGACAGCACGATTGAAGTGGTTAGTGCGGGAACATTAGGCTGGCGACTACACGGCGAGATTAAAGGTATCGATGAAGAAAAAGTAAAACGAAGACAAAAAATCACGTTAAACGTAATTGCAGTTTCCTTTACGCTCATCTGTATTTTCATTTCCTACGATTCCATTACAAAGCTTATAAATAAAGAAACCGCAAACTGGAGCACGATGGGACTGATTATATTATTGGTTTCCCTGGTTGTAAATCCTATCCTGATCTATTTCAAAAGAAAGTATGGAAAGAAATTAGACAGTCCAGCCTTGCTGGCTGATGCTAAAGACACCTTTATTTGCTTATACCAAACCGTGGTCGTACTTATAGGATTGCTATTGGTCAACTGGTTAGGCTGGTGGTGGGCAGATCCTGTGGCGGCATTACTTATCGTTCCGTACGCTGCAAAAGAAGGCTATGAAGCCTACAATAAAGCTAAAAATATCAATTATAACACCGCACAAAATGACTGAAATTGAAAAAACATTAAATGACCATAACGTGCGTCCCACCGCAATGCGCATCTTGATTTATAAGTATATGGCCGATAGGGATGCCGCCATCGCCCTGACTGATATTGAGAATGCTTTCGCAAAAGCGGATAGAACCACATTGTACCGAACCCTAAAAACGTTTGAAGAAAAAAACGTGGTGCATCACATAGATGACGGAACTGGAATCTCTAAATACGCACTTTGTGAAGAAGGCTGTAATTGTGAAATAGAACAGGATTTGCATTTACATTTTCATTGCACTAACTGTGACGAAACAGTTTGTTTAACGGAACAAAAAATCCCGCATATCAATTTGCCAGATGGATATTTGGCAGAGGATGTTAATCTCGTGGTTACGGGAATATGCGAAAAATGCAGCAGTAATTTACTTTAATAAACAAACGAACAAATTAGATTGATTTTGAAAAAAAGCACTTTTATAATAACTAAAATGGACTGCCCTTCAGAAGAGCAGATGATTCGGATGAAGTTAGAGTCTTATGCTCAAGTAAAACACTTGGATTTTGATATTCCAAACAGAAAATTGGAAGTATATCACGTGGACGACGTCAAGGCGATAAAAACGTCTATAGCCAGCTTAAAACTTGGGGATTCCTTAGAAGGAACCACAGAAGCCGAACCACCCGTAATGGAAGACCAATCCAAACAAAAAAGAATCCTATGGTGGGTCTTGGGCATCAACTTTGGCTTTTTCGTTATCGAAATGACCACCGGTTGGATTTCTTCTTCGATGGGTCTTGTGGCAGACTCATTAGATATGCTGGCAGATTCCATCGTATATGCATTAAGCCTATTTGCGGTAGGCGGTGCCATTTCAAGAAAAAAGAAGGTTGCGAAATACAGCGGATACTTTCAGATGGCATTGGCAACACTTGGGTTTGCAGAGGTCTTGAGAAGGTTTTTTAGCAATACCGAAACACCCTTGTTTCAATGGATGATTATCGTTTCAATTTTCGCATTGGCAGGTAATTTGATATCGCTCTGGCTCATCAACAAGGCAAAGAGTCAAGAGGCTCATATGCAGGCAAGTGCCATTTTTACATCCAATGATATTATTGTTAATGGTGGTGTTATAGTAGCTGGGGTGCTGGTTTATTTTCTGAATAGTAAATGGCCCGATTTAGTGATTGGCGGCATCGTTTTCACTTTTGTAATGCGCGGTGCATTGAGAATATTGAAATTATCGAAGTAGTTTTTAAAATGATATCAAACTTGATTAGAACATATGAAAAAGAAAAAAATAAACTTACGTGACTTAGAACCAAAAGAACATCAAGGCGAGCACAGTCACGATGATGGCGATAACCACAGCAGTCCAGAACAACTATCTAATTTCAGAACCTATCTACCAGCTATTTTCAGCTTTGTGATGTTGATTGCAGGTATTGCCATTGATTATTTTGAAGCATTTCCACATTTTAAAGGATGGATAAGAATCGTTTGGTATTCTGTCGCCTATATGCCAGTTGGTTTTCCGGTAATAAGAGAAGGCTGGAAAAGTATTAAAAATGGTGATTTCTTTACCGAATTCTTCTTAATGTCCATAGCCACTTTAGGGGCTTTTGCTATAGGCGAATATCCCGAAGGTGTAGCGGTTATGCTATTTTATGCCGTGGGCGAACTCTTCCAAAATGCGGCCGTTAACCGTGCTAAGGGAAATATAAAAGCCTTACTCGATGTAAGACCAAATGAGGCATTGGTTTATCGTGATGGCGATTTTGTTTCAGTCAATCCCGAGACTGTTGAGATTGGTGAAAAGATACAGGTACGTGTAGGCGAAAAAGTTCCACTTGATGGTATTCTGCTGTCTGAAAAGGGTTCTTTTAATACGGCTGCCTTGACAGGCGAAAGCAAGCCTCATACTATTGCTAAAGGCGATAGTGTTTTTGCAGGAAGCATTAACCTTGATGGCGTAATCGAGATTGAAACCACAAAAGAATTTAAAGACAGTTCCATTGCACGAATTCTGGATATGGTACAGAATGCAACCGCCAGAAAATCAAAGACCGAATTGTTCATCAGAAAATTTGCCCGGATTTATACGCCTATCGTTGTATTCCTTGCCATCGGACTTACATTTCTACCTTACTTTTTTGTAGATGATTATGTGTTTAGGGATTGGCTATACCGTGCATTGATATTCCTCGTGATTTCGTGTCCTTGTGCGCTGGTCATTTCTATTCCGCTGGGCTATTTTGGCGGATTGGGTGCGGCATCTCGAAACGGTATTTTGTTTAAGGGTGCATCCTTTTTGGATGCAATGACTCAAGTGAACACAGTCGTAATGGACAAAACAGGAACTGTTACCAAAGGGGTTTTTAAAATCAAGGAAATCAATTCCATCACATTTGAGGAAGTCAAATTTATGAAGTATTTGATGGCGATGGAAGAACAATCTACCCATCCCATTGCAAAGGCAATACTGGAATATAAAGCGGACGGTGCGGATTATGAGGCAACCGATGTTTCAGAAATTGCAGGAAAAGGTTTAAAAGGAACAGTCAACGGAAAAACGGTGTTGGTAGGTAACAAAGCTTTGATGACCTCAAACAGCATAGAAGTCCCTTCGGAAACGGATGGCATTGTAGAATCAATAGTTATGGTGTCCATTGATGGGAAATTTGCAGGTTATGTAACCATTGCAGATGAACTAAAGGATGATGCGCACCAAGCCATTAAAAAAATTCGAGATTCAGGAATTTCAAAAATCATAATGCTATCAGGTGATAAGGATTCAATAACTCAACAAGTTTCAAAAGAATTAAATATCGATTGGGCAAAAGGTGGGTTGTTACCTGAAGATAAACTGAATGAGGTTGAAAAGCTTAAAAAGCAACCTGAAACGAAAGTCGCATTTATCGGCGATGGCATTAACGATGCACCCGTATTGGCAGCGAGTGGTGTGGGTATTGCGATGGGCGGTTTAGGAAGCGATGTCGCCATTGAAACGGCAGATGTCATCATCCAGACCGACCAACCGAGCAAGATTGCAAGAGCTATTAAAATTGGTCGTTCAACCCGTAGGATTGTCTGGCAAAATATTGGGCTTGCCTTTGGGGTTAAGGTCATTGTACTAATTCTCGGTGCAGGTGGATTAGCGACAATGTGGGAAGCCGTTTTTGCTGATGTTGGTGTTGCTTTATTGGCTATTCTCAATGCTGTTCGATTGCAGAAAATGAAGTGGAACTAATTATTGTCCAAGTTATATTTTGATTTCAAGTCTTAAAACTCTAAAAATATACTCAAATTTCATTAGTTTTGTATTTGATGCAAAAACCAAATAAAATAGCGGCATTTTTCTTTTTAGGCTTGTTTAGCCTATTGATGTTGCATCAGGCTTTTCCACATTTGCATCATCAGCACGAGGAAACGCATTCCCATTCAGATATTGCCCATACTGGCGAACATCATCATCACGATGACAGTTCTCACGAAAAGAAAGAATCACCATACGGTTTCTTTGGATTTTTTATGGATATGCACGTCCATTCCACGGTGTCCAGCGACGTTGTTGTACTTAAAAGGAATACTGTTGAGCGGCAAACTATCGTAGATGACAATGTCGTAAAACTTACTTCTGATTTTCAAGAATTTTATGTCGTTGATAATAGGCAAAACGATAAACCGCCAATTTATCATCCGCCCAATAGGCATTTTAATCCTTACCTCTCATCCCTCGATTTACGGGGCCCACCATCTTTAGGTTAATCGTTTAGGAATACCTACCGCTACGGCAGGAATCCTCTTATACTTTAAGATTAAACCTAAAACTTCAAACAATGAATAAATACATCGTATCCGCGATTTGCGGATGCCTGTTCTTCGTTAATGGTTTCTCACAGGATAAAAACATTGGGGAACTGCTAAACGTAATAGAACAGAACAATACTGAGTTAAAAGGCTATCAATCTTTCATTGAAAGCCAACAGCTCGAAAACAAGAGCACCAATAATTTACCCGACCCACAGCTTTCAGGCTATTATTTGCCCTTTGGCGATAACGTATCGGGAAATTACACCGAATATGAAATATCGCAATCCTTCGAATTTCCGACGGTTTACGGTTCACGCAGTAAATGGAACGACTTAAAGGCGATACAACTGCAAACGTCCTATGCCAAAAAGCGGCAGGAAGTTTTATTGGAAGCAAAATCGGTATTGATTGAACTCGCTTTCCTTCGAAAGCAGAAAGCTATTGAATCCGAAAGGCGAACCCAGAGCAAACAGGTTTTCGACCAGGTTCAAGAGCTGTATGATAAGGAACAAGTCGGGATTTTGGATTTGAACAAGGCGAAAATCGCTTGGATTCAAGAGCAATTCGTTGTTCAACAGATTGAAAGCGAAATCCAAATTGTACTGTCCAACCTCAGAACATTGAATGGCGGGAATGCCATTGATGGTTTTACAGCAGGTATCGATTTGCCTATCGAGGTTGCCGAGGTCGAAACGCTTTGGCAAGAAAGATTAACCAGCGACCCTTCGTTACAAGGTTTAAAGGCAGCTGAAACGGCTTCGCTTCAAAAAGTAAAACTGGAAAAAAACAAGGTCTTGCCAAATTTGGCACTTGGTTACAATTATCAGGGTGTTAGCGGCAGTAATTTTTCGGGTTTTTACGGTGGTCTTTCCATTCCGTTGTGGAACAGCAAGAACAAAGTTAAAGCGGCCGAAGCCGATTATGAGTATCAGCAATCGAATACGCAAGTCATTACCGCTTCGCTCTATGCCCAATTTCAAGAAACATACAATCGATACGAATTGATGCTCGAAAAATACAATAAGTATCAAACCACAATGGGCAACTTAAACAGCGAACAACTGCTCTTTAAGGCCTATATGTTGGGCGAATATTCGTTTATGGATTACTATGTAGAGCTTCAGTTTTACCGCAATGCATCTGACAGAATGTTGCAGATGGAAAAAGAAATACAATTACTTCAGGCACAATTATTAAAACATACATTATAAACCTTTAAAACAAAGATTATGAAAATTTCAAAAATAATATTTGCAATAGCAATCGCATCAACATTTTTGGTAAGCTCTTGCAGGGAAACAAAAAAAGAGAGTACAGATGACCACGGTCACGAACACAATGAAGACGGAAGCCATATGCACGAGGAAGACATAGAACAAGAAGAATTTGAAGTAGGAAAAGATTCTATGGAAACGAAGACAAATGACCACGGGCACGACCACGATGCAGACGGTAACCATTCAGATGACGGTTCTGATACCCACAAACACGATGATGGTTCTGAACACCACGACCATTAAAACTCAAATACATTCAAAAGATGAAATATATAATAATTGTGCTTGCCTTTTTGGCAATGTCCTGTAATAACAAGGCAGAAGATGCACACGCACATAATGCAGATGGAAGTCACGTGGGCGAAGAAATTCCACGATTGAACCATACTATCTGGACAGATAAAACAGAACTCTTTGTTGAGTTTCCTGCGCTTATAGTGGGCAACGGCAGCAAATTCGCAGCCCACTTTACGGTTTTGGATAAACACCAACCCGTTCGGGAAGGTTCTGTAACGGTAAGTTTGATAAAAGATGGTAAAGGAATCAGAAATAAGGCAGATGCACCGTCATCACCAGGTATTTTTTCGCCTGCTATACAACCAAAAGAAGCTGGGAACTATCAATTGGTTTTTGAATTGACGACACCAGAGTATTCAGATAAAATTTCCATTGATGATGTAATGGTATATGCCACTACGGATGAGGCCATAAAAGCTTTGGGTAAGGAAGAAGACGATGGAAGTATTTCGTTCTTAAAGGAGCAGGCTTGGAAAATCGATTTTCAGACCGCACCTGTTGTTTCTGGTAAAATCTACGATGTCATCAACACATCAGGTGTTTGGATGCCATCGCCAGGTTCAACAAAGTCCTTGGCGGCAAAATCCAATGGTGTGGTGGATTTTAAAATGGATAACCTTACAGAAGGTACAGCGGTAAAACAAGGCCAGCTGTTAATGAGCTTGAACAGTCAAGGTTTAGCTTCGAACAATTTGAGTACGGATATCGCTTCCGCGAAAGCGAAATTCCAACAAGCCAAATCGGAATATGAACGGAAGAAAGAGCTATACGAGTCTAAAATTGTCCCAAAATCTGAATTTGAGAAAGTGGAAAGCAGTTTTGAGATAGCCAGAGCTAACTATCAATCCTTGGTATCCGGTGTTTCGGGCGGAAGCAAACAAATCCGCGCCCCTTTTGATGGGTTTATCAAATCCATAACCGTTTCAAATGGCGATTATGTAGCACAAGGCGTTGCGCTGGTAAGCGTTGGAACACATCAATCCAAGGTTTTAAAAACCCAATTGGCACCCGACTACGGACTTACGATGGACAATGCACAGGGCATTTGGTATCAGGATAATGACGGCCAATGGAAGGACGTAACCGATGCAGAGGGCAAAATCCTTTCTATTGGTAAAGACGTAGAACGTGAAAACCCATTGATTTCTGTTTTCGCACAAGTAAACGCAGAGGTCGAAATGCCAGAAGGTAGCTTAACGCCCGTACAGATTGCGATGGGAAATGCTACCCAAAACACAATGATTCCCGTGAATGCTCTTTTGGAGGACTATGGCAGCTATTCCGTTATCGTTCAGCTTTCGGGCGAAAGTTTTGAAAGACGACCTGTAAAGATTGGAAAACGCAATGGCGAAAATGTAGAGATACTGGAAGGTCTGCAAGTGGGCGAAGTGGTCGTGACAACGGGAGCGTATCAAGTTAAAATGGCTTCAATGTCCGGTTCTACACCGGCACACGGTCACGAACATTAAAAACGAAGAGAAATGTTAAATAAAATATTATCAATTTCACTTCAAAACAGATTGCTCATTCTATTGGGAGCGGTTGCATTGAGCGTGTTGGGCATCTATTATGCCCGTACGATGAACGTGGATGTATTCCCAGACCTAACGGCACCTACGGTAACCATTCTTACCGAAGCGCACGGAATGGAATCTGAAGAAGTCGAAAAATTAGTAACCTATCAATTGGAAACTGCCTTGAACGGTTCGCCCAACGTGAGACGAATCCGTTCGTCATCGGCAGCAGGTATTTCCATTGTTTGGGTAGAATTTGAATGGGGAACCGATATTTACCGTGCACGCCAAATTGTAAGCGAACGCATCCCAATGGTACGAGAGAACCTACCCGAAGGAATCGGTGCGCCTACAATGGCACCTATATCTTCCATTATGGGCGAAATAATGCTCTTGGGCGTGACATCGGATAGTCTTTCGCCAATGGAATTGCGAACCTTGTCCGACTGGACCATCAGGCCTCGTATAAAAGCCATTGGCGGTATTGCAAATGTGGTGGTCATTGGTGGAGATTACAAGCAGTACCAAGTATTTGCCAATCCCGAAAAGATGAAGTATTACGACGTAAGCCTATCAGAATTGGTAGAACACGTTAAGGAAGCAAATCAAAATGCGCCCGGTGGTGTCATCAATCAATATGGCAATCAGTACATCATTAAGGGAAGCGGTAGAGCCTATGCGCTGGAAGACTTGCAGGAAGCAGTACTTAGGGAAGTGAATGGTCAAACTATCAAGATTAAAGACGTTGCAACCGTACAGATTGGTGCAGCTGATAAAATTGGCGATGGTTCATTAAACGCAAATCCCGCTGTGATTCTGACTATTTCAAAACAACCCGATGTGAATACATTGGAGTTGACAGACCGACTGGATGAAGCGATTGCTGATTTAGAATCCTCATTGCCAAACGGGGTCAACATCAAAAGTCAAATTTTCAGGCAATCTGATTTCATAGATGCTTCTATTAGTAATCTAAATATGACTCTTTTAGAAGGTGCGTTTTTTGTAATGATTATCCTGTTCATCTTTTTAATGAACTGGAGAACTACCGTTATTTCCTTGCTGGCAATCCCTATTTCATTATTGGTATCCATCATTATTTTGAAATGGCTGGGTTACACCATAAATACAATGAGTTTGGGTGGTATGGCCATTGCCATAGGAGCGTTGGTAGATGATGCCATCATCGACGTGGAAAATGTATATAAACGCTTGCGTGAAAATATCAGAAAACCAAAAGCGGAGCGGGAATCGACCATAAAAGTAGTGCGTGACGCTTCAGTAGAGATACGAAGTTCCATTATCATCGCTACCTTAATTATTATCGTTTCGTTTGTTCCCTTGTTCTTTTTAAGCGGAATGGAAGGCCGATTGTTACAACCGCTCGGAATAGCCTTTGTGACCTCGGTATTGACCTCATTGGTAGTTGCCGTGACGGTCACGCCCATTCTGTGTTCCTATTTATTGGACAATGAAAAGCTTTTGAACAAGCAAGCTGAAGGTACACGTGTGGAGCGATGGTTACAAAAGCATTATGGCAACCTTTTGGAACGTGCAACACGAATTCCCAAAACCATTATTGGCCTAACTGTGATTGCCTTTCTGTTAAGTCTTTTAGTGGTCACACAGTTGGGAAGGAGTTTTCTTCCTGAATTTAACGAGGGTTCTTTAGTAATAAGTGTAGTCGGTCCACCGGGAATGTCCTTGGAAGAAAGTAATAAGACTGGAAAGTTAATAGAGACCATTTTATTGGATATGCCCGAAGTAGAGGTCGTTACTCGAAGACAAGGACGTGCAGAACTGGACGAACACGCGCAAGGTGTGAATGCTTCGGAAATCGATGTGCCCTTTGTTCTCGAAGACAAAACCAAAGAAGAATTCTTTGAAGAAGTCCGAAATAAATTGAGCATCGCACCTGGTGTTAATATCACATTAGGACAACCTATCGCACACCGAATTGACCATATGCTTTCGGGTACACGTGCCAATATTGCAATCAAGATATTTGGTTCAGATTTACAACGTTTGTTTGAAGTTGGTAAAAGCATAGAGCAGAACATTAAGGATATAGATGGACTGGCTGACGTTGCAGTTGACCAACAAATTGAAGTGCCACAAATCCGCATCAAACCCAAACGCCAGATTCTCTCGGCCTATGGAATGACGGTGGGCAATTTAATGGAGCAAGTGGATATTGCCTTTGCGGGGGAAGAAGCGGGCGAGATTTATGAAGGTCAACAGTATTTTGATTTGGTAGTACGCTATGAAAAACAGTTTCGGGACAATATTGAGAACATCAATAAAACCTTGATTAGTTTACCAAATGGCGGACAAACCACGCTGGGCGAATTGGCAACCGTTCAATCGGTAAGCAGTCCAAACACCATCAATCGGGAAGATGTACAACGAAAGATTGTGGTCGCCGCCAATGTTCAAGGCAGGGATTTACGTGGTGCTGTTAACGAAATAAAGGAAGTCGTGGGCAACAATGTAAATATGCCAGAAGGCTACCGTGTGCAATATGGTGGACAGTTTGAAAGTGAATCCAAGGCATCACAGCTTCTCTTGATAACGGCCATCATTGCCATAGCCATCATTTTCTTGTTATTGTATTATGAATTCAAGGATGTAAAACTGGCGTTCGTAGTGTTGATTAATTTACCGTTGGCATTGATTGGTGGTATCTTGATAGTGTATTTTACTTCAGGTATCATAAGTATTGCAGCGACCATAGGTTTTATCAGTTTGTTTGGTATTGCCACACGAAATGGTATTCTATTGGTCTCACGGTATGAAGATTTGAGAAAAGAAGGAGTACACGGTTTTCAGTTAATAAAAGCTGGAGCTTTAGACAGATTAAATCCCATATTAATGACCGCCTTTACCACAGGTCTGGCATTGATACCATTGGCTCTAAAAGGTGGCGAGCCCGGTAGTGAAATCCAAAGTCCAATGGCCGTCGTAATTTTGGGAGGTTTGCTTTCAGCCACTATTTTGAATTTGGTGGTTATTCCTTGTGTGTATCAGTTGGTTCTAAAAAGGGAAAAATAGCAAACGAATTACAATTAAAAACCTTCTTGCTATGGTAGGAAGGTTTTTTTATGCATTAATTTTATAATCCCACTCAGCACATTCCCCTACATTCCACGCTCGCCTGCTGAAAAAGCAGGCAACCACTTCACTTCGGGCAAAGAGCTTCACTACAAAGGTCTTGGACACAATCCCCAATTTCAGCTTTCCATTCCGTTAACCCTTCCCGCTACGCTGGGAAGGAACACTACATTCCAGAGCCAAAATCGTGAATCAAGTCCGCTTTTTCATCGGAAAGGCATCGCCTCGATTTTCTTAACGGAATTTTCGGTGCGGTCTTCTTGAGCCCTTACTCGAAAATGCCTAAAAACCGAACCGTTGCCTTGCACATTTTAAGGGGTTTATAATGGATAAAGCCTTTGTTGTTTTTCGGGTCGTCGAAAAACAGGCAGGACATAACCAATTCTAATATAAACACAGCCACTTATTTCGCTTAACTGTCGGTACGCTCAAACGCAACTGCGTTTAAAAGAATTGCTAATGCCCTTATGGAACTTGTCAAGACTATACAAGTTTTAGTGAAAAATAAGGTTTCTACTTCCTTGAAAATCCAAGGATTTTACTACGTCGCAAACACACCTGATTTATTCCCTAAAAGTCTTGACAAAACCCACTCTATCCATTGTGCGGTGCACAGAAGAAAAGAACAAACACCCCTTAAAATTTAATCTGTTTTAAATCAATAGGGGAAATATAAATCACTTAAATATTTTATTATGAGTACTATTAGAAATCACGTACAATTGATTGGAAACGTTGGTCAAGAGCCAACCATTACGAACCTTGAAAGCGGTAAGAATGTAGCCCGCTTCTCACTCGCTACGAACGAGTATTACAAAGACAGCAAAGGCGAAAAGCAAACGGACACAAACTGGCATACCGTAGTGGCTTGGGGCAAGACTGCTGAAATCGTTGAGAAGTTTGTCGAGAAAGGCAAAGAAGTAGGGATTACAGGGAAACTAAAGACCCGAACCTACACCACCGATGATGGCAACCAACGCTATGTAACGGAAGTTGTAGCCGATGAAATCCTATTACTTGGAAGCAAAAACGACAAGTAAGCTTCAAAATTAAAGAGGGCGTTCCTCTGGAAAGTTGCGCCCTCTTTTTCATTATTCACTTTAAATAGATAAACAATGAAAGCACAAGTTAACGAAATAAAAATTAGTTATAAAGGGGGTTTAAAATCTTCTAAGTGGCAGAAAATAAGCAATTCACAAGATGCGGCAGAATTGCTCTTTGAGGATTGGGATAAAGATACAATCGGCATACAAGAAACTTTCAAAGTTGTGCTGTTGAACAACAGCAACAAAGTAAAAGGTGTCTATCAACTTTCACAAGGCGGAATTACAAGTACATTGATAGACCTACGGATTTTGTTCGCTGTCATATTGAAATCCCTATCTGTAGCTATAATTTTAACCCACAACCACCCAAGTGGAAAGTTACTACCAAGTGATGAGGACAAGAGGCTAACGAACAAGATTAAAAAGGCATCAAAATTATTTGATATCACAATTCTTGACCATTTGATTTTTGCACCAAATGGGGATTATTATAGTTTTTCTGATAACGGAATTTTGTAAAATCAAAAGCTATGGTATATCTCAATTTTACAGACTTGAGCGAAGAAGCTCAAAACCGACTTTTGGAAACTTCCAAAGAAGATGTGAAACGAAAATTTGGGGATAGCATTCGCAAATACGTAAAAGAAAATTATGGTTGTTTTGAAACGATGATTGAGGAAGAAGCTCTTCGGAATTTATATTCCTATACATACGTTTTCAATATATAATTTTACCAATTTTTAAATCGAACACCTCTGAATTTTTAGAGGTGTTTTTGTATGCAATTAATATATAGTCAAGAAAAAAACGTATCTTTATATTGCTGAAATTAAGCATTCAATTTTACGTAGGGTTATCCACTTTTCGACTTTCGCCGATAATCGTACACATCGAAAATAACATATCGGAAAATCATTTTCCCTGAAAATGGCAATCGGCTCTTTAGCCGGATTGTATGGATTTTTGTCACGCTTTCGCGTGACGAAAAGGAATAGCAAGAGGGTAACGGGCTGCGCCGCGTTACATATTCCATTTTCATTTTAATCTATTGATTTTTAAGTACTTAAAAATAAAGTAGATATAAAAAATCCATTGATTTGCGTCAAATGGTCTTGAAACACCAGTAAACAGGGATGGATTTACGTCAAATCTTTAAAAAAGCGAAAGGAAATGGACTCATTCATCACTATCAGGTTCAAACGGAAAACAGCCAAAAGGTTTCAGGAATTTTCCAAGAAGCACTTCAAAACGCACACCGAAGCGATGGAAAATATTCTTGATTTTTTCCTCTACAATGAGATATCCCCAAAGGAAAAATTGGGACCAACTGGACGTACTATCGAAGCTAAGTTACTCAAAAGAATAAATGCAGTTATCGCCATAATGCGAGACGTGGAAAAGACCCAAACCAAACCTACAGTTGCAATGTTGCAATCCCTTTTTGTGATGGACGAACCCAAAAAGAAACCGCTCATTTTGGAAAAAAAATATGCTGAGGAAAAGAAAGAAGTACGTTTTAGTGAAAAGCGAAACACCAACAATGAACTTTAAAAATTTAGCTTATGTACATCACAATCACACCTCAAAAAATGGGCGGTAACTTTTCCAAAAGTTCAGCAGATTTTGTTGGCTATTTAGAGAAGGAAAACCAAGGATTAGAACATCAGGATATGGAACATTTTTTCAATCAATATGGCGATGAGATTTCCGCTGAAGAAGTAGTCAAAGAAATAGATGGTAATACCGCAAAATTGGAAAAACACGAACCAAGATTCTATTCAATTACCGTGAGCCCTTCAAAATATGAATTGCGAAAACTTCAGAACAGTAGTGAAGATTTAAAGAGATATGCTCGCGAGTTGATGAAGGATTATGTGGCTTCATTTAATAGGGAAATCAAAGGACGACCTGTCAGTATCGACGACATAAAATATTATGCAAAAATAGAACACCAACGAACCTTTAAGGGGACGGATTTTCAGGTAAAAGAAAACCAACCTTTTGCCACGAAAATACTTCAGCTAAAAACTGAAATCCGAAATATTCAAGAAGGGCGAGCTGAAGGAAATATCAAAAAGATGAAAAATGAAATTGCCAAACTGGAACGCCAAGCGCCACATCAACAAAATGGAAAACGCATTGTCCAGGGAATGGCGAAAGATGGAAACCAAAGTCATATCCATATCATCGTGAGCCGAAAGGATGCATCAAACAGATTTAGTTTGTCACCCGGAAGCAAATACAAAGCATCCGATGTGAAGTTGAATGGGGAAACCGTAAAACGAGGTTTTGACAGAGACAAGTTTTTTGAGAAAGCTGAAAAGACGTTTGACAAGACTTTTGGGTACAAACGCAATTTTGCCGAAACCTACAAAGCACGAAAGGATTTTGTGAAAAATCCCAATCTCTATTTCGCTGCCTTGATGAAATTACCAGCAAATGAAAAGGCATTGGCTTTCAAAATGATTACAAAAACAGGTCTGCCAATAGTGCCAAGTATTCCAGTTAGTCAAACACAAATCGCACTTCGGATTTTCAAAAGGTTAAGACGTGGTGCTGAAGTGGCCATTAAATCAAGTTCAATAGGGATTTAGCGTATGGAAATAGACAATTTCATAACAATACTTTCAATTATTGGTCTAACCAGTACTATTTTCTATGTAATGTTTCGGGTAAGTAAGTATGCGTTTCTATTGAATATCATAATGCTTTCGGTCTTCGTTTTCTATTTAACTGAAGTTAACGAATTTGTATCGATATTGCTGTATTTGGTTTGTCCTCTAATGCTAATTAATATTGGATTGTATGTCTTTCTGCATAAAACTGAAAATGTACAAAATAGCGACACAAAGTATCAAGTCAATTTCGCTACAACTAAAGGAAATTTCAAATTGGAAAACATCAAAAGGGGCGCATCCATAATTGGTTCTGCCGGAAGTGGAAAGACAGAAAGTGTAGTTTATGGATTTTTGAAACATTTCCGAAAAGAGAGCTTTTGCGGAATCATTCACGACTATAAAGATTTTGAGCTGACCGAAATGGCTTATCCTCTTTTTAGGGATAGCAATATTCCATTTAAGGTTATTTCATTCGATAAAATCATCCACAGGGTAAATCCTATCGCACCACGCTATTTAGAGAACGAGGAAAGCGTAAACGAAGTCTCACGTGTATTAATCGAAAACCTTTTAGAACAAAGAGAAAGTGGCACAACAGGAACAACCAAATTCTTTAACGATGCAGCGGAAGGTTTGATAGGTGGATTGATCTGGAAACTGAAATGCGATTACCCCAAATACTGTACGTTACCACATTTAATAGCCATATATCAAATGCTCGATACCGATAGCCTAATCCAGTTTTTGGAAACCAACACCACATCAAGAGCGATGGCAGATGCATTTATAAGCGGAAAGGATTCGGATAGACAGACAGCTGGCGTAAAAAGTACCTTGGCAAATGCACTAAAACGAATTAGTACACAGCGTATTTTTATGGCACTATCCGCAGACGAAGTGCCATTGAACATCAATAGCGAGGAAAATCCGGCAATAATTTCCGTGGTAAACAACCCAAAATATGAAACCTCTTATTCGCCAGTTATTGCCACTATTATCCACACAATAACAAAACAAATGAGCGTGCGAAATTCCAAACCTTCGTTCTTGTTAATGGAAGAAGCGCCGACAATTCGGCTATTAAATATGCATCGTATTCCAGCAACTTTAAGAAGTTATGATATTGCTACCATCTATGTAATGCAGGACAAGATACAGAACGATATGATGTATGGCGACAAGGCGAGCAAAGCGATTTTGAGCAATCTATCCTATCAGTTTTTCGGCAAGGTCAACGACCCAGATACCGCCAAATATTACGAACGCTTTTTTGAAATTATTAAAGACCCAACTAAAAGCATCAGTCGTGGCCATAATCTCGATTTTGATACTCGCATTACAACCGGGGAAAAGGAAATTCCAAAAATTAGAGCTGGTGTGTTCTTCAGATTGAAACAGGGAGAATTTATCACGTATGCAGATGGGAAGGATAAGAAAGTACATTTTAAACTATCTAACATCATCAGGCAGCTACCGAAGGAATCAAAGCAATTTTCTCAGGCTGATTTAGAAGCTAATTTTGAGCGGGTTTATGAGGAGGTGAAGTCAATTTTTAATTAGCTTAACCTTTTGGTATCCAAAATTCCAAGTCAAAATTTCGAAGTCTTTCGATAAATGCTTTCTGCGAAACCATAATATCTTCTATTTTACATACGAGTTTTTTGATATACGTAAGTCTAACCGATTTTCCGTGACCAAAAGACCATCTTTTACCATTGGGTTCTTTTTCAAATTTCATTTTGGGATTGATACAATGGATAATGATATCATTGTCCTTAGCTATGGGCTCTGACCATATACCGTGAATGAAAGAGTTGCGTTCTGATTTTATATAACTTACTTCATTTAAAATTTCAGCCAGAATTTTCTTTTCGTAGTCATATTTTACATTTATCGTTTTAATGAGTTTGATATTCGCATCAAGACTATTCTTTTCAAAAAGATAAGCATTGAGAACATCATCATCTGATATAAATGCCCCGAGCATATCTCGGACAAGTACTTCCATTTTGGCAAATCTATCGGAGAGCAGTCCTATATAGAAATAAAATTCTTTTTCGATGTCTTCATATTCTTTGTAACGTTTTGCCATAATTTAAAAACCAGTTTGTTTTAATTAATAATTTTTCTATTGCGTCTAAGTTCCTTTTATTCATTCCTCTTAATCAGACTTGTCGAAATTAATATTACGAATAGATTTGTATGATTTCCAATAATTTTTATCAGTCATTAACCCTGGAATAACGTCGTCATAGCCAAATTCATATGGATACTCTTCAAGGAGCTCAGTCCTATATTTAGAGATATGGTCCCCGTAAAACTGTGTGATGTTTTTGTGGTTTCTAACAATGTCAAAAATGGATTGAGAAAGCAACTTTGCATAGCGTTCTTCGGACCTGGATTGTTTCGTATGGATAATTTCATTTCTTAGGTTTTCAAGCTCAATAAAAGGCATCCACCAGTCCTCACGAGTTGGGTCAGGAGAATTCAAAATTGGGCGTATCACTTTTTTAAACTTTTCACGTAGTTCAAATTTTCGTTCGATTGCTTCTTTGGAATATATGGTTTTTACACCATTGGCTTCTGTTTGGTATTCCCATCCTGCTGGTATACATATATTAGCAAAAGCTTCCAAGGCTGTATATGCAAATATGACCGCCTGAATAATTATCTCAAAATAGTCGTAATACTCTTTTTGTTTTTCTAAAGAAGGAAAACTACCATGCCATTGTTTATGTCGTGGCAAAATGACTTTTTCGTAAAACTCCATAGCCTGATTCAGGCATCTATCAGCAATATTGGAGTACAATGCTACGTCATTGGGCTGAATAAGCATCGTTTCTAAGTGGTCAAATACTAATACCCAATTGGAATCAAAGATAAATCGATGAGTAAAATTATCCTGATTGAGTATTATGTGGGGTTTTTTGACTCGCCAATCCCTGTCCTTTCTGTAGTCTTTGGTAATTTCTTTACCAACTTCCAATATTGGGTTGAGTACCTTCCAACTACCATCTGTAAAGGTTAAATACTTTTTGTTGTTCTTTCTTGAATATGAAGTTTGTATGGCAGTTTTCAATTCACTTTCTTTTTCTTGATGTAAGTGAGCGATTGTATCAAAGGCAGAAGCCAACATAGTTACATAATCGATTTTCTCTGGTAGAGGATGAAAAAGAAATTTTAAGATGTATGTATTCTCAAGTTCAAAGTGGAGTGAAAATGGCGCCATCTCAATACCATCTATTTGTGACATACTTTTAAAAATTTCTAGAAATAAATCAAATTTTTCTAAAAAGTCGTTATATGCTTCTGATAATGGAGCTACGTGATTTTCTATAAAAGGTATAGATGCGAAGATTTCGAAAAGTGACGAATTGTAAATCCAATCTCTGTCATCTATATCTGGCTCATCTGATGGAACTACATCCACTGAAATTTCAACAGGAGTTTTTTTTGTTTTTAAATTTTCGATCAAGACTTTATCAGTATAAAGTTTGAATTCTTTTCTATCCGTATGAATTAATATATCTTTTTCAATCTTTGGGTAATTCATAAAATGTTGTTTATTTACTACAAAAGTAATATATTTGTCGCAAATAAACAACAAAATGAATTCTAAGAAAACAATTATTCTTCCAAAGTATCAGAAGATTTTTGAAAACATAGGTGAGAATATAAAGCTAGCCAGAAAGAGAAGAAAGCTTACTACCGAGCAAGTTTCAGAACGTGCAGGTATTCATAGAGCCACCCTTTATCGTATTGAAAAAGGCGATCCGGCCGTAGCTATTGGTTTGTACTTTAATGTATTTAGGGTGCTCAATCTTCAAGATGATTTTCTAAAGTTAGCGGTGGATGATGAATTTGGTAGAAAACTACAAGACCTTGATTTATTATAAATATTATGGCAACAGGAAAATTTGATATATACGTATTTGCAGATTGGGCAGCTTTAGAGAAACCAACCTTGGTAGGTATACTTTCCGCTCATTTTGCTAAAGGAAAAAAAGCTTTTAGTTTTGAGTATGACAAGGATTGGTTAAAAACCGATGCACAAAGATTGTTAGACCCGGACATAGAATTTTATTCAGGTCCACAATATCCAGCTAACAAAGAGAATTTCGGTATTTTTTTAGATAGTATGCCAGACACTTGGGGTAAGACTTTAATGAAACGTAGGGCTGCTCAAGATGCCAGAGCAAAGAATGAAAAGGCACCTACACTTTATGAAATAGATTATTTGCTTGGGGTTTTTGACGAAAGTAGAATGGGTGCTTTGCGTTTTAAAACTGAACTGGAAGGACCTTTTTTAGATAACGATGCTCAAAGCCCAACACCACCGTGGTCTTCGCTTGGAGAATTACAAGAAGCAGCAAAACAATTAGAAAGTGATGACCAAAGTGAGGCAATAAGAAAATGGATTGCTGTATTGATAGCACCAGGTTCATCATTGGGGGGTGCTAGACCAAAGGCAAATATTTTTGACCTTAAGAAGAATCTTTGGATTGCGAAGTTTCCATCAAAGACAGATACCATAGATAAAGCCGTTTGGGAGTTTTTAGCCTATAGACTAGCCACTGCTTCAGGAATACATATGGCAGAATCCAAAATAGAAAAAATAAGCGGTCAGTACCATACGTTTCTGACCAAAAGATTTGATCGAGAGACTGAAAAACGCATTCACTTTGCTTCAGCTATGACGATGACAGGTAATACAGAGGATATTATAAAAGAGTCTGCGCCAAGTTATCTCGAAATTGTAGAATTCATAGAAAATTATGGTGTGGATGTCGAGGCTAATTTACATCAACTTTGGCGACGTATAGTATTTAATATAGCGATATCTAATACGGATGACCATTTGCGAAATCACGGATTTATATTAACCGAAAAAGGTTGGGTTTTATCACCTGCTTATGACTTAAACCCCTCGATAGAGAAAGATGGTTTGTCTCTAAATATAGATATGGATGATAACGCTTTAAGTTTTGATTTGGCTAAAAGTGTTGGCGAATATTTTAGATTAAATAATACAGAGATGGAAACTATTTTAAACGAAGTGTTATCCGTAGTGAAGAATTGGAAAACTGTGGCACAAGAAATAGGAATCAAAAATGCAGAAATTGAATTGATGGCTGGAGCCTTCAGGTGGTAAGAGAAGCAAGAAAATCAGATGAGTTATATAACAATTAAAAACGATGAGCAGAAAAATTATGGGTTGGTTCGCAAGACGGACTTAAATCTAAGAGCAAAATATCCCGAACTTCAAACCTTGATTTATCAAACTTCGGACGGCTCTTTCATCATTTATATCAAAAACAGAAAGGTTGATTTTGGTACTATCGAAGAAGAATTTGAAAAATCCGTTAAACCTATTTTTCTTCCAGTTGCAATTTCTACAAGAAAACCTAAAGGGAAAACCAAATTAATTCCATCTTTAGAGGATAGGGATATCCCCAAAGGAATGCAAGGGGTGCTAATGCCAATGTCTCGATGGGCAGATATGTTAATGTCTAAGTTTCCACATATTAATTTTTATAAAATAACGGATGAACAAGGAATTTTAAACATTCATATAGCTAATTACTGGATAGAACTAAGCGGTATCCGAAAAAAACAGTTTTTGACAAGGTTTCAAGAAGGGAATCTCATAGATTTCTTAAAAAGACACCAAAGTGGGCTGGAATTTAGAATACATATAGACGAACTTGAAAGTCCGCCAACTCAGCAGAATGGGTTTTCAAAAGATGAAGCTACTGTTTACTATTGCAATCATATTGTTCGAAACAAGCCTAAATTCATACAACGTGACGAATCAATCTGGTACGATAATATCAATGCTATTTACGAAGGTAATTTTAGAAAAAATGGTCTCTTCTTTCTCAACGAAAATGAGTATGCGTGTTATATTGACTTTAGCGTCTTTCCAAATGTAGATTTGCGCTATTGCATCTTGTTATACCAACGTATATTCTTATCGCCGCCCATAATCAAAAATATGGACGAGTGGTTCAAACAGCTATCCATAAAAAGGTCAGATTTCCTCGAATTAATTCTGCGTGAACGTATCACGTTGATTCTCGTTCAGGATATTTCACGTTATGACAGGAAGTTTCTTGACGAAGTTTTTGCTTTAAAACCCGATGCTATTGTTTCTAGAAGAGCTGTAGCTTGCTTGCAACAATGTGATATAGTTGAAACTGCGGATAACTACCTATTTGGTGATGGGATTTCTATAAAAGAACTAAAATTTATAAGTGAGATAGTTGCGAAAAAAAGCAAAATGGATGCTTCTATCCTTTTTAAAACGTTGACCTGGCCCATTACTGCCAAGCGTGAAAGTTTTGACGTTTTACAATTGGGAGGGATTCTAAGCGCTTCGGTTTATGGTGTAAACAAAATTATTGACAATCCACCTCAGGGAAACATTAGTGAGAGTAGTGAGTTTATGCTCAATGTATTTTCCTATGCGGCGCACCTTTCTAATTCATTGAATGCTACATATTTCCCAGTAAAAGGACAAGACGGATTTACGGATGCTACCTACACAGAAACTATGGGTACTTTATTAAACTTCTATAAACGGGCAACAATCAATTCTCTTAAAGATTTTGTTGATGGTGAACAACAGCTAATAAAGGGGAACACACTTATAGAACCAATAGAGCTTATAAAAATGAATGACTACATACCAATACTGGAATTGGAAGAAGTTCTGAGCAAAGAGATTGTATATCCCAACAGCAAGAGGTTGCTTGAAGTTTTGGCTGGTCTCAATCCTGAAGAACAAAAGCAAAAGGTTGAATTGTATAATACCGAAGTGCAAAAGTTTCTGAAATCCCAAAGAAAAACAGGCGTTATTATAGATTTAAGTGCGCAAACACTTAATCTAGCTATTGGTGTGGCCAGTGGTGTACCCACTGGGCCAATGTTGTTCGTGCTTAAGCTGTTGGGCAAAAAAACCTTAAGAAGTTTAAATCCCGTTCGACGACTGATGGAAAAAATTGAACTGGCTTTGAATCAAGATGAGAAAGACACTAAGAATATTCACTACCTCTCTCGTATTAACAGAGTAGCTAAATTGAAAGAGTATTAGGTATGGATAGAGAAGAAAGAATAAAACAATATTTAGCATTTGTAGAAGACGAAAAGGCGTGTAAATTGTCTGAAAATGCAAAACTAATCCAATCCTTCATTAGCTTTTGTGAAACCATAAACATTAAAGTGAGTCTAAGTGATTTTGACTACCAAATGGGATTAGGTGTTTTATGTAATTGCGAAAATATAGTACTCAAACTTAATGAACATATAAGCGTAGATAAAGAAGGTTTGGTAGATTTTCAAGTTCTCTCAGAATTATTTGAAAAGAAATTGTTTTCTGAAGGTGCACTTTTTGCACCAAACTATATTCTATTTGCTAGCAATTATTTTAGAAGAGGATTTTATTCTGGTAATAATTTCGCACCAAGGTTTATTGAGCATTTTTGGAAACACGATTTTCAGTATAATGACGTGAGTATTGTATTGGATTTAGACAGAGTGCGAATAGACATCGGTGGTCCAGTCCTTATTGAAGAAGATACCTGGTATGGTGGAAAATTCACCAAAGAGATTTCAAAAATAAAAGATGGTGTTTCCAGCTTAAGACCACCACAATATTTAGACGATATAGAACTAGATTTCCTTTTTTCAAAAGCATATGCGTTGGATGTGTATTGGTACACATATGATGAAATCAAAGTTTTCCAAGCATTAGAATTTAAGCAACCAAGTATAACAATTAATATAAATGAAGTAAAATATTTTCCAGTACGCTATGTTCACGCGGAATTTGATATGAATTCAAAAGTATTTCGCCATTTTGATGGGGCACTGCAACTCTATACCGAAGATGAATATTTCGAAAGAAGAGATAATAACTTTAACACCAAGACTAAAGGTGAATATCAAGTAAAAAGTAAATCAATAAAGTTATTTAAAATCAACGGCGATTTGTCCGTTGAAGACTGGATTAAGTTTACAAGTCATTTCTTTGCGAAAAATCCTCTGATTTTAGAATATTTTGAGGGTAAAGAACTAGATTACTTGATCCCTTACCTTAATGCGTTTAAAAAAAGTAAAGGAATTAAATAACCAAAAAAATATGAAACTGGAAAAAGAAGAAAAAACAAACGAAACTAAAGGAATGCTTTATGAGGCCTATCTGAATAGAGGCTTAAGATTTGATAGACGTCAAAAGCGTGCTTCAAAAATGGAACTTCTCAATCTTATCAATACCGAAAACGGAAAAGGATTTAAGTTTCACGGTAGTGCTGAAAAACAACTTGAAGAATTAAAGGTACGCCTTACTAAAGCTACTCAGCTAATGATTAAGCATCTTGATTTGGATGATGTAAATGAAAAAGCGCTGATTAATTTCTTAGAAGACATTAAGTACTCACATAACTCTGAAGAAATAGTTCAATTAGTGGATGAAGCACTTTATTTTACTCAGGAAAATAAATAAATCCTATATGAAAGAAACCAAAGAAATATTTATTAGTCACTCAGGAAAAGACAAAAAAATAGTTGATGATTTTATTGATTTGCTATTGATAGGTGCATTAGGTATACAAATTGATAAAATATTTTGTACCAGTACAGATGGAATGAAAATAAAATCTGGTGCTGACTGGCGTGACTCAATAATGGGTGCATTGCAACAGGCAAAGGTTAATTTTCTAATTATCTCGCCCAACTACAAGGAAAGTGAAGTTTGTATGAACGAGATGGGTGCTGGTTGGGTAACTTCTGCCGAAGTAATTCCTTTGATTATCGAGCCAATAAATTACAAAACTGTTGGTGTTATTCAAGAGCCTATTCAAATTGAAAAGCTACTCGATGAAAAAAGCCTTGATAGAATCAAGGATATTTTACAAGAACAACTTGAAATACCGAATAGCTTGATAAAGAGCGACCGTTGGACAGCCAAAAAGAAAGAATTCGTTTTAAAGACCAAGAAATACTTGAAAGAGAATCCTTTTAGAGAACCGTTGGACAGAGAGGAATTTAATTCATTAATTAAGGAAAAAGAGGAGCTGGAAACAACTCTCACAAAGCTCATCGAAGAAAAGTCAGAGTTGGAGGACTTAGTGGAAGATTTAAAAAAAGCCAAAGACAAAAATGAGGTGTTGGAAATAGTAAAGAAACATTCTGATACAACTGAATTTGAAGAATTTCAAGAGTTATGTCAAAATGTTGAATATCATTTAGATGATTTCCAACCTATTATTCGAGGAATAATCTTCAAGGCTTTCTCTGGTAAAGAAATAACTATTAATTGGGAACCTTATCGTGAGGATATTGATTTTGCAAATGCTAATGATTATATAGATGGTTATATGGATGCCGATTTTGAAAGTACTCAAGAAATGCAGAAAGTGTCAAAGGCACTATATCAATTAGAGCATTTTATAAATTCTGAATTAGCAGATGACTTTTATGAACTATATAAAGAAAATTACAAGTCAAAACTTTCACTTTCTAATATGGGATTTTGGGAAGAAGTAATTGATGTAAAGATACTTATATAGTAAAAATGTATAAACATTATGTATAACTTTATGGTGCGGGTTTTATGATTATTGAATCACTAAGACTGATACTCCATACAGGTGCTTAAAAAGGCCCGTTATCCCTCGGGCCATTATGAGTAACCTTCCAATGCCCATCTTCTTGAACCAACTTAAATACACCAGGTTTAGGGTCGTAAGCCGTGGAATATTTTACCCAAGCAAAATCGCCATCCATAGCCTCATCAATAATCTTGAAATCGGATTCTGAATTTTTATCTTCAGCAAAGATTTCCTGAATACTGGAAAGATTGGCATAACCTTCTGCAGTAGTATGATTTTTTAGCGTTGCCTTATCACCGTGATAAAAGCTTTCGGCGACAACCTTGGCGGTATCAGAAGGGGACATAATTTTGTTCCCGGAACAGGAAATAAAAAACAATAGTAATGAGCAAACGACAATTTTTTTCATAATAGTATTAATTTGGGTTATTGATATATCTATGCGATAGTTTCATTTCTATGTTCCGTTCGCCATCCTTTTCATTCAATTCCAAAATTGCCCTACGGTCATCGGATAATGAAAATTTGGGCAACACATAAACAAAGCGAGCCGTTTCATTTTCCTTAATCTTGGACGGCAGATTATGTTTATATATAGGTTCTTTATAGAGTCGTTGCAACGATTTCCTTTTCCCTTTTTGCCGAGTTTCAATCGAAAGGTTCAAGAAATTCAAATCGTAATCCAACGTAGAATTATTTTCAATCTCGATAACAAAATAGAGCTCATCTTTATCAAAAACAATATTCTCTACATTCAAGATAATACCTTCGTTTCGTTTCTTGATTCGCCCTATGCGCTGTTTTCTTTCAAGAAGATACGAGCAGAATTTTTGGTAATAATAGGTGCTGTTATCTACAAGTTCCACAGAAGATTTACCAAGAACCGAATCCTTTGCAATCGGCCTTTCATTGCCGATACTATTGGATAGCGGAATGAAATAATTGAGCTTAGAAAGCTGAGATTTATATCTTACAATATACGAAAAAATTGAGCCATTTCTGTTGATTACCAATAGATTGCTTTCCTTTCCTGGCTTTGCTTGGAGCAAGCCGAAATACTGTTCTTTTTCTCTATTGTAGGTAAATACAAAGTTATCTGAACCAGTTATGCCTTGACGTATAGGTTCCGGAAAAAATAACGCTACGTTTTTGGTGTCGTTTGCGTAAATAGTGTCGAGTAAATGAGTGGTTTGTGCGTTTACTTTTGCGAAAGCGGAAATAAACACAAGGACTATTATAATTGAATTTTTCATAAGAGTGGAATTTTAAATGCCCATTATGGGCTCATAATTTAGGCTTTAGAATTAATCTATAATTGTTTAATACGGTTACTTTTACATTGCGGTTGCTACGCCGAAGCACCTTTGTAACGCCACCTACTTGCGGAACAGTAGGTATGTTGATGTCGCCAATAATATCGTCCAAAACTTCTGTGGTGGCTTCTGCCCGAAAATTGTTCTCTACGTAGATGCCCTCACTTCCGTCCTGTAAATCGAAAGCTTTGAGTTTGGTAGGATGATGCTTGATATTTTCAATTTCAATCAAGGCACGATTGGGCTGAAAGCTGATAAACCCAAAAACGAGCGTGTTCTTAGGCATTTGCTTTCCATTTATCAGAGCGTTTTTGGTAAGGCGCATTCGTAAACGCGTGTTTGCTTTTACTACCTGGTCACCATCTACAACAACATAAATAGTTGCATCTGTATTGCCTATAATCGAAATTTCATTAGGTTTAGGCGAAGCGGCAAAGAACAGCTGGTGCTCAAGTCCCAATTCTTTGGCTTCGATTTTTTGTTCTCTTTTAATTTCAGTTGAGTCAATTTGTTCAATACTTTTTTGGACGGTTTTCTTTCGTCCAATATTCTGATATTCTTTTTCTGAATATTGAATCCTTCCTGCACTATAAATACTATCCACAATCCGTTCTTTTTCTCGTTCTGGTAAATCTGGGTCATAAAAACCCAGAGAGTCTATCAATTTTTCATCATAGATGCTGGGTGCATTGTTTTCACGTACTTTTTTCAAGTCGTTAATCGCATCCAATTTGGAATCATATTCTTTTTGGTCTTCTGCTAAATCTGGCACTAAGGTCTGCTTAAGGTTTTCGGTTTCACTTTCATCATCGCCCATTACCATTACAGAATAAGAAATCAGAAATATGAAAATTACGGCCAATACCGCTGCAAATACTATTTTATTCTTTTCTACTTTCATCGTATAGTTTTTTTAAGGTGTTTTCGAAGTAATTTGTAATCAATAATCCGTGCGGATTGTTGGGGAAGTTTCTGTCTACGTGAATTAAGTTTCCAGTAGAAACAAGTTCATAGGTGTCTATGATTGAACCTCGATTGATTTCGAATATGGTAACCGTTCTAAAGACATATGTTCCGTTTTGTTCCTCGATTTGGGAATCAATACTCAATACCTTTTGAACCAATGAATACTGAAGCAGTCTGTTGTATACGCCATCTGCTTTTTTCTGGCGATAAAGATTATCCACAGAACTATTACCCAACCACAACGCCTTTTCCAAGTTGCGTTCGTAATTGCTGGCATCGATATTATAGAAGTACTTGTGAAACAGGTCTAAATGAGCCAAAGCTTCAACCCTAAAGTTTTCTTTTTGAGTTACAATTTTCAAGGGAATTATACTACCATCGGTATTTATGGCAAAGGCACTATTAAGAGCTTCTTTATTCGTCTTAAATGCTATCCATAGTGAAAAAGTGCTTGATAGCATTGCAAAAATGACAACTGCCAACACGATAAATCTGTTCAATTTTAAGACTGCATAGATATTTTTGTAAGATGTTTTCATTTTCATTGGAATTAACTGGTAAACAATCTGAGGGTAAATGATGTGGCGCGATTGTATAATTTGAATTTTAGAAAAACAATGAAACCAACTGACCCAAGCTGAACTACAGGTGCAAAAAAGCCCTGACCCACATCCGTTCCAAAAAGGTTCACCCAAAAATTAGTATTGATTTCGGTGTAGAGTGCGTTGACAAAAACATTAACCAGAAAGAACGCGGGTACGAGCATATATACCGCAGCATACAACTTGAAGAATGTATAGGCTAACGAACGAAATTTTTCAAATACGGCCAGACTGATGACCAAAGGAAAAAAAGCCTGCATTATGCCTAAAAGGAAGAAGCGTTCTGCGAGAAATAGTGGATAAATAAATAAATCTAAAATCCACAGTATAATGCCAATGATAAAAGCAAGTATTTTGAATCCATAAAGCGGTGTGACCAAGGCTTCATATAATAATGTCATTGCATTTTTTGCAGCATCTATTAAGTTGACATCTTCTTCTATAGGGATATCCTGCATTTGCAAGGGCAGTAATGCAGGTGCTGTACCACGATATTGTGATTCTATGGAAACTAAAATGCTATCAAAAAACCCAAGTACTTGTGTTGAAAAAATAACCAGAAGAACAATAGCAAAATTCCTTGCCAGTTCCCCTGGACTCAATCCCCAAGTGTAACCGTCCTTATCTGCAATACCTTCATTATATTTTTTAAGGATGTTGACCAAAAAGAACAATACGGCAAGCGTTTTCATCCCGGCAATGGTGTATTGCGAGAAACTGCTGTTCTGTATCGTTTGGAACACCGTATCAATATATTCCAGTCCTATCCCTAAAATAATAGTTGCGGTCATTTTTAGTAATTGGTTTCGCGATTATTGATTTTATCCTGCATTTTTCTAAAGGAAATAATGTCACGATAGCGTTTGGTTTTGGTAGTGATGTTAGCAACCATTTCTTTTGATTCTTCTTCCTTCTTTTTCAGAACCTCTGCACGTTCTGCATCGCTCATTTTTAGGTAATCGCTGGATAGTACTTCATCTATAAAATCCATCATATCCAAAGAGTTTTGAACTATAGCATCAAATGATTCTACTATTCGTGTAATCTCTTCAGGTTTGATGTATGGCGAGTTAAGGATGTCTTGTAAGTCACCCTGCATCACTTGTATGAGGCGCTGGTTATTTTGCCCAATTTCCTGTACAGCTCTAAGCTGTCTAACCACATTGGATACTTTCTCGATGCTTTCTTTTGCATCCTTCAGAAACTGTACAGATTTGATAAGTTGGGATGTCTGCTTTGCAGATTCTACAAGAGACTTAACCAAACTTATAAAGTTAGTGTTGTCATAAACTGGCATTCCCTGGGCGGAAGCATTGCGAGGTGCTAAAAATGCTATTGAAAGCATTAGCCCGAACAAGATTGTTTTGAGTTTTGTCTTCATAATATTATGTTTTAGATGTGAATTGAATTATTGCTTTTTGCATATCCTGATGCTCATTGTAGAGCTTCATAATTTCTTCGTTTTCTTGTCCATCGGTCAGGTAAGCGGCATAAATTTCCTTCGGAACTTCAAGCCGGAAAATGTTACTTTCCCTGCCAATTTTGATGAACATCTCGGTGTACTTGCGTGGATCGGAAAGATTGTTCTTGATGGATTTTAATTGGTTCAGGTCGTGGCTTGATAGATTGAGCCTTTTGACCAATTCATCATATCCTTTTTCGTTGTTCAGGCTATAAATGACTTGCGTGTTTTCCAGAATACTCGCTGAAGTTGAGTTGTTTGGAAGCTGATTTATCGACTGAAGAATGATGCCGATAGCACCGTTTTGTTTTCGGATAGCTTGGTAGTAGAACTCGACGCTTTCCAATACATTTTCGAACTTCAGTTGCTTTGCAAACTCATCAAAAAGGATTATCCCTTTTTCGGCTCGGTTTTTCCAAATGGTTCGTTGGATAGCTGACTTAATGAGCTTCAACATCACGGACAGGATTTCCTTATTGTCCTTAACTTCATCAAGTTCAAAAACAATCAATCGTTTGTCTTCGATTTTATAGGTCTGGTCTTCGCTTACTTCAAATAGAAAGCTATATAGACCATCGCCGACATATTCAGACATTACGTGCAGGAAGCTGGTAACATTGAAGTAGTCGGGATGGATTTTTAAGGTGTCCAGAAGGTCTTTCTGATACCTTTCTATAAAGCTGTAAAAACCATCCAACGAATGATTTTCTGAAGTGCTATCGTAATAATGGCGCAGAATCTTTTTGACCGATACGGATTGTGCTTTCGTAACTTTTAAATCTGAAGCAAACAGTTCAAACAGGAAAACCGATAAGTCTTCCAAACGTTCCGGTGTCAGGTCATTTGTGTCACTTATGTAAAAAGGATTGATACCTAAGTTTTTTCCGCTTTCATAGCGAAGCACCGTATATTTTTCAGGATAGAGTTTGGCAAACTTGGTGTATGAGCCACCCAAATCTATGATAACCAACCGAACGCCACTTTCAAAATACTGGCGCAAAATGTTATTAGCCAAAAAGGATTTTCCTTCGCCAGTAGGCGCGAAAATGGCAAAGTTCCGAGCCTTGATGCGTTTTTTCTTTTCATCCCAAACATCCTTCAGAACAGGAATGTTATGTTCACGGTCATTAAAGATGATTCCGGTGTTATCACTTTTGTAATTGGTGTTATTGATGAACAGGCAGAGCGCGTGTTTTAAATCGGTTACGTATAAGTCATTATTTGAGAAATTGGATGAAAAACAGCAATAACTATTTAGAATATAGTTTTTACGTTCTTCGCCTCGTGGGTAATACGGGATGATATCTAGTTCCTTAAATTCAGTTTTGATTTTTGAAGTTATTTTGTCGAGCTCTTTGGCTTCCTTTGCCCAATACACTATGTTCAAATGACCACGAATGATTCGGGCATTGTCATCAGCATTGATTTGGTCAAGGATGTGCTGGATTTTACCAAGTACGACTTTATTTTGTGAACCGAAATTGGAACTCTTATTGAGTTCCTCAATCTTCTTATCGAGCAGCTTGCGCCACTTTTGTTTGTCATCCAAATACAAAATCTGGTTGACAATGTGGTTTTCATTAAGCGTAAGCCCTAAGCCATCAATAAACCCTTGATGAAACACAAAATCGTCAGAAGTGAATTTCTCATTGGTTTTGCTACTCTGTACACTTTCGCCAAAGCACAGTTCGCTGTTGATGGCCAGGGCATCAAAATGGTTTTCGCCAATATTGACGCTTTTTTTATCTAAGATGATATCGGTATCAAATCCCTCATTGAAACCATTGAAATAACCGTTGGTTAGTTTCTGAATTTCCTCGACATTGAGTGGTAGAAATTCCATTTTTCGGCTATTATTGATAAAAGAAACGGAATCGCTTACCGAGTTGGCAAAGCTTTTTACGTTATCGTCCAGTTCCTGAACGATTCCCTTTGAAACCTTTAGGAAAGGGTTAACGTATTTGGAATTGTTGAGTGCCTTGTTTTTAGTCAGAATAAAGAACAGATAACATTTATGTTCAATATGTCCACGACCTTTAAAATGCTCGTGTGTAGCTTTTTCTAAAAAGGTTGAATTCGGAAGTTGTTCTGAGGTATATGATTTCTTCAAATAAATATCCTGTTTATGAACAACCGTACCAACTGGCAAAGATTTTAAGGCCTGAAACCAGGCACCGTGCATATCCTCAAAGTCTTTTTCCGATAAGGAATAGATTTCAGGTAGGTTACCTTCATAACACACTATCACATTACCATTATTGGCAAAAACGATATTGTCTTGAATTTCCACGATGGGTTGATATGCAGAAAGGTTCATCTTATTCATAATCGAAGCCAGAATTTCTTTTGTTACTAATGATTTGTGGGAAGGCGTTAGCCATTTGGAATAACTGCGGATTGTGGGCTATCCTTGTCAGCGCCACATATAGGGAAGCATTGAATACCAACGCACCTATGATTATCCCAAAGCTGAAAGAGAAGATGATGATTAATAGCGAAGCCAAAATGGAAACCATCATTAGGGCAAACAGGGAAATGGGCAGCCCAAAAATGACTGCCCGTTTTCTAATGTTTCTATAGACCTCGAACTTCTTCATTGTTATACAACAATTCCTATGAGATAAGTAAATATGCCTACGACTGCTCCCGCTATGAGTACAAATACAAGTACGCGTGTGATACCTTTTTTCAGGTCTGCATTTTCACCAAAGAAGTGTCCTGCATTAAAAAGGAAGCCAACCAAGAAGATGACACCTAATAAAATTGGAAATATGGTTCTGATGGTATCGCCCACATCGTTAACTGAATCTTCAATGCCACCAATTTGAGCAAAAAGCGAAGTGGATAAGAGCGAAAGAATGGATGCTAAATAGTGTGATTTTTTCATATCGGAACGGATTAAAGTTTTGGTTCATTTTCGTTATTGGAAATTTACATATATTTGAATATAAATAACTGAAAATCAAATATTTGTGAATAAAATATTATTTGATATTGTTTGAATTCCGTTGTTGTTATTTGGCATCAAATCCTATGGATTTTTGAAGGGAACTTGTTGATAACCCGAAAATTGAAAATGAAAAATCTGCTCAAAAACGTCAGTTTTGTGATTTTACTCTTGAAAATGTGTTTCATTTTTGGACAAGAATCGACTGCTCAAAAACGAATAATAATTGACGTTGGACACGGCGGAAAAGATGCAGGTGCAATTGGCATAAATGGCATCAAAGAAAAAGATGTGGTTTTGTCTATCGCAAATGAGATTTTAAGGTTAAATAACGACTTGGAAAAACCGCTCGATATTTATTTGACCAGATATAAGGACACTTTGATTTCATTATCAGATAGAACCAAGCTGGCCAAGGCTCTAAAAGCTGATTTGCTTGTTTCGTTGCATTGCAATCATTCTAATAATCCAGATGCGAGAGGGATGGAAGTTTACGTGGCTAATACTATGTCCATATATTCAAATGATGCTACTTGGTTTGCTTTTCAATTGCAAGATGAATTAAACAGGAAGCTGGGATTTGAAAGCAGAGGTGTGAAGTTTGCGAATTTTCAGGTGTTGCGGGAAACCGCCAATTCTTGTTCTTCGATATTGGTAGAACTTGGATTTCTGTCAAATAGGGATGAATCAGATTATTTAGCCAATTCAAAACAGAACAAAATGTTGGCATTTCTCATTATTAATTCATTAAAAAAAAGAAGATGAAAGAATTTTTTAAAGAGGTTATTGTTAGCATAAAATCAATTTTCCTTATGCTGTTTATCGAAATAAAGTCTTTGTTTAACAAAAATGTAGATAACCGTAAATAAGAAAATCTCAATTAATTATATTTATAAGATTTTTGATTAAGATAAGACCTAATAATATAATTGAACGAAAACGATAAAATAAATTTTGATTTTGTAAAAGAGATTAGAGAACCTGGTGTTTACCAACTGCTTTTTCCAAAGAAGGAAGTCGGGTTGGCAGTTATGGTCTTATTTGAGAAAATTAAGGACAAATCGTTACCTGACGGAAAGTTCGTTGAAAAAGACCTTCACGATGCTTTCGCCCAGATAAGCAAACCGAACGAAAGATATCCAAAAGAGATTTATAGTGAACATATAAAGGACCTTCAGGAATATTTTTTAGACTACAACCAAGAAACTCAGAAATATTATTTTAAGGATTATGCGCATAGGTTCTATGCTTATGCGAAAGAGACTTTAAAAGGTAATTTTAGTCCAACCCGTATAGAAAAGATTTGTAGTCTTCTTACCGCTTCATTGAAGCAAAGGGAATCTTTAGAGGATTTAAAATTTTGGCTTAATTCTGAGTTTAAAAAATATGAGCCAGATCTTAGGGAACAGGTAGATTTTTTAGATAGACAAATCATAGAATCTGTAAATAAGCTTAAAAACAATACTACTAATTCTGACAAGAAATTTATTGACCTATTACGGGAAGTAGAAAGTAATTTAGATAAAGCACAAGAGCAGAGTAGGGAATTAGCAGCAGCCTATTCTGAAACCAAAGTGATACGCTCAATTCTAGAAAAACGAGAAGATACAGATGCTGAAGCAGACGATTTAATTGCAGATGTTCACTTCTTCATTAAATATCTCAACGAAAGACTAGACTCTATTGATGGAAAACTCGATAGAATTCAGCCAAAAATCAGGCATTTGTTCTCTATTTTAAATAGACCTCAGTTCAATAGTAAAATTGAAAAGTTTCTACACTTTCTATTGGTTAAAAGTACCGTGACAAGCAAAAAGGAAACCCTACTTCCAAAGGTGGTCGAGAATCCAGTTTTACATATAGACACACCAAATTTTACTATAGTAGAGAGAGAAAGAGAATTATTCCCGTCTAAACCCAAAAAAAGAGTTTCCTATAAATCAAACGAAGTGAAGATTGAGGAAAACACACAAAGTATTTTAAAGGTGCTCACTCAACAGGATTTGATTAGAAAATGGGAACAACACATCATTGCCGAAATAGAATTAAGGGGTGGCATTGATTTGTCCGAAACATTTTTCAAGATTATGGAAGAAACAAATGATGGCCAGATAGCAGTAAGTGCAATCTACAGCTCTATACAACAAGCACGTAAATCAAAAAGATTTGAATTCAAAATGAATAAATCCAAACAGACCAATAGCAAAATAGCACATATAAGTTTATGGACGATGAACATACAAAAGATATAAGGGTACATTTTTTAGACCATCCGGACACAGAAGAATTATTTGCCTCTTTGGACTATATGTTGAAAGATGGTGTTCATTTTCAAAGGGAAGGAAGTCAAGCAAGATTCTACAATTACATCTATTCTAATATAGATAGCTTAAAAGCATACTACAAGTCTTTATTCAATGTTGAATTGACTTTTGGTGGAACAGAAACAAGAGGATATTACTTTTTGGATTTTATAGGTAATACAAGAGGTCAAATAGATGCTGGACATAGATATCATATGAAGAGCGAACACGTTATAATCGGCTTCGTTATTTACAAGATTTTTTTCATAGATAATCAAATAGATGTGGTTTCTGTAAAAGACTTGCAAAAGAAGATTAGAACCGATTATGAAGATTTAAAACCAGGTATTTACAGATTGATTGCAAAATCGAGAAATACCAACCCTGGAAATTTAAACGATGATGCCATAGACTCAACTGTAGAATCTGCACTTAGAGAATTCAAAAAAATAGGTTGGGTAACACTAAATGATGACGAGTTCGACCTACTGCCTGCTTTTGATAGATTGATTGCCATTCACGAAGACCATATAAATAATATTGACGAAACCTTAAATGAATTGAAATGAAAAGATACCCTAGAATAAAAAGATTATCCACTCTGGGCATCGTACATCATCAATCATTTGATTATGATTTTAACCCATTTAGAACAGACTTTGTTGGCGAAGGGGGTTCTGGTAAGAGTATGATTGCAGATATTCTGCAACTTATTTTTGTAGGTTCTGCTGCGTTTCACTCGCCTACCGATAGTAGTGAGCCAAGAAAGCCTAAAACAATGGTTTTAAGGACTGATGGCAAAGGAACAGATATGGGTTACGCCTTTATCAATGTAGAGCTCAACAAAGACGCATTTGTAATTATTGGTATTTATCTTGAAAGTACTGGAAGCTCACGCTCTTTTATTATTCAACAAGGCGAGAATTTTGAGCCAGAAGATGAATTGCTTCCATTTAATAAAGCTCTTAGTTTTTCAGATTTCCTGAAGGACAACAGCATTTTACCAATAGAGGATTTAAAAAACCACATATTCGATACTAAAGGATATGTATGCGAATCTTGGACACGATTAGATAAGTTTCACAAGCTATTGTTTGAAAATTATATTATTCCGGTTGACTTATCCATTAACCAAGAGTCTTTAAATAGCTATGCTAAAATTATTCAGGCTTTTTCTAGAGAATCATTAGACATCAAAAAAAGCGAGAAAATTCAGGAATTCCTTTTCGGAAATGATAAGGAAAAAGAGCTTAAGCTAGATTTTGACAAGGCTGTTGAAGAATTAAGTGGCGATATACGTCAGTTTGAATCTAATAGAGATGAGATTGATATGTTAACCCATAAACAGACCGAACTACAAGAACTTCTTAGTTTAAAAAAAGATAGAGACAAGGCTCAAAGCAATTTTTTAAACACAAAATTTCACTACTTAAATCAGCGGATTGAAAAGTCTAATATGAAAATGGAACAAAGGTTAAATTCCTTTTTCAATAATCGATATGCCTTAATCGGGATTAAGAATTTTGCCGAAACTAAAATTGAAGAACTGAAATTGAATATACCTGCTTTAGACGAAGAATTTGATAAAGCTTCTGCAGCAAGAATGTTATGGCAAGTAAAAAGCAATGACTTGAAAAAGTATTTTTCTTGGATGCAGCACTTTGAAAAAACAGGTAAGGAACTTTCCGAACATTATCACAACTATCGTAAAAACAAGCAGGACATTAAGCGAATAGAAGAGTTTAAGTCACTTTTAAAGGATAGTGGTATTTACAGTTTCTTTGGAAAAAATGATAAACTCAACAAGAATTCATTGTTGAATATAGCGGAAACAGTCAATACAATCGAGAAGTCACTCGAAGAGAAAAAGAAACTAAAGGTCCTCAATAATCTAGATGATACTTCATCACTTGCACATTGGGCTTTAAATCTTAAAAGAGGATTGAACCCTAAAGAGGAAAGTGTAGTACACAAATATCAAAACGATAATATTACCACCAAAGAACCTATAAATGGTATAAAATCAAGGTACATTCCAGATCCAAAATTGTTGATTGAAAACCTGCAAGTCACAAAAGATGAAGATGATGGGTTTTGGTTGGATTTAGGTGGTGTTCGTGAGTATATTCCTTATGTGCAAGAACCAATATTTGATACTGGAAACTCAGATAAAATCAAGGAATATTTTTCAAATCAAAAGGCAACCTTGGATAATGACATCAAGGATTTAGAAAAGGAATTTAAAAATTGGAAGATTTTAAAAGAATTGCTAAATAATCTAGAAAATTCATCGGCGTACCTTTTGTCCTGGGAATTAAAAGGTGTCAATTCTAAGTTTGATAAGCACGAGTTGTATGAGGAAACAGTAGATGCCATAAAGCGCTATTTAAAATTACTTGATGAAGACGAAAAGATAGATGAGGGATTCAAAAAGGCAAACAAGACCTATAAGAAAATTGATAAAAAGCGTTCTGACAACTCTTCTGTAATTAATGGGCTAGAAACAAGTCTAAAAACGATTTCAATTCCCGAAATCGATGATGATGTCAAACTGTTAATCACCAAGTATAATTATCAAGCAAAAGACACGGATGGTTTTGAGATTTTAAAAGCAACACTTAACAAACAAGAGAATTTCTACGATGCTTTTGTTACGACCCTTCATAAAGAGTCAAAAAATGAAATTGCTATTGAAGACTTGAAGTTTGAAGATAAAGCAATAGATGTCTTTAAAGTGGATTTACAAAAATTAATTGATGACCACCCAGAGGTTACTTTAGAAACTAATACCGATGACCGAGAAGTTACCTCAGAAACATTAGACGCGAAAGATGCAATTAATTCAGAATGCCAAAAGCAATACAATCATAAATATGTTCTTGTGATTAAGGAATTTTTGAAAGAAAAGGCCAATCGCTATTTAGAAACAGATGATTTTAAACAGATTTGTTCAGAAATTCTACCACCCGAGATTTTTTCGGAAAAGGATTTAGAAGATGATGAAATCATCCCACGTATTAAAAAGTTGCTTGACGATATCAATATCAAGAACAAAAAACTCAACATTAGAAAGCTTCAAAAGCTAACGAGCATCGTTGATAAGGTCAATACTGAGGTAAGCGAACAGATATATTACTCAAGAAAAATTAGGGATTTTATAGATGCCGATGATAAGACGATTACTGGCGGTCATAGGGCAAAACTGTCCATCAATTTTGAAAACAGCTATCCTAGAGGTTGGATGGAAGATTTTATAGACAAAATTCGTGAAGATATTAGGGTGTCAAGTGAGAATAATTTATTCAATGATTTACAAGGTGTTTCAAACGAATTGGAAAAGTATACGTCTTTAGAAGAGAAAATGCAGGAAGCTTTTTATAGATGCGGTGGTTCTAGAAACCTAAAACCTAAAGTTTTAGAATTACTCAATCCAAAATCATATTATGGATTAAACTTTACCATTCAATCCTTACACGGAAAGACCAACCCGGGAAGCACAAGTCAAACCTATGCAGCTATTGCTCTTTTGTGTATTGCTAGACTCTCTTTAATTAATAGAGGTGCTAAAGATAAAGTCAGAGATGGAATTAGGTTTATGCCTATTGACGAAGCTGCAGGACTAGGAAGTAATTTCGATATGCTTTACGATATAGCTAAGGCAAACGATTACCAGATTATATCGTTATCAATCCAGCCATATAAAGTAGATATGTTGAACCAATATATTTATTTGCTTCACAATAACTTAGAAGAATCTGACAAGGTAAATTATGAGCCAGTTCCAATATTTGGGGATTTTGAGAGCAATAACAATTAATGCGTAAAAGCTAATATGTTTTAGTAAGAATGAAAAAAGATGTTGAATGGAAATATCTGATTGGTCTTAACCAACTATATAAAAACGAAAAGACCAACTTGAAGATTAGCAACAATAGCTTCATTAAACAAATACTAATGAAGCAAAAAAAGTTGATAAAGCCCAAAATGGGTAACCCTAATATTATGGAAGCCAAATATGGTTTTAAGGCATATTATGAGAAAGAGTTTTTGGACTATTTCGAGTATTATTCCAACTTCTTTGAAAAAGCCGGATTAGAAAGTAATGCGCACAAAACCTATAACGAAGATGACTTAAAAAGTTTGGCGTTTATTTATTATCAGAAAGACCAACTTAAAAAGAACCTAACAACTGAATATACTTTTTCAGCAAGAGTTTTTAAAGGCAAAGGGGCAAAGTACTTAACAAATAAACCCAGTTTACGCAATGCGGTATTACAGCTATTGGATATTGACGAGTTCCCAGAGAAAGACCCGAAGAATGCACAATGGCGATTTGTAGTAGATTGTGAAAACCCTAAGTTGGTTGTTATTTGCGAAAATATAGCCTGCTTAAAAGTACCCTACGAATACAAACAAAACAATATAGAACTATGGTATGTAGGTGGTAACAATACCAACCCTTTAAAAGATATTCCTGCTAAAAAAATAGAATTACCACTATTTTACTTTTGTGATTGGGACTATCACGGACTATCTATTTTTTCAAGAATAAAAGACATCTTTAAAGAAAAAGGCAAAGAAATAACCTTAATTGAACCTACTACATTAGATGATGCATTACCCGTAAATTCGCCACACCATAAAAGTAAATGGCGTAAAAAGGAATTTTCGGGATTGAAAAGAGAAGATTTTTCAAATCACCAACAAAACATAATACTCAGTTTAATTAAAGATGATAATTGGGTTGAAGAAGAATCTATGAATTTGGTTGAGCTAATTGGGATGTGAGTAATAATAATATTAACCCTTCTAATATTAGACTAGTTGCTAAGGATTTGTTGGATTATTTAATGAAATAAAGAATATGAATGAGTTAGGGATTGAAATTGTAAAGTGTTTAAGAAATTTAATTTTTGGCATTAACCCTTACACTAAATGAAAACAAAAAAGAAAATTAAGTTAAAGGATTTGAACCAAGTATCACGTTAGTTCTCTGTAAACTTACGAAGGTACTCTTGCCTTGTTCTATGATTTTATTTAAAAGTAAATCTTCGATATCATCAAGTTCTGCTAGCAGCAAATAAGCAATAGCATAATCAAATAAGAAACTAATATAGAGCAATTCGAATTCAGAATAAATATTCTTATTATCAAGATTACTGTGAATATGATAATCTCTAGCTCTCACAACTTTATTTGGAAATGTTTTCCAAACTTCATCTGTGAAGTCTCCAATTTTTCTGAAGACTTCTTCATTCTCTTTTATGCGCTTGTATAATTGATTTTTTCCTTCTCTTAAATAGTTTTTGCAATAAGCTTCATAAGCCGAGATACTATTGATGAAACGTTTATTATGACTAGGATGCTTACCTATAAAGTTCTCCATTAATTTATCTAAACAAAACTTAAAAGTATCGTCTGTGTATGCAGCTGTTAGAATCGATTTGAGACTACCTCTCACTTTTTCATAATCTGTATGAATAAAAGTTGAAGTAGATTTTGTTAAATGAGTATCGTTATAGTATAAATCTTTATCATCGCCACAACCAGTGCATTTAAAACTAAATCTTCTAAATTTTTCTGAGCGACCAAATGTTAATTGTAGTACTTTTTGAAACTGATTGTAAAACTCAATTGCAGTTAAAATATTTACTGGCTCTTCCAGTTCGAATTTTACGGCACCTCTGTTGGATATATGCAAACCAGATTGCCTTTTAATATTGATATTTTGATAGTGCTTTAATGTTACCTTGAGTTTTATTTTTTCAATTTCATATTCATCAGTGAAAACCCTTTTAGTGAGTTTGTCTTTTATATGGTCATACCAAAGAGTATGATTAACCCACTTGGCAATAACATCATTAATAATAAAAAATTCTTTTACTTTTAATGTTTGTGTGTCGATTAAATGAGTAGGGCTAACAAAGGTGTATTTCGGTTTATAAATTCTTGTTTCAGTTATTCCACTGGATGAATGTTGTATTCTACAGTCAATAAATGTAACATACCCAAGTCCGGTAAATAAACCTAAAATCTGATGCTCTTTATAATGTCTTTGTTTTGCGTTCAAGTTAGTTTCCAACCAGATGCTTTCATCGTTAAATGACATTACACAAAACTGGTTTTCATTTTTTTTATCCGTAAACCAAACTTCCCCGTAGTACTTTTTACTTTTATCAAAACCGTCAATCATACTTTTAAAATATTAAATAAGTATGTCAATTTGATTCAATATCGGAGTGTAAAGGTCAACCATATTGTCCGGAGATTCTATTGATAGAATCAAACTATATCGAACATCATTGTTGTACCGCAATAGCTTTTTTCGGGTTCGCCACCATCCATTAACAGGGAAAATTGCAAGAACGTTTCTTGTGGCAAGGTCCGCAGCCGTTCCTTTCCAAATATCTTTATGAATTGAACCTTTGTCTCGAACTTTATTACCTAGAATCCAACTTTCACCAGAATAAGAGCCACCTTGATTTTCTTGTCGGGCTTCTCTGTTTACCCTCTCACGAAAATGTTCTACAGTTTCCCCAGAATCAATCATTTTAAACCTAAGACCATGCGACTGATAGTAATATGATTTACTGTATTGTTTGTTTCCAGGATTGGGCTCAATAAAATAGCACAACGTAGCTGTAAGGGTTACTTCGCTATCAAATAATCCTGTTAAGACTTCAGTTGGCCACGGTAAATTATGCAAGTGCATATCATTCGTCTTTACAGTACTGTCATCTAGTATAAAAGGTCTCAAGGATTCTTGTGCAATAAGTGTAAGCGAGTTATTTGCACTTCGTACTGCTTTTTGAAAGTCGGGAACACCATATCCAAAGGTTCTCAATAAACCCCGTTGTTCTGCATTGTTGAGTTCTTGGATATTTCTATTGCCCAGCATTTCATTTGTCCATTTTGCCGAGTGAACAAGAAGTCCTTTAATTGTTTCTGGCCATAGAGTAGGGTATTGTGACGTCAACATTGCGGCATATCTGGAAGCTAGTGCAGTTGCGCCACTTGTATCACCAAAACTATGTAGTGGTTCGGTTCTGAAATTCTTACCTACTGAAAGCAAGCGAAGTGAATCTGGGTCAATAATACCGTTATTATGTATACCGTAGTTACCACCTTCCAAAACCAAATCTGGTTTTAATGGCCATCCATTTTGCCACATAATAGATGTACTATTGCTGGGTGACATTCCACCTGCTTGAACCAAAGGGGTCGCACCTCTAAACTGGGTCTGGTCAATTATTGTTTTTTGTGTATATGACCCTATGGTTAATGCGTTGAATGCTTGCGCAGGGTCGTGTATGGATTCTTCAAAATTCTTTTGCGGGTATTCAGAAGCATTATAAATTTTTGTGTTTCCACTAGAAATACAGAAAAGTGATTTGTCATCGGATGTTCCTCTCTGACCAAAGGCAATTTTATCTACTGAACTTGACCACGAGGACGGTTTTCCCTTATCTCGCCCATCAGTAGCAGTAACAGCCATAGTAAGCATTCTTTTATTTTCTGGATTTAGAATTGTGGCCCTTGCAACAGCTTCTTCTGTAACAGCACCATATAAATCAGGATGATGTGGATCATTTGGATGAATGAGTTTAACAGATTCAAGACGATGGAAAATTTCAATGTGTGATGAATCTTGAAGTATATCTGTAAGGTCGCCATACAAAGCCGTTCCTGCCATTGGTGTTCCGTGGCCGTGTCTATCGTTATCGGCATTCCCCCATTCTGGTTTTATGGAATCCATATTTTCTTCGGGAAGAAAGTCTTGCAGTAATGGATGTCCACGGTTTACACCAGTGTCTAACAGGCAAATGATTACGGAATCATCCGTAGTTCTGTTGATGGTTCGATTCCTTAAATCCTCAACCCAATCATTAGCGTCAGAACTATCCAAGCCTGTAAAGAAATCAGCTATTTCTTTTGGTTTTCTCAATTCAGCAAGTTTGTCTGAATATAATATTGTGGTTGCTAGCTCTCTAGCGGTACACCTTACCATTCTGACGATGTGTTCGGGAAACAGAAGTCTGCGTTCTGTAACCTCAATTACATTGTCAGTCAACATATGGATTACTTCATCGTCTTCACGGGAATCATTCTCAACATCATCGCGCCTAAACCATACTTCCCACCAAACATCTTCATCTTGATTGGGAAAATCAATTTCATCTTCTTGCCAAAAGCTTTCAAGTGTAGCTCTCTGAATATCAGCAATATTGTTAAGTAATGGTGTGTTTTTGGGGTTTCCTTTTGGTGAGTCTTTTTCAGGATTTAGATAAGCTTCAATCTTATTTAAAAATTTTGAAATACCATTTGTATTTAGGTAAACACAAGCTCTATATTGTTCGTGTTCTTGGCCATTTACTATAATTATTTCCAACTTTGAAGAAACGAAGCGATGGTCACCACTTCTGCCGTCATCAAAACTATCAAAAGCCAGAAGGCAGTCCTTTTCAGAAATAAACTCTAAATAAACAAAATCGGTATCGGAAGTTTCACTAAAATCCCTTATAGCCATACCAAACTGATTGCGCAGTGTATTACCGTGCCTATTTCTGTCTCTATGTATAGGGTTTACTTGACTTCGACCAGTGCCTGGGCTTGTATAAGACTCGGTAGATACATACCCAGAAATAATTATGTGTTCTAAATTTCTTGGCATCTACGAGTTAAAACTGAGTCTTTTTATTTTGAATGAATTTGAAGAGTGTTGCTGATGAAACCTTGTCTGTGTTATGTACAATCATTTCTTTGATGGCATCCTTACAAGCATTTGAAATATCAGCAAAACTAAGCCCTACTGCTTCTTTTGCAAGGGCATTAATTGTTTTTCCTTTTGTAAGTGCATATCCTTTAAGCTGAACTTTAATGAGTTCGGCTATTTCTTCATCCCCTGGCAGCGGATATTGTATAATATCATCAAAACGTCTAAATAATGCCTTGTCCAAAGATTCTGGAATATTTGTTGCTGCAATTAGCAAACTATTGGATTCGTCTTTCTCGATATTCATCAAGAAACTGTTCAACACTCTTTTAATTTCCCCAACATCATTGCCATAGCTTCTGTTAGAACCAATGGAATCAAATTCGTCGAACAGATAAACCGCTCGATGTTGATACATCGAATCAAATATCAATTTGAGTTTGGCAATTGATTCACCCATATACCGACTAATCAATCCATCCAATCGAATTATGAAAAGTGGTATTTCCAAATCCCCAGCAATTGCTTTTGCTGTCATTGTCTTTCCACAACCAGGTGGTCCAACAAGCATTAGTTTTCTTCGAGGCTCTAGATTATGTTGTAAAAGCTGGTCAAACTTTTTCTGTTCTGACAAGATTCTTTTGATGGCTTCCGAAACGTTTACAGTCAAAACCATATCCTTGGTTTTGATATGAGGTCTATAAACTTCTAGTAAATCCTTTAATTCTCTTTGGGCTTCATTAACGGGAAGAATCCTTGTTTTTGAAACTGAATCTATGCTACGTTTAGTTTTGATTTTCTCAATCAATAACTTCAGTTCCTCAGCAACCTTTGTATGCCCTTTTTTTGCTTCGGCTGCGGCAATCTGCATTGCAGTGGTATAAAAACGAGATTCGTCTTTGTCACCATAACTCTGTAATAATGCCTTTATTTTTTCTGCTGCTGCCAAATTGTTTTTAACAAAAGTACTGAATTTAAAAATTATTTTACGGTTTGTAAGGACATATATTACTTAGCTTTCACTTCCTCTTATCACCAGCCCTCTTATCAAAAGCAATCAAGTTAAACAGCTCACGCATTCGACTACGAACACGGTTGCCGTAGCGTTCCTCAAGTTCCTCGGCATTGAGGTTGGTAGTAGCGTGGGTTTTAATCTTATGTTTCGTCTGCAAGTACAGCTCGTATCGGGATAAGAGCACTTCGCCCATTACATTCAAATCCTTTCCGTAAAAACGACCAGTAGGTTCTATGCCTAAATCGTCGAAGCAATAAAATTTGCTATTCCCATATTCTTCCACAGTTTTAAATCCTAAGTGGTTAAAACTAAAGGTTACATTCCGGCAAGGAATCATTTCATAGGGTCTTTGCATCGGTACAATGTGCCGCAAAAGTTTCATTAGACTTGTTTTGCCACAGCCAACAGGCCCAGAAAGCAAAATACCTTTGTCAATATCTATTCCGTATGATTTACAATTGTCTTTGTCCTTGATGAAATAAGAGCAGAGCTTCAGCAGTATATCCTTATCCTTATCATAAATCCTGAACTTTTTTCCAAACAACAGTTTGCCTTTGGCATTCAGGTAAATCAAAATTTTAGGAAAATCGTACAACACACTTTTTCCATCAAATTTACCGAGCGAATATTCCACGCCACCTTCAATAATTTTAGAGGGGTTGTCCATAATCTTTGTTTTTAGTGGTTCGCAAGTTGTCCTGTTTTTGGGATGCTTGTTTTTTGTTTGAAGTGTTTTCATTGTCGAACACTTCAGTTCTATCCATCCAATTGATAGCAACTGCACGCCAATCCCTAATTTCTTTTCCGTCATTCGTTTGCCATTCCCTTACGTGGTAATGCTCAAAGAATTTTTTTCCTTCATCAGCATCAAAACCTTTTTCTTCAAAAAATAAAATAACGGCCTGTCTGCCCTTTGGCTGTTTTATATTGTTTTCTTGTTTGATATTGTTTGTATTAGATACCAATGCCTGTCCATCTATGGGACGGTGTTGGTTTACAACCTGTCCATTTTTGGGATGGTGGTGTCCACCAAGCGGTACACCTCTGGGAAGGTACTGTTCCGCAAGCTGTTCTAATATGGGATTGTACTGTCCCACAACTGGTTCATCACTTGTCCCGATAATGGCCATCTTAATTTTGCTGCCTTTGTAGGGATTGTTGGAAGGGAAATAAGAGAGATATTGCCAAGAATCTAACTCAACGATGCATCTGTGATATGTGGACTTAGAACCTATTTTGGCACAACGCATTAAATCTCGTCGGTTCACGTAAAACTCATCCATAAATCGGCAACTGTTCCATTCCTGGAACAGCGCCATATACAGACTGATATGGGTAGGGTTTAGGCGGTCATCAAAATAGAACTTCTCAAAAGCCGCATTAAGTAGCTTTATATAGTTCATCGTTTAAGAATTTAGACCGTGGTGTACACGGTTGGCATCCATCACTTTTTGAATTTCCTCGGTATCGTAATAGATAATCCCGCCTACTTTGGTGTATGGCAAGGTGCCATTGATACGAAGATTTTGCAATGTGCCAGGACTTACCTGAAGCAAGTCCATAACCTCAGAAGATTTGAGGTATTTTTTGAGTTTCCCGCTGGCTTGTCTGGTCAATAATTGTTTGATGTCATCGAGCAATTCCATTTTGAATTCCCGAAGGTCGTCTGTGGTAATAATACTTGTCGGCATAATAGAACGGTTTTAAAAGAAAGGGACTATCTGGGTTTATGATTTTAAATGATAGTCCCTGACCTGATTTAGCTCACAAACTTTTATATTTTAATAAATTTGAGTTCGTGAATCTTTGATTTGACTTTCGTTCTACAAATTTGGGTAGGTTTATTGGATTTTAATCCCAAGTTGTACCCAAGTAGGGTGTTTTTATATACTCATTTTCAATGGTTTAAATTAGTTTTGTTTAGCGGTTGTCCTGAAAATAGTATATGCCAAATGATAATAACGAAAATTAATTTTATTTTTTCCCAAGTAAGACCCAACTTGGGAAGAAATTTAACATTTAAGCGAAATGAATTTTATCCATCCGTTTCCTCCATTCTCCTTAAAAGTGTTGCTTTCAGTCTATCGATAAACTTGGTTTGGTCAATTTTCCGTTCTCTAATTTCGAGAAAAGTTCTATAAACATTTCCGAGTTTGAGTTCAAAGATGTCTTCACAAGCCGAAGCCATCTCTTTAATCCCAGCCGTACCACTTTTTATAGCTCCTGAAGCCTGTAAGGCATAAATCAATTCAATTAGGTCTGTTTTTGAGGCTGTCCATCCAAGTCGCTCGCCATTTGATAAAGTACTCAGTTTATTCTGTACACCGTTTGACAGATCCCTCAAATAACTTAACTCTTCTACGTAATGACTGATTAATAAATCGTAGGCCATAATTTTGGCAATTGCATTATCGTGGCTTGTGGAAAATTCTGCATCGGTATAAAAATGAGATGTGTTTGACACCAGACTGATTTTATCATTTCCTCGTAAAAAATAGAATTCATCCAAAAGTTCAGAATCTTCCCTGTAATATTTTATAAAATCTATATTTCGCCGATTGCTTTCTTGTAGTTTATTTATTTCTGAATCGATAAATTCCTGTTGAGATTTTATGGTGCCAGCAGGTCTGTTTATTAAAAAATTGTAGAGTTTGGCATAAAATTTCAATCTGCTATAAACATAAGGCTTATGTTTTTTAAAGAATATGATTTCATTTTGTTTGTCTTGAAATTCATTTTCTCTTACACAAACTCGCAATTGCTGTAAGTATTGTCTTGAAATGGAAATACCTTGTTCAACATTATTGAAATCGTTAAGATTAGATTCCTCAACTGCTTTTATTTCCTCTTTGTAATTATCTAAAATTTTATGAATCAGCTTATGCAAAATATTTGGGGCTTTAGATTTGGGTTAATTATCAATAAATATGGTTATGTGCTTATTTTCTTATGGTGGATTTTTGAAAAAGAATAAAAAACCAATAACAGCCAAGACAATGCTGCCAGCAATTATAAAAGGGTAGTAAAAACCACCTGCGAGTAACCAAGTCCCTAAAACAGGCCCTAGAATTTGACCAACGCTATTAGTAGAGCTCTGAATAGAAATGTTCCTGCCAGTATTTTGCTTTGATATTAATGAGACCGCAGAAAGTAAATTTGGGGTTACCATAGCACCTCCAGCAGCGAAAACAACGATTAACACATATACCAAGTATTCATTCTTAAAAAAGGGAAAGACAATTAAGGATAATCCAGATATAAACAACCCTAATGCAATTTGTTTCTTTGTGGATAAAAACTTCTCTCCGTAAGTAGCGAACAAAGGTTGTAAAACAGCCATTATTGAACCACATAGCATAAAACCAATACCTATTTGGTTACTGTTAAATCCTAATTCATCTTTCCCATATATTGAAAAGACAGTTTCAAACAGCGTTACTACAAATTGGATGACAAACGACAGACCCAGTAATACGACAAAATATTTGGTAAATGTGAATCGCAAGCTCGCTTTTTGTGTTGTGAACGTATGTACGCGAGTGGTGTTTTTTAACCATTTTGCTACTACAAATAAGACTATAAGTCCTAGAAGAGCGGCAAACAAAAAGGGTACTGAAAATCGGTCTAAATGCAGCAGACCTATCGTATATTTTAAATGAAGGTCAGTTTGAGACAGAAAGCCACCAATGACAGGGCCAAAAATAACACCAGAGCTAATGGCAACACCCGACCAACCCATTATTTTTGTTCTTCGTTTTTCAGAAGTAATGTCGCTCAAATATGCGTTGCTAACTGGAATAACTGATGACGTGAAAATACCACCAAAGATGCGAGCAACATATAGCATCGTCAATGATGTAGCAAGACCGGTAAGTAATTGCATAATTACAAAGCCGATTAGCCCAACAATGATAATGGGCTTACGTCCGTATTTATCGGATAGCCTGCCCCAGAGTACAACGAAAAGAAGCTGGAAGAGCGGATAAATACTGGTCAAAAAACCAATATGAAAGTTAATCGAATCAGTATCTAGGTTATCTCCTAAAGCTAATCTTTCGGTATAGTAGGGAAGGGTTGGCAATAAAATACCATAACCCAACATCACTACAAATAAACTCAACAGGATTAAAGATATCCTGTTGAGTTTTTCTTTTTTGTCCATTTATTTTTTACCGATTTTTCGCTTTAATAATTGCGCATTAATAGCTACTATAATAGTACTTAAGCTCATAAATACCGCACCAACCGCAGGACCTAAAACAAAACCTGAAGAATATAATACACCGGCTGCTAAAGGAATAGCCACGACATTATATCCTGTAGCCCAAATCAAATTCTGAATCATTTTATTGTAGGTGGCTTTCCCAAAGAGAATTAAATTGGCAATATCCTGTGGATTACTGTTGACCAGAATAATATCGGCAGTTTCAGCTGCTACATCTGTACCTGAGCCTACTGCAATTCCTACATCGGCTTTTGCGAGAGCGGGCGCATCATTAACACCATCACCCGTCATAGCTACAAAATCACCTTTGTTCTGTAACTCTTCTACAATTTCAACTTTTTGATGTGGCAATACCTCGGCGTAGTAACCATCCAATCCAAGTTTTTCACTCACAGCCTTAGCGGTTTTTTCATTATCGCCAGTTGCCATTAGAACTTTAATGTTATTCTTTTTAAATATTTTGATTGCCTCGGCAGATTCCGGTCTTATTTCATCAGCAAGCGCAATGTAACCTGCCAGTTTCCCATCAATTAATACAAACACGACAGTTTCAGCGGCATCACTATAAGCGTCTTTTGGGATGTCTATTTTTTCATCTCTTAAATAGCCAGGACTTACTACCTTAACTTCTTTGCCTTCAACATTTGCCTCTACACCTTTACCAGTAATAGCATTGAAGTTTTCTGGTTTTGGAATGGTAATGTTATCTTCTTTTACTTTTTTGATAATCCCAACAGCTATTGGATGTTCAGAACTTTGTTCCAATGCACTTGAAAGTCTTAAAATTTCCTCTGTTGAATAAGTCTCGTTAACAGACTCAATTCGAGTGACACCAAAATCACCTTTAGTTAGTGTTCCTGTTTTATCAAAAAGCAAAGCTGAAATTTTTCTTGACTCTTCAAAAGCAGTTCTATTTCGGATAAGCAATCCATTTTGGGCAGATACAGCGGTAGAAATAGCAACCACAAGGGGAATGGCAAGACCCAATGCGTGTGGACAAGCAATGACCATAACGGTAACCATTCTTTCTAAAGCAAAGACAAATGGAAAGCCTAAAATCAGCCATACTGCTAATGTTCCAAAACCAATAGCCAAAGCGATATAGGTTAACCATTTTGCAGCCCTGTCTGAAAGATTTTGCATCTTTGATTTGGTTTTTTGCGCTTCTTCGACCATTTTGATGACCTTGTTGAGATAGCTATCTTTTCCAGTATGCTCAACCTTTACTTTTAAGGTACTGTTACCATTTACCGAACCACCAATAACCTTATCGTTTTCATCTTTTTTTACAGGTTTGGATTCGCCTGTAAGCATAGATTCGTTCAGGTAACTTGAACCGTCTACTATAATCCCATCAGCAGGAACTTTTTCACCTGGTTTTACCAAAATCACATCATCCTTCAGTAAATCTTCGAGAGGGATGTCTTCTATGGTGTCACCTTTTACTCTGTGCGCTTCTGCAGGCATCATACTCACCAATAACTGTAAGGCTTTTGAAGCACCTAAAACACTTTTCATTTCTATCCAATGGCCAAGCAACATTATGGCTATAAGTGTTGATAGTTCCCAGAAAAAGTCTTCACCTCTTAAGCCAAAGACCGTAGCAGTACTATAAAAATAAGCTACAGAAATTGCCATAGAAATCAAGGTCATCATTCCTGGTGCACCTTTTTTGATTTCAGACCAGAATCCTTTTAAAAATGGCCAACCACCATAGAAATATACGATTGTGGAAAGTGCAAAAAGGATATATGGATTTCCGGGAAGCAAAAACTCATATCCAAAAAAGTCCTGAATCATCGGCGAGAAGAACAGTATGGGAATAGTAAGTACAAGGGTTACCCAAAACCGTTTTCTAAAATCGGCAATCATCATTTTATGATGGTCGTGCCCGTGTTCTCCGTGCCCTGGATTGTGGCCAGAATGGTCTCCACCTTTGTGGTTCATTTTAGAATGGTCTTCTTTTTTGTGTTTCATCTTCGAATGGTCCATTTTAGAATGGTCCATTTCATCGTGATTGTGGTGTTCGTGATTTTCCATAATTTTTGTTTTTGTTTATTTTTATCGTAATTTTTTTCTCATAGCTTCCGAAATGTTTTCGGCATAGACGCCATAGGCATCTACCAAAAGTCCTTTAATCCCATTTTTTGATGAAATAGCATAAAGCACACTATTATCGTCGGTACTGCTCATACCCTCAAAACGATGCATCTCGTCAACATTAAAATCTTCTGGGTGTATTTCAATTTTTAGTGAGGCACACTCCAAACATTCTGGTTTTAGGTTAAAATCATATGTATAGCCATTTCCCTGTAAATCGTTTATGGCTTCAGAAAGTGTATCGTAATTTTTCATCTGTCTTTATTTATAGTTTATTGTAAAATAGCTGTTATCTGCTTCTGAAAATTTCTGAAAAGTCAATAAACCTTTTTCATTTAATTTTTCGATAACGGTATAATTGAGTTGCTTAATGCGAATTCCCCAGGCATAGGCCTTAATATTTATTTTTGATTTTATAGTGTTTTTCCCATCCTCTAATTTTCGGTCATAAATTTTTATGATGCTTTTGGAACCAAAAAAGTTTAACAAGCCCGAGTCAAAACTCATTTCCAATTTAATATCTTTCAAGTTTTGTAAATCGTAGAGCTTTTTAAAATTTTCAGAAATGGTATTAATTTCGGTTTCTTTTGATTTTGGCTTGGAAAACGGAAAAGCCATTACCACTACACTTGCTTCATCAGGCTTGCAACGATAGGTTGTGGTGTATTTATCGGTTGATTGTTTGTTTTTGTCAAACAATTCCGTAACCACCTCAATTTCATAGTATCCATTTTTCTTTATTGTTTCACCAGCTTCAAAAGTTTGTTTGTTTAAAAAAGAACCATTTTCATCAAAGTTTTCCCGAATAACAACTCTGCCTGAAATCTGCCCAATGAGCATTTCAGTTTGTCCAGTCATTGTGATGCTGAATAAAGTGATTAGTACTATAAAGCCTTGTTTTCTCATATATGGTGCATTAATTTTTTTACCTCTTTTGCCATAATATCACTTAAATCTATTCCATTTGAAGAGTGTGGGATGGTATTACAAGTCACTATTTTTTCTACTCCGGAATCCAATAAACCTTGATAGGCGTTTCCTGAAAAAACGGCGTGAATGCCTACACAAATAGGTGGTTTCATTCCTGCTTTTTTAAGATGTTGTACGGTTTCAATCATTGTTCGGGCTGTGGAAATAATGTCATCTACTAAAATAGGTGTGGCATTCTTGTACTTATCCACATCGGGAACAGAGACTTCTACATCACGGTCACCGTGACGCACCTTTTGTAATACCGTAAATGGTGCTCCTGCATTTTTGGCGACTTCTGATACCCATTGTTCACTTTCAGAATCAGGTCCGATAAGTACCGGGTTTTCGATATTTTCTTTAATCCATTCTGAAATTGCGTCGGCAGCGTGAATCACTTTATTTGGAATTTGATACACTTCTCCCAACGAACTAATTCTGTGCAAGTGAGGGTCAACTGTGGTAATGCTATCGGCGAAACCAGAAATCAATTTTCCGAAGAAACCGGAAGTCACTCCTTCTCCTTCATTAAATACTTTGTCCTGCCGCATATACGCCAAATAGGGTGCTACCAAACAGGTACACATAGCTCCTAATGATTTGGCTGTGTGGCTTAAAAAATATAGTGACAACAGTTTTTCGTCCGGTTCGTGCAAGGTGCATACCAGTACCACACATTTATCTTTAACATCAGACAATATGCGCGTGTATGATTCCCCGTCAGGGAATTTCCTTAATGTGGCTTGACCCACTTCAGCATCCATTTTTGTAGCCATTAGTTCTGTGAGTTCTTCATTTCCGGGAAGACTGAATAATATTGTTTTCATAGTATGTTCTTTAATTTATAGTTATGATGTCGTTATGGTTGTTTTCATATTCCAAGGCATAATTAAGTTCACCTTTGGATTCAGCATATATGGTATAAAGCAGTTGGTTCTCTTCGATTTGTTCTCCCAAATGCACATTTAGAAGAATCCCTGCCGATTTAGATTGTGGTGCTCCAGAAAGCTTGGCCAGTTTTGCAATTTTACGGTTATCAATTCGTTGCAAAACGCCTGACTTTTCAGCTTTAATTTCAATTTTATAAGGTGCTAAAACTGGTTTTGAAAATTGACCTTGCGCCTTACAAATGGCTACGAATTTTTCATATGCTTTTCCAGATTTGAGAATTTTATGTGCGGTTTCCTGTCCCTTTCCTTTTTCTACTTTTCCAGAAAGCTCTATTAATTCAGCGGCTAAAAGCAATGCTCTTTCTGTTAGGTCTTTGGGTGCATCTGCTTCATTTTTCAATACTTTTAATATATCTATGGCTTCTAATGTAGGACCGATACCCCTTCCAACCGGCTGCGTGCCATCCGTAACTACAACCTTTACATTCAACCCAACAGCAGTTCCAACGGTTTCCATATGATTTTTTAGTTTTTCTGCCATTTCGGTACTGCGAACCTTGGCGGTTTCTCCCACGGGAATATCAATGACCACGTGAGTAGAACCAGCTGCTGCCTTTTTAGAGAGTACTGAAGCGATGAGCTGACCTTCGCTATCAATATCCAAGGCTTTTTCAATTTTAATGAGCACATCATCGGCAGGACTTAACTGCGCTGTACCGCCCCAAACAAAACATCCGCCTTCTTTTTCTACTACGGTCTTTATTTCCTCGGAAGAGAGCGTAACATTGGTCAGTACTTCCATTGTATCTGCTGTGCCTGCTGGCGAAGTGATTGCCCGTGAGGATGTTTTTGGCATAGTAAGCCCATACGCGGCAACAATGGCAACTACCAATGGTGTTGTCCTATTGCCAGGCAATCCGCCAATACAATGTTTGTCGACCACGATATCCTTGTTCCAGTTCAGTTGCTTTCCGGAAGCAATCATTGCTTTCGTTAGGTCGGATATTTCATCAATATCCATTCGGTCGCCAGCACAGGCAGTAATAAATGCCGAAAGGTGGATGTTGGAATAATCGCCTTCCACGATATCGGTTATGATGTTGTTATAGGCCTTATAATCCAGTTTTTTGTTATAGATTTTTGCCCTGACGTGGCTTAAGGATTCAATAGGCTCTAAATGGGAAACATATAATGTATCGTTTGGGGAAACATTGAGTTTTTTCGCAGCAGCATCTGATAGTCCGATTTCATTAGGCAACAGAATATCAGAATTCAGGACATTAAGACTTGCTACGATTGATGTATTTGCATTGGATATTCTTATTCGGGTAAGTGCCTCAAACCCTTCTGAAATACAGACGTGGCAATCTTCGCGCATATACACTACATTTTCGTTTTGGGTATAGATTCCGAGATGTTTATATTTTAATATGTTTGAGTGTGTGTCCATATTTTATTGGTTGTTGTGATTTTTCGATTTATTCTATTTCTTCGATGGTGTATAATTGCGGAATTTCTGCATCCCACCCATAGGTTTCCTTGATGCCTTTTTGCAATGCTTCTGCACTCTCTTTTTCACCGTGTACAATGAAAATACGTTCGGGTTTGTTTTTTATATTGTCCATCCAGTCCATAAGCTCTGCGTGGTCTGCATGTGCCGAGAGGCCTTGAATTTCGGCTACTTCCATATTAAACGGCACCCATTTTCCATATACTTTTAGCTCTTTATCGCCTTCCAATAATTTTCTTCCGCGCGTTCCTTCCGCTTGGTACCCAACAAAAAGCAACGTGTTATTAGGATTTTGCGCTTGGGTTTCAAGATAGTTGAGCATTCTTCCGCCCGTGAGCATTCCACTTCCGGCAATCACAATTTTTGGTTTATTATCGGTTCGTAATTCCATAGTCTCGCGATAGCTGCTCACGACAGTAAAGTGTGAACACATTTCGTCACATTCATTCTCGTTCAGCCTATGCCAATCTCTGGTACGGTGGAAGAGTTCCAAAACACTAGCTCCCATCGGGCTGTCCATTATCATTTGCACTTTGGGAATTTTGTGCTCTTTCAGTAATTTCCAAAAAATAAGCATCATCAATTGGGCACGTTCTACCGAAAAGCTTGGGATAAACAGGCTGCCACCTCTATTGATGGTGTCATTTACCAATTTTTCAATCAGTGGAAGTGCTTCCATTTCATCTGGATGAAACCTTCCTCCATAAGTAGATTCTATAAAAAGCACATCTGCTCTTTTTGGTTTCAGGGGTGGATAAAGCAATAAATCACTGGTTCTTCCAATATCTCCTGAAAAGACAAAACGCTTTCCTTCAACATCCAGCTCGATGAATGTAGCACCAAGAATATGTCCGTTATACTGAAATCGTGCCTTGATACCATCAAATAACGGAATCCATTGTGCTTGTGGAACGTCTTTAAAATGTGGAATGGTTTTTTCTACATCATTTAAATCGTAAAGTGGTTCCGCGGGACTGTGTTTGGAATAGCCCTCTTTATTGGCACGTTCGGCTTCCTGTTCTTGTATTTTGGCACTATCATTCAATATGATTTTTGCGATGTCCAACGTGGGGTTGGTGCCATAGATAGGTCCATTAAAACCTTGTTTTACCAATCGTGGTAGATATCCCGTGTGGTCTAAATGGCCGTGAGTAAGCAATACCATATCAATTTCTGAAACTTTTACAGGTGGGTACTCCCAGTTTTTAAGCCGCAATTCCTTTAAGCCTTGAAAAAGTCCGCAGTCTATCAGTATTTTTTTATCTCCTGTATCCACTAAATATTTTGAGCCAGTTACCGTGCCTGCCGCTCCTAAAAAGTGAATGTTTATTTTATTGTTTTTCATATTTGTAGTACTTATTTAGTGTCCACCACAGCAGGAAGGTGTGTTTCCTTTATCTTGATTTGATTTGCTCAATTCCGCTATCTCATTATACAGATTACGGGAATCTTCTTTGATAAAAAGCGCCAATTTCTTAACGGATTCAGGTTCAAAGTTTACCATCCCCAATACTATTTCAAGGGCTTCTTCAAGTAGTTTTGGATCATCTTCCAATGCTTGGTAAAATGGCTCCAAATCTATTGTGTTCTGTTTTTGGGTTTCATCTGTTTTCATCTGGTTATTTTAAGATTATTGAACTATTATATCATTTACTCTTAAGTGCTTTGGCACAGCTCTTTTGAATCTGCCAAAATATTTTTGTGCCTTTTTTTGTCAACCCCTATCTGCTCTAATAACGCAGGATTTTCGTGAAGCTCTTTACAGAGCACAATTCCCTTGTCCAATAGCTTTGATTTCTCAGCTTTGGTCAGCGTTGTCAATGCGGTCAATGGGTGCAGACCAGCTTTATCTATTCTGTCTTTTAACCCGTTATCCATTGGGTAATCCCAACTTGTCAATAATAGCCCAACGCATTTACCATATTGTACCGCATCACTTGTAAATCGTGTATTTGTATAGACGCCTCCTTTGTGAAGTTTAGTATCGTGACCTTTTTGGCGTTCCCAATTTTTTTCTACATCTAAAAATCTTGAATTGATGTATAATGGAATCTTCACGTTGCAAACTCGGCCTTGATCGCTATGGTATTTGCATTCAATCATATAATGATTATTGTCTTTTTGCGCTATCACATCTATTTCGTGTTGAACACAATTACCTTGGACAATAACATCAACTTCTGTATCAAAACCTTCGTGTGCCAATAGTTTGCCTACTAATTTTTCAAATGGAAAACCGGTTGGACCTAGTTCCATTAAAGCTTTTTTGAGCTTGTACTTTGAGGCACTTACCCTAGATTTTCGTTTTAGCATCTTGAAAGCCAACTGATAGATTTTTTTGGTTGTCATTCCTTCTTCAATCTGCTCTTGTACTTTCCGGGCTATATCTTGAATAATATCCTCATCTGCCCGTGAACGCCGCAGGGAGTTGATGAGTTTGTTTACATCAAAGGCTTCGTACTCACCAGAGTATTTTTTTATTAAGACTGATTTATTCATTGTTACATTTTAATAGTCATTACTGGTAATTCGGAGTGATTGGTTACACCCTCTGCGATGCTTTTAGAGAATAAGCTTAAAAAGCCTGTACGTCCGTGAGTACACATTGCGATTAAATCGGCATTTTTATATCGTAAATAATTGTTTATCCCTGTTTCTACGTCTGGTTCGTTATATACATTCATTGAGAAGTTATCCAAATCGGGGAATTTTTTCAGGAACTCCTTGATGGGATCCAACCCTTGTTCTATACTGTTAAAATCGGTCTGAGTATTGACCCTCAATAAATGGATATGTGCGCCGCATTTTTCAGCAATCGAAATAACTTGCTTAAATACATCGCTTACATCTTGAAGAAAATCTGAAACAAAAACGATATCCTTAAAAGGAAAGGATACTTCTTCATCCTTGACTACAACAACTGGTACATCAGCTTTCCTAACAATTTTTTCTACGTTGCTTCCCATTAACTCACGTATACCGCCTCGGGTGCCACTACTTCCCGTAACTATAAAATCGTGATGAAAATGACCCGAATGTTTAAGGATATTTGCCTGACCACCATCAAATTTAAGAAAAGTCCTGCATTCAAGGCCTTGTCGTTCTGCTTTTTTCTCCAGTTCTCTCAGGTAGGCTTTTGCGATGCCTATTTGCTTTACTGTTTCTGGGTGCTGTTTTTCTTTTTGTTTATCCAACTTTACCCATTCTACCGGGGTTTTCATCAAATGGAAAAAATGGATTTCGGAATTGTAAAGCTTTGCCATTTCAATTCCGAGTTCTTCTGCTTTATTGCAATTTTTTGAAAAGTCTGTTGGTACGAGTATGTTTTTCATAATATTTGTTTTTAACTATTAATTAATGCTAATTTCATTTCCAGAAGGTTTTTGTTTTTCAAAACAATCCAGATTATATATTGTGGTTTCAGCAATATTTGTCAATGCAGTTTCGGTTAAAAAGGCCTGATGACTGGTAATTAAAACATTATTAAAAGTCATTAAGCGTGCAATGACATCGTCTTGCAAAATGTCATCGGAATGGTCTTCAAAGAACAATCCTTCTTCTTCCTCATACACATCTATTCCGAAATACCCAATTTTTTTAGTTTTCAATCCTTCGATAACTGCCTTGGTGTCCACCAACCCACCACGACTTGTATTGATGAGCATTACTCCAGATTTCATTAGTGCTATATGCTCTTTATTTATTAAATGTTTTGTTGAAGCTTTTAATGGCACGTGCAGGCTTATTATATCTGCGTGCTTACAGAGCGTCGCACAATCTGAATAGATTACGCCATATTTATCAATTAGGTCTTTGCTTTCTTCTATATCCTGGGCAAGAATATTGCAGCCGAATCCGTGAAGTATTTTTACGAGTACAGACCCAATTTTTCCTGTTCCTATGACACCGACAGTTTTTCCGTTTAGGTCGAAACCCGTAAGTCCGTTTAATGAGAAGTTGTGTTCGCGCACCCTGTTGTTTGCCTTAATCAGTTTGCGGTTTAATGCAAGTATCAAAGCCATTGTGTGTTCTGCAATGGCATAAGGTGAATAGGCTGGGACACGGGCAACTTTTATATTCAATTCAGCTGCTTTTTCTAAATCGACGTGATTGAAACCTGCTGAACGCAGAGCAATATATTTTATGCCAAAAGCATTGAATTTTTCAAGAACTTTTGCCGAAGCATCATCACCTGTAAAGAGACTTACTGCTTTAGAACCCGTTGCGAGAATAGCAGTTTCTTCCGTCAAACGACTCTCAAGCAGCTTTAATTGATGTTTGCCATCATTCGCTTTTACGAGATACGGCTCTTCAAACTTATGCGTGCTGAATACTGTTGTTTTCATTTCACTTTTTTTAATTTCCTAACTGTATTAAAATATATACTAACCCTACGATGACAACAGTTCCAAAAATTAGCATCACGAGTTTCCCGGTCTTTTTAGAACCTTTGAAATAGGTAATACCAAGTTTTACAATCATATTGCTTATGGTTGCTGTTATAATGACATTGGTGGCCAGCGTGAGTTTTTCTTCCAATGACCCAAATTTTGCCATACTAATAGTTATTGCATCCGTATCTGCCAATCCTGCAATTAGGGCTGAATAGTATAAACCGCTTTCGCCAAAAAATTGATTTCCATAAAAAACTGCAAACAGGATGACCACATAAATACCACCAAACCCAAGGGCGTTCCAAATATTGAGCGGATTACCCAGATTGATAGCTGTTTTTGTGACATCTGTATTCTTTTTGATGAATAAGAGTGCGCTTATCAAGCAGATAAGGGTAAGAATAGTAAATGGAATGACTAAATTTAAAAGTATGGCACTATTGAAAATATAGGCCAGAATCGCAAGTCTGGGAAACATAATTGCGGAAGCTATAATGATACCCGCAGCATATTCTTTTGAAAGTTCTGGCGATTCCTTACTTCGCGAAGCATATATCCAAGCTACTGCGGTACTTGAAATCAATCCGCCTAAAATAGCAGTGAGCAGAATACCACGTTTAGAACCTACATATTTTACAAGAAAGTAACCAATGAAATTCAGAAATGACACTATCACTATTATCGCTCCAATCTCAAAAGGGTTAAGTAATCCCTCTGGACCATAATCTTGATTTGGTAAGAAAGGCAAAATAAGAAGCGCAATAATTGAAAACTTAATAAAAGCAAAGAGCTCTTCAGAAGTAATATTCTTAATGAATGTATTAAAGGTCGTTTTCAATGATAACAGCGTAACCACGACTACTGCGGTCGCAACTGCTTCCTTATGCAAATGATTGGCAACCATAACACCCAAAATTAGCGTAGCGAACAAGGCCATATTGGTGGTAATACCAGTCATAATATGCTTTTGTACTATGGAAAGATGACTCAAAGACAGAAACAAAAGAAATGCTGCCGCAATGATAATGACCAACCAAGGTGTATAGGTTGTGGAAAGATTTCCCAATATAAAACCAATAATGGCAACAATTGGGAAGGTTCTTATACCTGCAAAGCCTTGTTCTTCCTTCAATTTATCATATTCACGTTCCAGCCCAAGAATAAGGCCAATGCCCAGACTGATGAGCAGTCCAAGGATGAAAGGGTTGATATTTTTTAGAGTTTCTATCATAAATAACTATTCATTTTTTTACTTTGCTGCATTAAAAGCACACGCTGTTTGATATATTTCGTTCTATTTTGAAGTTTTTACCAATGCACTTTTCTTGGATGATCTCTTTGACAATGTCTTAAAACCAATTCCTTCTTTTAACTTTAAATCTGCTTTAGTTTCTTTAAGACCCACCTCCAAAGGATAATCCTCAACAACTAAACGCGCCATTAAGTAGCACAAGCTGGATTCGGCACCTTGATTTATATTTACATTTTCTTTTTCAAGGCCATCATAACAGGCGCCATTAACAGGGTTGTACATAATTTGCTTGAGATGGTTATTGCCTAAAAACCAACTAAACGCGGTATGTAATTGTTTGGCGTATTTCTTTTTATGGGTAACTCTATAAAACAGGTCCAATGAAAGAATGGTATATGCCACCTCAATAGGTTGTTCACCATGAAAGGTACGTTTATTTCTTTTGTGAAACCATCCGTCATTAGAAATAACTTTAATTTGCCCTTTCATAAAATATTGTGATAATAAAAAGTCGAAAGTAGTTTCGGCAACGTCCTTGTATTTTTTATTTTTTGTGATAAGCCAAGCATATAAAAGCGCTTCTGGTAATATACTATTGGCATAGGTCAGGTAATCTTCAAACCATTCCCATTTTTTATCACTGGTAATATTAAAAACACGCAAGAGCTCTTGGGCCAATGTTTCCGCTAATTGATTATATTGGGTTTTAGGCTTGTTTTCTTGATAATAATAAAGTCCTTTTAATATAAAGCCAATGGCTCGTGGGGAATTAAAATCTGCTACATTCTGCATGACGTTCTTAAAACAGTTTTCTGCTTTGGTTACTAAACTTTTTGGTAGGTTTTCTGTATGAGACAATACATAGCCAAGTGCCCAAATGGCCCTGCCATTGGAATCTTCCAGGTTCACTTCGGTATTCTGATTGGTAAATTGCTTTTCATAATCCACATAATTATAGAACAGTCCATCGTCCTGTTGGCAAAACACAATAAAGTCCATATAAATTTCAATGAGTCTCAGGACTTTGTCATTTCTTTTTTTCTTATAATACATAAGCATCGCTATTAACGCCCTCGCGTTATCATCAAGGGTATAACCAAAAGACGTGTCTGGTTCACTAAAATTCGAAAATTGAAGCATCCCAAAGTCAGTGGTCATGTCTTCAATATGGTCTGTTTTTATGGGTGGCAAACTAAAATCCAAAGAATTACTGTCTTGCAAATAATCCTGAAAAATATCGGAATAGGAAATGGCTACATTTTCCCAACTAAAAGCACGCATTTTAATAAAGGCATTTTTCCCCATTGATGTTGCTATGAACGGTTGTTCCAGCAAATCGATAACAGCGTCGCTAATTTCTATGGGATCTTCAAAATCATTCAATAAAATACCAGTACTGGGATCAAGACATTCTTTGGAATGGGGAATAGGTGTTGATATAACGGGGTTTCCGCAACTCATGGCATAAGCAAAAGTGCCGCTAACGGCCTGGTTGGGATCTTTAGATGAGAATAAGTAAACATCGGATAAGGATAGGTATTCCAACAACCTGGTAAGTTCCAAATATTCGTTTATAAAAATGACATGGTCTTTAATATCTAAATTATCGACTATTGTTAAAAGCGCATTTCTATATTTTTCGCCTTCTCTCTTTATTATATCAGGATGTGTTTTGCCTAAAACCAGATAAACTGTGTTAGGGAATTTTTGGAGTATTTTTGGCAATGCACGAAGTGCTGTTTCTATATTTTTATTCTCACTTAATAAACCAAATGTGGAGAGCACATTTTTATTTTGAAAGCCATATCTATTTTTAAGCCGTTGTTTTTCTTTCCATAGTACAATATGGGTGCCATGGGGTATGACAGCTATTTTGTTAGTATCAATATGATAATCACTTTCTAGTATTAGTGCGGATTTATTGGTAAGAACGATCAGTTTCTCGGAAAGATCACCCAACGCTTGCACTATTTTAGTTCTTTTTTCATCTGGATAGGGTAGCACGGTATGAAACACACAAGAAATAGGGATGTCTAACTTAAGAAGGAAAGCCACTAAATGGCTACCGTAGTCACCTCCAAACAGCCCAAACTCGTGTTGTATACAAACCATTCCAATATCGTCCCTTTCATTTAACTTATTAGCTACTTTGAAAAAGGAACTTAACTCTTGGGCATCTATTTTATATTTAACTTCCTCTGGATAATCATTGGCGTCGCAGCACTCATTTTCCAGAGCACAAACCTCGATCTCTATGGTTGAGCCAAAGCATCTTTTCAAGGTCCGTATCAAATCTTGTGAAAAAGTAGCAATACCGCACTCGCGTGGAGGATATGAGCATACGAATAAAATTTTATGATTTTTCATGATATAGCTGTTTTTTTTAATTCACTCAATAATAGTTGTAGGCTTACTTTAGCTACCGCCGTATGCTTGTCGGCCGCTCCATAATAGATATGGAGGTCGCCGCCGAACAATGCCGCACCTGTTGGGAACACCACGTGGTTTACTACACCTTTCAGTTCCCATTCCTCTACCGGGGAAAATAGGGGATAGGGCAATCGTCCAATTACTTTTGAGGGGTCATCAATATCCAGTAATGCAGCGGCGGCGTGATAGGTCTTTCCAACGGGGGTTTCACAAACTCCGTGGTAAATCATCAGCCAACCATCCTTTGTTTCTATGGGAGGGCATCCGGCACCGAGATAATTCACTTCAAAATCAAATAGAGGATCCATGAGGATATGATCATGAAGGTTCTTTATATGATCTTCCCAAAACTCTTTGGTAAGGTCTTCCCATTTTTCAAACTGTACTATTTGTATTCCTGGCCATATACGATGGAGCATTACAAATTTACCATTTATTTTTCTTGGGAATAATACGATGTCCTTATCTCTTAAATACCTGTGTTTTTCATCTACCAATCCAATTTGTGCAAACAAGTTGTAGTAATGGTAATATTTAGGGTTCAATCTTTCCTGATCACAATGTTCCAAATGGTATTTATATTCATTGTAGGTAATCAACGGTGTGATTATCCCCTTTTTCTCAAAATGTTTCAGGTCTTTTGAAGTTGCCAAAGCACCCATGGCATTGATGCCGTCATAAGCGGTATAGGTTATATAGTAGGTGTCTTCAATTTTAACAATACGAGCATCTTCCACACCATGTTTTTCATAATCAAAATCACGAGTTATTAACGGGCTTGATTTCCTTTCTATGAGATCTAAATGCTCATTGGTTTTGGCATATCCAATGGTGGAGTAATTGCCATCTTCCACCGCACGGTAAAAGATATGCACCTCTTCACCTTCTTGAAATATTCCAGGGTTTAAAACCCCATTGCTCTCAAATTTCAATTTAGTGGGACTGAGCAGTATCCCTTTTTTCTCTATGGGTATTCTGGTATTAATTTGATGTGTATGTTCCATATTGTAATATTTATTTGGGGTCTTCCCTGTTGTATTTGTCCTTTAGCCTGACAATATCGTTTTCATCAAAATTTCCAAAAGCAATTTCAAGGATGCTTACAGAAGAATCAGATGTTTTTATTTGATGTACGGTTTCCTTCGGGATAAAAAATTCGTCCCCTTTATGGCCAACTTTGGTATTGTCGCCAATTACGAAAGTTCCCGTTCCATCTATTACTCTCCAGAATTCTTCCCTGTTATGGTGAAACTGTAGACTTAGCTCTTCGTTTGGATTAACCGTAAGTATTTTTACGGTGCTAATCTCGTTATGGGTAAAGCGTTCAAAGTTTCCCCAAGGTCTTTCCTCTATGTATGTTTTCATTTTTCTCGTTTTTATTTTCCAAATAGTTCTAAGAGTTCGTGCAATTCTTTATTGACCTGATGTTGTTTGACCACTTCATTAAAAGGGGTTAAGTGCAATTGATTGTTTAAAATCCCAACCATTACATTATTTTCACTTTGTAAAAGTGATTTTACGGCTTCCACCCCAAGCCTAATACCCAACATCCTATCTAAAGCAGAGGGATTTCCACCTCGCTGTATGTGGCCAAGCTTTGTTATGCGTAAATCGACATTGGGATTGACTTCCTTTATTTTTGATGAAACAAGTTCGGCTCCTATTTCATCCCCTTCAGAAACCACGACAAGAAAAGCATCTTCGCTATCGTAATTTTTAACCTTATCCAATAGATAAATGAGGTCTTTGCCGCTCTCGGGAATTAAAATGGCATCTGCTCCCGTGGCAAGTCCTGAATGAATGGCAATGTAACCCGAATCCCTGCCCATTACTTCTACAATAAATACGCGGTTGTGAGATTCGGCTGTGTCTTTTATTTTATCAATATTTTCAATTGCTGTGTTTACTGCAGAATCAAAACCAAGGGTATAATCAGTGCCAGAAATATCGTTGTCAATAGTCCCGGGAATCCCTATGAATGGGATATCGCATATTTCTGAAAAAGCAAGTAATCCATTAAATGTACCATCGCCACCAATGGCAATCAGGGCGTCTATTTTGTTTGCATTTAGGGTTTGCAGGGCTTTTTTTCGACCTTCCAGTTCGAGAAAACGTTTGCTTCGTGCGGTCTTTAGAATTGTGCCACCCTTTTGGGTCAGTTTTTGTAATTCGTGTGATTTAAATTGAACCAAGTCACCGTCTATCAATCCTTCATATCCTTTTCTAAAACCACTAACTTTTATACCAGTTGCTTCAGCCGTTTTTGCAATGGCGTACAAGGCTGAATTCATCCCTGGACTATCACCTCCAGAGGTAAATACACCTATATGTTTAATTTTATTAGTATTCATTTAAAATTGTTTTTTGTGATTTTTTATCTGAAACAGAAAAATCTTGGATGGTCTTCCATACAAATTCTGCTTCTTTTAGAAAGAACTGATGGTCTCCCCCTGTAGAGGTAACAGTTTTTACGTTTGTAAATTCTCTTGATAAGTCTATAGCATTTTTGAGCGGTGCAGTAGTGTCCTTTGCTCCGTGAATGAAAAGCACTTTTGTGTTTCTAATCTTTCTTGCAATCCCGTATAAATCTGTTTTTAGGATTATCCTCGTAAGCGAATAATAGTAGCTCTGCCAATGGTGTTTTTTTGCATCTTCATAAACATCATCCGTGAGGTTGTCTGGTTTAAATGCACGCGACATAAAAATGGGATGAATCATACAGATGTATTTAGAGAATCTGCTTGTTGATATTCTGTCCACAAAGGAATGTGAGGACATAATTTTTTTAAATTCATCTGCATCCTGATAAACAGGTATTCCAATAAAAATGCCTGCTTTGAGCCAATTTGAGTGTTTTTCCAATAGGGCCATTGAAATTATAGCGCCCATAGAATGACCGGCAACTATGGTTTTTCCATCATTGAATCCTTCTTTTTGCAAAACCAATTCTAAAGCTTTAAGTTGAACTGAAAGCGAATAATCACTTTGTGGTTTTGGCGAATCACCAAAACCCAAAAGGTCTATTAATAGCAAAGTGTGTGTTTTTGAAATGCTTTCTAAATTGCGTTTCCAATAATTCAATGACCCTGTCAAACCGTGCAGCAAAACGAGTTTGTTTTCACCCGCACCTATAATTTCATAATTTAAGAGTGTTTTGTCAGCATCATAAGCTGGGTGCTTAACAATCTTATAATGTTGATATCCTGCTATAGCAACCACAGGAAAAATGAAAAATATGGATATGAGTAGTAATGTCATATTTTTAAAGTTTTATCATTAACCAATATTGGGGTTTTACCATAAAACCTATTAAAAACCATACAAGCTGTGAGGTCACCCGTTACGTTTACAGCAGTCCTGAACATTCCCAACAATCTTTCTACACCAATAATAATGATGATGCCTTCGGCTGGAATACCGACACTTCCCAAAACAGAAGCGAGTATCACCACACCACCTCCGGGAATGGCAGGTGTGCCGATTGAAGCAGCAACGATGGTTACGATGACCACAATAATATTGAGCAAACTCATTTCCAAGCCATAGGCTTGGGCTATGAATAGCGTAGTTATGGTTTGATAGAGTGCAGTGCCATCCATATTGACGGTTGCACCTATGGGAATAATAAAATTGCTAATGGTCTTGTCCACCTTCAATTCTTCTTCGGCTGTTTGAAGGGAAAGTGGCATCACGGCCGCAGAGCTTGTGGTTGAAAAGGCCAATAATTGAACGTCCCTTATTTTTTTTAGGAAATGCATAGGGTTTGCTTTTCCAAGAAGCACAATTAGCCCTAAATAGAAAATTACCAAAAGTAATAGACCGAGCAGGACGACGCCAACATAATAGGTGAGACCGGAAAGAGAACTTAAACCAACACTAGAGGTAAGCTGCGCCATAAGTCCGAAAACAGCAATAGGCACTAGAAGCATTGACCATTTTACTACTGTCATACAGACTTCCTGAATGGCACTTAGAAGCAGCTTCACTGGGCGCAGTAAGGCATTTTCAAGTGATAGCACAGCTACACCAATAATGATTGTGAAAATTACAATGCTTAACATTTCACCACTTACCATAGATGCCAACGGGTTTTCGGGAAGTAAGTTTGAGATGGCATCAGGAATCGTTTCAATTCCGAAGGAAAGCTCGGGTTCATCAGTTGAAACTGCCGTAATTTCATTATGCTCTTTTAGTGCTTGTTGATGAAGAAAACGACCCGGTCTAAAAATTTGGGATAGTATCGTACCAATGCTAACCGAAACTATCGTAGTACCTAGAAAATATAACAAAACACCACCACCTAATTTTTTTAAACTGTCCTTATCATTACTTGCGATTCCTGTGATGATGGAAGCCACAATCAACGGAATCATAATCATTTGAACCAGTTTCAGAAATAGTACACCAGGCAATGCCAGCCAATTCCCCGCGATATCTGCTGTTTCTTTAGAAATCCATCCATTTTGTGGACTCAATAACAGACCAAATCCAACACCTAACAACAAAGCAATGATTACTTTAAGCCATAGACGGCTTTCTACCAGTTTAAGGAGGTAGTGGTTAAGTGATTTTAATGATTTTATCTCTGTGTCAAACATTCTGTTGATTATGCTATACTAATTTTATCGTCCAAATAAACTTCCTGAACAGATTGTAATACTCTTACGCCTTCGCTAAAGGGCTTTTGAAATGCTTTTCTTCCCATTATCAGCCCAGAGCCACCAGCCCTTTTATTGATGACGGCAGTTGTTACAGCTTCGGACAAATCTGATTTGCCTTTGGAACCACCACCTGAATTAATCAGCCCTATTTTACCCATATAGCAATTGGCTACTTGCAACCTGCAAAGGTCAATAGGGTGGTCTGTGGTAAGGGTTTTATACATTTCATCATCATATTTTCCAAATCCTATCTCTTTGAAACCAAAATTATTGGTTGGTAATTTTTGTTTGATGATATCTGCCTGTATCGTTACTCCAATCTGATTGGCTTGTCCGGTTACATCGGCCGATGCGTGATAATCTTCTTTATCGGTTTTAAAAGCTTCATTTCGTGTATAGCACCATAAAATGGTAGCCATTCCCAGATTGTGTGCTTCTTCAAAAGCTTCAGCTATTTCTTTTAGCTGTCTGTTACTTTCCGCTGAACCAAAATAAATGGTAGCTCCTACGGCAATTGCTCCCATATCCCAAGCGGTTTTTACCTTACCAAAGAGTGTTTGGTCATATTTGTTCGGGTAGGTAAGCAGTTCATTGTGGTTAATCTTAACGATAAAAGGGATTTTATGGGCATATTTTCGGGCATTCAAACCCAAAACCCCAAACGTGGAAGCCACCCCATTACAACCGGCCTCAAGGGCGAGTTTTATAATGTTCTCTGGGTCGAAATAATCTGGGTTTTTATAGAATGAAAAGGCCGCGCTATGCTCAATACCTTGGTCCACAGGAAGGATACTTAAATAGCCTGTACCTCCCAGATTTCCGTTGTTGTACAATTGTGAAAGACTTCGAAGCACCTGCGGATTTCTGTTGCTACTGCCAAATACTTTTTCTAAACTATTTTTGCTTGGCACTTGCAATTCATCCTTTGTTATTTTTTCACAAACGTGTTCTAAATAGAAGTCTGCTTTTTCTCCTAAAAGTTCTACTATATTCTTGTCTGTTTTCATTTTGATAGTATTTAATGGATTCCTAAACTTTCATTTGTTTTGGCTATGGATTTTGTACCATCTGTTTCAATTCCAGTTAAAGCCCTAATAGCATCAATTGTTTCCGGGATTACAATAGCTTGATTATCGACTATATAAGCATAGAAAAGTTCATCGCCCACCACTTTCAGCATATCTTCCCAAAGGGCAACTTCATACATATCACCCCAAGGCCTGCCCATATCTAAGAACATTTCTTTAATGGTATTGTTAGAAACCAAACCTTGATCATATTGAATTAGTTTGATGCGACTAGAGGTTTTAAAGGCATTCAGCACCTCTTCCTTCGAGGCCTGTTTTTTTAATTTCACGTTCCAGTAATGTAAATGGCTTAAGGTTTGGGGTACCTTTATTGCGGTAGTGATAACATCAAGATCAGGGTCAACACTTTGTGCGTCGGGACCTTGATGGCTTGGGATGTCTCTTTCGGGAACCATTGTGTTCATAATACCGCCTAAATGGCTTTCCCAAGGGTCTGTAGCTCTTCTTAAAAGTGTACCTCTGGCATAATCCAATAAATCGGCTCTTTTTAAAGCGGTCAAGGTTCTTAAAATAGACGTAGTATTACACGAAACTACTCTTGTCGCATTCAAGTTTAGAGCGGATTTGTAATTATTTTCTGCACTAAAGGAATGCCCTGTGGTTTCGTGTTTTTCGCCACCGTGTAGAATAAATTTGATGTTTTGCTCCTTGTAGATAACGACATTCTGAGCGGCAATTTTTTTGGGTGTACAGTCCACAACAAGATCTGATTTCTTTAAAAGTTCCTGTAAGCTTCCTTTTACTGAAATTCCTTTTGAGTCCATATCATTGGCTGCTTCTTCGGTAGCTGCATAAATATCATACTCCTTTCTTACGGCATTTTGAATGCGCCAATCGCTGATTATATCGCAAACGCCCGAAAGCTTCATATCATCTTGTAATTTGATGGCATCTGCCACTCTTTTTCCTATGACTCCGTATCCTATAACTCCTATTTCTTTCATATAAATTTTGTTTTAATTAGTTATTCTTCTGTATTATCGATTAATGATTTTGGCTTAAAATTTCTAATAATCAAGCGGTTGCTCTTTTCATAAGTGAAATAGCTAACCGCCCAATTAAAACCAACCATCAATCTATTTCTAAATCCACTTATGGACATCAAGTGAACAACGGACCACAGCAACCAGGCGAAATAGCCTGCAAATTTAAATTTGCCCAAATCGGCAACTGCCTTGCGTTTTCCTACAGTGGCCAAGGAGCCTTTGTCTTTATATTCGAAAGGTTGTGTGGGTTTATTATTTATGAGGTTTAATATAGAATTACCCAGATATTTTCCTTGTTGAATTGCTGCCTGCGCCACCTGTGGATGCCCTTTGGGTCTTTCTTCAGAAATAAGCGCAGCTATATCGCCTATGGCAAAAATGTTTTCGTAGCCTTCTACTTTTAAATTAGCATCGGTTTTAATCCGGTTGCCCCTGACTATGTGTTTTTCATCAATACCATTTGGGAATTGTCCTTTTACGCCAGCCGTCCAGATAAGGTTTTTAGCCAAAATGGTCTTACCACTTATGGTAGTGACTTCCTTTCCATCATAATTGCTTACAGCTTCATTTAATAATACCTTTACATTTAAATCCTCTAAATATTTGAGGGTTTTCGATGATGCTTTATCAGACATTGTACTTAACAACTCATCAATGGCTTCTATTAAATAAATATTCATAATGGAAGAAGGGTACTCTGGGTAATCTTTGGGAAGGATGTATTTGCAAAACTCTGCCAATGCTCCTGCCATCTCTACACCGGCAGGACCACCACCTACTATTACAAAATTTGTTAGGGCATCCCGTTCATCATCATCACAGGTAATGGCAGCCTGTTCTAAATTTTGCAACATCATATGGCGAATGTTCAGGGAATCTCGGATATCCTTCATTCCCAAGCTGTTTTCTGCTACTTTATCCATCCCAAAAAAATTGGTGGTTGTACCTGAAGCAATTACCAGATAGTCATAGTGAACTTTTCCTTTAGAAGTTATTAATGTGTTTAATGAGGGCTGAATTTCTTCTACTTCGACCAAACGAAATACTACATTTTTGTAACCATTGAATTGTTTTCTAAATGGAAATACTATGCTATCAGGTTCCAACGCACTCGTTGCCACTTGATATAATAAAGGTTGAAATTGATGGAAGTTATTTTTATCGAGTAAAACCACTTGAACTTCTTTGTGTTTCAGTTTTTCAACCAATGCCAAACCTGCAAATCCTCCACCAACGATAACCACACGAGGTAATTTAGTATCTGGAAGACAGATTTCATCTGTTATCTTACAGGTGGATTCCAACGGAATGCTATGTGTTTGCTTTTCTTTCATTTTTTATTTCTATCTCTTGCAATGAGTACTGAACATTTGGCATTTGTGGTCAAATATTGGGATACAGAGCCCAATACTAAGCGTGAAAGTGCACCGTGACCCTGAGAGCCTACTACGATTAAATCTGCACCCCAATCTTCTGCTTTTTCATAAATAGTACTTTTGGGCAGGCCACTAACAACACTTGTGGTTATGGAAAGTGCCTTGTTTTCGGCCTTGATTTTATCGAAAGCTTCTGAAACGATTTTGTTTCCCAATTTTTGAGCGTTACTTCTAATTTCTTCTATGTAATTTCCTATCCTGCCGCCCATAGTATGCAATCCCAGGCCGGTTGTTTTCGGAACTTCATAAACATTTATAATATGAATTTCACTATTTGAGGATAGGGTCATTTTTATAAGTTCGTGAATGGCTACTTTACTGAAATCTGAACCATCTATGGCCAATAATATTTTCATAATTTGAATGTTTTAGTTGGTTGACATTTCTTTCGATTTTATAAGTTTTCTCCAATACAAGTGTTCATATAATCCAGACCAATACATACCAAAGGTGAAAGCGAACAGTAACTCTTCAATTGGGATTCCCAAAACAAGAATATGGGTCAGGTTGTCCAGATTCCAGTACAGCTCCACATATTGCGGATAAAACGGAAGGATGCTTCCGAAATAAATGAAGTACAGTATGGTAAACAAGATTCCTCCAACCCATATCTTTCCTTTTAAATCTGGGCGACAGTACAATGTTGCCAAACCACCAAAAAACATTGCAATGATGCCACAATAGATGTGGTTAAGCGTGGTGAAAAGACTAAATATGACGAATACAATGGCTGGAACAAAAAGTATATAAATATGTAGCTTATGTCTTTGGTGGCTCCGTTCGGTATGAGGCATATCTATATAGCCTTTTTTGAATATCAGATTATACAATACCGTCCCTATTCCGCCAATGGCAAAAGAGAAGATAAGGCTCTCAATATCAAAACCTGTTCTTTCCGCTAAATGGAATAGGGAAGGTGGAAACCAATATTCTGGAACAAACAAGGGTTCTGTTAGGCCAAAGGGCATCGTAATAAGGCTCATTTTGAGCATTTCTTTTCTATACCCCTTTTTTGACAAATAGATTATTGCCCAAAGAGCAAGAATTATAAGAGACCATATGAACCAGACATATTGCATAAATTTTATTTTACTCTCTTATTTTTTGACTTTTATTTGCGCATTATAAAAAGCCGCAATACAGGCACCTATTAGCCATCCTAAAATGAATATCTGTACTATTCCCAAACCAGCTTCCCATAGTGGCACATCCATCCTGATAATGCTTGTGGTATCTAAACCGTGCAATAGGCTGTTGAAAAAATCGATAGTGGCTTCTCGACCTGCTGTTGACATAACTATCATACAGCCTAAGTAAATTAGTGCCCCCGTAAGACCGAAAGCAAATCCGAGTTTTTTTACGTTTAATCGATACATAATTTTAAAGTTTTGAGTTAGTTGTCTGATTTTAATATCTTTTTTGATTCCTCAAATTCTTCCTTGGATATTTCGCCTTTTGCAAAGCGGTTTTTAAGAATATCCAGTGGGCTGTCCTTCTTTGTTTTTTGATAAGGGATATCTGCTGGGATAAAGAATATCCAAGCCAATAAAATAATCCATATAATCCACCATATTAGGTGCATACCTCCAAAATGTCCTTCGTAAAAATGCATAATTTTTGGTTTTAAGTTGTTGTTAATTTAATTCTGTAATTGTATAACCATTGAGCCCATCAAGTTGCTTTTGTAATTCGGCAACAGAAAGTGCTTCATTCATCGTGATAAGTGCAGCACCTTTTGGTGCCAAAAAGATCTCTGCTTTTTCTATATTGGGATGTTCTTCTAAAGTCTTTTTTACTCTTGATACACATCCACCGCAGCTGATTCCGCTTATTTGAAATTTTTGTTTCATCATTTAGTATTTAATGGTGATGATGCCCTTTGTGTTCATCTTTTGGTTCTGTTTTTGAAACATCTTTACCGTGTTCGTTTTCTCTTTGTCTATTCTGTGAATGATTGTGCCCACCGTGGCGATGTGAACCGTGAGGCATAAATAAGTGACAAGCAAACATAAAGAGGATGAAGATGAATAGAGACGAACTGCTTCCTATACCTAATGATGGTGCAAAAAAGATAAACAGTAATGGTAATCCACAACCGATGACCATCCATATCCAGTGATTATTTTTCATTGTTGTTTATTTTAAAAGTTAAAATTAATGATGCTCGGTATGCTCACCTTTGGTTGGACTATCCATATCGTCCATCTTGTCCATACCCTGCATATCCATTCCTTTTTCGCCCATCATCTTTGAGCAGGATTCCATACAGTCTTCGCTCATCATCCCTTTTTCGTGCATCATTTTCATCATAGTGCCCATCATTTTGCCGTCATTCATCATTCCGTCCATCATTGAGTGCATCATTGTACTGTCTTTCATCATCATTTGCATTCCTTCTCCTTGCATCATTGAGCTCATCATTTTTTTGTTCCCTGCATCATTTGCATTGCGTGTTGGTTGTCGTGCATACTTTCCATAAATTCGGTCATATAGTCGTGATTTTTGGAAATGGCATTAAAAACTTCTGTGCGAGTTTCAGGGTTTTCCATTAGTGCCTGAGTGTTTGTTTCTTGTTTGCAACTGTTTAAGCTTAAAAGCCCAATCATCGATAAAATAATTGTAAGTGCTTTCATAGGTGTTTGTTTTGAATTAATACTATAAAATTATTGGTTTTGTACTATCTTGTTGTACATAACTTTCGCTATGATCTATATAATTTCATCGTAAAAATTTCGTTTCCAGTCTTCTGCATTTTTATAATCGGTCATACTTACTCCTATAACGTCCTTAAACTGTCTAGACAAATGGTTGACACTGCTGTAGTCCAATAGGTACCCTATATCTGAAAAGGAATGTTGTTTAAGCTGAATGAGCTCTTTGACTTTTTCTATTTTTAATTTGATAAAGTACTTTTCAATGGTTGTCTGTTGATTTGCTGAAAACAATCTGCTCAATGTCTTGTAATCTTTATGAAGTCTTGAAGCCAATAGTTCAGATGTTTTTACCTTAATATGTAACGGTAGCTCTTGCAATTGTTCTATTAGAATAATCTTGATTCTTTCTGTGAGCATTTCTTCTTCATTCTGAACAATTTCAAAATTATTGGCGTGAAGTACAGTTGTAACAGCTTCGACAATTTCATTGCTGGTTTTTTTTGGTGCTTCTACCAATAACCTTCCTAATTCTAATGAAAGCACAGTTACTCCCAATTCTTGTAGTTCTTGCTTAATAACTTTTAAGCAGCGGCTACAGACCATATTCTTAATCCAAAATTCTTTGGGTCCTTTCATAATAATCGATGTATTGCTATTAGGCATTTTGCCAAATAGTTTGAATTTTCTTAATAGTACAAGGTTAATAGTGTTGTTGAGAATTGGGTACAGCAACATTTAGCCAGAAGATGTTCTTTGGCTATAATAGAGGATACAGATTGATATGTTCAATCTGCAAGGAAGAAAATCAAATTAAGTAAGTCTCGTAAAGAGTTTGTATGTCCTTGGATATCAAGGGCGGCCTATATTGTTTAAAAGGAACTATATTTTTTTCAAGCCCTTCAAATAAATTTACATAAACGTAAAAAAAAGTATTAAGGAAAATTACGGTTTCGGCCTCAAGTTTTGTATTAGCCTTTTTAATGGTGTCATTTCCAGTTTTTACAAAAGATTCATTACTACAACAGTCTTTTTCTTGTAACGTAGTGCACTGCTTTAACGGTGAATCTTTCTTTTGAACCTTTTCTGTGCAGGTTTTTGCTTTGTTCCAAACAGCTATATCTACCAATTGATTACAACAAAAATGCATATCTACCGTAAAAGAAGAGGTAGAAAACAGTATTAAAACTGCTAAAAAGAAAGACAATATTTTAGTAAAAAATGTTTTCACATTGTAAAGTTAATAAATTTTGTTTAACAATCAAAAATTTGTTCAATTAAAGAAAGTATTCCTAAAGCTTTTTATGCTAAGTATTTAGCTATTAAAAAACATAAAAGGCACTTTACAAAAGTAATTTTAAACGTTGAACAAAAATATGACTTTTGTCATCCAATTAAATTTTTCTCAAAATTCATATCCGACGGCAAAATTAAACCCAAAAGGATGACCAGGTCGTAATCCTGCTGGTACACGAGATACCGCATATTCTGTATCAAATAGGTTTATCACGTTAGTTGATAATGTAAAATTTTCATTAAGGAAATAATGTGCAGATAAGTCAACGATAAAGTTAGAATCTACTTTGAAATTTTCTGGAATAGGCCCAGAACCAGCCTTGGTTCTAAATGCACCTTTATAGCGTGAATTTAGGTTTACTTCAAATTTCTTATGCTGTAGCCCTAATGTTGCATTTAATTGGTTTTTTGCAATGTATGGTATTTCATCCCCTTTGGTAACCACCCCATAGATATCTTCGTTACTGTCAAAACTGGTCAGGAATTCGGTATCGGTAAGCGTATAGGAAATCGATAGAGGAAGTTTAAATTTCTCTGATGTATTGTATAGCAAATTGTAATTTAGCAAAAGCTCAAGGCCACTTACACGAACTTCACCTGCATTAAACTGGTCGAGGCTTCCTGTGCCACCTGTTGCAGCCAAATCACTTCCCAACAGATTTTGATAATCATTGTAGAACCCGACAAGTTCCCCTGAAAAACCTTTAAAGCCAAATCGAGAACCCAACTCATAATTAATGCTTTTTTCGGCATTTTGTTCCGGTGTATTACTTGGTGGCGAAAACCCTTTATGTACCCCACCGAAGACCGATATATAGTTATTGAATCTGTAATTCGCACCTATGCCTGGAATCCACACATTTACATTGTTCTCGCGAATAGCTAAATCCTGACCAGTTCTGTTTGGGTCGTCAGTACCATAATCCATTCGTGTTAATGTAATATTTTCATAGCGCAAGCCAGGTGTTAAGGTGAGGTTCTCAATTTTAAGGGTGTACAAGAGGTGCGCCGCCAATGCTTTTGCACTGCTTATACGATTAGCGTCAGTACCTTTTTCGGCCACCGTGGTTCGTATTAATTCTTGGTTTTGAAATGCGTACCTGTCCACCCACTGAAATCTGTCCTCGTCATCTTCGTGGTAACGTATTCCCACTTCCAGGGTTTGTAACCAATCCGAACCCCATCGTAATTTGGCAATGGACTGAACACCATTTGAAGTATATACTCTATTATTTGCCTTTATTCCCATAACATCGTCTTGGGTGTTTTCATTTCCTAAAATGGTTTGGTATTCTAAGGGGTAATCCTGTGGTGCGGACAGGATATTACTAATACTCACCCTTTCGCCTAAATTTACATCGTCCAATTTGTACCAATTACGCTTGAATTTATTGAGGTAGCCGGTAGTACTTATATTTAACGAAGGGGAGACTTGTATAAAATGGGTAAGTTGGTATTGTTGATGTTCGGCATTCATAACATCCTCGGATGATGCCCTGTATCTTCTATAAGGGTTTTCTACAAAATCTTCATCGGTCAATCCCAAGTAAGTTTCGTTCGCTTCTTCTTCAGAATACTGGATTTTAAATGTTAGTGACTGATACATTTTTGCATCTAAATTTGAGTTGACCCTAAACTTCGCCAAATAATCAGATTTATCAAATCCTGTATTGCCACCGCCATCAAGATTTTTAAAACCATCAGAATTATAATTAAAATAATCTGTTACAAACCCAAAATTTTTATAGCTATCACCAATGACTAATTGAGTGTTTCTGGAATCATAATTCCCTGCGGCAATGGAAGCTCGTCCAGAAAATTTGTCCGGAATTCGGGACGATATCATATTAATGGCACCGCCAGTGGTATTTGGTCCATATTGAATTTGACTGCTTCCTTTTAAGACTTCGATGGCCTGCATTCGCCCAATGGTAGGAAAATAATAGGCGGCAGGTGCGCTGTAGGGTGCAGGGGCAATGAGAACACCATCTTCCATCAAATTAATTTTTGCACTACGCTCAGGCGATGTACCTCGCAAACTTATATTTGGACGTAGTCCAAAACCATCCTCTTCGTAAATATTAATTCCTGGAACCGTTTGTAATACCCTATTGATATTTGTATATGAAAATTTTTTTAAATCCTCTTCGGAAATATAGTTCGCAGAACCCGTTTTGTTTTTAATCTCAAATTTACTTCCCAGTATGGTGTTGGCAGAAATAATGACCTCTTTTAAGCGTTCCGTTTTTTGTTGGAGAGAATCCTCTTTCTGAGGATTGGTTTGTGCACATAGGACTGTAAGTTGTAAGATAAATAGTAAGAAAAATAGAGTTCTCATTTGCTATAAATTATTTAGAATGATTTTAAATAGAAGGCAAATGTAGTATGCTGTTTTTGAAAATCCAACATTGTTTAGAATAATTCTTAATAATAATATCGAAGCTTTTTATACTCAACAGTTTATAATCTAAACAGAATTGGGCGAAGTAAAATGCTAAAAGTGTATTCTAAATTATTTGTTAAATAAGTTTACTCTAATAAAAAATTTTATAGCTTTGTAGAATTAATGAAAAAGATTTTCTACAAAATATCATCTTTTAGTATGGCACTTTTAGTGTTGTTCTCAACTTTGTCTTTTACTGTTGAGAGTCATTATTGTGGAGATATTTTAGTTGATTCTTCTGTGTTTGGCGCAGCCGAAACCTGTGGTATGGAAGTACAAAAAACTTCCCCTTCATCTGACTGTGACATTACTAAGAAAAATTGTTGTAGCGATGAGCAAATACTTGTTGAAGGTCAGGACACTTTAAAGATTACCTTTGATAAATTGGAAAAAGAACAACAGATTTTTGTTGCATCTTTTATTTATTCCTATATAAATTTATTTACTTCCTCAGAAAGTAAAGACACCGCTTTTAAGGACTATTCTCCTCCACCTCTTATAAGGGATGTCCAGATTTTGGACCAGACCTTCCTCATTTGATTTTTAAGTAATTAACTCTTAAGTCCAACATTAACTTGTTTGGACTAAACTGCTTGTACCTTGTTTTTTCAACAAGTATTATTATTACTTAAAACTCATTTTTATGCTAAATAAAAGCATCAAATTTTTAATAGAAAATAAACTGGTAGCTGTTTTACTACTTACTTTATTTGTTGCTTGGGGCGTGGTAAACGCACCTTTTGAATGGAACACTGGGTCACTTCCCCGAAACCCTGTTGCGGTAGATGCCATACCTGATATTGGTGAAAACCAGCAAATTGTATTTACTAAATGGGATGGACGTTCCCCTCAGGATATCGAAGACCAAATAACCTATCCATTAACCACGTCACTTCTTGGAATTCCGGGAGTTAAGACCATTCGTAGTTCTTCAATGTTTGGGTTCTCAAGTATCTACATCATATTTGAAGAAGATATTGAGTTTTACTGGAGCCGAAGCCGAATTCTTGAAAAACTAAATTCATTGCCAGCTGGATTGCTTCCTGAAGGTGTTAACCCTGCTTTAGGGCCAGATGCCACAGGTCTTGGGCAAATTTATTGGTACACGCTGGAAGGCCGTGATGAAAACGGTAACGTAACTGGCGGTTGGGATTTACAGGAATTACGAAGCATTCAGGATTTCTACGTGAAATATGCCCTGTCTTCGGCAAGCGGTGTTTCTGAAGTCGCCTCAATTGGTGGTTATGTATTGGAATACCAGGTGGATGTCAACCCAGAGTTGATGAAACAATATAAAATTGGTTTGAATGAAGTTGTAAAAGCCGTAAAACAAAGCAACAAAGATGTTGGTGCACAAACGCTTGAAATCAACCAAGCTGAATACCTTATAAGAGGATTGGGTTACATTAAGAAACTATCTGATTTAGAAAACGCGGTAGTTACTTCAAAAGATTTTACATCCATCCGTATAAAGGATATTGCAAAAGTTTCCCACGGTCCTGCTACAAGAAGAGGTCTTTTAGATAAAGAAGGAGCAGAGGTTGTAGGTGGTGTTGTGGTAGCGCGCTATGGTGCCAATCCAATGGAGGTTATCAATAACGTTAAAGAAAAAATAAATGAATTAAGTTCAGGCTTGCCCTCTAAAACATTAAGTGATGGTAGAACATCACAACTTACCGTTGTTCCCTTTTATGACAGAACAGAATTGATACAAGAAACCTTGGATACGCTGGAGGAAGCACTGTCATTACAAATTTTAGTCACCATTTTCGTAATCATCATAATGGTATTCAATTTGCGGGCTTCCATATTGATTTCGGGATTATTACCTATAGCGGTGTTAATGGTTTTTATTTCGATGAAACTCTTCAACGTAGATGCGAATATTGTGGCCTTATCGGGTATTGCTATTGCTATTGGAACAATGGTAGATATGGGGGTTATCCTTACAGAAAATGTGCTGAGGCATATAGACGAAAGTGATGAAGATGTGCCAATGGATACCATTGTGTACAATGCCACTGCGGAAGTTTCCGGGGCTATACTCACAGCTATACTGACCACTATTATAAGTTTCATTCCGGTATTCACGATGATCGGTGCTGAAGGTAAATTGTTTAGACCATTGGCTTTTACCAAAACTGCTGCCCTAATAGCAGCCTTAACTGTGTCCTTGTTTTTAATTCCACCGTTTACAGCCTATTTATTTAAAAAGAGAAGCATAAGGACTTCTTTTAGCTATATTTTAAATGGAACGATGATTATTCTGGGTATTGTATCCCTTATTTTCGGATACCCGTTAGGATTAATATTAATAGCATTTGGTACGGTTGGCATTCTGTCGTTAAAGGAAATGATTACCGCAAAACTGGCGAATACTATCAACATATTTGTCTCTGCATTTGCTCTTATATTTTTACTGGGAGAATATTGGAGGCCATTGGGAGTTGATAGAAGCTTCTTTATAAATGTAATTTTTGTAGGTCTTATCTGTTTTGGTCTTTTAGGAGTATTTACACTTTTTAGAAATTATTATGTTCGAATATTAAATTGGGCATTACGCAACAAGCTGTTGTTCCTTTCTGTACCTACAACCATCGTAATTTTTGGATTTATGATTATGAATAATACAGGTAAGGAATTTATGCCGTCACTTAATGAAGGTTCTTTTTTGTTAATGCCCACATCAATGCCACACGCCGGCGTTGAAGAAAACAAACGCGTATTACAACAATTGGATATGGCAGTAGCCAGTATCCCAGAAATTGAAACCGTAGTAGGTAAATCTGGGCGTACAGAATCAGCATTAGACCCTGCACCGTTATCGATGTATGAGAATGTTATTCAATATAAATCTGAATATATTTTAAATGAAAATCGCAAAAGACAACGCTTTAAGGTAAACGAAGACGGCTTATTTGTTTTAAAGGATGGCAGTTTAGTAACCAACCCTAATAGCGAAATTGAAGTAGAAGATGATGACTATAAAGCCTCAAAAATTACAGACCCATTCTCTGTGACAAGTTCACAGCTAATACCAGATGACGATGGAGAGTACTTTAGAAATTGGCGACCTGAAATTGAATCGCCAGACGATATTTGGAAAGAAATCATAAGGGTTACAAAGCTTCCAGGTGTTACTTCTGCACCCAAGCTACAACCCATAGAAACACGCTTGGTGATGCTACAGACTGGTATGCGAGCACCTATGGGCATTAAGGTGAAAGGACAGGATTTAAAAGAAATTGAGGCGTTTGGGGTACAATTGGAAGATATCTTAAAACAAGCAGAGGGTGTAAAGGATGAAGCAGTTTTTGCCGACCGTATTGTGGGGAAACCCTACCTACTTATTGATATTGACAGAGAACGACTTGCGCGCTATGGTATAACCATAGAACAGGTACAGCAAGTTATACAGGTTTCTGTTGGTGGTATGGTGCTTTCACAAACAGTAGAAGGTAGGGAGCGCTATGGTATTCGTGTACGCTACCCAAGGGAATTACGCGCAAATCCAAACGATTTAAAAGACATTTATGTTCCAGTAGAAAAAGGGAGTCCGGTTCCGTTAAGTGAGTTGGCTACTATAAGATACGAACAAGGGCCGCAGGTCATTAAAAGTGAGGATACTTTTTTAGTAGGCTATGTCCTTTTTGATAAATTAGATGGTTTCGCCGAAGTAGATGTGGTGGAAAATGCCCAAGCTCTTATTCAAGAAAAAATTGACAATGGCGAATTGACCGTTCCAAAGGGTATCAATTATCAATTTACGGGAACGTATGAAAATCAGTTACGAGCAGAAAAAACATTGAGCGTGGTAGTACCTCTGGCTTTGGCTATTATTTTTCTAATCCTATATTTCCAGTTCCGTTCTGTTGGAACGTCATTAATGGTCTTTACTGGAATTGCTGTCGCCTTTGCGGGAGGTTTTTTAATGATATGGTTCTACGGCCAAGATTGGTTCTTAAACTTCAGCTTTTTCGGAGAAAATTTACGAGACCTCTTTCAAATGCACACCATTAATTTAAGTGTCGCTGTATGGGTTGGTTTTATTGCTCTATTCGGTATTGCTACCGATGATGGCGTAGTAATGGCTACCTACCTTACGCAAACCTTTGACAAAAACAAACCTAAAGATAGAAAAAGCATTAGGGCATCCGTAGTTGAGGCAGGAGAAAAACGTATCCGTCCGTGTTTAATGACAACGGCGACAACTATTCTTGCTTTGTTGCCTGTATTAACATCAACAGGTCGAGGGAGTGATATAATGATTCCAATGGCTATTCCTTCTTTTGGTGGGATGTTAATTGCACTTATAACCCTATTTGTTGTGCCAGTTTTATTTAGCTGGAAAGAAGAATTTCAATTAAGACGAGCTACAAAATGAGATATATAATTTTAATAGCACTTGTTTTTTTCGCTTTCGCGGAAGTAAATGCACAAGATTTAGCATCCTATATTCAGGAAGCTGAAAAGAACAATCCAGAAATCCAAGCTTTTGAATTGCGGTACAATATCGCCGAAGAAAAAGTAAATGAAGTTAACAGCTTACCAAATACTGAATTTAATTTTGGCGTTATGGCTATAGCTCCTGAAATGGATATGCCTATGGAGCAATTTAGTGCCTCTGTAATGCAAATGTTACCGTGGTTCGGGACCATTTCAGCAAGGGAAAATTATGCATCATCTATAGCAGAAGCGCAATATGTTGATATAGCAATTGCGAAAAGAAAACTTTCATTGTCAGTATCCCAGTCATATTATAAACTTTATGCCATACGTGCAAAACAGCTTATTCTGGATGAGAACATTGAACTTTTACAAACCTATGAACGCCTAGCATTAACTTCATTGGAAGTTGGTAAAGCATCAGCTGTTGATGTACTTCGCCTTCAAATAAGGCAAAACGAATTAGTTCAACAAAAGGAAGTGCTAGAACAGGGTTTTCAGGCAGAACAGACGCTGTTCAATAACCTTTTGAATCGTGAAGAAAATATGTCGGTGGATGTTGTGGAAGAAATGATGATTCCGGACGTTGACCCTCTGGTTTTAAATGAGAACCTTCAAATAAACCCGGAACTTATTAAATATGATAAGTTATATGAATCTGTTGAGCAGTCAGAGCTGTTAAACCAAAAGGAAAGTGGTCCTATGGTAGGGTTTGGAGTGCAGTATATTAACCAAGAAAATAGTCCAATGATAACTAGCTCTTTTAAAGATATGGTTATGCCTATGCTTTCTATTTCTATTCCCATTTTTAATAATAAATATAAGTCTGTGACAAGACAAAATGAGTTGAAACAACTAGAAATAAAATTTCAAAAAGAGGATAGGTTGAATAAGTTAAAAACACTTTTGGCGCAAGGGTTTTATAATAGAAATGCGGCAAGAATTAAGTTCAATGTACAAACCGATAATTTGAAACAGGCCATTGATGCCGAGGAAATTCTTATGAAAAACTACGAAACTGGAACTATAGATTTTAATGATGTGTTAGATGTACAGGAATTGCAGTTAAAGTTTCAAATCAATTTAATCGATTCCATTAAAGAGTATTTTACAGAATATGCTTTAATAAATTATTTAACAAGATAAAAAATTGAACTAGGCCAAATTGGCTTTTGAACACTAAAATAAAGAATTATGATTAGAAAGATAACAATACTATTTGTACTTCTCGTTTCATTTGAAAGTGTTGCACAAGTAGGAACCAACGGACAAGATAGAAAAGAAGAAGGACGACCTATTAAAGAGTATAACCTTACCATTGAAGAAAATAAAATGACCCTTGGAGGCGTAACGGCCAATGCAATGACCATAAACGGCCAAATTCCTGGTCCAGTCTTGGAATTTACCGAGGGAGACCTTGCCATAATCAATGTGACTAATAAAATGGATGAGGAAACATCAGTGCATTGGCACGGATTGATACTTCCCAATTTTTACGACGGGGTTCCATATTTAACTACCCCACCGATTGAGCCAGGAACAACTTTCCAATACAGGATTCCAATCAACCAATCGGGAACATATTGGTACCATTCCCACACAATGCTACAAGAACAAAAAGGTGTTTATGGGTCTATTATCATTCATCCAAAAGAGAAAACCTTGGAATATGATAAAGATTTAGTCGTGGTATTATCAGATTGGACCAATGAAAAACCAATGAATGTACTACGTAACTTAAAGAGGGGTAACGAGTGGTATCAAGTTAAAAAGGGTACAGCAGTACCGTTGAGTAGGGTAATTAAAGAAGGTGCTCTGGGAGCACAGTTCAAATTTTGGCGAGACCGTATGGAAGGCGCAGATATTGCAGATATCTACTACCCTGCATTTTTAACAAATGGTAAAAAACAAGCAGACTATCCAGAATTTCTACCAGGTGAAAAAGTAAGGCTTCGTTTTATCAATGCATCGGCATCTACTTATTATTGGATGGATTTCGGAGGAGGTAACCCAATGGTTGTTTCAAATGATGGTATTGATGTAGAACCTATATCCAAAAGTCGCTTCCTTTTTGGTATTGCTGAAACCTACGATGTAATTGTCACCATTCCAGAAGGTACTGTAGAAATTACTGCCACGGCACAGGATGGCTCTGGTGATACCTCTTTACGTATAGGACAAGGAACACTTTATCCCGCAGAAAGAATTGACAGACCAGACAAAGTGGAAATGATGAAGCAAATGGCTAAAATGGATATGAAAATGGGAGCTCCTTCTATGGTAGGCAACAAAAAGAAAAATACACCCAAAGTTTTGATGCAGAAGTACGGGATGAAGATGGATATGAAAGATGGGCAAATGAATATGAACGATAATATGTCTATGAAGGATGGCGCAATGAATGATAAAATGAATATGGATGACCATATGAACCATAATGACCAAATGATGCAAAAAGACACTTCTTCGTTTGATTACAACACCCGAAAGACCTATTTCAACTATGATTTTTTAAAGGCAAAAGAAAACACCACATATAAAGCAGATTTACCGGTAAATGACATTTTATTGAACCTAACTGGAAATATGCAGCGTTACGTTTGGAGTATGAACGGTGTACCCTTATCGGAAACGGATAAAATAAAAATCAAGGGTGGCGAGGTAACAAGAATTACCCTCAATAACCTGACAATGATGCACCACCCAATGCACCTTCACGGGCATTACTTTAGGGTGATTAACGAAAATGGAGAACGTTCCCCGTTGAAACATACTGTTAATGTGCCGCCTATGCAAAAAGTTGTTATCGAATTTTATAACGAAGAGTATGGCGATTGGTTCTTCCACTGTCACATACTGTATCATATGATGGGTGGTATGGCACGCGTATTTAGTTATGACACACCAAGGGACAAAAGAATGGCAGATTATCCGGTTCAAAAACTAATTGATGAGACAGACCATTATTATTCGTGGGGATTGGCTCGTATAGGTTCAAATTTTAATGAACTCTTTTTAACGTCGAGCAATATCCGAAATGAATTTGGTTTGAGAACAGAGTTCGATTACGACCAAAATCTTGAAGCCGAAATAAGTTATAATAGGTATCTGAACGATTGGGTACGTGTTTATGCAGGAGTAAATACCGAAACGTCAACACCAGATTCTTACGATACATTTAATACCGTAGGATTGGTTGGTGTAAAGTATTTTACGCCTTATAGATTTAATGTAGATGTGAGTATGGACCATCAGCTACGCCCAAGAATACGTTTGGACAGAGAATTATTGATTTTTCCAAGAATTTTTTTGGAAGGCGAATACGAATACAGAGCAGATTTTGGATGGGTCAATGATTTAGAGAATAATAAATCATTTGAAAGCGATACACAATGGTTGGTAGGGGTTGCATACATTCTTTCGCGCAATTTTTCAATCCAAGCTAACTACAATAACCGATATGGATTGGGTGGTGGACTATTAGCAAGATTTTAAACAACTAAAAATTAAAAAAAGATGAACTATTATTTTAATAAAACAATCAATGGAACCTTCGAAGAGGTCATAGAGAAAGTGACACAAGGATTAAAGGAAGAAGGTTTTGGAATCCTTACAGAAATTGATGTAACAGAAACACTAAAGAAAAAACTGGATATAGACTTCAAAAAGTATAGGATTCTAGGGGCTTGCAATCCTCCCTATGCTCACAAAGCTTTGCAAGCAGAAGATAAAATTGGAACGATGTTGCCCTGCAATGTCATAGTACAGGAAATCGAAGCAGGTATCATTGAAGTTGCGGCCGTAAACCCAATGGCTTCAATGCAAGCTGTAAAAAATGAAAAATTGAATGAGGTAGCCAGCGAAATAACTGCAATGTTGGAAAACGTCATTGAAAAATTATAAGACACTATAAAAAGGCAGTAATAATAATTAATAAACACAAACTTAAATTAAAACAAAATGAGCAAATTAAAATCAACATTAGGTATAGTTGCGATAGCATTCATAACCTTAACAGTAATGTCTTGTAAAGACAACAGCAAAGAACAAAATAGCACGGATGGAGACCATTCAGAAATGAACCACGATAACAGTGATGGTCATCACGACGGCGAAAAGAGGGAAATGGCAATGGGTGGAGATAGTAATACACAAGCGGTATTAAATGACTATTTCAACTTAAAAGATGCCTTGGTAGCAGATGATAATGCCAAAGCCAAAGAGTTGGGTGCAATCCTCGCAACATCCTTAGGCAAGCTTGACATTTCAAAATATACCGATGCCCAGCAATCTGATTTAAAGGACATTGTTGAGGATGCTGTAGAACACGCAGAACATATTGCAGAAAGTGATATAGCACACCAACGAGAGCACTTTAAAATTTTAAGTAAGGATGTAACAGATATGGTTGCCATTACTGGAACAGAGATGAAAATATACGAGCAATTTTGCCCAATGTATGATAACAATAAGGGTGGTGCTTGGCTTAGTATGAACGAAGAAATTAGAAACCCTTATTTCGGTGACAAAATGTTGAAATGCGGTAAAGTACAGCGAGAAATTAACTAAATGAAAGTAGTAAAAATCATAGCGATTGTGTTATTGGTAGCGTTTGTGGGGATTCAATTTATGCCCACAACGCGCAACCAAAGTGATTCTGTTCCTTCCACCGATTTTATGTTGGTCAATAATGTGCCAGAGAATATTCAAAAAAAGTTACAGGTATCCTGCTATGATTGTCACAGCAATAATACGCAATACCCTTGGTATAACCAAGTTCAGCCTGTTGCTTGGTTTCTGGAAGACCATATAAAAGAAGGCAAGGCTGAATTGAATTTTAATGAATGGGATTCGTTATCAAACAGAAGAAAAAAGAGCAAGTTAAGGTCAATCATCAAACAGATTGAAAGTGACGAAATGCCTTTATATTCTTACACTTTGATTCATAAAGACGCAAGCTTTTCTGAAGCTGAAAAACAGGAACTAATCCGTTGGATAGAACAATTAAAAGATAGTATATAAACAATAACAATTAAAAACAATAAAAATGAAAAATTTAAAAATGAGTATCGCAACAATGCTATTGTTAGCAGTTTCTTTTACCAATGCACAGGAAAAGGAAAAAATGAAAATGGACCATAGTAAAATGGACCATAGTAAAATGATGAATATGAATAGTGATACAAAGGCTGAAGCAATATTAAATGATTACTTCAACCTAAAGGATGCCTTGGTTGCAGATGATACCAAAAAGGCAGCCCAAGAAGGCTCTAAATTGGCCGCTTCACTAAAAGCCTTTGATGCTTCAAAGTATACGGCAGAAGAACAAAAAGAATTAGCTGACATAATTGAAGATGCCACAGAGCACGCCGAACATATTGCAAAAAGTGATATGGGCCATCAAAGAGAGCATTTTAAAACCTTAAGTAAGGATATGTCAGATTTGATAGCAATTACAGGTACAAAAAACACGCTGTACGAGCAGTTTTGCCCAATGTATGATGGTGGTAGCTCTTGGTTGAGTAGCAGTGACCAAGTGAGAAACCCATATTATGGCAGTAAGATGCTTAAATGTGGTAAAGTAAAAAAGACTATTAATTAGATAATCCCCTTCCTTAAGTTTTGGAATCTTTCTGGTTTATTAGTTAACAGTAGCTTAGGAGATGACAGGGTTACCTGAATAGTTGTAAAGTCCTGTCGTGGGAAGGAAAACAATGTTGATGATTAGTGTTAGTTCCTTCCCAAGTCAGGCACAATGAACTTTTGAAAAAGAGAAGTTGATTTGGTTAATAGCAGCCTGAACTGGGAGAGAGATTAAATCCCTAAATATAGCGTCTCTCTTCCTAGGTCGGGCAAATTAAAATTTCGCAGAAAAGAAGTTTAGTGAAGATGCTTGATTTTGAGGGGTAAAAATTTGGTTGGTTCATTAAAGTTTACCTCTCATCTTCAAGTATTATTTATATGGTTTTGCAAATAACAATAAAGAAAAGAATTTATAACAATGAAAGAATGTTGCAAGAACGGTTGCCAACAAATAATAGGTAAATCTGTGGTTAAAAAATGGCTCAATTATATAGTATATACAATCCTAATATTAATAGTTGGTGGTGCATTGGCACTTCAATTATTTAGTTAAGAGCTTAAATTAAAATGGTTAATGACAACAAGAAAAAAATCTGAAAACACAGGGTTTTACAAACAACTATTTAAAAAGGTATTGTTTACTGCAAGTGTAATCACTGCACTATCATTAAGTTATACTTTATGGGCAGATTTAGATTCTGATAACCAGTTTCTTGCGCTTATAATTGTTGGTATGGCTTTGGTGAAAACGGTTTTTATTGTCAGGCTCACTTTTATACAGCTAAGTAAAATAATAGGCGAAAGTCATCAACTTACACACGTTCTAACATTATTTGCTGTGTTAATTATTTTGATTGTTCTTTCGTTTTCAGCAGACTACCAAGCATTATATATTTTAAGTTCGGAAAATTTTAAATCAACTACATCACTCAACAGATCATTTATACCTCAATTTTTCGAGTTTATATATTTCAGCTTAATTACTTTTTCATCGGTTGGGTTTGGTGATGTAGTACCATTAACTATTTCGGGAAAACTTTTAGTGATGATGGAAGTTTTTTTAAGCTTTTTAGCACTCGTATTTGGTATAGCCAACATAAATAGAATACACGTCAATAAATAAAACATTATAAAACCAAAATTATGAAAACACTAAAACTAACAACAATCCTAATGCTAATTATGTTTGCCACAGGCCAACTGTTTAGCCAAAACGCAGATTCAGGAACAGAGAAAGAAGCTGTTCTAAAAGTAATGAAATCATACAAAGATGCCCTGCAAAACCTAACGACAGAAGGTACGTTCGAGTTATTTGCCAAGGATTCCGAAGTATTTGAATCAGGTGGTATAGAGGGTACCTATGCAAACTACATAGAACATCATTTAGGACCAGAATTAGGGCATTTTAAGAAATTTGAATTTTCAGATTATGAAATTGATGCGGAAGTAGATTTGCCTTATGCATTTACTACTGAAACCTACATCTACACTATCGTGCTCAATCCAGATGAAAAAGGCGAAAGTAGAACGATAAAGAAAAAAGGAGTGGCAACGTCAATCTTAAAAAAGATGGATGGTAAATGGAAGATTATTAAAACACATTCTTCGTCAAGAAATACAAAGTAAAATCTTATGAAAAAAAATATCCACCTTTCTGTATTACTAATCGTTTTGCTAATCGTCTCTTGCAAACAAGATGTGAAAAAGGTAGTTGTTGAGGAAAAAGCCACAGAAACTTCTGCAGAACCAGATAAAAAGAAACCTTTGAGCCCACATACATCAACGATGGCAATGATAGGCGATGCCCATATTCATATCGATTATTCGTCGCCAGGCGTAAGAAATAGAATCATTTTTGGTGGGTTGTTGGCTTATGACCAGTTGTGGCAAGCGGGTGCACATATGGCTACCTGGATAGAAACTAATAAGGATTTAATTATTGATGGTAAAATGTTACCTGCCGGTAAATATGGGTTTTTTACTATTCCATCAAAAGAAGAATGGACCATAATTTTTAATTCAAATTGGGACCAACATGGCAAGGACGAGTATGAGGAGAAGGATGATGTCTTGCGCTTCAAAGTTAAACCCATCATTTCAGATGAAGTTACCGAACACTTGGAATATCAAGTGAACAAGATTAATGACAATGAAGGTGCAATTTCATTGAGTTGGGAGAAGGTCTCTATAAAATTCAACTTTAAGGTAAATCAGTAATATGGTAAATAGACATACAGCATTAAAAATAAGAAGAGTTCATCGCTATTTAGGTATTTTCTTAGGTATTCAGTTCTTGATATGGACGATTAGCGGGATGTACTTCAGTTGGACAAACATTGATGACATTCACGGCGACCAATTCCGTAATATGGAATATGCGCCAAAAACCTTTGACAACCTTATTAGTCCTTCACTTATTAAAGGTAATGAAGGCATTCGTGATATAGAAATCAGGGATATCAATAACGAACCGTACTATTGGATTAACAATCAGCAATTATATAATGCGAGAACTGGCGAAGCAAAAAAGACTATTTCTCAAGATGAAGCCTTGTACATTGCTAAAAACCAAATGAAGGAGAATTTAATAGTGGCTAATATCCAACGAATAAGTGAAGTGGGTGACCATCACGAATATCGTGAAAAGTTGTTGCCAGCCTATGTTATTTCTTATGAGACGGATAAAGCGTTGAAAGCCTACGTTTCAATAACAGATGCAAAATTCCAAACGGTGAGGCATAGGGCGTGGCGCTGGTTTGACTTTTTATGGATGACACATACAATGGATTATGAAGGCAGGGACAACTTTAACACCATTGTTTTAAGAGCATTTTCACTTTTGGGCTTAATTACTGTTTTGAGTGGATTCTTGCTCTGGTATACGTCATCACCGACCATTAGAAAAATTAGTAAAAAAAATAAAAAATAAATATTATGAATAAAAACATCATTTACATAGGTGTTGCGTTGATTGTTGGCCTATTGGGTGGCTTTCTAATTTTTGGTGGAGATTCTGCTGATAGTGCAACAAATGAGGTTACGGAGAATCACAATCATTCAGAAGAAATTGCTTCTAATCAAATGTGGACTTGCTCTATGCATCCACAGATTATGCAACCAGAACCTGGTGACTGCCCAATTTGTGGAATGGATTTAATACCTGCTGAAGCAGGAGCAGATGGTCTTATGGCAGATCAGTTTAAAATGACAGATAATGCAATGGCATTGGCCAACATTCAAACATCCATTGTTGGTGAGGGTGAAATAGGAAATAATTCCCTAAAATTATCTGGAAAGATAAAAGCAAATGAAGAGTCAAATGCCGTACAGGTCACATATTTTGGAGGAAGAATTGAAAAACTATACGTTAATTCAACAGGAGAACGTGTTGGCGCAGGACAACGCTTGGCAACTATTTATTCGCCAGAATTAGTTGCGGCACAACAAGAACTGCTTACCGCTTCATCCTTGAAAGAATCGCAACCAGAATTATATAAAGCTGTTAGAAACAAGCTCAAACTTTGGAAACTTTCAGAAAAGCAAATCAACGCCATAGAAAACTCTGGGAAAGTACAAGAAAACTTTCCTGTGTACGCAACCGTATCAGGAACGGTAACACAGAAAATGGTAGAGGAAGGAGATTATTTAAAACAAGGACAACCCTTATACAAAATTGCCAATCTCAATACAGTATGGGCAGAATTTGATGCTTACGAAAACCAAATTGCGTCCTTAAATGAAGGACAAACCATTAAAGTAACCACCAATGCCTATAGAAATGAAGTGTTTGACGCCAAGGTCTCGTTTATTGCCCCCTTATTAAACTCTGCTACAAGAACGGTGGTTGTGAGAGCTGTTTTACAAAATAAAAAAGACCTCTTTAAGCCGGGAATGTTTGTGGAAGGAAAAATCGAGGGTGCTCAAACGAGCACAGAGAACACCGTTTCTATACCGTCAACGGCTGTTATGTGGACGGGCGAACGTTCTGTGGTCTATGTCAAAACAGACCCTAATAAAGCTGTTTTTGAGATGAAAGAAGTTTTATTGGGCAATGCCACTGGCGATAGTTATACCGTTCTTGAAGGTTTAAAAAATGGAGATGAAGTGGTAACTAACGGCACGTTTACAGTAGATGCCGCGGCACAGCTTCAGGGTAAAAAATCAATGATGAATCAAGAAGGAGGTAAAACTATGACAGGACACGAAGGACATTTGGGAATGCAAGAAGATGGTTCTGGAGAAAATATGGATGTAACCGATCATTCTCAAATGAAGGAAAGAATTAAGGTTTCAAACAAATTTCAGAATCAGTTAGAACAGGTTTTTGATGATTATATTCTTTTAAAGGATGCATTGGTAAACGATGATACCAAGGGTGCTCAACAAGCAGGAGAACAAATCAACCAGTCCTTGAAAAAAGTGGATATGAAGTTATTATCTGATGAAAAGGCGCATAACCATTGGATGACCATTCAAAAGGAACTAAAATCATCTGCAAATGCTATTGAGAACAGTTCAGACATAGGAGAACAAAGAGGGCATTTTAAGCATCTTTCGGCACATATGATAAGTGGTGTACAGCTTTTTGGGGTCAACCAAAATGTATATATCCAGTTTTGCCCAATGGCAGACAATAATAAGGGAGCGTACTGGATAAGTTTAGAGGAAGAAGTCCGTAACCCATATTATGGCGAAGCAATGTTAACCTGTGGTGAGGTTAGAGATACGTTAAAATAATCAGGGTTAGAGTTAATTGGTAAAAGCGGATTCTTCAGCCTTTAATATTTTAAAGAGGAGAAAGATGATGAGTGAAAGTAGAAGAAATAGAAGAAAAAACAAGAAAAATACATATAAACAGAAAAATCCGATTACAAAAAAAGATAAGGTTATCGGAATTTCAGCGATGATAGGATTATTTATTGCTGCTGTAATACTAATCATATATCTAAATTTAGATTTTATTAGGCATTTGTTCAACCTATGAATAATACCATCCACATAAAAAATATGGTCTGTCCGAGATGTATATCGGCAGTTTCCCAAATTTTGGTAGGATTGAACATTGATTACAAAGCTGTCAAGTTAGGAGAAGTAGAATTGGTTTCGATGCTCAATGAATTCGAAAAAAAATCTTTGCAAAAAAAGCTACAAAATGCAGGATTTAGTTTAATTGATGACCGTAAAAGTCAGCTTATTGAACAAATGAAAACATTAGTGGTAGATAAAATCCATCATTCTACTGAAGAATTGGATATTAAATGGGCAGATTATATAAGCGAAAATATTCATCTTGATTATAAATATTTAAGTTCCCTATTCTCATCCGTAGAAAGCATCACATTTGAGCAATACATCATCAACCAAAAGATTGAACGGGTCAAAGAACTCATAGTTTATGACGAATTAACCTTGAGCGAGATAGCTTTTCAGCTACATTATAGTAGCGTTGCGTACTTAAGCAATCAATTCAAAAAAGTAACCGGAATGACACCTACGCAGTTCAAGAAATCTGTAGACAAAAACCGAAAATCCTTGGATGAGATTTAGGGTGTGTTTACCACTATTAAAGGGGTATTTAAATCAGTAGATGATATATTGATTTACCAATGAACCGAATTTAGATATCAAAATGAAATTAGACAGAAAGAAACATTGGGAAACAGTTTACGAAACTAAAAATCCAGACCAGGTAAGTTGGACGCAAGAAATACCAAAAACTTCACTGAAGTTTATACGTTCGTTCAAACTAAATAAAAAGGCAAAAATTATAGACATTGGTGGTGGCGACAGTAAACTTGTTGACTATTTACTCAAGGAAGGGTATAATAACATTACTGTACTTGATATTTCAGAAAAAGCAATTGCGAAAGCTAAAAAAAGACTGGGAGAAAAGGCAAGTAAAGTAAATTGGATTGTAAGCGACATTACCGAATTTGAACCAGATACATCTTTCGATGTTTGGCACGACAGAGCAACTTTTCATTTTCTTACAACAGATGACCAGATTAAAAAATATACTAACATAGCGACAATATTTGTAAGAGGTTATTTAATAATAGGAACCTTTTCACAAAACGGACCAAAAAAATGTAGCGGACTTGAAATAAAACAATACAATGAAGAGGAATTAACATCGGAATTAAAAAAAGGATTTGACAAAATTCGCTGTGTATCAGAGGACCACACAACACCATTCAACACCATACAGAATTTTCTGTTTTGTAGTTTTAAAAGACAATTAACTGTAAAGCCAGCAATACCTTCACCTACAAGCTAAAAGAACAGATGTACATTTCGGTAGTTTTAGTTTTTGCAAAACACAAATCAAAACAAAAGGAACATAATGATCAAAATTTACATATCATTCTTTTTTGTATTTAAGTATTTGCTTAAATAAGAAATAATTGTAACTTTGCCTTATGAAAAATAATTCTTGCATTAGACAACAGGCAGATATTGAACAGATAAACCGTTGTAAAAAGACAGTTTCAGAATTAAATGAATCGTTTGACTATTTGGCAAATGGACTTTCTTTAGTCGGAAATAATGTTCGGCTAAAAATTCTTTACCTACTCTTTGAGGAGAAACGACTTTGCGTTTGCGACTTAAGTGATATTCTCGAAATGAATATTTCTGCTATCTCTCAACATTTGAGAAAAATGAAGGACAGAAATTTATTGGAAACCGAAAGAGATGCTCAAACGATTTTTTACTCACTAACCCCTGAATATTCAACATTATTAAATCCGTTTTTTGAAATACTCGATAAAAACAAAGTTTTAGAAACGATATGAAAAGTGAAAACAAATTAATTGGTGCAGGTTTGTTAACTGCAATTACAGCCTCTTTATGTTGTATTACACCCGTTTTGGCTTTAATCGCGGGAACAAGTGGAATTGCCTCAACATTTTCTTGGCTTGAGCCTTTTAGACCTTATCTAATCGGGCTAACAATTTTAGTGCTCGGCTTTGCTTGGTATCAAAAACTAAAACCTCAAAAAGAAATCGATTGTGAATGCGATACGGACGACCTGCCTGCCGGTAAGGAAGGAAAATCAAAATTTATACAGTCAAAAACCTTTTTGGGAATAGTAACAGCATTTGCAATTATAATGCTGGCATTTCCATATTATTCATCCATTTTTTATCCGGATAATAAAAAAGAAGTGGTCATTGTAAACCAATCAAATATTCAAACTGTAAACTTTAATGTTCAAGGAATGACTTGTGCTGGCTGTGAAGAAAGCATAAAACACGCTGTAAATGAATTGGACGGTATTATAAATGTAACCCCTTCGTATGAAAGGGGAAATACCGTCGTAGAGTTTGATAAGTCTAAAACCTCTAAAGTAGCTATTGAAAAGGCAATTAATTCAACAGGATACAAAGTTATAAAAGATAAATAAACGCAAAATTACCCATTATGAAAAAACTATCAATAGTGCCTATTTTGGCTTTAATGCTGTTTTCTTTTCAGGCCAAATCACAAAGCAAGGAGGTTACAAATCAAGTTGTGGAAGGAGCTTCAAAGAAACACAATGCAACCACGGTGAAATTTAAAATTACAGGCATTACTTGTGCTGGTTGTTCCAATGCTATTTATAATGCATTAAAGGAAGTAGATGGTGTTTTGGAACATTCGGTTGAATACCCTGGAGATATTGCTGTTATTGAGTTTGATGGTTCAAAAACAAGTATCAAAGCCCTAAAACTTATCATAGAAAAGAAAGGGTTTAAGGCCGAAGTAATTAAAGGGAAGGTCTAATTTTTAATAAGTAAACAGTACCGATTTCAATGAAAAATACAGCTAAAATGAAAATCAAAATGCCTCAAAATAGAGAAACCATTACATTGGAAATCGAGGGTATGACCTGTGAAGGTTGTGCAACACATATCGAAAAGGATATGAACGCAACTGAAGGAGTTTTAAGTTCCACAGTTAACCACGAAACCGGAAAAGGCGAATTTAATTTTGATGCTGATAAGATGAGTAAGGCAAATGTAATAGATGCTATAAACAGCGTTGGTGATTATTCGGTTGTAAATAATGTCGACGAGGAAGAGGTTTCCGCTGTAAATTCCAAAGGCCAAAATCAATTCGATTTAATAATTATTGGTGGTGGTTCAGCTGCATTTTCAGCAGCCATTAAAGCTGAAGGTTTAGGGCTCACAACACTTATGGTAAATGCAGGATTAGATTTTGGTGGCACTTGCGTAAATGTGGGTTGTGTACCGTCTAAAAACCTTATTCGGGCTGCCGAAACGGTACGTCTCGCTACGCATTCCAATTTTAAGGGTATAAAACCTAAAGGAGCAGACATTGATTTTACACAAACCATAAAAGATAAAAAAGCATTGGTTGCTTCACTTCAGCAACAAAAATATATGGATGTGGTAAGTGATTTTGAAAACCTGATAATGCGTACAGGTTGGGCTGAACTTGTTGATAATAAAACAATCCTTGTGGATGGAAAAGACACCTACACAGCAACCAACATTCTAATGGCAACAGGAGCAACTACCAATATTCCAAATATTGAAGGACTGAATGAGGTTGGTTATTTAACCAATGTGACCTTGTTCGATTTAGAGGAAAAACCTGAAAGTTTGACCATTATGGGAGCTGGTTATATTGGTTTGGAAATTGCGATGGCTTACAACAGATTGGGTGTAAAAGTACGTATCATTGAATTTACCGACAGGCCATTACGCAGTCAAACAAAAGATATTACAGATGTTTTGGTAGAACAAATGAAAAGTGAAGGGATTGAAATCCTTCCAAACTTTAGAGCGTTTAAATTTGAAAAGAAAGGTAACGATACAATTATTCATTGTAATTGTCCTGATGGTTCCACAACTCAAATTGTTGAAAAAGGACATATTGTGGTGGCTACAGGGACGAAGCCTAACACCTCTAAATTAGGGCTTGAGAATATCGGCCTAAAGTTAACAGTAAGCGGCCATATTATTGTAAATGAAAAAATGGAAACCAATATTTCCAATATTTATGCAGCAGGAGATGTCACCATTACACCGGCATTTGTTTATACAGCAGCAACCGAAGGTAGTACAGCAGTGCACAATGCGTTTTCATCAACAAAAACAAGTATTGATTATTCATCATTACCTTGGGTAGTATTTACAGACCCTCAAATCGCAGGAGCAGGTATAGATGAAATTGAAGCAGAAAAAAAGGAAATTCCTTTTGAAGTCAGTAAACTTGATTTAATTCACGTTCCAAGAGCCTTGGCAGCTCAAGATACCAGAGGGTTCATAAAACTGATACGCAACACTGAAACCGATAAATTAATAGGCGCAAGAGTAGTTGCACCTGAAGGTGGTGAACTGATACAACAATTGAGTATGGCTATTAAATTTGGAATCACTGTAAAAGATTTAGCAGAAAGCTTTTATCCATATTTAACTTTAGGAGAATCTGTTAAACTGGCAGCGATTACCTTTGGGAAAGATGTTTCCAAATTAAGTTGCTGCGCGAGTTAAGTTTGAGTTATGAAAGGAGAACAGTACAAATTACCTACTGATTTAATCTTGGATATTAAATCCAGATTAAAAACTTTGAGTGGTCAAATAAACGGCATTGTTAAAATGCTTGATGAAGGAAAGGATCCCGAACAAATAAACATACAGTTCAGATCCATTGATAAGGGGATTCAAAAAGCACATTACTTACTGCTGGATGAAGTCTATCGAAAAGCACTTGCTATTGGAATTGTAAAGGCCGTGGACTCTTGCCCAGGAAATTGTGGCAATGAAGATAAAATTGAATATTTAAAAAGTGAATTCCCCAATTTGGAATTATCCGATTTGACCAATCGCTTAAAAGAAATCCAAACTATTGAAACCAGATTAAAAAACTACAACGAAAAAAAAGGTTAAAAAAAGTTTGGTGACCCCCTACCTCACGTTCTCATCTTTGTTCCATTATTAATTTAAACTTAAATAAGATGAAACGACAAATCGAGATTTTTACAGCAGGTTGCCCGGTATGCGAGCCTGTGGTGCAATTAGTAAAAGAGACAGCAGGAAAGGACTGCGAAATCACACTTCATAATCTGTCCGAGCAATGCGAAAGTAAAATCTGTGTTTCAAAAATGAAGGAATATGGGGTTACAAGAGTTCCCGCCATTGCTGTGGACGGAAAACTACTGAATTGCTGCACCAAAATCGAAATCACAAAAGAGGATTTGGTAAACGCGGGAATAGGAAGTTGTTAGGTATGGCAATTACTAAATGGAACAAAAAAACATCTATGGGGACTGCTGTATTTTCAGCAGTTTCCCTTAAACTATGCTGCTGGGGTCCTTTGCTACTTACAAGTGTAGCTGGTATTAGTGGAAGTTCTGTCTATTTTTCTTGGCTTATTGCCTTGAAACCTTATCTGTTGGTTATAGCATTTTTGTCATTGGGACTGGCCTTTTATCAGGTTTATAAAAAAAAGAAGGTGGACGATTGTGGTAACTGTGATATGGCTAAGCCATCATTTTTTAAGTCGAAATTCTATTTGTGGTTGGTTACAGTGTTTGTTGTTGTAATGACATTGGTTTCTTATTATCCACAAATATTTCATTCAACGGAGAAAGTAGGAATTGTTGCAACAAACAATACCGATATTCAAACTGTAAAGTTGAATATTGAAGGGATGGTATGCTCGGGTTGTGAAGAAAACATCAACCATTCGGTAAACAAAATTGACGGGGTTACAAATGTATCTACGTCTTTTGAAGAAGGGACTTCAATTATAGAATTTGATACCACTAAAACGAATGTCGATGAGATAAAAAAGGTCATTCAATCAAAAGGGTATTTGATTACAAATAGTAGAGACTGATAGACACGTATCCATTGCGGTGATAAAAGATAAATTAAAAACGACTTATCCAATTGGTAGTAATAATTCGTGAAGAGTAAATTCTACAAATCATTCAGCATATAACGTAACACATTACAGTCTTTTAATCCTGAAATTTGTAACATACAAATAAGAACGGATTTATGGAGACAATCAACATATTTGAAACCAAAAAGAAGAATCATAAACAGGGTGTGAAAGAATCATTTCCAGTTACGGGAATGACCTGTGCCTCTTGTGCAGCGAGTGTTGAATCTGTATTAAAACACACAGAAGGTGTGTTTGATGCAAGTGTTAATTTTGCCAATAGTTCCGTTCTTGTGGAATATGACAAGGAGTTGAGTCCAAATCAACTTCAAAACGCGCTTCGTGAGGTCGGTTACGATATTATAATTGATGCCGAAGACCCTTCGGAAGTACAGCAAGAACTTCAGCAAAAGCATTATCAGGACATAAAAAACCGAACCATCTGGTCGGCGATACTTACGCTGCCCATTTTTGTGTTGGGAATGTTCTATATGCAATGGGAACCAAGCAAATGGATTTCATTGGTATTGGCCTTTCCCATTCTTTTTTGGTTCGGGCGTAGCTTTTTCATCAATGCCTTCAAGCAGGCCAAACACGGTAAAGCAAATATGGATACCTTGGTGGCGTTGAGTACCGGAATCGCCTTCCTCTTTAGTGTATTCAATACCTTTTTTCCTGAATTTTGGTTAAGTCGTGGCATCGAGCCTCACGTATATTACGAAGCGGCTACCGTGATTATCACCTTTATTTCCTTGGGGAAACTATTGGAAGAAAAGGCAAAATCAAATACATCTTCAGCCATTAAAAAACTAATGGGGCTTCAGCCTAAAACCCTTAAAATTATTGAGAATGGGGAAGAGAGGGAAATCCCTATTTCATCCGTACAGGTTGGTCAGACCATTTTGGTGCGTCCCGGAGAAAAGATTCCCGTGGATGGCGAAGTTTCCAAGGGAAGCTCATATGTAGATGAAAGTATGATTACTGGTGAACCCGTTCCAGTTCAGAAATCCCAAGGGGAAAAGGTATTCGCTGGTACCGTTAATCAAAAAGGAAGTTTTCAATTTACCGCTGAAAAAGTAGGTGGAGAAACCCTGCTTTCCCAAATCATTAAAATGGTTCAGCAAGCGCAAGGGAGTAAGGCACCCGTTCAAAAACTGGTCGATAAGATTGCCGGTATTTTCGTTCCTGTGGTATTGGGTATTTCCATTGTAACCTTCATTGTCTGGATGTCTTTAGGAGGCGATAATGCCTTTTCACAAGCCTTATTGACCTCTGTAGCAGTATTGGTAATCGCCTGTCCTTGTGCTTTGGGATTGGCAACACCTACCGCCATTATGGTGGGAATTGGTAAAGGCGCAGAAAATAATATTTTGATAAAGGATGCCGAAAGTTTAGAACTCGGCCATAAAGTGAATGCAGTAATCCTGGATAAAACAGGTACCATTACAGAAGGAAAACCATTGGTAACCGATATACTCTGGAACGATAAGCTTGAAAATCAAAATGAATACAAGGAAATTCTCTTGGCTATCGAAGGGCAATCAGAACATCCTTTGGCAGAAGCAGTCGTTAATCATTTGAAAGAGGAAAATATTGAACAAGCAGAAATTACTTCCTTCGAAAGTATTACCGGAAAAGGTGTAAAGGCGCAACAGCAGAATGGTTCAAAATATTATGTGGGCAACCATAAACTAATGGTCGAAAAGGATATTCAAATCGACGCTACTTTAATGCAAACAGCAGAAAGTCTCGAAGAAAAAGCAAAAACAGTCATATTCTTTGGTAACGAAGATCAAGTGCTCGCGATACTGGCCATCGCGGACAAGATTAAAGAAACTTCAAAAAAAGCCATAGCTATGCTTCAAGAAAGGGGTATCGAGGTCTATATGCTCACGGGAGATAACAATAAAACCGCATTAGCTGTTGCAAATCAGGTAGGAATAACAAATTATCAAGGCGAAGTAATGCCTTCGGACAAAGCGGCTTTTGTCGAAAAATTACAGGCGGATGGGAAGATAGTAGCAATGGTGGGCGATGGTATCAACGATTCGCACGCATTGGCGCAAGCCAATGTTAGTATTGCAATGGGTAAGGGTTCGGATATAGCAATGGATGTAGCAAAAATGACCTTGATAACATCAGATTTGCAATCCATCCCAAAAGCATTGGAACTGTCAAAAAGAACCGTGTTGGGCATACGTCAGAACTTATTCTGGGCATTCATTTACAACATCATCGGTATTCCAATTGCAGCGGGAGTTTTGTATCCCGTAAATGGGTTTTTGTTGGATCCGATGATTGCAGGTGCAGCAATGGCATTCAGTAGTGTATCTGTAGTAGCAAACAGCTTAAGACTTAAACGAGTAAAACTTTAATAATTAATAAATTCAATACTATGAAAACTTTAAAATTTAAAACAAATATCAATTGTGGTGGGTGTGTATCAAAAGTAACCCCTTTTTTAAACAAACAAGAAGGTGTAGAAAGTTGGGAAGTAGATACCGCCAATCCTAATAAAATCTTAACCATTGAAAGCGATGGTGCAACCGAAGAAGACGTAAAATCAACTTTGCAAAAAGTAGGATTTAAGGCGGAACCTGTAGATTAATACGTTTTTAATATGGCTTATATTTTTATTTCGGTTGTGATTGTTCTTTTTGCTGTTCATTTTTATAGAAAAGCAAAACGTCATAGTGTAAAGCCATTTCCAGAACATTGGCATAAATTATTGACGGATAATGTGCTGTTTTATAGAAATCTATCAAAAGACGCACAGCTAATTATTCAGCAAAAAATGATGCTATTTTTAAGTGAGGTCTATATCGATGCTGTGCAGTTTGAACTGGAAGAGTTGGATAAGGTTTTAATTGCAGCAAGTGCCGTCATTCCAGTTTTTGGCTTCAAGGAATGGCACTACACAAATTTAAGTGGCATCCTTTTATATCCTGATAATTTTAATGAGGATATGCAATTTAGCAGTAAGGATAACTCACGGAATATTGGTGGAATAGTTGGAAATGGAAGGTTCGAGAAACAGATGATACTTTCCAAGAAAGCATTGTACCACGGCTTTAAAAATACAACCGATAAAAGCAATACTGGCATACACGAATTTGTGCACCTTATAGATAAGTTGGACGATAGAACAGACGGTGTGCCAGAGCGGCTAATGGAACATCAATATGCCATACCTTGGTTAAACTTAATCCATAAAGAAATGGAAGCGATTAACGATAACCATTCAGATATTCGTAAATATGGTGGAACAAATCAAGCTGAATTCTTTGCGGTTGCTTCAGAGTATTTTTTTGAACGAGCGGATTTACTAAAAAGAAAACATCCAGAACTTTATGGGATGTTGGTGGAATGTTTTAGGCAAGAACCGAGCACTTGAGAAAATGAATCAGGCAAACTATAGAGAGTTCAGTTTACACTCTCGTGTAACGTGCTCAAACGTTAGTTTACTATGATTTCCGCATATCCTGCAAGTTCCTTTACGTTTCAAATTATCCTATGAATCCAGTTTTTTGATTTTATCAGTTAGTTCTTCAGGTTGTAAAATTGGTATTGCTTCACGTTCTACACGCAATCCCAATCCTTTGGTCTGATTTATATGGTTAGTAGTAAATTGATTTATGTGAACGTAAATAATTCCAATATCATCACTCATTCGGGTTTGCCAGTCAAAACCATACAATTCTTTCAACCATTTAAAAGGTGTAGTTCTGAACATAACATTGGGGTTTTTGTAATGCCGGCCATCATCCAATAGTATGATTAGCAGATAAACCCTGTTGAATCCAATTTCGGTATATCCATTTGCCTGAATAGTTCCCTTTTTTTGAACGCTTGTAATCTTGTTTATTTTTGGTGGTTGATTTTCAAGCGATTCGGTTTTTACTATTTTACATTCTATTCCAACCGCATTTTGTTCCTTTCCTTGTTCATACAGAAGAATGTCAATATCCCCTGGCATTTTGTTTGGGATTGTGATAGGTTCTTTAACGCCACATTGGTATTTCACCGAATTTGCGGATGGAAATACATTACTAAATAACATCTTTTTGAAATCTCGATTTTCCATAAGCCAATTAACGGCTTGGTCTTCGCTATCAAAAGTTCTGGTAACACTTACATCTGGCTTGGGATTGTTTACGAAAAATGAAATGGTCGAAGAACCATCAAGAGGTTGTCTATCCGAAAACACATATTCTGTCACCTCATATTCTGGTGGTGGTTCTTTTCGGAAGAATTGAACTATTCTATTTTTAATACCTGCCCATATTCTCATACGTTAAAATGGAAATATTTGGTTAGTAAATTGTTTGAATATGTCGCTGGCGATAGCTTTGTCAAAGGCTTTGGCTGCGACCAAATCGCCAAGTTTTGATTTTAATAACTGACCAAACGATTTTTTGCTAAGATGCGGAATGTCTTTGCGCAGCTCATCAAACTCATCGAAGATGATTTGCTGACCATATCCTGATCTTTTAACTTCGGCAAGTACCTCTTTGAGAAGTGTTTTTAATTCTTCATCAGAATCGCTAATTTTTGAGTAGTCGGGCACTTGGGATTTTCTGGCTTGTTCAATGGCATACTTTCCCTCAAGTTTTAGTTTGGCATTTACCTCACGACCATTCATAGTCTCAATAAGGCCTCGTTCTTCAAGCATTCTACCATAGTCCCAATCTTCGCTACGCCCACCTAACTTTAGGCCGTTACCTTCAAGAATCCACTTAATAGAATAGTATTTCCCATCATTATACAGTTCATATAGTTTAGAAAGTATAAGATCAAGAATGCCTTCGGTATCAAGGTTTTTACGCTCTTCTAAATCAATGTCATCAGCTCGCACAATAGCATCTGAAATGAATAATATTTTTAAATAGTAATCAAGCCCATTAATTTCATCTTTAATGGTTTGAATAGTGTTTTTGACTCTTTGGTCGATACCTAATTTCATTCCGAAATTATATCCTTGTTGAGCCTTAAACTCGTATGCAAAATTGGTGTGTTCAGGGTCAAAAGAAGCCTTTACATAACTGATTACATCGCTTTCCCACGATTGTTTTTCCTCTTTCAATTCATTTAATAAATCCTCAGTTCTTGCTGCTTTATATTTTTTAATAAGCGCATTTCCTTCGGACTGAAAATTTTCAAGACTACTTTTAAATTCAGTCCATTTAACCTTTAACACCATAAACATAAAATTATGTTGGTAAAGGTAAGGGAATGGCAATTGAATATGTTGAAATATGACTTTAAAATATTTGCAGATGGCTGATAATAGTTCAAAAATTTACCACACTATCCAAAGCATCATCTGCTTCTTTGTGAATAAAATTAGCTTGATAGTTCAATGTGGTTTTTAAATCGCTATGACGATACAATTTTTGCAGCATAAAGGGATGGATGGTATCACCAGCAATATTGCCAAAGGTATGCCTCGCAATATGCATTGTAATTTTCTTATCAATTTTCGCCTTTTTAGCTATAGATTTTAAGTTGTCATTAAATTTCTTGGTAGCTGTCTTTCTCTTGTTATAGACATCTTTTGCATCATCGAGATTCGCTTTTTTCAATTCGGGAAAAACAAAATCGGTTGCATATCTTTTGTCTTCTTTGTAATAATCTAAAATTTTGAAAACCTTATCTGGAATTTTTAATGATAGTAATTTTGAGTTTTTGTTCATTCTATAATGCAACCTTTTGTCGTATATGTCAGACCACTTTGTCCACAATACATCGGTAACTCGCATTCCGGCAAAATTAAAACTAAAGAGCCAGACATTTCGAGTGTGTATTTCACTCAAAGTTAAATTCTCAAGAGCTTCTATGGCTCTTACTTCAATAATATTCAACCCGACTTTGCTTGTTTCTGGAAACTTAATTTTAATCTTGTCACCACCAAAAGGATATAATTCCCTACTAACTATTTTGAGCTTAATAGCTCTGTTGAACAACAACCTAATGAGGACTAAGATGTTCATTACTGATGTTTCTGAAAGTTCGTGTTTGGCTTTCAAATATATCATCAGCTTTTTTAGGAAGCGTTCGTTAATTTCCTGAAAAGCCAACTGTTTTGATTTATTAAACTTTATGATATAGCTAACCAAAGCACTATCCGTAGATAAGCGGTTTAATTTTTCGGCGATTTCCAATTCGTCCAGATGCTCTTGTGCTAGTTCAAAAAAGGTAGCAGAGTTTCCCGAGGCATATATCTCTTTTTTGATTTGGTTGGCAGATGCATCTTTATGCTCGGATTGTAAGTCAATAAGTGCTTTATTGGCGTTCGAGAGTTCCTGTGATAGCAACTTGTTTAAACTATCAGCATTTGAATTAGACTTTCTTACTCGAATATTTTTTTCGTCCCAATCCTCTATGTCAATATAATGACCTATATATTGATATGTTGAACGACGATTTTTTGTAATTCGAACAGCTAATGGGTAAAGCCCTTTACTGTTTGGTTTTTTACGTAGAACTATCTTTGCGTTTGATGACATAATTGACCTGTTTTGAGTACGAAAGTCAAATCAGGTACAACATAGGTACAACATTCCATTTTGAATGTATTCCTTTACCTAAGTACACCATAAAGATACGAAATTATTGTTCTTTTCAGGTACAACATAGGTACAACAAATGTTGAAATCAATTGATATTAGATGATATTAAAGAAAATGTAGAATCGTATAATCAATTGAAAATGAATGACTTTGTTTCAATTTGGTGCAATATACGCTAGACTTAGGATCTGGTGCCGCAAGGTGTGGGGGTTCGAGTCCCTTCATCCGCACAAAGAAAGCTTCTCAAAAATGAGAGGCTTTTTTATTTCAACAAAGCTTTTTTATATGATAAAATTTGAAGGGACGAGAAGTTTATCCCGATGGCTATCGGGAAGTCCCTTCATCCGCACAAAGAAAGCTTCTCAAAAATGAGAGGCTTTTTTATTTCAACAAAGCTTTTTTATATGATAAAATTTGAAGGGTCGAGAAGTTTATCCCGATGGCTATCGGGAAGTCCTTTCATCCGCACAACAGAAAGCTTCTCAGTTATGAGGAGCTTTTTTGTATTTATGGAATATACTTTTTCTTTCATTTTTAAGTTATTTCAAATGAAATAAGCGCTTTAAAGTTCCTTAACTTTAGTATTTTTACACCAGAAAACATCAAATCCATATGAGCACGTCTTTTGAAAAATACCAGAAACGCCGTTTGATTTCCTCATATTTCTCGGTAGTAATCAGTATATCACTGGTATTGTTTTTACTGGGGCTGCTGGGGCTTTTGGTATTGAACACCAAAAAAGTAGCTGATCATTTCAAGGAACAAATTGCGTTGACCATCTATTTGAAAGACACCGCCAAGGAAGTTGAAATCAATCAAATGCAGAAAAGCCTGGCACTGGCAGAGTATACTAAAAGCGCCGAATTTATCTCCAAAGAAGAGGCTGCAGTTGAACACAGCGCCACCATCGGTGAAGATTTTATGGATTTTCTGGGATACAACCCCTTGCAAAATTCCATTGATGTGTATTTAAATGCAGACTATGTCACACCTGAATTGATGGAAGAAATTACTTCCGAAATCACCGCAAAGGGTTTTGTGGATGAGGTGATTTATGACAAGCCCCTCATCGCATTGCTCAATGATAATGTAAAGAAAATAAGTCTTTGGATACTGATTATAAGCGGAGTTTTTACCTTTATCGCAGTCTTGTTAATCAACAGTTCCATCAGGCTTTCGGTCTATTCAAAGCGGTTTACCATTAAAACTATGCAAATGGTGGGGGCTACAAAAAGTTTTATCAGAAAACCTTTTATCTGGAAAAGTATCAAACTGGGTATAGTGGGTATTGTTGTGGCCTGGATAGGGATGGGCATCGTGATTTATTACCTCAATCAAACCTTCCCGGAACTTTTACTACTGGAACAACCCTTGATATTAGGGGCATTGTTTCTGTTGATTTTTGTTTTGGGAGTTTTCATTTCCTGGTTGAGCACCTTCTTTGCCACACAACGGTTTTTGAATTTAAGAACGGATGAATTGTATTATTAGAAGTATGAGGTAAGAAGTACGAAGTTAGAAGTATGAGGTAAGAAGTACGAAGTTAGAAGTAATGATGCAAAATGATTTAAAAGATAGAACTAAGAAATTTGCTATTGATTGCTGGGTTTTATGTAGTAAGCTTCCGAAAACCAGAGAATATAATGCTTATGTTAACCAATTGATTAAATGTTCAAGTTCTGTTGGTGCTAACTATAGAGCTTCCCAAAGAGCAAAGTCCACAAGGGACTTTATAAATAAATTAAAAATTGTAGAAGAAGAAGCAGATGAATCTTCATATTTTCTTGAACTTTTAGGAACTGTATGTGATTTATTTCCTGAAGAGATAAAAAGACTACAAAGAGAATCTGAAGAAATATTAGCAATTATGGTTTCTTCAATCAATACTGCAAGAAAAAAATTATAAATTAATCCATAGAGTACAGATTTTAACTTTTAACTTCGTACTTCTAATTTAATACTTTAATATGGGTGAGCAAAAGAGAAAGTTAGAAAACAAAGAAGAATTTATTTTTCAAAAAGAAAACTACAAATGGATGTTTATTGGCCTTGGGTTTATTGCCCTTGGGTTCATCCTGATGGTGGGCGGCGGCAGCGACGACCCCAATGTGTTCAACCCCGAGATATATAACTGGAGGCGCATAAGATTAGCCCCGGCGTTAATCCTGATAGGATTTGCCATTGAAGTGTATGCAATCCTTTTGAACCCAAAAAAATAATAAATGACCTATCTTGACGCATTAATCCTTGGAGCCGTCCAGGGGTTGACGGAGTTTTTACCCGTTTCTTCCAGCGGTCATCTTGAAATTGGGAAAGCCATATTAGGCGATCAAAGCGTTCCGCAAGAAAGCTTATTGTTTACTGTGGTGGTACACTTTGCCACAGCACTGAGCACGGTAATTGTTTTTAGAAAAGATATTGTCGAAATCTTTCAGGGCCTCTTTCATTTGAAATGGAATGAGGAATTCAAATACTCCCTGAAGATAATTTTATCGATGGTCCCTGCGGTTTTTATCGGGCTGGTATTTAGTGACCAACTGGAATCTTTTTTTAGTGGTGATATACTATTTGTGGGTTTTATGTTAATCATCACGGCCTTGCTTTTATGGCTTGCAGATAAAGCCAAAAAAACAACCAAAAAAGTAACCTTTCAAAATGCTTTTGTCATTGGTGTAGCACAGGCCATTGCCATTCTCCCGGGTATTTCCCGCAGTGGTGCTACCATTGCAACATCTGTTTTGCTGGGTATCGACAGGGAGCGGGCGGCACGTTTTTCCTTTTTGATGGTAGTGCCGTTGATTCTGGGAAAAATGACCAAAGATATTTTAAGCGGGGACATTTCAACAGAAACGGCCAATCTGGGTATTTTGATCGCCGGTTTCGCAGCAGCCTTTGTTTTTGGTGTCATTGCCTGTACCTGGATGATAGCCATCGTCAAGAAAAGTAAACTGTCTTATTTTGCTGTCTACTGCTTTGTAGTTGGGGTGATGTCTATTGTGTTTGGATATTATAATTAATTGCTGTTAATTAAAATAAGAGTCATCAATATTATATTTTTTTCGAATAAGCTCAAAATATTCCTTTTCCATTTGATAGGGTCTTAAACCCACAGCAACCCTTCTTTTATCGATATTCTTAAAATCTTTAATTTTGGTGCTGTCTGCATTGTTATAAATGCCATACCAAAACTGTTCAGCCCTTCTTAAACGACTATCTATCATACTGGGTAAAATCCTTGGTGGGGCATCTCCTTTTTTAATGTAATCGAGTAATATAGGCTTAAAATAGGTTGTGTCTTTAAAGTGCATCAGCATAGCAGTAATATCTGTATGTTCATCCACTGTTGAAGGGCCAATTAACTTATCACTAGGATAGCCGTAGGTTTCAAAAATTTCTTTGATTCTATTTTCGTTGATGCTATCCACAAATTGCATTTTTTCATAGTCGCTATTACCGGTTCTGTACAATTGATCTTGATAATTCATTTCAATAATTTCGTTGCGCAAATCTTTATTGATAGATGATAGAAATTGGGTTTCGATTTCAGGGGCTTTGGTTGCAAAATTTTCCCATTCCGGCATTTCAAACAAGGGCTCAAAAGCCATATTATTTAAAACTGATGAAAAAGGCATGCCATTTTCTAAAAGCATATACAAATAAGGAAAGACTTCTTCCTTTTTATCTAACCTAATGCAAATTTCAGCCATCATCCGGGGTTCATATATGGCCGTTTGATTCAATAAAGTACAGTTTTTTTCTGCTTTTTTTATTAAGTCGTATGCATTTTGATAATCTTCTTTTAAGTAAGCAATCTCTGCTTGATAAATGTACTGATGATAATCAGTTATGTAGTTGCAAGGTTCTTTTTCTTTATCCTGACAAGAAAAAAAAGCTATTATTATGGCTATAAACAATAGTTGAGAGAATTTCATATCCAAATAGTTTATTATAAACATACAATTTTTTTTTAGAAAGAGTATTTTTGACAAATGAATACAATCGCATCAGCAGCAACCTTCCAGCAAGGCCAAATCCTCTTAATCGATAAACCCCTGAACTGGACTTCTTTTCAGGTGGTCAATAAAGTGCGCTGGCTCATCAGGAAGCAATTCAAACTAACAAAGATAAAAGTAGGTCACGCCGGTACATTAGACCCATTGGCCTCAGGACTTTTAATCATTTGCACCGGAAAATTTACCAAACAAATAGATACCTACCAGGGTCAGGAAAAAGAATACACAGGCACCTTTACCCTGGGAGCCACCACGCCCAGCTTTGACCTGGAAACCGAAATCAACGAACGGTTTGATATTTCCAATATTTCCGAAGAAAAGATACAGGCTGCCACACACCAATTTATCGGTGAAATTCAACAACAACCACCGGTGTTTTCAGCATTAAAAAAAGATGGTAAACGCCTCTACGAATTTGCCCGTAGCGGTGAAGATGTGGAAGTCGCCTTCAGGACCGTTCATATTTCAGCATTTGAAATCACCCGCATTGCCCTGCCGGAAGTAGATTTCAGGGTGCAATGCAGCAAAGGCACATACATTCGTTCACTGGCGCATGACTTTGGCAAGGCTTTGGAGAATGGCGCACATCTTTCGGCTTTAAGGCGCACCAGAATCGGAAGTTTTTCTGTAGAAGATGCCATTTCGATAGAGGCTTTTGAAAACCTGCTTAATGCTTCAGAATCTTAATAAATTACTAAGCCTCATACACTTTCGGTCGTAAAATAGTACCTTGCGACTGAAAAATATGCAATTTTCAGAAAAATATAAAGCACTTGTAATTACCGTCTTGACAGTAAGTATTTTTACTGCCGGGCTGCTTAGTTATACATTTTCTACAAAATCAAGCTTGCCCAACAGCACAAAGTATACCCTGGATTTTGAAGAAACAGAAGAACTTGAGAAATTCTTTGAGGAACTAAAGGAACCTGATGAAAGTAGTGATCTGGAAACCCACAGGGCATTCAACGAAGCAGAAAAAGCTGCTGAAAGCGAATTGACAACTACGTCACAGAATGAATCAGGCAGAATAAATGAACCTTCAAATGAAAAGAGTATAGACGATCAAATCCTGGAAGAACTTGCAGAAGAACGGGATTTACTTGCTGCTTTGGATGAAAATGCAAGTGTGACGGCTGCAAATACTCCAAAAGCACCAACCCCAAAACCGGAAAAAGAAAAAGTTTCCCGCGGAGATAATACCTCAAATGACATTGCATTTGAAAATACATCCAACAGAAACAGCTCTATGTATTACAATTTATCAGGGAGAAATGTGATTGATTTTCCCAACCCTATCTATACTTGTGAAAAGTCCGGAAAAATTGTGGTCAATATCGTTGTTGATGGCTTTGGCAATGTGATAGAAACTTCTTTAAACGAAGCCAGTTCCACGTCATTAGATGGGTGCCTTGTCGATAATGCCTTGCAGTATGCTGCCGGGGCATCCTTCAGCACATCAGACAATCAATCACAATTGGGCACGATTACCTATATATTTCCCGGTCAGGGGCGCAATTGATTCAAGAGAGCAAGCTGGTCTGCAATGATATTCAACCCTTTGTCTTTATTGTACCAGAGCTGTAAATCCTGTTTAAAATCCGGTGTGAGAAGACCGTTAAGGTTTTTGAAATCCACTACCATTTTTGCCGCTTCTGTGGGACGTGGTCCCCAGGTGTATAGAACTCTATCGTTTTCATTCAGGGCGATAAGCTTTGGGATGGAACGGGAACCGGCAGTTAAAAACATATCAATTAATTCAGGATGTTCATCGCGATAAACAAGCTTCAATGTTATCTTTGGAGTGGCTTCTGCTATTTTGTTTAAAACCGGTAAAACCTGTGCGGCATCCCCACACCAGGCTTCCGTGATAACAAGCCAGGTGATGCTTTTTTGGATATTCAGGAATTCATGTAAAGATTTTTCATCAATTCTTATGGTTTTATCCAGCCGTTTCATTCGCCGGTAATTGAGCTCAGTATAACCTATAAGGGCTTCTGTCTGCTCTGGCCCCGATGTTCTCCTGTTTTCAGAAAAATCAAGCATCTGTTCTGAGTACGCGCTATATGAAATAGAACTGTTCAAAGCTTCTTTAATAATATCTTCAATAATTGTAACAGTTTGTGTTTCCATAAATATTTTTTTACATAGTCGAAAAGAAAGAAGGATACTTTCACGTTTGGGGTTCTTGTGTTATCTTCGTTTTAAAGAGGCTAAACTAATATCTTTTCAATTAAATTACTATGACTAAAATCACAAAAAGGTGCCCCTGGTGCGGAACTGACCCCCTGTATGTTGCTTACCACGATACTGAATGGGGCGTGCCTGTATATGATGATGAGGTATTGTTTGAGTTTTTGATTTTGGAAAGCTTTCAGGCAGGCCTGAGCTGGATAACCATTTTGCGTAAACGCGAAAACTTCCGCAAGGCATTTGATGATTTTAACTACAAAAAAATTGCTGCATATCCCGAAAGTAAAATTCAGGAATTACTCCAAAACGAAGGTATTATCCGGAACAAGCTCAAAGTGCGGGCAGCTGTTAGCAATGCCGCTGCATTTATAAAAGTGCAGGAAGAGTATGGAAGTTTCAGTAACTATATATGGGATTTTGTTGACGGAAAACCCATCAAAAACAACCTGAAAAGCATGAGCGAAGCACCGGCAACCACTCCTTTATCAGATAAAGTAAGTAAAGACCTTAAAAAACGCGGGTTCAAATTTATGGGAAGCACTGTGGTATATGCCCATATGCAAGCGACTGGAATGCTCAATGACCATTTAGTTGATTGTTTTAGGTATAACGAAGTGTAATTATTTTTTGGCTTTCTTTTCGTAAAGGTCTAAATAATGTTTTGCCTTTTCAAATTCCCTGAGCTCCTTAAGAGTTTGGGAATATTTTAAATAAGCCGTTACATCGGGGTTCTTGTCTTTTTCAAACCATTTTTCAAACCATTTTTTTGCAGCTGCATATTGGCCTCTTTCAAAATTTGTAGTCGCTAGTTTTTCATAAATCTGAACCGATTCATAACCATCTTCAACCACTTTTTCATACACTTTTACCACATCAATAAATTGATCTTTTTGAGAGTATGCAATATCAGATTGCTGTGCATAAACAGAAAAGCTTAAAGCCAGAAAAAGAGTGGGGAGAGTTAAAAAGTTGCTCATAAATTGCGGGGATGAAAATTTTTAGGGCGATAAATGTGATAAATAATTTAATAAAATCAAATTATTTTCGATAAACTGTATATGTGTGTGGCTATTTTGTAAGAATTGAAATAAACGTTTCTCTGCTCATTTCTTCGGCCCCCATGGATTCAAGGTGTCTTGTATAGACCTGACAATCAATAAGAAGATATTTTTTTTCTTTCAGCTTTTGCACCAGATAGTAGAAGGCTATCTTAGAGGCATCCCGCACATGGTGAAACATGCTCTCCCCACAAAATATTTTCTTATCCGGAAGATCAATGCCATAGAGTCCGCCCACCAGTCTTCCTTCTTCCCACACTTCTACTGAAGTTGCATGACCCAAACGGTGGAGTTCGAGATATGCTTCCTGCATACTTTGGGTTATCCAGGTCCCGGTTTCTTTCTTTCGGGTTGTGTGGGCACATTGCTTTATCACTTCCGCGAAAGCGCTATTAAAAGTAATTTCAAAAGGATTGTTTTTCAGCCTCTGTCTAAGGCTTTTAGAAACCTTGAAATTCTCGGGACACAAAACCATTCTGGGGTCTGGGCTCCACCACAACACCGGTTGATTGTCACTGAACCAGGGGAAGATACCTTGGCGATATGCATTCATCAAACGCTTAGGCGAAAGTTTGCCCCCCAATGCGAGTAGTCCATCCTCATCTGCAAGTGAGACATCCGGAAACGGGGTGTTTTCTTCAAGATAAACCATAGTCTTTTTAAAATATAAGCAGGCCCAGCAGGTAGACACAACTACCCACAAGCATTAAAATAACCGTATAGGGCAAAATTTCCCGCGCCTTTAATTTAGTAATGGCAAGCAAAGGCAAAGCCCAAAAAGGTTGGAGCATATTTGTAATTTGATCGCCATAAGATAGGGCCATGATGATTTTTGGCAAGGGAACCCCAAGTTGCAAAGCAGCATCTATAATGATAGGTCCCTGCAAGGCCCATTGCCCGCCACCACTTGGCACAAAAATATTGACCAATCCGGCACTGAAAAATGTAAAAAGTGGAAGCGTGGTTTCATTGGAAATACTGATAAACGCTTCACTGATCATAGTAACCATTCCGGTATCTTTCATAATGCCCATAATACCAAAATACAAAGGAAACTGAATCAATATTCCCGAAGCCCCTGAAATGGCTTCGCCCAGAGCATTGGCAAAACTTTTAAAACTTCCGTGCAACACAATACCCAGACCCAACATAAAAAAGTTGAGCATATTGGGTGTAATAACAAGGCTGCTCAAAGCCTCATAATATTGTACAAAAAAAGCCGCAAGCAGAAGGACACCAAACCCGATAGCAGCAATTTGAGAGTTTTCAATTTTATTTGATGAATCGCTTTCTTCAGAAGGAGCATATGGTTTTAGGGGAAGGTGCACTTTTTTTGTTTCAACTTTTTTGCTGAGAAAATAGAGAGTTAAGGGAATTACAAAAAGCAAAACGCCAAAAATCACCAGGTTCCACCAGCTTAAAACGGTTTCACCAGTGGAGATTAAATTTGGGATTTGTTGTGCCATTTCGGTTGATACAATGCCATCCATCAAAGCCGGGAGATGCCCTGCTTCAGCAACTTTTAAAGGTGCAGAACCACTAATACCACCGTGCCAGATCATTAACCCCACATAACCTGAAGCACCTACCAATGGGTAGTTTATGGAGAACCCCCTTTTTAAAGAAGCCTCGGCAACTTTTCGGGCCATAATGGCACCAAAAATAAGGCCGAGCCCCCAGTTAAAAAATGCCACCAGCATAGTTGTGACACTCACCAATATAACAGCGCTTGCCGTTGAGTGAACATAACCTGTAATATAATCTGTTAAAGCACTCATGGGTTTGCTTAAAACCAGGATGTGCCCCAAAACAAGGATGAGCATCATCTGATATCCAAAAACCAGCAGGTCGTTGTTCCAGATACCTTTTTCCCAGAATTTTAATACAGAAACCACATGGCTTTCGCCGGAAGGATTGTCACTGAAAAGCAACGCCAAAACGATGGTTAAAAAGGTTAAAAATACTGCAATCACAAAGGGTGATGGTACAAATTTTTCAAAAACCTTTTCCAGTGTCTTGGTGAATGACATTTTCTAAAGAATAAAAAAAACGCGCAGGTTGCTGCGCGTTGATAGTTGATGGCTTATTAAAAAGGTAAATCGTCGTGATCTTCTTCATTAAGGTCATTGATGGGCTCAAAGGCTTCGGCAGGAGGAGTGGGTGGTATATCTGAACTTGAAGAACTTTGTTCTAAATTCTCAATGCGCCATCCTTGAATGGAATTGAAATACTTGGTTTCCCCTTGAGGGTTTACCCATTCACGCCCTCTTAAATTGATGCTTATTTTTACATTTTGTCCCACATTAAAGTTGTTGAGTAAATCTGTTTTATCTTGAACAAATTCAACCATGATGTGTTGCGGGTATTGCTCTTCAGTGGTGACCACAACTTCCCTTTTTCTAAATCCATTACTTCCAAAGGTTTGCGTTTCACCTATCATCTTGATTTTTCCTTGTACTTCCATAATTTAAATTTTTGCGAGCAATACCTTCCAGGCAGAAGGAATGTCTCCTTGTTGTAAATAATTTTGTGCTAATTTATGAATTTCAGTTGTATCTGACGAACTTAATATCTTTCTGGATTCCATATTATTAGATATAAAATCCTTTATCTCCTCTGTTGAAGGAATCTTTTCAATATTACCAAGCATGCCCAGGTCGTTTCCGGTCAAAACGGTACTTGATGTTATTTCTTTAGGGATTGAATCCACTCCTATGCCCAATGTGGTCAGGGGCTTCGGCACTTCAAACATGCCCATATTGGAACGGCTGTACCAATTACCGCCCATTCTGGCAACGGTGTCTATTTTTTGCTGATCAATGACTTGGTTTTCGTCTAGAATGGATTCGTCAATGTGAATCTTGACCACTTCACATATCACCAGGTTTCCGGCACCGCCTTCTTTACCCAGTTGTACCACTTCATTTACTATACATTCAAAATGCACGGGACTTTCGGCCACACGGGGCGGTTTAATTTTTTCTGAAGGAAGCGGAGTCAAGCCGGCTTTGGTAAACTCATTTGTACCTTTAGGGTATTCAGTTGAAGAAAGTGACATTTGCTGTACCATGTCAAAATTGACAATGTTTATCACCACCTCTTTTACTTCCAGCACATTTTCATAAGTATGCTTTGTGGTATTATCACGACCGCGACGCGCCGGGGAAAAAATTAAAATGGGCGGGTTTGCACTGAAAACATTAAAAAAGCTAAAAGGCGATAAATTGATATTCCCTTTAGTATCAACTGTGCTGGCAAATGCAATGGGGCGTGGTGTTACCGCACCCAGCAGATAGCCATGTAATCTACCTACAGAAAGGTCTTTTGGGTCTAATGTTAGCATAAAAGCAAAGGTAACGAATGTGATAAAAAATGAAGACGATTGTTCCTTTAATTTATGAACACAATTATATTAACAGATTTCTGTTATATTTAGCATTCAAAATAAATTTCAATGCAAAGCGAAAGAAATTACTTCAGAATAATATTTGTTCTCTTGTCACTTGTTACGGTCACTATTATATTATGGAATACCTATATCTTTTTTAATGAATTAAAAGAAAATGAACGCATTAGAATGGAAATTTGGGCAGCCGCACAGGCAGAGGTTTTAAAAGATTCTGACCTCGAAAGTAGTATTGCACAACTGGCTCTTGATATCCTGACCAGTAATTCAACAACCCCCATGATTTTATACAACTATGAGGATGATGATTATGAATTCAATAATATACAGGAAGAAGATTACAGAACTCCCAATCAAAAAGAAGCGCTCATTGAAAAATATAAAAGCCAGTATGAACCCATAGACGTGACTTATGAAGGGGAAACACTCAGTACCATTTTCTACGGAAATTCCAGTATTATCACCAAATTGAAATACTATCCATTAGCCATCCTTTTGATCATTTTGCTTTTTGTTGCTGTGGTTTATTTTTTCTTCAGAACCCGAAAAGCGGCCGAACAAAACCGGCTATGGGCGGGTATGGCCAAAGAAACTGCTCATCAAATAGGCACCCCGCTTTCATCATTGATCGGCTGGACAGAGATTTTAAAATCAGAACACGTGAACCCCGAATATATAAACGAAATGGAAAAAGATATTTTCAGGCTTCAAACCATAACAGACCGTTTTTCCAAAGTGGGCTCAATACCCGTGCTTAACAGAAAGGATGTAGTTTCAGAGACCATAAAATCTTTTGATTATATCAAAAACCGGAGTTCAAAACTTATTGATTTTGAACTTAATATTCCTGATGACCCTATTTTTGTTTCTTTAAATAAGCAGCTTTACAGCTGGGCAATTGAAAACTTAGTGAAAAATGCCATCGACGCTATGAAAGGAAAAGGAAAAGTAACCATTTCCATATATAAAAACACCCGCACAGTTCATATTCTGGTCAAAGATACCGGCCAGGGAATAGCCAAAAAAGATTTTTCAAAAATTTTCACTCCCGGTTTTACAACGAAGAAACGCGGTTGGGGATTGGGCTTGTCACTCACAAAACGTATTATAGAAGATTATCACGATGGTAAAATCAAGGTAAAACACTCTGAAAAAGGAGTAGGCACCACCTTTCAGATATCTTTACGAATGCTGGACAATGATTCAAAAACCCGTCTTAGCGAGTCGGGTATGGAATAAGTTTTTTTAGTGTTAAAATCAAAACAAACAGCGACATCTTTGGCTTCAATGCAAACCTCGCCGACTTCATTCAAAATGATGTGTTCCAATGAGAAACTGCTGTTTTTTATGTAGCCAATACGGGACTTTACTGTAACCTTGCCGGGATAGAATAAAGACTTCTTAAAGTCACATTTGGAAGAAACCAGCATGGGGCCTCGGTTTGTTTTTTTATAACTTTCATACAAACCCGATTTTTCCCAGATATTCACCCGGGCCGATTGTAGATAGCGAATAATATTTACATTGTTAACGTGCTCATATACATCGAGGTCACTCCAGTCAATCCGTAATACTACCTTTAAGGGGTATTCCTCTTTATTCATTCCATTTGTGCTTTTATGTCCACTACCAGTGCTTCAAATTCTTCTTCAGTGAGTTTTACTTTTTTGCTGAAATCCATATCACTCATTTGGTTTATAGGGATTAAATGCACGTGAACATGAGGCACCTCAAGTCCTATTACAGCCACTCCCACACGCTTGCATGAGATTGCATTCTCAAGAGCTTTAGCCACTTTCCTGGAAAAGCTCATCAATTTTAAATAGGTTGTTTCATCCAGGTCAAAAACCTTGTCAACTTCAACTTTAGGCACACACAAGGTATGACCTTTGGCATTAGGATTAATGTCCAGAAAAGCGATAAAGTCATCATCTTCTGCAACTTTATAGGAAGGAATTTCCCCCTTTATGATTTTTGAAAAAACAGTAGACATGATAATTAATTTTTGTTTTAAAGGTAATTAAAATTGAGGATACAAAAAAAGACAGGATAACCTGTCTTTCATTTTAAACAATCATATACTGCTACTACCTGCTTATCTCGAGGATTTCAAATTTTACAGAGCCATTTGGCACTTGAATTTCTGCTACTTCACCCACTTTTTTTCCAAGCAAACCTTTGCCTATTGGTGAGTCGACAGATATTTTTCCGGATTTTAAATCGGCTTCACTTTGTGCGACCAGTTTGTATGTCATTTGTGTTCCATTTGCCTGGTTTTTTATTTTTACAGTTGAATGTACCAGTGCTTTTGAAGTATCTAATTGAGACTCATCAATCAAACGTGCATTGGATACTACTTCTTCCAGTTTAGAAATGCGGAGCTCAAGCATGCCTTGTGCTTCTTTGGCGGCATCATACTCTGCATTTTCAGACAGGTCACCCTTGTCCCTTGCTTCCGCTATAGCCTGTGATGCTTTGGGGCGCTCTACATCCCTCAATTGATCGAGTTCTGCCTTTAATTTTTTCAAACCCTCTTCGGTGTAATAAGATACTTTACTCATAACTTCATCGTTTTATATAATACAAAGAATCCCGCTACACTGAATGGTTCAGTCAACTGCGGGAACTAAAAAATCCCATTCGGGACGGGATTCATATACAAATATACGAAAAATTTAATTGCTTTTGATTTTATCGTAAATTGCACCCTTAAAAAACATTCATGAAGAAAATTGTTTTCTTATTTCTTATGCTCTCCATCTTCTCGTGTAAAGAAGATGATAATATAAACAGAAATAATCCATTTTTAATTGACCCTCTTGTAAATCTACAACTGGACCTGAGCTTGCCACAATATAACCTCCTTAATTTCCCCGGAAACAGTATTATAATAAATACACAAGGCATTAAAGGCATCGTGGTTTATAATGTTGACAACAGTCAGTATGTGGCTCTTGAATTAAGTGATCCCAACCATGCTCCAAACGACTGTTCCAAAATGACAATTGGCGGAATTGAAGCAAGCTGCCCGTGTACTCAAGATAGTAATACATACAACATCATTACCGGTCAGCATCTGTCAGACCCTAATTTGTATCCCATGCAACGATACAATGCACAGCGAAATGGCAGTGTTGTAACAATCACAAATTAATTTTAAAAGAATTTATAATTTTTGTTATGGTAACCTTCCCGATTTTTATCGGGAAGGTTTTTTAATGCAATCTGGGTCATGTGTTCTGTTTAAAACTTCAACGTCACACCGGCCATAACGTGTATACCCGCCTGCGGGTAATAGCCGGCACCTTCAATTGTGGTGATGGTTCCCGGGTCTGAGAAATCATCATCATAAGTAAAAAAGTAACCGTTTGACACATACTTTACATCAAAGATGTTGTTGACCATACCATTGAGTAAAATAGATGAGAAAACCGGAATATCATTTATTTCATAAACGATGTTGAGGTCGTTGATAAAAAAGGAATCCAGTTTTGAAGCCTCGCTATCAATATTACCCATATACTGTTCACCCACAAATTTTGACAACCAGTTTATCTGAAAGTTTTGAATGGGTTGATAAATTAGCATACTGTTTGCCACCACACTTGGTGAAAACGATATGTTAGTTGTTCCCAGGTTAACCAGTTCCCCATCAATGGAGGCTACAAAATCCTGGTTTTTGTTTTGGCTTAAAGCTACATTGGGCATCCAGCGCAGTTGGGTGGTCAGTCGGATATCTGCATCCACTTCAATACCTAAACGATAGCTTTCACCACTGGTTGTGCGCAAGGGTGCTCCCACATCATTCAACTCTCCTGAAAGCACCAATTGGTCTTTGTAATTCATAAAAAACAAATTGGTGTTTACCTTTACTTTTTCAGAAGCAAATCGCCAACCCAACTCAAAATCGTCGAGTTTTTCCGGGGTATTGATGCCTTCTTCAAAATCATTTCTAGTGGGTTCACGGTGAGCCCTTCCGTAAGAGAGATAGAACTGGTTAGCCGGGTTAAGTTGGTAGCTCAATCCCGCTTTTGGGTTGAAGAAGCTAAAACTTTCATCCACATCAATGGAAACGATATCTGAAGTGACACCTCCGGTTTTATAGTTGATAAAACGTCCTTGCAAATCACCATACGCCTGCCATTGGTCGTTTATTTTGTAAGTGGCTTTTGAAAAAATGGTAAATTCATTTTTTGTTGCGTCACTGAAGTAATACCGGTCTCTGATTTCAGATCCGGCAGCATATTGTGCCCAAATGATTTCCCCAAAATGATCCCCTTCATATAAGCTGTAAAACACACCTGAAGTGATCTCGAGATTATCTTTCTTATAGGTGGCATTGGCATTGATGACATAATAATCATTGTCCAGCCATCGACGGCGGATGAGGTCCATTTCATCAACAAGTTCGCCCTCCACTTCAAGGGGTTCAAGACCATAGGTGTCAAAAGAGTCATCTTCTCGATATTGCTCAAAAAAGCCTCTGCCATAGGTGTAGTTTAAACCTAAATTAGTTGACCAGTAATTATTCCAGCGTTGATTCCAGTGCAATTGGTAGTGGTCTTGTTTGTAGTCATCCACTTCGTTGTCGTAAAATTTCATATTGCCGTTAGCATCAAAATACATCCCGGCAGGATTAAATGTTCTGTCTTCTTCCAGGGTTTCGGCATCTATGCCAAACCAACTTTGATAAGTCACCTCGTGTCCGCCAAAGCTTATGGCTTTAATTAGCGTGTTATCACCTAAATAAGAACCTTGCAGAAAATAGGATTTTAAATCTGATGAGGCCCTGTCAATGTAACCGTCTGATGCAATAGCAGAGAGCCTTCCGGCGAATTCAACTTTGTCCTGAAGCAATCCTGTTGTGAACTTCAGGTTGTGCCTGCGGGTGTTGAAGCTTCCAAAACTGTTTGAAATCTCGGCGCCCGCTTCTTTAGAAACGGCATCGGTCAGAAGGTTTAAACTTGCACCAAAGGCTCCGGAGCCGTTAGTTGATGTTCCCACACCACGCTGCAACTGAAGGTTTTCAATAGAGGAAGCAAAGTCGGGTAAGTTCACCCAAAAGGTTCCCTGACTTTCAGAATCGTTAAAAGGGATTCCGTTAAGGGTTACATTTACGCGTGAAGCGTCACTACCGCGCACACGGATGTATGTATATCCCACACCGGCACCGGCATCTGAGGTGCTTACCACAGATGGTAAATAATTCAGTAAAATGGGGATGTCCTGACCTAAGTTGCGTTTTTCAAGTTCCTCTTTACTCACATTGCTATGTGTAATGGGGGAATCTGCGTCAACCCTGACGGACCTTACCAATACTTCATCGAGCATTTCGGGCTCTTTGATGGTGTCATTTTCCTGTTGTGCTAAGAGTGGGCTAACAGTTAAAAAAGTTAAACAAATAATTAAAAAGGAATTCCTGAAGGAATTTTGAAAATGAGGTTCTCGCTTTCGCAAGAATGTGAATAAAGTTTTCATTCGTAAAAAAATGTATTACGAATAAAAGGGGCGATTATTCTTTGTTATTAATTGATTAAAAAAAGTGCATAAAAAAACCCTAAATAAATCGCTCGAGCCGAATTATAAAGGGGGTTCATACACAGTTGAAGCACTTTGCTCCTGTCCCTTGGCAGCATTACCCGCCCAGGTTCATTGGGTATAATCTCAGCCGATTTTGTGAATGGTTATTAGTTAATGGCTCTTGGTTAACAGTTGTATATTAACTCATCTCTCACCACTAAAAACTCACCACCACATCAGCACCCCTTTGAGATGGGACAAATTTAAATATTATTAATTGATTTTTGGTGGTTTTCTGTTGGCTTTTTTAAGTGCTTTTTCTTTCTTGGATTTCAGGCGTTTTTCAATCGCGTTTTTTGAAGGTTTTGTTTTCTTCCTGGGCTTTTTGACCTTGAGGCTTTCTTTGATAAGGTTCAAGAAACGCTCAATGACCAGGGCTTTGTTTTTATGCTGACTGCGGCTTTCGCTTGAGCTTAATTGAAGAACACCTTCTTTTGTGAGCCGGGAGCTTAATTTTTCTAAAAGACGCTCTCTTTCGGTCTCGTTAAGCCCTTGCGAATTTGGAATATCAAAACTTAACTCAATTTGTGAAGAAACTTTATTAACATGTTGCCCACCGGCACCACTGCTTCGGGTGGCTTTGAATGTGAGTTCGTTTAAGACGATATCTGTTTGCATGATTAAACGGCCTGATGGTTTTCATTTAATAAATCATTCACCGTTTTTACGGGATTGAAAGTACTTAAAGGAACTTCCACAAAAATTGTGTTCCAGTGTGCCATCGCACCATTCCATAATCCGGGTAATTCCAGAGCTTTTATCGTTTTACCCTGAAAACTTTTTTGGGTGATAAAACCGGCATCGGGGTTTATAAATTGACTTAAATCAAACTTTTCACCTTTGTAGTCTTTAATCCCGCAAACAATATCCACCGGATTAAAATGGGTTGCTTCTTTTACAATATTCATTTGGTGACTGTCAGTAGTATTAATTTGCGACAGTTCCACAATTTGTAATGAAATGTGACCCTCTTTATCCTTAACCCAAAACGGCCCTCCACCGGGAGCACCGGTGTTTTGTACCATACCGCAGAGCCTTATAGGTCTGTTTAAAATTTTTCCGGCGTCCTCCAGGGTGTCGGGCAACGACTTACAGTTTAATGATGATACCAGAAATCCCCTGATGTCTTTCAGGAGTGCTTCATCATTACCATTTTTATCTATAGCTTTTAAAAACTGAAAGCTTTTGCTTTGAACCTCAAGGAGCTTTCCGGCAAGTATTTTTTTAAACTGGGAGATATCCTCAACGTTTTCTTCCGGAACGACATTGTCGATATTTTTAATGAATATTATATCTGCTTCTATATCGTTGAGGTTTTCAATCAAAGCTCCGTGGCCTGCCGGGCGAAAATGAAGTTTTTTTTCAACATCCCTGAAAGGCTTGTTTTTTAAGGTCACGGCAATGGTATCTGTACTTTTGTTTTGAAAGGAGTATGAAATATGATAGGTGCATTTTGTTTTGCGTTCCACTCTTTTCTGGATGCGGTTGAATTCTTTTTTAAATTTTTCAACGTGTTCTTCTGAAAATGTGAAGTGTATATAGCACTGTCCTTTAGAAGCTGCATAAAAACCGCCTTCCAGTAATTGTTCTTCAAAAGCGGTTGCTATGTTTTTGGCATATCTGTGAAAAGGAACAAGCCCTTTTGGCAAGTTGCTGTAGCTCAACCCGTCTTCTTCCAGTAAGGTTTTTACCAGTAAATGGGTGCGCTTGCCTTTTGTGTAAAATTTATAATCAGGGTAGAGGGCTCTTATTTTTTTCCTTAAAACTTTAATGAAGGGAAAATGGGTAAGACCTTTTAAAAACTTTTGCATCTCTTCTGAGGAATTTTCTTTGAGATACTTATTGAGCTTTTGTTCTTCCGGATTATAATTATCAACAAAGAAGTGTAAGTCTTTGAACATTCGGGTAGCAGCTCCTGAAGCCGGAACAAATTTTACAATCACAAGCCGCTCTTTCTTTTTTTCAAATAACTGAATGTATTGTTCTTCTTCAGCTGTATTTAAAACCTCAATACCGTTATTGTGTTTTGCAGCGCTTATAATTTCTGTGTGCAAAAAACCGCGCTCAAAATTTTCAAGATCCTGTTCCGCCTTTTTGAGGGTGAGTCCGTGGTTTTCTATTTGTTCTATTTCTTTTTTAGTAAACTTCATGGGCATTTTTCAATAAAGTGTCGACAGCTTTAATGGCTTTTTGAAACCTATCTGTATAACCTCCGCTTATGACAATGTAGGGTTTATCGTTTTGTTTTAACTCTTGTTCAAAAAGTTTAAAAAGTTCTTCACGGTGTTCCGGTCTGTCCCGCAAATCGTCTGGCACCCAGGGGACATCAACATCGAGCAATAAATACAAGTCGTAGTGATCTGTTTTTACCTGCCTTTTAATTTCTTCAGGGCAATATCCGTCATAATAAAATTCTGAATATACTTTGAGCTGTAAAAGATTTGTATCACAAAATACCACTTTATGTGCATTTTGAATAGCTTTTCTTTCTGCTTCCAGCTGGCCTTTTGCAATGGGTAAAAGATCTTCCGGCGTGCAAATTTCTTGCTTGTCATCCCATTTTTTTTGCAGGTATTCCCGCATATATTCAGGAGCCCACGTAGTTTGGTAATGTTTTGCAAGATCTGATGACAGCATAGTTTTTCCGGTAGATTCCGGACCAAACAATACTATTTTCAGGGGTTTGTCAGTTTTTGAGTGTGGGTGTTGATGATTTTTCTCCATTCCAGATATCCGTAAACAGCAATGATTGTAAAAATAAAATATTGTAATGATGTAAAGGTATAACCTTTATATAAATATAGGGGTACAGAAATGAGGTCTCCTATAATCCAAAATATCCAGTTTTCAATTTTCCTTTTGGCCATAAGCCACATCCCCACAAAAAAGATTGCTGTGGTTAGGGTGTCAACATATGCTACCCAATCGTTCCATCTGTCAAACCATTGATAAACAGCGAAGACAAATGCAATTGCAAGTAGAAAAATGATTACTACTGTTTTTTTCTCTTTGCTTGTGGTTCTGGTAATGGGTGTAAGATTTGTGGAATCAACCTTTCGGGTCCATACATGCCACCCGTATATGCTCATCATAAAATAATATGCATTGATGAGCATGTCCCCTATGAGGCCCCATGTGTACAATAAATAAACGAAGATTATGGTACTTAATATGCCCGTGGGAAAAACAAGGATGTTGTTTTTTTTGGCAAACCAAACGGAAACCAACCCAAAAAGAACAGCGATTATTTCAAGAACAATGTGTAGTGTTGAATAACCACTATATTGACCAAAAAGCCAATCAAAAATGAGGTTCATAGTCGCTTCGGTTTGATTTTACAATTTTAATGTAAAGCACACCACGCTCCACAGCTTCCAGGGCAATTTTGATTTCTTCCTGCAGAAGTTGCATCACATCATTATAGTCACCATAAATTTGTGTGCTCAAAGGATTTTCCAAAACCTTAAAGCCTGAATTGCGCAATTTTTTTATAAAATCGATGATGGGTTGCTCATAAGCATCCTGAAGGGGTGAAAGTGTTAATTCTACTGAAATATCCATAGTTTTTTCTTTTTAATCTTCATAAACACGCAGTTCAGCACCCATGCCATAATTGTTATATCCTTTGCGTAACAAAACTGAGTTTGGGTTATAATTAAAATCAAATACCTGCCACTTTTTGTTGTTGAAAAAAATGCGGCGCACAAAGGTTTGCTGTCCGCGGATTTGATTTGTAAGCGGTAATAAGGGCCTGAAAGAAACTGCTATTTTCTCAAGACCTCTACGCGTTTTATATTCGTTATAAGTTTTGGTTTGAATGAGATTGCCTGAAGCATCTGTAGGACCTAAAACCTGAATCGAAACAAACATACCATTTTCAGGGATGAAAATATTATTTGCGGAAATATCGAGTTCAAAAATCTCTTTTTCCTCTTTTTCGGTAATGACAAACACAATGTTGCCATATGAAATTTCACTGCCGGGTTTTCCGTTTTCATTTTCATAAAACTTCACCCGCATCAGAGTCGAAAATTTCCTTACAGAAATATTCTTACCTGACACCGCTTCCTTTACATTTATAGGTAACCGTAAAGTAGCTAGTTGCGTGGGTTTTGCTTCTTGTTTTCGAAACAAAACCGCAATTTCACTTTCTACCGTTTGCAACCAGGAGTTGTGGTAGTCGTTATGGGAAACAGGTTTGGTTTCACGGGTTTTGAACTTTCCTTTTCGGGCAGTGGTAATAACCACTTCCTTTAACTGGTCTATTTCTTGTTGCATTGCATAAGCCGGTTCCAATTCAGTGGTGACCAGTTTGAGGTCGGCATAACCAAGGGCAGAAACAAAAAGTGTATCTACATCAGGATATCTTTTCTTCTGGAACAAAAATTCCCCGTCAGCATTTGCAAAAGCCCCCAGGCCGTCACCAAAAGAAACAGTTGCGAAAGAAACCGGTTCATTGGTTTCTGCATCATAAAAACGAATGGTTTGACCCATCGCCGTGAAATTGTAAATGAGGAATATTAAAATAATTATAACGTGCTTCATAATTCTCCTTTATAGTTATTATCTTCAAAAGCAGTGCCAATAACAGCCATTGTTGCACCACATTGATATACCTGATCCAGCGCTTGTTTTGATTTTATGCCACCACCCACGATGAGAGGAACTTCAAGTTCTTTGCTTACGTTTGTGATAATTTTATCATTAACTCTCTTAAGTGCCCCGCTGCCTGCCTCAAGATAAATCAATTTTTTTCCCGAGTATTGACCGGCAAGGGCTGTCTCTGTAATTTTTGTGATGTCCTTTGGGTCCATGGGTCGGGTTTTGCTGATTCTTTCAACGGCACTTTCTTTTCCCCCGTCAATGAGGATATAGCCGGTGGGGATAATTTCAAGATTGCTGTTTCTCAGTTTTTCTACCGCTTTTCTCTGTTGGCCGATTAAGTATTCCGGATTGTCACCGGACAGCAGGCTTAAAAATAAAATGCCGTCAGCTATTTGGGTGATTTGCGATACATCCCCCGGGAAGAGTATCACAGGCAAGGAACTGTTGTTTTTCAAAACCTCGACTGTTTTTTGAGTTTCTAATTCTGTTCCGGTGCTTCCGCCTACAAATAAGTGTGTGGTTTGAGCAGGGAGATTTTCTAAAAATTGTGCCGCATTAGCTACATTGAACTTTTCAGGGTCAATTAAAACCGCCAATAATTTTTGGTTGCTTTTATATGCGTTTTCTATTTGAGAGAGTAACTTCAAAAACTATTTTTTAGCAAATGGCATAAGCGCATGTAAATTCTTCAAATTCAAAAAAATGCACTTTGTAAGTGTTTATTTTTCCGTTAAAGATAATATCTGCAGTGGTTTCTAAATCCTCAAATTGAAAATCCTTTACATCGATGTGATGCAAAAAACTCACACCCGGGTTTGCATACAATTTGTAAAGTGCTTCCTTGGCACACCAAACGATAGTTAACTTCTGAATAACAGCAGTGTCATTAGCAAGCGTTCTGTATTCTTTTAGAGGTGTGAATTTATTGGCAATGCGCAAAATTTTATCGCGCTGTTTTTCCACATCAATCCCCACTTCATTTTTGCTGATGATAATGCCTGAAAACTCATGGGAATGGGTGATGGAAATACAGGTTCCGTCTTTTAAGTCGGGCTTTCCATTTTCGTTATAAACCAAATCGTAGTCAGAATAACCGGCTTCTTTAAGCAAATGTCTTACACTCAAAAAACCCCGCCGGTGAATATCAGACAGCATGTTTGAGATCCTCAATTGACTGTTTTCAGTCAAAGAAATTCCTTTCATAAGGTCTTCAAATGATTCTTCAATCTTCCAGATGAGCACTTTGTTTTGGGGGTTTACTGTTATTGTTTTGTAAAGAGGCATGAAATTTATTAGATATTACGTATTTTTGTGTTCCTAAAAATTGCTAAATACAAATATAACATTATGAGTACGAAAACAGTGCCTTACACGGCGTATAAAGTTAAAGATATTTCTCTGGCCGACTGGGGAAGAAAAGAAATTGAACTGGCTGAAGCTGAAATGCCGGGCTTAATGTCTCTTAGAGAAGAGTATAAGGGCGAACAACCTTTAAAAGGTGCCCGCATTGCAGGATGTTTGCATATGACCATTCAAACAGCAGTTTTGATTGAGACCTTAATAGCTCTTGGTGCTGAGGTAACCTGGAGTTCTTGTAATATTTTCTCTACCCAAGACCAGGCCGCCGCAGCTATTGCTGCCGCTGGAATTCCGGTTTATGCCTGGAAAGGAATGACAGAAGAGGAGTTTAACTGGTGTATTGAGCAAACGTTGTTTTTCGGAGAAGACCGCAAGCCCTTAAATATGATTCTTGATGATGGTGGTGATTTGACCAATATGGTTTTGGATCAATATCCTGAACTTGCAGCCGGAATCAAGGGACTTTCTGAAGAAACAACTACCGGTGTTCACCGTTTGTATGAGCGTATGAAAAAAGGTACCCTGCCTATGCCCGCCATCAATGTGAATGACAGTGTGACCAAATCAAAATTTGACAACAAATATGGCTGTCGCGAAAGCGCCGTTGATGCCGTGCGACGTGCAACAGACACTATGCTTGCCGGAAAGCGCGTAGTTGTTTGTGGTTATGGTGATGTGGGTAAAGGAACAGCAGCTTCTTTTAAAGGTGCCGGTTCTATAGTCACGGTTACTGAAATTGATCCAATTTGCGCATTGCAAGCAGCGATGGATGGATTTGAAGTTAAGAAACTTGAAACTGTAATAGGCAATGCAGACATTGTGTGTACTGCTACAGGGAATAAAGATATTATAGAAGAGCGTCACTTTAGAGCGATGCGTGATAAAGCCATTGTTTGTAATATTGGTCACTTTGATAACGAAATTGATATGGCCTGGTTGAACAAAAACTATGGCAACACCAAAGACGAAATCAAGCCTCAGGTGGATAAATATACCATTGATGGAAAAGACATCATCGTTCTTGCAGAAGGACGTTTGGTAAATTTGGGTTGTGCAACAGGACACCCCAGTTTTGTGATGAGCAACTCGTTTACAAACCAGACACTGGCACAAATCGAATTGTGGAAAAATACTGATCAGTATGAAAACAAAGTATATGTTTTACCAAAGCATCTTGATGAGAAAGTGGCCAGACTTCACCTGGAGCGCATCGGTGTTGAGCTGGAAACATTGAGAGAAGATCAGGCAGAGTACATAGGTGTTACTGTTGAAGGACCGTTTAAGCCTGAGTATTACAGGTACTAACAAACTTTTACATTTTTTAAAAACCTCACTAATTTTAGTGAGGTTTTTTTTTTGAAGTCATTTAAGACTTAGGTAACAAATGACAGCTTGAATTTAACAATTTGATAAAGAATGGGTATAGGAGTAAAGGTTTTTATGTTGGATATTTGATTGATATGCTTAAGCTTGAAATGACAATAGTTAATGATTATTTTAAATATATATAAAACATAAGAATGAAAAATTATTTAAACCTTTCGATGATTCTTATTGCCCTATTTTTGGCTGGATGTCAGGGAAATTCCAATAAGGAAAACCCCGAGAAAAATGAAATTAGCAAAGCAGATACCATTAGTAAAGAAGTATTAGAGTTTTCAATGACCGGAAAGCATGCCGATGAAGATTCCACATTGCTTCGGGTAGCTTTTATTGGCGACGGTGAACCAAAACCATGTGCTGAATTCCCCCATACAAATGCTGCTGTTGAGCAAATTAATCTACTTATGGAAACACAGCCCATCGATTTTGTTATCGGGGTTGGCGATGTTGCTCATAAAGGAACAGAAATACAATATGAAGCAGCAACCGAGGTATTTCAAAGACTAAAAGCTCCTTTTTATCCCATCATGGGCAACGAGGAACACGGCAGCACGGTGGAGCGCTACCTTGAGTTTGCCCAACAATGGAACAGCGATATTAAAAATAAAAGTTATGTTATCAACCACGATAAACTGGCATTTGTATTTGCTTCCCCCGATCACGGACGTGAATTTGATGACAGCGGCTCAGAATGGATTCTTGAACAAATTCAGCGTTTAGCCCCAAAGCCAGTTATTTTAATAGTGCATGGAGCGCAACAGGGTGTTTATGCAGAAAACCCGGAAAAGGGTATTAGCAACCAACTGTTCATAAATCAGGTTATACCACAAGCGAATCTTGCCGTAGTTATTTCCGGAGATTTACACATGGATATGGAAAGGGTGAACCATTCCAAAAAAATTGATCACACTCACTACCTTCATATTCCCGCTCTGGAACGCACCAAAATTCCCGATGAAACAAACCATACTCCAATGTTCAGAGTGATGACGATAACCAAAGATGGAAATGTGACTGTCGAAACGTATGCAACTGGGGAAAACGCTCCACGAGCAGAACTTGAATATTCGTTTGTACTTGATTTATAAAAAGAGAAACAATCAATTGCAAATGGTTGGATAATTATTTACTACCATTGCTGTGTTTAAATTTTATAAACTAAAAACACCTGCAAAAGTTTAATAATGCAGGTGTCTTTATAAAAAGGATTCTTAGTTATTGGTTGAGTCCTAATTTGGCTAAATCATAAAAATAGAAATTCTTTTCATCATTCATTGCGACAAACAAGCCATTTTTAAAGGTATCATTAAGTGGAATGGTTACAACTTCACATCCATCAGTTTGCTTTGTGTTTAAGTTAATTTCTTTTATAAAGGTGTTGTCTTTTCTGGAAAATATATTGAAGGTTTCTGCCTGCTGATTGGATACTATAATATAGCCTTCCTCATTTTCATAAGCAACAATGGCAATTCCTTCATTGTCTCTTTTAAAAGTTTCGCCACCAAAACATGCCAGTTCTTCATCCCCTTTTGAGGGATCTGCATGGTATTTTCTAACACAATGAGTCTCGTCTGAATAGTACACAAAACCTAAGGCATCGTCAACAGCTATGGCTTCTATTTCTTTTTTGCCACTGAACTTTCCAAACTTTCTCACCAAGTCTATAACAACCCCTGTACTGTCTGATTTTAACTCAAACTGATGTAAATAACCTGTCTCCGGACCATTTTTTCTACCCACTATGATGTAAAGGGTACTGTCTACCTGTGAATGGTAGAAACTAATTCCCATTGGGAAATCAAATTCAGGTTCTGTTTCCCCTTCAAAAACCGGATACCCGCCATTATCCAAAGGTATCATATCCGGAATTGAGAATAATCTAATTTGCTTACGTTCCCTTTCGGTGAAAACCATTAGATCAACTTTAGTAGAGTCATTGAGTTTAAAATCATATCTGATGTCAACATTATTAGGTCTTTTTAAACCTCTTATTGTTTTATCCTCTATAATCTTACCGTCTAAATCAAAAGCATAAATTGCGCCATCTGTATCTTTATCTGTTCCAAAAACGATGCTTTCAGATGGGTTCTCTTTATTGACCCATATAGCTGGATCATCTGTGTCGTGGAGTGTGGTTTCTGTAATAATATCTGGAGGTGTTCCCGGTAATTTTTTCTGACAGGAAATTAATAAAACAACACTCATAAGGAATACAATGAATTTCATAAGAAAAGTTTAAGTTAAATAATAAGTTTTCAATATATAGATAAAAGGGCGCAACAAGCGCCCTTTGGAAAATTAACTAACAAATAAAATATATTAAAAGATATCATATTTCAAACCAAAAGTTAAACGTCTGTCATAAAATTCAACTTGCTGTGTTCTTTCTTTAACACCTTGATAGTATCTTAACGGCTGATTGGTAATGTTGTTTAAGTCAGCATAGATCCTTAAGTTTTTATTGATAGCATAAGTCACGTTAAAATCAAGGAAGAACTGTTGGTCATAATATCTGTCTTCAAAGTTGTTTCCTCCTAGCTCATCTATATAGGCGTCAGAAAAGTTTCCGGATATCCTTGCACTGAATTTTTTATCAGCATAAGATAAAGAACCATTAAACATGTTTGGTGATGCACCTGGAAGTTCTAGATCCCCTCTTTCGTCACCATCTTCGTTTCTGATGCCATTGGCCTCTGAGGTTAAATAAGTATAATTTAAAAATACACCAAAGTTTTTACCTATTCCCGGAATAAAGTCCAGCTGTCTTTGAAAGGAAACTTCAGCTCCTGCAACATAGGCGTCATCCCCATTTTGGGGTTGGAAGGTCCTAAAACCTGCATTGGGTTCACCTGCATCCACTTCTCCAATCTGTGTATAGATAAAGTCATTAATTCTTTTATAAAATACACCTCCTGATAACAAACCAATCGAATTAAAATAGTACTCTGCCATTACATCAAAATTCATTGAGGTTGTAGGGTCTAAGTCAGAGTTTCCTAAAACAATTTCTCCGTCTTCAAGTAAGATGTCAACTGAAGGAACAAGATCAACATAGTTAGGTCTTGCAATGGTATTTGTCCAGGCAAATCTTAAAACTGTTTTGTCTGTTACATCATATTTCAAATGAACGCCGGGCAGAATGTTTGAGTATGAACTTTCATCAGTGATTTGACCAATGAGTTCCTCCTCTTCTAATATCTCATTTCCTGTCGCTGTTATTTTAGTGGTCTCTAACCTTACCCCTGCCAAAATACTAAACTTGTCAGATACTTTTTGATTGGTCATAACATATCCTGCAAACACATCTTCGCTTACATCATAATTGCCTCTTAAGTACTCGTCAGGAATATCCTCAGATTCAAATAAGTTGGTGTTGTTTAAATCTAAGCCTCCCAAAAACCTTGGATCCATAAAAGAACCTGCTGCATATTGACCTCCCGCCAGAAAATCGGGGTCTGTGTAGTCTCTTAGAGGAACATCTGCTAAAGTGCCAAACGCCTGTGGGTTTTCATCTGTAGGCTCATATTCAAAAAAGTTGTTGTCTCTAAACTTATTTTTTAATCTCATCCTGGCACCAAATTTAAAAGTACCATCACCTTTTCCAAAAAAGTCAGCGGGCAATGTAAAGTTTAAAAAACTATTAAAATCTTCTTCCTCCGTTAATCCATATTGCTCCGAAATAGCATTTCTATTAAACTGGTCCGGAGTGACTTGGTTTGAATCTGCAGGGGAAAAGGAGGGGAATTCAGGGTCAGAAAAATCTGCATCGAGTGTAACGCCCCCTCTACGATATTCCGCATACCTTTCATTGGGTCTTTCTTCAGATGCTTTTGCATATGAAAATAACCAGTCCAGTTGTAAATTGTTGATTAAATGTTCACCATTCAAGGTGTAGTTTTGCATACGCTGGTCTTCAAGGCGGGTATTCTGTATTCTACCTCCATCAATACCTCCTTTTGTTTGTCTTCTTATTCTTCCTTCATAGCCCACGATGTTTTCACCTTCGCCAAATACCGGTTCAATATCATCATATCTAAGACGTAATCTATTTTCACGGTCATCTCTCCAATTGTACATAGATTTAAAGAAAATGGTATTGTTCTCATCAAATGAGTAGTCAAAGTTTGCAGAAAAACTTCTTCTTACGCGTTGTACCAAATAAACCCGTATATCACTTTCTTCAACATAAGGATTCACGGTAATATCCTCGCCATCTAACTTTGCTTCATTAGCCCAAACAGCTTCTACGTTGTCTGAACCAAAATCGTTGTCATTGATAGAGGCCGAAAGCATCCATCCAAATTTTTTGTTTTCAGATTTATCACCTATTAAAAAGGACCCGTTTAATATACGCTTGTCTGTAATAAAGTTTATCCCTGAACCCACTGTTGCTGAAAGCCTGAAGTTTTGTGGTGAAGATCGTGTAATCAAATTTACGGATCCACCAAGTGCATCACCGTCCATATCAGGAGTGACGGCTTTATTTACTTCAATGGTTTGAATCATATCTGATGGAATTAAATCCATCTGTACATTTCTATTGTCACCTTCTGCCGAAGGAATTCTACTACCGTTAAGTGTTACAGAGTTTAACTGAGGTGCAAGACCTCTCACGATGATATTTCTTGCTTCTCCCTGATCGACCTGCATCGTGATACCGGGAATTCGTTTCATGGCATCTCCAATATTGGCATCGGGGAATTTCCCAATTTGATCAGTAGATACAATATTGGTAATGTTTGATTTGTTCTTTTGGGTGTTCAGCGCCCTTGCCTGGCCTCCTAGTGAGTAACCAATAATCTCCACTGCATCAAGTTCTTCAGTGTTTTCCCTTAACACAAAGTTTGTTGAAGTTGTTTGACCTGATGTAACAGTTACTTCTATGATATTGTCATCATAACCAAGGTACTTAACCGTTAAGTTATAAGTGCCTTCTGGCACATTAAGAATTAAAAATTCGCCATCACCATCAGAAATGGCACCTTTTCCCAGCTCTTCAATTAAAACATTGGCTCCTGGCACATAGATACCGTAAGTGTCTGTTATGACACCTCTAATGTTTCCATTTTGGGAAGTGCCGACATAAAATGAGAATAATAGTAATGCTAAAATGTAGTTTGTTTTCATAGTTAATTAGTTTACCCCAAACTTATTATAAAACAAACCTTAGAAAGTTTTCTTAAATTCAAGATTTTGTAAACTAATGTTTAAATATTTAAAAATAATAATAAACAAAATCAATTTATAAAACTTAAGTAAATGTTAACTTAACATTTAAACTTTATGTTGAACAGCAAACTGCCTTAAAGTCAATATTTTAAACAAAAAAACCCTTTCCGGTTTAGGAAAGGGTTTTAAGATTTTTTAAAGAATGAATTCTTATGCCTCAAACGGTTCAATTGAAACGTATGATTTATTGTCTTTCTTTTTTGTGAATTTAACTAATCCATCCACTTGAGCGTGAAGGGTGTGGTCTTTTCCGGCATACACATTGTCTCCAGGATTGTGTGTATAGCCTCTTTGTCTTACAATGATATTTCCGGCAACAGCTGCTTGTCCACCAAAAATCTTAACACCTAAGCGTTTTGATTCTGACTCTCTACCGTTTTTGGAACTACCAACACCTTTTTTATGTGCCATGGCTTAACGTATTTTCTAATTAATATATTATTTATTTTTCAGTAATTCTTTAGCTTGCTTCACCCATTCTTCAGATTCAATCTTGTCGCGGGTTATTCCTTCTAAAGCTGAAAGCTGCTCTCTGTCTGCTGCTTTCAATTTACTGATTTGCTGGAATGTATAAATTCCAATTTCGTTTAATTTCTCTTCATATGAAGGTCCAATTCCGTTGATTTGTTTTAAATCATCTGCATCAGCCTTCAAAGCAGTACCAATACTGTTGAAAAGTTTCTCCAGGTTGATCTCAATATTGCTTTCTTCTGCACGGTTTTGAGCTCTTGATACTAAGTTATCGCTAACTTCAACTTCTTTTTTAGGAGTTGCCTTTTCTGTTTTTGGAGTTGCTTTCTCTGCCTTTTTAGCAGGAGCCTTTTTCTCTGCTTTTGGAGCAGCTGCTTTTTCTTCTTTCTTAGGGGCTTTTTTAGCTCCTGAAGCAACAATGCTCTCAATTACGATTTCAGATAGAGATTGACGGTGTCCGTTTTTCTTTTGGTATCCTTTACGTCTTTTCTTTTTGAAAACAATTACTTTATCACCTTTCAAATGTCTGGTGATTTTTGCTCCTACCTGAGCTCCTTCTATAGCCGGGGCGCCTAAAGTAATGTTGTCACCATCTTCTAAAAGAAGTACTTTGTCAAAAGAAACAGATGATCCTTCTTCTTCAGACAAGCGGTGTACAAACACTTTTTGGTCTTTCGCAACTTTGAATTGCTGCCCTGCTATCTCTACAATTGCGTACATAGCGTGTGTTTTAATTATTTGAACTTTATGAAACGTTAGTTTATTCTAACGCGGGCGCAAATATACACCTAAAATGCGAATATACAAATCCTAATTATGCACTTTTTTTAATTGGGTTTGTTTTGATTGGTATTCCAGGAATCCTTAAGTAATTGCATAAAGGCGAGAGTCAGTACAAATGAAGTGGCAAGACCCATTAAAAGCACTGAAATTACAAGTAAGTAAGGACCATTATCATAATTTCGTTCCCATCTGCCCAATATAATGTCTGCAAATTCAGGATTAATGTGAAACATATAAATAGCCATTACAATGGTGAAAAGGACAGTGGCAAAAAAACCACTAAACAACCCCGATTGAAACCCTTCTTCATATTTAAAGTCACTATGCGTTTTTTTAAATGAAGTAATGGCCATATAAATACCAAACCCATAAATTACACCATTAAAAGCACTAAGTACCGTATAAGTGTGGAGCCCCAGTAATTTTAAAACAAAAAAGTAAGCTATTAATAATGCGGTGATTAACAATCCATATTTTACATTGTGAGTGGTCATAGTAGTTTTTTTTTAGTTGGATAAGTTCAATATCGCCATAAATTTAAAAAATTTAAGCTAATGCATTGTTAATTTTTATCCTGAATATTGTAAACTCTTCCTGTGAATCCTTAAATTTGTAGTACAGATACTGTAACAATACAGGCTCTTTTTCAACTAATAGATCAAAAGATTATTAAACCAAAAAAAACACTATGAGAAAAACACTTTTTACCATAGCGCTTCTCCTTTTTGCCTATATCGGCAGTCAGGCTCAGGAAGTTGCTTTTGAAGAGTACACTTTGGATAACGGGCTTCACGTGATCCTTCACCAGGACAATACAGCTCCCGTTGCAATTACTGCAGTGATGTACCAGGTGGGTGCAAAGGATGAAAACCCTGAAAGAACCGGCTTCGCCCATTTTTTTGAACACCTTTTATTTGAAGGAACAGAAAATATTGAAAGGGGAGAATGGTTTAAAATTGTTTCTGCCAGTGGTGGAACCAATAATGCCAACACCAGTGACGACCGTACCTATTATTATGAAATATTTCCTTCAAACGCTGTAGAACTAGGCTTGTGGATGGAAAGTGAGCGTATGCTTCACCCGATTATCAATCAGGTGGGTGTTGACACTCAAAATGAGGTTGTTAAAGAAGAAAAAAGACTTCGTGTAGACAACCAGCCTTATGGAAATATCTTTAATGAAGTAAAGAAGAACATGTTTAAGAAACACCCATACCGCTGGTCACCCATAGGAAGTATGGAGCATCTTGATGCAGCAACATTGGATGAATTTCTTGCATTTAACGAAAAGTTTTATGTGCCCAACAATGCCACGCTTGTTGTAGCCGGTGATATTGATGTCCCTGAAATCAAAAAAATGATTCAGGATTACTTTGGTCCCATTCCCAGAGGGGAAGATGTTCCAAGGGTAAACATAAAAGAAGATCCTATAACCGAACAAATCAATGCAGTTGCATATGACCCCAATATCCAGATTCCCGCTGTGATCCATGCTTACAGAACTCCGGCAATGAACACACGAGATGCCAGAATTTTGGATATGATTTCAACGATTTTAAGTGACGGAAAAAGCTCAAGGTTGTATAAAAAACTGGTTGATGACAAAAAAATGGCCCTGCAGGTTGCCGCATTTAACGTAAGCCAGCAAGATTATGGTATGTACCTAACCTTTGCTTTGCCGTTAAACAATACTTCTCTGGATGATCTTACCAAAGAAATCGATGAAGAAATCGTAAGGCTTCAAACCGAACTGATTTCCGAAAGGGAATTTCAAAAGCTGCAAAACGTGGTTGAAAATAGATTTGTAAATGCAAATGCAAGTATTGCCGGTATTGCAGGATCCCTGGCTACTTATCAAATGCTTTATGGTGATATCAACCTGATTAATAATGAGATTGATATCTACAGATCTATTACACGTGAAGAGATCAGAGAAGCTGCCAGAAAGTATTTAAACACAAATCAAAGGCTTCGTTTAGAGTACTTACCTGAAAATGAACAATAAAAAAATATGAAAATGAAAATATATTTAGTTTCCTTAATCACTTGTTTGTTTTTTGTAAGCATAACAAGTGCACAAATTGACCGGTCAAAGCGTCCTGTTGCAGGACCTGCACCCACAATAAACTTGAGTTCACCACAATCTTTTGACCTTGAAAACGGCATGAAGGTCATGGTAGTCAGAAACACCAAACTGCCGCGTGTGAGAATTCAATTGCTCATTGATAATCCTCTATATGCTTCAGAAGATAAAGCTGGTGTAGAGAGTCTTCTCGCAGCTATGTTGGGGAACGGAACCACTTCTATCCCAAAAGACGAATTCAACGAAGAGATTGATTTTCTTGGAGCTTCAATAAATTTTGGTTCACAAAGTGCTTTTGCAAGTTCGCTTTCAAAATACTTTGACAGAATTTTTGAACTGATGGCAGATGCTGCAAAGAATCCTTTATTGAATCAGGAAGAATTCCAAAAGGAGAAAGACAAATTACTGGAGGCACTTAAAAACAACAAGAGAGATGTTTCAACGGTAGCCAGACAAGTATCAGGAGCCTTGCTTTACGGACAAAAGCATCCCAAAGGTGAGTTTGCTACTGAAGAAACCGTTCAAAATGTCACATTTCAGGATGTGAAAAATTATTATGACAATTTCTTCTCACCACAAAACGCATATCTGGTTGTAATAGGTGATGTTCAACGTTCCAAAGTTGAAGCATTGGCAAATCAGCATTTTGCTGATTGGCAGAGAAAAACAGTACCGAATGTATCATATACAGATCCACAAAATGTACAGTTTACACAGATCAATTTTATCGATATGCCAAATGCAGTACAATCTGAACTGGTTGTCGAAAACGTTGTGAATTTAAAAATGAGCGATCCTGACTATCATGCAGTACTGGTTGCAAACAGTATCCTTGGTGGTGATTTTAACAGTTACCTGAATATGAACTTACGTGAAGACAAAGGATGGACCTATGGAGCTCGTTCTTCAACAGGAGCTGATAAACACGTGACGCGCTTTTATGCCTCAACCAGTGTGAGAAATGCTGTGACAGACAGTGCCGTGGTTGAAATGATAAACGAGATGCGCAACATCAGGGAAAACCTGGTAGAAGGTGATAAACTGGCATTGGCTAAAGCCAAGTACACAGGTAACTTTGTATTGGCTCTGGAACGCCCGGAAACCATAGCAAATTATGCACTGAACATAGAAACACAAAACTTGCCGGGAGATTTCTATGAGAATTACCTGAAGAAAATCAATGCCGTTACTGCAGAAGATGTAAAGCGTGTTGCAAATAAATATTTTATGGCAGACAACGCCCGAATCGTGGTTACCGGTAAAGGCTCTGAAGTTCTTGAAGGACTAAAAAACATTAAAAACCGTGATGGCAAAAATATACCCGTGCGCTATTTTGATATTTACGGAAATGAAGTGGAAGAACCCAATTACAATATTGAAATGGATCCTTCTGTAACAGCAGAAACCGTAATGGAAAACTATTTCAAGGCCATTGGAGGAAAAGATAAAGCCCAACAGGTTAATACCCTTTATACAAGCGCTAATGCCGAAATGCAGGGAATGCAACTGCAAATGGTTACCAAAGCAACTAAAGACAACAAATCATCACTCGCCATTTTAATGGGAGGTGCTCCCGTTCAGAAAGTTATTTTTGACGGTACAAAAGGTTATACTATGGCACAAGGCCAGCGCACTGAGTTTACTGAAGAGCAAATTGCTCAATACAGCAGCCAGGCTGCCACCTTTTCGGAGTTAAAAGCCGGCAATGCAAAGTTAGAGCGTGTTGAAAAAGTAGATGGTAAAGATGCATATGTGGTTTCTTTTGGCGATAATAAATCTGCTTTTTATGATGTTGAAACGGGTCTTAAGTTAAAAGAAGAAACCGTTCAGGAAGCTATGGGTCAGAAAATGACCACCACCATAAGCTACAGTGACTATAAAGAAGTAAACGGAATCAAATTCCCACATACCACAACGATGAGCTTTGGACCTCAGGAATTAAAATTTGAGGTTTCTGAAGTAAAAATCAATGAAGGTGTGAGTGAGGAAGATTTTAAGTAAACTTTTAAAAACACATATCAGAAATTAATCAAGCCGCCCTTGTTCTAAACAGGGGCGGTTTTTCTTACCCTCTTTTTACTGTTCGCCAGAATAACACCAAAAAGAATAATACCCCCGGCTATAATTTGCAAAAATGAAAACGTTTCACCATCCCAAACTCCCCAGAGCAAAGCGACAATAGGGATGGTATAGGTTACCGAAGTTGAAAATACCGGTGTGCTTATTTGTATGAGTTTATTGAAGATGAGTAACGCCAAGGCAGAGCCAAATATCGCAAGCAACGACACATAACCAATGGAAACCATTGTTTCCTCAGAAGCCAGAAGGTCTTGGCTGAAAAAACCTGTGGAAATCAAAATAAGCAATGAAGGAATCATAATCACCAAGAAACTACCTGTTGAGATAGCCAGCGGTGAGAGTTCCTGCATATGGGTTTTGATGATGTTTACATTCATGGCATAGCCTACTGTGGCTACAAAAATAAAAAACACATACCGGTAATCCTGATCAGGGTTGATTGAAGACCCTTGCCAGATAAGCAATAAGCATCCCAGTAAACCAATGATGACCCCAAAGAGTTGCCGTCGTGTAAAACCAATGGCAAATAATACCGACCCGAAAATCAAGGTCATTATGGGAGTAGTCGCATTTAAAATGGAGGTAATAGCACTGTCAATTTCAGTCTGGGCATATGCAAAGCAAAAAGCAGGGATAAAGGTGCCAATGGTTCCGGCAATGGCAATCCATTTCCATTGTTTCTTATCAATGCGTTTTAAATGGGTGAAACCAATGACAAAAAGAAAAACAGAGGCAATCAATACCCGCAAAGCGCCCACCTGTACCGGAGTCAACCCTATCAGGGATTTTTTGATAAGGATAAATGAACTCCCCCAGACAATGGAGAGGATAATCAAAAAAATCCACCGTGTATTTCCTGATTGCATAGCTGTTAAATTCAGCCACAAAATTGAATAATTTAATCTAATTAATAAGCTGTTTTTGTAATTTTGTAGAAATTAAAAATCTTGAAAATGCAAAATTTAAAATATATTGTTTCGATCCTGATGTTAGCTTTGATTTCTTACAGTTGTAAAAACGAAAGCCACCCTGAAACCAAAACCGTAAACATCGAAGTTGCCGCACCTGAAAAAAAATTGAATCCTGATGCCGAATACATTTCAGCAAACTTTGAAATTGAGGGAATGAAATGTGCCATGGGGTGTGCCAAAGTTATCGAGAAAAATATTGCCAAAATGGATGGAGTTAAAGAAGTGCTTGTAGATTTTGATACCAAAACAGCTACCGTTTCTTATGATCAGGAATTGGTAGATCAGGAAAAATTAACTGCGACCATCAAAAGCACTGCAGAAACATACAGTGTGACAACCTGGAATGGTAACAGGCTTTCCGAAGAGGAAGAAAGCGTTCAAAAGTAAAAATCTTAAAAATTTAAGCCATACAATGCCTAAAATTTTCAGGCATTTTTTTTATTCTTTCCAGTGAATGGTTTCCATGATATGTCTCACATCGCCCCGCAGATAAGAAATTGCAGGCAGTATGGAGTCAAAATTGGGCTTACTTTTAAAATAGAGTGAGCCGGTTATAAAATGATCTGTACTGTCAGTCACATAAAACTGTGTTGAGGTTGCGGCATCACCATTGATCATATACAACATACCAAACACATCATTGATGGAATCAACCCGGGGTTGTTCAAAAATGGTGCTCGCTTTTATCGTGTGATCATAGGTAAGCTTTTGGGCATCATACAAAAGGGAGTCCAGGTTGCCTTTAACCGGGCGATAGGTCAAATAAATTGTCGCCTTCATTTTGGGATATTCCAGATTCATCCAGCAATCATTTTTTCTGATAAGGTTTGAAAGCGCATTGATTTCAAATGAAAAAGGGCAGTCAGGGTTCACCTCTTTGTATTGGGCTTGAGGATACTCAAGGGCAAGATAGGCTTTGGGTTTTACGATAACATCATCACCGCACGATAAAAGAAAAAAAATAGAAAGGAAAACAATAAAATGTTTCATAAAAAGCGTGCTTTTTGATTATTCACTTTGCTTTATGGTGAGCTTGACCTGTTTGATGCGCTTATTATCAAAGGCCTCTACAGTAAACGCATAATGATGGAAAGTTATTACTTCGCCTTTTTTTGGAAAGCCTTTTGCAATCTCAAGTAAAAATCCGGCGAGGGTTTCAGCTTCTCCTTTACTTTCTTCAATAAGGGAAGGGTCTTCAATTTTTACCACCCTGTAAAAGTCTTTCAAAGGTGTTTTGCCCTCAAAAACAAAATTGTTGTCATCAAGTTTTGAGAAAATGAGGTCTTCGTCATCAAATTCATCACTGATGTCGCCCACTACTTCTTCGATGACATCTTCCAGGGAAATAAGTCCGCAGGTGCCACCATATTCATCAACCACAATGGCGAGGTGGATGCGTTTTTCTTTAAATTCATTGAGCAGGTCATCAAGCTTTTTGTTTTCCGGAACAAAATAAGGCGTTCGTAACAATTCTGTCCAGTCAAATTGTTTTTTATCGATATGGGGCATCAGGTCTTTTACATAGAGGACACCAATGATGTTATCAAGATTTTCCCGATAAACAGGAATGCGGGAATATCCCTGATCAATAATCTGGGGCAAAATTTCAGAATAGGGAAGGTCATCTTTTAAGGCAAAAATATCCATTCGGGGTTTCATCACCTGTTTTGTATCTGTGTTTCCAAAAGAAACGATGCCTTTTAATATTTTCTGCTCTTCCTTAGTGGTGTGTTCTTCAGAGGTTAACTCAAGGGCTTGTGAGAGCTGGTCAACACTCAGGTTTGTTTTCTGTTTTCCAAACCTGCGGTGGATGAATATGGTTGCAGAACGCATGGGTAATGACAAAGGAGAAAGGACAATGTCAAGAAACCGTAGCGGATATGCCATAAAGATTGAAAACGTAAGTTTGTTCCTGCTGGCATAAATTTTCGGGAGTATTTCTCCAAACAGGAGAATCAAAAAAGTTGCAAGACCTACTTTCAGAAAGAAGACCAGATCCAGGGAAAAAAAATACAGGTTTATGTGAGTGCCTATATTTTGAAACCATACAGAACTGAGTGATTCAAACAAGATGACAATCGCTATATTGATGGTATTGTTTGTAATCAAAATGGTTGCCAGAAGCTTTTTAGGACGGTCGAGCAATTTGATAATGATGTTCTGTTGCTTGCTGCGTTTGTTTTCGTCAAGCTCAAAATCAGTAGGGGTCAATGAAAAGAGTGCAACTTCTGATCCTGAAATCAACGCTGAACAACACATTAAAAATATTAGAAGAATTACACCAAAGCTTTGTGCCAGGTCAATGAAATGTGGAATTAACAATAAACTCGGAGGCTCTATGTCCAAAATCAGTCAAAATTAGTTACACAATTTTAAAAAGGAAGATCATCTTCATTTTCTGTGTCCGTGTTGTTTCCTGCAAAGGTATCACTTTTTGATTCAGCGCGTTGGGTTTGTTGTGTGTTTGAACTATCTGAATCTGCTTTTGCGGTTAAAAAGGTAAAATCAGTACATTGAATTTCGGTGCTGTAACGGTCATTTCCCTGTTCATCCTGCCATTTTCTTGTTTTGAGACGGCCTTCAATATAAACCTTATCACCTTTTTTGAGGTATCTTTCACAAATTTCAGCAGCTTTGTTCCTTACAACAATGTTGTGCCATTCTGTATTGGAAACTTTCTCACCCGATGTTTTATTTGTATAGGTCTCGTTTGTGGCCAATGGAAACCTTCCGATACAGCCTCCACCTTCAAAATGTATCATTTTAACATCATCTCCCGTATGCCCGATCAGCATCACTTTGTTTACTGTACCACTCATTTTTTTATTCTTTGGTTATGCAATCAAATATATCAATTATTAATTGCTTTTAAAAGGGGAAATCCACAATAAATTTATGCAGCACAATGGGAACGGGAAGTTCTTCTATTTGTGAAATTTGAATACCGCTTTCATCAAGGGGTGTTGTGTGAACAACCCAAAATTGAATATGCAAATGCTGGTGTGACAGTTTATGCAAAACCGGTTTTTTGTTGTAGAGCGAAAGGGATTTGACCTGAATTCCGTTTAATAGTTCTTGTACTTCATCTAGTTTGACCCGGGTGTTTTTTTCTTTTTCGATAAGCGGAAACTGATATAAGTTTTTCCAAATACCCGAAGCGGTTCTTTTTTCTAAAAGTGTCTTGTTGTCTTCGGAAATTATCACCAGATAATTAAAGTAACGAGGCCTTACTTTGACCCCTGCAGTTTTAACGGGAAGCTCTTTTACTTTTTGATGATTAAAAGCATAGCAATCTGCCTGAAAAATACAGTTGAGGCAATCTGGATTTTGAGGTTTGCAATACAGAGCACCAAACTCCATCATGGCCTGGTTGAAACCACCTGCATCCCGTTTGTCCAGGTATTGCTGTGCCAGTGCCTTGAATTCTTTGGCTGCACCCGAAGCATTCACAGGAGTTTGAATCCCAAAAATCCGTGAGAGGACGCGGTACACATTTCCGTCAACCACGGCCTGAGGCTCATTAAAACAAATGGAAGCAATTGCACTTGCCGTGTAATCACCAATGCCTTTTAACTGCAAAAGCTCTTTATAATTATCAGGGAATTTTCCTTTGAGGTTTTCTGCTACATAACGTGCTGTGTGATGCAGGTTTCGCGCACGTGAATAATATCCCAGACCCTGCCAGGATTTCAGCACTTCTTCTTCGGTGGCTTCGGCAAGATCAAAAATGGTGGGATAGATTTCAGTAAACTTTACATAATATGATAAGCCTTGTTCAATACGGGTCTGCTGCAATATGATTTCTGAAAGCCAAATTTTATAAGGGTTCCGGGTTTGGCGCCAAGGGAGTTCCCTGCGATTTTCCTGATACCAGTTTGTGAGTTTTGATGTAAAATCCATATTGCTTTTAATGCTCACAAAAATAAGGGTTAATTTTAGTTTGGATTGGTATTTTTGACAGATTTATAGTTCCTTTGGATGATGAATAAAAAAGTGTACCATATCGATGAGGCACAAGCCAAAATGGAAAACTACTGTGCCTATCAGGAGCGGTGCCACCAGGAAGTTACACGCAAGCTTTATGAAATGCAGCTTATTCCCGAAGCCGTTGAAAAAATCATGCTTCATTTGTTTGAACACGATTTCATTAACGAAACACGCTTTGCAAAAGCCTTTGCCCGCGGAAAGTTTTCGATAAAAAAATGGGGCAAAAATCGCATTGTCAATGAGTTGAAAAAACGAAAAATTTCCCCTTACAACATCAATCTGGCATTACAGGAACTAAATGATGAAGATTATTATAAAACCTTTGATGTTCTTGCCGAAAAACGCTTAAAACAAATCAAGGAAACCCATAAATACAAAAAAAGAAAGAAACTGGCCGACTATCTTTTATACCGGGGTTGGGAAAGTGAATTGGTGTATGAAAAGACAAAAGAACTTATCCCGTAACCTTTAGTTTCTTATGTGTCCTGAGAACTGCTTTTTCATTTTTGGAATCAATCCATGACTGGCCTTTGACCTTTCGCATCAGGTTATCATAATGACGCATAATAAAAATGTTATATAAAGCCTTGCTTAAATTTTTGGGTTTGCGTGGAATTGATCTTAAACTCATGCTAAAACCCGGTGTGATGTATTTCATATAATGCCAGTAACCTTCGGGCATATAGAGTACATTGCCGTGTTCTAAATGAGTTTTGTATCCTTTAGCTTTTTGCAAGGCCGGCCACTTTTTATAATCTGGGTTTGAAAAATCAATCTGCTCGTGGGTAATTAAGGAATGGGGAACTTTATACAAGTATTTATTTTGCGACTGGTCAAACAATATGACTTCTTTTTTTCCGTGAAAATGAAAATGGAAAATATTGGCCAGGTCAATGTCATAGTGCATAAACGTATAAGAGTTTTCACCACCAAAAAACAACATGGGCAATCCTTTCATCAATTTGACCCCAAAATCAGGATAGGAGTAATCGTTTTGAAGTTGTGGCACTTCTTTTAGGATATTCCATAGAAAAATACGGTAACGTGTGGGTTCACTTTTGAGCAAGTCAACATACTCCCGCATTTTCATTTTGTGATCGGGCTCATTGAATTTCTTCTCGGCATTAATAGGACGATCATCATACAATGGCACGGAAATATCCCCGGCAATTTGTGCCATATAATCGAGGTTCCATTTGGTAAACGCAGGCCAGTCTTCAATAAACTGTTCGATTACAACGGGCTTTTGGGGTTTTAAGTAATGGTGTAAAAAATCTTCTTTGGAGATATTTTTCACCCTGGGGATTTCTTGTAAATTCATACAGTCAACCAATTAGTCTGAATCAAATGTAGTATTTTATTCGGAAAATAATTGAAGGATTTCTTGTAAAATCATGTTAATGCCAGTGAAGCTTACCGAATTAAAAAAAAGCATAAGCATAAGAGAATTATTGTTTTTCTTCAATTTTATCCTCTTCCCCTTCACTTTTAAGTTCGTGTGTTGATTTTTTATACTTCCCTTTCAGGTCGTCGATAACTGACTTTCTCCACAATTTTACCCCGATAAAGTATGAGGCTCTTCCAATGAGGTGGGCTCCCACAGGGGCTGTGAGCAAAATAAATAAAATAATGGCAAGTACTCTGGAAGTGATGGAGAGGTCGTTAAAATAAATGGCCGCTGCACCCAGAATCAAACCGATGCCCAGTGTAGCCGCTTTGGTGGTTACTGAAATGCGCAAGTATGTATCAGGCATCCTGATAACCCCTACGGCCGCAAGCAACACAAATAAGGTTCCTGAAGTAGCTAATATGGCAATGATAATATCACTCATTTTTATTTCTTTTTTCGAGATAATAAGAAAACGCGACTGTACCCAAAAACGCAATCAGCGCCAGAATCATTGAGATATCAAGAAAGGTGGGCTGGTTTGTGGTGATGCTGTAAATCGCAATGACACCAATACTTGTGGTGATTAACAAGTCGAGGGTTATCACACGGTCCACAATGCTTGGGCCCATCAAAAACCGAATAAACAGCAACACGATGGACACGGCCAGTATGGGTAATAATATAAAATATAAATAGTCGTGTAAGGTCATCTCAATATTTCTAATAAACGTCTTTCAAATCCTTGTTTAATGCCTTGTATGAATTTTTCCTTGTCTGAAACATACATTCCGTGAACATAAAGTACTTTTTTATCATTTGAAACATCCAGGCTTAAAGTCCCGGGCGTGAGCGAAATCAAATTTGCCAACAGGGTGATTTCAAGATCAGATTCAGCATCCAGGGGTACTTTAATGATCCCCGGCTTCATATAAAATTTTGGGGTGATAACATCATATGCCACCTGTATATTAGCCTTGATAAGTTCATAAAGGAAGAAAAATATAAATGCTATTACTTTTGGAAGTATCTTGAAATACTTGCTTTCTCCCCTTCCAATGGTAATGACCCATAAAATCAAAAAGCTCAATACAAACCCAAACAGGAAATTGAGAAAGGCAATGCTACCCGTCAATGCTACCCATATGAAGGTTAAAAGTATATTGCTTAAAAATTTTCCTTTCATAATTTTCTAATCTAATGGACCGAGTACAGACTCAATATAAAGTTGATTGTTCATCAATTCACTTCCCACCCGCAAGGCTAATTGCTGAATGTTTTCTGCACCAAAACCAATATACAATGAAATGAGTGCTAAAAAAACAATGGGAGCAACTATCTGAATTTTCTTTTCAATTTTCAAGATGTCAAAATACCTGAAATTTTGCAAACGGGGGAGGGTAATACCTTCTTTCCAAAATACGTCCGCCCACATCCTCGCAATCACAAACATGGTTATAAAGGTACCAAATAAAACAGCTGCGATGAGCCAGAAGTTTTCAACTTTGAAACTTTCGGAAATCAAAGCCAATTTTGGCCAAAAACCTGATAGCGGTGGAATTCCCACCAATGAAAAGAAAGGAATTACCATCAATAAAGACAGTAAAGGATATTTTGCATAAATGCCCCCCAAATCCCGCATACTGAATGTGCCCTTTATGCGGTAGATTAAACCACTCACCATAAATAAATTTGTCTTGACAATAATGTCATGTATGAGATAAAAAATAGCTCCGGCAAGTGCTGCTTCAGTATAAAGACCGAGACCTAATACCATATACCCAATGTGGCAAATGATAAGATATGAAAACATTTTTGCAATATTATTTTGGACCAGTGCGCCTATTGCACCTGTAAATAATGTCAAAGCTGCGATGACCAAAATAATGGTTTCTAAAAAGGCATCCCCAACAAAAATAAGCGTAAAAACCCTGATGAGAGCATACACACCCACTTTGGTCAACAACCCGCCAAATATTGCCGAAACAGCCGGGGGCGGGGTATGATATGACGCCGGAAGCCAAAAGTACAAAGGAAATATTGCTGCTTTTATACCAAACCCTATCAAAAACAGGATGGCAGTAACTTCTACAAGGCCCCTGTTTTCAACGGCTGCAATCTTTAAAGATAAATCGGCCATGTTTAAAGAACCTGTCAAACCATATAGAACAGCGATGGCCGTAAGGAATATAACAGAGGCAAAAATGTTAAGCGTAAAATACTTTACTGCCCCTTCCAGCTGTTTTCTCTCCCCTCCCAGGGTAATCAATACAAACGAGCTAATTATGATTATCTCAAACCAAACAAATAAGTTGAAAATATCACCCGTTAAAAAAGCCCCGTTGATGCCTAGCAACAAAAAGTGTAAAACCGGTAAAAAGCCAAATTTTAAACGAGCTTTCAAAATGGTTCCCACAGAAAATACTGAAACTGCAAGGCCGCTAATCCCAGTTAATAAAACCAGGGTAGCCGCAAAAGTATCTGCAACAAAGGTGATTCCAAAGGGGGCTTCCCAGTTACCGGATTGAATTGTCAAAGTACCGTTATTCCACACAGTAGTAAACAACCAAACTGCAATGAGCATACTCAAAATACTTCCCGAGACACTAATAACTTTTTGAATCCTGATACTTCTCCATGAAAAGAGCATCAGGATTGCCAGTAGCAACTGAATCAAGATGGGATATAAAACAATGTGCTGTATCATGAAAATTCGTCAGTTGAGTTCATTTTATCAATATCATCGGTTTTAACGACTTTATAAGCTCTTTTAATTAGAACAATGGCAAATGACTGCAATCCAAAACTTATTACGATAGCCGTCAATATGAGTGCCTGCGGAACGGGGTCTGCATAGGCATCAAGAAAAAATTTGGATTCTTCGGGAATAATGGGTGGCTTGCCTTTGGTAATCCTGCCTAAAAGAAAAATGAGCAGGTTTGCACCATTCCCCAAAAGGATGAGCCCTATGATGAGTTTTACCAAACTTCTGCGCAGCATCATATACAAGCCCGAAGCATATAAAAGTCCTATCAATACGGCAATTAAAAATTCCATAATCAAGCAGATTCAGTTATTGTAAATATTATTGTCAATGATACACCAATTACAACTAGATAAACTCCTATATCAAAAAATAAGGCTGAACCAATCATTCCGATAACAGCGAGTGGTTCAGGAAACCATATCCCGGTCATAAAAGGAAAGCCTGACAGCAAAATGGGTGCAAGGCCACTCAAAAAAGCCAAAAACAGTCCTACAGGCATAATATATCCTGGGTGAAAACGCATAAGATCTTTGGTGTTTTCAAGACCGTTTGCAAATGCGTGTAACACAAAAGCGATAGAAGCGATAAGGCCCCCAACAAAACCCCCACCCGGCAAATAATGACCGCGCAACAGTATGAAAACTGAAAACAACAGCAGTAACGGCAACAGGTAGTTAGACGCAGTTTTAAGGATTATTGTTTTCATATTTATAAATTTATCTTCTTTCTTTTTTTGTCAATCGTAATTTCAGTAAGGAGAACACCCCAATAGCGGCTATGGTCAACACGACAATCTCCATAAAAGTATCAATTCCTCTGAAATCAACCAATATCACGTTTACGACATTTTTTCCTTTTGCAAGTACGTATGCATTTTGGGCATAATAATCAGTAATTTCAGAGCCCTGAGCTTCTCCCAGAACTTCCAGAGCCAGTAAGGCTATTAATCCACCAAAGACGAGTGATAAAACCCCATCTTTAATCCTCATTTTATATTCAGATATATTCAGGTATTTGGGAAGTTTATATAATACCAATACAAATAAAATTACTGTAAGCGTATCAATAGAAAATTGCGTCATGGCAAGATCCGGTGCACTGTAATATGCAAAAATAAGACTGATGGTGAGGCCCACAACGCCCATTGCGGCAACAGCTGCAAGCCTTGAGCGGGTAAAGACAGTATAAAATATTGCAACAATCATTACAAGTACAGTCAACACTTCATAAATCGTTAGTTCAGATAATGAATCATAATCGGGCACATAGCTGATGTTCTTAATTAAATTATAACCAATTAAAATAACCAAAAAGAGAATGATTGTAGAAACATAATTTCTCAAATAACCATTTTGCAAAAATCGGGTAATAAAACACGAAGCTTTTCCAATAAAAAAACCTGTCCCTTCAACAATGGATTTAGGGGAGATGGGTTCCAGTTTTGCTATTTTTTCCTCACGTTTCCCTGAAGGCTTCAATAGGAAATACAACAATAATCCAATACCAATGGTAGCGGCACTAAGGCCTAAAATAAGATTGAATCCATGCCAAAGCTTCAGGTGAACCTCGCTGCCTGTTGCGCCCATGGCTGTCACGGCCGGCTGTATCAAAGCACCTTGTATGATGGAAGGAAACAAACCTATGACGATACCCAGAGTTGCCAGGATCAATGGCGGAATCCATAAGAGAAAATGAGGCATCTGCACTTTTTCAAAAGAAGATGGCAGCTTTCCCGTAAAGGGTTTTACACCGGCAAGAAAACCGGCATATAATAACAGGATATTTGTAGCCACGGCCAAAACCGTAAGTAAAACTGCCGAAGACCCAAAATTGAGTGTGGCTTCATAAATCAAATCTTTACCTAAAAAACCAAAGCTGGGTGGGATACCCGCATTTGAAATTGCAGCCAGAAAACCTGCAATTGCAACCGGTAGTAAAACCTTCCGGAGTCCGGATAATATCATGACGTTTCTGGATCCTGTCCCTTGGTCTATGATTCCCGTTACAAGGAATAATGTTGCTTTGTATAATGCATGTACCAGTATAAAGACACACGCAGCAACCAGCGCATCCTGTGTGCCCAGACCAATTAAAAATACTAAAACACCCAGTGCAGAAATGGTGGAATATGCCAGAATCCCTTTCAAATCGGTTCTGAATAAGGTGTGTATAGCGGCATACAGCATGGTTATGGCACCCACAACTATTAATGTTGAGTTCCAGAATTCTGTGCTTCCCAATACGGGTGTAAAACGCATCAATAAATAAACACCTGCTTTTACCATCGTTGCAGAGTGCAGATATGTAGAAACAGGAGTAGGGGCTTTCATCGCGCCGGGCAACCAAAAGTGAAACGGAAACTGGGCAGATTTTGTAAAAGCTGCACCAAATATAAGTAGTATGATAATGATATAGTGGGAGCTTTCGGCTATAATTTCTTTTGACGAAAGCATTTCTGAGATACTGTATGTGCCGGCAACAGAACCTAAAATAAGTCCTCCGGCAAGCAATAACAATCCACCCATTCCGGTAATGGCAAGGGCCAAGATAGCAGATTTTCTGGAGGCTTCATCTTTATTGTTGAACCCGATGAGAAAAAACGAACTAATACTAGTCAATTCCCAGAAAACAAAAAGGGAAATAATATTATCTGAAAGTACCAGCCCAAGCATGGCGGCCATAAAAATACCGAGATACCCATAAAAGCGATCCAGGTATTCGTGTCCTTTTAAATAAGAGGCTGTATAAGCAAACACCAGAAAACCAATTCCGGTAATCATTAATGAGAATATAAGAGAAATCCCGTCAAGGGTAAAATTGAGATTCACATCATAAGAAGGCACCCAGGCAAAGGATTGGGTAATAACCTCACCACTTGCAATACGATTGGCAAATTGCAGAAAATATACAAAAAGGCCTAAGGGAACCAAGGAAGATAGGATGGCTAATTTACCTTTTAAAAATTTGCCGGCAACTACCAAAAAAAGGGAAAATACAAAACCTGTGAGTATTGCTATGAGCATATGTATTCAAGTGTATGGACAAATATAAAGGAATTCCACAAGTTTTGAAATATTCGGACGTCTTTAAAAGTACTTCGGAGGAAGGTTTAACAAGTTGGTAACATTTAAAAAATAAAAAACCCGATAAAAAGATTATCGGGTTGTGATTGTTTGTATTTGTTTGATTAATCTGCCAAAATAATTACTTTATTGTTGTTCATTTCCAAGGTGCCACTTTTAATAAACAAGGTCCATCTACCATCAGTACTTTTGCTGAACAATTTTTTTTGAGCATCAGAAAATGATAGATTCCCGTCTATTTTAACAAGTCCTTCCTGTAATATGGAAACAATGGGGGCGTGGTTATCCAGCATTTGAAACTCACCATTGACACCGGGCACTGCAACCGATTTTACTTCGGCTTGCAATAAAACGGCTTCAGGTGAAATGATTTCTAATTTCATAATAAGTTTAAGGTTTAAGGTTCAAAGTTCAAGGTTTAACTTTGAGCCTTGAACTTTGAACTTTGAATTTTTTAGGCTTCAGCAAGCATTTTCTCTCCGGCTTCAATAGCTTCTTCAATAGAACCTTTCAAGTTGAATGCTGCTTCAGGAAGGTGGTCTAATTCACCGTCCATAATCATATTGAATCCTTTGATTGTTTCTTTAATATCAACCAATACTCCTTTAAGACCTGTAAACTGTTCTGCCACGTGGAAAGGCTGTGAAAGGAAACGCTGAACACGACGTGCACGGTTAACCGCAAGTTTGTCTTCTTCAGAAAGTTCTTCCATACCTAAGATGGCAATAATATCCTGTAATTCTTTATATCGTTGTAGTAACTCTTTTACCCTTGAAGCACAGTTGTAGTGTTCAGCACCCAAAATTTCCTTGGTCAAAATCCTTGATGTTGAATCCAATGGATCCACAGCAGGATAGATACCCAACTCGGCAATTTTACGTGAAAGTACTGTTGTAGCATCCAAGTGGGCAAATGTTGTTGCAGGCGCAGGATCCGTCAAGTCATCTGCAGGTACATACACCGCTTGTACAGATGTAATCGAACCTCTTTTGGTTGAAGTAATACGCTCCTGCATTGCACCCATTTCAGTTGCTAGTGTTGGTTGGTAACCCACCGCAGAAGGCATACGACCCAAAAGTGCAGATACTTCAGAACCTGCTTGTGTAAATCTAAAGATGTTATCAACGAAGAAAAGAACGTCTTTTCCTTGTCCTTCACCGGAACCGTCACGGAAATATTCTGCAATGGTTAATCCTGAAAGTGCAACACGGGCACGTGCTCCGGGAGGCTCGTTCATTTGTCCGAATACGAAAGTTGCTTTCGATTCTTTCATGGCTTTTTTGTCAACTTTGGATAAATCCCATCCGCCATTTTCCATTGAGTGCATAAAGTCGTCACCATATTTGATAATACCAGACTCAAGCATTTCTCTCAAAAGGTCATTACCTTCACGGGTTCTTTCACCCACTCCGGCAAACACAGATAGACCACCGTGTCCTTTTGCAATATTGTTAATCAATTCCTGTATCAAAACGGTTTTACCAACACCGGCACCACCAAACAGACCAATTTTACCTCCTTTTGCATAAGGCTCAATCAGGTCAATAACTTTGATACCTGTGAAAAGTACTTCGGTAGAAGTTGATAAATCTTCAAATTTTGGTGCATCACGGTGAATGGGAAGTCCATGTTCACCGGCTTTTGGCAAGTTGCCAATTCCGTCAATGGCGTCACCAATCACGTTAAATAATCTTCCGTAAATATCATCACCAATGGGCATTTGAATGGGTGCTCCTGTGGCAACCACATCAACGCCTCTGCTCAATCCGTCTGTTGAGTCCATAGAGATGGTCCTCACGGTATTCTCACCCACGTGAGATTGTACCTCAAGAATCAACTTCCCGGTGGGCATTTCAATTTCTAATGAATCGTAAATTTTGGGTAGTTCAGCACCGCTTGAAAACTCAACGTCCACAACCGGACCAATGATTTGAGCAACTTTACCTGTAACGTTTGACATTGTTAACTATTTATTGTTTAGCAAATTAATTATCATAAAAACCTAAGCAAATAGGTCACGATTTTCACGGCGCAAAGATAGTTTTTTTAATTGAAATAAAAACCAATGATTTTGAGATTTTTTTCTTCTGCAATCGTCTGTTCTGCTGATTGATTTTACTTTCCCTCAAATATAAAAACAGATTGAAATGTTGCTATCATTCCGTTTTGTGAAGTTTTAAACAGCATTATAGATTTTCAGAATAATCTTCCCAGCCCCAGGAAGGTTCCGGAATTTCAATTTCTTTGGTCAGGTCAAAGGAGATGGAGAATTCCCTTTCTGTACCCAGACGTTTTAAATTATAAGTGTATGTGGAATCATCAACGGTTATCCACCACACATTTGTGGCAGCAGCCGGGATGATCTCTCGGGTTTGTTCATCTGCCGGAAAAACAGCTATATTCGGTAGTCCGCTGTTGGTGGTAGTGCCACCATACATCGTCACCTCGTCGTCTGAACCGTCTTCGTGACGGTGGTCGTGTTTGATTTCAATTTTTCCGTTGTCATATCTTAAAACCCATGTCCTGCTTCTGTTGTCGCCCACGTTGAAGGGAATAAAAATTTCAGTGTCACTGCAGGACAAAAGGTGCATCACGAGTTTCTTTCCCCTGAAATCATCATTTTCAGGAGCTTTGATAACTTCGCCTTCAAAAGCTTTGCCGCAATGCGACCTCAGGGTATCCCAAAAGGCTTTTGCGCCGGTTTCTGTATCGGTTTTGGTTTCAACAACTTCTTCGACGTCTTCCTCCACATGTTCTTCAACAGTGTCTTTTTGCTTGGTTTCACAAGCGATGAACAACAGTGCCATCAGGGTTGGTATGAATAATTTTTTCATTTGAATTTGTTTTGGTTAGTTTTCTTGTAAAAGTAGCGAAATGATTTTTATTTTTTAGAAGCTTCGTTTTTCCTTTAATATATTGTGTGCTTTCTTAAAAAAATAACACCTAATCTTTTGGGAATTTGAGAAAAAAACAACTTTTTCTTTGGTAATTGTTTTTTTTTTTGATTTGTAAAAATAAAGCTGTCTTTTTTCCCTCCCCCGATTAATGAAGTATTCATTTATTGTTTAATCATTAATCCTTTTTTAGATGAAACAACCACTATGGAAATGGAAGTTTTTGACTTTCTTATTATTAATTCTTTTTAGTTGTCAAAAAGACGACGCGCTAAAGCCTGAAGAGGCATCACATCCACACCCGGAAGAGCATCACATTCAAAAAGTATCCTCACAGGACATACCCAAAGTAATGGATTTTCTCAAGGGGAAGAACAACGGGCAACTCAGGTTTAAAATACAAGCTTCAAATGGTGAAGGTATCCAAACTAAAAGCAGTGAACCTGATTTAATTCTCACAGACCTCGAAACCGAAAACATCCTGGCTCTAACCGATGAAGCCGGAAGGACCAACTATTCTTTTCAGTTAACCTTTGAAAACGCCCCGCAGTATGAGGGCGAAGTGTCCATTTTTAATTTGATTGTAAAAGAAATCAATACTGAAGAAGGTTTTTATGGTTATATCCAAGAATATAGAATGAGTAATGATTGGTATAGGGAAAACGGTTTTGATACGGATTTTACAGATTATGATGGAAAAATGGTCATATATACTATGGGCGGATTGTATGTTTCTGTACTGGAAATTGAAAATGGATATGTAAACCACGCCCATTACAGAAGCCCCTGCCCTGATGAGGGTAGTGGCTCTGGAGATAACTCAGGTCCAGGACCCGGTGGTGATGGTGGAGGTACGGGTGGTACAGGTGGAACTGGCGGGGGAACCGGAGGCTTTAATATAACGGTTGATTATATTTGTGGTTGTAACCCAGGGCATGTGGGTGGAAGCTCAAACCCAAAATGCGATTGTACACTTGCAGATATACCGGTTGGATTTAATATTGGGATAAGAAGTATGGAGGGATGGATACTAAACGAACTCAGATCACCTTGCCCTCCTATGAGCGATGCACCAAACAATTGTTATGATCAATACAATGATCCCTGTCCATTTGGTTGTAATCCAGAAGGGGGATGTGCCGAAGAAAATGAAGAAATAGCGATCAACCCACCCACATATAATTTGCTTTTGGTTTTAGGGTTAAATAGCTACTTGGACACTGACCTGACGATTGATCAAACAGCGTGGATACATGCATCAATTGAAAATTATGATATTGCGTGGGAAGTACATGATGACTTAGTGGATAATCCTGATGAGGGTCAATACAATTTTAGTATATTGGCTACGGAGAAGAAAATCACCACAAATTTAAATGATTGTACAGAACACTTAATGAATGATATCTTGGGTCTACAACAAGCTAATTTTAAAGAAATTTTACAACAATTTGGTTCTTTTATAACCCCTTACAGTTGGGATGTTTCTCACGGCATACCAACTGGAAATAATTATGCAGAGGCAGATTGGGTGCGGATTGGAGGTAACGCAATACCTTTTGAATACGAAACCATAATTAATCAAAGCTATACAAATAGTGCAACTGAAATTTCAATATTGAGAACTTTATTACATGAATTGTTACATGTGTATTTGTTAAGTATTGTAGATAATGCAGTAGAGATACCCAACAATAGTGATTTTTATAATTTCCCTTTATTATGGGACGCCATTTATAATAATGAGTATGATAATGATCCAAATGCATTGCATCACGAAATATTTTCGGAACATTTTATTAATCCAATAAAAGAGGCGCTTAAAGAATGGGATAATGCCACTCAATCAGATCAATATTACGAGGATTTAGCTTGGGGAGGTTTGATGGGAAATTCAAATAATGCAACTTCCTCTTTTGACATTTTGTTTCCAATAGGTTCGACAAATAGGGTTAGGATTATTGATACAAACAAAGCTGAAGATACAAATTCAACACAAGGGAATGCTGTGCCTCAAGGAGACCCATGCAATTAATATTAATCAAACGAAACATGTAAAAATATAATTTCAATTTTTTTATTATGAAATACAATTTATTACTTCTATTATTTCCGATATATTTTATTGCACAAACTGAAGCAGGTATTGACGACTATGAAATTGTAAACTTGTTTATAGAAAGGCATTCAAAACCTCTTCTATCCAATGAAAAAAATGTTACACAACATTTTTATTTGAAAAAAACCCTAGGTAATGATTTTAATGGTAAATGCTTAGGTACATTGAAGTTTTACTTGTCTAGATATAGAAGGCTTGATGCTTTATGTGAAATTAATAAACCCTCAGAAGATAGAAAAACAAATATGATAGATGCTTGCTTACTAAAAGAAAATTTTAAAAAGTCATTAGCTCTATCTAAAGAGGAAATAGATTATTTCGACACACATGAATTTGCTAACACAACATTGAAAATATTAAATCCAAAAAAAATAAAAAAACCTGCAATAATTGTTGATGACTTTTCAATTTCATCCTGTGAGATTGAAAATGTTAGTAGAACAGTAATTTTAAAAGGCCCATTTTATAATTATCACCAAAACAAAGCTTTTTTAGAATGGTACTCTGGGAGTTTGATTGATGGTCTATCAGGTTCTTCAAACTGCATTTTATATATAAAAGAAGAGGGTGTATGGAAAGAGGTTGGAAACTTTAATTATGGGCATGGATAATTTGTAAAAAAGCGTAAATACATTGGTTTTTCTATATTTATAAATCCTATTAAAAAATAATCAAAGAAGGAGTTAATAAATCCCAAACTTATCAATTTAAAGAATATTTAGCGTGGGGTGCATTATTTAATACTGGAACATTTAATCATTACCATCCTATTGGCTCAGCAAGCAGGGATAGAATTATGAATACAAACAATGCAGAAGATACAAACACAACTCAAGGAGGTATAAACCCCCAAGGAAATCCTTGTATATAATCTTAATTCCATGAAAGCATTTTCGTTATTTGTATTATTTCAGGAATAATTGTAAATGAAAATGTTAGAAACCCTTGTGATGGCAATAATGGCCCTGGAGGAGGCCCCGGAGGTTCTGGACCTATAGGTGGTGATCCTGACTCTGGAGGGTCCGGTGGAGGTTCTAGTGGAGGAGGTTATGTTTATACTTGTAATATTAGTATTTATTTAGTTCAATGCTGTGGTCCCAATGGCACTACACCCCATCCACCTTCAGAATGTGGTTGTGCAATTAATCCAAGTGGAACATATTGGGTTATCGATACCGTCTGTTATCAATCTAGGAATATTTTGAGAGAAAATTGTTGTGAGCCGCTTTGCGATTATCCACCGCAATGCAATGAACCCAATCAAGACCCATGCCCCTGTAATTTAGAAGGTACAGGTTGTGCAGTTGAAAGCCCAATTGTAATTGTAAACCCTCCACCAATTCCTTATAATATTACTTTAATTTTTGGGTTAAATGATTATTTACAAACGCCATTGACCCAAGAGCAAAAAGATTGGATACATGCATCAACTGAAAATTATGAGTTTGCGTTAGAAGTTTTAGACATCAGGCAGCAACTTACAACTGTATATGATAATAACAATTATCCAGGAATGTATGAGGGCTTAGATTATAATTGGTGGTCTGATGAGGCGTATTTAGATAATGATTTTAGTTTAGGGTTTGGCCCCGGTTATGATGAATTTAGTAATTTAACAAAAGCAGAAAAACTATTGGTAGCACTGTTTCCTGCAGCGGCTTTAGAAATTAGAAATAATAAACAACCCGCTACAGATCAAACACATCAGTTATTTCCACACGTTTTAAATAATGGCAGTCATTATCATCTTAATGATAAAGCTGATGCTTTTAGACATGCTTTCTTCAATGCAATTAATACAAGAGATGTTAGTGCCCAAATGCCTTCTATGGGTGGGCCAATAATTTTAGGTAGAGATATAGTAAGGCTTTTTGGCGCAGCTCATGAGTCTGAAACTTATCAACATCTGATTTTAGAAAAAGAAATGGACATTTATAATAACGAAGTTGGGGTTGTATATTGCATCCCATGTTATCCCAATACACATGACAATAATTCTATATCAAATGGTATCATGCAATTATTAAATTTAGGAACCTTAGTTTACCTAAATCCGATTGATTACTCAGAATATTCTGATTCTGAATCGTCTTTTTGGGATGATCCAAATACTAGTATCCCAGATGATGGACATCATGGAATTCATTCTAGCACACTTTTAACCCCTACTAATCAGTAATAATATGAGGTATATACTTTTCATCACAATGTGTATTATAAATATTTCTTGTAACGTTTATAAAAGAGAGGTAAGTCTGACTATAGTAAATAATTCAAATGTTGTAATTGATTCCTTATTTAACATCAATTCCTCTGGCACCCATAAATTTTATGAGAAGATAAAACCTAACGACAGTCTAGTCCTTAGTTTTTCTAATAAAACAGAAAAAGGTGGGAGATTTCTTAATTCTGTGATTTTTTATGCGAATGGAAAATCATATGAATCAGTTTGGGGGAACATTACTGGTTATCGATCAGAAATGATTAATAGAATATTAATAACAGATGAATCTATGGAACGCTTTGAAATTAAAAATTAATATTCTATACAAATCAATTAGTTTATGCAAAATGAAGAATGTTTGTTTTTAAAACAATAACTTTCAACCGCCCCTTTAACCCGGGGCGGTATCATAATAACCGATAAAAATTAAAAACAATGAAAAATGTCTTGTATTTTGTGTTGGCATTGTTCTTTTTTCAATGCCCCGCACAAAACAGCGAAGTGCAGTTTTTAGAGCAGAAGTAAGCAATAAAAATGTGTTTTTAACCATCACAATTTTCATTTTCCTTTACTAAAACCTTCATATATTTAAGAAGTTTATATTACTTGCTTAGGCATTTTTAAAAAAATATAACTTTTTCTTTTGTAATTGTTTTTTTTTTTTTTGATTTGTAAAAATAAAGCTGTCTTTTTTCCCTCCCCGATTAATGAAGTATTCATTTATTGTTTAATCATTAATCCTTTTTTAGATGAAACAACCACTATGGAAATGGAAGTTTTTGACTTTCTTATTATTAATCCTTTTTAGTTGTCAAAAAGACGACGTGCTAAAGCCTGAAGAGGCATCTCATTCACACCCGGAAAATCATCACATTCAAAAAGTATCCTCACAGGACATTCCTAAAGTAATGAATTTTCTCATGGGTAAGAACAACGGGCAACTCACGTTTAAAATACAAGCTTCAAATGTTGAAGGTATCCAAAACAAGAGCAGTGAGCCTGATTTAATCCTCACAGACCTGTAAACTGAAAATATACTGGCTTTAACAGATGAAGCCGGAAGGACAAATTATTCGTTTCAATTAACCTTTGAAAACGCTCCGGAGTATGAGGGAGAAGTGTCCATATTCAACTTGATTGTAAAAGAAATCAATACAGAAGAAGGTTTTTATGCTTACATCCAGGAATACCGAATGGATGAAACCTGGTTTGCATCTGAGGGTAGTACAATAAATATGACCACCTATACCGGTAAAATGATTTTTTATACCTTAGAGGGTGTCTATGTGGCCCGGGTAACATTTACAGGCGGGGAAATCGTTGATGACCATTTAAGATCACCATGTCCCGACGATCCAACAAATGGAGACCCCGGCCCCGGAGGGGGTAATTCAGGCCCGGGACCCGGAGGAACCGGTGGTAATCCAGCTGGAAGTGACCCCCAAATTGCATTTGGCTGGATTTGTAATTGGAGAGGTGTAATGCATTCAGATCCTTCTGAGTGTAATAATCCGGGAATGGGTGGAAGTTGGGTGATTTATGTAGAGATGCCTCAAGTAAGAGCAGTATGTGATCCAGAACCAGATGAGTGTGTTGATGAAAACGATGACCCTTGCACCCTAGGTTGTAATAGTGAAGGAGAATGTATCGAAGAGAATGATGGTACTATTATGAATTTAGCCACAAACCCTTGTGAAAAATTAAATGTGATTTCCCAATACCAGGATTTTATGGATAACATAAATGAACTCAATACCGCATCAAATAATATGCAGCCTGGAACAAAGAGAGAAAAGGGATATGCTTATGAAGGACCTGTTACGGATGATAATACTACTTTTGTACAATCTCAACCGGATGATCCAAATTTAGACTTTACACTTTCAGCTGGTACAGCAATTTCGGCATTTATTCATAACCATTTTTTTCTAAATCAAACAGATAATAATGGGAATCTAAGAAAATCTTTAAATATCTTTTCTGATGATGATATAATTTCATTATATAAAATTGCCAAAAATAATAATATCCAACTACAATATTTAGGATTTCCTTTTATTCTAGTCTATCAAGGCAATATGTATCATCTTGAGATTTCAGATTCTGCTGCTTTCGTAAATTTAGGGGATCTTCTATTTCTTGAGGATAATGGTAAAAAAACTAGGGTTTTACGTGATGAATTTACAGAATATAATATAAAAAATGAAAATTCAGCCACTACCAATATGAATAATTTGGCAAAGTTATTGCAAAATCACAATTTTGGCTTAGAACTATATCAATCACCAGTGAACAATCCCAATTGGCGAAAAGTAAAGGTGAACCCTGACAATACCGTATCTCTTGAGGATTGTAATTAAAATTTAAAAACTAAAAAAAAATGAAAAGTTTAATTTATATAATAGTTATCATTTTCTCAGTGATTCAAACCAATGCACAGATATTAGGCTCTGGAGAAATAGCTTTAGAAAATAGACCAACAACACAGGACAAAATTGGAAAATATTTCAAAGATGTCAATAACCTGCTGGATGCATACAAAGGTGTTTGGCAATGGACAGACGGAAACAGGGAACTTACTTTCTATTTGTATATTGATGAAGAAGTGGAAATGAGGTTACTTGCAGGTACGTATTATCAAGATGTCATTTACGGCTATTATGTGTATAAGGAAAACGGTGTTACCTTGATTGATACAAAACAGGAACTATTAAACAGTATCAATCCACGAGGTGCGATTGATAGAGGAGGTGTTGGAATGAGACCTGATAATACAGGATATAACGTTAATACACTTCCACATTTCTTGTTTGAGGATTATTCGAAATTAATTTGTTGGGATGGTATTTTTACACCTAAAAAAGGCGATCCCGGTTTATGGAAGTTTATAGATGCTAATACAGCCAGAGTAGGATTATACACGGGAGGCACTCATATTTCTAATTGTGGCCCCGGTCCGGGTTTTCAAGATGTACACCCAAATTTTCCTAGCAATCAGGGAATTACTCTTACAAGAATTGCAACCCAGGCACCACCTCTGGATTAAGGCAGGATTACTAATTTTAATCGGGTGGCTATTGGGTCGCCCGGTTTATTTTAAATAATTTGAGTATCTTGATGATAGAAGATTAACTAACAAGATGGCCCCGGTTGCGTGAATGAGACAATGAAAAAAATAATAAATATCTCTATAATTTTAATTGCCTTTATTTCTTGTAAGGCTCAAACTACAATCATTCCTCTTTTTTCTGGAGGCGAATATGGTCGCACCGAAGGAGCATATTATAAAGATGTTGACAATTTTTTAAATAATTTTGAGGGTATCTGGCTCTGGGCAGAGGGCAATAGCAGTTTGACCCTTGAATTAAAAAAAATAACCCAACACCAGAGCACGATGCCCCTGACCAATGTAAATTATTATGAAGATTTTTTAATTGGTGAGTATAAATATGTAGAGAACGGCTCACAAATAGTCAATACATTACCTCAATTAACTTTTGGAACTCAAGATCAAGAAAGAAATATTTTTGGTAACTTTATTATTCATAGGTATATTCCTCCTCAATGTACGGTGTGTCCACTAAATGAATTAAGGGTAAAACTCAACTTCTGGGATAACGAAAGGGATTATTTACGGAGCTCTCTCGTTCTTAGACACGGTATTAACTCAAGTGGGCAGGAATACATCATCGCCAAACTCTATGGCGATGGCACTTATGTGGAACCGTATCAAAATGCCCCTACCGAACCCCGGGTGCCTTATGGGGAGTATGTTTTATTAAAACAATAACTTTCAACCGCCCCCTTAACCCGGGGCGGTATTTTTTTAATCGATAAAAATTAAAAACAATGAAAAACATCTTGTATTTAGTATTGGCATTATTCTTTTTCCAATGCCCCGCACAAAACAGTGAAGTGCAGTTTTTACAGCATATAACCGGCAACGAAATTTATTTTTTAGTTGCGAACCCTTCTTCTCTTCCTCAGGAAGTCAACTTGCAAATTACAAGTGCCAAGGGTTTGCGCGGCAACAGAAAAGCTGTTATAAAAACCATTGCGCCAAAAGACACTTTGCAATTTCACAGTTTTACCTTTATGGGTGCTTATTCATATAATTATGATATTCTGGCAAAACCAATTATCGAAATCGACACCTTTAGCGAAAAACTGGATGTCGATACTGAAAATGGGATTGTGGTTTTTTATAAAGCAGATTGCCCAAGAAGCACAAGAACAGTAGCTTACCTTGCTGAATATAAAAAGGATTTTAAGGTTGTTGATATTCAAGCGAGTCAGGAAAACAGGGCCTTTATGTATCAGGTTTTAAAAGAAAAGAAAGGTAAATATAAAGACCTGTTGATGCCTGTGGTTTTGGTTGATGGATCGGTATTTTATAACTTTGACATTCCGGTATATTTCAAAAAGATGTTTGACTAACATTGGACGATTTTTCTAATAACAACGCTATCTAATCATCCACAATTTTCATTTTCCGTAACAAGAATGATGCATTCATATTTTGAGCAATCCCGTTTTTAAGGGTGTAGTCAAAATGGAGTTCGTCGTTAATGATTTCCGCATCAAAATAGTAGTTTTTTACTTCGTCGTGGTCTTTTTCAACTTCACACAAACTCAAATCGTGGGTGGCAATGATCCCTGTTGAATGGGAGGCCACCAGCTTTTCTATGAATTTTCTGGAGCCCAAAGCCTTGTCTGTGCTGTTTGTGCCTTTTAAAATTTCGTCAAGGATGATAAAATAATTGTCCTCTTGAATTTTGTCTACAATAAATTTTAAGCGCTTCAATTCCGAAAAGAAATAAGACTCATCATCGGTCAGCGAATCTGAAGTACGCATACTGGTAATCAGTTTTATGGGTGAATAGGTAAACGAAGAGGCACACACGGGCAAGCCTAAATTTGCCATCACGATGCCCAGGGAAACCGTTCGCAGGAAGGTGCTTTTTCCGGCCATATTGGCACCGGTAATGATAAAGAATTGCTGGTTTTCAATCTTGAAATCGTTGGTTACCGCTTTTGCAGGATCTAACAGCGGATGAACAAAATCCCGTGCTTCTATGACGTTTTTACCTGTAGTAATTTCAGGGAAGGTATATGTTGTGTGATTGAATGTAAAATTGCCCAGGGAGTTGAGGGCGTCTATTTCGGCGATGACCGCAAACCAGTCTTCCGCCTTTTGCCCATAAGTTTTGATCCATTGTTCAATGTGGTAGCACTGGTAAAGGTCCCATAATAAAAACCCGTTAATCAAAAAACCAAGCAACTTATTGTTGCGTTGGTCAAAGGCGTTTAGGTTTTTAGAAAACTTTCTGGCAATCGCAGATGCTTTTTCATTTTCAAAAGCAATTTTATGCTGTAGCCCCTTTAATTTCGTTGAAACGAAATCCGTTTTCTCAATTTGCAACAACAAATAGCGGTATTGTTGAAACACCTCCTGAGTTTTATCCAATTTCTCCGAAAGATTGTTCACTTTTTTTAAGTAAAACCCTGTTATTCCCAAACCGATAAAGAGCCAAAGCACCAGTTGTTTTAAACCCAGTATATCGAGAAACAAAGCAGCAAAAACCAGCACGGAAAGCACCGAAAAAACAATTGGCAACACCTTCATAGTTTTTGGCACAAAAAAGGAGTGGTTTTTTAAAAGCTGTACTACAGTTGCTGTGGAAGTTTCAGCTTTTGAAATGGAAGCATAGCCTGTAAAATCTTGTCTCCAGGCTGCTTTTTCCGAAAGTTCCTTGATGGCTTCCTGTTTGTTTTGAATATCGTCAATATCGTTGCTTTTTAGCTTCTCTGCCAGTTTTTGTGCGCCTTCTGAGGTAGCAGTCCGGTTGAGGTATTGATAGAATGAGCCTTTACCAAACAGGTCAATATCCTGGCTGTAATAATGCATGTCTTCCTTAAATTCGTTGCCTTCGGGAAAATCAAAAACCGCTCTTTTCAGGGCTTGAAGTTCTTTTTTATTAATCGCAATCAGTTCCTGTAGTAGTTTTTTTTGAAAAGCGAGATCGCTGTGACGCGAAATCAAAAACAGAAAGAGGGCACTGCCTAAAAGAATCACAGCTACAATTGCGCGGGCATCGCCAAAAAAGAAATATATCCCATAACAAATCAACACAAAGACCCCCAACCGAAGCATACTGGAGGCAAACAGTTTTTGTTTGATGCCCTTGAGTTGCTTCTGAAAGATTTCGATTTGAGAGGTGTAAAATTCGTGCGGTTGCTTTGTCATCGTAACTCTTTAAAAGCTCCGAAATTACAGCTAAAATTACAAATTGGCTAATTCAGCCTGTAGTTTTTTGGTGAGGCCGGCAACGATCAAATCATAAGAATGGTCAATGAGGTTGTATATCATTTCATCAGACACATCCTGATTGATGGAAACGGTATTCCAAAGTTGTTTGTTCATGTGGTAGCCAGGTTGCACAGCTTCATATTCTGCCCGTAATTCCAGGGCACGATCTGGGTCACATTTTAAGTTTACGGAAGGAGTTTCTTCTTCCCATTTTTTAAGTGAAGAAAGGGCAAACATTTTTCCCATTACTTTAAACACCAATACATCTTCATCAAACGGGAAATGTTCGGTGACGCCTTTTTTGCTGATGCAGTAGTTTCTGTATTGTTCGATATTCATTTTAGTAAAGAGTGGTTAGAGGTAAGAGGTGAGTGGATTGGATTTTAAAATTTATAGAATCAACCTCCCCCCTTTGGGGGGATTGAGGGGGGACTTCCAATCTCACCCAAATGCGTAAACTTAAATCCTTTTTCATATTTCAATCCATAGCCGAATATTCTGTCCATAGCGGCGTGGGAAAACAAAATGATGCCAATGAGCTGCGTGATTTCTGATTGTGTATAAAAACCAATCAAGTAACAAGTGATTGCAATTCCGCGGTGATGAAAGAGGTTGTAAGTAAAAGCCCCGGTTTTGTTTCCAAAAGCATACCCTATCATCCCGATATCAGGAGTTAAGATTAGCACCAAAAACCACCACCAGGCAAAAGGAAGTTGGGAAAACATAAAAATGCCTAAAAGGAATAGAGCGAGTTCTTCAAGTTTTAGTGTTATTTTCATCATAAAGACTTATATCTCAAATCTCAAATTTCATGTCTAAAATCTACAACACTTCATACAATACCGGCTTACTCGGCGATGCGTCATTAACAAAGGATGCCATTTGCAAATTCAGAAAATAGGTGCCGTCTTTGATGTCGTTTTTTACATAAATAAATTCGGTGATGGTAGCGTTTTTTCTTGGGTTGTCCGGGTAATTCCAGAAAGCACGGTGTGCCAGCAGTTCGCCGTCGTCTTTTTCACGGTCTACTGACGGCAGATCGATGAGCAGATGTTCCACGCCAATTTCCCTAAGATAAAGTGCTGCTTCTTCCAAGAGATATGGCCAATTGGTATGCGAATATTGCCTGGAGCGTTTCTCCAGAGTATTAGGAATGGTGCGGATCACGATGGCTTGTGGTGTCTTGCCTTTTAAAGCTTTTGCGATTTGCTTTTTGGAAATGACATAATCTTCTTCTCCAAAGGATTCCGGTGCAACCGTAATTACTTCCGCCAGAAAGAAAAATTGTTTCAAGGCTTTGTTTACAGAGTAAAATACTTCTGAAATATGGCCGTAACACTCGGTATGTGTGCCGTGTGCGTGGGGGTTAAATAGAATGTTATTAAAGTTGATGGAGGCGCCTTCGCTCACTTTTGCTACCCAGCCGTCATCTTCCACCGCCTCGATTTTAGGTTGCCCGATGTACCAGGCATTTGGGTTTTTGTCGCTTGCAACTAAAGGGATGGAGATGTCCAAAGGCTTGGCCAAGTCGATGGTATAAGTTTGGTTTTGGTGAGAAATCTCTGAAATCATATAAGTTTTTTAATAAGTAATCTGCGGTATCTGCGCAATCAGCGGGAAATTTAGCCCGCAGATTTCGCTGATTATCGCAGAGATTATAAATTTAGTAAAAACAAATCACTCGAAATACCATCACTCAAAAATTTACCTTTTTTAGTAACCAGCAAGGTGTCACCGTCCAAATAGAGCAGGTGTTCATCTAAGTGTTTTTGTGCTTGTTGTAAAAGGTATTCTTTATACTTTATACCAAATTCAGTCTCCACACGACTTACAGAAACACCCCACATCGTGCGTAAACCCGTCATTATATATTCATTGTAGCGGTCCGTGCTGGAGAGGGTTTCGGTTTCTGAGGGGAGTTCGTTTTTTTTGATGGATTTAATATACAAAGTGTTGTTTCTCACATTCCAGCTTCGGGTGGTTCCGTCAAAGGAATGTGCTGATGGACCGATACCCAGATAGGGTTTTCCCTGCCAGTATGCGGTATTATTTTTACTGAAATAGTCATCCTTCCCAAAATTTGAGAGTTCGTAATGCACAAACCCTTTTTTAGTAAGCGTATCCATCAACGTGTGAAAATGTTGTTCTGCGATTTCTTCATCAATGGGCGGGACGATGCCTTTTTTGATGAAGTTTTCTAATGCTGTTTTTGGTTCCACTGTGAGGGCATAACTGGAAATATGCGGTATGCCAAAAGAGAGAGCTTTTTCAATATTTTGTTTCCATCGCTCGTTTGACATCCCCGGAACGCCGTAAATTAAATCCAGGGAAATATTGTCAAAGTAGCGGGTTGCCAAGGTCAAACACTCTTCAGCTTCTGCTGCATTGTGTGCACGATTCATTAACTTTAGGTCTTTTTCAAAAAAAGATTGAATTCCGATGCTCAGCCGGTTGATGGAGGAATCTGCCAGTTGGTGGATTTTTTCTTCTGTGAGGTCGTCAGGGTTGGCTTCCAAGGTGACTTCCGGGTTTTTAGTGACGGTGAAGTTTTGATAAATGGTTTTGAAAATTAGTTCGAGTTCCTCCCGGGTCAGTAAACTGGGTGTGCCACCCCCAAAGTAAATGGTTTCTATGGTGCCTTCTATTTTGTCTTTTCTTAAAACGAGTTCGTGACAAAGAGCTTCCACCAGTTCTGTTTTCTTTTTCAGCGAAGTCGAAAAATGAAAGTCACAGTAGTGGCAGGCTTGTTTGCAGAAGGGGATATGGAGGTAGATTCCAAGTCCCCTCCCGGCCTCCCCAAAGGGGAGGAGCTTATTTGATTTTTTTATCGAGTTATCCATTTTATCCTCCGCAAATATCTCCTTCAAGTTTAATAATATTTTCAAGAATTGAAATTCTAATATCTATATATTTTTTAAGAAAGAAATAATAACACATGTCAAATGAACTTCCATAAATAATATTTCTGTTTTCCCAATTTTCAAAGGATGGGAACTCGACTTGAAACTGTTCATTGACAAAATTTTCCCAAGTCTCTTCTGTTTTTTCAAATGATAAAAGAAATTGGGTGTCATTTTGATGATGTTTTTTAATCTCTAAAACTATAGAATCTTTAATTTTTAGGGACTTTGAATACTCATTCATAGCTGTCTGAGTAATTTCTAGTTGAGTTTGTCCGGTACTATTAAAAGTATAGAAGCAAATTATAATTGAAATAATCCATTTCATAGTTTAGCCAATTTTATCCTGATTTTGCTTCACAAACGCTCCCCAGCCTGTGTAGCTTTTTTCACCGGTGGCTTTTCCCATATTGTAGAAATGGCATACGGCTGCTGCGAGTCCGTCTGTGGAGTCGAGGTTTTTTGGGAGTTCTTTGAGTTCCAAGAGGCTTTGCAGCATTTTGGCGACTTGTTCTTTACTGGCGTTTCCGTTTCCGGTGATGGCCATTTTGATTTTCTTGGGGGAATATTCTGTGATGGGGATTTGCCTTGATAGTCCTGCAGCCATCGCCACACCTTGTGCTCTTCCAAGCTTTAGCATTGACTGTACATTTTTACCGAAAAAAGGTGCTTCAATGGCGATTTCATCAGGGTGATAGGTGTCAATCAGTTCAACGGTGCGTTCAAAAATGATTTTTAGCTTGACATAATGGTCGTCATATTTTTTGAGTTGGAGTTCGTTGAGCTGCATAAACTGCATCTTTTTTTGCACTATTTTTATAATGCCAAAACCCATAATGGTGGTTCCGGGGTCGATGCCTAATATAATTTTTTCAGTGTTCAAGAAATATAGTACTTTGGTTACTGCTTATGGGTATCTACAAATCTAAACAATATCTGTTTGTCCTGCTAAAAGTAATCGTGGTAATTGCGGCATTGACTTTTATTTACCACAGGCTAAATGCTCAAGGGGTTTTTAAATTGGGAGGTTTTAAGGAAAACTTCCTTTCTTCTTCCCTGTTTCAGGTTCAAAATATCGCACTGCTTGTGTTGCTTTCGTTTTTAAACTGGTTTTTTGAAATTTTGAAATGGCAGGTTTTGGCAAGCAAACTGCAAAAAATTTCCCTTTTTGAAAGCATAAAGCAGGTATTAACGGCGCATACTTCATCGATATTCACGCCTTTTAAAATAGGCGAATATGGAGCAAAAACACTCTTTTTTAGTAAAAAACAAGCAAAAAAAGTCCTTTTCTTAAACTTTTTGGGCAATATGGCGCAGATGAGTGCTACTCTGTTTTTTGGGGTGATTGGCCTGTTTTTCTTTATCAAATGGAATTTTACACAATGGCTGGAATTGTATATGCTTGTTGTGGGTCTTGGATTCCTATTCCTTTTTCTTGGAAGGCGCCGAGTTTCCATTGGAGCTATAAAAATAAAAGGATTTTCCCTAAAAAAAATCACCGAGTTTATTGAGGGCATCAAGACAAGCGACCGTATAAAAATTGGTGGTTTCAGTGTGGGGCGCTATGTGTTTTTCTCCTTTCAGTTTTGTTTTTTGCTTTCTTTATTAACACCAGTTTCCGTTGTTGAGGTCTTGCCTTTGGTTTTTACGATGTATCTGTTGAGCAGTTTGTTGCCTGTGTTTCAGCTTTTTGATTTTGCCGTAAAAGGTGGGATCGCCGTTTTGGTTTTTACTACTATTCCAGCAGAAATTGTAGTTTCAGTAGTTTTTATGATGTGGTTGTTGAACGCGATGCTTCCGGCATTGCTGGGGTCTTGGTTTGTGTTTTCATTTGATACGAAAAAGCTTTTAAAACCTGTTGAAAAATGATCTGGTTTCTCCTTATATCAATTGGTTTGTATGTGGTTTTAATGGGGCTATTTGGGGTTGGGTTCTTTCTGTTAAAAACGTTTTCTGCCCAAAAGCGGAAGTCCAGGACGACATTTACTTTGGTTATTCCTTTTCGGAATGAGGCTGAAAATCTTCCGGCATTGATGAATTCAATTAAGAAATTGAAATATCCTGAAGAGCTTATTGAAATACTATTTGTCAATGATGCTTCGGAAGATGCTTCGGTGACAGCGATTCAGAAATTTATTTTAAATCGAAAGCCCAAAGAGTGGACCCTTATTAATAATGAGCGCAAAAGCGGGTCCCCCAAGAAAGACGCCATCACGCTGGCCGTTTCCAAAGCAACTCACGACTGGATTTTCACTACTGATGCCGATTGTATTCTTCCTGAAGGCCTTTTGAAGAACCTGGATGCGTTTATTCAAAACACACCTTCAAAACTAATAGCGGGGCCGGTTTTGGCCCTGCCTGAAAACCGTTTTTTTATCAGTCATTACCAGTTTTTGGAAAGTATGACACTTGCCGGAGTGACGATGGGTGCTTTTGGAATGGGAAAACCTTTGATGAGCAATGGCGCCCACCTGGCTTATAAAAAGTCAGCATTTGAGGCTGTAAACGGTTTTGAAGGCAATGACCATATTGCCAGTGGTGATGATTTGTTTCTACTGGAGAAGATGCAAGCCACATTTCCCGGTGAGGTTCATTTTTTAAAAAATAAAGCGCAGGTTGTTTTCACCAAAACAGAACGGGACTGGTCTAGAGTTGTGCAGCAGCGAGTGCGGTGGGCTGCAAAAACAGCGGGTTATAAAAGTCTCTTCAGTAAATTTACCGGCATTGTTGTACTAGCTGCAAATGTGAGTTTGCTCATTGCGTTTTTGATGCTTTTTCAATCTGAAAGCGGCGTATTTTTTTTGGTACTTATTTTATTGAAATGGGGAGCTGATGAGGTTTTTCTATATCAAATAAATGCTTTTTTTAAGCGTGAGATCCACTGGATATATTTACGGTTGATGGCGTTTTTATATCCTGTTTTGACTACTTATATAGCTGCAAGGGCTTTATTTGGAAGTTATAAGTGGAAGGGAAGGACTTTTAAAAAATGATTTTTAAATCAATTTATTTTTTACCTTAGCTAAAATTATGCCCTATGAAAACCTTCAAAAATGTATTGATTCTTTGTGCTTTTCTGTTTACTGCGGGAGCAATTGCCCAGGAAAACTACACTGTTAACGGAAACACCTATTCCCTGAAAACCGAAGTGGAAGGTCCTTTGACCTTGCTTTGGAACGTTATTGACAATGAATACCGTTATTTTGCCAAAAAAGGCAATACCATCGTCGAATTAAAAAACACACGAGTTGACGGTAAATATCAGGAAGAATACAAGCAAACTTTGACGGAGCTCACTTCAGACAATCCGGTGGATGCTTCAAAGACCAATTTGACATTGGTGAGCTTGCGAGGCTATGTTAATTCCTATAATAAAAAGGCTGACCCTGCTTATCAAGAAAAAAGCACGAGCGTTGATCTTTCGACACGGCTTGGCGTTTTTGCAGGTATGTCAAACAATAATGCAACCACAAACCCTGAAAATGTATTTGCTCCTTTAGCGGGGATTGAATTTGAAGTAACGGATAATGTGGTGTTAAGAAGGCATTCCATTGTGCTGCAGTTCCGTCATTCTTTTGAGGCTGAAGACTATGATTTAACATTCTCACAGTTTGCATTAAACTATAGGTTCAAGTTTATCCATACTGATCAACTTTCAGTTTTTGCGCAGGCGAAAATGGTTACCTTAACTTTTAGCAAGCTTGCTGAAGATAATGTGGAAGGACTTGAAGAACTTTCAAATACATCTGTCAATACACCTATAGGGCTGGGATTAGGATTGGACTACAAGATTGGAAACGGTTTTTTTACCTTTGGTCTCAATGACCTTGTATCACCCGGCGTTGATACCAATGGTGAATTCTCAGTTGATGTAACGCTTGGATATAAATTCAGTCTTTAATTTATTCAGATTTTAAAATCAGTGGTAATATAAACGCGGTTTTTACGGGTACTCCCCGTTTTAAAGCCGGTTCTGTTTTAGGAAGCGTTTTGATGCTTTTATAGAGGTGTTCTCGCAATTCAGGAAATATTGCAAAGGTCAGGGAATCACCTTCAATCCCGGAAATAGTTACTTCGCTATTGCCTGATATTTCAATATTTATTAAAAGTGTGTCATAAACTGCTTTATTACTGATGAGTTCCTCGTTTTGGATATGTGTATTGATATGCCTGTGCAATGTACTTTCAAAACATTTTTTTTGCTGTTCTTTGGAATCGCTTTCATCACAATTTGGAAAGAGGGGATAGGTATCCACATCATTCCAGTTGATGGTTTTTAACTCTTCTTCCAAAAATTCTTCTGATGTTTTTTTGGGCGTTAAAAAGGTGTCACAGGAAATCAGCAGAAACAAAAGGATAACTAATAAATTGCCGCTTTTCATTTCACTTCAATATGGACGAAAATTACAATTTTTTAAGGGAAAAACAGAAAAACCCTTAAAAACTATAATTTCTTCCGGTCACCTATGGGCTCGGCACTAATAAATCAATCAGATTCCATATGAATTTCCTTTTTGAGGTCTGTGATGCGTTGTGCTGCAAGAAGGCGGTATTTTCCTGTTTCGCCAAAGGTTTTCATGTAGATTTCGTATTGTTTTAAAACGGTTCTTTTGTCATTGAAATAATTGTCGGCTGCTACAGCCTGAAGATACAAAAAACGTTCATTTTCTGGATACTTCCCGGAGACTTTTCTAATGATTTCTAACGCTTTTTTATAGTCTTTTTGTCTATGATGGAGCTCATATAAAGAGTGGTATTCTTGTTCCAGCTGAGGTTCTTTTAGTAGTATGGCAATTTCAAGATGTCTTTTTGCTTTTTCATAATAATGTAATGCCATAAAAGAGGTTGCAATTTCATAATGGGTCTCAGGATTTTTATCATTATAATCGTTGATGGCGATGGTATAATGTTCAATTGATTTTTCAAAATCCATCACCTGCATATAAGCATAACCCAGTTTCTGATACACATTTTCTGAGGGTCTGTTTAATTCTATAAGTTTGTTATAGCCTTCAATGGCTTTATGAAAATTCTTTTGATAAAAGTGATTGAGGGCTTTGAGGTTCCACAGTTGAAAATGGCTGTCGTCTATCTTTAATGCTTGTGTTAAAATACTATCTGCCTGCTCAAGGGACTTATTTTTTATTTTGTCAGTAACCACTTTAACAGTCGCCGGCAAATGTTTTGGATCTAACCGGTATGCATTTTCGAAATAGTAATTCGCCAAACTATCGTTTTGCTGCTCTTTCAGTAAACCCATTTGATAGGGGAAGTTTGGATTTAAAGAGTCTGAAGCTATCAACGTGATTAAAATCTCCTCAGCTTCTTTAGTTTTTGCTGTTTTTCTGAGCAATTTGGAATACTCATACGCCAGAAGAATATCTTCGGGATACCTGGCAAAAAGCTTATCATAATGCATTAAGGCACTTTTTAAATTACCGGTGTGCTCATAGCTTTTGGCGAGTTTGTGTTGTTGCTCTTTGCTTTCGGGGATTTGTTTGAGGTGCTGGATCGCTTTGCTATAATTACCCAATGAAAAATAGCTGTCAGCAAGATTTTTGTGGTCCTGAGCTTGTGCAGAAACTGAGATAAAAATTATAAAAACCCACAGGTACTTCATATCAATTTTATTCCGGAATTTCAAAGATTATGGGCAATGAGTATAATACTGAAACACTTTCCCCTTTATGTTTTCCAGGTGTCATTTGAGGGATTAAATCAATAACTCTCATAGCTTCCCGGATAAGCGGTTCATAAGAAGAACGAGCCATAACATCAACAAGCTTTCCTTCTTTGTCAATGGTAAATTGAACAGATACTCGTTGTCTGCCTGTTAAGCCGGAGTTATTTGCCACACTTGAATCAAAATTTTCTCTTATGAGGGTGTCAATTTTTTGAGATAAACAATTTTTGCCTTCTTCATTAGACAACCCTTCACAACCTGGATAGATAGGAACGTTATCAATAACCGCAAATGGCACTCCTAATTCACCTCTGTTAGAGTTCTCCACTCGTTTTATAGTCACGATTGGTTGTTGTCCATCTGTAGTTGTTTGAGATCTTTCTTCAGTAGTTTCAAATTGTAAATTAGTTTTTAAGCCATCAGTTTCTGAATTACCTGTTGTAGTTTGCTCACAGGATGAAACTGTGATAAAAAGAGTTAATAATGGTACTACTAAAGCAAATTTTATAAGTTGCTTTTTTTCTGATTTTGTTTTGTGTAACATAACGATTCGTTTTTTGATTAATGAATGATTGAAAAAAGTATTTACAAATGAAACGGCGTGGGTTTTAAACACTTCTGAAAGTAAATTTTGATAATAGGATGTTTTGTTAGTTTGCGAAACCACTTTGGCATCTGCAATATATTCATGTACAGTGGCAATACGTTTTTGATAGAGATACATCAGCGGGTTGAACCAAAAGACAATGCGTAACAATTCAAAATACAGTAGGTCTATATAATGCTTTTGCTTTACGTGAACCTTTTCGTGAGCAAGGATGTAATCTTTATTGTTTTGGTTTAGGCTTTCGCCTAAAAAGATTGTTCCCGCAAAAGAAAATGCGTCAGTACTTTTTGGTACATGAACTATTGTGGTGTTTTCTAAGGTTTCTTGTTTACCCTTTCGCTTCAGCTGTATGATTTTATAGAGTTTCCAGATGAAGAGCAAGGTGCTAATCACAACCCCTGTGAGTAAAATGATTTCAATAGTGGATAGAGCAAAACTTGTAACTAACGGGTTGTTTTGTTTTGCAGTGGTGGCGGTTCCAATTGTTATTTCGGGTAAAGACACGATTAAATTTTGTGGAACGGCAGATTGTAATGCCTCGATTTTAATAAAGGGCAACAATAAGGCTATGAGGGGTGTGCCCAATAAATAGACCCGGTTCCATTGAAAAAAGGTTTCTTTTTTTAATAACAGTTCATAAAGTGCCAGAAACACCAGTTGGAAAGCGATGGTTTGTAAGATATAGGTTGTCATTTTTCCGGGTTTTTGTTGATTTGTTCTAAAATTTCTTCAAGCTCTTTGGTGGAAACCTCGTTGTTTTTTACAAAAAATGAAACCATACTTTTAAACGAACCCTGGAAATAGTTTTCCATCAGTTTGTTGATGGATTGATTGCTATAGGTTTCCTTTTCTATTGCCGGGAAATATATATGGCCGCGTCCTTCTTTTCGGTAGTTGACAAACCCTTTGCTTTCCAGTATGCGTACAATGGTGGAAACCGTATTGTATGCCGGTTTGGGCTCCGGAAATTCATTAACGATGGCGGCGACATTTCCTTCTTGTAAGTCCCAGAGGATTTGCATGACTTCTTCTTCTGCTTTGGTGAGTTGTTTCATATTCTTGAATAGTGGTCTATTTTTATTTTCCATTTCTTGTCCTCTTTAATCCAAACCAGGGTAAAACGGACATCAGATTGAAAGGCTTTGTTTTCGTGATAAAAATGCAATCTTGAGATACCCCGCTGGATAATAGTATTTCCATAATCGATAATCTCAACATTTTCAAGTTCCCATTTGATATGCCTGCCCTGAAGGTTTTCCCAATATGCTGTAATAGCCTCCCGGCCTTCGATTTCAGTGCTATTGCCAACAATAATTCCATCACGGGTATAGTATGCTGCAATTTTTGACAATTCCCCTGTATTATATGCTCTTTCCATTGCGCGATTAGCCTCTAATATTTCATCTTCAACAGATTGGGAGATACAAGGCAGGGTTGCAAATAGAAAAAGTAAAAACAGGCTTTTTTTCATAATGGATATGTATTCACACTCCAAATATAACTAAAAAATTAGTTTAAACTAATTTTTTAGTTATAAATTTTATGTAACCAATAAAGTGTATTTTAGACTTATTCAAATAAAAACGATGGATATATTTCTTTTATTCCTTTCATTAATCCTGGTTTTACTGGGTATTGCCGGCAGTATTTTGCCGGTGCTTCCGGGCCCCATAACAGGTTGGTTGGGTTTGTTGGTGTTTCATCTTGCAAAGGTGGTTCCCATGAATTACACTTTTTTGATAATCACATTTATTGTTGCAGTTATGATATTTATTCTCGATTATATCATTCCTGCTGTGGGAACAAAGCGTTTTGGAGGGAGTCGCTATGGGATGATCGGGGCAATGATTGGGCTCCTTGTGGGTATTGTAATACCCATTCCTTTCGGAATTATTATCGGGACGTTTGCCGGGGCTTTTCTGGGGGAATTCCTGAACACAAAAAACCGCCAGAATGCGTTGCGAGCTGCTTTTGGTTCCTTTATTGGTTTCCTGGTATCTACTTTTATGCAGCTTTTTGTGTCTGTGGTCTTTCTTGGATTGTTTTTATGGAAAGCGTATCAACACTGGCATTTGTTTTTTTAATAGAATGTCGGTATATCAAAAAGGATGTTTTGTTGCTTAAAGAGTGAAATGGCCAGTTGCAAGTCCGGATTGTTTTTGTCTGTTTCCATTGGGCTTTTAAACAAAATCTCCAATTGATCTTTCATCACAGCATCCTGGTATTCAATTAAAAATTCATTACCGCCTATTTTTAACAAACAATCTTTTTTCCCGAATTCCACATCCAGCATAGGGTTTGTTTTCAGTATTGAAAATTCTGAGTTGTAACTTTTATGAAGGACTTTATAAAGCGCTTCCAAAACCCGCTCAACCGTTACGGATGTTAAACAAATCCTGTGTTCACAATTAAGGATTACGTCATAGTTACAACTAATGGAGCATACCCCTTGTTTTCCCCAGATGAGTTCGTTGTGTTCTGCAAAACTTCCCCAGCTTCCGGGACCCGTGGGGCCATAAATCCCTACCGAGGGCACATTAAAGGCACCTGCCACGTGGGTGATGCCGGCGTCGTTACCAATGTGAAACAAAGCACCTGCCATGGCTTCACCCACATCTTCCATTCCTCCTGTTATATATTCTACATGGGTCATTTCTCTCGAAAAATAACTTTCAATATCCGGGTCATCAGGTCCTTTGATGATTTTGCATTTCAGGTTGGGAAAAATTTCGCGTAAGCGTTCTATTAGCGTTGCATATTTTTCAGTGGGCCAAATTTTTAAAAGAAATCCGGCGCCGTGGTGCACGACAAAGTAGTTTTCTTCTGGATGGGGGTTCCGTTTGAAATATGGATACCTTTCCAGATGATTTTCAATGTCTTTATGAAGCTTTGCCACGGTATCGATATAATGGCCAATGGCGTGTTGCTTCACTTTTTTATGCGTGGGATATTTCAAAGCGTGCGGTAAATCATACCCCCTGAAGGCAGGATAATTCCCTAGCTCATAAACATTATCATAATTGTGTTCGGATGTTCTAGCTGCCTTTTCATCAACAACATTTACTTGATCTAAATGCTTTTTAAAAAAGGAAACCAAACGCGGAGCTACGGCAAAATCCACGTGTTCTGAGACAGCAGCTAATTTATTGATAGCCGGAATGGCGAAAAAGATATCTCCCAGCCCGCCATAACTTTTATAGACCAGTACTTTGCCTAAGCTTTTTTTAGCTTTGCTTGATTCTTTGTTTTCTAATATTTCTGTAATGGCATTCCAGAAATTTTCTGGGGCTTGTTTGATTTCTGTGATGGCGTTAGTTTTGAATTGATTTATTTGAGTCTCTGTAAAGTTTTCGTTCCAGGTTTTGAAATTTTTTTCATTTCGGGTTAAAGGTACTTTCACATGTGATTGAATATTTTGAAAGGTTGAATCTGTTTCAATTAAGGAACACCCTTTTTCTGCGTCGGGAGTTAGTGTATAAACCTTAAACATATTTTTATTTCTGAAAAAATAATGATCAATGGGCAAGTCTATTCCATTTTGTTTGATATCATCCAACACCTTTATAGCACATTTTCTGTTGACAACATTACAAACCATTGAATAGTCTTGATAAGCAGGTACTATTGATTTTCTCTCGTTTTGTATTTCAGGTTTATACTTTTTGAATTGATTTTCGGGACAATAAAAACTAAACATATCCCAATCATCAGGAAGTTGTTTCAAGTACTGAATTAGTAATCTCAGAAACCTCTCCTTGTTTTCTATCAATATATCATCTTCAATAAGTAATGTGTATTCAAAGTCTGATTTTACAAAGTTTTGAAAGGCAAGTAAATTGCTTGCCCAGATACCAAGTTCTCCCCATTTAAATTTTGATGTGGGCTTGAGTAAATGATAAGTTTCGTTAAAGTCGAAGTATTGTTTTTTGTTGCCAATATGTATTGTAGGTGTTTCAAGGTTTTTTAAATGGTTTGATAAATAAATATTCAATTCACGGAAGTTTTCTTTTCGAATTGAGTTTGTTGCTGATAACTCAGGAAGGTGAAAAATTTTAAAGCAAAACTTATTAATATCAGGTGTTTTCATAGTGAAATGGATTTTTGATTAAAAAAATCAAATGAAAACGTACCCACTCTATCATTAATAATCATCTCACAGCCAGAGAGCAAAGCTTCTGCAGCCAGTCTTCCGGAGGGTTCAGGCCAAACGGGTTTACAGATAAAGTATTTTGCTTTTCCTAAAATCTCCAGAACTTCTTCGTTTGATACTGGTTTGTGAAATGAAATATTTTCTGGGAGTTCCCTGCGTAAGCGGTTTTCTCCATAAACTGTGAATTTCATTTCAGGGTTCTCTAATGCATAATCCACATACAAATTACCTCCTTTTAAAAAATTTAAATCCCCAAAAAATGGAATGGTATGGTCTTGTTTAAAAGGGGATGGTTTTAGGTTTTTAATTTGAACAGTTGGTGGCATAATCAAATGATGAGAAACCGCTTCACCATAAAAATCATAATGTGCGTCATAGTGTTTGGGCGATTGGAAAATATTCAGCTTTGAATTGGCAAAGAGTTTTCTGTAAAGATGAAACTTATCTGTGTTGCAGCAACTCTTTATACTTCGGTCAACGGTGCATAAAATATTTCTTCTGATACAAAAGTTATAATCATACTCAACATTTATATAAGGTTTTTTTAAACCTAAGATGAATTCGATTAGCGCGAGTTCATAAGAGCATCTTGAAGTGCTGTTGACCACAAGCAAATCTGCTTTTGATATATTAGTTTTTGTGTTATCAAAATCCTGAAGATTGTCCAGTACAAGGTTGTAATTTTTTTCTTTTCCGAGTGCTATGAGCTCCTTAATCGTAAGCTCAGCACCTCGTGGGGTATCAATAGCTGTATCATGAAGAAATAAAATTGTATTCAAAATAGGGATATTAAAATGTGTGGTGAAATGTTATTAATTCACCATTAAAGATAATTGATGAGGCGTCAAAAAGAGTAAACCAGTTATTTACTCTTACCCGTAATACCCGTCATCATAATACCCATCATCGTAATACCCGTCATCATAGTACCCATCATCATAGTACCCATCATCATAGTACCCATCATCATAGTACCCGTCATCGTAATATCCGTCATCGTAATATCCGTCATCATAATACCCATCGCCATAGTAACCATCACCATAATAGCCGTCATTAAAAGAATCATCATCAGAACTACAAGCGTTTAGAAATGATGCTGTGATGGACAAGGTAGATGCAGCCAGAATAAGTTGCCCGGATTTTTTGATAAATTTTCTACGTTCCATAATTTTAAAGGTTAGGATTATAAAGTTACAATTTTTTTTTTGAGCAGGAAAGTGTTCTGTTCTTTGGTAGAACAAATAAAACCTTGTTTACCCTACTTTAAAAAGAAAATTCATTAAAGCCATACAGTTTTATCTTCAATACTGCTTTTACGAAAACCTTCCGGTAATTCCTCATCATAATTCCCCATATAGAAAAAGCCGAGACATTTTTCGCCTTGCGCGAAATCAAAAAATTCGTGCATATGTTTAATCAATCCGGGCGAACTCCAGTAAGCACCAATTCTCATTTCAGTACACAGCAACCACATATTTTGAACGGCCATGGCAGTAGATGCGATTTCTTCCCATTCGGGTATGGATTCTTTGGGGTCACGTTGCATGCAAATGGCAATGATACAAGCAGCTTTAGTGGGGTTTTCCCGGAGTTTGTTGTATTGAAAATCAGAAAACTTGTCTGTGGTTTGTCTGTATTTTTCAGCTAAAAAGGAACCTAACTTAATCAGGTTTTCCCCTTGAAGCACTTTAAATCGCCAGGGTTCTGTGCGTTTGTGAGTGGGCGCCCAATTGGCTGCTTCCAGCACGTGCAGGATATTTTCTTTTGAAATGGGTTTTTGGTTGTATTGCACCGGAAACACGGCCCGCCTGTTTTTGATTGTATCGTATATCATCTGAATTTTGTTTTATTTGCTAAAGTTATTAAAAAACAAAGGGAGGAGTTTAAAATAATACTTATTTTTAATTTCAGGAAATACCCGTAAACTGAATTATTAAACCAACGAATGTGTTATAAGGGATTTCACCTCACCTTTAATAAAAACATTTAAGACCCAATGAAAGACCACTACATACTCCTGGCAAGTTTGGGTTTTGCTACCCTTTTAATGGCCTGGCTTCCGTCTATTTCCCAAAAAATAAAAGTGAGTTCGCCGGTCATTTTATTACCCATAGGTATTTTACTTTATTTGTTTGGCGTTCCGCTGGGTTGGACAGAATTGCTGTGGAGTGATAACTCAATGATGATTTTTTCTGAGGCCATTGTCATTATCTCGTTAATGGGAGCGGGGTTAAAAATTGGGAGCAATTATAGTTTTAAAGCCTGGAAGCGGCCGTTGTTATTGATTGCCATCACGATGCCTTTGACGATGCTTTCAGCTTATTTGCTGGGGGTTTATTTTTTAACGCTCAGCATACCGGCATCGCTTTTACTGGCTGCGGTTTTAGCTCCCACTGATCCGGTGTTGGCTTCTGATGTCCAATTGGATGACCCGGAAAGAGAGGATAAGTTGAAGGATAAAATAAGGTTTTCCCTTACTGCAGAAGCGGGTTTGAATGATGGTATGGCCTTCCCTTTTACTTATCTTGCAGTAATGGTTGTTCAGGCCGGGAGTTTTGCTGCATTTAGTTTTAGTGATTGGTTTTGGGACAAGTTGCTTCTTAAAATAGTAATTGGTGTAGCCGTGGGGATATTGATTGGGAGGTTGATTGGCTATGTTCTTACGCACCTAAAGAAATGGAAAAATATCAAGACCTATGATGGTTTTTTGGCACTCTCATTGACTTTTGCTGTTTACGGGTTAAGTGAACTGGTTCATGGCTATGGCTTTATGGCGGTCTTTTTTGCCGGCTTGAGCATTCGTTACTCTGAAAATGTTAGCGGGAAGTACAAGAAGAAAATGCATGATTTCAACCACGAGATTGAACGGCTCCTGATTGTGGTTTGGATTATTCTCTTTGGAGGAACAATGATGAACGGAATTCTGGAAATGACTGACTGGAAAGGCATTCTATTTAGCGCTGCTTTCGTTTTAATTGTAAGGCCTTTGGCAGGAATGATAGCTTTGATTGGGATAAAAGACACCATTAAAAATAAGCTTGCCATCAGTTTTTTAGGGATCAGGGGAGTGGGTTCTATATTTTATCTTTCGTGGGCTTTTATGCAAACTGAACTTTTTGAAAATAAATATGAGCTCTATTCTATTGCGGCTTATATTATTTTGTTTTCCATTGTTTTGCATGGTATTACTGCGCCCTCAATCATTCGGTACTTTAGAAAAAATCCGAAGCGGCATGGGTTGGATGATGTTTAAAAGTGGGGCACCCGAGAATATTTTGGGGCACTAAAATGACACCCAAAATCTTTAAAAACCATCCAAAACTTGCTCTTTAGCAATCTGCCTTAAAACAAAAAAAGCTCTACGCACAAAGGCGAAAAGCTTCTCATCGGCTCTACTACAAGCCTTTCCGCCTGATGGCGGACAACACAACTTCTTGAAGATTACAGACTGTAATCAAAATTGCGGTCTGGACGGGACTCGAACCTTGCTTGGCGAGCCCTGTCGCTGTGGCACTTCTGCCAAATATTTTTATCTATGTTGACGATTTGTGAACTAATTCTCGTGAGTTGTAGTTCAATTTGATTCGTCTGATGCAAAAATAATAATTCTTTTCAATTAACAACATTTATTACCAATAAATATTAAACTAATATATTACCAATGAATTGAAAATAAAAATTTAACTAAGGGGGTTTATTATCATACAATATGACCGCAATTTAAACTCGTAAAATACTTCCATCAAAAGACTACGGCATAAAGCCAACGTCTCTTCCATCGCTTATTTATTCCGTTTCCTTTTGAGCCAAGATTTTATCTTCCGTTTGGTTTCTGCTCAAATATTGTTTAATCTAAAATTTGAGTATTATGACAACAAAAGCGAGTACCACAAGAAAGAGCGGTAAAAAAATTACCACCGCCAAGAAAGAAGTCAAAGAAAAATTGACACAAAAAGCGATTGGGCTTCAGATTGAGAACCTATCAACTGCAAAGGTCATTCCCGACCCGATGCAACCCAGAAAGACTTTTAATGAAGCACATCTGCAACAGCTTTCCGAAAGCGTCAAAAAGCACGGTGTTCTACAGCCTATTACAGTCCGAAAATCTGGAAACGAATTTATCATCGTGATGGGCGAACGTAGGTATCGAGCAAGTAAGATGGCCGACAAGAAAACTATTCCGTGTATTGTCAGGGAATATAAGAACAACGATGTTCTTGAAATTCAAATCATCGAAAATCTGCAAAGGCAGGATGTTGAACCTACCGAAGAAGCTGAGGCGATTGCTTACTTAAGCGAAAAATATGCGCCTACAGAAATTGCAAAGCGATTGGGAAGAACAGATAACTTTATCAGACAACGATTAAAGCTGGCTGGTTTAATTGAAGGTTTTAAGCATTTTGTTCGTAATGGCGAAATGACGATTTCGTTAGGTGTGGGTGTTGCACTTTTTGAACCAGAAGAACAGCAGATGATGTTGGAAACGATGGGCGAAGATTTTAGTGCCCATCAGGTGAACAGGATGATTAAAGACCAGACCTATGATTTGGAAAAAGCATCTTTTGATGTAAATGATAAGAAATTGGTGCCAAAAGTAGGCTCTTGTATTGAATGTCCGTTTAACGCGGCAAATCAAGGTAATCTTTTCGGCGATGGCAAAATGGTTTGTACAAAATCAGCTTGTTATGAAACGAAGAAAAGCAAGTCGTTCTTGAATTTGATTGAAAAATCGAAACAAGAGAACATACTGTTAATTCCTGAAATACGACAGTATTGGGCAGACGAGGAAAACAATCAGCTGATTATTTCACAATTGGAAAAGAACGGTTTGAAAGTCTATTTGCTGGATGATGTTGAAATCATAGAAAATCCGATAAAGCCAACAATTGAGGACATCAAGAAAGAATACCAACATTACGATTATTCCGAAGATGAATTTAAAGCTGAGCTGGATGAAGCCTTACAGCAATACGAAGAAGAATTGGAAAAATACAATTCCGCTAAAGAAAATGAATTTGTAAAAGGTATTGTGTTCCATCCTGAAACATACAGACACAAAGAAGTCTTTATAAAGATTGTTGAACAGTCCAAAAATGAATCGACATCGTATTCAGCACCTTTGGAAAACAGAAAAATGGCAGATTGTTCCCCTGAAGAACAGATAATTAAAATCAACGAAAGGGAAATACGCAAGAAGCAAATAGAGAACAACAAGCAGTTTGAAGAAGTTGTTGAAATGATTAGAGACACCAAATACATTGATACGAAGAAAACACTTTCGGTGGATGAAATGGTAGCATTCTCATTGACGTTGTATGAAAACAATGTAGATTATGTTGGACGACAAAGATTCTTTTCAAATTTATTGGGCAATACATCCAAGATGACAGATGAAGAAATTGTTGAGAGTTTCAAAAAGAAGTTTAAAAAGGAAATCTTTCATAAGTTGATACGGTATATACTAACGAAGCAAGTGCATTTTGGCGAAAGCAATCACGTTAATAATCTGACTAACATTTCATTCTACAATGCGATGCAAGGTTATTACAAGTCCAAGATTGACGGCATCGAAAAAGAATATGCCGAAAAAAGAAACAAGCGTGAAGAACGTTTGAAAGAGCGAATAACAGTTCTTGAAAAGCAAATTCAAGGATTGAAAGAGTAGCTTTTGTTGTTTGAAGAAGGATTGGCATTCGTGCTGGTCCTTCTTTTTTTTTTATAATAGACACTTGGTTAAAATGGTCAAGGAATAGAGAGAATAATCAATCAATAGTAACGCAAAGGTAAACTCGTAAAATACACCCATCAAAAGACTACGGCATAAAGCCACCGCTTCTTCCCTTACTTATTTATTCCGTTTCCTTTTGAGCTGAGATTTTAGCTTCCGTTTGGGTTAAGCTCAAATATTGTTTAATCTAAATTCAAAAGCTATGTATTTACAAAATTTGCAACAGGATGAAATCTTTGTTTCATCAGAAATGAAATCCTTAAAAACTCTGACACAGATAGAATCCCGACGAGGGCTTGAAAATGCCATCATTTCAAATGGTAAAATCGTCAATGTGGTATCTAACAGTTATGGACACATTCCAAACCAATTGTTCTTCAAGAAAGCTGAAGAAATGCTGACAGATGCACAACTGAACTTTCACAAGCGCACCATCAACAAAAATGATAGGTCGTTCATTACCGACTTTATCATAGACGATATAAGTCAGTTTACCGTCAAGAACGATAAGGACGTGATACTGCCAATGCTACGGTTCAAAAACTCGTATGACGGTAGTGAAAAGACTTCTGGACACTTCGGATTTTATAGAGAAGTATGTTCCAATGGTTTGCACGTTTCACAAGCCGAAATTGAGTTTTCCATCAAGCATAGTAAGAACAATACACACCTTATTATGCCAAGACTAAACAACCTGTTCGACAAGTTTCTGGACAATGAATTCTATACGATAACCAAGAAATTCGACAAGATGAAAGAATTTAAAATCATCGATACACAGGAATTTGTAAAAGCCATTCTTGATAAAACGAAACTCTTTAGATATGAATGCAGCGACAAGAACAGCGACCCTTCGAAAAAATCTCGTGAAGTCCTGGAAATCCTGAATTATGAAGCATTGTTGCTAAACGAGGAACCTAATTTGTGGTTAGGTTACAATGCCTTCAATGCAGTTTTACACAACACGCTGAAGAAAAGCTTTGGCCAACAAGAAAGATTGGACAAGAAATTGTTTGATGAAATTTATGAAATGGCCTAAAGCCAAAAGGTTCATCCAGTACCTTAAACTGGATTTTTTTGTGCTTGCTACTTATGTTTAAAAGCAATACCGTTCAGCACATTCCCCTACATTTCGCGAAAAGCTTCATTCCGGAAAAAGCGCTTCCCTATAATAATCTTGGACACAATCCCTAATTTTAGCTTTCCATAGTGTTAACCCTTCCCGTCACGAAACTTCGAGACTGCTAAATAACATTTCAGTTCCTATTCAAATACGTAAATTAATCAGTAATGTTCAAATAGAAATTTTTATAAGAATTAATTAATCCTATCTAATAATACGAATAACATTATATTTATTGACCACAAAAATGAGTTGTGCGTCATTTAACAAAATATCAATTATTCAATGAACTATCAAACATTCCAACCACATCCGGATTTAGAATCTCTTGTCAGTTGCTATTGGACTTTAGAAGTTCCTGCTGAACCTGATGTACAAAAACAACGAATCATTCCTGATGGCACAATTGAAATGGCGTTTATACTTGGAGACGACATTAAACGATACACTTCGAAAGATGAATTTATACTACAACCTCGTGCAATGGTTCTCGGACAGACAATTGAACCCTTTTATATAGAACCTACAGGATATGTGAATACTTTTGCAATTCGTTTTTACCCTTATGGTTTTGCAAATTTTGTAACAATGCCCATTAATAACTTGGCAAACAAGGAAACGACAATAGAATTGTTGTTCGGAGAAAAAACTGCTAGTGACTTGGAGCGAAAAATAATTGAGGCAACTAATACTAGTGAACGAATAGAAATTATTGAAAATTTTTTTTAGACAAGTTGAATGAAAAAACTACAATTAATAATATCGTAAAAACAACAATTGATGCTCTTTTAGCAACAAATGGAAGTGCTTCGATAAGCAAAATCCTTAAAGAAGATTTATCAAAACGGAGACAACTTGAACGAAATTTCAAAAAACAAATTGGTGTTAGCCCAAAACAGTTGGGTAAAGTAATCCGACTGCAAAATGCACTAAAAATGCTTCTTAATAAAAAGTCAGAAAACCTAACCGACATTGCTTACGAAAGTGAATACTTCGACCAAGCGCATTTTATAAAAGACTTTAAAGAGTTTACCGGAATTAATCCGAAGGAATTTTTAGGCAATGAAAATATGGCACTCTCTACCCTCTTCTACAAATAGTCAGCGTGTCGCATTTTTACAATTTTTGTATTTGCACGAAATCTAAATTTGTCTTGTCAAATCAAACAGGACGAAATGAAAAAATCCATTCTTTGTACAGCCATAATTCTTTCCTTTAGCATTACAGCCTGTAACAACCAAAACAAATCTAAAACCGAAACTATCCCGGTTGAATCTAATATTAATCAAAAAACAAAAGAAATGAAAAGTCATATTTCAATCTTTGAAATTCCAGCAACGGATGTTTCAAGAGCAGTAAATTTTTATCAAGCAATTTTAGACATTAACATTGAGAAGATAGAAATGCCCGAAATGGAAATGGGGATATTCCCTTATGAAGAACAAATGGTTACAGGAGTTATCATTAAAGCAGAAGGCTATAAACCTTCATCTGATGGTGTAACTATATACTTAAATGGTGGAGATAATCTTCAAATTATTCTTGATAAAGTTGAGAAAAATGGTGGCGAAATAATTGTTCCGAAATCACTTCACGCAGATGAAAGTGGTTATTACGGTCTATTTCTTGATTCGGAAGGAAATAAAATCGGTCTGCATTCACCGAACTAAACGAGTGAAAAAGAACAAACACAGAGCAATGTATATAAAAAAGAGGGCAAATAGTCCTTAAATAAAAGCTTTGGAGTATTTGCAAAGTAGCCATATTTTTAATTTGTATTTTGACGATAAGAAAGTTAAAAAGGAAATTAAAAATATGGCTTCGTGCTTTACCAAAGATTAAGTGCTTAATCAAGCAACAAATACACCCCATTCACTTTAAGATAGATATCAGTTTTAATAACCCACTCAGCACATTTCCCTACATTTCGCGGAATGCTACATTCCAAGAAAAGAGCTTCACTACGCAAGTCTTGGACACAATCCCCAATTTTAGCTTTCCATTTCGTTAACCCTTCCCGCTATGCTGGGAAGGAACACTTCATTCCCTAGCCAAAATAGTGAATCAAGTCCGCTTAAAAAAGGAAATCAATTATCATACAATATACACGCAAGGTAAACTCGTAAAATACTTCCATCAAAAGACTACGGCATAAAGCCATAGCTTCTTCCCTCGCTTATTTATTCCGTTTCCTTTTGAGCCAAGAATTTTAGCTTCCGTTTGGTTTCTGCTCAATATTGTTTAACCCAAAAATTTTAACATTATGAAAAGTACAGCTTTAAAATCCAACATTTCATTAAAAGAAGCCGAAGAACATTACCAATTAAGTAGTGAAAATTATACTATTGAAAGTGCAGAGTGTCATTTAGCTTACTACAGAGAGAAGCATCCCCTTTACTACCAAATACTTTTAAATAATGTTTATTCTAAAAATCAAAAAGTACTTTTTGAAGAGTGAGCTAACTATTCACAAAAGTACTATTACCCTTTTATTTAATGCGAGTTTCATAAGCCATTCAGCACATTCCCCTGCATTTCCCGAAAAGCTACATTTCGGGAAAAGAGCTTCACTACAAATATCTTGGACACAATCCCCAATTTTAGCTTTCCATTCCGTTAACCCTTCCCGTCCCGATAGCTATCGGGACTAGTAAGGAACACTTCATTCCTTTGCCAAAATTGTGAATCAAGTCCGCTTTTCATCGGAAAGTCATCACTTCGGTTTTTTTAACAGGATTTTCGGCGCGGTCTTCTTGAGCCCTTACTCGAAAATCCTTAAAAACCGAACCGCTGCCTTACACATTTTAAGGGGTTTATAATGGATAAAGCCTTTATTGTTTTTCGGTACAGCGAAAAACAGGCACGACATAACCAATTCTAATTTAACCACAGCTGCTTATCTCGCTTAACTGTCGGTACGCTCAAACGCAACTGCGTTTAAAAGAATTGCTAATGCCCTTATGGAACTTGTCAAGACTATACAAGTTTTAGTGAAAAATAAGGTTTCTACTTCCTTGAAAATCCAAGGATTTTACTACGTCGCAAACACACCTGATTTATTCCCTAAAAGTCTTGACAAAACCCACTCTATCCATTGTGCGGTGCACAGAAGAAAAGAACAAACACCCCTTAAAATTTAATTCAGTTTAAATCAAATAGGGGAAATATAAACCAGTCTGTAACAAAGCAGACACAAATCTTTTTATTATGAGTACTATTAAAAATCACGTACAGTTAATCGGAAACGTTGGACAAGAGCCAACCATTACGAACCTTGAAAGCGGAAAGAAAGTAGCCCGTTTTTCATTAGCAACAAATGAGTATTACAAGGACAAAGAAGGCAACAAGCAAACGGACACGAATTGGCATACCGTAGTAGCTTGGGGCAAAACTGCCGAAATTGTAGAGAAGTATGTTGTTAAAGGCAAAGAAGTTGGAATATCGGGAAAACTTAAAACCCGAAGTTATACAAATGATGATAACGAACAACGCTATGTTACGGAAGTTGTAGCCGATGAAATTCTTTTACTTGGAAGCAAAGACGACAAGTAAATCTTAAAATAAAGAGGGCGTTCCCGTGAGAAGTTGCGCCCTCTTTTTCATTATTCACTAATTTAAAAAAGCAAAACAATGAAAGCACAAGTTAACGAAATCAAAGAAGGATTGCAACATTTTCACGGAACGGAAATGTTCTATCAAATCCCATTATTAAGAACACGTTTTACGGACGGACTAAAATATCTTGCTAATGCGGCAGATTGTTTTTGGCTCATTACGGACACTTCCGTAATTGCAAAAAGTCTGATGAACCGAAGCGAATTTATAACCATAGACTTCAAAAGATTGCCCGAAGATAAACAGGATTTTACAGGCTATGAAGCAGAGATAATTTACAGCGATGGCAACGACAATATTTTGGAAAAACACGGATATCGGGCAACCGATTTTCCGCTCGATGAACTGCGTTTATTTTTTGTAAATGATACGCTGATGTTACCAAGCGAATATTAAAATTTTGAAGCTATGATTTACATAAAATTTCAAGATTTGAGCGAGGAAAAACAAGAGGAACTTTTACAGGTTTCGAGAGAACACGTAACACATCTTTATGGGGATTCCATAAAAAAATATGTGGAAGAAACTGGTGCAGATTATGAAAACTTGATTGACGAAGAAATGATTAAAAACTTATACACTTATAATTTTATTTTCAATATGTAGCACCATTAAAATAGAGCATCGAACACCTCTAAAATTTTAGAGGTGTTTTTGTCTGCAATTAATATCAAGTCAAAAAAAAGCGTATCTTTATATCGCTGAAATTCAGCATTCAAATTAAAGTAGGGTTATCCACTTTTCGACTTTCGCCGATAATCTTACACATCGAAAAATAACATATCGGAAAATCATTTTCCCTGAAAATGGCAATTGGCTTTTTAGCCAGATTGTATGGATTTTTGTCCCGCGAGCGGGACGAAAAGGAATAGCAAGAGGGTAACACGCTGCGCGATGTTTCGGATTCCTTTTCGTTTTCAAATAGCTGATAATCAGCGAATTGAATATATTATAATTTCCTGACAGTTAACGATTTGCGACAAACGGGCTGTTAACGCCCATTTTTAGGGATGATTTTGCGACAAATCGGCGAAATATGGACTCATTTATTGGAATTAGATTTAAAAAGGAAACTGCAAAACGTTTCCAAACGTTCTCACGTACTTACTTCAAATCGCACACCGAGGCGATGGCTACAATGCTAGATTTTTTCTTCTATAATGAAATTTCGCCAAAAGAAAAATTAGGTCCAACGGGGCGAACCATCGAAGCTAAATTGCTCAAAAGAATCAATGCGGTTATTGCCATAATGCGAGATGTGGAAAAGACACAAACCAAACCTACGGTGGCTATGATTCAATCACTTTTTGAAACAGAAGAGCCAGAAAAAAAACCGCTGATTGTGGAAAAGAAATATGCGGAAGAAAAGAAAGAAGTGCGCTTTCGCGAAAAGCGAAACTTAAAGAACGAACTCTAATTTTTGAACTATGTATATCACAATCACACCACAGAAATTAGGAACAAATTACTCACAAAGTTCAGCCGATTTTGTAGGCTATTTAGAGAAAGAAAATGAAGGGATAAAGGAAGCAGATATGGAACATTTTTTCAATCAATATGGCGACGAGATTTCCGCAGAAGAAGTGGTAAAGGAAATTGATGGAAACACCGCAAAATTGAAAAAGAAAGAACCTAAATTTTATTCCATAACGGTCAGTCCTTCCAAGTATGAATTGAACAGATTACAGAACAGTCGTGAAGATTTAAAAACCTACACTCGTGAGCTAATGAAAGATTATGTTGCCAGCTTCAATCGGGAAATCAATGGACGACCTATATCAATAGACGACATAAAATATTACGCTAAAATTGAACATCAAAGAACCTTCAAGGGTACGGACTTTCAGATAAAAGAAAACCAACCTTTCGCCACAAAAATACTTCAGCTCAAAACGGATATCCGAAATATTCAAGAAGGACGAGCTGAAGGGAATATTAAGAAAATGGAAAAGGAAATTGCCAAACTGGAACGCCAAGCGCCACATCAACAAAACGGAAAACGGATAGTTCAGGGAATGCCGAAAGCAGGAAACCAAAGTCACATTCATATTATCGTTAGCCGAAAGGATGCTTCAAATTCTATAAGCCTTTCCCCAGGAAGTAAGCACAAAGCATCCGAAGTAGAGATGCACGGAAAAAAAGTGAAGCGTGGTTTTGATAGAGATACATTTTTCGCGAAAGCGGAAAAAACATTTGATAAGACATTTGGATATAAGCGCAATTACGCAGAGACCTACAAAGCTAAAAAGACCTTTGTAAAGAACCCAAACCTATATTTTTCAGCATTGATGAAATTGCCAGCCAATGAAAAAGCATTGGCTTTTAAAATGATAAGTAAATCAGGATTGCCCATAGTGCCGAGTATTCCAGTAAGTCAGGCACAAATAGCGCTTCGAGTTTTTAAGCGATTGAGACGTGGCGCAGAAGTGGCCATCAAATCAAGTTCCATCGGAATCTAATAGATATGCAGATAGACAATCTTATAACGATACTTTCAATTATTGGTTTGGCCAGTACCGTTTTCTATGGAATGTTTCGAGTATCAAAATATGCGTTTGTGTTGAATAGCATATCGCTTTCAGTTCTCGTGTTCTATTTGTCTGAAGGAAATGAATTGATATTTATATTACTTTATTTGGTTTGTCCGCTAATGCTAATTAATATAGGACTGTATGTTTTTCTACATAAAACCGAAAGCCCGAAAAATGGCGACAGCAGATACCAAGTAAACTTTGCAACTACTAAAGGAAATTTCAGATTGGATAATATCAAACGTGGTGCATCCATCATTGGTTCTGCCGGAAGTGGTAAAACCGAAAGCGTGGTTTATGGATTTCTAAAGCATTTTGAAAAAGAAGGTTTCTGCGGAATTATTCACGATTATAAAGATTTTGAATTGACCGAAATGGCATATCCGCTTTTCAAGGATAGCGACATCCCTTTTAAGGTCATTTCCTTCGATAAAATCATTCATAAGGTAAATCCTATTGCGCCACGGTATTTAGAGAATGAGGAAAGCGTAAACGAGGTGTCAAGGGTGTTGATTGAGAATCTATTAGAGCAAAGAGAAAGCGGAACAACTGGCACGACAAAATTCTTCAACGATGCTGCAGAAGGGTTGATTGGTGGTTTGATTTGGAAACTGAAAACGGACTATCCCAAGTTTTGTACGTTGCCACATTTAATTGCGGTTTATCAATTTCTCGATACTAAAAGTTTGATTCAGTTTCTGGAAACCAACACCACATCACGAGCAATGGCAGATGCCTTTATAAGTGGCAAGGATTCTGAAAGGCAGACCGCTGGTGTAAAAAGCACATTGGCAAATGCGCTGAAAAGAATTAGTACACAACGGATTTTTATGGCTTTGTCCGCAGATGAAGTACCGCTAAATATAAATAGTGCTGAAAATCCAGCGGTAATTTCGATAGTCAACAACCCAAAATTTGAAACGTCCTATTCGCCAGTAATAGCTACAATTATACACACCATTACAAAGCAAATGAGCGTTCGGAATTCTAAACCGTCGTTCTTGCTGATGGAAGAAGCACCGACCATTCGTTTGTTGAATATGCATCGTATTCCAGCTACATTGAGAAGCTATAATATCTCTACAATTTACGTGATGCAGGATAAAATTCAAAACGATATGATGTATGGCGATAAAGCGAGCAAAGCTATTTTAAGCAATCTTTCCTACCAGTTTTTCGGAAAGGTAAATGACCCGGACACCGCAAAATATTACGAACGCTTTTTTGAAATCATTAAAGACCCAACCAAGAGTATCAGTCGGGGACATAACCTCGATTTTGACACAAGAGTTACTACAGGCGAAAAAGAAATCCCAAAGATTCGGGCGGACGTATTTTTCAGATTGAAACAGGGCGAGTTTATCACGTATGCTGATGGTAGAGATAAGAAGGTGCAGTTTAAGTTAGCAGATATTCAAAGGGAACTTCCTAATGAAACTAATCCGTTTTCTAAAGCTGATTTAGAAGCTAATTTTGAACGGGTTTATGATGAGGCGCGGTCTATATTTAAGTAAAACAATTCGCGCCTTGCCAATTATATATTATTCATATGATAATTTTAATACTCATTTAGTGAGTATATTGAAAATGTTCTTTACTTTAGTGAACTGAATTAAAAAAATTCAAAATGAACCGAATAAAAGAGGTTTTGGAACAGAAAGGAATAAAACAAATCTGGTTGGCAGAACAATTGGGAAAGAGTTACAATATGGTGCACTCTTATGCTCAAAACAAAAGACAACCGAGTTTAGAAGACCTGTACAAAATTGCAGAAATTTTAAATGTGCAAGTCAAAGAATTACTAATTGAAAGAACGACCAATAAATGAAACTATACGAAGCATTAGAAAAACAACTCAAAACCGAAAACAATTTTGTTTCCGACAATGGAGAATTAAAAAAATGGGTTGTAATCAGTAAAGCACAGAATTTTGATGTTGGACTTTTAGAATTATTGCTTGATAATAAAGAATTGAAAGAAAAATTCTTTTTGGATATAAAAGGAACTTTAGTTTTTGACCAAAACTTGTTTATCCAATTTTTAGAACAAAAAAATTATTCAAACGATAGTTACACGAAATACAGAATAAAAGTAGGTCTTACAATAGATGGTAAATTCCTAAAACAAAGAAACGAAGTTTCTTTAGTTTGGCCATTCAAGGATTGTATCTTGGAAGGTGGTCAAAGTAAAGAGGAAGATAAGCGAGAAGAAATCTTTTTTAATGAAATTCTAGCTCAAGATGAAATCACACAATTACTAGAACCAAAAATTTTAACTAACGCTAAAACCTTCAATGAAGAAGGCGAACATACTTTCAAAAGTTTTACGAGAAATGCTGAACTAAATAAAAAAAGAGAACTTCCAGAAAACACGATTACTGACAACCTCATAATTAAAGGCAATAATTTATTAGCTCTAAATACAATAGAGCAAGAATTTTCTGAAAGAATAAAGCTTATTTACATTGACCCACCTTACAATACTGGAAGTGATTCATTTAAATATAATGACTCTTTTACTCATTCTAGTTGGCTTACGTTTATGTACAATCGATTTAAGTCCGCAAAAAAACTGTTACATAAATCGGGTGTGATTTTTGTTCAAATCAATGACCATAATAAAACCAACCTAAAAATAATGATGGATGAAATTTTTGGTGTTGAAAATTTCATAAACCTTATTTCTGTTAGAACAAAATCACCATCTGGCTTTAAAACTGTGAATTTAGGACTATTTGAAACCGCAGAATATATATTAATGTATGGAGTTTCAAAAAATGATTTTAATTATAATTTACAATATGTGGATTCTGGATATGATACAAATTATACAGGCTACATTACCAATATAAAAGAACAGCCAGAAAAATGGATTATAGATGATATTAGAAAAATCATTTGTCGTGAAGAAGGAATTGACCCAGACACAACACATCATCCATATAGTAAAGTTCAAAAGAAAATAGGAGAAGGCGTATACATTCAAAAATTAAGTGATTTCGCATTAAAAAATTCAAATTCCGTTTTTCGTCTTACTGCTATTGGAGACGATGCTGGAAAAGATACTCTTGATATAAAAAAGAAGTCCAAAAAAAATAATGAAAAAGTATTTGAGGTTAAGAGAGAAAATAATGATTCTCGATTTTTATTAAACGGTCAAGAAATTGCTTTTTATTCGAAAAAAATTAAAAATATTGATGGTGTAGAAACACCTACTACTCTACTAACAAATATATGGACTGATATTGCTTATGAAGGAATTGCGTCAGAAGGTGGAGTTACCTTAAAAAAAGGGAAAAAACCCGAAAAATTATTGAGAAGAATTATCGAAATGTCAACCAATGAAAATGATATAGTTTTAGATTATCATTTAGGAAGCGGAACGACAGCTGGAGTTGCTCATAAATTAGGAAGACAGTATGTTGGAATTGAACAACTCGATTATGGCAAAAATGACAGCACAATCAGACTACAAAATGTTATTAATGGAGACCAATCAGGTATTTCAAAAGCTATTAATTGGAAAAGCGGAGGTTCATATACATATTTCGAGCTTAAAAAATATAATCAAAAATTCATAGAACAAATTGAAGAAGCAAAAGACAATAAAACCTTATTGCAGATTTGGGAACAAATGAAAGCTAAATCATTCCTCAATTACAATTTAGATATTCAGAAACAAGAAGAACATATTGATGAACTTAAAGAATTAGATTTAAAACAACAAAAAGAACATTTAATAGAGTTATTGGATAAAAATCAATTGTATGTAAACTTATCTTCAATTGATGATAAAGATTTTCAAGTTGATAAAAATGAGAGAACAGTAACCAAAGATTTTTACCAAATTAAAAAGGATTAAATATGGCATTTCTATATAACATATTCGATAATCCCTTTGCACGTAAGGCACTTGAACAAGTGAATGTTCCAAATTATATCACAGATAATTTAAAATATTCTATTAGACCATATCAAGAAGAATCCTTTAGAAGATACATCTATTCTGACATTGAGGATTTTGATGGTAAGCCTAACAAACCTTATCACCTTCTTTACAATATGGCAACAGGTAGTGGGAAAACATTAGTTATGGCTGGACTTATTCTATACCTATATGAAAAAGGTTATCGAAATTTCCTCTTCTTTGTAAATTCTAATAATATCATTAATAAAACAAAAGATAACTTCTTAAATCCTCAATCGTCTAAATATTTATTTGCGAATAAAATAGTAGTTAATAGTAAAGAGGTTTTTGTAAAAGAGGTTCAAAATTTTGACGAAGCTGACAACCAAAACATTAATATAAATTTTGTTTCAATTCAAAAGTTAACATCTGGTTTATTTACTAATGTCAAAGAAAACGGAATAAGCTTTGAAGATTTCGAAAACAGAAAAACAGTTCTTATTTCAGATGAAGCACATCATAATAATGCAGAAGTTTGGGGAGAAATAGTAGACAGAATTCATAAAACAAATTTTGAAAATATCCTTTTAGAATTTACAGCTACTTTAGATTATGATAGTCAAGCCATAGTTGAAAAATATCAAGACAAGGTCATTCATAAATACGACCTTGCACAGTTTAGAATTGATAAATACTCTAAAGAAATTAATTTAATAAGGTCTTTATATGATGAACGTGAACGAATAATCCAAGCATTGATATTGAACTTATATCGTCAAGAATTAGCAAATTCAAAAGGAATTAACTTAAAACCAGTAATTCTATTTAAAGCGAAAAAGACAATTAAAGAATCGGAGCAAAACAAAGTCAATTTTCATAAATTGATTGAGGGTTTTTCGGTTTCAATGGTTAAGAACATTCAAGAAACTTCAACTGTTCAAATCATTCAAAAAGCATTTTCATTTTTTGAATCCCAGAATATAACATTAAATGAAATTTCTAAAAGAATAAAATCAAACTTCAAAGAAGAAAATTGTTTAAGTGCTAATGAATCAAATTCTAAAGACAAAAAAAGCTTATTAGAAGGCAAAAAAAGTGATGAATTATTAAATACTTTAGAAAATGTAAACAATCCAATTAGAGCTGTTTTTGCAGTTCAAAAACTAAATGAAGGTTGGGATGTTTTAAATCTATTTGATATAGTTCGATTATATGAAGGTCAGAATACTGGTGGTTCAAATACTAAAATTGGGAAAACAACACTTTCGGAAGCTCAATTGATTGGTAGAGGTGCTAGGTATTTTCCTTTTACACTAGAGGAAGGACAAGATAAATATAAACGAAAGTATGATGATGACACTACAAATGATTTAAAGGCATTAGAAGAATTGTATTATCATACTAAAGAAGATAATCGATACATTTCTGAATTGAAAAAAGCTTTAGTAGAATCTGGAATTTATGAAGACGATGACAAACTGGAAACTAAACAACTAACTTTAAAGTTAGGATTTAAAGAAACAGATTTCTACAAAACAGGAAAAGTAATATTTAATAAGAAAGTACCAAAGAGCTATAACAATGTAAAATCTTTCTCTGATTTAGGTGTTTCAAAACGAAATTTCGCTTTCACTCTATCATCTGGTATTGGAGTAATGTCAATTGCTTTCGAAAAAGAAGAAAAAGAGAGTAAAACTGAAAAAATAGAGCAAAAAGACATCGCAATTTCTGCAATTCCAAAACACATAACAAGATATGCTCTTGCTCAAAATCCGTTTTATTATTTTTCAAATATTATAAGGTATTTTCCTAAAACTGAATCTCTATCTAATTTAATTGAAAACCCAAATTATTTAGGTGGTTTAGAAATTACCTTTAACGGCTCAAAAAAAAGACTATCAAAGATTTCTAATCGTGATTACTTGTTAGCAGTTCAAGGTTTATTACAAACTATTGAATCTGAAATTAAATCAAATCTTACGGAATATGAAGGCTCTGAATATTTCAACAAATATGTACACGAAGTATTTAAAGACAAAGAAATAAAAGTTTATAAAGATAGTGAACGAGCAGATGGTCAAGAAGGCTTGGTTGCTAATGAACCTTGGTATGTTTACAATGCAAATTATGGAACTAGTGAAGAAAAAGAGTTTGTGAAAATGTTCGCTAGACGTTTCGAAAATTTAGAAAAATCCTTTGAAAATATTTACTTGATTCGTAATGAAAGAGAAATCAAAATCATTGATAAAATGGGCAGAGCTTTTGAGCCAGATTTCGTTCTATTTTGTAAACAAAAAGCAGGGAATGAATTGACTTATCAAGTATTCATTGAGCCGAAAGGAAACCATTTGAAAGCTCACGATAAATGGAAAGAAGACTTCTTAAAAGAGATTAGAGAAGATAAAACGACAATAGAAATTGACTCTGATAAATATTTGATAACAGGCGTTCCATTTTATAATAACGAAAATGAAAATGAATTTAAGGAAACATTGGAAAATACATTAAATGAAGCCAATGCATAATGTCCAGGTAAGTTTCAAATTGAAGAAGTCATCGCACTTTATCTAAATGTTTAACTTGTCTCATTAGTTATAATAATAATTAAAAAACTTGTTAGTGATTAGCTAAAAGGGTAATCCTTGTGTTTGCATATGAAGCTAATAAAATACTCTTGACGGTAATTTAAAAATAGTAAGAATTGAAGAAAATAGACCTACACATTCACACCGTACAATCTATCAGCGATAGGAATTTCATTTTCCATTTAGAATCTTTAAAGGAATATGTAAACAAACTTGAAATTGATTGTATTGCCATTACCAATCACAACTTGTTCGATAAAACTCAGTTCGAACAAATTTGCCAAGCGCTCAATATAAAAATTTTCCCAGGGATAGAAATTGATTTAGAAGGTGGTCATTTACTTTTAATTTCAGAAAATGAAAATCTTGATGATTTCGCGCAAAAATGTCAAAAAGTCCAAAAACTCATTCCAACAAAAGATGATTCGATTAGCTACGAACAACTAACAGAAGTTTTTCTGAACTTAAAAGATTATCTGTTAATCCCACATTATGATAAAAAACCAAATATCAAACCTGAGACTTTAAAAAAATTAGGGAATAATATTTTTGCAGGCGAAGTAACAAGTTTAAGAAAGTTCAAAACCTGCATTAAAGAAGCCGATAAATTAACACCAGTAATATTTAGTGATTGTCGGTTCGTCGAAAATATGACATCATATCCAACCAAACAAACTTTCATTGATGTTGAAGAAAACACACTTAATGCTATTAAAGGTTGCTTATATGACAAAGCAAAAGTTTTTCTTTCTAAAGATGACGGAAACGACTTTTTTCAAGCAACCGATGATGGGATAATCTTATCAACAGGATTGAATGTTATCGTTGGCGGACGTTCTTCAGGGAAAACATATACACTTGATAAAATCTGTCAGAACTTTGATAATGTCAAATATTTACGACAGTTTTCTCTGCTTCAAAATGATAAAGAAAACTTCAAAAAATTAGTTACTACAAGACATAGTTTAATAACCGAAAACTATTTGAAGGAGTTTAAAGATGTTGTATTAGATGTAAATGATATCGACTTAAAATCCAATGAAGTTTCCCTCGAAAAATATTTGAGTTCTTTAAAGAAGTATGCTACTGAAAGTGATAGTTTAGACACGTTTTCCAAATGTAAATTATACAACGAAACAAAGTTTACATTGGACAGCTTAAATAACATTAAAAAATTGATTTCTGCAACTGAAACTTTGATAGAAGCCAATGAATATAAAACAATCGTCAACAAGCATATTAGCGATGAAATTTTGAAAAGCTTAATTGTTGACTTAATTGAAAAGCATAATGAGCTTTACCAAACTAACTTAAAAAAGGAATGGACAAATAGTCTAATTGAGACCATAAAAGAAAATTTGAGATTTCGCTCAACCACTACATCAATTGAAGAGGTTGATTTCTTACAAATTCAATTAGAGAAAATCAAAGTCCAGAAATTTAGGAATTTAGTAAAGAAAGTCCAAACCGAAAAGATAATAGACAGTAAGGAAATAAGGGGCTTTAAAGTCTTAGCAAAAACAAAAAAATATACTGGAGCAAGTCAATTAAAAAATAAAAGCAAAAGTAAATTAAGCTTTAGCGAGGCTTTCAACAATTATGATAATCCCTATGAGTTTTTAATTTCATTACAAAACATCGGAATTGAGGAAACTGAATATTATAAATACTTCGTGGCGATAGATTATAGAACTTTAAACAAACACGGTTACGAGGTTTCTGGTGGGGAGCGTTCTGAATTTAACCTGCTACACGAAATTAGTGATGCTTTAAAGCACGATTTGCTATTAATTGACGAACCTGAATCGTCATTTGATAATATTTTTCTTAAAAATGAAGTAAATGAGCTAATCAAACAAATTTCAACAGAAATTCCAGTAATTGTGGTAACACATAACAGTACGATAGGCGCGTCAATTAATCCGAATCATTTAGTTTTTACTCAAAAATTAGTCGATTCTGGTAATGTGGAATATAAGGTGTTTTTCGGACATCCGACAAGTAAGACATTGAAAAGTGTTGATGGAAAAATAATAAAAAATTTAGAGGTACTTCTAAACTGTCTCGAAGCAGGAGCGGAAGCATATAATCAAAGAAATACTGTAAGCTATGAAATACTTAAAGATTGAAGATAACAAGGCATTTTTTAGAAAGGATAAGACACAACCTGAAAATTGGAACGAAATTGATAAAATAGAAAAAGAGGATTTGATGAAGCTTTTAGATTTTGCGACAGAAGATGATTTTGAAATGGATGTTTATGACGAAGATGTTTTAGCCAATAAAGCACATCAAATAATTTATAAAAGCATTTACGAGAAGCTAAACATATTTCTGACTAACAAGGACAGATTTAAAGACCAAACCGAAAATGTTTACAAGGAAGCATTAGAAAAGTACCAATAAAAATGACCGAAACAAACCGCATAGAATATAAACGAGAATTGTCCGATGGACTCGAAAAAGAGGTCATTGCTTTCTTGAACTACCGTGAAGGTGGCATTATTCATATCGGCATCGATAAGGATGGAAATACTTACGGATTGGCAGATGCTGATGGCGACCAGTTAAAGATTAAGGATAGGTTAAAAAACAACATCCGCCCTTCCGCCCTTGGTCTGTTTGATATTGTGAGTGAGGAAAGGGACGGCAAGAACATTCTGAAAATCATAGTGGCCAGCGGTCCAGAAAAACCATATCATCTTAAAAAATACGGGATGAGCGAAAAGGGTTGTTTTATTCGCTTGGGTTCAGCGGCTGAACCGATGCCCCAAAAAATGATAGATGAGCTGTTTGCTAAACGTACCCGAAATTCCATCAGCAAGATTAAAGCAGGACGGCAGGATTTAGGCTTCGGACAGCTAAAAATTTACTACGAAGAATCTGGGTACACCCTTGGTAAAGCTTTTGCAAAGAACTTGGAACTACTTACGGAAGATGGTGCTTTTAATTATGCCGGCTATCTTTTGGCAGACAAAAATAACACTTCAATTAAAGTCGCCAAATATTCAGGCATAACCAGAACAGACTTAATAGAAAGCAACGAATATGGTCACGAATGTTTAGTTAAGGCTACTAAACAAGTGATAGATAAAATTGCGGTCGAGAACAGAACAACCACAAAAATCACATCAAAAGAAAGACAACAAGCCAACCTTTGGCATCCCATCGCCTTGCGAGAAGCCATCATTAATGCGTTTGTGCATAATGACTATACCAATGAGATTACCCCAAAGTTTGAGATTTTTACCGATAGAATCGAAATCACATCAGCTGGTGGTCTTCCGGAAGGATTGAGCAAGCAAGAATTTTTTGAAGGCTTTTCAGTTCCACGAAATAAGGAACTGATGCGAATTTTTAAAGATTTAGAACTGGTTGAACAATTAGGTTCTGGCATCCCTCGTATTTTAGAACACTATGGAAAAGAGAGTTTTAGTTTTTCCGATAACTTTCTTAGAATGACTTTTATTGCTAAAGAAGTTGCTGATGAATCTACTATTAGAGAAGATCGTCAAAAAGGTGGTGTAACAGGTGGTGCAATGGGTGGTGTAACAGGTGGTGCAATAGATGCTATAGATATACTTACTAAAAGACAAAAAGAAGTACTTAAACTTATTGCAACCAATACTACTATTACTTATACTGAAATAGCTGAAGCTTTAGGCATCAATGAATCCCCTGTGGGCAAACATATAAATGCGCTCAAAACCAAAGGGTTTATAAAACGCCACGGTGGCACACAAGGTTATTGGGAAATTAATCTCGAAAAAAATCAGTAAGTATCCTTTTAAAAAGGCGATTTATCCTTTGAGCCTCTCGCATCCGCCAACCATTTGCCATTTTGCTTAACCAGTTTAAAAAGACCCGGTGTCTTATCATAGGCTGTCGTATATTTTACCCAAGCCACGTCACCCATTATCGTATCCTGCAAAACTGTAAAGTTTGAATCATCCTTTACCGTCGCATTGAACATATTTATAGTATTCATATAATTAGAATATGCCTGTGGTGTTGAGTTGGCTTTTAAAGCTTCCTCATCTTTTTCATAAAAGCTTTCGATGACGATTTGGGCTGTGGCACTTGGTCCCGAAATTTTAGTATCAGAATCGGCACAAGAAAGGAACAGCAGTACGAGCGAGAAAACGACAATTTTTTTCATAATATTCTTAATTTGGGTTATTGATATATCTATGTGATATTTTCATTTCTATATTGCGTTCGCCATCTTTCTCGTTCAATTCTAAAATCGCCCTACGGTCATTAGATAATGAAAATTTGGGCAATACATAAACGAAGCGCACAGTTTCACTTTCTGCAATTTTTGAAGGCAGATTGTGTTTGTACGTTGGTTCTTGATACAGGCGTTGCAACGATTTTCTTTTCCCTTTTTGTCTTGTTTCAATCGAAAGGTTTAAGAAATTCAAATCGTAATCCAAAGTAGAATTATTCTCAATCTGGATAACGAAGTAGAGTTCTTCCTTATCAAAAACAACATTTTCAACAGTCAAGACAATGCCTTGCGTTCGCTTCTTAATCCGACCGATACGCTGGTTTCTGTTAAGAAGATACGAGCAGAATTTTTGATAGTAATACGTTCTATTATCTACACGTTCTTCAGAAGATTCAGCAAGAATCGAATCGACCTTAATTGGTTTCTCATTTCCGATACTACTTGATAGCGGAATGAAATAATTGAGCTTAGATAGCTGTTTTTTATATCTTACAATATACGAAAAAATTGAACCATTTCTATTGACTACCAACAGATTACTTTCCTTCCCAGGCTTTGCCTGAAGAAGTCCAAAATACTGTTCTTTTTCACGATTGTAGGTAAATACAAAATTATCTGAACCGGTTATTCCTTGCCGAATAGGTTCAGGGAAGAATAATGCAACGTTTTTGGTGTCGTTGGCATATATGGTATCGAGAACTGTAGTTGTTTGCGCTTTCGCGAAAGCGGAAATCAGTATCGCAAATATTAAAATTGTTGCTCTCATAATTTAGGTTTTAGAATTAATTTATAATTATTCAATACCGTAACTTTTACGTTTCGGTTGTTACGTCTGAGTACTTTGGATATACCACCAACTTGTGGTACGGTAGGAATGTTGATATCGCCAATAATATCGTCCAAGACTTCGGTGGTGGCTTCTGCCCGAAAATTGTTCTGTACGTAAATACCTTCACTACCATCAGATAAATCAAAAGCTTTGAGTTTTGTAGGATGGTGCTTTATGTTTTCAATTTCAATGAGCGCACGATTAGGTTGAAAGCTTATAAAACCGAAAATAGGTGTGTTCTTTGGCATCAGCTTACCATTAATGGTAGCTGTTTTGGTAAGGCGCATTCGTAATCTGGTATTCGCTTTGACTATTTGGTCGCCATCTACTACTACGTAAACTGTTTCATCAGTATTACCGATGATTGAAAACTCGTTGGGTTTTGGCGATGCGGCAAAGAACAATTGATGTTCTAAGCCTAATTCTTTGGCTTCAATTTTTTGTTCTCTTTTTACTTCAGTAGAATCAATTTTTGATACCGCTTTGCGAACAGTTCTTTTCTGTCCTAAGTTTTGGTATCGTTTCGATGTATATTGAATTTTGCCAGCTTCATAGATGCTATCTACAATACGCTCTTTTTCGCGTTCTGGTAAATCTGGGTCGTAGAATCCCAAGGAATCAATGAGCTTTTCATCATAGATGCTGGGCGCGTTATTTTCACGAACTTTCTTTAAGTCATTTATAGCATCCAGTTTAGAGTCGTATTCTTTTTGGTTTTCCTCTAAATCAGGCACTAAGGTCTGTTTTAGGTTTTCAGTTTCAGTATCATCATCGCCTAATACCATTACAGAATAGGAAATCAGGAATATGAAAATCACAGCCAATACGGCAGCGAATACTATTTTATTCTTTTCAACTTTCATCGTTTAGTTTTTTTAAAGTGTTCTCGAAGTAATTTGTAATTAGAAGTCCGTGCGGATTGTTGGGAAAGTTTCGGTCAACCATAATCAGGTTTCCTGTTGAAACCAATTCGTAGGTGTCAATTATTGAACCTCTGTTAATTTCAAAAATGGTGGTGGTTGTAAAACTATATGAGCCATTATTTTCGTTTATCCTTGAGTCAATACTCAATACTTTTTGAACCAATGAATACTGAAGCAATCGGTTATAAACGCCATCAGCTTTCTTCTGACGGTAAAGATTGTCCACAGAACTATTTCCTAACCAAAGTGCTTTTTCCAAATTCCTTTCATAGTTACTGGCATCGATGTTATAGAAGTAGTTGTGGAACAGTTCTAAATGTGCCAGAGCTTCGACTCTAAAATTCTCTTTTTGAGTTACGAGCTTCAGCGGAATAATGCTACCATCTGTATTTATTGCAAATGCACTATTGAGCGCATTTTTATTAGTTGTAAATGCCATCCAAAGTGAAAAAGTGCTGGAAAGCATTGCAAAAATGACAACTGCCAGTACGATAAATCGATTCATCTTCAGGACGTTGTATATGTTTTTGTAAGGTGTTTTCATTTTCATTTGAATTAGCTGGTAAATAATCTAAGAGTAAAGGATGTAGCTCGTTTGTACAATTTGAATTTCAGGAAAACAATAAATGCAACAGAACCCAATTGAACAACAGGCGCAAAAAAACCTTGACCTGTATCGGTACCAAATAAGTTGACCCAAAAATTGGTGTTGATTTCCGTATAAATAGCGTTAACAAATACATTGACTAAAAAGAATGCCGGCACTAACATATATACAGCAGCATACAACTTGAAGAATGTATAAGCAAGTGAACGGAATTTTTCAAATACTGCAAGGCTAATGACCAAAGGGAAGAACGCTTGCATTATCCCCAAAAGGAAAAAACGCTCTGCCAAAAACAACGGATAAATGAATAGGTCAAGAATCCAAAGTATAGTGCTTAGAATAAATGCCAATATCTTAAACCCATACAATGGTGTTACTAAAGCTTCGTATAAAAGGGTCATTGCTGAGCTTGCAGCATCAAAAAGACTTACGTCTTCCTCTAAAGGAATGTCCTGCATTTGTAATGGTAATAACGCAGGTGCTGTGCCCCTATACTGCCCCTCGATGGCCACCAATATCCCATCAAAGAACCCTAACACCTGCGTTGAGAAAATTACTAATATGACAATGGCAAAATTCTTCATCAAGTCCCCTGGGCTCAATCCCCAAGTATAACCATCTTTATCCGCAACACCTTCGTTGTACTTTTTCAGGATGTTAACCAGAAAAAATAGGACAGCGAGCGTTTTCATTCCGGCAATAGTGTATTGCGAGAAGTTGCTGCTCTGTATGGTCTGGAACACCGCATCGATGTATTCCAACCCAATCCCTAAAAGTATAGTTGCGGTCATTTTTAGTAATCTGTTTCTCGGTTATTTACTTTATCCTGCATTTTTCTGAAAGAAATAATATCTCGATACCGTTTTGTTTTAGTGGTAATGGTAGAAACCATTTGTTTCGATTCTTGCTCTTTAACTTTGAGTATTTCGGCGCGTTCGGCATCGCTCATTTTTAGGTAATCGCTGGATAAAACTTCATCAATAAAATCTACCGTTTCTAATGAGTTTTGGACTATTGCATCGAATGATTCCATAACTCTTGAAACTTCATCGGGTTTGATGTAGGGCGAGTTTAAAATATCCTGTAAATCATTTTGCATTACATTGATAAGGCGCTGATTATTGTCTGCAATTTCTTGGACAGCGTTGAGTTGTTGAACTACGCTTGATACTTGCTCGATGGCTTCTTTAGCATCCTTTAGGAATTTTACAGACTTAATCATTTGAGCGGTCTGTTTACCTGATTCCAACAGTTGTTTTACCAAACTGATAAAATTGGTATTGTCATAAGTGGGCATTCCTTGGGCGGTAGCATTACCTGACATAAACAAGGTCAGAGCTACGGTCATTACTAAAATTTTGATTTTTGTCTTCATAATATTATGTTTTAGATGTGAATTGAATTATTGCTTTTTGCATATCGTTATACTCGTTGTAGAGCTTTATTATTTCTTCGTTTTCCTGTCCGTCGGTTAAGTAAGCCGCATAGACTTCCTTCGGAACTTCAAGACGGAAGATGTTACTTTCCCTACCGATTTTAATGAACATTTCGGTGTACTTCCGTGGCCCGGAAAGGTTGTTTTTGATGGACTTTAATTGGTTTAAATCGTGGCTTGAAAGATTAAGGCGTTTGACCAATTCGGCATAGCCTTTTTCGTTGTTAAGGCTGTAAATGACCTGTGTATTTTCAAGGATGCTTGCAGATGTTGAATTGTTGGGAAGTTGATTGATGGATTGAAGAATGATACCAATAGCACCGTTCTGTTTACGGATGGCTTGATAATAGAATTCTACGCTTTCAAGAACGTTCTCGAACTTCAGTTGCTTGGCAAACTCGTCAAATAGGATGATACCTTTTTCAGCCCTATTTTTCCAAATGGTTCTTTGGATGGCTGACTTAATCAGCTTCAACATTACGGACAGGATTTCCTTATTGTCTTTGACTTCATCGAGTTCAAAAACAATCAAACGTTTGTCCTCTATTTTATAGGTTTGGTCTTCACTCACTTCAAACAGAAAACTATATAGACCATCGCCGACATATTCGGACATTACGTGCAAAAAGCTGGTAACGTTGAAGTAGTCGGGATGGATTTTTAGGGTGTCAAGAAGATCCTCTTGATTCCTTTCTATAAAATTGTAAAATCCTTCGAGCGAATGATTTTCTGAAATGCTATTGTAATAATGACGCAATATTTTTTTGACTGAAACCGACTGTGCTTTAGTAACCTTTAAATCTGAAGCGAACAGCTCAAAAAGGAAAACAGACAAATCTTCCAATCGTTCAGGTGTCAGATCATTTGTATCACTTATATAAAAAGGATTGATGCCAAGATTTTTTCCACTTTCGTACCGAAGTACCGTATATTTTTCAGGATATAGTTTGGCAAATTTAGTGTACGAGCCACCCAAGTCGATAATGACCAGACGAACACCACTTTCAAAGTATTGGCGTAAAATATTATTGGCTAAAAAGGATTTACCCTCGCCCGTTGGTGCGAAAATGGCAAAATTCCGAGCCTTGATACGTTTTTTTCGCTCGTCCCAAACATCTTTTAGAACAGGAATATTATGCTCTCTATCATTGAAGATGATTCCGGTAGTATCAGATTTGTAATTGGTATTATTGATGAATAGGCATAATGCGTGTTTTAAATCGGTAACATATAAATCGTTGTTCGAGAAATTGGACGAAAAACAGCAGTAACTGTTTAATATATAATTCTTGCGCTCTTCGCCTCTCGGATAGTATGGAATAATATCCAGTTCCTTAAATTCAGTTTTAATTTTTGAAGTTATTTTGTCTAGGTCTTTGGCTTCTTTAGACCAATACACAATATTGAGATGACCACGAATAATCCGTGCATTGTCATCGGCATTGATTTGGTCAAGAATATGTTGGATTTTCCCCAAAACCACTTTGTTCTGTGAACCGAAATTGGAACTCTTGTTAAGTTCCTCGACTTTCTTGTCGAGCAGCTTGCGCCACTTTTGTTTGTCGTCGAGATATAAAATCTGATTGACAATGTGGTTTTCGTTAAGCGTAAGCCCTAAGCCATCAATAAACCCTTGATGAAACACAAAATCGTCAGAAGTGAATTTCTCATTGGTTTTGCTACTCTGTACACTTTCGCCAAAGCACAGTTCGCTATTGATGGCAAGGGCATCAAAATGGTTTTCGCCAATATTGACGCTTTTCTTATCTAATAGAATGTCGGTATCGAAGCCTTCGTTGAAGCCATTGAAATAGCCATTTGTGAGTTTCTGAATCCCTTCCGCTTTAAGCGGAAGGAATGCCATCTTTCGGCTATTATTGATAAAGGAAACAGAATCGCTTACAGAGTTTACAAAACTCTTAATGTTATCGTCCAGTTCCTGTACAATTCCCTTTGAAATTTTTCTAAAGGGATTGACATATTTTGAATTGTTGAGCGCTTTGTTTTTGGTCAAGATGAAAAACAAATAGCACTTGTGCTCAATATGTCCACGACCTTTAAAATGCTCGTGCGTTGCTTTTTCTAAAAATGTTTTATTCGGAAGCTGTTCAGAAGAATAGGATTTCTTCAGGTATATATCCTGTTTATGAACCACAGTTCCCACAGGCAGCGATTTCAAAGCCTGAAACCAAGCACCGTGCATATCTTCAAAGTCCTTTTCGGAAAGCGAATAAATTTCAGGTAGATTCCCTGTATAGCACAAGACCACATTGCCATTATTGGCAAAGACGATATTGTCCTGAATATCTACGATGGGCTGATATGCCGAAAGGTTAATCTTATTCATAGTTAAAACCTGAATTTCTTTTGTTACTTATAATTTTTGGAAAAGCGTTGGCTGTTTGAAAAATCTGTGGGTTGTGGCTAATTCTTGTCAAAGCCACATAGAGCGCAGCGTTAAAAACGAGAATACCTATAATCATCACGAAGCTGAAAGAGAAAATTACTATGAGCAATGAGGCCAATATGGAAACTATCATTAAGGCAAACAGGGAAATGGGGAAGCCAAAAATGACTGCCCGTTTCCTAATGTTTTTATAGACCTCGAACCGCTTCATTATACAACGATTCCAATTAGGTAAGTGAAGATGCCGACTACTGCGCCAGCTATCAAAACAAATACAAGTACTCTGGTAATACCCTTTTTTAGGTCAGCATTTTCCCCAAAGAAATGCCCTGCATTAAACAGGAAACCGATGAGGAAAATGACCCCTAATATGATTGGAAAAATGGTTCGGATGGTGTTGGAAACATCATCGACCGAATCTTCGATTCCCCCAATTTGTGCAAAAAGTGATGTTGAGAGCAACGACAAAAAAGTTGCCAAATAGATTGATTTTTTCATAACGTAACAGTTTAAATTTTTGTGTTGTTTTCGTTATTGGAAATTTACATATATTTATTTACAAATACCTGATAATCAAATATTTGTGAACAAAATATTATTTGATTTTGTTTGAATTCCTTTGTTATTATTTGATATCAAATTCTATGACTTTTGGAAGTTGAATTGTTAATAACCCTAAAATTGAAAATGAAAAAAGTGCTCAAAAACGTCAGTTTTATGATTTTGCTCTTGAAAATGTGTATCATTTTTGGACAGGAAACAGCCATTCAAAAAAGAATACTAATTGACGTTGGACACGGTGGAAAAGATTCTGGTGCGATAGGTGTAAATGGCATCCTAGAAAAAGATGTTGTACTCAATATTGCAAGTGCGATTTTGAAGCTAAATAACAAGTTGGATAAGCCTTTGGATATTTATTTGACCAGGTACAGCGATACACTTATTTCACTATCAGATAGAACCAAACTTGCCAAAGCTCTAAAAGCTGATTTATTTTTGTCGTTGCATTGCAATCATTCGGATAATCCGAATGCTAGGGGTGTTGAAGTTTACGTGACAAATGCAGAATCCAAATATTCAGATGATTCTACTTGGTTTGCTTTTCAAGTGCAAGCCGCACTTAATAAAGAATTGGGATATGAAAGTAGAGGTGTCAAGTTTGCAAATTTTCAGGTACTTCGAGAAACGGTTGATGTTTGCACTTCTGTACTTATAGAATTAGGGTTTTTGAGTAATAAAGATGAAGGCAACTATATTTCAAATTCTAACAATATCCAATTGATTGCCACAGCCATTTTGTTATCTATACAAAACTAATACTATTATGAAAGACCTATTTTTAGAATTAACAAAGAGTTTAAAAGCGATTGTAATCCAATTTATTTCTGAAGTGATTTTCTTATATAAGTCTTTCAGAAATTAGATTATTTCCGCATAACACCCGCTATCTTATTTAAGACAACCAACTAAAAGTTAGAGCAGAATATAATTTAATATTTAAGTATTTGCTTAAATAAGTAATTACTTTTACCTTTGCTCGTCTAAAGCATTAATATGAAATTAGAAATATCCTGTACAAGAGCTGAGGCTGACCATAAGCAATTACTAAACTGTAGAACTACCATTGATGGTATGGCTAATGGTTTCGACAAAATATCGAAACTACTATCTATTTCAGGTAATGAAGTGCGCTTAAAAGTTCTATTTCTTTTAAATATGGAAAAAGAATTATGCCCTTGTGATTTAGCTGATATTTTAGGTATGAGTGTTCCTGCCGTTTCTCAGCATATACGAAAAATGAAAGATGCAGGTATTATAAGCTCAAGGAGAGAAGGGCAAACCTTATACTATTCATTGAATGAGGATGAGACGGATATTCTGAATAGTATATTTAAGTCAATCAAATTAGAAAGAAAAACAGCATAAATTTTTAATTATGAGTACAGAAAAAACATCAAAAAATGTAGCATATACAGGTTTGTTTGCTGCAATAGCAGCGTCATCTTGTTGCATACCACCAGTTATTGCATTAATTGCTGGAATTGGAGGGAGTGCATCCGCTTTATCTTGGATGGAACCTTTTAGACCCTATTTAATTGGTGTCGCTATCATAGCAATTGGTTATGCGTGGTATGATTATCTAAAACCTAAAAAAGCAGATGATTGCTGTGAAATAGATGCAAAGCCAAAGTGGTTTCAAACTAAAGGGTTTTTAATAGGAATTACATTATTTGCGGCTATCTCAATAAGCTTTCCATACTACTCTCATATTTTTTATCCAGTTAATAAAAAAGAAGTGGTTATAGTGAATCAATCCAATATTCAAACGGTAAATTTTGATGTAAAAGGGATGACTTGTGCTTCTTGCGAACAACACATTACGCACGCTGTTAATGAATTAGAGGGTATTGTAAATGTAAATGCTTCCTATGAAAAAGCTAACGCAAAAGTAGAATTCGATAATTCGAAAACTACTAAAGAGGATATAGAAAAAGCAATTAATTCTACAGGCTATAAAGTAACCTACAAAGAAGAAAACTAATGGAAGTCCAATTAAAATCAGAAATTACCTGCCCAAACTGCGGACATAAAAAAGTAGAGGATATGCCAACAAAAGCTTGTCAGTTTTTCTACGAATGTGAGAATTGTAAAACGGTTCTAAAACCAAATGAAGGGGATTGCTGTGTTTATTGCAGTTATGGGACAGTTTCTTGTCCACCAATTCAAGAAAACAACAGTTGTTGTTAAGTAAATAGGTTTTAAATGACCATCCATTAAACAAGCGCCAATTTGAAAAATAGTATTCTAAAATTAACTTCCGCTTATCCCCAGCTTTTGTATCAAAAGCAATCAAATTAAACAGTTCGCGCATTCTACTACGAACACGGTTTCCATACCGTTCTTCCAGTTCTTCAGCATTTAGGTTTGTAGTAGCGTGGGTTTTGACTTTGTGTTTGGTCTCAAGGTAAAGTTCGTATCGGGAAAGTAATACTTCGCCCATCACATTCAAATCTTTACCATAGAATCGTCCTGCAGGTTCAATGCCTAAATCATCAAAGCAGTAGAATTTGGTGCTGCCATAATCCTCAATGGTTTTAAAGCCTAGATGGTTAAAGCTAAAAGCAACATTCCTGCACGGAATCATTTCATAAGGTCGTTGCATTGGCACGATATATCGCAATAGTTTCATCAAAGTGGTCTTTCCACATCCCACAGGCCCGGATAGAAGAATACCCTTGTTAGTGTCGATATCATCTTTCAGGCAATTTTCTTTGTCCTTGATGAAATAGTGACATAGTTTGCGGATGATAACCGTGTCCTCATCATAGATTCTAAATTGTTTGCCAAAGAGCAACTTTCCCTTTGCATCCAAATAAATCAGGATTTTATCAAAATCGTATAACACGCTTTTACCATCAAACTTTCCAAGCGAATATTCCACGCCACCTTCGGTAATTTTAGAGGGGTTGTCCATAATCTTTGTTTTTAGTGGTACGCAAGTTGTCCTTAATATGGGACGGTTGCTTTGTGTTTGGTTTGTTTTCCTCATTGAATAATTCAGTTCTGTCCATCCAGTTTTTAGCCAAAGCTTGCCAATCTCGTATCGGTTTTCCGTCGCTTGTTTTCCAATCGTTCGATTCGTAGTGGTCGAAGAATTTTTTTCCTTCATCAGCATCAAAACCTTTTTCTTCAAAAAAAATAAAAACGGCCTGCCTGCCCTTTGGTTGTTTTATATTGTTTACTTGTTTGGTATTGTTTATAGTAGATACCAATGCTTGTCCACTCACGGGACGGTGCGAGTCCATTACTTGTCCATTTGTGGTATGGTGTTGGTACACTACTGGTTCATTTCTGGGATGGTAGTGTCCCGCAAGTTGTTCTAATATGGGACTGTACCGTCCCACATCAGGCTCATCACTTGTCCCAATTATGGCCATCTTGATTTTACTGCCTTTGTAAGGATTGTTGGAAGGGAAGTATGATAGATAATTCCAAGAGTCCAAATCCGTAACGCATCTGTGATAGGTTGATTTAGAACCAATTTTGGCAGCCCTCATTAAATCTCTGCGGTTCACATAAAATTCGTCCGCAAATCGGCTACTATTCCATTCTTGAAATAATGCCATATACAGGGTTATGTGCGTGGGATTGAGGCGGTCATCAAAATAGAACGTTGAAAAAGCCGCATTGAGTAGCTTTATATAGTTCATCGCTTAAGAATTTATGCTGTGTTGAACGCGGTTGGCGTTCATCACATTTTGGATTTCCTCTGCATCATAGTAAATGATTCCGCCAACTTTTGTGTAGGGCAACGTACCATTGATACGCAGATTTTGAAGTGTTCCTGGACTTACTTGTAGTAAATCCATAACCTCGGAAGATTTAAGATATTTCTTCAGTTTTCCAGTAGCTTGCTTGGAAAGAAGGTTTTTGATGTCATCGAGCAATTCCATTTTGAATTCCCGAAGGTCGTCTGTAGTAATTATTGATGTCGGCATAATAGAACGGTTTTAATAGTAAGAGACTATCGCATCGCTGTCAAGTAATTTGATAGCCCCTGACCTGATTTGACTTTCGTTCTACAAAATTGGGGTAGTTTGCTGGATTTTATTCACAAGTTAGGCCTACTTGGGTGTTTTTCTTCTCTCATTTTCAATGTAATACAATAGAGGGTTTTGGTACTTCTTCAGAAAAAATACCCTATCTAAAAACCACCAAATAAAATGAGATTTTCCATAAAACAAGAAACACCCAAGTTGAAGCATCTTGGGTGTTTTATTTTACGTTATCAGTATCATCCATCCGTTTGGTCAACTGCTTTTTCAGAATATCCAAAAATTTGGTTCTGCCATTTTTACGCATCCGTATTTCCAAAAAAGCTCTGTAATAATCGCCCAAGTCCACTTTAAATGTTTTTTCAACAAAATAGACAATATCTTTAATGTCAACAGTACCATTATTAATGACATCTGTACTGTGCAAAGCGTATATCAGTTCAATTAAATATATTTTGTGGGCTGTCCAGGTAATTTTGGTTTTACTTTGTAACAATCTTAAACTTGCATAATTTCCATTATTCTCCAATTTATCAATTTCCCGTTTTAAGTGTACAATCAAAAGGTCGTAGGCTAAAATTGAGGCCACGGTACTATCGTGGCTTGTTGCAAATTCTTCATCAACAAAAAAGTGAAATGAGTCTGGGAACAACCGAATATCTGCCTTGCCTCTTAAAAAATATTGCTCATCAAATACAGTAGCTTCCCTGCGGTAATAATGGTAAAAATCAAGATTGTCGTTAAAGTAGGTTTGAAGTTTCTCAATATAATTGTTCAAATACTTTACTTGCGATTTATTGCTTCCCCTGGGTCTTTTACTTTCAATGTTAAATAATTTTACGTAATAAATAAGTTTGCTATAAATTTTTGGTTTAGTACATTTAAAGAAATGAATTTCCTCTAATTTGGTTTCAAATTCATAATCAACTACGATACTTCTAACTGATTTAAGGGTCTGTTTTGCAAGTTTAATCCCTTTTTCAGCTTTGAGTAAAATATCTTGTTCTTCTATTTCAAGAATATCTAATTTATTGTCTAATTTTTTTAATATATCGTCGTAATTTGTCGTCATTCATTCTGGGTATCATTATTTTCACTTAATCTTCTGCAATAACGTTGCATTTAAAATTGTAATTAATTAAATAGATATAAAGTACTTTAGGAATTGCAAGAACAGTACAAAGAAGATTAACACAATAACAACGATTAGAATACTAATCCAAATTATTTTATCTTTTTTGGTAATACTATTTTTTACAGAGGGTACTTTATTGCTTTTTTTATTTCGTCTATTCCGTCTATTTTCCGACATAGAATATCATTTTTACTATATATCAATCATTTCCACTTCAATTTTTGTAGCCACACAAACCACTTGGAATATTTTATTATCTTAATTCATTAATGCTTATGAATATTTCCTTTTAGCACAAAAAAATAAAGCAGAAATGCGGCTATTACCATAAGGATTATCATAAGAATACCTTTGACCTTATCTCTTTTTGTGATGTCGGTATTCGATGATTTCCGATTTTTTTTGTTTCTTCTATTTCTTCTTTTTTGAGACATTCTTTTATACTATTTCCAATTCATCTTCTGTAATCGAACCGCATTCAGAATGGCTAACAAGGCCACGCCTACATCGGCAAAAACTGCTTCCCACATCGTTGCCAGACCACCTGCGCCCAAAACCAAAACCACTGCTTTTACACCAAAGGCCAACCCAATATTCTGCCAAACGATGCGTCTTGTAGAACGTCCTATTTTTATGGCTCTAGCTATTTTACTTGGTTGGTCTGTTTGGATGATTACATCTGCGGTCTCTATCGCCACATCGCTGCCCAAACCACCCATTGCAATGCCAACATCGCTCGCTGCCAAAACCGGTGCATCGTTGATGCCATCGCCTATAAAGGCTACTTTAGTATTAAATTGTTTTTTCAAATGCTCAACTTCGTTGAGCTTATCTTCTGGTAACAAACCGCCTTTTGCAGTATCAATACCCATTTCTTTTGCCACTTGTTGGGTTATGGAATCCTTATCGCCGGAAAGCATTATGATTTTGGAAATTCCAGATTCTCTAATTTGTTTGATGGCTTCGTGGGCATCTTCTTTCAATTCGTCTGCAATGATGACATAGCCAGCGAATTTACCATCAATGGAAACCATTACGATGGATTCTACAATGTTGTCGGTTTCAGATGGAACTTCGATATTATTTGAAGTCATCAATGGTTTATTCCCAACTAAAACAGTTTTGCCATTGACCATTCCCCTTAATCCTTTTCCTGCGACTTCGGTTACTTCTTTTGCCTGAAAATCTTCGCCATCGGCTTTATATTCCATTATGGCCTTGGCAATGGGATGGGTGGATTGTTCTTCCATTGCCATTAGGTATTTCATAAATTCGGGTTCATCCCAATCAATGGTTTTTATTTCCTTGATTTTGAAAACACCTTTGGTCACGGTTCCGGTTTTGTCCATTACCACTGTGGTTATCCTTGTCATTTCATCTAAAAAAGATGCTCCCTTAAAGAGAATTCCATTTTTTGAAGCTGCTCCCAATCCACCAAAATAACCCAACGGAATAGAGATAACCAAGGCACACGGACAGGAAATTACCAAGAATATCAATGCTCTATATAACCAATCGTTAAACACATAATCATCCACAAAAAAGTAGGGCAAAAATGTTAATCCAATCGCCAAGAATACCACAATAGGTGTATAGATTCTTGCAAATTTTCTAATGAACAATTCGGTTTTTGATTTACGAGCCGTGGCATTCTGGACCATATCAAGGATTCGGGCAATGGAACTGTCTTTAAATTCCTTGGTGGTTTCGATTTCAATAACGCCATCAAGGTTGATGCTTCCTGCAAATACTTTTTCTCCTTTTGCAATGGTGTCAGGTTTGCTTTCGCCCGTTAATGCTGCGGTATTGAACGAGCCTTTTTCGGACAATAAAATACCATCCAAAGGAATTTTTTCGCCCACACGGACTTGCACTTTTTCGCCAATAGCAACGATTTCGGGATTTACAGAAACATAATTGTTGTTCCTATAGACCAAGGCTTCATTAGGTCTTACATCTAGTAATGCCTTGATGCTTCTCTTGGCTCTTTTAACGGCGGCACTTTGGAACAATTCGCCTACCGCATAAAACAACATTACTGCCACACCTTCGGGATATTCGCCAATGGCGAATGCACCTATGGTTGCGATGGACATCAATAAAAACTCGGTAAAGAAATCGCCATTTTTGATGCTGTTCCAACCTTCCTTTATCACAGGAAAACCTACTGGAAGATATGCGACTGCATACCAGACAATACGTATCCAATCTTTAAAAAAAGCTACGTCAAAATAATCCATCGCAATACCAATAATCAGCATTACAAAGCTGAAAATTGCTGGTACATAAATTTTAAATTTCCCTATACTTTCCGGACTGCTATGGTTGTGGCCATCATTGCGCTTGTGATTATCGGATGAAGTTTTATTTAAATCTCTTAAATTCAGTTTCTTTTTTTTCATTTATATCAATTATAATTTTATTTAAATTCACAGTCATTCCAATCTCAACACCAATTGGGCAAACTGCACCTCTATGGTATCATCGATACCCTCTATTAAGGAATCCAAACCAGTATTTGAAACCAATAATTGTCCGGTTGCACTTATCAGGCAGGACATACTTACTCCTTGTTCTATATGGGTAATGGTTGCTTTAAATTGTGATTTAAAGGATTTCCCTTGATAAGTAACATCTATCAGCCAATTAAAGTTGATAGGGTCGTGCCGTTTTGATAAAAAATCCTGTGATGGAATAGTGCCAGTAAACCGAAGTATTAAAGGGTCTTCCCGCTGTTCTAAAAGGGCATTGATTTTAGGACTATATGTTGATAAAGTCTTAAGGTCGAGTACACCATTGACCACTTTGGAATCATAATCAAGATATAGTGCCAATTTATGGCTTTCTGCCTTGATGGGTTTATCATCAACCAAAGTCATCATCATAATATGACCTTCTTCAGTTGTATAAACTTTTTGGGCATTTACCTTATAATAACTAACCAACAAGATTATTAAAAAACAATGTTTAATATTCATAATGCGCATCTTTACTTGTATAATTTAAAAAAGCAGCTTCTACTTTTGCTTTTAATACTATTAATCATTTTGCTTTAAAAAGCATCATAAAAGCTGCCTGCTATTAATTAAGTTTTCACTTAACTTATTTAAATAAAAAATTTCGCTCATTCCTATAACGATTTACCGCTACTTGTTATCTATATCCTTTTCTCGTTTACCGAAATAATAAATTAGCACAACACTTGCACCTAATAAGCCAAACAGAGTGTTCTCAAAAATTTGATTCCCATTGATATTTAAAATTTCAATGAAATTATTTATTAAATATTGCCATCAATTGATTTTGTAATTCTGGCTGCTAAACGTGAAAATTGTTATCCCAAAAGGTTGAAGGATAAAAACACCTATGGCAAACCCAATTAAAATGGTAATAAGAATGCTTTTTTTATTCATCGTCTGTCTTTTACGGAAGTAAGCTTACTGGCTCTCAATCCAATTTTTGGCATCTTCCTTTTGGTCTATATTGAAATACTTAATATCGGCATTGGTAAAAGGCTTCATAAATTGTGTTATCCAATTCTGCCATTTTTTATCTCCTACCATTGCTATTTTTTCATAGTCCGTGGCGTGGGCTGTGTCCATTTTTAGGTCTTCCCATAAACCAGGTAAATCCCAACCTGTAAAGTTGACCATCTCAAAATACCACCGGACTTTCATTCCTTTGTCCAGTATGGCGTGGATAAGTGGATGGATTTTTTCTATATCTTCTTTTCTCAATTTGCCCGAAGCTTTTGTTGCAACAATATTTTTTTCTTTTAATTCGATTATCTGTAACATTTTATATAGTTTTTAATTAATAATTATCCTTCTAAATCGTAAAACCATTCTTCCGCCCTTATGATGCCTTCTGATAAAGCTTCTTTTGCTGAAATATCTTTTTTTTCAATTAGTTCTTTTGCTATGGACAGGGCTTTTTCTCGTACAATAGGATTTAAGGTATCTAGGTCAGTTTTAAAATCTTCAAACATCCAGTCCATAGCTTCATTTTAATGGTTAAAAAGTTCCTTTTCTTTTTCAGGGTCTATTTCATCTTTTGACTTTTTGTCCAAAAAATAATCAAGCACAATACCCACGATAACAGCACCTACGAACGCTGAATAAACCTGCCAATTAAATTGGATTATCAATGATAGACTTATAAGTATCGCCAAAATGGGTAAAATCGGCACTCGTCCTATAGCCAAAGGAACTTTAAATGGTCGTTCTTGCTCTGGTGCTTTAAACCGAAGCACGATAAGTGCGACATTTACGGCAACAAAAACAAGTAAAGCGCCTAAAGAAGACATACCTGCTACAATCTTAATATCGCCCAACAATAAAAATCCCGCAACTGCTGCCATAACTACAATAGTAGTAACCCACGGTACTTTCTGTGCATTGGTTTTGGTCATAAACTTTGGAAGTTCTCCGACACTGGCCATTCCAAAAAGCAGCCTACTTATGGATATGATACCACTAAAAGCAGCATTAGCCGTAGCAAAAAGTGCAGCGATAGCCAATACCACAGGCAACCAATTGTTGAGATTGGAAGCTGCAAGAGAAAGTGGCGAATCCACGTTTGCCAAAGCGGAAGGGTCTGCAATATTCAAAACCGTAAAAGCAATAAATAAATAAATTATTGTAGTTATTACCATAGTCATTAAAAATGCACGGGGAATTGTTTTCCCTGGGTTCTTAACTTCCGAACCCAAAGCTGCCATATGTTCAAAACCAGTATAGATAAAGAACAGTGTAGCTGTGGCCGCCAAAGTTCCAGAAATCGATTCAATTTTAAAAAATTCTGCTTTGGGTGGACCAGTTTCCAAAAGTCCAAATACTATCAATAATAACAATCCCAAAAGTTGAATGCTGACCATAATAATATTTGCTGTCGACGATTTTGTGATGCCTGTAATACTAATTAATGACAACACCAATAAAATGCCATAACTTATTAGAAGAGAGGGCATATTAAAAAACGTATTGAAATACCCCGAAAAGGCAAGTAACACGGCTGCAATGGTGGCCGAACTATGAAACGCAATCGTCCAACCCGTGAGAAAAGACGGAATATCAATTTTTGGAAATGCCTTGCGTACAAAAATAAATTCCGCACCAGCATTGGGATAGGTAGAGGACAACTCTGCATAGGACATTGCAGAGACACTAGCCGCAATTGCTGCAAAAATAAAACTCAACCAAAGGTCTGTGCCCGCTTGTCCAGCAGCTGCACCAATCACGGTATAGATTCCTGCACCCACAATCGTGCCAACGCCATAAAAGGTAAGTCGAAGCGTACCCAAAGATTTTTTTAGTTCTGCCATATTTTTTAGTTAAAGAGGGTGGAAAAAACCTGAACTGGACCATTGGGCGCAAAGGTTCAAGGTTCAAGTACTCCCACCTGTTATTTTTTCCTGCATTTTTCACATATTCCTTTCAATACAAGGTTCACATCGTTCACTTCATAATCGTCTGGCAAGCTCTCTTCCGATATTTTATTTGGTAAACAGATTGTTTTCCTACAATCGGTACAATGAAAGTGCATATGTAAATCTGTACCGTATTTACCTTTGGCATTTTCATCAGAAATCGCATATTTTGCCACCCCGACACCATCATTAATCTGATGAATCAACCCTTTATCCTCAAAAATCTTGAGATTGCGATAAAAGGTCGTTCTGTTTGCTGTTTTATTGGTTTCGCTCTTTTGAACAAAAGCCTTTTTCAAATCGGAAAAGGACACGGCACTTTGTTTCCTTTTCAGGAACTTGTATATCTTCGACCTCATTTGAGTAGGTCGAATCCCGTGATATGATAGTATCTTTTCCGTTTTGGTCATTTTAACCTTTTCAAAAGCAACCCTTTTTTATTAAATTTATTTTTTATAAGCCAAAAGCCTTAACGCATTAAAAACCACAAGTAACGTTGAGCCTTCGTGGATGACCACTGCAATACCGATATTGGCCCAACCCATAATGGTCGATGGTATGAGCAATGCCACAATACCGAGGCTTACCCAAAGGTTTTGCTTAATAATGGTTTTTGCCTTCCTGCTCAAACCTATGGCAAAGGGCAGGGTTTCCAGTTTATCGGCCATTAGGGCAATGTCAGCTGTTTCCAATGCTACATCACTGCCCGCAGCACCCATTGCGATTCCTACGGTGCTGTTTGCCATTGCAGGGGCATCGTTCACACCGTCGCCTACCATTGCGACTTTGGATTCCTGTTCTTTTAATTTTTTAATGGCATCAACCTTTTCCTCTGGCAACAGGCTTCCCCAGGCATCGGTCAACCCAATTTCTTTAGCAACGGCATCGGCAACCTTTTGATTATCCCCGGTTAGCATTATCATCCGTTTGATGCCGATTTCCTTTAATTTTTTCAGTGTTTCCTTGGCCGCTTCCCGTGGGGTATCCATCAGGGCGATGATACCTATATATTCTTTGTTCCTTCTTATGAGCATTGTGGTATTTCCACCACCTTCAAGTTCTTTTACTTTATTCGATATTTCTTCGGATGGTATTGCTTCATCGAGGTCTTCGTACAAGTCAAGGTTTCCAATATAGATTTTATCCTTGCCAAAGGACGCTTTGATACCTTTTCCTAGAACCGCTTCCAAATCTGACGCATCGGTAATATCAGTACCTTTCAGACGCTCTTTCCCATCCCTTACGACGGCTTTGGCCAAAGGGTGGTCGCTCAAGTTTTCAACGGCAACGGCTATCTTTAACAGTTCATTTTCTTCAATATTTCCCAGTGGTACTACTTCGGTAAGTTTGGGCTTGCCTTCGGTAAGCGTGCCCGTTTTATCAAAAGCCAAAGCGGTAATGACCCCTAAATCCTCAAGTGGTCGCCCACCTTTGATAAGTACACCGCCCCGTGCTGCCCGTGCCACACCGCTTAATACCGCACTTGGTGTTGAAATGGCGAGTGCACAGGGGCTGGCAGCTACCAATACTGCCATTGCACGGTAAAAACTGGCACTAAACGGTTCATCAATGACCAAAAAGGCAAAGAGTAGGATACTAACCAATATCAGTACGGATGGTACAAAATATTTTTCAAACTTGTCGGTCAACAGTTGGGTAGGGGATTTCTGGGTCTGTGCCTCGTTGACCAATTTGACCAGTCGGGACAGCGTAGAGTCTTTGGCTTCTTTGATTACCTTTATTTCCAGAGTATTATTACCGTTGATAGTTCCAGCAAAAACGCGGTTTTCGTCCTTGATATCATCGTCTGCTGAATAGTCCTTGCCCGTATCTTCCACAGGAATTTTGTCCACAGGTACACTTTCCCCTGTGATAGGTGCTTGGTTGACACTGCTTTTTCCTTTGACCACAACACCATCGGCAGATATTTTACTGTTGGGCTTGACCACAATGATATCACCTATAATTAATTTTTCAATCCCGACTTCTTCTGTCTTGCCATCTTTTTTGAGCAATGCCGTTTTTGGTGCCAAATCTGCCAGTGCCGCAATGGACTTTCGGGCCTTTTCCATTGCATAATGTTCAAGGGCGTGCCCCAAACTAAACAGGAACAATAACAATGCACCTTCTGCCCATTCTCCCAGAATGGCGGCACCAATGGCGGCAACCAACATTAAGAAGTCAATTTCAAAACCGCCTTTGGCGACGGTCTGTACTGCTTCCTTGGCCGTAAAGAAACCACCGAAAAAGTAAGCGCCAATGTATAAAGTAAGACTGACCCAATCTGGGATGGATTCCACATAGGAAAGGCCGAAACCTATTCCGAGAAGTGCCCCACAGATAATGGAAAAAATGAGCTCCGTATTTTTACCGAAAATACCACCGTGGGCGTGCTCTTCTCCTTCCTCGTGGGTCTCGCCTTCTTTGTGCTCGTGTCCCTCTGTGGAAGTTTGCTCTTTAGTCTCTTCCTTCTTTGAACGCTCCTGTTTTTTGGATGCTTTGGTGTAATCATTTTCGTTTGAAGCACTGCGTTGAACCTGAAGGTCTTCCTTTTCAATTTGTTTGCTTATTTCATCAAAATTTGTTTGCTTTTTATCAAACTCAAGTCGTACCATTCCAGAGCCTGAAACGGAAGCTTCCAAAACTCCATTGATTGCCAAAAGGCTTTTCTCTATGGAACGAGCCTGTCTTGTGTGTCTGATTCCTTTAACTTCAATGAGCAAATGCCCGTATTTTTCGGTAATCTCGGCACCAGTACTTTCGGCGAGGGATTGAATGCGGTCGATGGAAATGATATCTGGGTCATAATGAAAACAGAGCTGTGGCACATTAGCTCCGTTTGCATCGGCAATGTGCACTTTTTCGATGCCCTCTTTAGCTTGTAGTTTTTGAATAAGCCTTTCAACACAAGAATCTTTTTCGTTTGGAACTTGCGGAAGGATGACCGATATTTTTAGTTGTAGTTTTTCCATTTTTTATTTTTATTTTATCCACTCTTTGGCATCGTCTTTTTCTTCGGTCTTATAAAATTTTATATGAGCTTCTGAAAAAGGAAGCAATACCTCGGTAAATTGCTCTTGCCATTTAACGCTACCCACCAAAGCAACACGCTTTAAATGCTTTTCATTCGGAAGATTTAATTCAATACCCTTCCAATAGGCACTTACCGTCCAGCCTTCAAAATTTTGCATTTCAATATACCAGAACACTTCCTGATATGCATTTATGTGTTCTGTTAAGACCGGTATCAAGTTTTCATAATCCTTGGCATCCAGCTTATTCTCTGCTACCATATATACAGTAGCCTCTTTTTTATAGATTGTTATCATTGCTCATTATTTAAATGATAATTGAATTTAAAAACCAAAGGTTTAATCCAAATTGCCACTGCATTTTTCGCAGATACCCTTTACCACCAAGTTAATGTCCTCCGTGATATAGCCATCAGGCAAGTTGATGTGAGGGATTTTATGCTCTGTTAAACAGACCGTTTCATTACAATTGTTGCAATGAAAGTGCAAATGAAGGTCGTTGCCGACCTCGCATTCACAATTTTCTTCGCAAAGGGCGTATTTTATAACTCCCGTACCATCCTCGATTTGATGCACAATACCTTTTTCTTCAAACGCTTTCATAGTCCTAAATAGGGTACTTCTTTCACTGACCTTAAAATCCTTTTCCAAGTCGCCAAGGCTGATGGCCACATTCAACTCTGCCAACCGCTTATATGTCATAAGGCGCATAGCTGTAGGTCGTATTCCTTTGCTTTCTAAAAATTGAACTATTTTTTCCATTTGTTTAAAAAGAGATTTACAGGTCGTGCCGTTTTAAGGAATCTCCTGTTTTAATCTGAAAGGCATCTTCAATATTTGCTATATAAATAATACCATCTCCAGGCCCGTCGGTTTTGGCGTTGGCTATAATTGTTTCAATGGCCGCTTGGGCTTCCTCATTTTGACAGACCAATTCCAATTTTACCACAGGACTATCTGTTACGTGAAAATCTAGCGACGGTCTTGCACCTTTTGCCTTGAATGCGCCCGTGCCTTCTGCTTGTGAAAGGGTCATACTTTCAAATCCATTGTCAGAAAGTGCTTCAATGACTCTTTGGATTCGGTTTGGTTTTATAAATGCTTTTATTTCTTTCATCTGTTGATATTTATTTGTTTTTTAATGGTCATATGTAATTCCCCAATCAACATTGTGGTTGGTATCCACATTGTTATAGCTCATTTCATATTTTTAAATTTTCAATCGATTTTGAACCGAGCCTGTTTTTTAATTTTTAACTAACTAATTAAGACGATAAACAAACTCGGAATCAAAATCTTTGATTGTTATTGAATTAATGTCCGTGTTCCAGTTCGCCCTTGACCATTTCCGAAGACAGGTTATAAGCTCCGTTTATCACGACTTTGGCATCCTTTGAAACTTCGGCAGGTAGATTGACTTCAACAAAGCCTAAATCAGTAATACCAACCGTTACGGGTATCATTTTGAATTTCATTTTGCCCGCTTCCATTTCTTCATCTTCATCCAAAATAAAAATGAAGGATTGCTCGCCTTCTTTTATAATGGCAGCTTCCGGTACGGCAAAACCCTTTTTCTCGCCTTGCACTATTCGCCCTTCCACATACATACCCGGCAATAGGTTTTTATCCTTGTTTTCAATATCTGCCAGAACTTCCAAAGCTTTTGGGTCTGTATTGAAGGTTTTACCAACAGACCGAACGGTTGCTTTAAGCAGTTCATCTGGACGAGAGGCCGTGGAAAAATATATCTGTTGCCCTTGCTTGATTTGCTTTATGTCCTTCTCATATACTTTGAAGTTGACATAAATTTTTGAGTTGTCGCTTATCGAGAACATTTTGGATTGTTGTGCCACGTAATCGCCAAGGCTAATCATTACTTCATCCACATACCCACTTATAGGCGAGGTAATGGGAACAGCGGAATATATCTGTCCTTCCGCCACTTTGTCCGGGTTAATGCTCAACAGTCTCAATTGGGACCGCAAACCATTGACGCTGGATGTTGTAGAACGAAATTTTGACTGTGCCATTTGAAATTCCTTGCCAGAAGAAACACCTTTATCATAAAGAGTCTGCTTGCGCTCAAAATCCTGTTTCAAAAAGACCAATTCATCATTTTTTTCCTGATAATCTTGTTGCATTGCAATGATATCAGGGTGTTCTATATATGCCAACACCTGTCCTTTGCTTACGTTATCTCCGGGTATTACTTTTATGGAACTCACATTTCCACCAACAAAAGGACTTATGTTCGCCTTGTCCTGTGGGAAAAGTTCCAGCGTTCCTGTTACCTTAATGTTGTTCCCTAAATTGCGTTCCTCCAAAAGTTTCATTTCCAAACCTATGGTTTCGGCCTGTTGCTTTGTGAGTTCCACAACGCCTTCTTCCTCGCTGTGACCTTCTTCTTCTCCTTCACTGTGGCCTTCCTCGCCGTGTGCATCTTCTCCAGCTTCATTGGTTTTTGATACGCCTTCGGCTTCGTTATGCCCAAGTTCAGATTTTGGGGCATCATTACAACTCATAAACATAAGTGTAAATAATACGGTACTTACTAATAGTATATTCTTCATTTCTCTTTTTTTAAGGTTATAAATTGCCCAATTGATATTGCATATCAATGGTCTGCTGGTTAAACTGATTGATGTATTGTAAATGGTTTTGTTTAATGCGGATGGCACTGTTGAGAATCGTGATGTAATTGACATAATCTATTTCGCCTTCCTTAGATGCCAATTGCGCTGTGGTAATTTGCTGTTCTGCCAACAATAGTGCGCCTTCTTCGTAATATTGCAAAATCTTCTTTGTTTTTTCAAGGGATTTGGTCAATTGCGACACACGACTTTCCGTGACCGCCTTTTGTTCCAAATATTGATTCTCTGCTACCATTGCGTCTGCCTTGGCTGCCTTGACCCTCGACTTCTGGGGAAAAAACCATAACGGAATGCTAATACCTGCCTGATAGGTGTTGAAGCCTGACACTTCATCCACAACCTGTCTGCCATACGATAAGCTGAATTTCGGTAGGAATTGTGATTTCTCAACGCCCACGTTTGCTTTACTTACTTCGGCATTTTGCAAGGCATATTGCAACATTGGGTTATTCGCTACCGAAGTGGAATCTAATGTCGCCATAAAATCCAATGTTTTGTATGGTTCACTAATCGTTTCAATGGATTCATCCGTTCCCAAATATTGTTTTAAGGCACGTTTGGCTATTTCAATATCATCAAAGGCTTGTTGCCTTAATACTTGAATCTGTTGAAATTCGGAAGAGGCTGAAATAAATTCCAATTTGCCTGTTTCTCCCGTATCATACCGAAGTTGGGCAGCGGTCTTAAAATTGGCATAAATACTGTCCAGTTGGTCTGCAAAGCGCAACTGCGCCTTATAATAATTTATTTGGTCATACGCTTGCATCACATTACGCACCAATTGTTGTTCACTGGCCACATAAAACTTTTCTCCCAAGGCAATACGCTCTTTGTAAAACTTCGATTTTGAAAAACCGGAAAGCAAATCAATGTTGCCCTGTTGCACACCAACGGTTGTCTGCACTCCAGGAAGATTATTTCCATATTCTTCTTTGCCCGTGAAAACTTGAGTGCTACCAAGGTCAAAACTCGTTCCCTTTAGTGCCTTTTCCCGTTCAATAAATGCTTGGCTCTCTTTAAGTGATGGATAATTCTGTTTAGCCATAGCAATAGCCTCATCAATGGTCAAGGTCTTTGGGATTGTACCATCTTGATTGGTGTCTTGGGCAAATGAAGTACCAGAAGCCATCAAACCTCCAACCATCAATAATACGGTTACAATATTGGTTGATTTTTTAATATAACTTACATCTCCACCATTGTCCTTCTTTTCTTTTCGGGATTCCAGCCAATAATAAAGAATAGGAATAACCACCAAGGTCAGAAATGTTGCCGTAAGCATTCCTCCAATGACTACTGTCGCCAAAGGTCGCTGTACTTCTGCACCACCAGAGGTAGAAATCGCCATTGGGATAAAACCCATAATTGTTGTAATGGCTGTTAATAAAATTGGACGTAAACGTTCGTGCGTTGCTTCGTATATACGTTTTTTTAAATCTGTCATTCCACTGTCTTTTAATTCATTGAATTTGTTTATGAGTATGAGTCCGTTTAATACGGCAACTCCGAAGAGCACGATAAACCCGACTCCGGCAGAAATACTGAAAGGCATTCCACGAATCAACAAAACGAAAACACCACCAATGGTCGCCAAAGGCACTGCCATATAGATCATCAAGGCCTGTGTAACTGAATTTAAAGCAAAGTAAAGCAGAACAAATATTGTTAATAGAACGATTGGAACTACAATCATCAATCGGTCTGAAGCACGTTGAAGGTTTTCGAAAGAACCTCCGTAGGTTACAAAATAACCTGGTGGCAGTTTCACGTCCGTTTCCAATTTTTGTTGAATTTCCTCGACCATCGATTTTACATCGCGCCCACGAACATTGACCCCTACCGAAATACGACGGGAGGTATTGTCCCTTGAAATCTGCATCGGACCTGGCTTATAGCTGATATCTGCAACCTCCTTTAAAGGTACTTGTGCACCGTTTGGCAGGTCTATGAAAAGGTTTTTTAAGCTATTGATGTCTTGTCGATATTCCTCTGCCAAACGAATGACCACATCGAATCGTTTTTCCCCTTCAAAAATGACTCCTGCCTGTTCTCCAGAAAATGAAGCACTTACATAATCATTCAGCTTGTCAACGGTTACACCGTATTGTGCCATTTTTGCCCGGTTATACACCACTGTCATTTGTGGCAAACCGCTTGTAGCTTCTACATTGAGGTCAGCCGCTCCGGGAACGGTTCTGATGACCGCTGCGATTTCCTGTACCTTGTCTGCCAAAACGCCTAAATCTTCTCCGTACAGTTTGATTGCCACGTCCTCACGAACCCCTGTAAGCAATTCATTAAAACGAAGTTCTACAGGTTGGGTAAACACGAAATTTACGCCGGGAACTACTGAAATTTTTTCCTGTATTTTTTCTATCAGTTCTTCTTTACTATCTGCGGAAGTCCATTTACTCTTATCTTTTTCAAGAATAATATAACTATCGGCAATATCCATAGGCATCGGGTCTGTCGGTATTTCGGCCACACCAATCCTAGAAACTACTGTTTTTACTTCCGGAAACTCATTGATTAACTTCTGAAGTTTCTCTGAAGCCTCAATAGATTCTGTAAGACTGCTCCCCGGTTTTATCAATGCTTGAAATGCAATATCGCCTTCATCAAATTTAGGGACAAATTCTGCTCCCATATTGCTGAAAATAAATCCTGAAATCAAAAGCAAGGAAACCGTGCCTATAACCACACCTGCCCGAAAGCGAAGTGCAAAATTTAATATAGGCAGATAGATACGATTCAGAACATCCATAATTTTATCACTGAACCTATCAATCTTGTTTTCAAACTTGGCGAACCAACTATTTTGATTTTTAGCAGGTTTTAAAAATAATGATGACATCATTGGCACGTAGGTAAGACAAAGGATAATCGCTCCTAAAACGGCAAAACCAAATGTAAATGCCATTGGCCGGAACATTTTCCCTTCCACACCGGTCAAAAAAAGAATCGGTGTAAAAACTATAAGAACAATTAGTTGACCGAAGAAGGCAGAATTCATCATTTTACTTGAAGAATCATAGGCGATTTCATCCATTTCAGCTTGGTTGATGGCGGTTGTGGATTTTTTCATCCGTTGATGAATGTGGAAAACCGCTCCTTCCACGATAATCACCGCTCCATCTACAATAATTCCAAAATCGATCGCACCCAAGGACATTAAATTTGCCCAAATGCCAAATTGTTTCATCAAAATAAATGCAAATAATAGACATAAAGGGATTATCGAAGCTGCTATCAAGCCACCACGGAAGCTTCCCAAAAGTAAGACCAAAACAAATATGACGATTAGGGCTCCTTCTATTAGATTGTTTTTAACGGTACTTGTGGTTGCCTCAATAAGTTCACTTCGGCTTAAAAAAGCATCAATATAAACACCTTCCGGCAGGGATTTTTGAATTTCTACAATACGCTTTTCCACATTTTCAATCACGTCGCCTGGGCTTTCGCCTTTCAGCATTAAAATTTGTCCACCAACAGTTTCGTGTCCATCTTGGGTAAACGCACCATAACGCACTTGATTACCATAGCCTACTTTTTCCGCGACATCACGTATTAAAACCGGGCTTCCATTTTGTGTGGTTACAACCGTGTTTTCCAAATCGGCAATACTTCGTGCCAGCCCTTCGCCACGGATAAAATTGGCTTGGTGGTTTTTTTCAATGTAAGCACCACCAGTATTGGCATTGTTGACTTTCAAGGCTTCAAAGACCTGATTCATTGTAATACCGAAACTTTTCAGCTTATTAGGATTTATTGCAACTTCATACTGTTTTACATAACCTCCAAAAGCATTGACCTCGACCACTCCGGGGACTAATGCCATTTGACGTTTTACAATCCAATCTTGGATGGTACGAAGCTCCATTGCATCATATTTGTCTTCATAGCCTTCTTTTACTTTTAAGGTATATTGAAAAATTTCGCCCAGACCTGTTGTTATGGGTGCCATAAAAGGTGTGCCGAAACCTTCAGGGATTTCTCCAGCAACTTCGGTCAATTTTTCCTGTACCAATTGCCTTGGCAGATAGGTTCCAGCCTCATCCTTAAAGACAATGGTAACCACCGAAAGACCAAAACGGGACACCGAACGCAGTTCGATAACGTCTGGCAGATTTGCCATTGCCAATTCTACGGGATAAGTAACAAATTGTTCAATGTCTTCAGTACCTAAATTTGGGGCAACTGTAATAACCTGTACTTGGTTGTTGGTAATATCGGGTACAGAACCCAGATTTATAGTGGCCATAGACCAAATGCCCGTACCTACAAGTGCCACTATAAAGAGCCCAATAATAAACTTGTTATTAATGGAAAATGAAATGATTTTGTTAATCATAGAAAAAGTATTAATTCAGTTTAAACATCGCAATGCAAAGAAATGCAATGCGTTTATGATGCGATACTTACTTTGAAAAGCATCACGGTAGGATATAGCTATCCTAAAAAAAACTGAATTATACTTTAGGGGGTTGGAAAAGCGATTCCAGATATCTGGAAGTGAAGTTTACTTTATGTAAGTTAAACTGTTTTTTCTCTTCAAACTTTAGTCGATTGGTTAAAACCGAATTGTTGTTCGCAATAATTAATACTAAAGGGTGACAACATTGATGATGGGAATGGACTGGTGTATTCTCCTTATCTGGGTTATTATGATGCCCTTCATTTTTTGCATCATTGTCAATGTAATCTTCAACTACATATTCAAGGAAAGAGTCTCCATAAACTTTATGGTCTTGATAATGGGTAATAATGCTTGAAATTTCTTTAATTGGTCCACAAAAGTCCATATCAATGCTAATTCCCTGAAAAAAGAATAAAATTGACATTGATATGGAAAAGAATATTTTCATAAAGTTTGACAAAGATATAAATTTATCGATGCACAGGTTGTGCAAACTTTGGTCAAAAAGTGCTACTAATGCAAATTTTGACGTTTATAATTAAAATTATAGCTGTCGAGAATCACAACTGAATTAGGGTCGTAGGGGTATTAAATGAGAATGTGAACTATCTCTGCCAAGGTTATCGGAGTGGGCAAGCTTTTTTGAGTAATTGAAGGCTGAGGGGGTTCTAAATGGCAAAGTCAAAATCTATGGTGGCAAATGCATTGGCAGAAAGGGGGACATAATTTACAATCCTGGTTATTTTTTCCATCTCAGTCAATAGCCGAAAACGTTTGCGTGTCATCTGGAGCAGTGCCAGGATCATTAAAAGTCACCACATTGATTGCCAATAACTGATAGCGCTGTAAAACGTTGGTTTTACAGCACAAATATTATATCCCTATCCTGATAATGCAAATTTGAAAGTTCAAATAAAGAATGAATTTACCAACTAGTTTTGGCCCTATTACCATTTAATGAGGTTTTTTGAAATCCGACTAGGAATTCAATGCTAAATCCTATTCAACTATGTCGTAAGTTGTTTCACTCTGACCTATTATTCCATCTCCAATAATTGAGATACCCTCACAAATCACCAAAACCTTTCCCGAAATATCTCCATTAAAAAACTTAATGGTAGCATTGCCTTGTGCATCCGTAACAACATTTGGCTCCCAATGTATCAATTTTCTTAAGTCGGGCGTACCAGGATCATCAGTGGTCCCATCATAAGAAGGGCTATAAAACTCCCTTATGGGGGAGAACTCAGGGGCAGAGTCGAGCAATAAATTGGACCTTTTGGGAAAAGCTCCGAAAAGACCTTTTCCCGAATAGGTATAAATTGCCAAAATTGCTGGAAACGGTGGAGGCTGGAATAAACCGGAGGCAGAGGGGAATGTATCCCGAAAATAGCGGTTGGCACTTGTTGTGTTTCTGATAATCTCGACACTTTTAACAGCAGCAATCGGTATATCGGGAACAATGCTAAAATGGTCGATCACAACGGGAATGCCATCAATTAAGATATATGTAAAACCGGCACCGTGGACTCGGGCATACAAGTACCCTGTCCCATTCCCCAACCTACTCACCGAAAGCTCTTCAGGGTAGTTGAACAATAGCCATGAATAAAGGCTTCCTGTCCAATTTTTCGCTTTGGCCATCAACTCTTTGTTGTCTATGACAACATCTGGCATACCATGTAATTTGTTCATTTCTTCCCTTTCTGGGGTCAGAATGTAGTCACTGACGACAACCTCGTTCAATGCAATGGTATTTGGCAACAAAAAAGGGTCGAGGGCTATATCTTTTGATATTCGCTCACTTACGGTTTTTTCTATTATACTATCAACGGGAGCGATGACCAATTCGGTTTCATACTCTATCTTGGGAACTTTTCTTTTATGGATATGGACCTTAAAGTTTGAACTTTTTCTACCGGAGGAAGTGGGTTGTATCACAAATTTTTTTCCATCTCCGTAACTATTTTCAAGACTGAAATTAAAATATCCCGTACTATCGACTTCTTGATTATAAACTGTTATTTTTTCTCCAAAAGTCATCAATGTCAAATCGTACCTGTCATTTTGAAAACGCTTTTTCCTTTTTACCTTCTGTACTCCCTCAACATACCCCGTTAGACCGAGTCCCTTTTCAGGTTGTATCAACTTGGGTTCTTTGGGCTTGTCGTACTTATAATTCGACCAACCTTGGGTAAGCATCAAATAATCAAGATCTTTTAAATGATCCTCATGTTTGAAATAATAAGCGGGATCCTCGATTTCGCCCCTGATATCTGATTCCAACATAAAATAGGAAACAATATTTCCATGGGTAAGGTTTGTCCGCTCAAAATAATCTTTGTTTACCGCCATTAATGATATAGAACTTGGCAAAGGTCGTTTTCCTTTCGTGGAACGAATGTGAACGATTACACTATCACGTGCTTCATATTCGTTTTTGTCCATTTCAACTTTTATATCCAGATTGTCTTCGGGCCTATGATTGTAGAAATGACGTTCGGCTATGGGCATATGCCCCGAATCGTATAACGTTGCCCCTATAATTCCGTTCGGCAAATCCCTGCTTTTGAAGGCATAGCTAAACTTTCCATTTTTCATCAATGCCCTTAGCATATAAATATCCTTTCCCCGGTGATAAAGTTTTAGGAAGAGGCTATCGGTCATTACCGGTTTCGCATCCAACGCAATTAGCTTCATATGCTTTTCGGAAATAACCCGCATGACCATACCTTGAGGTCTGGCCACGGGAATGGGATACCTATGGGTTGTTCCATTGGTCGATTGAACTACCCCAAAATAGCCTTTGCCAATTTCGGGCCGTAGGACTATTTTGCCCATACCCAGATGGTTACTTTTAAAAGTAGACAGCTCATTATTTTCCTGGTCAACTATAATCCCTTCTATTTCTGCCCCTTTGCCTTTATAGTTTAGATATTTAAAGCCTATGTTGCTCTTTATGTCCTTTACCAATGCTCCTCCTTCGGGGAAAAAATCCAAGGTTCCTGAATTCTCATCCAAAATTATGGATTTAGAAAAGCTCTTACTTTCGGTTTTTAATCGATAACCAATGACCTTGACATCATTTGGTATATCAAATTTTACGCCGACGGGCCTGCCTCTTTTTTGCTTGACCTCAATGGAATCGGAACCATCTTTCCAATTTAGGTACAACATCGCCCCACCTTTATTCAGACTGTCCAATTCGTTCGGGAATATCATTGAAGAAACAGTAACCATTTCATGATTCAATTCCTTGGCAACTGTAATATCCCGAATTGGGTCGATCTTATCTTCTGGTCTTTTGAAATGGAGAACATCCACATAGGATGAAAAGATAAAATCGGTTCCAAAGTTCCTGTTCCATTCGGTATACGCACGTATCAAGTATTTGCCTTCAGGATAATTGGCGTGTAGCTGAAAAAAGCTTTCAGCTAAGCCATTTTCCAATTTCAGTAATTTCCTATCTATTATCTCTTGGCCGATCGGTTCGATTAGTTCTACACGCAAAACCTTACTAATATCCGAAAGTGAGTTGCCAAAAGCCTCGGATACGACTGCTTTGAACCAGACTACTTCTGAGGTATTATATGTCTTTCCTGTCAACTGCAAATAAATCTTTTCCGCATCAATGGCATTTGCAGGAACGGAATTACCAGGCTCAAACTTTTTCTGGGCATCGCACCATGTAATGGTCAAAATAAAAATAATAATGCAGGATCGGCGTAAAGGCATATTATTATAAAATTAAAGAAGAACTCTAAAAAATCAACAATTAGTATTACTCGATTTCATCCTCTTTGTCCCGAATAATGATTACCGTAAACAACATTTTCTATGAAAGGTCTGAGTTTAATTATCGAAAAGTTCAAATATAAGAAGGTTCGGTCTTGTTTTCTATAGTCTCATAAAAAGAACGTTTAACGAGACAAAGTACCAGGCCTCTAAGGTTTACTTAAACCCACCTTTATTTAGACTTTCGAGATTGCGTTCAAAGTTCAAAAAAAGGCTTCTATAATTATACTCTTCAAAAGTCTTTCAAAAAGAACTTATTTCCATTGCTATCCCTAAATTTCTAAAAAGTTTACCGAAAGGTCATTTTTAATTTAGGCTAAAGGGTCGTGATTGTTGCAGAAGTGGTCTAGGCGTAAGATATCGATTCAAGAAGACTGATTTAATGTGCGAGCATTTTACAATACTACTTAAAGGGAGAGTTCATTCCCATCTTGACTATTTTTATTTTTTTGTTGAATGATTTTGCTGTCATCCAAAGTAATATTTTTATTTAAGGTAATTTCCCTACAGTATTCTTCCATACCCATTTGCAGTGTGTGTATACGACTATTATCCGATTCAATGTTTTTAAACATTGGAGACTTTAGCTTTAATTCTTTGGCAAGTTCATAGCCAAGATTGAATGCTTCCAGGTAATCTTTATCAACTTTTAGATGTTCTTCCATAATTAAAAAGTTTCGCGGACATACCTTTCTATATATTCAGTAATTGAATCTCGATCGTAAAGGATTATTTTCTTTTGAGGTTGAGAAAATCGAATCTTACCCTCATCCCTTAATTTCTGCAGGGTGGTTGTAGACTTTATATTTAGCAATAACATTGCCTCCTCTCCATCAATCCATTTAGCCGGTTTATCTTTTCGTTTAGTTTCCAAATACTCCACCACCTTATCAAATAAGGCATAAAAGGCTTCTTCTTGTAGACATACAACCTGCATCAGATCAATTTTTAAAAGTTAAAAGTATGGTCAATTTCGCGAATTTTGAGCTTATAATATACGTATTATGTACATATTTTACCAACTTAATTAGGTTTAACCGCCAATCGAATGGTCAAATGGTATAATCTCAATCAAAGTTAATAACCTTTTCTAAAGCATCATCCGTTTCTTTGTGCATGAAATTAGACTGATAATTGACCGTGGTTGTAATGGAAGAATGCCTATATAATTTCTGAAGCATTTGAATTGGAATTTTATCCCCTGAAATATTACCGAAGCTATGCCGGGCAATATGCATACTAAGTTTCTTTTCGATACCCAGTTTTTCGGCCACAATTTCCAATCGCCTATTTAAATTTCTTGTTATAGTCTTTACCCTGGTTGCAATTAGTTTTTCGTCTCCCAGATTAATCCCTTTCAAATAAGGAAAAACCAAATCGTTTTTATGGTTCTTGATTGAAATATAAGGGTGTAGTATTCTCTTTGCTTTATCAGGTACGGCTAGAGAAACAAGTTTTTTGTTTTTACCCATTCGATAATAGAGTCTATCATCTTTAAAATCCGAACATTTCAATTTTAGGATATCTCCTACCCTAATCCCCGCAAAATAGAAACTTGTTAGCCATGTATTTACTGTGTGTTGTTGAGCCGGTGTTAAGCCGTTAGCCATTTCCAGCAATTGGATCTCATCTACATTCAATCCTATTTTTTCAGTTTCGGGGAACTTGATTTGGATCTTGCCCTTACCAAATGGGTAGTTTCTATCATCGACTTGGTACTCTTTACGTGCAAAATTATAAATGGTTCGAATGAGCATTAAATAGTTAATAACTGTTCTTGGCTTAACCTTTCTTTCATAAAGTAGAAATGTTTCGAACCCCCTTAACAATTTAACATCCATGTCAATAAAAGATAACTCCTTACGCCCTAAAAAATTTTTGAATATATTCAGTCTTTTTTCTTGATTATAATGTTGATCGAATTTTTTCCGTTTTAAAAGGTCTTCCATAAAGATTTGGCTCACTTTGAAAAAATCAAATTTGTCCTCTCCTAGTATCTTTTTTGCCAAAGTGGAAACCGACTGTTTTTCTTCGCTTGCCTCCATTTCCAATGCTATATCATGAGCTTCCGAAACCTTTTTTAATAGCATATTATTAAGTCGCGAGGAATTGAGATAACTCCTTTTTGCCAAACCTTTAGTTTCATCCCAATCCTTTTCTAAGATATACTCACCAGTAAATAGAAATTTTGACTTCCTGTATTGGGTCAATCGCAAAGCAATTGGAAATGTTCCGTCTTTCTTCCGATAATTCTTACGCAATACTATCTTTACGGTGGCCATAATAAATTGTGTTATAACATAAAGATATAAAATCTATGTACAACATATGTACAACATTTTGCGGTTTTATATGGTTTTTTATGGTTTTTTCCAATAATTAAAAATTTAAAATTTCAACATAAACAACTGATTATCAAGTTATTTAGGACCGTATCAATCCAATTCTGTTAGAATTCATAACCCGGAGGTCACGAGTTCAACTCTCGTTCTCGCTACAAAACTTAAGA
>CAXBIQ010000002.1:0-302997 GCA_963975935.1 uncultured Flavobacteriaceae bacterium
TTAGCGCAGATGGTACTGCCATCCCGGTGGGAGAGTATGTCGCCGCCTTCTTTTAAAACCCTTCACAGAAATGTGAGGGGTTTTTTTATTTATATACTTTTGAAAGTAAATAGGGCTCTGATAAATATTCTTTTATTTTTACACTTGATTTTAGAACATGCGCACCCAAACAGAAAAAGAAGAGTTTTATAACTGGCTTACTCACGGCATCGGTTTTTTGCTGAGTATTCTGGGATTTATACTTTTGCTTATTTACGATGCAAATGAATCTTTTCAAAGTATTTTGAGTATCTGTCTCTATGGAGTCTCTCTGATCTTATTGTATTTTGCTTCTACTATTTACCATTTTGAAAAACGACCACGGCGTAAAGATACTTATCGGATCCTTGACCATATCAGTATTTATGTTTTGATAGCAGGAACGTATAGCCCTATTGTTTTAATCCTGCTCGAAGACAGCCTGGGCTGGGAACTTTTCTGGACCGTGTGGAGTATAGTAGCCGTGGGAACTATATTAAAGCTCTTTTTTACCGGAAGGTTTGAAACGCTTTCGCTGTTGCTTTATCTCATTATGGGTTGGCTGATTGTATTTGACTTTCAGGCATTGTATGAAAGAACAGATGCTTTAGGATTGACACTTCTGGCTTTGGGAGGCTTGTTTTATACGGTGGGGATCATTTTTTATGTGAGGCACCGTGTTAAATTCTTCCATGTGGTCTGGCATATTTTTGTTTTACTGGGAAGCCTTTTTCACTATTTGTTTATATTCCTAAGGGTTATTTAAAGCAAATAAGCCAGAAATGCAGCAAAAATGACGACCAACAATTTTGTCAGGTTAAACTTATGGCCCTCGCTGCTTTCAAATAAAATAGTTGTGGAGACATGCAGGAAGATTCCAATAACCACTGCAGTAATCTCAGCTGAATAATCAGTTAAAAATTGTAATTTATCTGCAGCCAAACTTCCTGCGGGAGTCATAAGGGCAAAAAGCGTTAGAAAAATAAACGTTTGGTAGTTGGAATATTTTGCCTGTATAAAAAACAAGGTAAGTATAATAGCAATAGGGATTTTATGGATTACAATGCCCAAAACCAGATGGTCGTGTTCATGAATTGGCATTCCCTCCAAAAATGCATGAATACTAAGGCTTATAAAAAGCATCCAGGGGAATTTTTTATCGTGAGAATGAATGTGGACATGGCCGTGCTCAGCTCCTTTTGAGAAAAACTCCAGAAAAATCTGCAGGATAATTCCCGCCATTATAAAAATTCCAATATTATTAGTTTCTTCCCTATACACTTCAGGCAGTAATTCAAAGACTGTAAGCGCAAGTAAAAAGGCCCCACTAAAAGCCAGAAATAACTTTATACTGCCCGGCTTTTTAGGCTTAAAAAGCAACACAAATACATAGCCAAGTATGATGGCTAAGATGGGTAAGATGTAATTCATTTTTTAAAAATAAGGATTAATCTGTCAGATGTTTGTGGGTCAAAATGTTCAAGCCGGTAGTTTCCGAAACAATGAATACATTGTAAACCTGCTTTTTTTAAATATGTCTCAAAATCTTCAAGTCTTAATATTTTTACTCTTTCCGTAAAATTAAATTCATCATTGACATCTTTGAATGAAATGTCTTTATAAATAAATCCGTCTTTTATGTAGCGATGAATTTGGAATTCTATTTTATCAACTGTTTTAACTTCATGTTCCTGTAAATTCTCAATTACAAAATCCACATTCATAAAATCAATCACACCGATTCCTTCTTCTTTTAAGTTTGCTTTGATTGCTGCAATAGTCCTGAAGTTATCCTCTTCCTTAGCGAAATAACCAAAACTGGTAAACAGGTTAAAAACAGCATCAAAACTTTTGTGGAAAGGCCTGCACATATCGTGGACCTCAAAGTGCAGTTTTTCGTTCTCAAAGTCTTTGGCATATAAAATACTGGCGGGTGACAAGTCAATGCCGGTTACATCAAAGCCCAATTCATTGAGGGTAATGGCGTGCCTCCCTTTTCCGCAGGCAAGATCCAGTATAGTATCGTTTTCTTTTAAACCTAAAAATGTAGTAAGCCTTTTCATAAAACTTGCTGCTTCTTTATGATCCCTGTCGTGATACAATATGTGATAGTAAGGGGTGTCAAACCAGGAAGCAAACCAGTTTTCTGTTTCTTTTTGCATAGTGTTACTTTAACCGAGCTAAATTAATGTATTTTTGCAGTATAGTGAAGAAGAACAATGGAAAATAATTATAAAATGCTGGCCAAAACACTCTTTGGCTTTGAAGAACTTTTAGCGAAAGAATTAAAAGATTTAGGAGCACAGGACATTGTTTTAGGCACCCGTAATGTGTCATTTGTTGGCGATAAGGGCTTTATGTATAAAGCTAATTTGAGCCTGCGCACCGCTTTGAAAATTTTAAAACCCATTCAGGTTTTTAATGCAAGAACAGATCAGGACCTTTACCGTAATATTCAGAAAATCAATTGGCAGGATTATCTTGCACCGGGAGAGACTTTCGCCATTGACGCTACAATTTATTCAGATCACTTTACACATTCACAGTATGTTGTTCATAAAGTTAAGGATGGTATTGTTGACCAGTTAAGAGATGTAAGGGGAGAACGCCCCACGATAGATACAGCACACCCTGATTTGCAGATCAACATTCACATCCAGGGAGACAAATGCACCCTCTCACTTGATAGTTCCGGGGGTAGTTTACACCTCAGGGGGTATCGTACTTCAACAAATATTGCCCCTATTAACGAAGTGCTGGCCGCCGGGTTGCTTTTACATTCCGGATGGAAGGGCCAATGTGATTTTCTCGACCCCATGTGCGGCAGTGGGACTTTTTTGATTGAAGCAGCGATGATTGCCTGTAACATTCCACCAAACATCAACAGGAATGAGTTTGGTTTTCAACATTGGGCAGACTATGATGAAGAACTCTTTGAAGTAATTGAAAACTCATTGTTGAAACGCGTTAGAAACTTTGATTACTCCATCTTTGGCTATGACAAAGCGCCTTCTGCAATAGCTAAAGCAAAAGAAAATATCAAAAATGCCAATCTTGAAGAGTTTATAAAAGTAAAGCAGGAAGATTTCTTTAAAACCGAAAAAGAGAGCCAGGGGCCGTTGCATATTGTTTTCAACCCGCCCTATGACGAACGACTGAGTATTGATATGGAAGATTTTTACAGTTCTATAGGCAACACGTTAAAGCGGGGGTATCCAAACTCCAATGCCTGGTTTATAACCGCAAATCTTGAAGCCCTGAAGTATGTGGGACTGCGGCCTTCACGAAAAATAAAAACCTTCAATGGCAAACTGGAAGCTCGTTTTGTAAAATATGAACTGTATGAAGGGACACGCCGAAGAGGGTAGAAGAGTTCCTTGTTTTTTATTTCTTAACAATAGGAATCAAATAACTGATACCATACCCAAAACCGGCACCAAACTGACTGTTTAAATACGTCCTGCCAAAACCGGGAATATACAGGTTGTCAAAATTTTCAGGTTTTGTCTCGCTGATCCTGTTTTTGAGCTGTAAATTTAAAGAGAGGTACAGATTGTTTAAGATTTCTGTTTTCACACCAACGATTATTTCAAGCCACTGCACGTTTAAGTCACTGAAAAGAGTGGGTTCAGTATTTATATTGGGAGGAAAAAAAGGGGTTTGGGTAGCAATACTGTAAGCAATCAATTCCTGTTCAAAAGAGGAGATGCCATACCGCAATCCGCCAAAAATCATATTGTTTAGGCCTGCCCAGTTGTTATGGGCGTTGTAATCAAAACCAATTTTTATATAACTCCCGCTGCCTCTTGAAGTCAGGTTGTCATCAAAGGTGGTTTTTTCTTCCATACCCAGCTCAACGGCTGCGTAGTAATCCTTATAAACCCTGTAATCACCCATTATTTCAAAACCGCTGTAGTTGTCATCCAATAAAGTGCGCGCAGGCTTTGAGAGGTCAACTCCCAGACGTAATCCAAATTTTTCTTTGTGATCAATGGTGTCCAAAAGGATTACTCCGGAAGTTTCATCAGTTTCCTGAGAAAGAGAAACCTGAGCAAACGCAAAAAAACTAATGAAAAATATTAAGATGTGGCGCATTTTGGTTTCTTATGTTTACAGTGTCATTAATCAGTTCTATGCTTTCAATCCAGCTCTGTGAAGTGGGATTGGCCTGTGAATAATCCAGGTTTTCAAAGTTTGTCCGAAATGCACATGCCCTGTTAATAAATTCGTCCTTTCGGTCATAAGAGAAGGAAATCACATCTGCATCGGGAATGCTGTCATTGGCGTTGGCAAAAAAAACATATTCAGTCAAATCCACACGCGTATCCAGCGGAATGGCTATGGAGTCAGTACTTTGAGGTTCAAACAGAGCAATAGAATCACTTGTTCTCACAACTGTAAAAGCCGGCGCAGCCTTAAGTAATTGTGGGTTGTCAGCATTGTAAAAACGGATAATCAACAAAGGTGTCTTGGGTGTTTCTGTTGGGCATAAATCGTCACGCGAACAACCCAGCAACAGGAATAAAGCCCCTAATGAAAAGAAAATTCTTTTGTTCATTTGTTTCGTTTTTCCAAAAGTACAACATTTTCTACGTGATGTGTTTGCGGAAACATATCAACTGCCCGGGTTTTTATCACGGAATACATTTCATCCATCATCGCTAAATCTCTTGCCTGGGTCGCACTGTTACAGCTTACATACACTATTTTATCAGGTGCCACATCCAGTATTTGCTGTACTACATCCTTATGCATCCCGTCACGTGGAGGATCAGTGATGATGACATCAGGAACTCCATTTTGGTTTATGAATTCTTGAGTAAACACTTTTTTCATATCGCCCACAAAGAATTCAACGTTTTCTATCCCGTTTAATTGCGCGTTTTGTTTTGCAGCTGTAATGGCATCGGGAACTGATTCCACACCCACTACTTTTTTGGCTTGTTTGGCTACAAACTGGGCAATGGTGCCTGTGCCGGTATAGAGGTCATAGACCAGTTCATTTCCGGTTAAACCGGCGAAATCACGGGTGATTTTATACAATTCATACGCTTGTTCAGAATTGGTCTGGTAGAAGGATTTTGCATTTATTTTAAACTTCAGGCCTTCCATCTCTTCAAAAATATGGTCATTTCCCTTGTAGCAAATAATATCCTGATCATATAGGGTGTCATTTCCTTTGGAATTGATGACATAGAGGAGGGAAGTAACCTCAGGGAATTGCTCTCCAATAAAATCGAGCAGTAATTCTCTGTCTGCTTTATTTTCCTCAAAAAACTGAACCAGTACCATAATTTCACCGGTGGTACTGGTCCGGATCATCAGGGTGCGTAAAAACCCTTCCTGATTTCGGGTGTTGAAAAAGGCAAGGTTATTTTTTACGGCAAAGTCTCTCACCGCAAGACGTATGGTGTTTGAAGGCTCTGCCTGAAGGTGGCATTCTTTCAAGTCCAGTATTTTATCCCACATCCCGGGAATGTGAAAACCCAGGGCGTTTTTGTCTGTGATTTCTATATCGCTGTTGATTTCATCCTGCGTTAACCATCTGCTGTCTGAAAAGGAAAATTCCATTTTGTTGCGGTAGTAGTATTGCTTTTCAGAACCCAGAATAGGGGTGATTTCAGGGAGTTCCACTTTGCCGATGCGTCTCAGGTTGTTTTCCACCTCTTTTTGTTTGAAAAAAAGCTGGTCCTCATACTTCATATTCTGCCATTTGCATCCGCCGCAAACCCCAAAGTGAATGCACCGCGGCTCTGTTCTTCTCTCTGAGAGTTCGTGAAAAGCGATGGCTTCTCCTTCATAATAAGCACTTCTTTTCTTGGTGGTCTGCACATCCACCACATCACCGGGGATAGCGTTTCCAAGGAAAATCACTTTACCGTCAGGAGCTTTTGCGATGCTTTTTCCTTTTGCACCGGCGTCAATGACTTCTATATTTTCAAAAACCTGTCTTTTGTTCTTTTTTCTTGCCATAGGGCAAAAATAAGGCTTTGACTTAGATTTTCACTTTATTTCAACACCAATTTCATCACCTCTAGAAAAAAACAAAAGTGAGCAGCAACGTCCATAGAATAATAATAACAGGGCCGGTGATGCCTATAAAAAATCCGGCAAGCCTGAACTCTGACTGTTCCACAAGCCCCGTGCTGTAAACAATGGCATTGGGAGGTGTGGAAACCGGAAGGAGCAGGGCACAGGACGCACTAAGCCCTATGACCATCGTAAATAAAACAGGGTTCACATTGCCATAGATGCTTATTAACGAAATCGCCACAGGCACCAGAATGGTGGTTGCTGCAGTATTGCTCATAAAATTGGACAAAACCACTGTCAGCAAACTAAATAATACAAGGAGGATGTAAACATTAAAATCAAAAACACTGATTTTTGATATAAAGTAGAGCGCCAGTTCCTGTTCCTGAATCGCTATACCCAACGCCAGTCCTCCGGCAACAAGCATCAGGGTGTCCCAGGGAAGCTTTCTCACATCATCTGCGTCAATGATGCCCATCATCGTCAAAGCGACTATGGGAATCCCCGAAACTGCAGCCACCGGAATGCCTGTCCACTGAGAGGTAAGCCATAAAAAAACAGTGATGAGTAAAACAAAAAATACAATGCGTTTTTGCTGCTTTTCTTCCTTTTTTTGATCTTTTTTACGTTCGAGATCTTTTATAAAATCTGTGGATAACCTCAGTTCACCCAGCTTGTATTTGTTCAATAAAAGCTTCCAGGTCAAAAAGGTGAGGAGCAATGCCACAGGCACACCCACACTCATCCACTGCAGAAAACTTATTTTTATTCCAATGGCTTCCAGTGCACCCACGGCAATGGCATTGGGCGCAGAGCCAATAATGGTTCCCATCCCGCCAATGGCAGCAGCTGTCGGGATCCCTAATAGAAAAGCCTTTTGCAGGGCTTTGTTGTCAATTTTGGAAAAGAGGGGCGTGACTGTTGCCAGCATCATTGCGGTCGTGGCCGTATTGCTCATCACCATCGATAAAATGGCCGTGACAAACATCAATCCCAAAATGATGTATTTGGCTTTGTCACCAAACCGTGGCGCGGTAATGATGAGCAGTCTGATGTCCAGTCGGGTTTTCCGCATACCTTCAGCGAGGAAAAAACCACCGAGAAATAACCAGATAACCCCGTCTGACCAGGTCTGAACATATTGTTGAACGTCCATAGTGCCCTCCCGGCCCATAAAAAAGATGAGATACCCCACAATAAAAATCCCCACGGCAAAGGGCGGAATCGCTTCGGTAAACCACAACAGCATTGAAAAGAACAACAAAAAGAGAACAATGTGTTGTGTCCTGACAAATGTATCATCCCCAAGAAAAAAGGTCAATCCGGCGGCAATGGCAATGCACATTAAAAACATCCCTACTTTTGTATTTCGGGCATAGATAAACGGGTATTTTGCAATTTTCTTTAACGAGTAGCCTCTGGAATCAGACATAAGAATGGGATTTAACTCCAAAAATAATCTTTTCGCGAAAGCTTAAAAATGACATTGCGCAATATTTTGAGTTTCTTTATAGATTTCACAAGATTATAGCTATTTTTGTGTTCCAAGGATGATTTCTCTCCACTCAATCAAGCCAAGTAGGAATTACTTTTATTAAACAGTTAAAAATTTTATCTATGCTTACTTTAGACAAAATCACATCACAACAGGCCATTGATTTAGAAGATAAACATGGCGCCCACAACTATCACCCGCTTCCTGTAGTTCTAAGCAAGGGAGAAGGTGTGTACGTCTGGGATGTAGAAGGAAAAAAATATTATGATTTTCTCTCGGCTTACTCGGCTGTAAATCAAGGGCATTGTCACCCTAAAATTGTAAATGCAATGTCCAGTCAAGCGAAAACGCTTACACTTACCTCAAGAGCATTTCACAATGATATGCTTGGGAAATTTGAAAAATACATCACAGAGTATTTTAACTTTGACAAGGTTTTACCCATGAATACCGGTGCCGAAGCCGTTGAAACAGCTATAAAAATCGCCAGAAAATGGGCTTATGAAGTAAAAGGTGTAGACGAGAGGGAAGCACAAATCATCGTTGCAGATAATAATTTTCACGGAAGGACCACCACAGTGATTTCGTTTTCAAATGATGAAAATGCCCGAAAGAACTTCGGACCCTTTACACCCGGATTTATAAAAATACCCTATGATGATATCGATGCATTGGAAAATGCCATAAAGAATACTGAGAATGTGGCCGGTTTCCTCATTGAGCCTATTCAGGGGGAAGCAGGTGTTTACACTCCGGCAGATGATTATATGAGCAAAGCAAAAGCCTTGTGCAACAAACACAACGTGCTTTTTATGGCTGATGAAATCCAGACAGGAATTGCACGCACAGGATCATTACTTGCCGTTTGCGGAAATTGTAACTGTCAAGGACATTGCGAAAGACAAGGAACTTACAGCCGCCCTGATATTTTGATTCTTGGGAAAGCCCTTTCCGGAGGTGCTTATCCGGTGTCGGCAGTGTTGGCAGACAATGCCATTATGAATGTGATCAAACCGGGACAGCACGGTTCCACGTTTGGGGGTAACCCCGTGGCCGCTGCTGTAGGTATGGCAGCACTGGAAGTAGTGAGGGAAGAAAACCTGGCACAAAACTCCAGGGTTCTGGGTGAACTCTTCAGAAGCGAGCTGAACAAGTATATTGAAGGAAGTTCAATCGTAAAACTGGTGAGGGGGCGCGGACTTTTGAACGCTATCGTCATCAACGATACTGAAGACAGCTCCACGGCCTGGGATATTTGTATTGCATTGCGTGACAACGGACTGCTGGCAAAACCCACTCACGGGAATATCATCAGGTTTGCACCGCCGCTGGTTATGAATGAAGAACAGTTGCGGGAGTGTGTAACGATAATAACAAACACCTTAAAAGAATTTGAAAAATAAATAACAAACGCCCGTTTTAAGGGCGTTTGTCTTTTACATGATTTTTAATAATCATTCATAGCCCCAAACATTGCCACGCCAAAAACAAGTGCAATGAATACATAAATTACCAGAAGAATTGCATACCAAATGAGAAGTGCTTTAGCCCAGTTTGCTTTGTTAGGGTTTGTTGAACTTCCAAAGCCCCACACAAAGAGCATGATTAACCCCACTAATGGAATGGCGGCAATAAACAAGGTTAAAACCCAATCACTGGTTTTTACTACATTTTGGTTGTTTTGATTTTCCATGTGTCTAAAAGTTAGTTAATTAGTTATTTAAATATACTAAATAATTGTATAATAGCGACAAGGATACAGTAAATTAAAAAAGCGCTACCCGATGGTAGCGCTTTTTTTTATTATTCACAATGTGTATCGTGCAATTATTCAACACCCCATTCACGCAGCATTTCCTGTTGCATTTCCTCGAGACCGGAATAACCGATGGTGACCAGGAAATATACATTAACCAAAAGGTAAATTACGTTCAATATAACACCTATTATAGCCAGTATTTTACCTGTCTTGACATTGCTATAACCCGTGTACAATTCCGGGTTTTGGACATATAGGGCTGTAGCCTTGTTTGCCATGACAATAGCAATGATACCAAAGACTAAACCGATGACCCCATAGCAGCAACACGTGACAATTGAGATAATACCAAAGACCAGTATCAGGGTGGAATTGGGTAATGTTTGTTTTTCCATAATAGTTAATTTTAAGTTAGTTGGTTATAATTATTGCATCCAAGATACTAAAAAATATATTTCTTTACGAAGCCATTCTTTTAAATCAAGCCGATTTTAAAGAAATAACTCACAACAATGATGAGGACATTAATGATTATAAGTCCCATTTTAATGTGAAAATCAAACCGGAACTTTACAAAGAGGTTGAATAAAACGAAAAACAAAAGAAAGATTAGCGTGTATATGGCGGGATACATTTTAAATGCAGCGACAAATTCGCCCTGAAACAAAAGGGCCGTGGCACGTTGTATGCCACAGCCCAAACATTCAAGACCAAAAATACTTTTATTCAAACAAGGGACCATGTATTCTTCCATCCCTTAAAAATATAAAAAGTTTTTTAATTTTTATTGTGTACAGTTACTTTATAATCAATAATCAGATCATCTGCTGTTGTAAGCTTTACAAGGTAAACGCCACTGCTTAGATTGGCAGTAGAAAAAGTATAACGTTGTTGCTCGCCCAGATTGTGCTCATTGATCACCAGTTTGCCTGACATATCAAATACAGAAGCATTCTTGATATCAATCACTTCAGGATTTGAAACTTCCAGTTGTGAAAGTCGATTGTTCTGGAAAAAGTCAAGGTTCAAATCAGCAATTTTCTGCGGGATTTGGTCATCCTGAATGCCTCTTCTGAAAACGATAAAGAAACGATTTTCAATGTTTGAAGCAGGACCATTCAAGTTGATTTGTGCATCGTTTTCGGTATCCAGGCGCTGGTATTGGTTGTTGACCAGGTCATAGAGGTACATATTATTTGTAAAACCGTGTGCTTCTGCTACTCTAACAGTATAAGAAGCATTTCCATTTTTCTTTTTGATACCCAGCGGGATGGCATCAAACTCGTCAAAAGGACGCGTTTGAATGACGTAGGGGTCTGTTTCATCTTCCAGTTTCCAGTAAGCATCACCAGAATTAATTAGCAATGGGTGTTTGCTGTCCCAACCTCTGTCTTTGCCTTTGGTTTTCTCTTGATTAAAAATCATTACCATTTCTCTTACATAATGCTCATTAACTTCAACTTGAAAGCGCAGTGTTGGAAATACATATTCAGGCTCAGCAGGTAGTGTTGCAGGTCCTGAATTGGCTTCTAAGCTGGAACCAATAGGATTTCTAAATTCGCTAAAAGTTCCATCACCTTTGGCAACATGACGACGCATAGAGTTTTTGAAAGTTGCTACTCCATTGTTGACGCCTCTTACCATAAACCCTTGCCCAATGGGAGCAAAACGGCGTTCGTATGCGCCACCTGTTCCTACAGTACCCGGTAATGGATTTCCAGAACCATCATACATTATAAATAATGCCGGGGTGTAGGTTCCTGTGGTACCACCACCTAAATCAGCTGGTATTGTGGAGCCTCCACCGGGTTGCCAAACAGCATAACCTCCCTGTTGCTGGGTTAAGTAATGTGAATTCACAGCTGGATCAGACTCCCAATAGTATGCTGAAAGAAGTATATCAGGGTTTTCTGAAAGATCTAAAAAAGCTGCCATATCTAGTGCAGAGGGATATGGATTGCCTGTTAGTGTTTCTTGGTTAACTCCATCTGAAAATGCAACTGGAACAGTAATTGTTCCATCATTGGGTCTTCCTCTAAAGTCGTATAGTTGGTCGTTTGTGTTACCCACTTGAGCAAAAGTACCGGTACCTTTCATAGTAAAACCTTCGCCAGGCTCTAAACCATTACCAATTCCATTTTGATTACCTATGTAAATCCAGTTTGCATAGCCACTTTGAGCTCTCATAGTATAAATCCATCTTCTGGAAATATTTAAAGTACCATCCATTCCGGCTATGGTAGCGTCACTTGGCACACCGTTTAATGCCGGTGTAGAAGGACTTTGTGTACTATGTGTTTTACTTAAAGTTAGGGCTGCTCCACTATCTTCTCTAACATCAAATATCCTTGGGATACCAAAGTTGGTGTTTCCAATAGTTGGATCATTGGGATTTCCCACTGGCGATGCCCAGTAGTTGTAGTCATAAGCATTTGTAGTGCCACGTTGCCAGACAGATATAGAGCCATCACCTGAGTTTTGTGAGGCAAATTTCTCTCCCTGAATCAATTGTGAATCGCCGCGCAGGTAGATGCTGGCACGGGTTTCAGGATTGTTGTTGTTTACCTGTAAATCAATACCGTTTTCCACATAGAGCACAACATCATTCGCATAAATATACGAATCTGTTGCAGCCGTAGCGTTTGGCCTTACGTGCAAGTCTGTGGTTTGAGCAACCAGATCACCACCAAGGAGCAATAGGGATGCTGAGAGTAGTAGGTGTTTCATAATTTTTAAGTTTATTATACAGTAGTTTGGGGTTTCACTGCAGTTTAATTGAATCAAATGTACGATAATTTTTTAAAAATGGTTTAAAGGGTATGTTTTTTTTCGATTATCTGCTTGATTTTAAGTGCCCTATTTTTAATCTTTTGAACATATTTAAAACGAGTTGAATTTTTTTTATGACGCTATTTTAACCATTTAAGTGGTTGATTTATCTTATTTTTATCAAAAATTAAAGCTTTGAAGCTACAGATAGGAGATAAAGTGCATGCTATTGACGAAGTTATGGAAGGTCGTGTTATTGCTATTGCCGGAGACAGGGTAGATGTAAAGACGCGTGATGGTTTTACGCTTCAGTTTTCAGAAAGGGAACTTATTAAAATAGAAGGGGATCCTTTTTTTGGTGTTCCGTCTTCCTCTATGGAGGATATTTTAAAGGAAAAAGAACCTCCTAAACGAAAAAAAACAGCTGTACCCTCAAAAAAAGAGCGGTACGTACCCGCTATGGAAGTTGATTTGCACATCAACCAACTGGTTTCCTCAACACGCGGTATGGATAATTTTGATATGCTCAACCTGCAGATTGAAACCGCCAGGCGCCAGCTGGAATTTGCCATGCAGAAGCGTTTTCAGCGGGTGGTTTTTATTCACGGGGTGGGTGAAGGTGTCCTGCGCACAGAACTGGAATATCTTTTTAAACGATATGACAACCTCAAATTTTATGATGCTGACTACCAAAAATATGGCCGCGGGGCTACCGAGGTGTATATTTTTCAGAATCCCAAATGATCAATCGATGGTGTTTTCCACAGTGCCCATATCCAGGGATTCTTCCGTGAGCTCTTCTCCGGATGATACCAGGCGCAGGTTGACAAAATCCAGGCTTGTGCTTAATACATAGGTAGTGTCCTGCTCAGTGCCTTCATCGGGTAAGATGGTTTCTGTGATTTGAGATGTTACTACCAGTGTTCCCTGGGTACTGAAGTAATCCCTTTCTATAGTTGGTGTTGTAGGCGGAATAAAACTACAAAAGTATATTTCCGGTATCTCCTCATTAAATGTTCTGTAATTTACCGTGTTATTGCTCTCATCAATAGAATAGGTCCAGTTGCCTTCCTTAAACAAAATGGAGTCTTGTGTTCTTAAACGAAGTGAAAGTGCTTCCAGGTTTACATTGTTGATTTTATAAAAAATATATTCTCCCACATCACCGCACTGTTCAAGGGCTATTTCTTCAAAATCAAATGAAGTAACAATGATGTCGCCGTCATCACAGGAAAAAAACAAGGAAGCGGCTAAAAGGAGTGTAAAAAAATGTTTCATAAAACGGGATGTATTCCACAAAAGTAATAGTTTTGCGAAACTTATAACGGAAGGAAAACCAAATAATTTTAATTATACTATTTTTGTCAGCATGAATCGAGTTTATTTGGACAGTGCAGCAACCACTCAGTTGCGAAAAGAAGTCATTGAGCGCATCACCCGGGTGATGCAAAACGAGTATGGAAATCCTTCTTCCACACATTCTTTTGGAAGGTCTTCCAAGGCGATTATCGAAAACGCCCGCAAAACCATTGCAAAACAATTGCATGTTTCAGCTTCTGAAATAATTTTTACATCCGGTGGCACCGAAGCAGACAATCTGGTTTTGAACAGCTGCGTGCGGGATCTCGATGTGAGAAGAATCATTACTTCAAAAATTGAACACCATGCTGTTTTACACACTGTTGATCAACTGCAGGAGTGTTTTGATGTTGAAGTAAATTATGTCGCTGTAAAGCCTTGCGGATCTGTAGACTATGACGATCTGGAAAGGTTGCTGAAGAGTTCCGGTCAAAAAACACTGGTGAGTTTGATGCATATCAACAATGAAATAGGTACTATTCTCGATATTGAACGCGTGGCTGAAATGTGTAAAAAACATCAGGCCCTTTTTCATTCCGATACGGTACAATCCATAGGGCATTATGACATGGATTTATCAAAAATTGGTGTTGACTTTACCGCTGTGGCAGCACATAAATTTCACGGACCCAAAGGCGTTGGCTTTGCTTATATCAGAAAAAAAACCGGTTTGCAGTCACTTATTTTTGGGGGCGAGCAGGAGCGTGGTCTGAGGGCGGGAACAGAAGCTGTTCAGAATATTGCTGGCCTGGAAACAGCTTTTCAACTGGCTTATGAAAAACTCGAAGAAGAAAAAGCCTATATCGCTGATTTAAAAAGCCATTTTATTGCCCAATTGAAAGCACGTATTCCCGGTGTGAAATTCAACGGTTGTTGTGAAGACCTTGAAAAAAGTACATATACACTGGTAAATGTATGTTTGCCGGTCCCGCCGGAAAAAGCACTCATGTTGCTTTTTCAGCTTGATTTAAAAGGAATTGCCTGTTCCAAGGGAAGTGCCTGTCAAAGCGGAAGTGATCAAGGGTCACACGTCTTAAGAGCCATTCTCGAAGAAGAAGACCTCAAAAACCCCTCAATAAGATTTTCATTTTCGGCTTTTAATACCAAAGAAGAACTGGACTATGTCGTCCAGGTCCTGAAGGATTTTATCGGTTAAAAATCCCCTTTTATTCACATCAAAATCCTGTTGCAGCTTTTAAAAGCGCATGGACGTGCGAATGTTAAACACTCTTGGCGTTAAAAAGTTGGGAATGGCATATTGTCTTTTGGTGCTTACATCCCTTACAAAGGTATTTGTGATGGAGTTTTGTACATCAAAAATATTAAAAATCTCAAACCCGAATGAAAATTTCTTAAAAGGTTTTAGCCAGCCTGATTCTTTTCTTTTGGTTTCATCAATCAACACATAGGAGAAACCAACATCAGCCCTTTTGTAATCCGGCAGACGAATCTGGTAATCATAGGGGTCTGCATAACTGGGGGAGCCTCCGGGGAGACCGGTATTATAAACCAAATTCAAATAAACTTTTAAATCCGGTATTTTGGGAACGTAATCCTGAAAAAGTACCGCAAACTTAAGCCGCTGGTCTGTGGGCCTGAAGATATACCCCCTGTTGTCAATATTTTCTTCGGTTTTTAAATAGCCGAAACTGAGCCAGCTTTCGGTACCGGGAACAAACTCTCCTGTGAGTCTCATATCAAGACCATAAGCATAAGCTTCGGCATTGTTTGAAGCCCGGTATCGTATTCTTACGTTTTCAAGAGTGTAGGGGTTTACATCCGTGAGTTTTTTATAATAAGCTTCGGTGTTCAAGACAAAAGGCCTGTCCCACATTTTGAAACTGTAGTCATTACCCAGCACAATGTGAAAGGATTGCTGGGCTTTTACATTGGGTCTAACTGTGCCGGTAGAATCCCTGAGTTCCCTGTAAAAGGGCGGTTGGTGATACATTCCCCCGGAGAGGGTGAAAATCATATCGCTGTTCCATTTAGGTTTTAATGCTACCTGAGCCCTTGGGCTGAATACGGTTTGCGTTACACTTTCTACACCATCACCACTCACGGTCCAGTTGTGTGCCCTTATTCCGGCGTTCAGCCAAATTTCATTGTCACCCCAGTTTGTTCTCCGGCTCCATTGTAAAAAACCGGATAAGCGGTCAATTTGGACATTGTTAAAAGCGCGGATGTTATTAAAAGGCACCAGTGGTGCATCATAGGGATTGTAAGGCTGTTCATTAATAAATTCGATTCCGGGAGGACGGATGGAGAATCCTGCAGAATCAATTATTTCATATTCCTGAACGCGATCCCTGATATCTTCGTGTGTGAATTTTAAACCGTACTGAAATTGATTGTCACCCACGTTATAATCGCCTTTGTGTTCCAGGTTAATAATCAGAGCATCGAGGTCATTCCGGGCGTGGGTGAGTTGTGAACCAATGGCCCTGCTAAACTCAACTTCGCCCAGATCACTGGAGCCAATATCTGTATTGACTTCACCAATGCGGTATTGTGCCAGGATATCAAAATATTCCTGCTCCCGGGTATGGTACATAGAGCCAATTAATTTAAGCGTAAGGTCATCATTCACCACATAGGTTCCTTTCAAGGCTCCAAAATAGGTATCATAGCGGTCTTCTTCCTGTCCTTCATAAAATACCAGAAGTGCCACCGGGTCTGCCAGAGTTCCAAAGTTGGTTTGCCTTGTTAACGGTTGGTAGCTGTATTTGTTGATGGCAATATTACCCAGAAAACCAAGTTCAAATTTATTGGTAAACTTATAAGTGAGATACGTCTGTGCGTCGGCAAAAACCGGCTGAAAGTTTGTTTCGGTTTCCTGTGCATCTACCAGCAGGCTGTTATCCCTGTATCGGATACCGCCGATAGCGCTAAGCCTGCCGTTTTTGGAAATACCTCCGGCTGAAACACTTCCACCCAGTAAACTTAAGTCGGCCGTGGCACCAAAGGAAACCGGACGCCGGTATGTTATATCCAAAACAGAAGAGAGTTTATCACCATATTTTGCCTGAAAACCACCCGCAGAAAAGTCAACATTTGATGTTAAATCACTGTTTACAAAACTAAGCCCTTCCTGTTGCCCGCTTCGGATGAGGAAAGGACGATAAACCTCAATTTCATTTACATAGACCAGGTTTTCGTCATAATTTCCACCTCGCACGGAATATTGGGTACTCAACTCATTGTTGCTGCTTACACCGGGGAGTGATTTTAATAAATTTTCCACCCCTGCATTTGCACCGGGAATTTTCCTGATGGTCTCAGGTGTCAGACTGACAATTCCCTGCACTTGCTTGTTTTCACGTGCAGAAACAACTACTTCACCCATTTGCTCAATGTCCAGTGACATGACCGGGTTGAATTCAAAATCTTCATTACGATCCAAAGTGAGGTTTAATGAGATGTTTTTAAAACTGATATGTGAGAAAGAAACTGTCACTTCCTCTTCAGCAGGGATTTCAAGCAGGTAAAAACCGCTAAAGTCAGTGAGCACCCCTTTGTCCAGATATGTGACATTCACACCGGGAACGGGCTGGTTTTGATCATCAAGTATGACTCCTTTTATGGTTGCTGTTTGAGAAAAAACAATATTGCTTATCAGGAAAGCAAAGAAAATCTGTAGTAAATGGACTGTCTTCAAAAGCTTAAATAATTATGGTCTGTTTTATTTTCGAAAGAATGTTGCTTCAAATTTAGAATTATTTCCCACATTATCGGTAACAATGAGTTTTAAAATGTTTTCAGTTTCCAATTTAACGTTGTCATCAAACGAAAATGTCAATAGATCTTTTTTGTATTCATATTCCATCAAAACCCACTGGTCATTGATGGTTGCCCTGTACCCTTTGATCCCGCTTTGGAAATCGTCAATTTTTATTTCAAGGGTTTTGTTGCTGCTGATCCATTTACCATCAGAAAAATTTACCGGTCTGATTACCGGAGGAATGGTATCCACACCCAGGCCATATTTACCAAAGTTGCGCACCTTTGTTGAAAGGATGTTGCCATCACGTGTCGTATTATTATAATAGGGAACCCCCTTGTAATTTAACGGACCCAGATAGACTTTGTCCAGGTCATCAGCTTTATACCCTGAAATATCAGTAGAAATCGTAATATTGGAATGAACGGGAATCACGTCTTTGTGAAACTCAAGCTTATCACCTGAGGAGCTTACATGGATAGCAGCATCTTCATATAAGCTATTTGGCGGGATATAAATGGAAAATTTCCCTTCCTTTATCGTAGCTCCCTCACGGGCATAAACAAAATAATTAGATTCCTTTTTTTTCTTTTCAATATTTATGGGAAGCTTTGCGCCTTCAACGGGCACTGAAATGCTTACGGTATTGCCATTGAAATCAGAAACATCAATGGAATAGACCGAGTTAAAACCGTCCTCAATGCTGACAAACCCATTATTTTTTGAATGTTTAAAGATGCTCAGCGGGTTGTTTCTTTCAATAAAGAGTTTTTGAATCTTTGACTTTTTCTCTTTAAAATATCCATAGTCAATAAACCTGTTGAGGTATCTGGTCTCACTGAAAGAGATTTTATCAAAAACGATGTCGATGCTTTTGTCACCATTGTGATGGGTTTCAATTTTAAAGATACCGTTCCTGTTGTTTGCGGCATTTTGCTGATCTGTTGCTGACACCCCGAAACCAATCAAACCAAACGCCTTGATCTTTTCGGTTACATAGGAGCCGTCGTTTTTGGGTATAAGCCGCAGTTGCTGTGGATTGGCATCCTGGTTTGCGTGGGCATCTTCCCCTATGGGGTAAACAAAAACACTGTTAATCAAAGGCTTGCGCGTATCTTCAATTTCTATCCCGAACATTTTTGGATTCATGGGCCGGGAAGCGTTGTCCCTTATCTCAAAATGGAGGTGGGGTCCGCCGCTGCTTCCGGAGTTCCCGCTATAGCCTATCAAGTCACCTTTTTTTACGGGAAGCTGGCTTGCCTGTGGAAATACCTCAATTTCATAAGACTCTTTACTATATTGAGTTTGTTTGACAAAATCTTCTATGGCGCCGGCATATTTTTGCAAGTGTGCATATACTGTTGAGTATCCGTTGGGATGTTGCAGGTACAATGCTTTTCCATATCCAAAGTGTGCCACTTTGATACGGTTAACATAGCCATCTGCAGCAGCATAAATGGGTATACCCTCTCGTTGCTGGGTCCTAATATCCAGGCCTGCGTGAAAATGGTTGTTTCTCAATTCACCAAACGTTCCAGAAAGCTGCAGCGGAATCTCCATGGGAGGTGAGAAATAACCCACAGGGACATCAGCAGGAACCTCAAAGTGGTTTACAGATGATTCTTCATCTGATGATTCTTCCTGAGAGAAAGCATTCAGATTTATTAAAAATATAGATAAAATTAAAACTGCCCTTTTCATAATCAAAAACTATTGATGATACAAGGTATTACAAAACCTCTGAAAACACAACTCAAAGTTTTAAGAATTATTATTTAAAAAAAAATTACAAAACGTTGGCTTATTTGTTTAGGTATGTTAACTTTGTGTGGTTAGCATTGAAGTATTGTTTTAATGAGTAATCTTTCTGAAATAGTTGATTCTCTTGAAAATAGGATTAGTAAGCTTTTACATAAGTATGAAAGTTTAAAACAAACTAATTCCGCTCTTGAAGAAGAATTGGCCATAGAAAAGCAAAAACATTCCAAAACCATGGAAGCGTTAGCGCAATGGAAAGAGCAAACAGAAACTCTTAAAACTGCAAATGCAATGTTAGGCAGTGACCAATATAAACGTGAAACGAAGCTCAAAATAAATTCATTGGTTCGTGAGATAGACAATTGTATTTCACAATTAAATGATTAAAAACAATGTCAAACCCGCTAAAAATAAAACTATCGATTGCAGACCGAGTTTATCCATTAACCATAAACCCGGCCCAGGAAGAAGGCCTTAGAAAAGCCACAAAAAAGATAGAAGAAATGATCAAGCAGTTTGAACAAAACTATGCAGTGAGGGACAAACAAGATGTACTGGCTATGTGTGCCTTGCAGTTTGCCGCTCAAACCGAGCAGAAAACAGTGAATAAAGAGAATGATCAGCTTGAAGTGGAAGAAAAACTTCTCGCTTTAAACCAATTGTTACAAGATCATTTATCTTAACGTTCTTTTAAATAACATAATAAGGTACTGCCTACATTATTACAAATTTTTGATAAACTCAACGTTATCTCTTTAAAAAGGGTGAGTTCAAGATGTAAAAGCGTGCCGTCTCAGCCATTGGCTGACTGGCGGATTTTTGACCATCTTAGTAGCCCTAAACTTGATTTTAAGGAGTTTATACAAATCAACGTTTTAATGTAGGCTTTTTTTATATCTAAATTTTAACCAACATGGACAGTCTATTTTTAATATTAGCAATAGGAGTGGTAGGTATCGCTTTGGGGTTTGTAATCGCCAAACTGATGGAGAGAAATAATGCCTCCCGACTCATAAAATCAGCCAAGAAAAGTGCTGCAGGCATTTTAAAAGAAGCTAAATCTGAAGCAGAAACAATAAAAAAGGATAAAATCCTTCAGGCAAAAGAAAAGTTCATAGAGCTTAAAACCGAACACGAAAAGGTTATTTTAAGCCGTGACAAAAAAATTGCAGAAGCCGAAAAACGTACGCGGGATAAGGAATCCCTTGTTTCCGGGGAACTGGCTAAAAACAAAAAGCTCAATGCCGAACTTGAAGAAGAAATAAAAGACTACCGCGAGCGCCTCGATGTACTCGAGAAAAAGCAAAGCGAAGTCGATAAGCTATACCGTGGTCAAATTGAGCAATTGGAAGTAATTTCCTCTCTCTCTGCTGAAGATGCCAAGGCACAGCTTCTGGAGACCATTAAAGACGAAGCCAAAACAGATGCTATGGCTTACATTCAGAACTCGGTGGAAGAAGCAAAGCTTACCGCACAGCAGGAAGCCAAGAAAATAGTAATCAATACCATTCAGCGCATTGGAACTGAAGAGGCCATTGAAAACTGTGTTTCGGTCTTTAACCTCGAAAGTGATGATGTTAAAGGAAGAATCATAGGCCGTGAAGGACGAAACATTCGTGCCCTTGAAGCCGCAACAGGTGTGGAAATCATTGTAGATGACACACCCGAAGCTATAATTCTATCATGTTTTGATTCCGTTAGAAGGGAAATAGCCCGCCTATCACTTCACAAACTCGTTACAGACGGTCGCATACACCCGGCACGAATTGAAGAAATCGTTCAGAAAACGACCAAACAAATTGAAGAAGAAATTATTGAAGTAGGTAAACGCACCGTGATTGACCTAGGAATTCACGGCCTGCACCCTGAACTTATAAAAACTGTGGGGAGAATGAAGTACCGTTCTTCTTACGGCCAAAACCTTTTACAGCATTCACGTGAGGTTGCAAAACTTTGTGGTGTTATGGCAGCAGAACTGGGGTTAAACCCAAAACTGGCAAAACGTGCCGGTCTTTTACACGATATCGGAAAAGTGCCTGATACAGAAACTGAAGTTCCCCACGCCATCCTGGGTATGCAATGGGCTGAGAAATTTGGCGAAAAGCCGGAGGTTTGTAATGCCATTGGTGCCCATCACGATGAAATCGAAATGACCAGCTTGTTATCACCCATCGTTCAGGTGTGTGATGCGATAAGCGGTGCCAGACCGGGTGCTCGCCGCCAGATCCTGGATTCTTATATTCAGCGATTAAAAGACCTTGAGGATATAGCTTTTGGCTTTAATGGTGTGAATAAAGCATATGCCATTCAGGCGGGAAGGGAATTGCGTGTAATGGTAGAGAGTGACAAAGTAAGCGATGAAAAAGCTGCAAGTTTGTCTTTTGAAATTTCCCAGAAAATCCAGACAGATATGACCTATCCGGGTCAGGTGAAGGTGACCGTAATCAGGGAAACCAGAGCTGTCAACATAGCAAAATAAAAATTACTTACATCAAAAAAAGAGCCGCAATGATTGCGGCTCTTTTTTTTTGATTATTACGAATATGATTACTCATCGTAAATAGAGAGGTATCCTTTTTCAGGCATTCTGAAAAATTCACCTGTAATGAACCGGTAATGTTTGTCAAGGCCTGCAATTTTTTTCATATCGGCATCATCCAGTTGGATACTGGCTGCTTTGAAATTGTCAACAATATTCTCTTTTGTTGTTGACTTGGGTATGACCGCCGTGTCTCTGTGTGCTTGCCATGCTATCAGGACTTGTGCACTGCTGCACATATGTTTTTTTGCAATATCCACGATTTCCGGTATTACCATCAGGTTGGGTTCATCATCCGCTTTCATTTGGTCAGAACGGTCGCCGGAACCTAATGGTGAATAGCCTGTGACTAATATATTTTCAGATTTACAATACTCCAGTAATTTATTTTGCTGCAGGAGAGGATGTAGTTCCACCTGGTTCATTTCAGGTTTTATCGTGGCTTTTTCGACCAGGTCTTTCAATTTTTTTTCACTGAAATTGGATACTCCTATGTGTCTGGTATATCCTTCCTTTTTAGCTTTTTCAAGTTGTTTCCAGGTTTCAATGATGGGCACTTCTTCCAAAGAAAGAAAATCATCCGGTTTTTCGGGAAAACCAACATTGGGCCTGAAGGCTACCGGCCAGTGCATTAAATACAAATCGAGATAATCCAGCTGAAGGTCTTTAAGTGATTTTTGGAGTGCAGGTATTACATAACCTTCCTGATGCGAATCATTCCAAAGCTTTGAGGTTACAAAAACATCCTCCCTGAGGATATTCCCTTCAGCAAAAACCTCCTGCATAGCTTCCCCGATTTCTTTTTCATTACCATAAACAGCAGCTGTATCAATGTGGCGGTACCCGGTATAAAGGGCCTCTTTTACAGCTTTTTTTACGTCGCTTCCCTTTGCCTTCCAAGTTCCCAGGCCAATGGCGTGCATAGAATCATTATTGCTAAATTTCAGTGTTTTCATAGTTCTTTTTCTTGATTTGTGTTCACTATGTAAGATACAAAACACGAGGCCTATTGAAAAATTCTCGTGTGACTTTAGCTAATTTTTAATATTTGTAATTTTATTTAAACCCCTCAAAAACACCAAGCCCAAAAAGGGCAAAATCATATTTTGCCGGATCTGCGGGATCCAGTTTTCGTAAAGCAGCATCCAGTTCCTGAAGAGCTTTGGCATCGTTTTGCTTTCGCGAAAGCAATCCCAGTTTTCTCGCCACGTTTCCACTGTGAACATCCAGCGGGCAGGAGAGGAGTGCCGGTGACAGGGTTTTCCAGATACCGAAATCAACACCGGCATTGTCTTTTCTTATCATCCACCTCAAAAACATGTTAATGCGTTTTGCAGCCGAATTTTTCAAAGGGTCTGAAACGTGTTTCATCGTTCTGGGCGGGTGGTCAATACTGAAAAATACTTTTTTAAAATTGTGGATGGCCGGTTGTAAACTATCTTGCGCAGCACCTGATTTGAACACAGCCTCAAGACCCTGGTGGTTTATGTAAATGTTTTTTAAAGAAGTAATGAAAAATTTTAAATCGATGGCATTGAAGGTGCGGTGCACAAAATTGTCAAGGGCGTCTAAATCTTTTTCGGTGTGATTGATAACGAAATCATAAGGTGCATTTCCCAGAAGTTCAGTAATTTTATTACCGCTTGTAATGATGCTTTTGCGGTTTCCCCAGGCGATGGAAGCCACCAGAAAGGCAATGATTTCTATATCCTCTTTTGATGTAAAGCGATGGGGTATTTGAATGGGGTCTGAAGTAATGAACTTTGGCGAATTGTATTGAAAGGCTTTTTCGTCAAGAAATTCTTTAAGTTCGTTTTGTTTTAATGTTCCCTTCAAAATGATTGTTTATGCAATGATATTTCCATCGCTCATCACGAGCTTTCGGTCTGCCATATCAGCAAATTCTTCGTTATGTGTAACAATCACAAAGGTCTGTTTGAATTCATCACGCAGTTTAAAAAAGAGGTTGTGAAGATTGTCTGCTGAGGTACTGTCTAGATTCCCGCTGGGCTCATCTGCAAAAATGATGAGTGGGTCATTGATCAATGCCCTTGCAACGGCAACCCGCTGTTGCTCCCCACCGGAGAGTTCGTTGGGTTTATGATTTATCCTGTGGCTGAGACCCAAAAAATCCAGAAGCTCTTTTGCTTTATTTTCGGCTTCAGCCTTGGGGGTGTTTTTTATGAATGCCGGAATGCACACATTTTCAAGTGCCGTAAATTCGGGCAATAGTTGATGAAACTGAAAGATAAACCCGATATATTTATTCCTGAAGGCCGCCAGCTCTTTATCTGATAAGCCGGAAATTTTAACGTTATTGATACTAATATCACCGGAATTTTTAGAAGGGGTATCCAGAGTACCCAGAATATGCAGCAATGTGGTTTTTCCTGCTCCTGAAGCACCAACTATGGAAACAACTTCACCGCTTTTTATATGAAGTGAAACACCTTTTAAGACGTGTAAATCACCGTAGTGTTTGTGAATATTTTTTGCCTGTATCATCTGTTATCTTTAGAGTCGTGAAAGTAAGTAATTGTTGTCATAATTGCAATTTATATCGGGACTATGCAAGTTATCGGGATTGATAAAAAAATCATATATTAATGAAAAGTTAATGTATGCTATTTTTGTTTAAATAGATTATACATTTGTTAAACAAATACAATTATGAATACTTCAAATATAGAAACAGCTACTTTTGCAGGAGGATGCTTTTGGTGTACCGAGGCAGTCTTTCAGCGTTTAAAGGGTGTTCAAAAGGTCCTGCCCGGTTATACAGGAGGGGAAATCAAAAACCCGGGGTATCGTGAAATTTGCACCGGTAGGACCGGACATGCTGAAGCCATTCAGGTAACTTTTAATCCGGAGGTAATTTCTTTTGAAGAGCTATTGGAGATATTTTTTGCGACCCATGACCCTACCACTTTAAATCAACAGGGAAACGACAGAGGAACCCAATATCGCAGTGCTGTGTTTTATCACAGTGAGGCCCAAAAAGAAAAAACAGCACGTTTTATTGAAGATTTAGAATCCCGGTCAGTTTTTGATAATAAAATAGTAACCGAAGTTACCCAGGCTCCAATTTTTTATGAAGCGGAAGAAGAGCACAAAGATTATTATGAGCGCAACAAAAGCCAGATGTATTGCCAGATGGTTATTTCTCCAAAAGTAAAAAAGCTCAGGACCAATTTTCAGGATAAATTAGACTAGAAACTATGCAATTACAACCACAGATTAATTCAGGAACTGAAAAAACAACTGAGTTTTTGAAGGAAAACTACAGCGACATTATTGCAGCACTTGGTGAAGATACCCAACGGGAAGGTATTTTAAAAACGCCGGAGCGTGCTGCTAAAGCGATGCAATTCCTGACACAAGGGTATGAGCAGAATGCCGCTCAGATTCTCACAAGTGCCATGTTCAAGGAAGATTATGACAATATGGTAATTGTGAAGGACATAGAGTTGTATTCCTTATGTGAGCATCACATTTTGCCATTCTTTGGGAAGGCACATATTGCATACATTCCAGATGGGTATATTGTGGGTTTGAGCAAAATTCCCAGAATTGTTGATGTTTTTGCCAGACGATTGCAGGTCCAGGAACGGCTCACGCAGCAAATACTGGATTGTATAAATAACACCCTACAACCCAAAGGTGTTGCAGTTGTGATTGAAGCATCGCATATGTGTATGATGATGCGTGGTGTACAAAAGCAAAATTCGCTCACAACCACCTCAGGCTTTAGAGGTGCTTTTGAACAAAGCGAAATGAGAAATGAGTTTCTAAAGCTCCTCGATAAGTAAACAATTTATGGAACATTTTTTGCGTTTAAGTTTACGATAAGCAGCAAAAAATGAGCGAAAAATTTAAATTACTTCGAAAAGGAATTCTGTATGACCTGATTGGTATGGCCAGTTATTTCATACCTGTAGTGGGTCCTTTTTTGGATTTACTTTGGGCGCCCTTTGCCGCTTCTCAAATGACAAAAATGTATCCCGGGACCCGCGGAAAAGTAGCCGGTGTGATTGTTTTTCTTGAAGAACTTTCTCCCGGACTTGATATTATACCTACTTTTACCTTAACCTGGTTATATGTTTATGTATTTAAAAAAGGCAATGTCGAAGCTGAACCCATCGAACCTGAACCCATAAACCCATAAAAAAAAACCTCCTGAAATTTTCAGGAGGTTTTATGGAAATAATAAAAAATTACTGAATTTCCAACTCAAAAGTTGTTGAAATATCTGTTTCACCACCTGCATTGGCAATGTTTCCATCACTCACACCGGCAGCTTCTTTATTGGGCTCGTGTCTTAATATAATGGTAAAGTTACCTTCACTTGCATCACCAGTTTCAAAACTGAAGTTCAATCCCAAAGGATTAGCATTTCCGTCAAAATCAAGATAGGTTAGGTTTGAAATGTTTAAACCTGTTCCAACCTGATAAAAGAACTGGTGCTCATCATCTTCTTCCATGATTTCTTCAGTGATATTATCAACCGGATTTTCCAATTCATTGAGTAGCGTGATTGACCCGGTGTAAAGTGTGTTGGCTTCCAAAGCACCACTCACTGTTATTGTTGGAGCTGTTGAGCCATCAGGATCCAAATCCCTGTAATTCAAGGTAACTGGTGTGCTGCCACCAGTTAAAGTAACATTTAATGTTGTAATCACCTCCTCTTCAAGGATGGGTTCAGAGTTGTCGTCATCACTTGAACAGGAAGATAAAATCAATGTACTGATAAATAAGAATGATAAAATTTTTAACGTTTTCATTTGTTTCTATTTTTAAATGGTTTAATAATTAATTTTTAATCGTAAAACTATATTTCTTCCCAAGTCGTCTGCATAATAGCGCAAACGGTTGAGGTAATCCCTGTAACTGGTGTTGAATAAATTTGTAACAGTCAATCCCACAGACAAAACAGATTTACTAAATACATTAAAATCTGCATCTGCATTAAAATGCATTAGGTGATAGGCATCCGGTGGCGTGCTTAAATCAATAACTTCAGTGGTTTCTGAAATGGGTAAAAAGATTTCAGTGTTAGTATCAGGGAATTCATTTTGTCTAAATACATAATTACTTTCCAGACCTAGTTTTAAATTGTTTAAGCTTTGATTTTTATACTGAAGGATGGAACTTAAATTTGCCGGAGGCATCAAAATAAGCGGATTTTCATTCTCACGTTCATATCCTTTCACAAAAGAAAATTTTGTGATATAATCAAATTGATCTGTGAGTTTGACTTTGGCATCCAGGTCAAAACCTAAAAGCAACGCATCAGTTTGTTTAAAATCCCAGACCTGAAAACTTCCTCTTATGGTTTGTTCAACACCACTGGGCTCAATCAGTATAAAATCATCGATACTGTTTAAAAAAGGGTTTACCGTAAACTGAAATTTCTCTGAAGTTTTGCTTAAAGCAAGTGAAACCTTATGGGCGACTTCTTGAGTAAACCTGAGGTCGCCAATTTCAATGCGGGCAGCAGAATGGTGCAACCCTTCACTAAACAACTCAGACGGGTTGGGCCCTCTTGTAGCTAATGAATAATTGGCCATTAATTCATAATCCTGGGAAAATGAATAAGAAAAGCCCAATGTTCCTGATACATTGTGGTAATTAAAAACCGGATTGGTTAACAATTGCGTTCCAAATTCCTCTACAACAATATCAGAAAAATCCACATCATACCCTCTGCTTTCCCATAAGGATTTTCGGTAAAACTTATCAGCATCCAGATGGTTGTAATCATAGCGCAAACCGCCTTCAACAATCCAGGAGTCATTGAGGAAGTATTTCCCCAATGCATACACACCCACATCATATTTATCATAATCAGGAATGAGCCTTCTAACACCGGTTTCAGGATTAGCAAAATTGTTTTGATATCTAAACATCAATCCGCCGTTTGCTTTAAAGTTTATATTGGCATCATAACTCAAATCAGCGGATAGGGTATGAGTGGTCAATTCAAGATCTACAGAGGGCCTGTCTCCACGACCTCCCCTTCGCACATCAAATTCCAGGCGATTGTTAAACTGAAAATCATATTGTGCTTCCAGTTTGCCAAAATTACTGATTCGCTTGAAAACCTTGGCTTTTGCAAGGTGATGAGAAACATCTTGCTTTGGGTTTTCTATAGCATAAGAAAAATCGTCTATCACCAGTGGTCTGGGTCTGTTAATCGCCAGAAACTGATCTTCTGCGTTGCCTAAATGTGATGCTTGCAAAATACCTGTTTCTGAATTAAAATAGGAGTAATAGGCTTCAAACCCATGTGTGAACTTGTTTAAACCCACTCTGAAGGAGCCTGCTTTTTCAGACATTCCGGTATTGTTCAGTACATAATCAGGTGTTTCAAAATCACCAAAGCGCTTGAAAGTACCTTGTGCGGTTCCATACCAACCTGATTCTTTGGTTTTTGTAAGGGAAGAGGTTACAGTACCGCCTCTTCCGTTAGTCGAACCTGTGATCACTGTATTTCCGAAAAGGGAATCTTTTCTTATGATACGGGCGGGCTCAACCATAACAATACCTGCTACAGCATCACCACCATATTGCAGTGCTGACGCCCCTTTAATGACTGAAATGCTTCCCGCAGTGTTTAAATCAACATTGGGAGCGTGTTCTACACCCCATTCCTGATCCTGCATACGCACGCCATTGTTCATAATCAATATGCGACTGCTGTGCAATCCCTGAATGACGGGCTTTACAACTGAACTTCCTGTATTTAAAGAAGATACCCCTGAAAGTGTTTTCAGGGCATCTCCCAGTGAACCATAACTTAAATTTTCAATCTCTTCTTTTTCAATCCTGTTTTCCAGCTGCGTTGAAACATAATCAATACCGGCACTTCCTTTAACGGTTACCTGATCGAGTTCTTCAAGATGGTGCTCCATCCTGACTGTTAATGTACCTTGATAAGGAATTGTGATATTGACCACTCTGGTTTCACATTCAGGATGTGATAACTGAAGGTTGTAATTTCCTTCACACAAACCTTCCAGTGAAAAATTTCCGTCAAGATCTGTAAGGGCATATTTTTCAGGTCCGGCTACAACAATTGTTGCCCCGGCTAACGGTTTTCCATCGTGGAAATCGATAACCTGACCGGTAACGTTTTCTTCACAGTTTTGTGAAAAAGCAATAAACCCTGTCAACAGGAATATAAATGATAAACGCATAGCGTGTTTCAAAAGGTTGAGTAAACTAAATTAAAAATATAAAAGCTTGAGACTATGCGTTTACAGGCGGACCTCTTAAATTGAAGTAAAGTGTGGTTGCTTTTAAAAAGGGTTCCTCAAGTGGAGGAAATATAGTTTTATAATTTGGAGGATAAAAGTTTGTTTCATTGCTCTTTGAAAAGTGGAGAATAGTAGTGAGATGGAAATCGCAAAGTTCACAGTCTATTTCTTTTTCGTGAAAATGTACAGTTCCTGTCTCTGTACAATGATTGTGGTCATCGTGACTGAAAATATGGATTGCATTGACTGAAAATGGAAATAACAAGGCAAGGGCCATAGTAATTGACCAAATCCTTATGCCGTTATTTTTTAGTGTATTATCCAAGTTTCAAGACATTTTTTAATCCCATATTTTTCAGCATTTTCTTTTCAAAATTCCAAAAGAAAGGCAGCTCACCGTATATCCACCCCACAATTAAAAGTATAAACTGATATATGGGTAATATGATTAAAATTCTAACAGGCCAAAATAACCAAAAGTCTTTTGAAATTCCTAAAAGTAATGTTAAAGGTTCACCAAACTTGGCGGCAGTTGAGCCGGTGATGCCAAAAGCTATGAAGATTGTAATGAGTTGCCAGTTGGAAGAAATACCCCAACGTGCTTTTAATTTATTCATCTAAGTTTTTGATTGTAGGTTTCTTCAAAATATTTGAAGTAGTTGAATAACAAATAGTTTACTTCCAGTCCGTAGAAAATAGTATGATCATAGTTGATCTCCTGAACATACAATTTGTTACTGTATGCGGGGTCATATACCCGGCGGTTGTATTCTGAAACATACACCCTGTTTCTGGTTTCCAGATAATTTAAACCGTAATACCCCTTTGGCGGTTGTGTTACCAACCAGGCATTAAAGCCCGGCTCAATAATGATGATTTCATATTCAATACTATCATTGGCAATGCGCACAGTATCAGAATACGTAGTGTCATCTTCTGTTGAGACCGTTTTTTTAGCACTGTCACAACTGAAAATGAAAAGTGAAAATAACACTATGGAAATAATATATTTCATATTATTACAAAGATACAAAAATTAAGCATAGCTGTAATGTTTCAAGTTGTTCAAGTATTTTGAATGCTTACTTTATAACTACTTCAGGATTTCAATAATTTGATTTGCGAGCTCAGTGCCTATTCTGTTCTGGGCTTCCAAGGTAGCGGCACCAATATGTGGCGTCAGCGATATTTTGGGGTGCATTAAAACTTTGATTGCAGGGGTGGGTTCTTCTTCAAAAGTATCCAGTCCTGCAAAAGAGAGTTTGCCTTTGTCGAGTGCTTCTACCAATGCGACTTCGTTAATTACACCTCCCCGGGCTGCATTGATTATTCCCGCACCGTCTTTCATCATAGCAATTTCATCTTCCCCAATCAGGTATTCATCCTGTGCCGGAACGTGAAGTGATATAAAATCACTTTGTTTAAGGACTTCTTCAAGAGGTATTGATTTTATAGTTACATCTATACTTTGCCCGTCAAACAAAGTTACATCAATGGTTGCCTCATCAATAAATTTATCAAAAATCACGACCCGCATCCCGCATCCCAAGGCGATTCTGGCAACTTCGCTGCCAATGCGACCCATTCCGATAATACCAAGGGTTTTTCCTCTTAGTTCCACGCCTTTTGCATAGGACTTTTTCAATACATTGAAATTGCTGTCACCTTCAAGCGGCATGTTGCGGTTTGAATCGTATAAAAAACGCACACCGTTAAACAAATGGGCAAAAACAAGTTCGGCTACAGAAGCTGAAGAAGCTGCAGGGGTATTAATGACCTTTATCCCTTTTTCACGTGCATAGGCCACATCTATATTGTCCATACCCACACCACCGCGGCCTATGATCTTTAATTCCGGGCAGGCATCGATTACTTCTTTTCTAACTGTGGTGGCACTGCGGACAAGTACCACGTCAATATTTTTTTTATTAATATAGCCGGCGAGTTGCTCTTGGGCGACTTTGGTGGTTATGACCTCAAAGCCTGCTTTTTCAAGTGTGTCAATTCCGCTTTGAGAGATTCCGTCATTTGCTAGTACTTTCATATTCATTTTATAATTTTACTTTCTTATTAGCTTTTCTTTTCCAGCTCCTGCATTACTTCCACCAACGTTTGTACGCTTTCAAACGGAAGGGCATTGTACATAGAGGCACGGTATCCGCCTACGGATCGGTGGCCGTTCAGACCACTTATTCCTGCATTTTTCAATAAGGAATCAAATGTTTCCTTGTGGCTTTCATCTGACACATTAAACGTAGGATTCATAAAAGACCTGTCTTCTACATTTTCAACATAGGCTTTGAATAGTGGATTTCTGTCTATTTCGCTGTAAAGCAGGTTTGCTTTTTTATTGTTTTCTTTTTCAATGACACTTACTCCCCCCATTTCCTTAAGCCACTCCAGCGTAAGCATGGAAACATATACAGCATAAACAGATGGTGTGTTGTACATGCTTTCTTTGTCAATATGCGATTGATAGTTTAAAATATTGGGAATTTGACGAGTCACCTTTCCTAAAAGGGATTCTTTGATGATCACCAGTGTTGTTCCTGCCGGCCCAAGGTTTTTTTGAGCGCCGGCATAAATCAGGTCAAATTTTGAATGGTCAATTGCCCGTGAAAAAATATCACTGCTCATATCACAAACTATCGGGATGTTTGTTTGCGGGAAGTGTTTTATCTGGGTTCCAAAAATAGTATTGTTGCTTGTGCAGTGAAAATAATCAGCATCGTCTGGAATATTGTAGTCCTTTGGAATATAATTGTAGTTTTTGTCTTTGGATGATGCCACTTCAATCACTTCGCCAAAGACTTTTGCTTCCTTAATAGCGTTGTTTGACCAGGTACCGGTGTTGAGATAGGCGCCTTTTTTCTCCAACAGGTTGCTTGCCACCATCACAAACTGCATGCTAGCGCCTCCGTGTAAAAATAGTGCCTGATATCCCTGATCTTTGAGGCCTAACAATTCCAGAGAAAGCTCACGTGCCCTTTCCATCACCGCAACAAAATCCTTACTTCTGTGTGATATCTCCAATAAGGATAAGCCGGAGTTGTTAAAATTTACAATTGCTTCTGAGGCTTTTTGGATTACCGAAGGTTTTAAAATACTGGGGCCGGCACTAAAGTTGTGTATTTTCATGAATGGAAAAGGGTTTACTATTCAAAGGATTAATGAGTTCACTAAATTACTGACTATTAGGTAAACTATACTTATTATGAAATTATATTTTCAACAAGAAGCTAACAACATCAACATTGTCTGCATAATCCCATAACTGTGGGTTTTGGCTTTCGCCGAAAGGAATTTCGTTTTCCGTAAAGCCAGACGAGACAACACATTGAATTCTTGAAGCGTCATTTTTCAGTTTTGTTTTTAAAGCCCCTGCATCCTTGTAAACCTCATAAAAAGCAGTCGCGATAGGCGAGGAATAAGAGGCATCTTCCTTGAGCATAAAAAAACCGTTGTCCAGGATGTTGAATTCACTCATCAGGTAAACCGCTTTGTTATAATCATAATTATTGGCATATTTTTGTTTGTCAACAAGGCTGTGCCAAGAGTATATCGCATTAAAAAAAGCATCAAAGTCATATCCTTCAGGGACAAAAAGCTTTGATACATTGCGGCAACCGAGCCCATAATACCTGAAAATATCATGGAACAATGCCTCGAGCTGTTCTCGGGTTTCATCACCTGTCAGGACAGCAACAGAATTTCGGTTGTGCCTGATGATGTGGGGTTTGTTTTTAAAATAATATTCAAAATAACGGGCCGTATTATCGCTTCCTGTGGCGATGATGGCGTCAAAACCTTCGAGTTTTTCTTCGGTAAAGGTGATTTTTCCTTTCAAGCGGGGCTCTGTATATTCAAGATATTTTGCCAGATAGGGAAGGAGTTGTTTATCTTTTGAAGATTGCTTAACAAGCACTTCGTGTCCTGATATTAAAACCGAAAGAAAATCGTGAAAGCCCACCAGGGGAATGTTTCCGGCCATGATTACAGCCACTTTTTTGGGTTCTCTTTCGGGGATGTCATAGCGGCTTAACCAGGCGTTCAGGTTTTCTTCCGTTAAGGCTGTTGACCAGCTATTTAGGGCAAACCGAATGTTGTCACGCGTAAACCAGGCATTGTGTTCTTCACTTAATTTGAGCTGATGCAGCATCCCGTCGTAAAATAAATCGTTTAAAGGAATGTCATCTGATTTTACGGGTTGTTCTTCAACAAATTGCTCAAGAAATTTTCCTAATGAAACAAAGGCATCTTTACGTTCTGTTAATGTCATAAAGCAATTTGGTTATGAATTGTTTTGGCGTTATTTTTGTGCAAATTTACAAAAGAAAAAGAACTTGCTATGGCTATAATTATAACAGATGAGTGTATTAATTGCGGAGCCTGTGAACCGGAATGTCCCAATACCGCAATTTATGAAGGTGCTGATGAATGGCGGTATGCAGACGGTACTGATCTTGAAGGCAATCTAGTATTGCCTGACGGAAAAGAAGTAGACGCAAACGCTGTGCAAACGCCTGTAAGTGATGAAATTTATTATATCGTTCCTGATAAATGTACAGAATGCAAAGGTTTTCACGATGAACCCCAATGTGCGGCTGTATGTCCTGTAGATTGCTGTGTTCCCGATGATGACCACGTAGAAAGCGATGAGGAATTGCTGGCAAAACAAGCCTTTATGCACCATAAATAGTAAAACACCTTTTTATTAAATAGAACCGGGTCACTTTATAAGTTCCCGGTTTTTTTATTTTACACTGTAACATGATTTAATTAAATTCGTCTTTGGAAAAAACTTAAAACAAAATTTAATAAGATGAAAAAATTACTACTTTTTTTTGTTTTCCTATTATATGCGGGAAACACCCTTTCTTCACAATGCAGTTACGACAGTACAATTACCTCAGATCCTGATTTGAGTGGTGGTAGCGAAGTACAGTGTGCAAATCAAAACATTGTCTTTACTGCCCCCGCAGGTTATGACAGTTACCAATGGAAATACAAATTTTCTGCAACAGGTACCCCCAATGATTTTGCAGGTGAAACCCAAAATACTTTAAGTATTGTTGCCGGAGACTTGGGTTTTGCATATGTTTTTGTGACTATCACAGATGACGGATGTACAGAAGATTCAAACGATATTATGTTTGATACCTGGGTGTTTCAGTCCCCCGCTATTGAACACAGTGCTGATACAGTGCTTTGTTATGGTGAAACTTCTATTATCTCTAATGCTTTTAACGGGCCGGTACTTTTCAGGTGGTATCATGATGGGGTGCTTGTTTTGGAAGGTCCCCAGGATTTTTATGAGGTTTCTGAAGCCGGAGAGTATCTTCTCTCAGTTGCATATGGTCCTTGTCCCGATATTTGGTATTCCAGTGGGGTTCCTGTAACATTTGATGTGGTGGGGGAAGAAGTGCTTATTGAAGAAACTGCAGGCACTTTATTTACCACTGAAAACGGAGTTGCTTATCAATGGTTTCTTGACGGAACTGAAATAACCGGAGCAGATTCTTTTTCGCATACCCCTGAGGAAACAGGCATGTACTCGGTTGATGTTACATTTCAGGGAGCTGAAACCTGTGTTATAAGTTCTGATGAATATTTCTTTGAATTTTTGTCAAATCCTGAGAACAATATTTTTGCTGATGTTTATTTTATGAACACAGTTTCTGTAAATAATGAGTTTGTCTTAAGAAATGTAAATAGCAAGAATTTACAAGTTTCATTGTTTGATGCTACCGGCAAATTGGTACATACAGTAAATTCAAAGGAACAAAATATTGTTTTTAATGTAGCTTCCTGGAAAAATGGCATTTATTTTTGCCACATTGAAACTGAAGGTAAAAGAAAAACCCTTTCTGTTATAAGATAAATGTTTGTTATTTAAAAATAAAGCCTGTCTTATATTGATTGAGACAGGCTTTTTACTTTTAGTGTAGTAACTTTTTGCAGCGTTCTGGAATAAAAACAGTTTATCTGCTCACTTTTTTATAAATTAGTAAGCTGTCTTTTACATATTTATGCCGCATTGGTTATACATAACACTCCTCGTTTTAGCTGCTTATATCATTATAAGTGTGTTGTTGTATTACCTTCAGGATTATTTTTTGTTCAAGCCCGAGAAATTACCCGATGATTTTCAGTTTCATTATGAAAATCAACACGTGGAGGAATACAACCTCGATACCCCGGATGGAGGAGTCATCAATGGCCTGCATTTTATGGTGCAAAACCCCAAGGGTATAGTTTTATATTTAAAAGGGAATTCAAAGAGCATAAAGGGATGGGGCAAGTATGCCGTCGATTTTACAAGGCACGATTTTGAAGTGATTATGCTGGACTATCGCGGTTTTGGAAAAAGTAAGGGAAGACGCACCCAGAAAACCATTCAGCGGGATTTACAAATGGTCTATAACAAAATGAAGGAGCATGTGTCAGAACGTTATATTTTATTATACGGAAGGTCTTTAGGTTCCGGTTTTGCAACAAAGCTCGCATCTGAAAACCATCCGCGCATGCTTATTCTCGATGCCCCTTATTACAGTCTGACCAAAGTGACAGCAAGGTACATGCCCTTTATGCCCCTTTCGTTATTAATAAAATACCCACTTCCCACCTATAAGTGGATTCAATATGTAAAGCGCCCCATACACATCATTCACGGAACCCAAGACAAATTGATTCCGTTTAAAAGCAGTATTAAGCTTTCGCAATTGAACCCTAAAAATGCCCGTCTCTATGCCGTTATTGGTGGGGGACATAAAAATCTCAACAATTTTGAATCTTATCATAAAATGCTCCATGAAATCATTCACTCTGTAAAGCAAAAAATAAACCTGGAAGGCAGTAGTTTTCAGGTAGCTCACGGGACCAAGAAAAAAACAGTATGATAAAAAAAATTGTATCCACATTATTGATCCTTTACCTTATGATTATAGCCGCACTTGCTTTTTTTCAGGAGAAACTTATTTTTTTACCCTCAAAACTGGAGCCTGATTATACTTATACCTTTCAGCAGCCCTTTGAAGAAATTAATCTCACAACTACAGACGGTGCCCTGTTGAATGCAATCCATTTTAAAACAGAAAACCCAAAAGGGGTTTTGTTATACTTCCATGGCAATGCCGGTGACCTTTCCCGCTGGGGTGAGATTACTTCTTATTTTACAGAATTCAATCTGGATGTACTGGTGATGGATTATCGTTCTTACGGAAAAAGTACGGGCACCTTGAGTGAGGAATTACTATACAGTGATGCCCAGTTGTTTTACGATTATTTGACAGAACGTTATAACGAAAGTGACATTACCGTTTATGGGCGCTCATTGGGTTCCACTTTTGCTGCTTATGTGGCTGCAAACAACAGTCCCGGTAAATTGATACTGGAAACGCCTTTTTACAGTTTAGCTTCAGTGGCAAAGAAGCGTTTCCCGATTGTTCCTGTGAGTTACCTTATAAAATATGAATTCAAAACCCATGAGTTTATAAAAGGCGTAAATTGTGATATCTACTTTTTCCATGGGACTAAGGATAATGTAGTTCCTTATGCTTCTGCAGAAAAGCTCTATGAGGAAACCCCTTCAAAAAAGAAACAATTTATCACCATACCAAATGGTAAGCATAACAATCTGGCTACTTTTGAAAAATACCGAAAAGCGATTAAAAGAATTTTTGAGTAACGGGAATTAAAAATCAGTACCCGGGACTCCGCGCTGGTAAAAGGGACTGTAAAAGAAAGGCAGGGAAGCATCACGGTACACACTATTGTGAGCACGGTTTCTTCTTGTAAAATAGGGATCCCTTACTTCCACCTGTATCCTGCTTTCTTTTTCTGTCACTTTTTTAAAACCTAAAGTTTCAGCAGTGATGGATGGCTTTGTGTCTTCATTCTTTCTGTTGAGATAAGCCTCTTGTTGGTTCAAAGCATCAATCATACTCACGGGCTTCCAATAATTTCCTGAAGAAATACCTAAGGTGGGGGTGAAGGAAACCTTGTCAAAACGCTTTACAAAATTGCTTTGGTCTAACTGAAGCAAGGGTGGCAAACTACTATCATCTATGGTATAGAAACGGGATTCAAAATCCTGCGATGAAACAGTAAGTGAAAAGCAAAAAGAAAGTATATAGAGTAAAAACTTCACCTTGAATTTTTTACAAAGATAGTAATCAAAAATCATCCCAAAATATTTTCAACCTGTAAAACCTTAAAGTTTTCTTAAAAAACATCTTTGTCAATTGAAAAATAAATTTAGTTTTGCCTTTATTAACTTATTTAAAACCTAATATAATGAAAAAACTCAGCATTTTATTTTTTTCTATTTTGTTTGTTTTTGCATCTTGCAGCAGTGATGATGATAACACAGAAAATCAAGCTGACTCAACAATAGATATTACCGGAATTTGGGAATTAACAGGAATGGAAAGTGAAGGAGAAGCTACCGGTGAATTTAACGGGCAAACAATAACATTACCCTATGAAATACTCGGCAAAGATTTTGATGCACAGGTTGTTTTTACTGAAGATCCAAATGAAATGATTCCATCCGGAACCTTAACCCTTGAATTAACGGTAAGTTTTATGGGATTTACAGAAACTACAGAAGAAATAGTTGACTTTAACAATGAATTTGCTACGGCCTCTTCCTGGAGTATTGATGGCAATATATTGACTTATGAAAGCGAGGGGGAAATTCAAACAGCAGAAATCACCACATTAACCCAAAATAAGATGGTACTTTTGGTCGAACAAACCAGAGCTATGATGGGACTTGAATCGGATGTTATAGCAGAAATTACTTTGGAAAGATAAATACAGAAAACAATTGATAATAAAAAAGGCTGCCCAATTAGGGCAGCCTTTTTTATATTCGATATGTATGTAATAAAATTTTATTGATCTATCAAGACCCAGTCGCCTTTATCCAGCAGGGGTATGGCTTGTTTGAACTTCAAATTTTTTGTTTCACCGCTCATCACATGTTTGATGGTCACCTTGTCGTTGCGACCAATCTTTGGCTTGTCCCGTACGATGGTTTCGGTTACGGTTTGTGAGCCACCCTGTGTGTTTCCGGCAGCCCTTGACTGAGCCGCGCGTTCATCCATATTGGGGATTTCGTCTTTTTGGGTTTGCAGGTTTTCCTTCGGTTTGCGTTGACGTGCTTCCCTGATTTGTGAATGATCCTGTTGCGGCAACTCTCCTTTGAAGAGGAATGAGACAACATCCTTATTTACTTTTTCAATCATTACCTTGAATAATTCATAAGCTTCAAACTTGTAAATAAGCAAAGGGTCTTTTTGCTCATGAACAGCCAGCTGTACCGATTGTTTCAACTCATCCATTTTGCGGAGATGGGTTTTCCATGCGTCGTCAATAATGGCTAGTGTGATGTTTTTCTCAAAATCAAGTACCAGTTGTTTCCCCTGGGTTTCATATGCTTTCTCAAGATCTGTGGCAACATTAAGGGTTTTTACACCATCACTGAAAGGGACCAGGATGCGCTTGTACATATCTTTTTGTTGCTCATAGACATTTTTGATTACCGGATAGGCAATCTCTGCATTGCGCACCATGCGGTCCTGATAATGCTTGTAAACAGCTTTGTATACAATACCGGCAATTTCGATATAATCTTTTTTCTCAAATTCTTCTTCCGAAACCGGAGCGCTTATGGAGAAGTAACGAATCAACTCAAACTCAAAGTTTTTATAATCCTGAGCCAGTTTATTGGTTTCTGCAATGACTTCTGAGGTGTCATAAATCATATTGGCAATATCAACCCGCAGGCGCTCACCAAACAAAGCGTGATATCTACGCTTGTAAATAACTTCACGCTGTGCATTCATTACATCATCATATTCAAGCAGTCGCTTTCTGATACCAAAGTTGTTTTCCTCTACTTTTTTCTGTGCACGTTCAATTGATTTTGAAATCATGGAATGCTGTATCACTTCACCTTCCTCAAGACCCATTCTGTCCATCAGTTTGGCAATACGTTCACTACCGAAGAGTCGCATCAAATTATCTTCAAGGGAGACATAAAATTGCGAACTTCCCGGGTCACCCTGACGACCACTACGACCTCTCAACTGTCTGTCAACACGTCTCGAGTCGTGACGTTCTGTACCAATTATGGCAAGACCACCGGCTTTTTTGACTTCTTCAGAAAGTTTAATGTCGGTACCACGACCGGCCATGTTTGTGGCGATGGTGACAATACCTGCATGACCAGCTTCTTCAACAATCTGGGCTTCTTTTTTGTGTAATTTGGCGTTCAGAACGTTGTGGTTTATTTTTCTCAGGGTAAGCATTTTACTTAACAGCTCTGAAATATCTACAGATGTAGTACCTATCAATACCGGTCTTCCTGCCTTTGAAAGTTCTACAACTTCGTCAATAACGGCATTGTATTTTTCACGTTTTGTTTTGTAAATTTTGTCTTGTCTGTCATCCCTTGCAATGGGTTTGTTAGTAGGGATTTCAACGACATCGAGTTTGTATATCTGCCAAAGTTCTCCGGCTTCTGTGACGGCGGTACCGGTCATACCGGCAAGTTTGCGGTACATTCTGAAGTAGTTTTGAAGGGTGACTGTGGCAAAGGTTTGGGTCATCGCTTCGATTTTCACGTTTTCTTTTGCCTCGATTGCCTGGTGGAGTCCGTCACTGTAACGACGGCCATCCATAATACGTCCGGTTTGTTCATCAACAATCATCACTTTGTTGTCCATCACCACATACTGGGTATCTTTCTCAAAAAGTGCATAGGCCTTTAAAAGCTGGTTCATGGTGTGGATGCGTTCACTTTTTACGGAAAATTCCCTGAAAAGTTCTTCTTTTTCTTTGGCTTCTTCTTCTTTGGGAAGTTCTTTTTCTTCAATTTTTGCAATTTCCAGTCCCATTTCCGGCATGACAAAGAATTCGGGGTCATCATCTCCCGAAAGGAAATCAACTCCCTTGTCTGTAAGTTCTATCTGGTTGTTTTTTTCGTCAATAACGAAATACAGCTCCGTATCTACTTTGGGCATTTCCTTATTGTTGTCAAGCATGTAGAAGTTTTCGGTTTTTTGAAGGACTTGCTTGATGCCTTCTTCCGAAAGGTATTTGATGAGGGCTTTGTTTTTAGGCAAACCTCTGTAAACGCGTAAAAGTTTTAATCCGCCTTCTTTGGTGTTTCCTTCTGCGATGAGTTTTTTGGCTTCGGCCAAAACACCTGTTAGATATTGTCGCTGTATGCTAACGAGTTCACTGATTTTAGGTTTTAGTTCATTGAATTCGTGGCGGTCTCCTTCAGGAACGGGTCCTGAGATGATAAGGGGTGTTCTCGCATCATCAATCAAAACGGAATCCACCTCATCGACAATGGCGTAGTGGTGCGGGCGTTGTACCAGATCGTCCGGTGCGTGGGCCATATTGTCACGCAGGTAATCAAAGCCAAACTCGTTGTTTGTTCCATAGGTGATGTTTGCGTTATAGGCTTTTCTGCGTGCTTCAGAGTTGGGCTGATGGTAATCGATGCAGTCTACACTCAAACCGTGAAATTCAAAGAGGGGTGCCATCCACGCGCTGTCCCTTTTGGCCAGGTAATCGTTAACGGTCACAAGATGTACACCGTTTCCGGCAAGGGCGTTGAGGTAAACCGGCAGGGTAGCCACTAGTGTTTTACCTTCACCGGTATGCATCTCTGCAACTTTGCCCTGGTGTAATGCGATTCCTCCCACGAGCTGTACATCATAGTGTACCATGTCCCATGTGATTTCTTTTCCGGCTGCATCCCAGGAGTTTGACCACAGGGCTTTATCACCGTCAAGGGTGATGTAGTCTTTGGTGCCTGATAGTTCCCTGTCAAAGCTGTTTGCGGTTACTTCAAGGGTTTTGTTATTAACAAAACGCTTGGCAGTTTCTTTCATCACGGCAAAAGCTTCCGGGAGGATTTCATCAAGGACTTTCTTTTCAATGGCATAGATATCGTCTTTGATTTTATCAATTTCGGTATAGATTTCTTCTTTGCGGTTGATGTTTTCAGATGCGTTTGCTTCTTCCGTGAGCTTGGCAACTTCAGCATCGAGTTCTTTGCGCGATTCTTTAATTTTCTGACGAAAGGTGTCAGATTTGGCACGCAGTTCGTCTAAGGAAATCTTTTCAAGAGAGGCTTCAAATGTCTTTATTTCGTTGACAAGAGGCATCAATGCACTCACGTCTTTTTTGGATTTATCTCCTACAAATATTTTTAATACTTTATCAAGAAAGCTCATAGTGGTTTCACAGTGTTTTATATATCAAAATTAAGCAAAAAAAAAGCCTCGAAAGAGACTTTTAATATGTTTTTTGATGTTCGTTAATATTCGTCCTCGTTCCAAAGGTAGTCTTCGTCAGTTGGGTAGTCCGGCCAAATCTCTTCAATTGAATCATATGCATCACCTTCATCTTCTATGGATTGCAGGTTTTCAACGACCTCCAGTGGAGCGCCGGTTCTAATTGCGTAATCAATTAATTCGTCTTTAGTGGCAGGCCAGGGGGCATCACTTAAATAGGATGCTAATTCTAATGTCCAGTACATAGCACTTCGGTTTAATTTTTTGCAAAAATAAATTTTTAAATGAATTATTCAAGTAAAATTTAAATTATTTCTACATTATTTTTAAGAACTTGATTTTTAATATTTTAAGTAACTGAAAAAGAGTGGTATAGGATAAATCAAGAAGTAGTGTCATCTGTTTTCTCGGGAATCCATTTTATTTCTTCAGCGTGCAGGTCATAGGACAATTTTCGTGCCAGCACAAAAAGATAGTCAGAGAGGCGGTTTAAATACATCAATACTTTTTCATCAACCGGCTCATTTTCGTGTAAATAGCTGGTTTGGCGCTCGGCACGTCTGCAGACGCAGCGTGCTATATGACAGTATGACACGGTGGGATGCCCTCCCGGCAATACAAAGTGTGTCATTTCCGGTAGGGTTTCATTCATTTGGTCGATTTCGTTTTCCAGCAGGCTGATGTTTTCATCGCTTATTTTGGGGATGTTCAACCGTTCTTTCCCGCTCTTGAGAATTGCCTTGTCAGGGTCTGTTGCCAGGATGGCGCCCAGGGTGAACAAACGGTCCTGTATGTGTGTGAGCACTTGTTTATAGTGCGTATCTATTTCCTGATCACGGATAAGGCCCAAGTGGGAGTTGAGTTCATCAACAGTGCCATAACTCTCAATCCGGATGTGGTGTTTGGGTACCCGCGTTCCTCCAAACAGGGAAGTGGTTGCTTTATCACCGGTTTTGGTATATATTTTCATGTGTTTTGTGTTTTAAGGGTGTGGAGTGTTTTTAATCCGATTCAGATTTATGGTGCTCCTTTTTTCGTTCCATATAGCGCTTTCTGAAATTGCGTTCTTTTTGTTTGCTCCTGTTTTTTTTCAGGCGCAGGGAATTCCATACAAAGAAGGCCAGAAAAGCCACAATAATGCCGAGGTACCAAAGCAAATCATTTTCAGTTGAAAACCAGTCCATGTTTTAAAAATTTGTTTTACAAAGTTGCTCATTTCCTTGTTATTTACCAAGGGGCGACCTTATTTCTTTATTTTAGTGGTTTACGGGGCATGATTTATTGTGAAAGGGAGGGCTTATTTTGAATAATTCTAAAAAAGCCAAGGGTCGCTTTATCCTAGCCTTTGCTATGGAGTAAGATACCAGTATCTATATATAAGCCTAGTCTTTGACCCATCCTGAAATAACTATTTGTTTACTTCATCATTTTATTAAGCAGTATAATTTGACCCAGATGGTAATAACTATGCTCAATGACCCCTTCTATATTTCGCAAATAAGTGCCGTATTTTTCATCGACAAATACTTCATCTAGTTTGTGGTCCGGCATGTTTTTTACGTGATTTACAAATGTTGAGGCATTGGACAAAAATTTACTTTTTAGGTTTATCCAGTCTTGTTCTGATGTGATGGGAGGGAGGTCAAAACTGTATTGGTCCCTGATTTCAAGTGAGCCCCCGTTAAAAACGTTCAGGATTCCGTCGAGATAGTAGTTGATGTGATAGGTAAGTGCTGCAATGGTATTTAAATCCCCGATTCTTTGAAGGGCCTGCTCCCTGGTCACGCTTTCAATTTGTTCTTTATAGTTTGTATTGGCAATCCAGTGGCCATCAAGCAAAACCTCCTGCAGCCGGTTTGCTATAAATTCGCTTCGTGTCATCGTTATGTTTCGTTTTGGTTGTCATTTGTATATTCTAAAATATCGCCCGGCTGGCAGTCCAGGGCATTACAAACTGCCTCCAGTGTGCTGAAACGTATGGCCTTTGCCTTGCCTGTTTTTAGTATCGAAAGGTTGGAGAGTGTCAAGCCCACTTTTTCAGAAAGTTCATTGAGCGACATTTTGCGTTTTGCCATCATTACGTCAAGGTTTACAATAATAGCCATACCTTAAACAGTTAAGTCGTTTTCATTTTGAATTTCAAGTCCTTTTTTGAAAATAGTTGCAATAACATATACTACAGCTGCCATCAAAATGAAAGCTTCACTATCCACCCAGAATTGATTTAGTTGGTTGATTTCGTATCCATGATGTTGTAAATTTTTAGCTGTTTGTCGTGCTAAATAACTCAAAAGTCCTATGGATAACGTGAAGTAGCTGATTTGTGTAATTTGTTTTGAAACAAAACTGTTGAATGGTTTTGATAAATCAAGTTTGCTTAATAGTCTGATGAGAATATAAAATAAGTATGCTTTCAAAACCGAGATGACTAATATAAAAGAGAACATACTGAAAAAAGCCCATTTACTATGATTATACATTTCAGTTAAGTCCAACTTTTGATATAAATTTGAAATGAATTCAGGGTTGTAGAGACTGAATATAAAATTGACAATTAAGCCTCCGGCTTCAATGCACAAGCCAATGAAGATGACCCAAGCCACAATGGTCAGGACTTTAAATATTAGATTGCTTTTATTTGACATGGTAGTTAAAATTTAAATTGATGTCACAAACATAATAAATATTTATTGATAAACAATAAATATTAATCTTTTTTCGAATAATAATTTAGAATATATAAAAATACGCCAGATTAAATAAAGAAGTAGTTGGGCTTATATAGGCTTTTCTTCATATTGGCATTAACAGTCTGTATTCTTTTCGTTTCAAAGGCATTACACAACACTATTAGTGCTTTTAATGACTTGCAATCTCATTGTACTTAATATCCATAATTTCTAATTTCAACCAGGTCCAGTCCTCATTTTCAAGTTCCCAGGTGGCGGTCATTTTTGAAGGTACTTTTATACCTTCAAATATTTTATATTCTTCCACCACCAAAACCCAGTTGTATTTTTTTGCATCTGGCTCGTTACCATTATACCGCAAAGCAGAAAACCTGATAAAATTTCCTTCTGTATTAAAATAAAAGGTTCCGCTTCCCTTTGTTCCTTTGTAGTCCATAGTTGCTGTTGCAGAAGTCTCATTTATTTCCTGCCAGGTAATGTATGGGCTTAAAGCCAAGGAGGGAAACCAAACCATTTCGCCAAGGTAACGCTGTAGAGTTCCTTCGTTAAGTTTCTCACCTTTCTCGTCCACCACATTTATCAGGGAATTCAGTTTGATTAGCATTTCTCCCTTACCGTCTACAAATTTATCCCTGCCCCGAAAGTATACAAAAGGGTTCATTTTGACATCGACAGTCCAGATAAAAGCAGGCACATCGATAGTAGTATATTGAATAGCTGAGGCTTTATACCATTTCTCTTGTTTGGGTTTTAATTTCATTTCGGCATGCTGCAGCACCTTGCCGGAATGCATGTAAGGTTTTCCTATAAGCCCGGAATGACTTAGCCATTTTTTTACGGGTTGGGGTAATTCCTTGATGTCCTCTTCGGAAACTACCCTTTCTTTGGAAAGGTTGTTTTGACTAAGTATATAACTTGTTTCAACTTTGGTAAACTCATTAAAATGATAATTTCCGTAGGAAAAAATGGAAACCAAAAGAATAATAATATTAGGGATTGTACCGAATTTGGCATCTTTCCAAAAGATAATTATTAAAATTTGTGAAACTACCACAGCTATAAAACCAATAGCCCAGGAATACCTGCTGTTTGCAAGCTGTAGTATGCCATAAGTCAGCATAAGTATTGTGGCTGTAAGCCATACGAATCCCATGGTTTTGGATATGGGGAGTGTGAGCTCTTTTACTTCCTTAAACCCAAACCCTTTTAAAAAACCCAGAATATGGATGAGTGCGTGAATGAAAATTAGGATTAAAAAGGCTATTTTCATGTTAGATTATTAAATTCAAAAAGTAAGTGCTACTCCCATTCCTATGGAAATATAGTTTAAGTCCACAGAAGTTGTAACGGTTTCTATTTTAAGATCTCTGCTTAAGGACCTGTATCGCACACTTGGCATCAATCTCCAATTCTCACCAAAGGGTATTGCCAATCCACCTTCCACCTGCCACCCAAAGCCGTGACCTGAATCAGAAATAACGTCATTACCTTGTTCAACCTCTATATGATTTGCTAACCCACCGGCTCGGGCCAATAAATTTATTTTTGAATCCCCTAAGGGGTGAATGAATTGCAATCCAAAAGTGTAGCCCGTTTCCTCAAAGTCTAATTCAGGGTTATCAAATTCTTGATCTGATCCAAATTTGTTCCAACTCCACCCCGCATAGACTGAAAGATGGGGCATAAACCTGTAGGCGAAAGTGCCCTCAACACCAAAGCCCGTGTTGAGATTGACATCGCCTAATTCATTGGTGGGGAAGTTTACCCCTGGTCGAACTTCAAAACTCCAGCGATCCTGAGCAAATGTGTTTTGCGATAAACACATAATAAGAATAGCCACAAGCAATGTAGTAATTGGCTTATTATTAAAATTTAGTTTTGTTTTCATTTTGATCTATTTAAGATTAAACGATGGATTATTGCTGATTGTTAAGATTAAAGTTAATAATGATGTTTATCTAAAAAAATGATAATTATCATATATAAGTAGTAGAAGTAACAAAACATTTAACACCCCACTTTATCAAAGGAATAATAAACTGTTCTTATGATTTTCTTATTACGTTGGAATTTCGAATATTTCGAAAAAATCATAATTTTCCCAATACATCACTTGTAACTTCTTTACAAAAAACATTAATTGAGAAGACCTTTGATCTTTCTGATTGCTGGTGATTCTTTGTATAAGTCAGCTATTAAAAAGCATAAAGCAAGCCGGTAATATACAGGATAAGATACATTACCCCTGCACCATGTATTAGATCTGGATTCAATTCAAATCTCTTTATGAGCCACCGGGCCAATGGTAAAACCTGAATTGCATGTAAACCAATGGCATGAGATATTTTTAAATCCTTCATGTTCAACTTCCACCCTGTGACCGGCATTTTTGAAGAAGACATCAGCATTTCAGTTGGCCAGCCGTATCTGATAATCAAATAACCGGAAAAATTTCCCAAAAGAAAAAGTGTCATTCCCCAAATAATTGAAGACCGGTAATCTTCCCCGCCTTTTTGCCAAAAAACAAATAGGAGGAACCATATTCCCAGGATGAAGGCGTTAAAACCAATAAAAGCACCCATAAAAGAGAATATTGTCGCATCAAAAACGGTTTGGACATTGAAGTGGGATGCAACACCGCGAGCCGCTTGAAAAGTGATCAGGCTCATTTCGATAATCATACATATGGCAATAATATGATTCAGGAAATTAAAAATATTTTTTCTTTTCTCTACAAAACCAGAAAACCAGGCATAGGTCCAGGTGAACAACCAAATAGAAAATGCAAAACGAAGCGGTTTAAGCCACACATTTTCAGCATTGACTTCCCTGGAATCAATGCCCAGGAGTATCAAAAAGCAGAAAATCAGTGCAAGGTGGATGGTACCTGTATAAAACAAAATTCTGCTACCTTGGCGGATGCGAGTTAACAGTGTTTTCATAGCTTAATCGTGATTGAAGTTTTTCCTGCAATTTCAAAAGCAGCCTTATGGAAGGAGGGAGGACCAAAAAAGGTAGAAGGATTGTTTGAAAAACCATAGGGTTCAGTAGGAATCCCCATCCAGTTTCTGTCAAGCTTACCATTATTATTAATGTCCTGGTAGACAGCAATGGCATATTTCACTTTATTAAAGTCGTTTTCAAAACGCACTGAAATGGTATGACCATCTGTTGGCGCCGGCTTAACCTTGCATTCACCGGCCTTATTGAAAAAGTGTTCTTCTTTGTCAAAGAGACAAACGCGAATTACACCTTTGTCGGGTTCAATTCCAGTGACCCGAACTTCAAGCTGCTGGCTTTGCATTTCTATAACGATGCCCGGATAAGCTGTTATAATCAGAAAAAAAAATATCCTCAGTGTTGCCATACCTCATGTGTTATTTTACTAAGAGGCAAACATATGGTTGATTATAATACTAATCGACCGATGAAATTTAAACGGACGTATTGTTCAGGGATTTTTTATAGGCCGAAGGTGTCATACCTGTTTCCTTTTTAAAAAAGAATTGAAAGTGGATTTGGAGCGAAAACCACAGTCAAAGGCCACCCCCAAAAGTGACATCTGCTCATCAGCACCCTGAGTAAGCCGGTTTTTAAACTCTCTTACCCTGTAGGTATTGATAAGGTCATAAAAATTCTTTTCCAGTCCTTTGTTGATGGCTAAGGAAAGTTTCCCGGAAGGTATATTCAAAGCATTGGACAAAGCCGTGAGTGAAAAATCAGGGTCAAGGTAACATTTATCTTTTTCCAAAACCTCAACGATTTGTCCGGCAATGATTTCAATTTCAGTAGGGGAAAGTGTGTTTGAAGGATTTGTTTTCTCTATCAAAATTGATGGTTTCAAATGCTGGAAGGCTGATGTCTTCCTGATAGCCCAATAGCTCACATAAATAATATACACGCTTAAGAAAACACTTATTATTTGAAAAGTGAATCTGGTGTCAATTTGGTTTGTAGAAACAGAAAACTCAATCAGCAGATAGGTAAATACAAAAAACAGTATTGCTGCTGTAACCCAATATTCCAGCCAATTGAGAACATTTCTGATTTCCCCTGACTGTGTTTGATTCAGAAGTCGTTTTTGCTTTCTTATGGTCACAAATGCCATCACAGTGTATATTCCTGAGACCAACGCCAGATAAATACCATAGAAGTTTAATATAGGATAGGTGTCTTTAAACCTTATAAAACCGTATCTGAAACTGATGCTATCTTGAAAAAAAAGGGATATTGACCCGATAACAAGGAAATAAAGTATAAAGGGTAAAAAATGCAAGGTTAGTTTAAGGCTTAGTTCGGGAAAAAATAGCCTGCTGCAAAAAATGTACAGCAATGGCGCATGGATAAGTACCAACCCGGTTCCAATGATATGTATAATTGAAGGGGAATCGGACAATAGCTCCATTCCGGGGCTGACACATAAAAAATATGCCATATTCAGCACCAATGCTGCGATCCATGCAACTAATATAGCTTTCGGTTTGCTCAGCCTTTTGTTTTTAATTATCAAGAGCACAGTAAATAGCCCGATGGCTATTCCTGATATCGCTATGAATGTAATGGCTAACAATCAGTATTCATTTAAATTAGTCAAACAGATTTTTCAAAATACAACATTCCATTGATACTGCTTCAGATACCCAATAGAGGAATATGTTTTATCTTATGATATGTTAAAGCTAAAGAAATACAGTGTTTTAATTCCTTTTCCGGAATCGTATCTTTCAGTTGAAAAACGATTGCTCTGTTTCCTTCAAAGTTGAAGGTATCGCTGTAGCGTTTTTTGAATGTCTCCACTAATTTTGAGGTGCATTTGAAATAGAGCGCAAACTGTTCAGGGTTTCTCTCTTTCCAGTCCATTCTTATTGTACTTCCGTGTTTTGTTAAATAACTTGGTTCTCCCCACTTCAGTGTTTCCTCAAGTTTATCAAGTTCGTCAATTTCTGAAGCTGTGTCTAAAACCAATTTTCTTAAATGCAATAATTGAGGTTTAACAGTTTTTGGATAGTTTGCAAAAACCTCTTTCACTCTTGGGTCGCTGGTCAATTCCATGTTAGTTTTTGTTTATGGGTACTGCCGGCACTTTTCATATATAATTTTTGGCGTCCATTAGCCGGTTTTGTTAAAGTTTTAGAAGGTCATTTCTGGCAGATGAGAACAATACACCCCAGAAATAAAATCGCAGGGATAATACTTTGAAATTTTGGATTTTAAATTCTTTTATTATAACGGTTGAACCTGCCGAATAAAGATACATAAAAATTAAAATACCGGAGAATAGTGAATATCCCAATGTTGAGAGCAACATAAAATTTCTCTATGACCGAAGATTAATTGCTTACCTTAAAACAGCTTAAAAAAGATGGGTTTTTTGACATAAATATGAAAGGACAATATTTCTTTCTTTTTCCCTATTCATACCGCTTCTGAAAAGTATAGATCAACCTGAAGTCTACAAACTCTGCTATATGCCGGTGAGCCAGTAAATTAAAACCTGCGCTGAGGTGGCGGTTTATGCGATATTGTAAACCCCAACGGTGAAAGATGCGGTCGTAGTAAGGCGTTTGGTCAAATACATACACGCCCAGGCGCTGGTTGAACTGAAACCGGCCCAGTAAAAACTCGTGCCCTAGCAGAACCCCAGCTTTCACAGGGCTGTCATTAAGGCCATCACTGCGAAGTCTGTCTTTGAGTTCCTCATCGTGGTATGCTTCGGCTCCCACAGTGATCATGCTCAGGTTCCCCACCTGCCTTCCGGCCTGCACCGCAAGACCAATCATCGGGTACCTTTCGCGATCACCGGATTCGCTGTAACCACGCAGCACAGTGCCCAGCAAAGTGACATCATACCGGGTTGAATAATCTCTCCAGTATTTTTCAGAGGTTCGTGTGCCGGTATACCAGGGGCGGGAGGCAGGCTGGTAACTTACCGCAATGCCCGCAGTGGGCCAGTTGATGCCTTTGTTGGGTTCGCGCGTGCCCCCATTGGAAATGTGCTGATAGCTTAAAGTGGGATTCAGCCACCACTGTTCAGACAGTTGTACCCAGGCACCGACACCCACCAGCAAATATACACTCACGTGGGTACTGTATGACTGGTTTCCGGGGTTGCTTATGCTGTCGTAAGGGTTGCTGAGATATGAAAGTCCTGCTGCGCCTTTAAAAGAGAATAGCACGCGATTGCCAAGCCGGTAAGTGGGTTCCAGAAAATAAGCTGCGGTGCCACTCTTGCCCAATAATTTCACATCGTAATCATAGTATGCCAGCAACAGGCCCTGACGGGGGTAACAACGGCAGAGATCAAAGATGGCAGCATCGTTGCGCTGCCAGCTAAATATGGCTTCAATGCCGGTTGGCCTTGCCCCTTTGGTGTTTTGAACATCTTCAGAATGCGCGAAAATAAAGCCATGCTGTACGCCCAGACCCATCGAGAAAAGCGGTTTTTGTTTAGTTGTACTTACTGTTGCTGCTGTAGAATCTGTCTGGGCAATTACAGGGGGTGTAGCGCATGCAACAGAAAGAACGACCCAAAGCCATAGCTGTACCGTTACCTGCCTTGCAAAGTAGCGATTGCATTTGCGGAAATTTAAGCATCTGCGGCTTAGAAAAAAATGGTTACATATCTTCAACAAAATCTAAAAATACTTTTTTATGATGCTCAAGGTCCATATCAGGTGAAAGGGATACACGCGCAATATAATCTTTGTCAACTTCTTTGGTCGTCCCCTGAGTAGAGGTTGCAGGTATCGTCCAGTAACATCCTTTTAACTGCCCATAACTCACACAGTACTTACTCTCGTTAGGGATTTCAGTGATCATCATATCAATCAGTTTAAGGTTTAATGCTCTTTTATAAGCTTCCCTTTCTTCCGGAGTGCTGCCTTTTGTGGGTAGGTCTAGAGAGAATACAGAGGGAGTAAACCCTTCCTGAGCCAGTTCTTCTGAAACAAAATTGATTTTTGCCTCCGGTAAGGTCTCTTTGATGAAGTTTACAAATGCACGGGTGTTCTTATAAGCATCTTTGATCCTTTGGTTCATGGAAGGCAATTGTGCTGCCAATATGTTAACCTGAAGGTCAGTAGCCTCGTTATCGCACAGGATGAGGTGCTTTTCGATTGTGTCCAGCAAAGCTTTTGCTTTATCATTGGCGACACAATATCCTGCAGTACATTTCCCTCCACTGGGGAATTTCGAGCCGCTCACATAGGATATGGTCCTGACTCCGGCGAGGATGCCGTCATCTGAAACAAACTGTACATTCGGGCAAAAGGTTTGGTCCAATATAAAAACCGCATCGACAGCCGTGTCACCGCTTGCTGTTTTGCGTATTTTGCTTAAAACCTCCTTTAGCTTTTTAAGGTTGGGAACTTCTACTCTGGGGTTTGTGGGGATTTCAGCAATAATGTAGGGCACCGCATCTTCTTTAGCAACCTGCTCTAAAACAATATCAATACTTTGCACCATATCGTGGTCACCATCAACGGGTAAATCGAATACCTCCACATTGTCAACGCAGGCTGCAACGCGTCGTGCCTGGTCGTTTGTACCCCCATAACAGTTGGGGGGAACGATAAACCTGATGGCCTTTCCGGGGTGTTTTTCCAGTGCATCGTCAATGAGCCCCATCATAATCGCATATTGCACAGAGAGTCCACTGGAGCCCAGCAGTGCTTTTGTATGGGTGCCAGTAATCTTTTTAATGGAAGCGATCACACTTGCATTATCAGTTGTAATAGTGCTTTTCTTTGTATCAGAAGAAGGCTTTCCTGTCAGTTGTTGCAAGACAGTCAAACAATCAGCGGGTGTCATCGCGATGGTTTCCCTTCTTCGCACGTGCTGTATTTCTGAAATGTAGCCTTCGTTTTGCACACCATTCACAAATAATATACTACCCAACTGCGGATGCACGCTGATATAAAAGTCAATATGAGGCAGCATGTTTGCATCACCCATTTCATCTTGTTGTGAAAAGAAAACGGTACTGCCGTTGAACTCGGGAACACCTTCTGCTTTCTCCACCTGCTTTAACTCAAAATCATACCCATATACACGCTTGATTGTTTCCGCATCAAAAAAGCCCGGTAAGGCACCGGTATAACAGATGAGGGTGTTCTTGTTATCAAACAGGTTTTTTCTCAAAACCGCCAGCACAGGAGTCGTCCTTGATGAAAAGCTGATTACATTGTTGGGGCTTACATCATTTAAGTGAGCAAGGGCCCATTCCAGTACTGAAGATAAGGGATGCCCCAGCCGAATATAATCATAAGCCGTGGGTAATGCACTGAGAGCTGAAGTATCAGCAATCTTGGCTGCATATAACTTCTCAAACGCTTCTAGGAATTCAGTTTTAGCCAATTGTTCATTATAAATATCCAGCCGATGGGTTGTGAGCCGCAACCAGTCAGTTGGCATATTTTTCAGTACCTTTTCAATATACTTCAGGACGTTTTTCTCTTTCATGTTCTTTACTTTTGGATAGACCGTAAAGATAAATGAATTCGGGTGATTTAATAATTGTAAGAGGGGTTTTGTTGTTATGTAATATGCCGGCTATGGAAGTGGTTCATTCTAGGTGCCACGCGATGCCCGTCTTAATTTGCCGGGTAAACAATCGCTTGGGAACGTATGGGTTGTTTTTATAGACTGTTGTAAAATATCTTTTTATTGTTGACCCTCTTTTTTTATAAAGGATTTAATGATCACTTCTGCTCTGTTAAAATCAGATTTATTAACATACAAGTCAACATCATTTGAGGGACTCCCGAAACCTGCGAGTCTTGCTGATTCGACATTGTCTTTGACGAGTGATTGTATTTTTTCTTCATCTAAAAGCTGTAATATTCGATTGATCACTATAGCACTATCCGTTAGAATTCTCAGATGTTCACTCATATCTTTTTAGATTTAAATAGTTTCATTTTTCAAATGTTATTGTCTAACATATATACGCTTTCCATTTTAAATGTTTTATACTGGCTCTCGTCCATAACCTTTGGCGTACCAGCTTGCAGCAGGTAAGCGAGCACTCCCTTTCTAATACGGTACCGAGCTATCTAGTTAATTGATACATTACAACTTATTCAGTTTTTGTTATTTCATCATATTTTAATTCTATTTTCTTGTTTCTCTTTCCATATTCAACAATTACATAATCAGGGTTTAGTCCGATAATCTTTCCATCAGTTAAATTGCCTTTTTTACTAAAAACTACTTTGTCACCAATGTTTAATTCGATTTTGGCATTAGCACTTGTAGAAACATTCACATTTGTATTCTGGATTCCCCATACATCTCCAACAACTTTTATTTTTTTTCCGTTACTCTTTACATATATTTTTGCATTACGTAAAAACTCACCTTGATATTCTTTTGTCATATTATCTACAGCTTGTTCCAATGCGTCTTTTTCGGATTTTGCTATAGACTCAACATCTCTTTCTATTAAAACATATTGCTGGCTGTCATCAATATTTCTGTTGCTAATTCCGGTTAAATCACCAATTCTGACATAACTGCCACAAGAACTTAATGATGTTATTACAATTCCTGCTATGAGTAAATTTCTTTTTTTCATTTATTTAGAATATTAATTATGTTACTTTTTCAAATATTATCAAACTTTTAAATACAGTTTTCATTTTATTATGAAAGCCTGCTTTTACTGCATACGACGCCCGGGAGATAAAACTCTTGGTTCTATAATATAATTTCTCATTATCACGAAGATGTAATACTGTGTGGGGATATTCAAACATAAACCATTTCAACAAACAATCAAAACAAAATTTTACTGTCAAAAACCTCAACCCTTCGGGACATACCAACCGGGGTCACCATAAGGATGCCTGCAGGGGCTAAAGCTATGGGTTACGGTTGCAAACGGGCTGCCGGGTTTATTGGGCGGTTTCCAGTTGTTTTTGCAGCATTTTGATCTGGTCACGCAGCTTGGCGGCCTGTAGAAAGTCGAGTTCTTTGGCGGCGGTTTCCATGGCTTTGCGGGTGTCGCGTATCTTTTTCTCGATTTCGGCTTTGCTCAGGTAGTGGGCACCGCTCTCTTCCGCGGCTTGTATGAGGAGTTCTTCTGCGGTATAGGCTTTCGCCTTGGGCTTGCTCAGGGCGTTTTCCAGGCTCTTTTTGATCTGGGTGGGGGTGATGTTGTGCTCCAGGTTGTATGCCATTTGCTTTTCGCGCTTGTAGTTGGTGCTGTCAATGGTGGCCTGCATGCTTCGGGTGATGTTATCGGCATACATGATGGCTTTTCCGTTGAGGTTTCTCGCTGCCCTTCCCACGGTTTGTGTCAGGGAGCGTTCACTTCTCAAAAAACCTTCCTTGTCTGCATCCAGGATGGCTACGAGGGATACTTCCGGAAGGTCAAGGCCTTCCCGCAAGAGGTTGACACCCACCAAAACATCAAAGAGTCCCAGGCGCAGGTCCTGCATAATCTCCACGCGCTCCAGCGTGTCCACATCGCTGTGGATGTAGCGGCAACGCACGTTGATGCGGGTGAGGTATTTGGTGAGTTCTTCGGCCATGCGCTTGGTGAGGGTGGTCACCAGCACGCGCTCGTCCTTCTCGACACGCAGTTGTATTTCTTCTATGAGGTCGTCAATCTGGTTGAGGCTGGGGCGCACTTCTATGGGCGGGTCCAGCAGTCCTGTGGGGCGAATGATTTGTTCTACATACACACCGCCGCTTTTTTGCAGTTCATAGTCGGCCGGGGTGGCGCTCACATAGATCACCTGATTCTGCAATGCTTCAAATTCTTCAAACTTGAGGGGGCGGTTGTCCATCGCTGCGGGCAGGCGAAAGCCATATTCAACAAGGTTTTCCTTCCGCGAGCGGTCACCGCCATACATCGCGCTCACTTGCGGGATGGAGACGTGGCTTTCGTCCACAAGCATCAAATAGTCTTTGGGAAAATAATCCAACAGGCAAAACGGACGCGTGCCCGGAAGGCGGCCGTCCAGATAGCGGGAGTAGTTTTCGATACCGCTGCAATAACCCAGCTCGCGGATCATCTCCAGGTCAAAGTTTGTGCGTTCGTCAAGACGCTTGGCCTCGAGGTGTTTGCCTATTTCTTTAAAATACTCCACCTGTTTGACGAGGTCGTCCTGAATTTCGCGTATAGCGCCCTGCAAGACATCGGGTGAGGTCACAAACATATTTGCGGGGTAGATGTTGAGCTTTTCATAGCTTTCAATGATCTTGTTTGTTTTGACGTCAAAGGCTTCAATGGCTTCTATTTCGTCACCAAAAAAATGGATGCGGAAGGCATCATCTGCATAGCTTGGGTACACATCAACGGTATCGCCCTTGATGCGGAAGTTGCCGTGATTGAACTCGGCTTCTGTGCGGGCATAGAGGCTTTGGACCAAGCGGTGCAAGAGTTTGGTGCGCGAAATGACCATATCTTTTTCAATCGAAATCACGTTCTTTTGAAACTCGACCGGGTTCCCGATACCGTACAAACACGACACCGAAGCCACCACAAGCACATCACGCCGCCCCGAAAGCAGGGAAGAGGTGGTGCTGAGCCGCAGCTTTTCTATTTCTTCATTGATGGAAAGGTCTTTTTCAATATAGGTCCCGCTGGAGGGGATGTATGCCTCGGGCTGATAGTAATCATAGTAGGACACAAAATATTCCACGGCATTGTCAGGAAAAAGCTGTTTGAACTCAGAGTAGAGTTGTGCCGCGAGTGTTTTGTTATGCGCAAGCACGAGGGTGGGTTTTTGCACTTCTTCCACCACATTTGCCACGGTAAAGGTCTTCCCACTGCCCGTCACGCCCAGCAGGGTCTGGTACTGTTCACCGGCATGGATGTTCTTTACCAGTTCTTGAATGGCGTTGGGCTGGTCTCCAGTGGGTTTAAAATCTGACTTTATTTTGAATTTCATACCGGATGTATATGGGCTTTTTCCGAAAGGTTGAACCTATTTTTGGGTTAATTTTCCTATTTAAAATGTTCGCCGAAAGGCACCTCAAAAGTAATAAAAATCAACGGTTTGAAGCTGAAAACTACATGCTAAAAACTACCGTTTTGAAATGTGCTTATAAACCAAAGTCTTTAAAGGCGTGATGCCCGTTTGATTAACGATAGCGGTTGATTAAAGCCGTCTTGATTATTTAGACCGTTCAATCTTTACGGGGTTTTGACGGGTATCAAATACATCTGCTATTTTAATAAATCCGTTTGATTCTTCTACTGAATAGATTAGTTTGTAGTTCTTGTGTACTAAGTACCGGTATTTAATTTCGCGATGCACGAGAGCGGGCTCTTCCTGACCTATGTATGGGGTTTTAAGTAGTTTGTTGGGTGAAGTGATGATGCCTTTAATGAGTTTTTTAGCAGTTTTGGCTCCGGCTTTGTTCTTGTAATAATCGTAAATATCCTCAAGTTGCAGTTCTGCCCAATGGGACCAAACATTGGTGTGCATCATTCCTCAAATTTTGCTAAAACATCTGCGCTGGTTTTAAATCTGTTCTGTTTAAAGTCAGTTTCAGACTGGTCAATGCGTTTGTTTAACTCGTCCCGGGTCATGGGTTCAAGGATGCTGTCGTCTGAAGAAGTCTTTTCTTTCTTCAAGAGTTTTTCAAGACGGGACACAGCTTTCTCACTTTGAAGTTTTAAAAACTCCTGTACAAATGCTATTTTTCGGGCTTCTAAACTCATTTTATGTGACTTTTAATCAAAGATACAAAATTATCAATTAGGTTTTTACGCTTTCCAGAAAGGTCAGGAAGGCTTTCGCCGAAAGGCAACCTAAAACAACTAAAAACCTATCGTTTTAGCGTAAAATGTCCTCCATAAGTACTGCCATCCACAAAATAGGCTTTATACCAGTAGTCTGAAGAGGGCAGGGGGCGTCCTCTGTAAGTACCGTCCCATCCGCCGGAGTCCGGGTTCATCAGGTAGATGATTTTTCCGTAACGGTCAAAAATAACGATGGTCTCTACCAGTGAATCGCGTAAATTGATGCCTTCAACGCGCCAGGTATCGTTTGTGCCGTCTTCATTGGGCGTAAAGTAGTTGGGAAAGCCTATGACAAAAACATTGATACTCACAATGCCGCAACCATTGAGGTCCAGGACATAGACGGTATATACCCCGCCGGAAAGGTTTTCAAAAATCGGAGCCTCCTGAAACGGACCGTTTTCATTGTTCAAAGCATACAGATAATCGCCGTTGCCGCTTGCATTGATGGTAACGGCCTGGTTGCCGTATGAACCTGAGAGGGTATAGCTGAGTGCGGGTGTTTCTGAAGCCAGCACGGTAAGGGTGCGTGTGGATGTGCAGGTATAGTTCTGGCCGTTGTAGGATTGCGTGTAGCTCACGTCAACGGTATATTGACCGGCTTCGGTGATGTTGATGGTGGGGGTATTTGCACCGGTGTTCCAGGAAAAAGAGTAATCATTTATATCACCCACCACCCCGGACTCCAGCACAAGCGGCTCGGGAAAGGTGTTGAGGCAATAGGTAAGGCTTTCGGGGCCTGAAAACTGCGGCGACGGGATGACCGTCAAATATACAGGAATGATGCCAAAACAGTTGCCGTTATTTGTGAGACGGGCATAGATGGTTTGCATAACCGGCTCTACATTTACATAACTCAGGGCTAGTGCGTCTGCGCCTAGGAGGGCATCTTCCAGGGTGGTGTGGTAGCTCACCTCCAGGGATGTGCCATATTGATTTTGGATATTCTGGGTGGTTTCGTTCAGGTCAAAAACACCGGCCTCCGGATTGTTTGAAGCCGAACAAGATACCAGTTCCTGGGGGTCTAAAAAGTTGTCTGTAGTGGTAAGGGTTACTTCTGCAACACCGGCACAGCCTGTTTGGTTTTCAGCCCGGGCATAGACCACCTGGCCGGGTATGGTGTTGGTATAACTGTTGGGGTTGGGAATAACGGCAATGTTGTTTTCGGCATTGTACTGTGAGGTGTGAAAAGACACGACCTGTACAGAGCTGTCGTTGTCTGTAATGGCTTCTGAGGCATCAAAAAGGTTAAAAACCGCGATGCCGCCGCTGTTGTCTTCACACTGTATGAGGGTAGTGTTTTGAAGTGTAATGGGTTCGTCATATTCCAACGTTACAGAACCGTTGACCACACAGCCGTTATTGTTTACTTCCACTTCATAGAAACCGTCTTCGGTAGCGGTATAGGTGGCATTGGTAGCCCCGGCGATGGGTGCACTATCCCGAAACCACTGGTAGTTGCTGCTTCCGGCAAGGGTAGCGTCAAGCAGATATTCCTCACCAAAACACAAGGGGTTGTTGGTTGCAAACAAGCGGTCCGGGCCCAGGTCTGTTTCCACATCAAAACTACCGCCACCCAAAAAGATTGCGGAGTCATAGAGGGAGTTTCCCTGATCAGCTACCACCAGTTTCATATGGTAAAGGATGCCGGGGGTAACGGTGGCTTCAGCGGTAAGTATGGTGGTCTGTCCGTTAAAGTTTGTGGGATGCTCGGTTCCGTTAAAGGCATCAAAATATTGTGTATTTGCAGGTTCGCAAATCGTGCCTTCACCGCGTATGGTGGTTATCTTTACGGGCGTATTGGTCCCGGGAACTACTGCCAGGTTGATATACTGGTCCTGGGTGCCCGCTTCGCGCAACAAGAAAGCAAAACCGTCAGAATAGTTGCACTGGGTGGGGTTGTTGTAGGCAAAATATTGTTCTGAAGAAAAGATGTATTCAAAGGTCATCTTGTTTGCTATGGGCAAAAAGTCAAACTCTAGCACGGTGGCGTTTATGGTATTGTTCTCATTAATAGCCTGCTCCAGGTCGTCGTCACCGGGCCAGTTGGTACTGCCTTCACTCAGGAGGGAAGTGTTGGGCCCTATGGCAGATGTAGCTCTTCCGGTAGAAATCAAAACACCGTCATCAAAGGGGAAGTCACTCGTCCCGGCAGTAAAGTAGCCATAACTTTGTGCGTCATTCCATCCGCTGACTGAAAAGTTGGAGACATTGGCACAGGGACTGTTGATGAGGATGTCTTCAACAAGCTGTTGTGCCGTGAAATTTTCCTGTACATCTATATACTGTGCAGAAGCGAGGTTGCACCCCAACACACCTAAAAATAACGAAAGTGTAAAACGCATCAAACCGGGAACGTATTTCTTTTTATAGCGGTGCAAAAGTACGTAAAGAATCGGTTTTTGCTCGTTATTTTAACACTTTCATATCCCCTAAGGATAAAAGCTGTTTTATTCGTTTATATCAAGGGCTACACGCTCTTTTCTGTTGGCGAGTTCCCAGGCGGTATGGAAAATGAGCCGTGAACGTTTTTCCAACAGTTCATACTCTATTTTATCGGGCGTGTCCGTGTGTTTGTGGTAGTCTTCGTGAACACCGTTAAAATAAAAAATAACTGGGATGTTGTTTTTAGCGAAATTGTAGTGGTCGCTTCGGTAATAAAAACGGTTGGGGTCATTGTCTGCGTTGAAGGTATAGTCTATGTCAAGGTTTACATAGGCATCGTTCATTGCTTCTGAAACATCGTGCAACTCCTGGCTAAGCTTGTCGCTGCCAATGAGGTAGATGTAATTTGGGTTGTCTGCTTTGTTTGGATCAATGCGACCTATCATATCGATGTTGAGATTTGCTACGGTATTGGCCAAAGGGAATATGGGGTCTTCATCAGTATAATAACGTGACCCTAACAGACCTATTTCTTCTGCTGTAACGTGCAGGAAGGCAACTGAACGCTTGGGACCGTTACCGTCTTCCTTGGCTTTTTGAAAAGCTTGTGCCAGCAGCATGATGGCTACGGTACCGCTGCCATCGTCATCGGCTCCGTTGTAAATTTTACCACTCTTGATGCCCACGTGGTCATAATGTGCGGTGATGATGATGACTTCTTCAGGTTTTTCACTGCCTTCTACAAAGCCAATGACGTTTTCAGAATCATTGAGACCACTACCTTCCTTGAAATAACTTTTAGGCACCGGCTGAAAATAGTTGCCCTCACCCAGTGGGCTGGCAATGTTGTGTTTTAAATAAAAATTCTTGATGTAGTTAGCAGCCATTTTCTGCCCTCTCTCACCGGTCATACGGCCTTCCATTTCATCTGAAGCGATGATGTATAAATGGGTTTTCAGGCTTTCTGCATTGATATAGTGTTCATAATCTGTGGGGCTTGTTTGAATGGAGGTGTTTTCGCTTGAAGGGTTTTGTGTGGTGCTCTTGCAACCAAAACCAATTACAAGCAGTGCTAAAAAGAAGAATTTTTTCATAAGAAATGATTTAGTGAGTGGATGGTAAAAATAAAGAAGGTTTCGCAATGGATTCTAAAAAAAATGTGAAACTTTCAGTATGGTTTGAAAGTTTCACATAGAATATAATTTGATACAAGTTTAATTCAAGGGTGCTCCCACAGGAATGTCACAACGGTGGCCCGGTTGCCCGTGAGCCGGGTTGACCGCTCCGTCTGTGTTTGTATTTGTGCTTTTGTTTGAGTTTACAGGCACGCTGCCGTTGCTTTTAATGACGGGTGACTGCTGTGTTGATTTGATGGTTTGTGACTGCTGGCCGCTGCCGTCAAGAGGTTGTCCCACAGGAATGTCACATCGGTGACCCGGTTGCCCGTGAGCGGGGTTGAGGGCTATATCACCATTAGAGGCTTCTGTAGTACTCTTTGGAGTGTTAACGTTTTTTTCAGATAGGTTTTCATTTGTGTCTTCTGTGCTGTTTTCTTTTTTTTCATCATTGCAAGATGTGAAAACTGCAAACACGGCAACCACTGAAAGCAGGGATAATTTTCTTAAAAAGGATAAATACATAAATCTTTATTTTATATGATTTTTAAACAGCTTGCAATGTACAAAAACGGATGCGAATGTCCAATAACATTGTGTTAATCTTAAGAAAGGTCATTAGCTGATTAAGATATTCAGGGAGCTTGTGTGCCTGCAAACCTGCGCTCAAAATATTCCAGGAGGACAATGGGGGTGAGGATCATCGTTAGTGCATAGATGACATCTTCCACAGGGATGGTAAAAAGGCGTATACCCAGGTTTTCAGAATTATCATACCACACGACCTGTTCTTCAATAAAGCTTCCGGTAAGGACCCCGTTCACAATAAAGAAAGGAATGAGCATCACCAGAAAGGTCAAGAAGAATTTTTGCAGCAACTCCCTTTGATAGTTGTATAAAAGGCTCAAGAGAATAATGGCATAGGCAAAGTTGACCAACGTGTACCAGCGGTCATAAAAGATCATCAGGGTGATGATGAGTACAGAAATAAGGAGGACATAGACCACAGAAACCGCTTTTTCAGATAGTTTCATATTGGGGAAATAATAGAGCAGGGCATAGTGTGTAAACACGCAGGCATAAGGGATGCAGACAAAAAAGAGCCATTCTTCCAGGGGAAGGTTGACAATGTAGATGCCCGTTAGATAGGCGTCATTAAAACCCCAGATGGCGTGAGCTGTGAACAGGATATCCCAGGGGATAAAGAACAGCATCATAATGAAGATGGAAGGGAACAAATATTTCCACTTACTGTAAAACTTCAGTTTGGGATGAAAACTATATAAAAAGGGAATGGAAAGGGAACCGAGGTTGAGCCACAGGTACAGTGAATCCATGAATTAGTTTTTAAAGTATTTTAACGGTGGGATAAGCATGCCAAAACTTTCACCTTTTTCCTTACCGGTGTGTTTGTGGTGCATTTTATGAGCCCTTCTGATGGCGCGGGCATAGCGGTTGTTTGCATTTCGGAAAAGTTTGAAACGCTGGTGGATAAATATATCGTGTACCATAAAATAAGTAATTCCGTAAGCAAAGATACCCAAACCAATGGGCAAACCATACCAGAAATCATAATATTGCCAGCTCACAAAAAAGAGGATGCTCACCACAGCATAAAAGATAAAAAAGAAGTCGTTGCGTTCCCACCAGCTATCATGATCTTTGCGGTGGTGGTCTCTGTGCAGGCTCCATAAAAAACCGTGCATAACATATTTGTGCGTGAACCACGCCATAAATTCCATAAATAAAAAGGTGCCTATAAAGACGGCTATCCAAATTAATACGTCCATTTTAAATTAGATTTAACCTGTAATTTACATAACATTTTGCAAGAAGCCCCACCTTCTGATAATTGTTTACCCTGATGCGGGCGTTTTTAATTTCGGTGGAAGGGGTTCTTTTCAATTTGTTCAATAGTTTTTTATAATAAATAAAAGCGGTGTAAACACCAAACTTGGCATCAACCGGCAGTTGATGTATGCCCTGCAGACCGATATTAAAATCGTGTTCTATCTCCCTGATGATTTTCTCTTTGGATGCATCATCCAGTTGATCGAGGTCTGTATCGGGAAAATAGGTGCGATTCAAATCTTCGTGATCAGCTTTCAGGTCCCTCAGAAAATTTACTTTCTGAAAAGCAGAACCCAGGTGCATGGCTGATTCCTTCAAGGCTTCATATTTTTCATTATCCCCTTTTACAAAGACTTTGAGGCACATAAGACCTACTACATCTGCCGAGCCGTAAATATACGCTTTATACTCCTCATGGGTCAAATATTTTTTCTTGTGCAGGTCCAACCGCATACTGGCCATAAAAGAATCGACAAGGTGTTTATCAATACCATATTTATGATAGGTATGCTGAAAGGAATTGAGAATGGGGTTTAAGCTTATCTTTTCAGTAAGGGCTTCCTCCAGGGCGTTTTCAAAACGGGTAAAAAGTTCTTCTTTTTTGTAATCGTGGAAGGAGTCAACAATTTCATCAGCAAAGCGCACAAAGCCGTAAATATTGTAAATATCCTGCCTGATGGTGTTTGCGAGCATTTTTGTGGCAATGGAAAAGGAGGTGCTGTAAGAGTGGGTAACCGTCTTACTGCACTTTTCAGAAACCGTGTCAAATAGTGCTTTCATGTTATTTTTCTTTTTCAATTAAATGGGCTGCAAGTTTTCCTGAAATAAGAGACGGGGGTACACCGGGCCCCGGCACGCTTAGTTGCCCCGTAAAATAGAGCCCTTTCACTTTTTTACTTTTTAAGTTGGGTCTCAGGAATGCCGTTTGCAGTAGTGTATTCGCCAGTCCATATGCATTTCCTTTATATGAATTATACTGCTCGACAAAGTCGTTGACACAAAAGCTTTCTTTAAATATAATGAATTTTTTGACATCCTGACCCGTAAGGTTTTCAAAACGAGTCATTATTTTATCAAAATACTGCTCCCTTAGCGCTTCTGTGTCGTTGAGTCCGGGTGCCAGGGGAATGAGAAAAATACCTGCTTCTTTACCTGCCGGAGCTGCGCTTTCATCAGTTTTTGAAGGAAAACTTGCATAGAACAACGGATTTTCAGGCCAGGCAGGATTGTCATAAATGGCTGCGGCATGTTCTTCAAAAGGCACGTCAAAGAAAAGGGTATGGTGTTCAACGTTTACAATTTTTTTATCAAAGCCAACATAAAACAAAAGGGAAGAGGGGGCAAATACTTTCTTCTCCCAATAGGATTCAGAATATTGGCGATATTCCTGATTCAGCAATTGCTCTGTGTGGTGATAATCTGCGCCGCTCAGTACAATCTCTGAAGGAACGGTTTCACCATTTACAACAAGTGCAGTTGCCCTTTTGTCTTTGATTATAATCTTCTCTACATTGCTGTTTGTGTGAATTGTGACGCCCAGCTCTTCTGCCAATAATTGCATCGCTTTGATCACGCTATACATTCCATTTTTGGGATGGAAGGTACCCAGACCAAAATCGGCATAGTTCATAAAACTGTAAAATGCCGGCGTATTGGAGGCTTTGGCGCCCAGGAACAATACCGGGAATTCCAGGATGGCAACAAGGCGCTCGTTGTCAAACTCTTTTCGCACTTCCTTGCTGATAGTACTGAAAAACTGCCCGATTTTCTTCATCGTTGCGGGTGTTATGAGTTCCAATGGAGACAGTCCGGGCCTGTAGACGAGGTCTTTGATGGCAATGTTGTAATTGTCCTGTGCTTCAGCAATAAAATTTTTAAGTTTTGCGGCACTTCCTTTTTCTTCTTCTTCAAAGGCAAGACATATCTTTTCAAGAGTATCTTCAATGGTGATAAAATCATCCTTACCAAAGTAGACACTGTATGCGGGATTGAGTTTGATGAGTTCATAATAGTCTGAAGGCTTTTTGCCGAAATCAGCAAAGAAGCGTTCAAAAACATCGGGCATCCAGTACCAGGTGGGTCCAATATCGAAGGTAAAACCGTCTTTAATCAATTGACGCGCACGGCCTCCGGTGGTGCTGTTTTTTTCGTACATCGTGACGTTGTGTCCTTCTTTTGCTAAATAAGAAGCGGCTGCTAAAGCAGAAAACCCTGACCCTATAATAGAAATGTTTTTTCGCATACTTGTTTAACAAAAATATATATTATTTAAACATTTTTAAATTTAACAAAAAAAATTAAGAATACTTTATCATTTAGAGCTTCTCAATGAGTTGAGAAATATTCTTTAAGACCAGTACATCTTTGGGAACTTTTGCTTCAGATAGATGTGAAACCTGACTTCCAAAGAGCCATATTTTATTATTGTTAACACAAACAGTCTTGTGCAATTCAGCTATGTAACTGTCAATTGCTTCTGTTTCGGGTTTTACAGTCAAATAGGTGATGAAAACAATATCGTTGTGGTGGTTTAACAAATGGTGCAGATTTTCAGTGGGTATGTTATTGCCAAGGTAGATTGTCTTATAGCCGTTGTTGAGCAATTCAAAATTAGCATAGAGAAGTCCTATCTCGTGAATTTCATCAAGTGGCAGGAAGAGGACAAAAAGCTTGTTGTGTTTTGTAGCTTCTTTGCGGGAAGCCATCTCAATTTCAACACTTATCTTTTGTTTGATAAGTTCAGAAATAAAACGTTCGTGTGAAGGGTCGATGGTTCCGGTTTGCCACAACAACCCGATGTCATTTAAAAGTGGGATAAAGATGTGAAAAAAGATTTCCCTGAAAGTGTATTGTTCTTTCAGCCTGTCAAAGGTGGTATGAAACCGCTTGGGGTCAAAATGAAGCATAGACGCTTTAAGCTCTGTGATTGCAAAACTTTCTGTACTGTCATAAAGCCCGGCCTGATGGATGAACTCACGCACTTCTTTTTCCTTTAATTTGGCAATCTTTGATATTTTGTGACCGTGGTTGTAGAGATACGTGACATTGAGCAACTTGGTAAGGTTGTCGATGTCATAGAGTCGAATGTTAGTATCAGTGCGTTCCGGCTCCAGGAGGTTGTATCTTTTTTCCCATATCCTGATGGTATGGGCTTTGATACCGCTTAAGTTTTCAAGATCCTTTATACTAAATACCGTTTTTACACTCATAACTGTTTAATGTGTAGCTAAATTAATTCAACCAAGTAAAAGTAGTAAAAGATATGCTAGAAATAAAAAAAGGAAAGAAATAAAAAAAGTGCCCGAAGTGGGACTTGAACCCACACGCCCTAAAGGACACATGGCCCTCAACCATGCCTGTCTACCAATTCCAGCATCCGGGCGGATGTTTGTTTTACGCATTTTGAACCCAAAACAGCAAAACATTCCGGAAAAAAAAAGTTAAGCGCGAGGCTTAACTTTTTTAGTGATCTGGCTGGGGCTCGAACCCAGGACCCTCTCCTTAAAAGGGAGATGCTCTACCAACTGAGCTACCAGATCAAAATTTCAATGCCTGCAAAGCATTTCTCTAATGCGGGTGCAAATATAGTATCATTATATTTATTAATCAAAGCAATTTTCAAATTAATTTAGGAAATTTTAAATACGTATTTTTACCGTCTTAATTCATAGTATTTTAAAATGAAAAACAAAGTTGTTTTGATGGGCTATATGGGTAGCGGAAAATCTGCAGTAGCTCAAGAATTGGCTAAAATCATCAACCTTCCGGTGATGGATATGGACGCTTTTATTACTCAGACAGAAAACAGCTCCATTGAGACGATTTTCAAAACCAAGGGAGAGATCTATTTCAGAAAACTTGAGAGAAAATGCCTTCTTGATATGTTGAATAATGACAGACAATTGATTTTGAGCCTGGGTGGCGGAACTCCCTGTTATGGAAATAATATGGAAGTCATCAAAACCAATCCGGAGACCCAAACAATATATTTGTCAGCATCTCCCGAAACGTTGACAACAAGGTTGCTTGATGAAAAAGAACACAGGCCGGTTATTGCACATATCGACACTGAAGAAGCCCTTCTTGACTTTGTGAGGAAACACCTTTTTGAACGCAATTTTTATTACAACCAGGCTGACCTGATTATTAAAACTGATGGAAAATCACTCAAGGAAATTGCAGAAGAAATCCATAAAAAATTACTCTAGCGCTGCCCGGTCATTGTTTTTTTCAAAAATGACTCTTACATTTTCATTTAAAGAGGTAGATAATGAGATGCCTTTGAAGTCTGCTTTAATGGGAAACTGTTTGTGGCTCCGGTCAATCAATACACCTGTTTTAATTTTTTTTAAAGGCACCTGTAAAAAATAATTCACACCATAAATCAAGGTGCTGCCGGAATGCAATACATCATCAATTACCACTATGGATTTGTTTTCAAAATCTACAGGGTCTAGTTCTGAAGTGACGCTGTTAATGGGTTGTTTTTTATCCAAGTTCACTTTACACAAATTTACTTGTAAGGGAGATATTTTCTCCAGTACTTTCTTGATTTTTTGGGCAAAAACGTAACCATTTTCATAAATACCCGCCAAGAGTACCTCAGATTCATCAGCATTTGCTTCATAGATTTGATAAGCAATTCTTCTTATGATATGTTGAATCTGTGTATGGTCTAAGATGACATCTGATTTAATCTCCATGGCCTTGTTTTTTTTCAAAGATAATAAAGAGTTCGTTACCCAAACGCGGTGGGATTGAATTATAACAGCATTCCAGAACTTTCAGGTGAAAATAAGGTTCAAAATAGCCCCTGTATTCTTCTTTACCTCCACCGAAAGGGGGTCCGTTTTCCGTCAGCGGGAAATCAAACAACAACCCGGTGAGTTTCCCGCCGGGTTCTAAAAGTTCGTGTATTTTTTTCGCGTAAGCGGATCTCAAAGCAGGGTTCAAAGCACAAAAGAATGTTTGTTCCAAGATGAGGTCATACTTCTTCTTAAGGTCAAAAAAATCAGCCTGAATTAATTGTTCCTGAGGAAAATCGGGAACTCTTTTTTGAAGGTTTTTGAGGGGTTGTGCGGCAAGATCAACCACATCAATATTTTTAAAGCCTTGCCGAAAGAGGTATTCTGCTTCATAGGCATTTCCGGCACCGGGTATTAGAATAGAAAGCTCCTTATCTTTTAACTGGTCTATATACCCCATAAGAGGTGGTGAAACCGACCCTATATCCCATCCGGTATTTTCTTTGGAATACTTGTCTTCCCAGAAATCACGGTCTAATTCCAATTTTCATCAAAATTTAGATCGTCATAGTCTTCCGGGTCAAGTTCCATATCATCTATATCTTCATCCATGTCCTCAGATAGCTGCACGTCAAACTCCTGGTCCGGGGCTTCATCGGGCATGATACCGTGAGCAAACATCAGGTTGGGGTATAAAACGCCTACTACAGGCTCTGCGATATCGGCAAGCTCAATCAGGAAGGTCCACATGTTGAGGAAATCATATACATAGATGAGTTTTGTATTGTCCTTATCAAGCACATCTTCCAGCAGGGTAGTACTCATCACCCTGTCAGTTTCTTCCATACCGAAAAGCGAAATTTCTTCATCCTGATTCCATTCTTCGTCACTGGTGTAAAAGGAAGCCATCTCACTACCGCCAAAACCAAAGGCCTGGGTAATGGCATTGTGAAAGTCTTCCAAAGTATCTTCCTGTGATATTTCGATATCCCGAAACACATCTTCGTGAGCATCCAGGATAATTCTTAAGCGATAGATCATTATTGTTTTTTTTAATTAAATATAGTAATTTTTATAAAAAATAGCGCTACCTGCTGAATCGGTGTAGCGAATATGTCATAGCAGCAAGCAGGAAAAAGGCACCTATTTGATGCAAAACACCCAGCCATAAAGGCACAGCGTAGATCAACGTGAAAACACCCAGCACAAACTGTATGCCCACAAGAGCCAACACCCAGTTTATTCCTGCTTGCTGTTGCAGGGTAATGGCGAGCTTTCGGGCCTTAAACCATAAGATAAGTATGAGTGCAACGACACCATAAGCAAGATAACGATGTACAAACTGCACTCCGCTTTTTCCTTCGATAAAATTTTTCCATACCGGAGACTGCTCCATAGTGACCGTCTCATGAATGAGTTTACCGTCATTCATCAAAGGCCATGTATTGTGTATAAAACCGGCGTTAAGCCCTGCTACAAAAGCACCCCAGACAATCTGTATTAGTAAAATAACAAGCGTGAACCGCAACAGGTTCCTGAAGGAAAGGTACTGCGGTTTCTTTTTGGGATAGATTAAGTTCAGTGCGACCCAGAAAGTAAAGGCAAAGGTTATAAATGCCGTAAAAAGATGCAGCGCAAGGCGGTAATGGCTTACATCAGGTTGGTCCACCAGGCCGCTTTTGACCATATACCATCCAAAAAAACCTTGTAAACCGCCCAATGCCAGTAGGATCAAACAATTTTTTATAGTTTCTTTGTTCAGCTTTTTCTTGATCAGGAAATAAATAAATGGGATGATGAAGACCACTCCCAGAAGCCTGCCCAGCAAGCGGTGAAACCATTCCCAGAAGTATATGGATTTATAATCTTCGAGAGTAAAATCATAGTGAATGTTGATTTTCTGATACTCCGGGAATTTTTTGTATTCTTCAAACGCAGCCTCCCATGCTGCTTCGTTAAGAGGCGGGATGACCTCAGTGACCAGATGCCAGTCTGTCATGGATAAACCCGAGTTTGTGAGACGTGTGATGCCGCCCACCAGCACCATGATAAAGATTAAAAAACACCCGGTAAACAACCAGATGATGACAGCCCGATTTGTTTTCATAGCAATTTTTATACTTTTTGAATCCCTAAAGCTTTAGCTTTTTTGAACATATATTCTTTTGCAGCCTCATACTCATTTGGGATTTCCCCTTCCAGAATGGCTTCTTTGATAGCGTCTTTTATTATTCCAATTTCACGGGAAGGTTTCAGGTTAAAGATTTCCATGATTTCCTCACCGCTCACAGGCGGTTGGAAATTTCTTACTTGATCCCGTTCTTCTACTTCAACAATGCGCTCCCTTACTTTCTGAAAGTTGTTGTGATATTTTTTGAACTTCTTCGGGTTTTTTGTAGTGATATCTGCTTCACACAAAGTCATTAAAGCCTCGATTGAATCACCGGCATCAAATACAAGCCTACGCACGGCACTATCTGTCACTCCTTCTGAAATGGCAATGGGACGCGAACTCATCAATACCATTTTCTGCACAAATTTCATCTTGTCATTGAGGGGCATTCTGAGTCGTTTAAAAATCTTATAAACCATTTTTGCACCCACAAACTCATGACCGTGAAAGGTCCATCCTGCTTTTTTATCAAAGCGCTTGGTGGGTGCTTTACCAATATCGTGAAGCAGGGCAGCCCATCGCAACCAAAGGTCATCTGTATTCTTTGAAATATTATCCACTACTTCCAGGGTGTGCCAGAAGTTGTCCTTATGGCGTTGGCCTTCAATTTCATCAATGCCTTCAAGGGCAATAAGTTCGGGAAGTATGAATTTTAAAAGTCCTGTGTTATGTAGAAGTTTAAAGCCTGTTGAAGGGGTTTCAGTGAGTAAAATCTTATTGAGTTCATCAGTAATGCGCTCGTTTGAGATTATCTTGATACGTTCATTATTGCGTTTGATGGCCTCAAGGGATTCTTTTTCAATATTAAAATTAAGTTGGGAAGCAAACCGGATAGCACGGAGCATGCGCAAAGGATCATCTGAATAGGTTATATCAGGGTCAAGCGGTGTGCGGATTGTTTTATTTTTAAGGTCTTCAACGCCGTTAAAAGGGTCTGTAAGTTCTCCGAAGTTGGAAGGGTGAAGGCTCAGCGCCAAGGCATTTATGGTAAAATCCCTGCGGTTTTGATCGTCTTCCAAGGTGCCGTTTTCAACAGCGGGTTTTCTGCTGCCACGGTCGTATGACTCTTTTCGGGCGCCAACAAATTCCACTTCCATGTCAGTGGTTTTAAGCATGGCGGTTCCAAAGTTTTTGAAAACTGTTACTTTGGGTTTCTTGGCAAGCAAATCTGACGTTTTCTTTGCCAAGGCAATGCCACTACCCACGGCGACAACATCGATGTCTTTGGGTGTGCCTCTTTTCAGTAAATAGTCACGTACAAAGCCACCAATAACATAGGTCTCCAGATTGAGTGTCTGTGAGGCTTGTGAAAGTGTTTTAAAGATGGGGTGCTGGAGGGCTTCTTTATGATTTTTTGCTCTGGGCATAGTGGTTTTACATTCGTATGATGTGCACTTCCCCATCATTTTTTAAACGAATGATACTCGATGGTTTTGCACTTGCATTTTCGCTTTGCAAATTTACGACATAGTCAACACCGTTCAAAATCTCGGGAGCTATTTCTGCGAAGTTTTTTGGTGCCGGAAATTTGCTGATATTTGCAGATGTGGAAACTACCGGCCGGCGGAATTTTTTTACAAGATCAAAGGCAAAACCTTTTTTTACCAGACGTATACCGAGTGAGTTATCATCAGCAATCAGGTTTTCTGCAACACCCACCGGGTTGTCATACACAATCGTTGTGGGTTTGTCTGCATATTCAATAATATCATAAGCGGCATCGGGTACTTGCTCAAGGTGCTTTTCAAGCATACGAAGGTCTGAAACCAGACATAGCATTGACTTGCTTTCTTCCCGTTTTTTGAGTTTGTATATTTTTGAAACCGCAGCCGCATTGGTGGCGTCACAACCTATTCCCCAAATGGTATCTGTGGGGTAGAGGATGATGCCGCCTTTTTTAAGTATTTCCCACGATTTTTCAAGTTCTTTTGTGAATTCATTTTTCATATAAATTCAGGAATTTTATTTTTATCTTTCATGTAATAAGGAGGTGATAAATTTAAAGACTTTCCCTCTAAAATTTTTTCATAAAGTCGAACATATGCTTTTGCCATTCTCCGTGAATTAAAATTTTCAACTGCATATTTATGACAACGCAACGGATTAAAATCAAAATTTTTGATGGCTTCAGTGATTTCCTTAGAACTATTACTTAAATATCCTACTTCTGTATTGACGAGTTCTTCCAATGATCCATTTTTTGTTCCGAATACAGCACAACCAGCATATAAGCTTTCGATAATTGCCAGTCCAAAAGGCTCATGCCATGTTACCGGAAAAATGAGACCTTTGGAATTTTTCATTAGTTTCATTTTAGTGTGGTTATCTACCATTCCCATAAATCGTATATCAGGATTAAATAAATATTTAAAACCTCTTTTCAACATTCGGTAGTTCCATTTTGTGCCTCCCAGTATATATAATGGATAACTTGAATCAATAGCTATTTTAGCAGCACCAAACACGTTTTTGACTCTCCAGCTAGCTTTTCCCAAAAAGTGTAGGTACGTTCTTTTTTCGTCAAGAATTGGTAAATGATAATCGCTCCAATCAAGACCATTATACACATAAGTATTGGAGTTATAACGGGACGCTTGATTAGCAGATATAAATACTGTATTTATATCCAACACTTCTTGTTCAGAAGGGTTTCCATGCATAGTTACAAGATATGGTTTTTTTATTTCTTCTTGGGGAGTGAAATTAAAATGTACAAAATCAATGTCTTCCGGTATTAACTGGTTGAGGTTTTTCTCCGGATGTAATTCTATTACATTAGCAAAGGGGCTGTGAGAGCCAGGATTAACCAAATAGGTGACCTCGTGCCCTAATGCATCAAGCTCCTTTCCTAAACCCCAAATCACACGTTCAGTACCTCCATAATGAAGCACTGGAATTACAGAATTTTGAACTATAAGAATTTTCATTAAAATAGGGTTTACAGGCTTTTTTGTGTTTCAGCAAAATAACGCATCGTTAGATGTATAAATAATTGTATGTTTTTTTTAAATAATATAAAAAATATCATAAATATTTATCAATACCTTCTTCTGTGAATATTATTTTCTTTGCTGTTGTTTTTTTTTCAATCTCGCGGTTGGTTTTAACCTTGTTTTTGTTTTTCACCTTGTGGTAGATGTGATAGACTATGCCCGCAAATTTTAAGCGCTTGCCTTTAATACCGGAGTTGTGTAATCGTTGTATCATCTCTGAATCTTCATTTCCCCAACCTTCAAAGGATTCGTTAAAACCATTTATAGAAATAAAATCATTTCTCCAAAAACTCATATTACAGCCTCGTAATTTTAATGAAATAGTGTCTGTGCTTTTAGCAAAATTCATTAGAAAAGGAAGTCTGAGGGTTCTGCTTCTCTTTTTAATTCCTTTGGAAAAAAAGTGAAATGTTGTTTGCTTTTTGGCAAAGAGTTCGGGAAGCAAATTTTCTTGAATGTTTACGCGTGAACCAAATAAGTAATGTCCTTTTTCTGCAAAGCGCAAATGATCTTCCACAAATCGTGGGTGCAGAATAATATCACCATCAATTTCCACAATATAGTCATACCTCGCTTTTGCGATGGCTTTGTTCATAATTTTAGCCTTGCGGAATTCTTTGTCTTCTTGCCAAACATGGTGCAGGGGAACCGGAAATATTTTTTTGAAGTGTTCTATGAGTTGTCGCGTTTTTTCTGTAGAGCCGTCATCAGCCACAATTACCTCATCAGGCAGTACACTTTGTTTCATAGTGCTTAATAAAAGCAATTCCAGAGCTTCCGGCCAGTTGTAGGTTGAGGTAACAAGCGTACACTTAGGGAGGGTGTTCATAGAAAATGTTTAGTGTGTAAAAATAAGGGTTTTATTTGAAGTCTAAGATGCGAATGGTTACTTTTGTCCGGTTAAAACCCTAAACGTCCATATGAAACTTCTTATCCATCCGGCATATGCTTCCCATAAAAAAGATATCGTGGGAATTTTAAACGATTTTGATCATTCCGGGACACCTCTTGGCAAGGGAGAACGCAATCAAATCAAGCTTTTTGATTATAGAGGACAAACTCTGAATGTAAAGTCCTTTAAAATACCCAACCCGATAAATAAAATTGTATATAAGTATTTCAGGAAGTCTAAAGCACAACGTTCTTTTGAAAATGCAATGTACCTGTTGGAGCACGGTATGGGCACCCCTCAACCCATTGCATATGCTGAAAACTTTTATCTGTTCGGGTTAAAAGACAGTTATTATGCCAGTGCTCATATTGATTATGACCTTACCTTCAGGGAATTAATTACAAACCCGAAATATCCTGAAAGGGAAATAATTATCAAACACTTTACGAAATTCACCTTTTTATTGCACGAAAACAATATCCTGTTCAAAGACCATTCCCCCGGAAACACGCTGATCAAAAAGGTAAACGGTCAATATCGCTTTTACCTGGTTGACCTGAACAGGATGGAATTTAAAAAGCTTTCATATAATGAACGCATTAAAAACTTTGCCCGGCTCACCCCTAAAATGGATATGGTCAAAGCAATCAGCGAAGCTTATGCAAGCTTAATTAAAAAAGATAAAGATGATGTCTTTCGGCTTATGTGGCAAATGACAGAAGATTTTCAGGAAAAATACCATCGTAAGAGAAAGCTGAAGAAAAAATATATTTTTTGGCGGAAAAAGTAATCACTCCTTATGCTTTAATTTCTTTTTCTGTAATTGGTAAAGCTTGATGTATTTCAGAAACGTCACGTGGGCACTTTGCACACAAATAATAAAACCGTTGAGACCGTCTAAAAACCCCAATCGTAAAAAATAGGATTTAAAGAAAGCCCAAGTAGGTCGATATAAGATTTTCCAGGCTGAAGATTTTATTCCTAGTTCCAGATATGAGTGTGCCGAAATAGTGGAAAAGCGATCCATTTTTTGATTGTGTTCAAAATAATCACGGTAAATCCAATGCAACAGGTCACCCTTGAGTTTACCCGAATTTGAGGCATCCTTTAATTTATAAGAATCATGCGGATTGATGCCTTTCCATTCTCCTTTTCCTTTTTTGAAGAGACGCAATTTTCGGTCAGGATACCAGTCTGAATGCTTGATCCATTGCCCGCAATAGTTGTTTCGTCGGTTTACAAAATAACCATCTTTGTTCCATTTTGATTTAAGTTTGTAAATGGATTTTTTTAATTCCTCAGACAAGGCCTCATCTCCGTCTAATGATAAAATGTGATTGTGAGCAGCCTGATCAATGGCAAAATTTTTCTGTTCTTTATATCCCAGAAACGCTTGTTCTACAAACTTTACATTATACTTTTCACAAATAGTTTTGGTGCGATCTGTTGAAAGGGAATCTACAACCACAATTTCATCAGCAACATCAACAAGGGATTTAAGGCATTTTTCTATGTGCTCTTCTTCATTGAAAGTGATAATTACGGCAGATATTTTTACCATAGATTCAGTTTCAGAAGATTCTGAAGAAGTTTTAATCACACCAAAGTCAGTCCGGGTTTTTTTGAGTCTTCTCGTTTCTTCCCTAATACTTTTATTTTTTAAAATGGAGGCTTCATTTTTATACCCACGAGGATGATCCAGATGAATACAAATGGCACTGTAGCGGATTTGCTTGCTTTTTATCCCGGAGTTCATAAGACGTTCACCAAGCTCCCTGTCTTGTCCGCCATATTGCATGCGCTCGTCAAAACCATTGACGTTAAGGATATCTGCTTTCCAGCCGGAGGCGTTGTGGCCATTCCAGCTGGCATTGGTGGGTGTTGTTTTGTTTAGTAAATCCTGTAACAGGCCTTTGGATGTAAGTTTTTGGTTTTTAAAAGATGCTTTTAATCCTTTTTCTTTTAACCAACCAATATTGAAACAATTTTGTGAGACAATGTCTTCTTTGGTAATAGCTTTGGAAATGTCAATAGGAAGCATAAAATACCCCCCTGAAAGGAAATATCCTTTCTGTTGGTGCTTAAGGTGTACTTCTATAAAATCTGCCCGAGGAATACAGTCGCCATCACTCATTAATATATAATCAGACTTGGCTACTACCAGTGATTTGTTTAAAATGCGTGACTTCTGAAACCCATCATCTTCCTGCCACACGTGGACAATAGGGTAAGAAACTTCCTCTTGCATTTTTTTTATTAAGTCAAAAGTAGGCTGTTTAGAGCCGTCATCTGCCAGAATGAGCTCAAAGTTTTTTTCTGTTTGCATTTCATACCCCCATAATACTTTTTCCAGCCACTCTTCAGAATTGTAGGTGCTGATAATTACAGAGATTTTGTAGGCGTTTTCCAAAAAAGTATTGTTTATGCGAAAGAATGTCTGCAGCAAAAATAACTATTTTTTCTTCTTTTGGAAGGCATCCTCCCAAAAGACTTTGGCTTATTGGTCAATTCGTTTTTTTCCGGGGGGGATTTGGGGAAGTTGTATGTAGCTGCCCAGGATTTCGTTATATTCTGCAGGAATATATTTTTTCCGGGCATCAGAAGGGTAAAAGGTCATCTCACCAAAAAGTATTTTCCCGGAAATATTGTATAAATCCACACGTACAAATGGAAAATCTGCGGCGAGCTTTCTGGAGACTGTTATCATGTCATCTAAGTTTTTTGGCTGTACAATTTCGCCTTCAAAAAAGGTGTTCTTTTCTGTTGTGAATGGCAATTTTTTCCATTCCAGGTCATAGTAGCAGCGATAATCGTTGGTGCCACGTTCAGTATCAACCTGAATAAATTTTGGAACCCCGTTGAAACAAAAAAACTTGTAGTCGCTCAGGACATCTTTGCCTTCTTCTTTCAGGAATTTTTCAGCTATTAATTTTGGTGGTACGTTTTTATAGGCCCACTCTTTTCCACCCCGGTAATACTGGTTTTTTTGCAACCATTTTCTAAAACGCATTTTTGTTTTCCACAGGTTGAGCTTGCTTTTGTCTTTAACGATGAGGTTGTAATGAAAGGCGTGATTGGCTTTTATGACAAAACTGTTTGGTAAAGCGTCAAAGTCTACCTCAGAGGTCGAGTCGTAAACTGCCAGTAAATCGTTTAGATATTCCTCACCTATTTTTTCTTTGACATACTCTCTTACCTTGTATTTGTCAACCAATTGTGTGAGGATAGGTTTGTGATAGTACACTTTCAGCCATTGGATTTTTTCATTAAAGGTCACCGGATTTTTAAGGTCCAAGCGGTCGCCTGAATAATATTCGTGAAACACTTCCACAAAGAATTTCTGTGGTAAGAATTTCATTTTTTTTAGTATGCCTAAAGCTAATTTTCTGGGTGTCATGAGTTGTTTTTTAGGGAATTTTCCACAAAGGAAAACAATTCTTTTTGAAAAAAACCGGGTAAAAAAGCATCATAGAGCCTCTTGTGAATGTCCCGGAATTCTTTTTGGCTGTAGTTTTTAAATCGCTCCGGTTCATAATCTTTTAAATGAACGGCTTTACTTTTTGGATTGTGGCCGGTGGTTCCCCAGGTTTCTTTTCGTATCCAGGGTGAAAATATAGCAAACGTAGGAATCTGCAGGGCATTGGCGATATGTATGGCGCCCCCTTCATTACCAATGGTTGCTTTACAAAATGAGCTGAGTACAATAAAATCCCTCAGGCTTGGTGCATAAAATGGGGAAATCCTATCTTTTACCGTTTTGGAACAGTGGCTCAAAAAAGCGTCTGCCAATTCTTTCTGTTTGGGTATATAATTCATTAAAAAAGAAACTTCCGGGAAATGGGTATGAATTCCTTCGAGCATTTCTGCAAGATAGGGTAGTGGATAGGTTTTGTCTGCACTGCTGCCTAAAATGTTCAGCATGATATAGTGACGTTGAGTAAAATCCACCCCGGCATCAGCAGCATCCTGAAATACTTTTTGTTTTTCCTGTTCTGTAAGATAAATTTTTGGGGTAATGTTTTTTGGTGCGGTTATCCCTAAAGGCTCGAGCATTGCCAGTCTGTTTTCGTATGCCAGGGGAATTCCTGAGGTGTTTTTTACACGGGTTTTAAGCTTATGTGTATATACCGGCAATGTGTACCACTTTTGCTTTCCGATACGGATTTTGGCCCCTGAAAAAATAGTGATCAATACACTGCTTATTTTGTTGTAGGCATCAATTACAATGGTATACTTTTCTTTTTTAATGGTTTGTAAAAAGCGAAAAAATACCTTTTTACTATGCTCCATTTCCGGGGTAAAAAAAATCACTTTATCAATGCAGGGGTGGTGGCACACCACAGGCTCTGTGTGCGAATTGATTAAATAATGTAATTCGGCATCGGGGTAGTGTTTCCGCAAAACTTCAGCCAGTATGGAAGAAGTTAGTACATCACCAATCATTTTTTGCTGAATTATAAGAATTTTCATTGCTTTTTTTTACCCCCAAAAAAGGATTTGTATTCTAGATAGCCACGTTATATTCCCGAAGCGCATCGTTTAAGGATGTTTTTTTATCGGTGCTTTCTTTTCGTTTCCCGATAATCAATGCACAAGGAACCTGATATTCTCCTGCCGGAAATTTTTTGGTATAACTCCCCGGTATTACTACAGAGCGTGCAGGGACATACCCTTTAATTTCTTTGGGTTGATCACCGGTAACATCAATTATTTTTGTGGAAGCTGTAAGTACAACATTGGCACCCAAAACAGCTTCTTTTTCCACCCTTATACCCTCTACAACAATACATCTTGAACCAATAAAAGCATTGTCTTCAATCACGACGGGTGCAGCCTGAAGAGGCTCTAAAACACCGCCAATTCCCACGCCGCCACTCAAATGTACGTTTTTTCCAATCTGCGCGCAGCTGCCCACAGTGGCCCAGGTATCTACCATGGTGCCTTGGTCTACATAAGCGCCAATATTAACATAACTGGGCATCATAATAACCCCGGAAGAAATATAAGACCCAAAACGTGCAACAGCGTGAGGAACCACACGTATTCCTTTTTCCTTATAGCCTGTTTTCAACGGAATTTTGTCATGGTATTCAAAGATACCTACTTCAAAGGTTTCCATTTTTTGAATTGGGAAATACAACACTACCGCTTTCTTTATCCATTCATTTACCTGCCAGCCTTCAGAAGTAGGTTCAGCAACCCTCAATTTACCTGAGTCCAGGAGTGAGACAACTTCCCGAATGGCGTTTATGGTTTCGGTATTTAAAAGCAAGTCACGGTCACTCCATGCTGCTTCAATTTTATCTTTTAAATTCTTCATGCTTGTAATTTTTGGTAAAGATAATTGCTTTATGTTAAAATGCAGCAATCCCGGTGAGAAGTATTACCTTTGCAGTAACACGATATTATGGCACGTATACTCGCATTGGATTTTGGTACAAAACGCACAGGAATAGCTGTTACAGACGAGTTACAGCTCATTGCCTCAGGTTTGACCACTATTGAAACAAAAAATTTAATTCCATTTTTAAAGGAATATACAACTAAGGAAACGGTTGAGTTAATTCTCGTGGGTGAACCCAAGCACATGGATAATACTGCCTCATCAAGTGAAGAGCACATTGCTAAATTTTTGGAAAAGCTGGACAAGGAAATTGACATACCCGTGAAAAGGGTTGATGAGCGCTTCACTTCAAAAATGGCGTTTCAAACCATGATCGACAGCGGTCTCACCAAAAAACAACGTCAAAACAAAGCCACGATTGATGAAGTGAGTGCTACACTCATCTTGCAAAGCTATCTATATTAAAAATGCCACACTTTAAAAACATCAAATACGGATATTTCATCAGTGTTAATTTTAAAGTGATGTATTCAACTTTAAGGGTACAAAAACATCTGAGAAAAGTCAAGTTGTTCAGATTGCTGTTAAGTAAAAAAGATAAATACATTCTTGTAAGAGATCCCTACAAGCGCCTCGAGTCTTTTTACAGGGACAAACTTGGAAAGCATCTTGATGAAAACAAGAAATGGGCCAGAAGCCAGAAGATTTTCTTTAAGCCTCTGGAGCTTGAAAAAATGAGTGTTCGTGAAAAATTCAAAGCACTCAACAATTTGAGTTTTGAATCTTTTGTAAAACTTTTGCCTGAAGTTTACTCTAAAAACCGACATTTGCATCCACAAAACCGGTTGTTTAAAAAAATTAAACACAAAAGGGTTTTATATATGGAAAAGGAAGAAGATCTTCTTTTTTTGGCAGAGAATTTGCACCTTGATTTGAATATTAAAGCAAACACAACTGATAAGTCTAAGCATCATCTGGAATGGACGCCAAATATGATTTCGATTGTAAACAACCTTTATGCTGAAGACTTTAAATTGTATAACTTTGAAAGAAAATAATTTATGATTTTTCCTATTGTCGCATACGGTGACCCGGTCTTGAGAAAAAAAGCTCAAAACATCGACCAGGAATACCCCAATCTTAAAGAACTCATTGATAATATGTATGAAACCATGTATCATGCACATGGGGTAGGTCTTGCAGCACCACAAATAGGGCTTCCCATCAGGTTGTTTGTCATTGATTGTGAGCCCTTTTCAAATGATGAAGACTTAAGTGAGGAAGAACTGGGGTATCTGGCAAATTTCAAGCAAACCTTTATCAACGCCAAAATTCTTGAAGAAACCGGAGACGAGTGGGCTTTTAATGAAGGTTGCCTCAGCATTCCTGACATTAGGGAAGATGTTTTTAGAAAAGAAAAAGTCACGCTTTCTTATTATGACGAAAACTTTACGCAGCAAACCAAAACTTTTGAAGGTCTGGCAGCACGCGTTATTCAGCATGAATATGACCACATAGAAGGCATCTTGTTTACAGACAAATTATCATCTCTGAAAAAGAGGCTGATTAAAGGAAAACTCACTAATATTTCCAAAGGAAAAATTGATATCGACTACAGAATGCGTTTTCCGCTTATGAAGAAAAAAAGATAATCAATACTATTTTCAATCTCAATATCTATCTTTGTGATTCTTGAGATTAAGAAACGAAATAAAAACAATAAAAAAGTATACAGAATATGGGTTTAGAAAAAATTTTATCCATCTCCGGCAAGCCCGGCCTTTATGAATTAAAAACACAAACCAGAACCGGTTTTCTTGCAGAATCGTTGCTTGATGGCAAAAAAGTTTCAGTGAGTGCACACCACAATGTGAGCTTGCTTTCTGAAATTGCGGTTTATACTTTGACTGAAGAAATTCCGCTAAGGAAAATACTCAATAAAATCAAAGAAAAAGAAGATGGAGGCAAAGCCATAAGCCATAAAGGAGAAAAATTAAAACTTGAGGAATATTTCTTTGAAATCCTTCCTGATTATGATGAAGACAGAGTATATGTAAGTGATATTAAAAAAATTATCCAGTGGTATAACATCTTACAGGAAAAAGGTATGATGGATTTTTCTGAGCCCACAGAAGAAGAGGCTCAGGAAATCGTCAAACAAACTGAAGCAAAAGGAACAGCAAACAAAGCGGTGCCTGTTGAAAAATCAACCCCTAAGGTGTCCAATACTAAAAAAGGAGGCACCGGTAAAAGTCCTGTTGCAAGAAAATCATAACTTCTACAACAAATAAACACTCAAATCCTGCTCTTAACAGCAGGATTTTTTTGTTGCTCTATACACCCATTTCTTATTCATATTTAGCTTTTGGTGTAATTCATTTTCGTAATTTTATAAAATCAAAACAAACTCCATGAATAACAGAGAAGATCAATTGAAAGCGTTTAACAGGTTACTCAACATTATGGATGACCTGCGCGCCATGTGCCCCTGGGATAAAAAACAAACCATGCAGACGTTGAGACACCTTACAATAGAAGAGACTTATGAGCTGGGTGACGCTATTCTTGAAAATGACCTGAATGAAGTAAAAAAGGAATTGGGCGATTTATTGCTTCACATTGTCTTTTATGCAAAAATAGGAAGTGAACAAAAGGCCTTTGACATTGCTGATGTTGCTGATGGTATTAGTGACAAACTCATTGAGCGCCATCCTCACATATATGGAGATGTAGAAGTAGCTGATGAAGAAGAAGTCAAAAAAAACTGGGAAAACCTGAAACTCAAAGAAGGAAAAAACAGTGTACTGGAAGGCGTACCTAAGTCTCTTCCTGCTATGGTAAAGGCAAACCGAATTCAGGACAAGGTTGCGGGTGTGGGTTTTGACTGGGAGCAACCGGAGCAGGTATTTGAAAAACTCAAAGAAGAGCTTGACGAACTGCAACACGAAGTCAATGAAAATAACAAAGAAAAGATTGAAGCGGAGTTTGGCGATGTCCTTTTTTCAATGATTAACTATGCCCGCTTTTTAAAAGTGGACCCTGAAAGTGCCCTGGAACGCACCAATAAAAAATTCATCAAACGCTTTCAATATCTTGAAGAAAAAGCCAAAGCCGTCAACAAACCCCTCAAAGAGATGTCACTTGCCGAAATGGATATCTTTTGGAACGAAGCGAAAAAACTAAAATAAGCACCTTTTTCGCAATAAAATTATTTGCTAATCTCTAAAACTTTCCGAATCTTTATACAATGGATATAAAGGAAAAAATCTTCCGCTTAAGAGAAGAACTCAGCCGGCATAATTACAATTACTATGTGCTAGATGCACCCGAAATTTCAGACTTTGAGTTTGACCAAAAACTCAAACAATTACAACAACTGGAAGCAGAACATCCTGAATATTTTGACCCTAACTCGCCCACACAGCGCGTGGGCGGTGCTGTGACAAAAAACTTTGAAACGGTGCTTCATGAATATCCCATGCATTCCCTTGATAATTCCTATTCTGAACAAGATTTACTCGATTGGGAAAAACGCATCAAAAAACTGGTTGACGGAAATGTGCAATTCACCTGCGAACTCAAATATGACGGGGCGTCCATGAGCCTAACCTATGAAGACGGAATATTACAAAAAGCCGTGACACGAGGTGATGGAACAAAGGGAGATAATGTGACCAATAATATCAAAACAATCCGTTCTGTCCCTTTAAAGCTCAAAGGAGATTTTCCTGAAAAATTTCACGCTCGTGGTGAAGTTATTTTACCCCTTGCGGGTTTCGCAAAAATGAATGATGAACGCCTGGAGGCCGGGGATGAAGCTTATGCAAATCCGCGGAACACAGCTTCAGGGAGTTTGAAATTACAGGATAGTGCTGAGGTGGCAAAACGTCCTCTGGACTGTTTGATATATGGCGTTGTGGGGGACCGGTTGCCTATTACTACACAATATGAATCCCTGCAAAAGGCAAAAGAATGGGGTTTTAAAGTTCCCGATGCTTGCAAACTTGCAAATTCCATGGAAGAAGTACTGGAATTTATCCATCACTGGGATGCCAACCGCCACAAATTGCCTTATGAGACTGATGGCGTGGTCATAAAAGTAAACAGTCTATATCAACAAGAGGAATTGGGATATACAGCCAAATCTCCCCGCTGGGCGATGGCTTATAAATTCAAGACTGAACAGGCAGAAACTATCTTGGAAAAAATCACCTATCAGGTGGGACGCACCGGCGCCATCACCCCGGTAGCCAATTTAAAACCCGTGCAACTTGCAGGAACTACTGTAAAACGTGCCTCCCTGCACAATGCAGACCAGATTGAAAAACTGGATATAAGGGAAGGTGATACTGTGTATGTAGAAAAAGGAGGGGAGATTATTCCAAAAATAGTTGGTGTTGATTTCAGCAAACGCTATGCGGAGTCGCAGCCCACAGCATACATTACCCATTGCCCTGAGTGTGACACGTTGCTTACGCGAAAAGCAGGAGAAGCCCAACACTATTGCCCTAATTTTTACGGGTGTCCGCCGCAGATTACGGGTCGCGTGCAGCATTTTATTTCTCGGAAAGCGATGGATATTGAAGGGCTGGGTGGTGAAACCGTTGAATTGCTCTTTAATGCAGGCCTGATTCAAAACTATGCAGATTTATACACCCTGAAAGTGGAACAACTGCTTCCGCTTGAGCGTATGGCACAAAAGAGTGCCGAAAACCTGGTCGCCGGTGTGGAAAAATCAAAAAAAATCCCTTTTGAAAGGGTACTGTTTGCTTTGGGAATCAGGTTTGTGGGGGAAACTGTTGCTAAAAAGCTTGCCAAACATTACAAAAGTATAGATGCCCTCAAGTTAACCACACAAATGGAACTCATTATGGTGGATGAAATAGGTGAGAAAATCGCTGAAAGCGTTGTGGAGTTTTTCAGTAAACAAGAGAATATTGAGATCATTGAGAGGTTGAAATCCTATGGTGTTCAATTACAACTTTCTGAAGAAGCTTTGCAAGGACAAACGGATGTTTTGCAAGGGCAAACCTTTGTGGTTTCGGGTGTGTTTGAGAAAGTTTCCAGAAATGAACTTAAAAAGCTCATTGAAGACAACGGCGGTAAAGTGTCGGGTTCCATTTCATCAAAAACAAGCTATGTGGTTGCCGGTGAGAATATGGGTCCCAGCAAAAAGGAAAAAGCTGAAAGTCTGGGGGTTCCTATAATCTCTGAGGATGATTTTTTAAGGATGATATAATTAAACTGTCAAGGACATTCCTTCTGTAGTTACTTTTTCTGATTCCTCAAAATAAAAATCAATCCTTCCCAGGTTGATACCTGCAAAACCCACTTGATTGATCATAACATCTTTTTCGTCTTTGTTTTTGATGATTACGGGTTCTGGCAAAAAAGTATGGGTGTGGCCACCCAAAATTAAATCAACACCAGAGGTAGCTGCAGCCAGCTTTACGTCAGATATTTTATCGTGTTCATAACTATAACCAATGTGTGAAAGGCAAATCACCATATCGCAGTTTTCCTCTTCCCGTAAGATTTTTGTAATATCCTGAGAGATTTCAATGGGGTCGTAATATTTGGTTTCCTGATAGAGTTTTTTGGTGACCAAACCTTCCAGTTCAACCCCCAATCCAAATACGCCAACTTTAATACCGTCTTTTTCAAACGTCCTGTATTTTTTAACATATCCATCAAGCACAGTATTGCTGAAATCATAATTTGAAGAAATGATGGGAAAGTTTGCGTGTGGTAATTGGGCAAGCAATCCGTTGAGACCATTATCAAACTCGTGATTGCCTATTGTGGCAGCGTCATAACGCAGTTTTGACATGAGTTTTAATTCGAGTTCACCCCCATAAAAGTTAAAATAAGGTGTGCCTTGAAAATAATCACCGGCATCAAGCAAAAGTGTGTTAGGGTTTTCTTTTCTGATCCTTTCAATCAAAGTTGCCCGGCGCGCTATTCCCCCTTTGTTTGGAAAGCGTGCATCTGTTTCCGGGAACGGATCGAAACGGCTGTGCGTGTCATTGGTATGGAGAATGGTTAGATGTTTTCTTTCTGATACCGAACTAAAAGCAGAAAGCCCATAACTTCCTGCGACCAGTAATGCTGATGCAGTAGCAGATTGTTTTATAAAGTGTCTTCTTTTCATTTTAATCTGATTTTATAAAACGTTTATCGGGTGTCGAATCTATCGTGTCTTTTTTAATAAAGTAATCAATAAGAACGTTTCTTACTTTATAATCAAGGGGTGTTTCGCTTACTGGATCTTCAAAGAAATACATCCTGTCACCACCGTTTCTCAAATAATCACTTGTGGCTACAAAGTAGTTTTTGGTGGAGTCCAAAGCGGTGCCTTGAATTTTAACCTCGGATATTTCATAGTCTTTATTTAGGTTTATTTCAATTCCAGAAACTGGGTGTGCAAGCAGTTCAAATCTTAAATAGTCCAACATTTCCTGTATCCTTTTCGGCGAAAGCTCTAAAATCACAATCTCATTTTCAAAGGGCATGATTTCAAAAGCAGTTTTTCGGGTAACATCACCTTTCTCCATTGTAGCCCTGATGCCACCATAGTTTAGCAGGACAAAATCAATCTCATTTTGGGTGCGTTGTTTGAAAATAGGACCGGACAGTTCGATCACGGCATCTGCCATCATATTGCCAATGGAAGAGTTGAGCGCTCCATCTGTACGATTCATATGCCTGACATTGTAGGCTAGTGTTTCATTGAGTTGAGATGCTATATGGTTTCGGTAAGGTTTAAGGAAGTTTTCATATTCAACAACTCCTTTAATGGAATCGTTGATTTCAATATTAACGCCCTCTATTTGCGTTACAGTGAGCTCTTTTTCTTCTGTGCATCCGGCAACAATACTGAGGAGGAGAAGGAGAAAAATATTTTTCATTAAGGAGTGGGTAATAGAATTCGATTTCATGATAAAATACTTACTTTTGTAATCAAGATTGTAAAGATAAATGAATTTTAAAGCCGTCAAGAAATATTTCCTTACGAGGCAGATTGAACAGCACTTAAAAGAAGCAACTCCCGGGACACAGAATTCAAGTTTTAAAACTGTGGGAATTCTTGTAAATGCTGAAGAATTTGAAAATACAGAAATATTTTCAGGCTTGATTGAAGCCCTTGAAATCCTTAACAAAGATTTAAAGTTGATAATATACAAGGAGGAAAAAAGAAATCTGCCCACTTTTGACCACAACAAGTTTTCTTCAAAGGATTTTACATGGAACGGTTCTTTAAACAAACCGGGTATAGAAGAATTTGTGGACAGGAAGTATGATATTTTTATAGGTTACTATTCTAAAAAGAACAAGTATCTCGAATATATAACATCAAAAATTAATGCAGACGTGAAAGTGGGTTTGAGAGGAGCGGATAAAAGGCTTTTTGATATCATTTTTAAAATTGGTATAAAGGAGTATCCTGTTTTTGAACAGGAACTGGCAAAATACATACGCATTTTTAAAAACAAAAAAGAAACGGCATGAGCACATTAACAGGAACCGGGGTGGCTTTAGTAACTCCTTTTAAAAATGATTTTTCCATAGATTTTGAAGGTCTGGAGCGTGTTGTGAACCATTGTATTGAAGGTGGTGTTGAGTACATGGTTGTTCTGGGTACCACGGCAGAAAGTGCCACTTTATCTGCTGATGAAAAACAACAGGTTATTGATAAAGTAATCTCGGTAAACAATGGTAGGTTGTCCTTGGTTTTGGGTGTGGGAGGAAACAATACTTCTAAAGTTGTAGAGGAGTTAAAAACAAGGGACCTTTCTTCATTTGATGCCGTGCTTTCTGTTTCGCCATACTACAACAAACCCACCCAGGAAGGGATTTATCAGCATTTCAAAGCGGTTGCAATGGCATCCCCAAAACCCATAATTTTATACAATGTCCCCGGAAGAACTTCTTCAAACATGTTACCCAAAACAGTTATCAGGCTCGCCAATGATTTTAAAAATATAGTAGGTATCAAGGAAGCGGCCGGTGATATCGTTCAGGCAATGCAACTGATTAAAGACAAACCGAAAGATTTTCTGGTTATTTCTGGGGATGATATGATTACTTTGCCCATGGTCCTTGCGGGAGGTGCAGGTGTTATTTCGGTTATTGGGGAAGGATTCCCGAAAGAATTTTCCGAGATGGTTCGGCTTGGGCTAAAGCGAGATGTGGATGCAGCATATGAATTGCATTACAAGCTGGCGCCGGCAATTGATATGATTTTTGCCGAAGGCAACCCTACCGGAATCAAGGCCGTTTTTGAAACTTTGGGTATTTGCAGTGCGGTGGTAAGGCTTCCGCTGGTGGAGGCAAGTGCCGGATTAAAGCAGCAAATACAGGAGTTTACAACAGGTTTGCGTTAAATTTTTCACAAGACATCACATGTCTGTTAATATTTCGTTTGTAATAGCTAATATTGATTTTTATTATCTCACTAATTTACTTACTTTTGCACGATGTTTTTGAACCAAATGAGAATTACCGCATTAATCATAGTTTTGTCAACGCTTTTTTTCAGTTGCAGCCCTTATCAAAAGGTCCTGAAGTCTGAAGACGTTGGGTTGAAGTTTCACCATGCTGATTCACTTTATAACGCTGGTAAATACAAAAAAGCCCTGAAGTTGATGGAACAAATTGTTCCCGCTTACCGTGGAAAACCCCAGGCAGAAAAGTTAATGTTCATATATTCCAATACCTTTTATAACCTGGGTGATTATTACCTTGCAGGTTATCAATTTGAACGGTTTGTATCATCCTATCCCTTAAGCGAAAAGGTGGAGGAGGCAGCATACAAAGGCGCAAAGAGTTATTATTTTCTTTCGCCCAGATATTCTTTGGATCAAACAGATACTTATGTGGCACTTGAAAAGCTACAGGCATATATCAACCGATTTCCGGAAGGGGAATTCTTGCCTGAAGCAAATAAAGATGTTGCAGAATTGACAAACAAACTGGAAAAGAAAAGTTTTGAAATTGCAAAACAATATTATCATATTGAAGATTATAAAGCGGCAATCAAATCTTTTGACAATTTTATTTTAGATTTTCCAGGGTCAGAATTCAGAATGGATGCTTATTTTTTAAGACTTAAAGCTGCTTATGACCTGGCTTTAAGAAGTGTTAATTATCTCGTTCCTGAACGATTGGAAGCAGCCAAAGGATATTACAACAGTTTTAACAGATATTATTCTGAAAGTGAGAGAAAAGCAGAAGCTGATCTTATTTTACAGGATATAGAAGAACGATTACAAAACAAACAAGTATAATAATTATGACAGATTTGAAGAAAACTGAAGCGCCGGTAAATACCGTCACTTTAAATAAAAATGTTGTTGATGCTCCCACCGGAAACATTTATGAAGCCATATCAATAGTTTCTAAAAGAGCAAATCAAATCAATCTTGAAATCAAGAAAGAACTTCTTGAAAAACTTGATGAGTTTGCAACATACAACGACAGTCTGGAAGAAATTTTTGAAAATAAGGAACAAATCGAGGTTTCTAAATTTTATGAAAGACTTCCAAAACCACATGCTTTGGCAATGCAGGAGTGGTTGGATAAAAAGATTTACTTCAGAAGCACACTGGAAGAAAATCCGGGTAAGTAATACATCATGTCTATTTTAAGCGGTAAAAAAATCTTGCTTGGCATCACTGCCGGTATTGCTGCTTATAAATCTGCATTTTTGGTGCGGTTGTTTATAAAAGCCGGCGCTGAAGTCAAAGTTGTAATAACACCTTCGGCGAAAGATTTTGTAACACCTTTAACCTTATCAACACTCTCAAAAAACACCGTATTTTCATCTTTAACAAGTGAAGATGATGAAAATGCAGTATGGAACGATCACGTTGCGTTGGCTCTTTGGGCCGACGTTTTTGTTATAGCTCCTGCCACTGCAAATACACTCTCCAAGATGGCTAATGGTACTTGCGACAATATGTTACTTGCAACCTATCTTTCAGCCAAATGCCCGGTTTACTATGCTCCCGCAATGGACCTTGATATGTACAAGCACACCTCTGTACAAGATGCATTTGCAAAGCTAAATTCTTACGGGAATATCCAAATTCCTGCCGGTTTTGGTGAACTTGCCAGTGGCCTGGTAGGTGAAGGAAGAATGGCAGAACCTGAAGAAATAATCAGTTTTTTAGAACATGATATTTTAAAAAAGCTTCCACTTTATAATAAAAAGGTGCTTATTACTGCAGGACCCACCTATGAAGCCATTGATCCCGTTCGGTTTATTGGGAATCATTCCTCCGGAAAAATGGGGTATGCACTTGCACAAGCTGCCTCAAATTTGGGTGCTGAAGTTATACTTGTTTCGGGTCCCACTCATCTGGATATTACAGGTTATAGTATCAAAAAGATTGCCGTGACCACGGCTGAAGAAATGTATGTAGCGTGTCACAAGTATTTCGATGAAGTCGACATTGCAATTTTATCTGCTGCTGTGGCCGATTTTAAACCGAAATCAAAAGCAGAACAGAAAATAAAAAAGGATAAGGCAGCGTTACACATTGAGTTGGAGCCCACAAAAGATATCCTGGCTTCTTTAGGCGAAAGTAAAAAACATCAGCTTTTGGTAGGGTTTGCACTGGAGACTGAAAATGAAGTGGAAAACGCAAAAAAAAAACTAATTAAAAAGAATTTAGATTTTATTGTGTTAAATTCGTTGAATGACAAAGGAGCCGGGTTTGGTTCAGACACAAATAGAATTACAATTATTGATAAGAACAGCAACCAAAAAAGTTTTGACACAAAACCAAAAAGCGAGGTTGCAGTTGATATTTTAAATGAATTAATACCTTATTTTGATGAATAAAATTTTGGTTTTTATACTTGTAGCATTGGTTTCAATAACTGCAAAAGCACAGGAATTGAATGCCACCGTTGTTGTTAATGCTGAGCAAACAGGAGTGGAGTCTCTTCAGGTTTTTAAAACCCTGGAAAGGGATTTGACAGAATTTATTAATGAATCAAGCTGGACAAACAATGTGTTTGCAAATCAGGAACGCATTAACTGTAGCTTTGTAATTATTGTTTCGCAATATGATAATGACATTTTTACAGCCACATTACAAGTGCAAGCATCAAGACCGGTCTTTGGGTCAAATTATTCATCGCCCATTTACAATTATAATGACAGGCAATTTAGTTTTAATTACCGTGAGTTTCAACCATTGAATTTTAACCCAAATTCCTTTGAATCTAATCTGGTTTCGGCAATTTCTTTTCATATATACACCATCCTTGGGCTGGACGCTTCCACATTTTCTTTAAACGGTGGCGATGATTATCATCAAATAGCCAAACAAATTGTGAATACAGCTGCTTCAGGAAACTTTCAGGGTTGGAGAGCCAGTGATGGCAATCAATCGAGATACCAGCTTAATGAGGCCTTAATTTCTCCCATATACAGTGCTTTCCATACCGTTATGTATGATTACCATAGAAAAGGGCTTGACCTGATGCAGGAAAATTCCAAAACGGGAAAGGAAAACATTGCAAAAGCCATAAATCAATTAAAAGATATCAATGACAGAAGGCCTAACTCTTTTTTATTGCGCACTTTCTTCGATGCTAAAGCTGAAGAAATTCAGGCAATATTTAGTGACGGTCCCAATGTACCTATTGACGATTTGGTGCAAAACCTTACGAGGATGGCCCCAACAAAAAGAGACAACTGGTCAAAAATTAAATTTTAGTCTCTTGTTTTAAACCCTAAACTCTTTTACCTTTAGTGCATAAAATAATGTGCTAATTTGATAACCCATCTCAATATAAAGAACTACGCTTTAATAGAAGATATTAAAGTAAATTTTAAAGAAGGATTGACCATTATTACCGGTGAAACCGGCGCCGGAAAATCCATTCTCTTAGGGGCACTTTCGTTGTTGCTGGGCAAAAGAGCAGATCTTTCCAGTATCAAAGACACATCAAAAAAATGTATCATTGAAGCAGAATTCAATCTGGAAAACCTTGCGCTTAAACCCCTTTTCATCACTGAAGACCTCGACTATGAAAAAAATACCATAATAAGAAGGGAAATCCTTCCTTCAGGTAAATCCAGGGCCTTTATAAATGATACTCCCGTAAATTTAAATGTCCTTAGTTTGCTGGGTGAACATTTAATTGATATTCACAATCAGCATCAGACCCTTGAAATCTCTTCGGGAAGTTTTCAGATGGAAATTATTGATGTACTGGCAGATAACAAGGCAACCCTTGAAACATATTCAAATCTTCTCACGCTTTTTAAAAGCAAACAAAAGGAATTAAACCATATTGCTACCAACAAGCTTGATGCCCAAAAAGAACTTGACTACAATCTTTTTTTGCTTCAGGAATTACAAGAAGCAAAACTCAAGGCAGGTATTCAGGAGACTATGGAGGAAGAGCTGGAAACCTTGAGCAATGTGGGAACTATTCAGGAAACACTCTCTGAAGTTTCGCAACTTTTGGACGCTGAAAACATTGGAGTTTTGTCCGCTTTAAGCGAAATCAATTCCAAAATGGCAAAAATTAAAGGCTTTTCGGCAGCATATCAATCGCTTTGGGAACGCCTGCAGAGCACAAAAATAGAACTGGACGATATCTCTGATGAAATACAGAACACAGGAGATAATCTTGAAGCTAACCCGCAACGACTTCTTGAAGTAGAGACATATCTTCAGTCTGTTTACAAACTGCAATCCAAACATCAGGTAAACTCCATTGAAACTTTGCTTGAAATCCAATCGCAATTAGAAGAAAAAGTAGAAAAAACAACGCATCTTGATCAAGATATAGCAACCCTGGAAGAGGAGCTTAAGAATCTTGAAAGTGAGTTGAAAGACCTGGCTGAAAAGCTGCACAAAAACCGGGAAAATATTTTACCTAAGTTAATTGAAAAATTAGAATATATTTTGTCACAATTGGGCTTGCCCAATGCACGCTTTAATATTAAATTAAATAAAACTACAGTTTTGCAGCTCACTGGAACAGACGAAGTGGTTTTTCAATTCACCGCAAATAAAGGGATGCCATTTGGCGAAATGAAAAAAGTTGCATCGGGTGGTGAATTGAGCCGGATTATGCTCGCCATTAAATCAGTTTTGGCCGAATACACACAACTTCCTGCAATCATATTTGATGAAATCGATACGGGTGTTTCCGGTGAAACAGCAAACAAAATTGCTGATATTCTTGCTAAAATGAGCAAAAGCATGCAGGTTATAAGCATAACACATTTACCACAAATTGCGGCAAAAGGAAGTCATCACTTTAAGGTTTATAAAGAAGATGTCAATAATATCACCCATACCCAGCTGAAACTTTTAACTTCTGAAGAAAGGGTTGAAGAACTGGCACAGATGCTTGGAGGTGAGAAAAAATCAGCTTCAGCTATGGCCCATGCCCGGGAATTACTGAATTAAAAATGTATATTTGACTTTAGAATGTTTAATAACACATTTCTAAAACATACACCAATAAAAATTAAACACTAACATTTAACCATTTAAATAATGTCTTACAATTTATTAAAAGGAAAAAAAGGAATCATATTTGGCGCACTGGATGAAAACTCCATTGCCTGGAAAACGGCTGAGCGTGTTCACGAAGAAGGAGGCCAATTTGTATTGACCAATGCACCGATTGCGATGCGTATGGGACAAATCAATGAGTTGGCTGAAAAAACAAATTCTCAAATCATTCCTGCAGATGCAACAAACCTCGATGATTTAAATAATCTTGTAGAGAAGTCAATGGAAATCTTAGGGGGCAAACTCGATTTTGTGTTACATTCCATTGGTATGTCTGTAAATGTGAGAAAAGGAAAACATTACACAGATCAAAATTATGACTGGACACACAAAGGGTGGGACGTATCTGCCGTGTCTTTTCACAAAACCATGCAAACCCTTTACCAGAAGGATGCAATGAATGAATGGGGCAGCATCGTTGCTTTGACATATATGGCGGCGCAGCGGGTTTTTCCTGATTATAATGATATGGCAGACAACAAGGCATATTTGGAGTCGATTGCGCGCAGTTTTGGATACTTTTTTGGGAAAGATAAAAAAGTAAGAGTAAACACCATCTCACAATCACCCACACCCACAACGGCGGGACAAGGTGTTAAAGGTTTTGACGGATTTATAGCATATGCCGAAAAAATGTCACCCCTTGGCAATGCAACTGCAGAAGACTGTGCAAATTATACGATCGCCATGTTTAGTGATTTAACAAAACGGGTATCCCTGCAAAACTTATATAATGATGGCGGGTTTTCAAATATGGGTGTTAGTGATGCCGTAATGAGCCATTTTATGGAAGAGTAAAATCATGTATCATATTGTAGACAAAAAAGGCCTGATTATTTCAGGCTTTTTTTGTTTTTTTTAAGTGTTAAAAGAAATGATTTCTTAATTATTTTTTAACGCAATATTAGCATTTAACAAAAATTTTGAATACTTTTAAGTCATATTAACTAAAATTAAAATCAAAATGAAAAAATTTACTTTTTTATGGGGCTTATTGCTTTGCTTCTCGGCAAGTATAAGTGCCCAGCATCTTTCCACAGAGGAAGAATTGGAAATTTCTCTGAATGCCATGTACAATTCTGAGTCCCAAGCAGCAACTTCAGCTTCACTTGAAGAACTTTTAACCAGGCTGTCTGATATCGGAACGCAACCCAATGGTGTTCAGGAATTTTTTTCCCGTTCTGAAGTTCAAACGTTAAGAGCCCATTTCAGAGGGCAGAACAGGGATGTTATGGCTGATATTATTCCCACTGCGGGAGCCGTTGAAACGTTTACTCCTGATGTTGGAGACTTTTTCTTTGATCCGGGAGGACCGGGAGGAGGCGCAAATGGAGAACCAGGTAATTATCCAAATTGTGGTTGTGTTACTGAAACCACACTTGATGGAGTTACTGAAATTGAGTTTTTAGATTATGAAGTAAACGGTACTTTTGATTGGCTTAGAGTGTATGATGGTAGTGATAGTTCCGGCACAATTTTGTTTGATAATAGTTCCGGCGGCATAAATCAAGGAGATGATACATTTGCTGAGTTATTAGCATCAAACGGAGGTTCAGGAGTTTTTACCGGTACTTCAGGTGCTTTCTTTTTTGAATTTAATGCTTCTGCAGTGGTCAATCGTTTAGGTTGGGAAGTTGAAATTCTTGCAACCGGCGGCGGCGGCGGTGGCGGTAATGAAGAGCCTACTGCTTTTGGCATAAATAACGCCGCTCCATCTTACGGTAGTCTAGACCCTACAAGCCCCGCAGTTTTTACTAATATAAGCGCTGGTTCCGGTACACCTGATTTTGAGGGTTCAGGAGCCATTGATCCTAATGATAATGATACAGGATATGTAATCGACAATTTTGGGGAAATGTGGAGTGTTGATGTATTAACAGGTGTTTATACATCTCTGGGAAATATTGGTGTTAATGATATGACCGGACTGGAGTTTAATCCTGTTGACGGCATACTCTATGGAATTACAACAACAGATTTTTACAGTATTGATATAGGAGCTGTTTCTGCTACCTTAATAGGTAGCTTAGGTGTAGCTCCCGGTACATTCCCGATTGCGCTTGCTATTGATGGTGACGGAAATGCATATACATATGAAATTGTTGATGATATCTTTTATTCAATTGACACTTCAACAGGTGCCGTTACAGCAATTGGCCCAATTGGTTTTGATGCCAATTTCGGTCAGGGTATGGCATGGGATGCAGAAACTGATCAAGTTTATATGGCGGCATTTAATAATGTATTGTTTGATACAGAATGGAGGATAGTTGATACAAGTACAGGAAGTACTACCCTTGTTGGTACCGTAATACCGGGCACCCTTACCCAAATGGGTTGGGTTTCTGTAATCAACGCTGAAACAACCGGTGGTGGCGGTGGTAACAACTGGGAATGTGCTGATGCCATTGCGCTTGAATGTGGTGACGTAGAAACCGGCACTACTTCAGGAGCTACAAACTCCGGTGGTAATGGTTCTCCTGATGTATTTTATTCTTATACTGGAACTGGAGATGCTGAACTGGTAACCATTTCACTTTGTGATGGTGGTACAACTTATGATTCTTTGTTGAGAGTATTTGAAAGTTGTGGTAACCTGACACTGGGTAGTGAAGTTGCACTCAATGATGACTTTTGTGGGCTTCAATCTCAATTGACATTTGAATCTGATGGTGTTTCTACCTATATAATTATGGTGGAAGGCTTTGGAACAGGGTCAGGGGATTATAGTTTGGCAATTACTTGTGAATTAGCTCCAGTTGCCGAATGTGGCGGTCAATTTGTTGACTCAGGAGGCCCCAGTGGTAATTATTCAAACAATGAAGATATAACAACTACCATTCTACCCGATACCCCGGATGATTATGTAATTGTTACTTTTACAGAGTTTGATGTAGAATCAAACTGGGACGCTTTGTATGTATATGATGGTCCTGATACCAGTGCACCTCTTATCAGTAGTGGTAACCCTCCAACAACCAGCGGGTTCCCCGCGGGAGGATATTACGGTACCACAATACCCGGTCCGTTTGCATCCACACATCCTTCAGGAGCTTTGACATTCCGTTTCTTAAGTGATGGATCAGTTCCACGTCCGGGATGGGTTGCAGATATTACTTGTCTTCCCGTGCCGCCTCCAAATGATTTAATTGTGAATGCTATTGATGTGGATGAATTTGCACAGCCTTATACAGATCCTGCTGTCAGATTGCAATATGCAACCAATGAGACATTGAACCCTCAGGGATGTGCTATTGCCGGCACCAATGGAGTGTGGTATAAATTTACTGCAGAAGCAGATGGCACGGCAGAAGGCTCTGTGGTAGATCCATCGGGAGTGACAGCCGTAATTTTCTATCAGGCACCCAATGAGAATGTAGCCGATGAAACTGAATTGACCTTCAGCCCGGAAGCTACCAATCAATGTGGTCCCGGAAATGATAACAGTATCACAACTGTAGCAGGTCAAAGCTATTATGTTTTTGTGCTGAACACCGGTGGTCCAAGTGATGTTATAATAGATCTTACAGAAACACTTAGTGCTGAAGACAACACCATTGACGGGTTTACTTTTTATCCAAACCCTGCAATGAATGTAATTAACGTGAGCGCTAGTACTATGTTAGATAATGTTTCTATGTACAATATGTTAGGTCAAAAAGTTCTTGACCAAAACATAGGAGCAACGACATCACAGCTTGATGTTGCTAATCTGGCTTCAGGAACTTACCTGATGAAAGTAAGTGCTGAAGGCCAAACAGGAACTTATCAGATTATCAAGAGATAATTTTTTAATTCCATAGATTTATATACCGTAAATACCCACGATTTATTCAAATCGTGGGTATTTTTTTTAACATTAACTTCACGTTTTAATTAATAAAAAGTTAAAATAAAATTCTAATTTTAGATTCTTAATTAATTTAAAAATTTAACTATGAAGAAAATTACATTTTTATGGGGATTATTGCTACTGTTTACTGCAACATTAACCGCCCAACAATTAACCCCTGAGGAAGTATACAGGGTTAACAATTACCCTCAAGGAATGACAATGATTCCTGAGGTTTCTACAATGAATGTCGGAGGTCCTTGTGACCTTGCTATTGAGATTACATCTGGAAATATTGTAAGCGAACCAATTGTTTGCGGTACCGAGAATTTACTAAATAGTGATACCGTGACCCCTTTTTGTGAAGATGATTTTGGTACAGGTGGTATCATTCCTGCACAATATGGAAATGGTCTGGAAGCCACTTATACTTATACGCCCGGTTCAACCGGTACTGCAACATTGACAGTTGATGAAACAACGTGGGCCATGATTCAAGTATTTGAAAATGGGTGTCCCTTAACAGGTGGCAGTTGTGTAACAGGGGCCCGATCAACAGGTGACACAAGAACAGTTACTTGGGAAGCACAAGAAGGTGTTGATTACTTTATTTGGATTGATACTTGGCCTGCTCCAGCAAGTCCTTGTGTACAAGGAGGGCAGATGACTTTTTCCGGACCAGAACCAATGACTGGCGGTGGAGGAACTTCAAGTGTAATTATAGACTTTGAAGGACCCGGAGAAGACAAAGGATCTTATGCATCAGGGACTGTTAACTTATCAGGTTTTGACTTTGATATGACAGAGGCTTTAATTGGGTCTCTGGCTAACGATTTCTTTAATGGTACTCAATCAGCCAGATTTAGAGGTAGAGATGGTTCTTCAATGACAATGCTGGAAGACAAACCAAACGGTTTGGGTGAAATAAGTTTTCTTTACAGACAATATGGAACTGATGGTGCACAACAACCTTGGGCTGTTGAATACAGCACCAACCAAGGAGCAGACTGGACTCAAATAGGCGACCCTTTTACTGCAACTGATGTTGTGCAAACATTTTCTGAAACTGTTGAGGTCGAAGGAGATGTTAGATTTAGAATTGTACTTACAACCACACCGGGTACTTCAGGAAACCGTAGAATGAACGTGGATGATATAGAGTTGACAGATTTTGTTGCAGCCCCGGCCACTGCCAGGGTACAGGTTATACATAACAGTGCAGACCCTGCTGCAGAATTTGTTGATGTTTACCTTGATGATGTACTTTTATTAGAAGACTTTGAATTCAGAACATCTACGCCTTTTGTTGATGTGCCTGCAGGTGCGCCTGTAAGTATTGATATAGCTCCTGCAGGAAGTACTTCTTCAGGTGATAGTATTTATAATTTAACAGCAACACTTGATGAAGGTGAAACATACTTAGTGATTGCAACAGGTGTTATTGATCCTTCTCAATTTGATGAAACTGTGAATAGCCCCATTGACTTTAGTTTAGAAGTTTACGGTGGTGCAAGAGAAGCAGCGTTAGATCCTGCTGAAACAGATGTTTTGGTTCACCACGGTTCTACAGATGCACCCACAGTTGATGTAGTTGAGACAAGCGTGCCTGTAGGAATTATTGTAGATGATATTTCGTTTCCTGAATTTCAGGGATATTTAGAGTTAATACCAGATGATTATGAGATTGATATTACAAATGCAGATGGTACAGTGGTCGTAGCCTCCTATGGTGTTCCACTTACAACGTTAGGCCTGGATGGTTCAGCCATCACTGTATTGGCAAGTGGATTTTTAGACCCTGCTGCCAATCAAGACGGAGCCGCATTTGGATTATGGGTCTCTCTTGCATCAGGAGGAGCTCTAGTAGAATTGCCTTTACTAGGTATTCCAAATGAGGAATGTGAAGACGCCATTGCACTTACGTGCGGTGATGTTGTTACAGGTACCACCTCAGGAGCATCTAATTCCGGAGGAAATACTGCCGGAGATGTTTTTTATTCATACACAGGAAGTGGAGATATAGAAAATGTTACAATATCCCTTTGTGATGGCGGAACAACTTATGATTCACTTTTAAGAGTTTTTTCAGACTGTACCTTAACGAATGAAATTGCTGTAAATGATGATTTCTGTGGATTACAATCTGAATTGACATTTGAATCTGATGGTGTATCAACATATATTATTATGGTTGAAGGTTTTGGTTCTTCTGAAGGTGAGTTCAGCCTGGAAATTACTTGTGAATTGCCACCACCACCACCAGCTTGTGGGGATGTCTTTACTGATACAGGTGGGCCTGACGGAGATTACAGCAACAACGAAGACATTACCTGGACAATAACTCCGGATGAGGTTGATGATTTTGTGACTGTGATATTCACTGAGTTTGATGTGGAGGCTAACTGGGATGCCCTTTATGTATATGACGGACCAGATACAAGTTCACCATTGATCAGTAGTGGAAACCCACCCACAACAAGTGGATTTCCTGCAGGAGGCTTTTATGGTACCGACATACCTGGCCCATTTGCTTCAACACACCCTTCAGGAGCATTAACCTTTCGTTTTTTAAGTGATGGTTCAGTCCCCCGTCCGGGATGGGTTGCAGATGTTGTTTGTGCACCGGTACCACCACCAAATGATTTGATAGAGAATGCTATAAGTGTAACTGCAGAGACTCAGCCTTATACTGATCCTGAAGTTAGATTACAATATGCTACAAACGAGTTGTTGAACCCTGATGGATGTGCCATTGCCGGTACACCTGGTGTATGGTATAGCTTTACAGCTGAAATTGATGGTACAGCAGAGGCTTCTATAACCGATCCTGCCGGAGCCAGCTTTGTACTTTTCTATGAAGCACCCAGCGAGGATGTGGGCGATGAGACAGATTTGAGTTTCTCACCAGAGCCAGACAACCAGTGTGGACCTAGTACCGCATCGACAATTACAACAGTAGCTGGTCAAAGCTACTACATCTTTGTGTTGAACAATGGTGGTCCAAGTGATGTTGTGATTGATATCAGTGGCTCATTATTGAGTACAATTGACAATACCATTGATGGCTTTACTTTTTATCCAAACCCTGCAATGGATGTTATCAATATGAGCGCTAAAGCGATGTTGGACAATGTTTCTATGTACAATATGTTGGGCCAAAAAGTTCTTGAGCAAAACATAGGTGCAACCACATCACAGCTTGATGTTGCTAATCTGGCTTCAGGAACTTACCTGATGAAAGTGAGTGCTGAAGGCCAAACAGGAACCTATCAGATTATCAAAAGATAATTTGTAACAGTTTAAAACTTTTAAAACCACCTCGATAATTTTCGGGGTGGTTTTTTCTTGTTTATATTTGGCAGATGCAGAGAACATATTCTTTTATTATACCTGTTTACAACAGGCCTCAGGAGATTAAAGAGCTTCTGGAAAGTTTAGCAAACCTAACCTATTCCGGAGATTTTGAAATTGTGATTGTAGAAGACGGTTCTACAGTAAAATGTGATGAAGTTGTTTTGCTTTTTCAAGATAGTTTAGATATTAGTTATTACTATAAACCAAACAGTGGACCCGGTGACTCCAGAAATTTTGGAATGAAGAAAGCAAACGGAAATTATTTTATCATTCTAGATTCAGATTGCTTATTGCCGCCACAGTATCTGCAAGAAGTAGATAAAGCTTTGAATAATGTTTATCTAGACTGTTTTGGAGGTCCTGATGCTGCCCATTCAAGTTTTACTTCTTTACAAAAAGCCATAAATTATGTAATGACATCATATTTAACTACCGGCGGAATAAGAGGCAAAAAAAATGCTGTTCAGCGTTTTGAGCCCAGAAGCTTTAACATGGGCATATCAAAAAAAGCTTTCATGGCATCAGGAGGATTTGGGAAAATACATCCGGGAGAAGATCCTGATTTATCACAGCGGTTATTGCAAAAAGGTTTTGCAATTGGATTTATAGAAAAAGCATTTGTATTTCATAAACGCCGTATTTCCTGGTCAAAATTTTATACACAGGTTAAAAAATTTGGTTTGGTTAGACCCATCTTAACCCAATGGCACCCACATTCTGCTAAAATAAGTTTTTGGTTTCCTTCCTTATTTATTCTGTACACTGTTGTGTCACTTATATTATTACTTATTGGTTATTGGGTTTTTATAAGTTTATTACTCTTATATGTATTTTTGATATTTATTGACGCTTCGGTCAAAAATAGAAGCCTGAAAATTGGTTTTTACAGTATTCTTGCACTCTTTATTCAATTTTTTGGGTATGGCCTCGCTTTTGCCAAATCAACGCTCTTTATTAGAGTTTTAAATGAAAACCCTCAAAAACGTTTCCCGCAATTATTTTTTGACTAACTTTAAGAGTGAAAGTTTTTTAACATTCAAATAGATTTTATGAAAGTTGTGGGCCTTACTGGAGGAATTGGAAGTGGTAAAAGCACTGTTGCAAATATATTCAAAGATTTGGGTGTGCCGGTATATATTGCAGATAAGGAAGCCAAAAAAATAATGAATACCCCTACAGTAGTAAAAAAAATAAACAGACTTTTAGGAGAATCCTCTTATATTGAAGGAGTCTTAAACAGGTCTTATATTGCTTCAAAAGTCTTCAATGACAAAAATCTCTTAGACCAGCTCAATACTATTGTCCATCCTGAAGTTAAAAAGCACTTTAAAAAGTGGTTAAAAGAACAAAAAGGGACTTATGTTATTAAAGAAGCTGCTATTTTGTTTGAAAACGGAGGCTATAAAGACTGTGATAAAACAATTCTTGTAACAGCACCGGAAACTTTAAGAATCAGTCGTGTTATGCAACGTGACAAGATTTCTGAGAACGAAGTGAAAGAAAGAATAAAAAACCAATGGCCCGATGTTGAAAAGACCAAACTCGCCGATGTGGTAGTAGAAAACTCAAACGGAATAGAGGAATTAACTCTTCACATTGAATCTATTCACTCAAAATTACTTAAAATGTTTTCTAAATGACATTTGTTTTGTTAACATTTGGTTAAACCATTAAATCGCTAAATGTTAAAATCTTACTTTTGAGGTATGAGCAAAAGACTTTTTTTAATCCTCATATTCTTTATGAGCCTTTGTTTGTTAGGGATAATTTTTGTTCAAGTGTATTGGATTAAGAACTCAATACAAAATAAGGAAGATCAGTTTAATTATAATGTTAGACAGTCTCTGATAGCGGTTTCCAATGAAATGCAACAGAAGGAACTCGAAAGTTATTACAGGCTTTATGCTGAGATTGCAGATAGTATTGGCAGACCAGACACATCAACATTTAGGGAAATCGTTTATACCAACACTGATAACCTGACAAATGAAACTTTTATTTATTCAAGTGGCCTTTTGGAAGAAGATTACAAACTATCTTCAAACATACTTGATGTAGATGTAGACAGTATCAACTTCAGGAGGTATACCAACAGGAAGTTTACAGCGCGTGTAAAAGAGGGTATTGATGCAGGTGGTACAGGTACCGAAACAAGTGAGGTTTCTATTAAAACCCTTGAAGAGCCGGCTCAGTATCAACTTAGAGAGACCTTTAAGGACATAGCAAAGCAAATCCCCATTCACAAACGTGTGAATATAGAAGAAATAAAGGCATTGATTAAACACCAATTGGAAAGCAGGGATTTAATGCCGGATTTTGAGTTTGCAATTTTCAGTAATGGTTTGTCAACAAAAGTGGCATCTGAAAATTTTAATTATGAACCAAAATCGCCTGATATATATAGTGTCCCGATTTTTATTGATGAAAACAGGAGTTATAAATATGAACTTTTAGTCTCCTTTTCAAAAAAGGATAAATATGTTCTTTCTTCTGTTATGAGTATGGGGGTTTTGACACTTTTATTGACGGCAATAATCATTTTGGCATATTACAGTGCCATAAAACAATTGATAAGACAAAGGCAGATTTCAGAAATCAAAACAGATTTCATAAACAATATGACACATGAGTTTAAAACGCCCATTGCAACAATAAACCTTGCACTTGATGCGATGAAAAACCCGATGATTTCTGAAAACAAGGAAACTATGACCCGCTACCTTAAAATGATTCGGGAGGAAAACAAAAGGATGCATGCTCAAGTGGAAAACGTTTTGCGAATCTCAAAACTGGAAAAAAGAGACTTGAACATTAAGAAAGAAAGACTCAAATTACACGAATTGGTAGAAGATGCTATAACCCACGTAGAACTTATAGTAGAAGACAGGGGCGGATATATAAAAACACATTTTGACGCACAAAAATCGTCTATACTGGCAAATGAATCACACTTTACAAACGTGATTGTCAACATACTGGACAATGCAATAAAATATTCACCGGAATCGCCAAAAATCGATATCTATACAGAAAATGTTAAAAATAGTATTATATTAAAAATAAGTGATCAAGGAAGTGGTATGAGTAAAGCAGCTCAGAAACGCATCTTTGAAAAATTTTACAGAGAACACACAGGAAATATACACAATGTAAAAGGTCATGGACTAGGTCTCTCTTACGTGAAACGAATCATCGACGACCATCAGGGCGAGGTATTTGTGGAAAGTGAGAAAGGAAAAGGAAGTACCTTTATAATTAAACTTCAATTAATATCTTAAGTCATGGAAACTGAAAATAAAAAAATCCTTCTTGTTGAAGACGACCCAAATTTTGGAACCGTCTTAAAAGATTATTTGACAATGAATAACTACAATGTCGTTCACGCCAAAAACGGTATGGAAGGCTTTGAAAAGTTTAAAAAAGACGACTTTGATCTTTGTATCCTGGATGTAATGATGCCTTATAAAGACGGTTTTACCCTGGCCAAAGAAATCAGAGAAAAAAATGAAGATGTGCCCATCATTTTCTTAACAGCAAAAGCTATGAAAGAAGATGTACTGAAAGGTTATAAAGTGGGTGCAGATGATTACCTAAACAAGCCTTTTGATTCTGAAGTGCTCTTGATGAAAATCAAAGCAATCATTCAGCGCAAAGCCACAGACTCTGTTGCAGACAGCAAGCAATTTGATTTTCAAATTGGTAATTTCCACCTGAATTCAAAATTGCGCTTTCTTACATATAAAGACCAGAAACCAGACAAGTTATCTCCCAAAGAGAATGAATTGCTCCGTCTTCTCGCATTGCACAAAAATGACTTGATGCCCCGTGAGCTGGCTTTGACAAAAATCTGGAGAGATGACAACTACTTTACTTCCCGCAGTATGGATGTGTATATTGCAAAACTGCGAAAGTACCTCAGCAAAGATGACGATGTCGAAATCCTGAACATTCATGGTGAAGGTTTCAGGCTTGTTGTGAAAAGCGAAGTAGAAAATTAATTGAAGTTAAAACTCAAAACGTCTTGAGAAATCAAGACGTTTTGAGTTTTATATAAGCGATAATGTTGTCTATATCTTCATCATGTCTAAACCATTCAATGCTGTCATCTTTCCTGAGCCAGGTAAGTTGACGTTTTGCATAGCGCCGGGTATTTTTCTTGATTTCCTCAACAGCGGTTTCTAAATCCATTTCGTCTTCAAGGTGTAAAAACAATTCCTTATATCCCACCGTTTGCAAAGCATTTAAATGTCTTTTATCAAAAAGTTTTTTTGCTTCTTCCAAAAGTCCTTGTTCCACCATCAAGTCCACACGCCGGTTGATGCGGTTGTACAATAACTTTCTTTCTGCCTGGAGGCCTATTTTTATTACTTGAAAATTTCTTTCGGTTTCTCTTTTTCCCAAAAATGAGGAATAAGGTTTCCCGGTCCCAATACATATTTCAAGGGCTCTTATTAGACGGTGTGCATTGTTCAGGTCTACTTTGGCATAATAATCAGGGTCAAGAGATTTTAATTTTTCCTGTAAAGGTCTAAGTCCTTGTTCGAGAAAAACTTTTTGCAAGTTTTCCCTTATTTCAGGTTTAATCTCCGGAAAATAATCAAGTCCTTTTATTACGGCATCAATATATAACCCCGAGCCTCCCACGAGGAAAAGTAAATTATTATTTTTAAATTTTTCCTCAATTAAAAGCAAAGCATCCTTTTCATAATCCCCCACATTATAGTCATCTGTAACAGATTTGTGTTGAATAAAATGGTGAGGCACCTCTTTTAACTCTTCAGGAGCGGGTACTGCTGTGCCAATATTCATTTCTTTGTAAAACTGCCGTGAATCAGCTGAAAGTATCACAGATGAAAAGTGTTTTGCCAGTGCGATGGAAGTACTGGTTTTTCCTATGGCTGTGGGGCCTGCAATAACGATCAGGTATTTTGAATTCCCGGACAAATTATATCTTGAGTTTTTCGCCACAGTTGTAGCAATATTCAGCATCCGGCTTGTGGTCACTAGTATTGCAAACCGGACAAAAAACTTTTGGGCTTTTTTGTTTGTCTTCCTTATTTCCTGACTTTTGTTTTACAAATTCAGCCGAAACAATTCCGGTTGGAACAGCAATTATACCATAACCTATAATCATCACAAACATAGCCAAAAACTGTCCGAGTCCGGATTGTGGATAGATATCACCAAAGCCAACAGTAGTTAAGGTGACCACAGTCCAGTAAATGCCGCGAGGGATACTTGTATACCCTGCTTCGGGACCCTCTATTAAATACATTAAAGTACCTACGACCATGGCAATAATGAGTACTGTAAACAAAAAGACTATAATTTTTGCACGGCTCGCTTTTAAAGCTGCTTTTAGGTTTGTTGCTTCACCCACAAAGTGGGCTAACTTTAAAACGCGGAAAAGTCTCAATAACCTCAATGCCCTTACACTTGTAAGTAAATTACTTCCGGTAATGAAGAATGAGAGATACATCGGCAGAATCGCAAGCAAATCTATAATCCCATAAAAGCTGAAAATGTATTTCCAGGGCTTTTTAGTTGAAAAAATGCGTAATATGTATTCTATTGTAAAAAGAGTTGTGAAAATCCATTCTGCAATAAGTAAAACTTGATGAAACCGGGTGTCAATTTCCTTGACAGATTCCAACATTACTACAGTTACACTTAAAAGAATAAAAATGAGGAGTAAAACATCAAACAGTTTCCCAGCCTTGGTGTTTGTTCCATATATGACAATATAAATCTGTTGCCTTATCTTGTCAAGTTTGGTTTTTGGTTCTTCTTCTAAATGCATCGATAAATAGGGTTAACCAGATTCAAATTTAACAAAGTTTATTGGATTCTTTGTTTACTCCTCCAGATTAATGATTTTTAAAACTTTATTGCGTCGCAAATAACTTTGAATGATATGTTGAGCATCTTTGTTGTTGGTCATAGGCGTGATTAGTGATTTTAAGACGTCAGGGTTTGTTATTTGATAATTCAGGTTATAAAAAGCAATGCCTTTAAAAATGCCATTTTCTATATGAACCACACTGCGTTCTTCAACGTCCCTGCCGCGGTCAACAATGAGCATATTTTGATTTTCAAAACTATATTTTTCTAAAAAATCGGCAATGCGTTTGTTATGCTCTTCAGGTGATTCCAAACCTATGCATGCCCCTGCGCATTCTTTAATGGAATAAGCAAAGCACGCACTTTGGGTCTGGTAGAGTCCCGTGAGTTTTTGACACAACCCATACGCTTCACTGATTTTAAACAAACTGCTTTTTGCCTGCTGGTAGTTTGTGAACGTGGTTATGGGTTTTTTACGCGAATCAGCCTTTTCTATTTTTAGGTTGATATATCCCTTTCCATCTTTAAAGCTGCTGAGTTGATATTGGTAAAGGGTTTTACGCAACGCCCGGTTGTAGATGGGCTTATTGATTTTAATTTCTTCACTTTCCTTAAGTTGCGCAATCAGGTCACTACCCGTTTTTTCAAAAGAAACCGAATAAACCTCTTCCTGAATTTTTTTTGATTTTCTGTTATCGGAAGTGAAATGTTGTATGATGCGTTTTTTGAGGTTCCTGCTTTTTCCAATGTAGATAATATCTCCATCCTCACGGTGCATATAATACACCCCCGTTTCTGAAGGTATTTTTTCAATGATACGCAACAACTTTGAATCCAGTTGCCTCTTTGGCTCCAGCCTGATCGTATTGCTTACAATTTCTTTTTTGGAATCTTTAGACAACAGAAGTTTAAAGAGCGTAACAGTTGCTTTAGCATCTCCTGATGCCCTGTGGCGGTCGCTCATGGGGATACCCAATTCACGCACAAGTTTTCCAAGGCTGTAAGATTTAATCTCCGGCAGTAACTTTTTGGATAGTTCTACCGTGCAAAGTGTTTCCCTTACAAACTCAAAACCCAGTCGATTGAACTCTGTTTGAAGGATGCGGTAATCAAACTTGGCATTGTGGGCAACAATAATACTGTCTTCAGTAATTTCAACAATGCGTTTGGCAACCTCATAAAACTTTGGGGCCTGTCTGAGCATATCATTGTTGATGCCTGTAAGATTCACCACAAAAGGCTGAATAGGAATTTCAGGATTTACAAGGCTTATAAATTGATCTGTAATCTGGTGGCCGTCAAATTTATAGATAGCAATTTCAGTAATACCTTCTTCATTGTATTTTCCGCCGGTGGTTTCTATGTCTAGTATTGCGTACAAGTATTTTAGTTGTAATTGCGTTCTCCAAAGATGGCACTGCCAACCCGCACCATGGTACTTCCATGTTCTAAGGCGACCTGATAATCACTGCTCATTCCAATGGAAAGTTCGTGAAGGCCGTATTTGTTTTTTAGCTGGTCATAAAAGGATTTGATGAATTCAAACTCTTTGGAAATCCGATTTTTATCATCTGTAAATGTAGCCATTCCCATTAAACCAACAATCCTCACATTCTTAAATTTTTTATATTCTTCTGTTTCAAAAATAGCTGAAACCTCTTCTGCTTCCAGACCATATTTGGTATCCTCTTTTGCGATATAGACCTGAAGCAAACACTCAATGGTACGGTTGTTTTTTTTGGCCTGTTTGTCAATTTCCTTCAACAGTTTTAAACTGTCAACTGCGTGAATTAAGGAAACAAAGGGAGCCATATACTTCACCTTGTTGCGCTGCACGTGTCCAATCATGTGCCACCTGATGTCTTTGGGCATTTGCTCCCACTTTTCAGTCATTTCCTGAATTTTATTCTCACCAAAATCACGATGCCCTGCATTGTAAGCCTCCATGATTTCATCCACAGGTTTGGTTTTTGAAACGGCAACCAGCTTTACATTTTCAGGTAGGGAAGCTTTTATTTGCTTTAAGTTTTCTGTGATGCTGTTCATTTCGTTTTATTCACTTTTAAAATTCATATATGGTAATGCCGCTTCGCAGTTTGGGTTCTATATAGGTGCTTTTGGGAGGCATTTTTAATCCCTGATCTGCAATATTTTTAAGCTGCTCAATGGTTGCAGGTTTCAGGCCAAACCCAACCTGAAAGTCACCACTGTCAACATTTGTTTTTACATAGGCCATATCATTGCGGCCGTGAGCGTAGGTAATGCGGTTGTCATTGCGCAGGTCTTTGATCCCCAGTATGGGTTCTAATACGGTTTTATAAAGTATTTGCGCATCCAGCTCGTCTAAAGCATTTTCAATTGCATAATTTGTTTTCCGGAGATACAGTGAATAAAACGCACCATCCAGATACATGCTAAAGTGATGTGGGGTATTTGGTTTGTAATAAGTCAGTCCCCTGTTTTCTATCCTGAAGTAGGCATCAAGGGCGATTAAGAATTCCTCCTTTGACAAACCATTCAGGTCTTTTATCAACCTGTTGAATTCATATATTTTTAAGTGCGACTCAGGAATGAGATAGCTCATAAAAAAGTTATAATTTTCTGTTCCGGTATGTTTGGGATTTTCAGCTTTTAATTCCTGTTGCAAAAGATGTGAAGAAGCTGTTCTGTGATGGCCGTCTGCGATATAGAGACAGTCTGCTTTTTCAAACTCATCTTTTATCTGTTGTACCAATTTTTCATCGTCTACTTTCCAGAGGTAATGGGTGTCCCTGTATGTGGTTGTGAACTCATATTCAGAGCGGTCTTTGGTAATGTGTTTTATGATTTCAGCCATTGCGTTATTATCCGGATAGGTCATTAAAACCGGTTCTGCATTAAACCCTACTGTTTTTAGATAATCTTTAAAAATGACCTCGCGTTCTTCCAGCGTGTCTTCGTGTTTTTTGATTACGTCGCTTTCATAATCCTCGGCACTGGTAGCCGCAATGAAACCCATATAGGTTCTTTTATCTCGGTCTACAATTTTGTAAATGTAATAGGAAGGTTTTTCATCCTGGACAAAAACGCCTTCTTCTTTAAATTCCAGATACCGGTTCCTCACAAGCTTGTAACGGTCAATCCCTTCAATCTCTTTATGGTATTTGTAACCGGGATTGACAATATGTAAAAAAGAATAGGGATTGTTGTTTAGACGGGCTTCTCTTTCGGCCACGGTATAACTTTGGTAAGCACGCGCTGCAATCAGCCCCACTTTATCGCGGGTGGGTCTTACTGCTTTAAATGGAACTACTTTAGTCATATGAATTATTAACGAAACATAGCAGCAACCTTTTCCGCTTTAAATGACTCGCTGTAATCATAAAAGCCTTCTTTGCTCTTCACACCCAGTTTCCCGGCCATCACCATATTGACCAGGAGCGGGCAGGGGGCATACTTTGGGTTTTTAAAACCGTCATACATCACATTGAGAATGGACAAACAAACGTCCAGACCTATAAAGTCAGCCAATTGTAAAGGACCCATAGGATGTGCCATACCCAGTTTCATTACGGTATCAATTTCTTCCACACCGGCCACGCCATTGTATAGGGTTTCGACGGCTTCGTTAATCATGGGCATTAAAATGCGGTTCGCTACAAAGCCGGGATAATCATTGACCTCAACAGGAACTTTACCAAGTTTTTCAGAAAGTTCAGCTACTGTTTGATATACCTCAGGGGAGGTATTGTATCCTTTGATGATTTCCACTAGTTTCATAATGGGCACGGGATTCATAAAGTGCATCCCAATTACCTGCTGGGGGCGTGTTGTGGCGGCAGCAATTTTGGTAATGGATATTGAGGAAGTATTGGTTGCTAAAATGGTATCATCAGGACAAAACTTATCCAGGTCTCTGAATATTTTCAGTTTCAGGTCCACATTCTCAGTCGCGGCTTCCACCACAAGGCTTGCATATTCCACACCGTCCTCCATATCTGTGAAGGTGGTAATATTAGCAAGCGTATTTTTTTTGTCTTCTTCACTTATTTTTTCTTTGGCAAGCATGCGGTCCAGGTTTTTGGTGATGGTTGCCATACCGCGTTTTAGTGATTCTTCAGAAACATCAATGAGTTGAACTTTGTATCCGCTTTGTGCGAAAGTATGCGCGATGCCGTTTCCCATAGTCCCGGCTCCTATTACTGCTACGTTTTTCATATGTATCACCCGCAAAGGCGGATGTCTTTTTTAAAATTAAACTTCAATTATATTTTTTTAAAATTCTCAAGCACCTGCAGGGCGACCCGCAGCGCGTTTGTACCTTGTTCAAGTGTCACAACAGGCGTAGTGTTGTTGTTAATGGCATCAGCAAATGTGTTGAGTTCATCAAGAATGGCATTGTTAGGTTCTACTTTTGGGTTGTCAAAATAGATTTGTTTTTTGAGTCCTTCGGCGTTTTGAAGGATCATATCAAAATCTCCCGGATTTTCAGGGGCATCTTTCATTTTAACGACTTCACATTTCTTTTCGAGAAAATCCACTGAAATGTATGCATCACGCTGGAAAAATCGCGACTTACGCATATTCTTCAACGAAATGCGGCTCGCTGTAAGGTTTGCCACACAACCGTTTTCAAATTCGATGCGGGCGTTTGCAATATCAGGGGTTTCACTGATGACGGAAACACCGCTTGCATAAATACTTTTTACTTCAGACTTGACCACGCTTAATATGGCATCAATATCGTGAATCATCAAATCAAGTACCACTGAAACATCTGTCCCCCGCGGATTGAATTCTGCGAGGCGATGGGTTTCAATAAACATGGGATTGTCAATTTTATGGTTTACTGCGGTAAAGGCGGGATTGAAACGTTCCACATGACCCACCTGTCCTTTTACTCCGTATTTGGTTGCGAGAGCGATGAGTTCTTCTGCTTCGGCAACGGTTTGGGTGATGGGTTTTTCAATAAAGAGGTGTTTGCCGGCTTCCAAAACTTTTTTAGCGGTGTCAAAATGATATAGTGTGGGAGTTACCACATCAATCATATCACAGGCAGCGATAAGGGCTTCGGCAGAATCAAAGGCTTTATAGCCAAAATCATCCTGCAATATCCGGCGTTGTTCAGTATTGGTATCATAGAACCCCACCAAATTGTATTTATCGGATTGTTGAAGAAGCTTTAAGTGAATTTTTCCCAGGTGTCCGGCACCTATTACTCCGGCTTTGAGCATAATTGCAATGTTTTTCACAAAAATAAGGTTTTTTTGGTAGAATGTGGGCGTAACTAAATTGCAATTTTAAGGGGTAAATCTTAAAAATCCAATTCCATAGATTTATGAATGCAAAGGCTATTTTATTTTCCTCAAACAAATATTTGTTTTCACTTCATAAGTTTCCGATTTTTGTAAATTATAACAAATAACCATCAATACCATTTTAACGTGAAAGACAGCCACAGACAACAAGGCAAGCGGCAACAACTTGTAAAAACAGTAGCATCAAAAGGCATTCAGGACAAAGCGGTTTTAAAGGCCCTTGGCAATGTGCCGCGGCATTTGTTTATGGATTCCGGTTTTGAGGACCATGCATATGAAGACAAGCCGTTTCCCATTGGTGCAGACCAGACCATTTCTCAGCCCTATACCGTTGCGCGCCAAACGGAGTTGCTGGAAGTGAAGAAAGGGGATGTTATTTTGGAAATAGGAACCGGCAGCGGTTATCAGGCGGCTGTGCTCCTTGAAATGGGTGCTCAGGTATACACTATTGAACGCCAAAAGGAATTGTTTAAAAGAACCAATTTGTTCCTGCCCAAAATAGGTTACCGGCCTAAGAAAATGATTTTTGGTGATGGTTACAAAGGCTTACCGGAGTATGCACCTTATGATGGAATCATTGTCACGGCCGGAGCTCCTTTTGTACCCAAACCTCTGATGGAACAACTTAAAGTGGGAGGGAAGCTGGTGATTCCGGTGGGTGAAAACGTACAAGTGATGACGGTTTTTACAAGAAAATCTGAAAAAGAGTTTGAGAAAAAAGAACACGGTGAGTTCAGGTTTGTCCCGTTACTCGAGAACAAGAATTAATTTGGAGTGTTGATAAACGCAATTACTCAATAATATTCAAAAACTTTAACCCAAAGATAAAAGCGCCCTTGTCACCGCCTTCAAAGAAGGAGTGTACATAATCAATGCGCAAAAACCGGAATTTCCCAAAGCCAAAATTATCAATGCCCAGCGACAGTTCAGAGTAGGGTTTATTGTCTTTAGTGCTTAAGAAATGCGCTCCGGCAACGAGGTTGTAGTTCAGTTTGTTGATGAGTGGCAATTTACCGAGGATAAACCCTTTAAAGTCGTGTTCCAGGTGACCTTCAAAATAACTGCCGTTGGTACTTAAAGCATAATAGGGCAGCAGGTTGAAGACATTCATATAGTTAAAGGAAGTGCCCACGCGGGTCTGGTTTCCGTTGAAGTGTTTGTAGTCTGCAAATGATATATCATCACCATTTAAAAAGGTTCCGGCTTTGAGGTTGTAGTCGAGCATTCCTTTATTTCCCAGCCTGATTCCCTGTCTGAGTGAGCCTTGTACGTGGTCAAAATTATAATCACTATTTGAGGCAGCAAATCCTTTGGAATAGTTTAATGTAAGCGCCGGGTATTTTTCATTACCAAGGTTATATTTTCCGTCAGGATAGGTCAAGTATTTCTGGCCAAAAGTGATATTGAAAACGGCATCAGCTTTCCATATTTCGTGAGGAACTATGGCTGCATTGTCAAAATCGGCAGGGTCCAGTGGGTTGTTTGAGGTATATGATACATCGTCGTTTTTAATAAAAACATAATCATTTTGGTTAAAAAGAGGTTGTCTCTTTTCATAACCCATACTGCTGTTAAACCGCAAACCGTTGAATATTTCCTGACCGTAATGAAGCTTTGCATAGGTCAGGTCATATGCTTTTAAATAATTGCGTTCAAAAAACAGAGTCGCCATGCTGTTAATCATAGGTGATATAGGTTCAGAACGGTTAAACTGTTGCACCCTGTTTCCTCCTGAAACGGATAGTGTAGCCCTGTTTAAACGGTTGAAACGTTTGGTGATATATCCGCTTACGCGAAAGCGTTCATCTTCAAATCCATAGTTTGCATCTGCATTGAAAATCAGGATTCTGGTGCGGTTTTCGTCATACCATTTTGAAAAGGAAAGCCCAGTCTTTACATTCCAACCCTGAAGTGTGTTGAAGTTCACATCTCCTAAAACTCCTTTGTAATTAAGACGCCATTTTTCAAAAGAGTTGCTAAAAGAATAACCAAAAATGGGATCTAAAAGACCAAACTTGTTGCTTTTGCGGTCAATAGAGTCGAGATAGGTTTTTGATTTGCGCAATTCCTGTATGCTGTCTTTTTTAATATAATCTTCAATTTCCTCGTCTGTTAGTGGTACGGGGCGATTTCCTGTCCAGAAAACAGTATCTTTTTTATTGGCTTCGGGTTCAAAAAACAGTACTTCATTGGTGAATATTTTCTCCTCAAATTGCGGATTAAAATCATAATTGCTATACACAGCGGTAAACCTTCCGTCTCCTTTAAAGCCCATGAACGCAAAACTAAAGTCAATGGTTTGTGACCGTTTCACCCAGGATTTTTCCTCATCATCATAACTAAAGTTCTGTTTGAACACTAGGCTTTCCACAAAAGGCACCTGAATGGCTTTTCCGGTTGTCTTCAGGTCCACGCCATACAATTGCCACGAATCTTCAACTATGTACACGGTGCCTTCAAAAACATTGTCATTGGGCCTTTTGGGCGTGACTTGTATCTTGTTAACAAGCTGATTGTTTTCATAAAAAATACCTTCAAGTTTGTAGTTGTAGTAGCCAAAGGCATTTGCTGAAATGGGTGACACCAGCGGTGTGTTGATGTCAATGGTATTTTCATAGAAAATAAAGTTAGCGTCCCGGGCGCTGTTAAAACTGAATCCGTTGTCATTACCGCTTACTTTTGAGGCGATGATACGCTCTTTGAAGTCATCGGGTTTTTGGTAAGCTATTTCAGAAATGGTTTCGCTCAGATAGATAATACCGGTGCGGGTAGAGTCCAGTGCACCGTCAAAATCACCCACTTCCTGCCCTAATATCTTTTCAGGTGCATCTTTTACGCGCCACAAACCACGGGAGTAAAAATCTGCTGTATAGGCACTTATTTTATCGAGGTTTTCCTTACGGTTTGCTATGGCATTTCTAATGATTTCATTAGCCGGGTTCTCTCCGGAAGTGATCACAACTTCATCAAGGCTATAGGTTTCTTCCTCCAGGCTGACATTGAGCAATACTACATTCTTATCTAAAACGATTTCTTTTTTGAGTGTCCTATATCCCAAAAACTGAAAGACAACGGTGGCATCCTCAAGGTCTTTTATTTCGAGTTTGTAATTACCATCCTCATTTGTGGTGGTGCCCGTGTATGAGTCTTCAATATAAACATTCACAAACGGAACGGGCTGCCCCTCCTTGTCTGTTACTTTACCAACGATTTGGGATTGCATTGAAAATGCCAGTAAAAAGAACACAAACAAAATGGAAAATTTTTTCATTTACCGCTGGTTAAAGGATTTTTTAATACGACTCAGCTTGCGTTTGGTGTCCCGTTCTTTTATGGATTCCCGTTTGTCAAATTCTTTCTTACCTTTTGCAAGTGCGATAATTAATTTGGCCAGGCCTTTATCATTTGTAATCAGGTTGAGGGGTATGATGGTGAGTCCGGAGGTGCGTACTTCTTTTTCAAGCTTTTTAAGTTCCCTTTTGTTGAGCAACAGTTTGCGTTCACTCTTTGGGGCGTGGTTGAAGTGGGTGGCATGGGAATATTCTTCCACGGTCATATTGATGACAAAGAGTTCGCCGTCCTGAAATTCACAAAAGCTTTCGGCAATGGATGCTTTACCTTCGCGAATGGCTTTTATTTCGGTGCCTTTCAAGACAATTCCGGCCGTGTATTTGTCCAATATTTCATAGGCAAAACGGGCTTTTCGGTTTTTTATATTAACGTTCTTCTGTAACTTCATAAGATGCAAAAATAGCATATTTTTTGCGGATAGCTAAGAAATACCTTTTCCTGTTTTTTGATAGTGGTTTGTACAAGAAGGTGTATTTTTGTTACAAAATAAAAATATATGAGAAGCATTGTTTTGGGTTTTGCCATTCTCTTGTTTTTTGGCTGCAAGGAACAACAAAAAGAACTGACTGCACAACAAATTGTTGACAAGGCCATTGAGGTTTCAGGTGGTGAGAAATACACTAATGCGGAGGTTGACTTTACATTCAGAAACCTCAAATACAAAAGTGTGCGTCAAAACGGAAGGTACTCTCTTCAACGCCTGTTACCGGACACCTTAAACACCCTGGATATTATAACCAATGAGGGCTTTACAAGACTACAGAAAAGCGATAAGGTTGTACTTGCAGATACCACAGCTGCAAAATATGCCGAAAGTGTCAACTCTGTGCATTACTTTATACAATTGCCTTATGGCTTAAATGATGAGGCTGTTCAGAAAAAACTTTTGGGTGAAGTCACCCTAAAAGAAAAGGAGTATTATAAAATTGAAGTCACTTTTTCTGAAGACGGTGGTGGTGTTGATTTTGAGGATATTTTCCTGTACTGGATTTCCAAAGACGAATTTACGGTTGATTATTTAGCTTATAAATTTTTTACAGATAAAGGCGGTATTCGCTTTCGCGAAAGCGTTAACCCACGGGTCATTGAAGGCATTCGGTTTGTTGATTATATAAACTACAGGACAAAAACAGCCGATGCTGATTTTTATAATGTGGATAAAATGTATGAAGCGGGCGAGCTCATTAAGCTTTCTTTAATAGAAAAAGAGGGTATAAGAGTGCGGTTGCTAAACTGAAAAGAAGGTTATTCCAGATTGAGCATTACAGCTGTTTTTGTTTCACCTGACACTGTAACGATATAAAGCCTTCCATCAACATCATCGGGAATGTCACTGTACTTTTCTTCCCCAAGGAGATAGTTTGCCAGATTGGGAATGGTGTTGCTGTGTCCCACCACCAGGATGTTTTGGCCTTTGGTGTCTTCTTTAAAACTTGTCTCATAGACCGCATGCGGATCATAAACCGTTATTTCCAGTCCATTTGATTTGGCTGTGGGAGTGGCTGTTTGTGTGGTTCTCTTATAGCTTGAAGAATAGACTGCGTCCAACTTAATATCTGCAAAAATATCTGCCCATTTTTCTGCTCTTTCATAGCCGGCTTCCTCTAAAGCCGGGTCTTCATTAGCCGGATTGCTGCGGTCTTTCTCTGCGTGGCGAATGAGGAAGTAGGTTGTTTTCTCTGTAGCTTTTTCTGTTTGTGGGGCTTTGGGTTGATCTTGCTCTTTCTTTTGGACGCAGGAAAGGCATATCAAAAGCAAAAGGGTAATAAAAGGGAATTTCATAATTCAGGTTTAAAGCACTTCAAATATATTAAAAATGAAGGTATTAAAACCTTAGGGTTGTTTTTTCCGTATATCAGGTATCGATAGGAATTTCATTGAATTAGCCTTTTTTGAATCCCGCTAAGATGGAAGAATCGTCCTGAACTCCTTTTAGGAAGTATAAAGGACGATTTTTTGATTAACAAAACATTAATTTATTTTAATACTTCTTTGGTAGTGATTATAGCTATTACAAAGTAAATTAGAGTATTATTAATTTTTAAAACTAACAATTATGAACGAGGATCAATTTAAAGGAAAATGGAATCAAGCAAAAGGAAAAATGAAGCAGAAATATGCTGAACTTACAGATGATGACCTTCAATATGCCGAAGGGAAGTCTGATGAATTGCTTGGACGCTTACAGGAAAAAACCGGTAAGACCAAAGAAGAACTGAAAAGAGAAATAGACAGCTATTAACAGTAGCTGAATATGTAAGCATTAGCCTTGTGAAAACAAGGCTTTTTTTTATGCCCCGTTATGCCAGTTCAAGTGCAATTTTAATCATTTCTTCAAAAGTGGTTTCACGTTCTTTTGAGGTTGTTTTTTCTCCTGTTACCAGTGAATCTGATATGGTGAGTATGGATAGGGCATTTACTTTATGTTTTGCTGCCACTGTGTAAAGACCGGCTGTTTCCATCTCCACACACAACACGCCAAATTTTGACCATTTTTTATAGCTCTCAAATTCGTCTGCATAGAATTCATCACTGGTGAGCACATTTCCGGCTTTCACGGGAATGTTTTTTGCCCTGGCGATATCAACTGCTTTTTGAAACAATTCAAAAGTTGCCGTGGGTGCAAAATCGGCACCGCCAAAACGGAGTTCATTGACCCCGGAGGTGGAGGAAGCTGCCATTGCCAGCACTATATCCCTTATTTTCACTTCCATTTGATACGATCCTGCGCTACCCACCCGTATGAGGTTTTTGACACCATATTCAGTTATTAGTTCGTGTGCATAGATTGAGATGGAAGGCACACCCATACCGGTTCCCATCGTTGAGATTTTATTGCCTTTGTAAGTCCCTGTGTAGCCCAGCATACCGCGCACTTCGTTAAAACAAACCGGATTGTCAAAAAAAGTTTCTGCAATCCATTTGGCCCGCAACGGGTCGCCGGGTAATAAAATGGTTTCGGCGATATCGCCTTTTTTGGCACTAATATGTATGCTCATCCTCCGGAGTTTTATCTGTTACAATTGCGATTCCTGAGGAAGTTCCAATGCGGTCAACCCCCAGTTTTATATATTTTATAGCTGTTTCTTTATCTTTTATACCCCCTGAGGCCTTTACTTTTGCATTGTTTTCCACCACACATTTCATAAGGGTGACGGCTTCTTCAGTGGCTCCACCGGTACCAAAACCTGTGGATGTTTTGACAAAGTCTGCCCCCGAGAACAAAGCGAGTTCACTGGCTTTGATAATTTCGGTTTTATTGAGGTAGCAGGTTTCCAAAATGACTTTTAAAACCTTATCGCCAATGGCTTTTTTAACGGCTTCGATATCCTTCCAGGCATCATCAAAATTCTCACTTTTCAGTGCCCCGATGTTCATGACCATATCAATCTCATCAGCGCCGTCTTCTATGGCGTGTTTGGCTTCATATACTTTTGCAGGCGTGCTCATCGCTCCCAGGGGGAATCCCACAACGCTACAAACTTTTACATTGCTTTGTGCCAATTGTGCTTTCGCGAAAGCGACATAACAACTGTTCACACAGACTGCATAAAAATTGTGTACTATGGCTTCCTTGCAAAGCTGCTCGATATCGCTTTGTGTTGCGGTTGCTTTGAGCAGCGTATGATCTATATATTCTTGTAGATTTTGCATATGCACAAAGATACTTATTTACTTGAGACCATTAAATGAGCAATATCAGGATTGTGACATATTTTGAAAGGTATTCTCATCGATTTTTTATATTTTTAGAGGGTTATTAAATAAAAGAAAACTGTTTATTATGAAAAAAATTACTTTATTATTATGTACAATTTTGGTATTGCCATTTGCTTTAACAGCACAACAGAATACCGAAGGGGGTTGTATAACGCCAACTATAACAGATGCTTCGGGTCCTGCTGAAATATGCAGTGGTGAGACCGCGACGCTGACAGCAACATCAGACGGTGAGGAAATTTACTGGTTTGATGAGGAAATTGACGGAAATATAGTGGGGATTGGTTCACCTTTTGAAACAGACCCATTGACACAAACCAGTTTTTTCTGGGCAGAGGCCCGTAATTTTGAACTAGGCACCCTGGAGACTGGCGGCGCACATGTAGCACCCACCAGTACCAGTACTGCAACGGTTAACCCTACTACTGCTCCATGGGGGTTGGTTTTTGACGCCGATCAAGGATTTATTTTGAACACGGTTGACGTTTATCTCGCTTCTCCCAATCCAGGAACGCTGACAGTTCAATTAAAAGACAGTGACTTTAATATAGTAGAAGAAACTACGGTAGCAACTCCTCCGGGCAGTTCCGGCTCACCGGTCCAGTTTGAGGTTACATTGGATTTTGAAATACCCATGGGAACGGGCTGGCGCCTTGTTGCCTCTGAAAGTCCGTCGATGATACGGGAGTTTAGCTCGGGTCATCCCGGTTTTCCTTACCCTATAGGGGCAGTGGGTTCTGTTACCCAGGGCACTATCAATGATTCAAACACTTCAAACTCAGGTTTGTATTACTTTTTTTATAACTGGAGTTACACACCATTTACCTTTTGTGCCTCAAATCGTGAGGAAGTGGTGGTTACCGTTAACGAAACGGCCCTCCCTGACGGGGAAGGAACGCAAGGCTTTGACGCCGGACAAACACTCGCTGATCTTGTCGTGACCGGAGAAAACCTTACCTGGTATGAAGATGCCGGTGGAATGACTGAAATACCTGATACCACACCGCTGGTAGATGGAACCACTTATTATGTAAGTCAAACTATTGATGGCTGTGAAAGTGGATTGCTGGCTATCATTGTACAGGAAAACCTGAGTACAGCTGATGTTGTGTTTGCCGGATTAACCTTTTATCCCAATCCGGTGGTAGATAATCTTCACCTGACCAATACCCGTATTATTGAAAGTGCTGAAGTATATAGTTTATCAGGTCAAAAGGTGCTAACGCAAGAAATAAACAGCCTTACTGCATCAATGAACCTTGGACAACTTAAAACGGGAGTTTATTTTATAAACATAAGCTCAGAAGGTATAAGCAAAACTATAAAGGTTATGAAGAAATAACCACTACTTATGTTAACATAAAAAAGGGTGCCAATTTTAGCACCCTTTTTTAATTTCAACATTATACCACGGGACTTTCACTTCCCTGATTCCTAAACACCAGTTTGTCATCAAAAGCGTCCAGTAAAATGATGCTTTCTGTGGTGATGTTCCCGGCGAGGATTTCTTTGGAGAGCTGGTTTAAAACCTCTCTTTGAATCACCCGTTTTACCGGTCTGGCACCATATTGCGGGTCATAACCCAGTTCTGAAAGATAGCTGATGGCTTCCTCAGTGGCATCGAGTGTGATGTTTTGTTTTGACAGCATTTTGCTCAGGCCTTTTAACTGTAAGCCCACAATCTCTTTGATGTTGGCTTTGTTAAGGGGCGTAAACATCACGATATCATCAATACGGTTTAAAAACTCGGGGCGCACGTTTTGTTTCAGCAGGGCCAGTACTTCCACTTTGGCACCTTCCATGGTGGCATCTATATCTTTGACCGTGTCAAATTTTTCCTGTATGATATGGCTTCCCATATTGGAAGTCATGATGATGATGGTGTTCTTAAAATCGGCTACCCGGCCTTTGTTATCGGTTAAACGGCCTTCATCCAGCACCTGAAGCAATATGTTAAACGTATCAGGATGTGCTTTTTCAATTTCATCCAAAAGCACCACAGAGTAGGGGCGACGTCTCACGGCTTCGGTCAATTGACCACCTTCATCATAGCCCACATATCCCGGGGGTGCTCCCACGAGTCTGCTCACGCTGTGGCGTTCCTGATACTCGCTCATATCAATGCGCGTCATCGCATTGTCATCGTCAAAGAGGTATTCTGCCAGGGCTTTAGCCAATTCGGTTTTTCCCACACCGGTGGTTCCCAGAAAGAGGAAGGAGCCAAGAGGCTTTTTAGGATCCTGCAACCCGGCACGGCTGCGGCGAATGGCATCACTCACGGCAGTAATGGCCTCATCCTGGCCCACCACACGTTTGTGCAAATGGTCTTCAAGCTTGAGAAGCTTTTCACGATCGCTTTGCAGCATTTTGGTTACGGGTATGCCCGTCCATTTAGCCACCACTTCGGCGATGTCTTCATGGGTGACTTCCTCTTTGATCATACTGCTTTCCTGCTCGGCAACCAATTTTTGCTGTTCTTCCAGCTTTTCCTGGGCTTCCTTGATTTTTCCGTAACGCAACTCGGCTACCTTGCCATAATCACCCTCCCGCTCGGCACGCTCGGCTTCAAGTTTGTATTCCTCAATGTTGGTTTTGATGTTCTGGATGCTATCCACCACTTCTTTTTCACTTTTCCATTTGGCGTTAAGCTCGTTGCGTTCTTCCTTCAGGTTACCAAGTTCAGAGCGCAGTGATTTTAGTTTGCTTTCATCTTTTTCCCGTTTGATGGCCTCAATCTCAATCTCCAGTTGCATGATTTTACGGTCCAGCACATCCAGTTCTTCGGGTTTGGAATTGATTTCCATACGCAGTTTTGACGCCGCTTCGTCCATCAGGTCAATGGCCTTATCCGGTAAAAACCGGCTGGTGATGTAGCGTTGCGAAAGTTCCACCGCAGCAATGATCGCATCGTCTTTGATGCGCACCTTGTGGTGTGTTTCATACTTTTCCTTGATACCGCGCAAAATAGAAATCGCGCTTTCGGTATCGGGTTCGTCAACGGTTACTTTCTGAAAACGACGCTCGAGTGCTTTGTCTTTTTCGAAATATTTTTGGTACTCGTCCAAAGTTGTTGCACCAATGGCCCGCAGTTCACCACGCGCCAAAGCGGGTTTCAGTATATTGGCCGCATCCATGGCCCCTTCGCCACCACCGGCACCCACCAGGGTGTGGATCTCATCAATAAAGAGCACAATGTTGCCATCACTGGAAGTCACTTCTTTGATAACGGCTTTGAGGCGCTCTTCAAACTCCCCTTTGTATTTGGCCCCGGCAATGAGTGCTCCCATATCGAGCGAATATATCTCTTTGGTTTTCAGGTTTTCGGGCACATCACCGTCCACGATGCGGTGTGCCAGCCCTTCGGCAATGGCGGTTTTACCCGTTCCGGGTTCACCTACCAGCATCGGGTTGTTTTTGGTTCTTCGGGTTAAAATCTGAAGGATACGTCTTATCTCCTCATCCCTCCCTATGACGGGATCCAGCTTGTTGTCACGTGCCATTTGGTTGAGGTTTTTGGCATATTTGTTCAGGGCATTATAAGTTTCCTCAGCACTTTGTGAAGTCACACGGTCGCCTTTGTGCAGTTCGTCAATGGCGGCATCCAAACCTTTTTGGGTCATACCCTGGTCTTTTAAAAGCTGGGCTACTTTCCCGCCCGACTTGAACAAGCCGAGTAATAGATGCTCAATGGACACAAACTCGTCTTTGCGTTTTTCGGCAATGATACTCGCATCATTGAGAGCCGATTGTGCTGTGCGCGAAAGCATCAACTGCCCGCCGCTCACTTTGGGGAAGCCTTTGATGGAGGCATCCAGTACTTGTTTTAGCGTTTGGATGTTAACATTCAGTTTTTTCAGTAAAAACGGAATGACGTTTTCATCCACTTCAAGCATGGCTTTCAGCAGATGTTCCGGTTCGATTTGCTGGTGCTCATAGCTTTGCGCCAATTGTTGCGCCTGCTGCACCGCTTCCTGTGATTTGATGGTAAATTTGTTGAAATTCATAATATTGCCCGCATAAACGGGGATCTCCTTTTATATACCCTCGAAGGGGTATTTTGTTATTTAAATGTTCTTAATTTGACTTAAGACTGCAGGACTTAGGACTTACGACAAGTAAAATAGGCAGGCATTTTTTGTTAAAAAACTCACTAACTCAGTCTTAGGTCTTATGTCTTGCAATCTTAGGTCCTGCAATCTTACGTCGTTAAAAACAAATCCCGCACCACTTACAATTTACGACAAAATGTCTTGAAAACAAGGGTTAACAGCTGACTTTTTGACTGTCGCTACTATTTGTTTTGGGTGTATTGTCTCTTATTTAGAATCTATCTAAAAAAGCCAAGGGTCGCTTTATCATGGGCTTTGCTATGGAGTAAGATACCAGTATCCATACATGAGCCCTGTCTTTTGACCCGTTCTGACCCGTCCTTGACCCGTCCTGAAATAACTATACAGATTAATAAATATAGATTGTACAGGCTATAGAACGCTCTTTTTTATCCCGAAAGGCGGGTGTAAATTCATTGCAATCTTATTGTTTTAAGGAATGTTTTTTATTAAATTACCTTTGTAAAAAATATCGAAACCGCTATGTCCCTTTTCAAAAACCTTTTCAACACAAACAAAACCGAAAAAGAACCCCAAAACCCTTTTCCATGGAAGCCTTTAACGACTGCCTCTCAACTGGATACGATTGTGGAAAAATCAAAGACCCAAACCGTTGTGATTTTTAAACACTCCACCCGTTGCGGGATCAGCAGGATGGTGTTGAACCGTTTTGAAGAACGGTTTGCTGAAAATGAGAAAGATGTGGTGTTTTACTATCTGGATTTGCTCAATTATAGGGAAGTGTCAAATGAGGTGGCTGCACGCTTTCAGGTGATGCACCAGTCACCGCAGTTGTTGGTGATCAAGAACGGGGCAAGCGTGGCGCAGGGTTCTCATTATGATATTCTGGAGATGGATATGTAAGTTTCTTCTTTTTGTAATACATCAAGGTTTTTCTTTTCACATTTCTTTAACAGTATAGGTTTATTTCTTTATATTGGCGGTTTTAAAACCCAAATCGCATGAAAAAGTTTTACCTTGCTTTTGTTTTTTCTCTTTTCTCCATTTTTATTAACGCTCAGGAACCTTTTATTACAACCTGGGAGGTTACAGCCGGGGATTTGAGTATTTCTATCCCAACATCAGGAACCGGTTATAATTATACTATTGATTTTGGAGATGGCACCGTCCTAGAGAATGTAACTGAAAATTCTACACATGAATATAGCACTCCCGGTGTCTATACGGTAAGTATAACCGGTGATTTTCCAAGGATTTATTTTTCAAATTCGTATATATTAAATAGTTTGAAATTAAAAAGTATTGAACAATGGGGTGATATTGAATGGAATACTATGTACAACGCTTTTAATGATTGTAGAAATTTAGTTATTAATGCGACTGATGCTCCTGATTTAAGCCAAGTCACTAACTTATCAAGGATGTTCATAGGTGCAAGATCTTTGAATCCAAACATTAATAATTGGGATGTGTCCAATGTAACAAATATGGAGGCAATGTTTTCTGGAACGTGGTCATTTAACCAACCTTTAAACGAATGGGATGTATCAAGTGTCACCAATATGCAAAGCATGTTTAATGGAGCTAAATCATTTAATCAGCCCTTAAATGATTGGGACGTCTCTAATGTAACCAATATGGGTCAGATGTTTGGAAATGCTGAGTCTTTTGATCAACCCTTGAACAATTGGAATGTATCCAATGTAACAAATATGCAAAGCATGTTTAATTTAGCAAAATCATTTAATCAACCCTTAAATGATTGGGATGTTTCAAACGTAATGCAAATGAGTTCACTATTTCAAAGTGCCCAATCATTTAATCAACCGTTGAATAACTGGGATATCTCTAATATAACAGATATGGGGGGAATGTTTAGAGGTGCATGGTCATTCAATCAGCCTTTAAACAATTGGGATGTATCCAACGTAACAAATATGAATTATATGTTTACTGAAGCATTGTCTTATAATCAACCTTTAAACGACTGGGATGTGTCTAATGTAACAAACATGCTTGAAATGTTCTCCGGGGCTACCATTTTTAATCAACCTTTGAATAATTGGGAAGTATCAAATGTTATCCAACTAACAGATATGTTTAGCAATGCAGTATATTTCAATCAAGACCTTTCTAATTGGGATTTTAATATTAATGCATCTTTTGATAACACTATTTTTGAACGCGGTTTTATTTTTAATAGCGGTCTTGATTCAGTAAACTATACTGCCTTATTAGAACGATTTGCTACTCTAGGTTTACAGGACAAATCCCTTTTTGCACGTGGTATGTTTTATTGTGACCCAAGTGTCCGCAATACACTTATTAATTCATTGAATTGGAATATAATTGAAGATAACCATTTGGTTGATTGTAATCCTGTTATTTCACCAGATGCATTTGTTACTATTTGGGATGTATCCGGATTTCCACATAACATTTCAATTCCTACTTCAGGTAGTGGGTATAATTATAATATCGATTTTGGCGATGGGACAGTATTAACGAATGTAACGGGAAGTATTACTCATACTTACACCCAGCCGGGATCTTATTATGTTAGTATAAGTGGAGACTTTCCACAAATCTATTTTAATGACACCGGTGATAAAAGCAAAATTTTAGAAGTAGTGCAATGGGGCAATATCCAATGGCAATCCATGGAAAATGCTTTCAAAGGTTGTAATAACCTTAGAATTTATGCCACTGATACACCAGATCTGACTCAAGTTACTAATATGTCAAGTATGTTTGAAAAAGCATCTTCTCTTAATCAAAACATTAATAACTGGAACGTATCTAATATTACCAATATGAATAAATTGTTTCACAAGGCAACTATTTATAATATGCCTTTAAATAATTGGGATGTTAGTAGTGTAACTAATATGTCAGCTATGTTTTCTGAGGCTTATGAGTTCAATAAGCCTTTAAATAATTGGGATGTATCCAGTGTGACTGATATGAGCTTAATGTTTTATAAATTCTTTAGTTCGAATTCTCATTTGTTTTTTAATCAAAATATTAATAATTGGGATGTGTCAAATGTAACAGACATGTCAGGAATGTTTGCAGCCTCAACTACATTTAACCAACCCCTTGGTGATTGGGATGTGTCTAATGTTACAGATATGTCAATAATGTTTTCTGGTGTATATGATTTTAATCAACCCTTAAATAACTGGGATGTTTCAAGTGTAACAGATATGGAATATATGTTTGCTGAAGCAAGGGCTTTTAATCAGCCTTTAAACGACTGGGATGTGTCCAGCGTTACAAATATGCATTATATGTTTACTGAAGCTAGGGAATTCAATCAGTCATTAAACGATTGGAATGTATCCAATGTTACAAATATGAACAAAATGTTTTTTGATACAGAATCATTTAACCAGCCTTTAAATAATTGGGATGTATCAAATTTAACAAGTATGGACAGTATGTTTGAAGAAGCAATAGCGTTTAATCAATCTATAAATGATTGGGATGTATCTAACGTCACTAGTATGCGTATGATGTTTTACAAAGCTATTTCTTTTAATCAGCCATTAGATAACTGGGATGTTACAAATGTGACTAATATGATTAGAATGTTTGGTGATGCGGAAATGTTTAATCAAGATATTTCGAGTTGGAATTTTAATCCTTCTGTTGAGCTTCATAATGCTTATTATGGAATTCGTTTCTTAAACGGGACGAGCATGGATATCCCTAAATATGATGCTTTGTTAGCCCGTTTTGCTCAATTAGGTTTGCAAAATAAAAAACTCGGAGCACTAGGTCTGAATTATTGTAATCAAGGAGTCCGGAATTACTTAATAGATACATTGGAATGGGAAATTATTGGCGATGTTTTATCAACTGAATGCAATGCTATAATTGGTACAATTCTCTTTGATCAAAATAATAATGGTTGTCAGACAGATGATATAGTTGTTGAAGGTATTATGATTAATGCTAATGATGGACTTTATGACTTTACAACTTTTTCAGGTAGTGAGGGTTATAATTTAGCCATTACAGGCTCTTCGTTTACAGTTTCATTGACAAACGTTCCCGACTATTTTACAGTCTCACCTGAAAGTGCAACCATTACTTTTTCCGGTTCAAATACAGAAGAACTGGATTTCTGCCTTACGGCCAATCAAGCCGTCAATGATTTAAACATTACCCTTCTGGCCATAGAAGAGGCGCGCCCCGGTTTTGAATCAGATTATCAACTGGTGGTAAGAAATGTGGGTACAGAAACTTTAAGTGATGTAGTTGCAACATTGAATTATGATAATGTAATGCAGACATATACAATGGCGTCTCCAGAACCCACCACTACTACAGCAAATTCATTGAGTTTTGATCTGGGTACCGTGCAACCGTTTGAGACCCGATATATGGATATCACGATGCAAACGTTCCCACCGCCAACAGTCAATGGAGATGATATTTTAAACTTTACAGCTACGGTTACCCCTGATGCCGGTGACTATACTCTAGAAGATAATACCTATGAAATGGAGCAGGTGGTTGTCAACTCTTTTGACCCCAACGACAAACAAGTGATGCAAGGGGCTGAGGTTCATATTGATGATGCTGACCAGTATCTGGATTACCTGATCCGTTTTCAAAACACCGGTACTGCGAGTGCCATTAATGTGCGTATCCTTGACACCCTGCACCCTAAACTGGACTGGAGTACCCTTATACCCATTAGTGCCAGTCATGATTATGTAGTGCAGATCACAGACGGCAATCAGGTGGAGTTTATATTTGACGACATCAACCTGCCCCACGAAGGGGCTAATGAACCGGAAAGTCACGGCTTTGTAGCCTACAAGATCAAACCCAAAAGCAATGTGCAGGTGGGCGATGTGATTTCAGGGGATGCCGGTATTTACTTTGACTTCAATGCACCCATCATTACCAATATGGTGTTTACCGAAATTGTGGATAATTTGGATGTAACAGACATAAATGAGCCTGCAAACGGCGTGTTAATTTATCCAAACCCCACAAGCCAATTGCTCCATCTCTATATTCCGGAAGGCATTCAAATAGAGGGTGCCACTATTTATGACCTGCAAGGAAAGGATGTTCAACAACTGCAAGGCACTGAGACGGTCCTGGATGTGGAGAAACTAAGTCCCGGCTTGTACTTTCTGGAAATCACCACAAATGAGGGAACCATCAACCGTCGCTTTGTGAAAAGGTGATACTGTATATAATAAAAAATCTGCGTACATCTGCGAAATCAGCGGGAGAATATTAGCCCGCAGATGGCGCAGATGTAAGCAGAAAACTTTAAATACTTTGCTTTCGCGTAAGGGTTACCTGAATGTATTTCGTTTGAGAATGTCGCTCAGTCGTGCTTTGATGTCATCTGAGGCATCGAGCAGCATTTGTTCGTTGGTGGGGAAAGGTACAAAACGGTTTCTCAGCAAACGTTTATCTTCATTACTAAGCACGCGCTCGTCTCCTTCAAAACGGGCAAACACATTTTCAAACACAAACTCTGTTTCCAGCGGATGGGTATCCATCAATTGTTGTCTTTGTACATCAAAATAGTCTACTTTTCCGTTTACAGACACGGCTTTGGTTTGAATGGTTTCATAGAGCGTTCCTTTTACGGTGATGAAGCGGTCTATTTTTATCTTGTTGCCCAGGCTGTCCAGCACAAAATTGCCCCTTCGGTCCACCTGATAGGTGTGGCCGTCTTTGATTTCACGTTCCAGTGGGATTTGACGTTCTAGAATACGCTCCGGTGAAATAAGGATGTCCCTGAACTCGAGCACAACTTCAAAATCATAATCAATATCCCTGCGGTTCATGCTGTGGTATTCTGTCCAGAAATCGTCCAGACCATAGGTCCTGAAATCAAGAAGGTCTTGTTCCAGCCTGTGTGGTAAAAACTGGTTGGTGCGGTTGTTCAATTCCACAAACACCATATCTTTGCCATAATAGTATGCTTCCCTGACCAATTGCTGGGTATTTTTATAATTGGGAGACACTTTTTCAAGTTCGTTCAGGGTTGTATGTGCTTCCCTGAAGTCAAGTTTACCACCATCATCCATAAGCTTGTTGGCTTTTTCATAGAGAAAAGCCGCATAGTCTGCTTTGGCTTTTATGAGGTTGTCACTGTAATCAATAAACCTGAATTTTGCTTCCTTACCACTGTCTGAAACATAGAGTGGCAGCAGGGGTTTTATCTGGTTTTGTATGTGTTGCAGGTTTCTGTAACGGTTATAAATTTCCTCGCTGTTGGCAGGGTTGCCTTCTTTTTCCAAAAAGGCAATGCGCTTCAGTTCGTTTTCCGTGAGCTTTTTAAAGGCATCTTCCAGAAGGATGATATGCTCTTGGTTTGCTTTCTTCGTTTTGTCTTTCTGCAGTTTATTGATGGCAATGGAAATTGCCTCGCTATAATCACCCTGATTCAGGGCTTTTTGACTTCGTTTCACACTGCTGCAGGAAACCACGAGCAGGAAACCGACGAGTAAAAGTAGAGCTCTTTTCATAATAAAACGGGTTTGGTTATGGTAGCCAAATTACAATTAAGATGCCAAAATTAAATAAAAAAGCCTTCCGCTTTGCGCGAAAGGCTTTAAAGCCAAGTGAATTATACACTTTCTACAGGTTCAGTGCAGGCAATATTTTTGTACTGCACTCTCCAAAACCTATTCTTACGGTATCATTTTTACAGTAGCCCCTCAGGGTGACGGTATCGTTGTCATTGATGAACTTGCGTTCAGTACCGTCATTCAGTTTTACGGGTTTTTCACCCCGCCATGAAAGTTCCAGCATGGAGCCATAAGAGTCAGGGGTAGGGCCTGAAATGGTACCGCTTCCCATCATATCACCGCTTTTTACGGGACAACCGTTTATAGTATGGTGTGCCAGTTGCTGGCTCATGTTCCAGTACATATATTTGAAATTGGATTGTGTTACCCGGTTGGGGGTGCCGTTTTCAGGAGTGATATAAGCTTCGAGGTTGATGTCATAGCTCTTTTTGCCTTTGGAACGCAAATAGGGCAGGGGTTCTATTTCCTGTTTGGGACTTTCGGTTTTAAAAGGGTGTAATGCATCCAGGGTTACAATCCAGGGCGAAATGGTTGATGCAAAGTTTTTTGCCAAGAAGGGTCCTAAAGGTACATACTCCCATTTCTGAATGTCACGGGCACTCCAGTCATTGAAAAGCACAAGACCAAAGATGTAATCTTCAGCTTCATCGATGGGGATGGGTTCGCCCAGGTCATTGGCGTCTGTCGTGATAAAGGCCATCTCCAGTTCAAAATCAACTAGCTTTGAAGGTCCGAAAACCGGTTTGTTTGCCCCTGCGGGAAGCGTTTGCCCGTTGGGTCTGCGCACGTTGATACCACTTGGAATGATGGAAGAGCTTCTACCGTGATAGCCCACGGGAATGTGCAGCCAGTTGGGTAAAAGAGCATTATCAGGGTCACGGAACATCGTCCCCACATTGGTGGCGTGCTCTTTACTGGAATAAAAATCAGTATAATCGCCCACTTGTACCGGCAGTTGCATTTCGATTTCATCCATCGTGAAAATGACGCGGTCGTGATGTGCTTTGTTGTCTTTTAGCGCGGTATTTTTTTCATCGAAAATATCAGCAATTCTGTTGCGTACCAGTCTCCAGGTTTTTTTACCGTCTGAAATGAAATCATTTAAGGTGTCTTGCAGAAAAATATCGTCAGTGAGTTCAATACCGTCAAAATAGCCTAATTGATGCAGTGCGCCCAGGTCGATGGCATAATCTCCAATGCGTGTCCCTACCGTGATAATGTCGTCGCGTGTCAAAAATACCCCGAATGGGATATTCTGAATGGGAAAGTCTGAGTCTTTATCAACAGGCAACCATGATTTTCTGTTGGGGTCGTTAGCTGTAATTGGCATATGTTTTATTTTTTAGTGTTGAAAAATTTCTATTCAAATATATAATTTTAAGAATACTAACCGAATGTTATTCTTATTTTTGATGCAGATTTAACAAAACTATAGACTATGCATCAAGATACCGAAGTTTTTGACCTTATCAAAGCAGAAGAAAACAGACAGCGAAACGGACTGGAACTCATTGCCTCTGAAAACTTTGTAAGCCCTGACGTGCTTGCGGCAGCAGGCTCTGTATTAACCAATAAATATGCAGAAGGCTATCCCGGAAAGCGCTATTATGGAGGTTGCCAGATTGTGGACAAAGTAGAGCAACTGGCCATTGACAGGGCTAAGGAACTTTTTGGTGCTGAGTATGTTAATGTGCAACCGCATTCGGGCTCACAGGCAAATACTGCTGTGTTCTCTGTATGTTTGAAGCCGGGCGACAAATTTCTTGGTTTTGATTTATCCCATGGCGGACATTTAACACACGGCTCACCGGTCAATTTTTCAGGAAAATTGTATAATCCTGTTTTTTATGGTGTGGACAAAGAAACCGGTTTGATTGATTATGATGCCGTTGAAGCAATCGCTTTGCGCGAAAAGCCCAAAATGATTATTGCCGGGGCATCTGCTTATTCCCGTGAGATTGATTATAAACGCTTTCGCGAAATTGCAGACAAGGTTGACGCCACCCTGCTGGCAGATATGGCACATCCCGCCGGTTTGATTGCCAAAGGAATCCTGGGTGACCCTGTGCAGCACTGCCACGTGTGTACCAGTACAACGCACAAAACCCTGCGTGGACCAAGGGGTGGAATTATTGTGATGGGTAAGGATTTTGAGAACCCCTTTGGCATTACTTTAAAAGACGGAAGTTTACGGAAGATGTCTTCGCTACTGGATAGCGGTATTTTCCCCGGTAATCAGGGCGGACCTTTGGAGCATATCATCGCTGCCAAGGCTGTGGCTTTTGGTGAAGCCCTCACGGATGACTTTTTGCATTATATGGTACAGGTGAAAAAAAATGCAAAGGTCATGGCTGCGGCTTTTGTTGAAAAAGGATATAAAGTCATTTCAGGAGGTACTGATAATCACATGATGCTTATTGATCTGCGTAACAAAAATCTATCAGGCAAGCAGGCTGAAGACGCTTTGGGAAAAGCTGATATTACCGTGAATAAAAACATGGTTCCTTTTGATGACAAGTCTCCTTTTGTGACCTCGGGCATACGCATTGGAACACCGGCAGTCACTACCCGTGGCTTAAAAGAAGATGATATGAAGTATATTGTGGATTTAATGGACGAGGTTATCACAAATTTTGAAGATGATTCCATTTTAAAAAATGTTGGTAAAAAAGTACATGAAATGATGGGGGACAGGCCGTTATTTTGTTAAAGTTTTATTAAATTAGCAGTGTTTATTCACTGTTAATTTAATATGCCATGAAACACTTTTACCCTCTCTTTGTTTTTCTTTTCCTTTCAGGCACTGTAAGCGCTCAGATATTTTTTGAAGAGCGAGCATCCCAACTTGGCCTTGATGATACCTCTTATGGTAATGGTATTCTTGGAGGAGGTGTTTCATTTTTTGACTTTGATAATGATGGTTGGGATGATATCACTATGGCTACTGAAGATGGTAGCCTGATACGTTTGTTTAAAAATAATGAAGGAGTTTTTGAAGAAGTTTCCCTTAACATAACTGACCACGCCCACCAGTCAAAAACAGTACAATGGGTAGATATAAATAACAATGGTCTGTATGATCTTTTTATAACTCATGACAATGCACCCAACAGGTTGTATAAAAATCTGGGCAATATGATTTTTGAAGACATCACTATGAGCTCAGGTTTGTTTGATGATAATCATATCTCTTTTGGTGCATCCTGGGGTGATGTTAATAATGATGGGTTTCTTGATGTATTTATTGCTTCCCGAAATGTTTCAGACCCCACTGAACACAATTTATTATTTCTGAATAACGGTGATGAAACGTTTACAGACATTACTGTTTCAGCAGGTTTACACCTCGAGAATAAGTACTCTTTTTGTGTTGCATTTTTTGATTATGACAAAGACGGTTTTCAGGATATTTATATTGCCAATGATAAATTTGATACTGCAAACATCCTTTACAAAAATAATGGTGACAATACCTTCACAGATGTGAGTGCGGTATCAGGAACTGATGTGATTATTGATGCGATGTCAACCACCATAGACGACTATAACAATGATGGCTGGCTGGATATTTATATTACCAATACACCTACTGGCAATGTTTTTTATAAGAATAATGGTGACGGAACCTTTACAGATGTTGCTGTACAAACAGGCACTACTTTTGACAGCGTGGGCTGGGGTGCTGTGTTTTTAGACGCTGATCACGACGGGCATAAAGATCTTTATGTAGTTGGAGAAGTTTTTGATTCACCCAGTCTCAAGTCTTCAGCTTTTTATCACAATAACGGTGATGGTACTTTTAGCATACCCACCAATAGTGGAATATTTGATGAGGAGTCCAGAAGCTTTGCCAATGCCATTGGAGATATAAACAATAATGGCCATCCGGATATTGCAGTATTGAATTTTTCTCCTTTTGATATGTACTTATGGGAAAACCAGTCCACCACCACACATAACTGGTTAAAAGTAAAACTGGAAGGAACTGAGAGTAACAGACAAGGAATAGGTTCGTGGATAGAAATTTCGGTAAATGGTGAAAAGCAACACAACTACACCTTATTGGGAGAAGGTTTTTTAGGACAAAATAGTTCTTATGAGTTTTTTGGCATAGGAGAAAGTGCTTCCATTGATTATGTTAAGGTAACCTGGTTAAGCGGTATTGTAGATTATATTGAAAACCCGGCAATCAATGAACATATGACTATTGTGGAAGGAGAGCATATTTTGAGTGCCGATACATTTATCAGTATTAACAAAAAGGTAAGTTTATTTCCAAATCCCTCCAAAGATTTTGCTACTTTAAAATTACCTGATTTTTATGATTTAGAAAAAACCCGGATACTTATAAAAAATTCCTTAGGTCAGGAAATTGAGCAGTTTGAACCAAAAATGCTTGCTTTTGAAATCAATACATCAAACTATAAAACCGGAATTTACTTTTGTATAATCAATTCTCCTCAGGGACAGGAAACGCTTAAATTAATAAAACAATAATGTCTTATAATTTGATTTTATGCAGCTTTTAAGGTTTTAATTATTCAAATAATAGAAATATGAGAATATATTTTTCCAGTTTAATGGCCTTTTTTTTAACAGGAGTTGTTAGCTCTCAAATTTTGTTTGAAGAACAGGCATCCCAATTAGGGGCAGATGTTATCTACGGAATTACTGCACTTGGAGGAGGAATTTCATTTTTTGATTATAATCAGGATGGTCTTGATGATATTACGGTAACCTCTGAAGAAGGTACAAATGTTTTCTTTTTAAAAAACATGGGCGGTACATTTGAAATTGATGCTTCCATTTCTGTGGAAAACCTTCAGCGTACTAAACAAGTGCTGTGGGTAGATATTAATAATAATGGTCATTATGATTTGCACCTTACATCAGATACGGGTGCATCAAGACTGTACTTAAACGATGGGAATCTGAATTTTACTGATATAACAGATTCCAGCGGGCTTCCTTTGGAAAATCATTATACATTTGGAGCAGCGTGGGGAGACATAGATAATGATGGGTTTCTTGACCTTTATTTATCAAATAGAAGTAATGGGATTGCTGATAGACTTTATCGAAACAACGGTGACAATACATTTACAGATGTGACTCAAAGTGCAGGTTTGACCTCAGATGCTTATGAAAGCTTTTGTGCTTCATTTTTGGATTATAATAATGATGGCTTTCAAGATATATATATTGCCATCGATCGGTTTGATACTAAAAATATTTTATATAAAAATAACGGTGACGGAACCTTTACTGATGTAAGTGATATAAGTGGCACCGGACTGTTTATGGGAGCTATGTCGACGACAATTGGTGATTATAACCAAGACGGACGGTTGGATATTTATGTTACCAACAGTTATGAAGACTTTATTCCAAACACCACAGTAGGAAATGCTTTACTTGAAAATAATGGGGATGGCACCTTTACCAATGTTGCAGATATTACTGGCACAACGTTCAACTCTGTAGGATGGGGAGCTATTTTTTTAGATGCTAATAACAATACAGACACTGATATTTATGTGAGTGGAGAATTTTTTGATAACCCCACCTACCTCCCTTCTGCATTTTATCAAAATCAAGGTGATAATACATATATTATTCCTGAAAATATTGGTTTTGAAGATGATAATAAAAGAAGTTTTGCTAACGCATTAGGAGATGTTGATAACGATGGCTATCCTGAAATGGTCGTAGTAAATGATTATAATGAACCTATTTTTTTATGGAAAAATTTGAGCAATCAAACAAACAACTGGTTAAAAGTAAAGTTAACAGGCACCGTGAGCAACCGGCAGGGAATTGGTTCATGGATTGAAATTGCTGTTAATGAAGAAAAACAATATAATTATACAGTATTAGGGGAGGGGTATTTAGGACAAAACAGTGCGTATGAATTTTTTGGCATAGGAGAAAGTGCTTCCATTGATTATGTTAAGGTAACCTGGTTAAGTGGTATTGTAGATTATATTGAAAACCCGGCAATCAATGAACATATGACCATTGTGGAAGGAGAGCACCCGCTTTCTGCTATGGACTTCAACTCAGCTATAACATTTCAGGTCTATCCAAACCCCAGTAAAGACAAAACAATTTCTTTAAAAATCAGTGAAAACAAGCCGGGTGATTTTCTTTTGGATGTATCCACGGTTTATGGGAGCATTGTACTATCAAAGAAAATAACTGAACCTGACACTCTTCTTAGCCTTCGGGGCATGTCGAGTGGTGTTTACTTTTTCACATTGTCAAACAATCAAACCCGAGTCACTAAAAAGGTGGTGCTTGATTAACCTTCAGGAAAAACAACGCTTTCATAAGCACCGGCATCAGATGGCTGCCCCCGTGGTGTTCCTAAAAGGTCTAAAGGTACTTCTTGGGTTGTAGCCGGATCACCTATGCCGTTGGCACTGGATTCCTCACCAATAAATAGCTGATTGGCTTCTGTGTCAAAAAAATCAGGGTCTTGATTGAATAGTGTGTTTGTATAGAAAGCACTGTTTGAAAAATCGAATAGTGGGTTATCTGCAAACTGTCCTTGCGGGTCTTCAAACTTTAATAAGGAGTTTGAAAAATTAAAGTTGAAAGCCGCTTCCGGTTCTGCGTTCAGTAAAAACTCCCGTGCCTCACTACCATAAATAATACAGTTGCTGAAGTTGGCTTCCACCAAATCTGCTACCAAAATTTCGGTCTCGCTTACCTGAAGGGAATTATCAAGCACTACTGCCGGAAAGTTCCTGAAGCTTCGGTTCCAGTAATTGGCAAAGGTGGAATGCCTGAAGTTATATCTTCCCCCGAGAGAGCAAAATAGAGAGGCCTGACCGCTGTTTGAAATCACGAGGTTTTCTCCATCGACAAAACCGGTGCGGGCAAGAAGGCCTACATTTGCACTGTTGTAAATTTGCATGTTTTTGATTGTGAGGGTAGGGTTGTTTGAGCCGTCGTTGCTGTCCATCAAAATACCTACTGTAGCATTTTTAATGGTCGTGTGGTTAAACTCATGAGCGGTGCTTCCGGCGGTTAGCCAAATGGTTCCCCATTGCCCGGGCGTGTCTTCAAAAGCGGGTTCCAGGCGATCGCCTTGAAAAATAACTTCGTTTTCAAGGGCTTCAGGGTCTGCACTCAGGGTGCCGTTTACTTTTAGCGTAGCTTGGTTTGCGACAAGAAGACCACTGTTTTCGTGGAAATGAACCCTTGCTCCCGCATCTATCGTTAGTGTTTTATCTGAAGGAACAGCGGCATAACCGTAAATCACATAGGGTTTCTCATTGGTGAAGTTGAGGTGGTCGTCATCCAAAAAGAAGCCTTCAATGAGAATGTCATTGCCTTCTGCATCCATCCCCAGATTGAGGGTTTCAATGGTTCCATCATCAAAACGTTCAGGGAAAAGAAAAACGGCATCCTGAACCAGGGTGACCAGTTCCACTTTTTGCTCATTGCTTCCGGCGTCAAATTGAATGGCATCTGTGTAGAGAAAGGTTAAATCGTTTGGAAACGAATTGATATCAACGGTAGTTTCAATAAAAATAAAAATACTGTCTTTGGCGAGTATTTCCACATTGTTGAATGTTTTTCCGGCTACACCGTCTACATTAAGACGGTATAGAGAACTTTCTCCTTGGCCCAGGCGCACTATGGGAATGGAAATGTCTTCCGCACTGCGGTTATATACTTTTAACGTGTATGTACTGGACCCAATGTTTGTAAAAACAGTGTCAAGGTAAACGGTGTCTTTGGAGAACTCAAGGTTACCGGTGCTTGGTAGTGTTTCAAAGTCATTTCGGCAAGAGCTCCACAGAATCACCAGTCCGAATAGTAATAAAGTATATATATATTTCATTTTAGGTCTTAAGATTTCGGTTTAAAAATACAAATAACTCTTCAGGATTAACCTCAAACTTTGAAATTTATTGCTTTTCCAAAATTTCAACTTCAAAGAGTTTGTCCCAGTTTTTTCCGGTGAGGAATAACCTGTTTTTATCACCTTTGTAAGCAATGCCATTAAGCACATCGAGAAACTGGTGTTGTTTTACTTTTGATTGCAGGCCTTCAAGGTCGATCACACCTTCCACAGCCCCTGTTTCAGGGTTTATAATAGCAATGGCATTTCTTTGGTAAATGTTTGCATAGATTTTTCCTTCAACCCACTCGAGTTCGTTCACACTTTTGATCCTGCTGGTATTGGTATAAATCTCAATATAACTCTCTTCCGTAAGGTTTTCTTTGTTAAGGGTCCAAATTTTTTCGGTGCCGTCACTCTTATAAATGGTTTCACCGTCATTACAAAGGCCCCAGCCTTCATTACTTTTGGTATAAACAAAGTTTCCGGTTTTTTCCAAGGTTTTAAGGTTATAAATAAAACCCACATTTTCACGCCAGGTAAGCTGGTAAATTTTGTTGTTGAGAATGGTAATGCCTTCGCCAAAATATTCATCTCCCAGTGGGACCGATTGCAATACCTCACCTGTTTTATAATCTGTTTTCCGCAAGGTTGATTTACGGTACTGACCTGTGCTTTCATATAAGGTGTCACCATGAAATTCAAGTCCCTGGGTGTAAGCATCTATGTCGTGGGGAAAAGTATTGATGATTTTATAGGTATACAGTTTTGGACGTTCTGATGCCAGTATTAAGATATCTTTTGATGTGGTTTCAGTTTTACTGCCTGAATAGACTGTTGCGTGTAGCTTTCTGTTCCCCATTTTCAGGTTTTGGAATTGGTGGGTAACAGGTACATCAGCACTACCGGATTCCAAATGCATTTCGTCTATAAAATAGGCAACAGAATCAACTTTCTTTTGTTTGGGGTTTTCAAGGGAAATGGTAACGGTCTGCTTATTTGTATAAGAGGATTTTTCTTCTTTTATTTTAAGGTTAAAAGAGGATTGTTTCTCCTGATCATCCCCGCAGGAGAAGAGTAAAAATGTGATTATAAGTAAAAAGGATACCTGTTTCATTTTTATTAAAATTTTGCGCAAGATATTTATTTTCCCACAAACCAATGACTTGTATATGGAGTTTTTATAAATTGAGAAAGAAAATAAATCTGAGTTGATTTTTCTTGCAAAAGCATAAAAAGGTAGTATCTTTGCACCGGCAAGTCCTACACAACCAGCTCCTGTTGAATCCCCCAGGGCGGGAACGCAGCAAGGGTAGACGGTCGTAGCGGTGTGATGTAGGTAGCTTGCCATTTTTTGTGCCCAAAAGTGGCGTACAGATCTCTTCAAAATTCCAGATAGAATTTATTCCATCTCCCAAAAATTTTCTCAGTAACAGGTAAATTGGCATTCAAAGTTATTATCTCTCGCCAAATACCTAAAATTATCTGATATTTGTATTAAACTTACAGAGTATGTCTAAAATAGTTTGTATTACAGGAGCTTCTTCCGGAATTGGTAAAGCCATCGGGGAATATCTTATCAGTAAGAGTTTTGTGGTTTTTGGCTCCAGCAGGAGCCCTGAAAAATATACTGACTCAAAATTCCCACTCTTTGAACTTGATGTTAGGGATGAAGCCTCTGTAAACCGTTTTATATCGAAAGTGATTGAAAAAGCTGAAAGAATAGATGTGCTTATCAACAATGCAGGTGTGGGGATAACAGGTCCCATTGAGGAAACCCCCGAAACGGAAATCAAAGCCGTTTTTGAAACCAATTTTTATGGACCGTTGCGTATGATCAATAATGTACTTCCGCACATGCGAAAGCAACACAGTGGACTCATTATTAATGTGACTTCCATTGCCGCTTATATGGGATTGCCTTACCGTGGCTTCTACTCGGCGAGCAAAGCAGCCCTTGAAGTAACAACCGAAGCCCTTAGAATGGAAGTAAAACAGTTTGGTGTTGAACTGACCAATGTGGCTCCAGGTGATTTTGCAACAAATATTGCTTCGGGGAGGTATCATGCTCCTTTGCTTGAAAATTCACCATATAAAGAAGCATATGGCAAAACTTTGGAACTTATGAATACCCATGTGGATTCCGGAAAGAACCCGGACGAAATGGGTGAAGCCATATTTAAAATAATTCAATCCAAAAGGACCAATGTCAGGTATAAAGTGGGCAGCTTGATGCAGAAGTTTTCAGTGGTTTTAAAGAACAACCTTCCGGGAAAGACTTATGAAAACATGCTGATGAGTCATTACAAACTAAAAAAGTAGTTGTCAACATAATCTTTGAATAATTTAATGTTTTTTAAACTTTAATTGAGCAATAACTTCCTTAATTTTATACCCTAATACAAACAACACCCATACTATGAAATTTTTTATTGACACAGCGAACCTCAACCAAATAAAAGAAGCGCAGGATCTTGGAATTCTTGACGGCGTGACAACAAACCCATCTTTAATGGCTAAAGAGGGTATAAGCGGTAAGAACAATATTTTAAAACACTATGTCGATATTTGCAACATCGTTGACGGTGATGTTTCTGCCGAAGTTATTTCCACAGATTTTGAAGGAATGATAAAAGAAGGAGAGGAGCTTGCCGGTCTACACGACCAAATTGTTGTAAAAGTCCCTATGATCAAAGAAGGAATAAAAGCCATAAAATATTTTTCTGACCAGGGTATAAGAACAAACTGCACACTGGTTTTTTCTCCCGGACAGGCTTTAATTGCAGCAAAAGCAGGGGCTACTTATGTTTCACCATTCATCGGTCGTTTGGATGACGTTTCAACTGACGGATTGAATCTTATCGCTGAAATCAGGATGATTTATGACAACTATGGTTTTGAAACCCAAATACTGGCTGCATCAGTGCGCCATACTATGCATATTATTGACTGTGCAAAATTGGGTGCAGATGTGATGACAGGTCCATTATCATCAATTGAAGGGTTGTTAAAGCACCCATTAACCGATATTGGTTTGGCCAAGTTTTTAGAAGATTATAAAAAAGGAAATTAATTCTTACGTAATACTTGTGAAAAAGCCTTCAGAAATGAGGGCTTTTTTTATTTATTCAAATGCCCCAGAAGTTCCTGCTCAAAGCGGGTGCTAAACAGGTTTGTGTGATTATCAATTATGACCCCGTTTTTATCGACAATCATCGCCTTGTTAATGTTATTAATGACAAGTTCAGTAATTGCCTTTAGAGGATCCTGAAGGCGGTATTCAAACTCTTTTTTAAAATTATTTCTCTGAACAACGCGCACCCAGGCATCATGATTGTCATCAGTATTTAAGGCTAGAAAGTCAAATTCGGGGTATTTTTGGCGCAATTCATCTACTTTGGAATGTATGTTTCTGTAGTGGTTAACAGAGTTTAACGACCAGAAAAAAATCACTGTAGGCTTTTTGAATACAGTTATGATATTACTCGTTTGTTTTGAGGTGTTTACAACGCTCAGATTAGGGAGTTTATTTCCGGGAAGTAATCGCATAGAAGCTTCAGAGAGGTCTTTGATTTCTTCCTTATGACTTTCATCAGTTGTTAATGATAAATAAAGATTTAACGCTTTTTGCTCACTTTCTATGTCTCTCGAACTCAGGATAAATCTTCTAATAGATGTGCGCAAGAGACTGTTTTTTAAAGTGTCTAAGGTTACTTTATCATTGATGAGATTCAGTTTGTTGTTAATGTGAATATATGATTCATCATTGTAGGGAAGCGCATCACTGTATGCTTCAAATGCCAGATAATCAAAATGCCTTAACAGAAAACGATAGTAGGCGTAGTGAGTCTGTAATTTTTGATTGTTGTAATCTATTTTGTCTCTGAAATCATAATATGATTCTCCAAGTGAGCTCTTATCTATTGGTGCGCCCCTTCCGAAGTGGGCATATGGATAAATTTCACGTTTTAATAAATAATCATATAATATGTTTGCGTCTGCAACTTCCAGAAAAGCTTTACAGGGACTTATTTTTTCATCAAACTTTTCCAGTCGTTGTACCCTTATGTCACGCATGGAATCCAGTTTAGATAAAAACTCCTCGGGAGGGTGCGAATAAAAAAGAGGCATTGTTTTGTTTTCCTGTTCGTTGTAAAGGAACATGTTAATCATAAAATTATTTCGTTCAGCTCCTCGACCTGTAAAGGCAAGGGACTCATCAAAATCAACTGTATTTAAACGGGCCATGAGACTGTCACCCGGCTCAAGATAAATGATTTGGTATTCTATATGTACAAAGTTGTAGATTCCTTTCTCAACGGTATCCAGTCGGTATAAAAACCTGTTGTTCTGGTCTAAGGGAATGGTGTCAATTACGCTCTCATTTTTGGTAAGAATAATATAGGGTGCATTGGGGTTTATAATTTCCCCGCCAAACCAAGCACCTGTATCTTTATCTTTGTCAGAAGAAGAGCATGAGAAAAGGAGTAATAATAAGGGAGAAAGGAGTAATATTTTATTCATTCGCTATTCTTGAAAAAGATACTTATGCATTCACAAATGTAGAATTAGAATACATAGAGTGGTGTTAATTGTGAGTTAAAACAGATTTTTAAAACGTTAATATTTCTCAAAATGCTGCCAATTGGTTAATTTTGCGCCCAATTTAAAAATGAGTTTATGTTATCAGTTTCCAATCTTTCCGTTCAATTTGGTAAAAGAGTCCTCTTTGATGAGGTGAATATTACCTTTACCAGTGGGAATTGCTATGGTATAATAGGTGCCAACGGTGCCGGAAAATCTACTTTTTTAAGGATACTTTCCGGTAAAGAAGATCCCACATCCGGTAAGGTTCACTTAGAAACCGGAAAAAGAATGTCTGTTCTTGAACAAAATCACAATGCTTATGATGATTTTCCTGTTTTGGAGACAGTTGTGCGAGGAAACAAAGAACTCTTTGCCATTAAGCAACAAATCGATAAACTCTATGAAGATTATTCTGATGAGAATGCAGAGAAAATCGGCGAACTTCAGGTTACTTTTGAGGAAATGAACGGGTGGAATGCAGAGAGTGATGCCGCAGCCCTTTTGTCAAACCTGGGTATTTCAGAAAATGTGCATTACAATTTGATGAAAGACCTTGACGGAAAGCAAAAAGTGCGTGTATTACTCGCCCAGGCGCTTTTTGGAAGTCCTGATGTGTTGATAATGGATGAGCCCACAAACGATTTGGATTATGAAACCATAACCTGGCTGGAAAACTTTATTGCAAACTATGACAATTGTGTAATTGTTGTTTCCCACGACCGTCACTTTCTGGATGCTGTATGTACCCATATAAGCGATATCGATTTTGGAAAGATAAACAGCTATAGCGGTAATTATACTTTCTGGTATGAATCCAGTCAACTGGCAGCCAGACAAAGATCCCAACAAAATAAAAAGGCTGAAGAAAAGAAAAAAGAGTTGCAAGAATTCATTATGCGTTTCAGTGCAAACGTAGCCAAATCAAAACAGGCTACTTCACGAAAGAAAATGATTGAAAAATTAAACATTGATGAAATAAAACCTTCAAGCAGACGCTATCCCGCCATTATTTTTGAACGGGAAAGAGAGGCCGGGGATCAAATTCTGAATGTGAGTAACCTCAGTTCAACATTGGATGGCGAAATCCTTTTTAAAGGTGTTGATATAAACCTTGTAAAAGGTGATAAAGTTGTTGTTTACTCTAAAGATTCAAGAGCCACAACTGCATTTTATGAAATTCTAAATGGAAATCAAAAAGCTGATTCCGGTGCTTATCAGTGGGGGATTACCACTACACAAAGTTATTTGCCACTTGACAATTCAGGATTTTTTCAGGAAAAACTTCCATTGGTGGATTGGTTGCGTCAATGGGCTAAAACTGAAGAAGAACGTGAAGAAGTTTATTTAAGGGGCTTTCTTGGAAAAATGATTTTTAGTGGGGAAGAGGCTTTAAAAACATCAGATGTGCTTTCAGGAGGGGAAAAAGTGCGTTGTATGCTAAGCAGGATGATGATGATGCGTGCCAATGTACTGATGCTCGATGAACCCACAAACCACCTAGACCTTGAGTCAATTACCGCATTTAATAATTCCTTGAAGAATTTTAAAGGTACGGTTTTGTTGACCACTCACGATCACGAATTTGCACAAACAGTGGGCAACAGGGTTATTGAACTCACCCCAAATGGAATTATCGACAGGTATATGACCTTTGATGAATATATGGATGATACAAATTTAAAAGAACTGAGAAAGAAAATGTATACCGTTGAGGTTTAGTTGTTTTGCAAGAATGTGGTGATCATTCACTCTTTAATTTTTTGCCTAATATTGAACCTACAACTGCTCCAGCAACACCACCGGCGATTGTAACTGAATTTTCAAAATCGAGCATTTTTAATATACTAACCGTCACAACAGCCACGATAATTGCAACCAGCATCACCTTAAATATTGATTTTGATTTCATTGTTACATTTATTTTTAGTTAGTGTTTTATCTTTCAAATACCTTCAAGCGCCTCACTAATAATGGGTCCTGCCTTTTCTACCTCATCTTTGTGAATAAATAACTGTATCAAATCTGGTAATCCACCGCCAAAACCGCCCCGCAGGCCACTTTGCAGATTGTCCTTTACTATGGGATGTATACCCACATCCTGAAGGTGGCTTTGCAGCATTTTTACGATTACCATCGGGCCGGTATATACCCTTACATAATCACTATTATTTTCGTCTCCCATAATTTTAAGCGTTGAAATATTTACTGTTCCAAATGGCAGTGTTGAAGTTTTTACCCAAAGCAAAGCCATAAAATAAAACCACGGCTGCCAGCCACTTAAACATAAATAAAAATACAACAAAAGTATTTGCAATCGACTCTTCTTTGGAAAAAAGACCATTTGGTACCAAAAAAGTTGCCAGTATACTGATAGCGAAGATTGTAATAACAAGGTTTTCAAAGTCCTTATAGGGCCACATAAGCAATTTTCTTAGAGGGTGCAGGTCATTTCCCCATTTGTGAATTAAATAAAAATAATCATTGCCCAAAGATGCAAAAAGCATTGGGTCATCTGCATTTTCAAGCCTGAAAAGCTTTGAAGGAGCTACAACTTTCAGTTGTGTTATTTCTGTTTCGTGGAGTTGCTCCAAATCTTTGAGCTTTTCAGAAGCTTCTATCGGGAAACTGTTTTTGAAAAATTTGAAATCCAGAAAACGTAATCTGTAATCTACGCAGAGTTTTTTAATGTCATCCAGATGATAAATGGAATCAGCGTTAAGAAGGTGAATTTTAAATTGATTATGCCCCCTTGTTTTATTGACCATGTACAGGTGGAGGTTTCCAAATTCTTCAAAAAAGCCTTTTGATGCGTGCTTTTCCCGAACCCTTTGTAAACAGTTTTCTAAGTTTGTTTTTGCAAGCATAGCGTTTTTGTTATAAATTTAATTTGAAAAACGGTATTAAGCAAAATTTTAACAATCAGCTTAGTAAGGATAACATTTCAGAAGAAAGGGCGTTGTATTTTCTAAACCTATTATTTGTATATTCGCATTATAAATTTTTCCATATGTACATCACAAAAATTAAATATATTTTATTTGCTGTAGCACTTCTTTTGGTTTCCACAACAATGGTTGCTCAAAATAAATATGCAGACAGCAATAATACTGTTGTCAAAAAGCTCCTTGATAAGGATACCATTTATTCAAATAATACTTTAAAAGAAACAATATCCAAAATTCCTTCATTTTTATTGTTGAATAAAATATATACTATCATAGGCTTTGATTCCCTTGTGAAGAATGAAGAGATGGTTACTGTTTTTGTTACTAAAGATTCAGGATTTCCTGAGATGGACAAAGAAGAACGTGAAGATTTCTTTTCTGAAGATAACAAGGCAAATCTCGTTGAAATTTCTTCTTATTACATCATTCCAGGTCGTGTTGATGAACACGCAATCCTAAAAGCCATTGAAAGGGGAAATGGGAGTGCAAACTTCAGGACCCTGAACGGCAAAAACCTCAGGGTTAAAAAAGAGGGTGAAACCGTGTATCTTTTAACCGGAAACGGGGCAAAAAACAAACTACTTCAAACCAATTTCCGTCACAGTAAAGGCTTCTTTCACGTAACCAGCGGAATGGCACTTCCCACACCTCAATAAAGCCCTTAAGCTTTGTTACTGAATAGGTTAATTTCACGTTAAATAAGTACTAATTGATTCCTAACATTCATTTTGTTTAAATATTTGTTTATATCTTTAAACAAAATATTAATCAAGCGTTTTTAATTATCATTACTTTTTAGAAAACCGTCTTCGTTTAATATTCGTTTATAGAGTAATTAATTTAATAATCAATTAAACAAAATCGTTATGAAAAAGAAAAATTTATTAAGTGCATTTGTTTTGACATTTGCGTTGATTGCAGGAACTTCAGTATTCGCTCAAAAAAGCGCAAAAGACACTAAAATGGTGGGTGGTGCAGCGATGTATCCTTCCAAAAACATTGTTGAAAATGCTGTAAACTCAAAAGACCATACTACTTTGGTTGCTGCTGTGAAAGCTGCAGATTTGGTAGAGACATTACAAACGCCCGGCCCATTTACCGTGTTTGCTCCCGTAAACAAGGCTTTTGAAGCACTTCCTGAAGGAACTGTAGAAAACCTCTTAAAGCCGGAAAATAAAGCCGCTTTACAAGGTGTATTGACTTACCACGTTGTTGCCGGAAAATTTAGTGCGGCAGATGTTATCGGAGCTATTGAAAAATCAAATGGTACTGCAACTTTTAATACTGTTTCCGGAGGAAAGCTTATGGCGAAGTTAAAAGACGGGAAAGTTCAGTTGATTGATGAAAATGGAAGAACAGCATTTGTAACAATCGCTGATGTGAACCAATCAAACGGGGTCATTCATGTAATTGATTCAGTTGTTTTGCCCAAATCGTAATGGGAAAATAATTGCTATGAAAAAAACGCCCTTAAGAGGGCGTTTTTTGTTTTTATAAACTTACCTTAATTCAGCACCCAGTTCTTTTTCAAAACCTTGCTGTAGTTTACTCATTATTTTTTCTATCTGTTTGTCAGTCAGGGTCTTTTTGTCATCCCTCAGTGTAAAGCTGACAGCATATGATTTTTTTCCTTTCGGAAGGTTTTTACCGAGATACACATCAAACAAGCTCATGTCCTTTAATAAATGTTTTTCGGTTTTAAGGGCTAAGTCATGAATGCTTTGAAAAGAGACATTTTCATTGAGCAGTAAAGCAAAATCCCTGGTAACTTCAGGAAACTTGGGAATTTCAGAAACCTTGATTGTGTTCTTTTCTAATTGCTTCAGTATGATTTCCCAATTAAAATCGGCAAATAACACCTCAGTATCAATTTCAAAATGTTTTAAAATATTCTTTTTGATAACCCCAAAAGAAACAATGATTTTTCCACTGCTTTCATAAGAAAGGCCTTCACTAAAACCTGAATGGTGCAGTGTGGGGTTTGTTTTAAATGAAATACCTAAACGATTTAAAACGCTGTCAACGGTGCCTTTCAAAAAGAAAAAGTCGCTTTTTTTATCCTGTACATTCCAGTGAGATGTATCTTTATTACCTGAAATAGTTAATGTAAGATGCTTATGCTCAGCTCTTGAGTCTTCATTTTGATGGTATGTTTTACCAAATTCAAAAAGTTTTAAATCATGTCTTTTTCGGTTGTGATTATATGCAACAGCTTCCAAAGCCGAAATCATCATGTTCTGGCGCATGACAGAGAGGTCTAAACTCAGTGGATTGAGCATCTTGACTGTTGATGCCTCATCAACAAGATTTGTGAGTTTGTTATATTTAACCGAAGTAAGTGAGTTTGCCATCATCTCAAAAAATCCCTGCCCGTTGAGTTGCGCTGCAATTTTGTTTTGAATTTGATAGTCTTCGGTAACTGATGTTTTAGATATTGAAGCATTCAGCTTTTCAGTGAAACCTATGTTGTTATATCCATACACACGTAAAATTTCCTCCACAACATCAGCTTCTCGGGTAACATCATTTCTGTATGCCGGGATGGTAAGGCCAAGACCGGTTTCAGTAACATTATTCACCTTTATCTCAAGGCTCGTGAGTATATTTTTAATGGTTTCCTTTGGAATTTCTTCCCCAATCAATGCTGCTGTTTTTTCAAAGGAAAGAAACACCTGAAAGTCATCTATTTTTTTTGGGTAGATATCAACCACATCACTGGTTATCATCCCACCGGCTATCTCTTTTATAAGAATTGCGGCTCTCATCAATGCATATTCGGTAATGTTTGGGTCAATTCCCCTTTCAAACCTGAAAGAGGCATCTGTGTTTAAGCCATGGCGTTTTGCCGTTTTTCTGATACTTACAGGGTTGAAATAGGCACTCTCCAGAAATATACTGGTGGTTTTTGTTGTAACGCCACTGTCAATACCGCCAAAAACACCTGCTATGCACAGCGGTTTCTCGGCATCGCAAATCATCAGGTCATCCTCATGAAGTTCCCGTTCAATTTCGTCGAGTGTAGTGAATTTTGTACCGTTCTTTAATGTTTTTACTTCAATTTTTCCGCCGCTTATTTTACTGCTGTCAAAAGCATGTAAAGGTTGGCCGAGTTCGTGCAAAACATAATTTGTGATGTCAACGATGTTGTTTTTCGGCTTAAGCCCGATGGCTTTAAGGCGGTTCTGGATCCAGGCTGGAGAATCAGTAACCTTGATGTCTGAAATGGTAACACCACAATACCGTGGGGCAAGGTTTTTGTTTTTAATTTCTACATTAATTTTATGTGTGCGGTTATCAACCCTGAAATTTACATTTGAAGGTGTGATAAATTCCAGTTGTTTGCCTTGTTGCAGTAAGCCTGCCCTAAGGTCCCGGGCGGTGCCCCAATGGCTCATAGCGTCTGCTCGGTTTGGGGTAAGGCCTATTTCAAATACTTCATCACTCTCTATTTCATAAACTTTTGAAAGCGGGGTTCCGGGCTTAAGATTTTTATCAAGTACTAAAATCCCTTCGTGACTTTTACCAAGACCAATTTCATCTTCTGCACAAATCATGCCTTCACTTACCTGGCCCCTAATTTTTCCTTTTTTGATTTCCCAGGTTTCACCTGTTTCAGTGTATAATGTGGTCCCGATTGTTGCAACCGGTACTTTTTGACCTGCTGCCACATTGGGTGCCCCACATACAATATGCAAAGGCTTGTCCTTTCCTATGTTGACAGTAGTCACTTTTAAACGGTCTGCGTCAGGATGTTTTTCACAGGTAAGAACTTCTCCAACAACTATTCCTTTCAATCCACCTTTAACAGATTCAAATGTAGAAATGCCTTCTACTTCCAGCCCCAGGTCGGTAAGCAATTTGCCGGTCTTTTCAGCATCCCAATCAATATTGATAAATTGTTTTAACCAGTTGTATGAAATCTTCATAGTGTTGTTCTAAAATAAGAGGGCAAATATAACAAAGCCCAGGGGTTTAGTAAAGAATTAAATTATTAAAATGATTTGGGTTTTAAAATTCAATAGCGGTAATCACTTCAATGATAATTTCTTGGCCTATTTTTTCCTGAATCAGCGCTTTTATTTTCTTCAGTTTTTCATCCGGAATTGATTGTGGGGCAATTATTTTCAATGAAATAACAGGTACTTCACCCGAGCGAACCCTGACATCCCTTAAGGTGACATCTTCAAATGTAAAACCTTCAAGGGTTCTTGTTATTTCTGCTTCTTGCTTTATTCGGTAAAACGAAAAAGTGAGAGGAACACAAACCAACAATATAATAAGGGTCGAATAGATTAACCCTTTTTTGGCCCTTTTGAAAGGCGCATAGCCCAGAAGCAAGAACGTGAGGCCACCAAACATAATTATGCCTGAAAGGTTTGTAAGGTAGAGAAGAAATGCTCCTGAAAAGACATCCCAGTCTGTCCAGCCAATGCCAATACCTGCAACCACCAAAGGTGGAACAAGCGCAACTGCGATAGCAACCCCGGCGAGGCTTTTTGCAATACCCTCTTTGGCATGAGCAAAGGCTGCTGCAATACCCGATGCTACTGCAATTCCCAAATCAAGCAATGTGGGAGTTAACCGGTCTGCTATTTCTGAAGTTTGTATTTTCAAGGGTATTATCAAACTGACAAATGCAGCAAAAATTAATGATACTATTGTTCCAATAACAATAGTTCTAAAGCTTCTTTTTAGTAAAATGACATCATATCTAATCAACCCCATAGAAAAAGAAACAATGGGAGATATTAAAGGTGCCAGAATCATTGCTCCTATAATTACCGGGGCTGAATTTGCATAGAGACCAAAAGCCGTTATCAGTGTAGATAGTATCATCATCACGATATAAGCATTTGTCAATGCAGCATTGTCTTTCAACACTACAAAAAGTTCTTTAAATTCAGAAAAAGTTGCCCGACGCAACCAAGGTAAATTTCTTTTTATTAATTCTTTACTTTTTTCATCAACCGGTAAACGGTCTACCTGAATGGATTTTTTTTGAGATGAAGAAACCTGTTCATTCCTCAAAGGGTGGGCCATCGTTAGACTTTGATAGACAACTTTAAAATGGATATTTTGTGCGGTGTATCTACCTCCGTCGATAGTAAAATCTATGTCAGCATTTCTTTTTATGGTAACTTCTGGAGCTTTTATTAAGCCCATGAAGGCAGGTTTTTTCTTAGGAGTAAACATATCGGGAAGAATACTTTGAAAAAAAAACCAAATCAACTCCAGTATATTTTGTGGTGATAGGATTAAAAGGTGAAGTAATCCATCATTGCTTACGTTAGTTTCTACCGTTTTTTTAGATAGTAATGAACTTTTGGCATGTTCAACTGCGATGATTCCAAGGGCTGAAGTTTCAATGATTTTTTCATCTTCAATAAAGATGCTAAAAGGTTGATGTTTTAATGATGGTATTGACCTGATCTGTTTTATAAAGCGAAAAAACTGACCGTAAAAACCTTTGCGTTTGCCATCGTCAACCAATTCAAAAGCCTCACCGATATTAACAGATTGAAAAACCACGATGTCGTTGCAATAAAATAAATCAACCTTGTGGGTGCTATCAGTTTCAATGATTTCCTTTACAACGGTTTCGAGTTTTTGCGGTATTCCAAATGAAGATGCGACATAGTGCATGTGAGGATGTGGTAAAATGCCCAACTCACCTTTTCTATTTTCACAAAGGGGTAAAAATACTCTAAGGTCTTCGTCATTTAAATATGTTAGTATAACATCTTTTTCTTCAAATCCACAGGACTCTCTTTCGGAAAAAAGGATTGTATTGTATGAGATTTCTTTCAGTAGCGGGAAAACTTTTTCTTTGACAGCTTCTTCATCCTCTATTTGATACACTAAGTAGTACATATCCCGTTTTTTGTAAAGTTAGGGGTTTATGAAATATAATTCCAAATATTTTTAAAGCGTGTTAGTTGCGCATAGGTGTTTTTTACCGGAAAATGTTCAGGTTGGTTCAGTGAAGGATCCTTTTTAAGGATGTGCCAGGCATAACTGCGGGCTATTTTTAGAATATCCCCGTCTTTGACAATGTCTGCAATTTTAAGCTGCAGTACACCACTTTGTTGTGTGCCCATAATGTCACCCGGCCCCCGAAGTTTTAAATCAACTTCGGCAATCTCAAAGCCGTCATTGGTGCGCACCATGGTTTCCAGTCTGGTTTTAGCATCGCTACTTAACTTGTGAGAGGTCATCAGGATGCAATAACTTTGTTCTGCCCCACGGCCCACGCGGCCTCTCAGCTGGTGAAGCTGTGACAATCCAAAGCGCTCTGCACTTTCTATGATCATCACACTGGCATTGGGAACGTTCACACCCACTTCAATAACGGTAGTGGCAACCATAATTTGCGTCTCGCCTTTTACAAAGCGTTGCATTTCATAATCTTTATCTGCCGCTTTCATTTTTCCGTGTACTATGGAAATTTGATATTTGGGTTTTGGAAATTCACGTTCTATGCTTTCGTAGCCGTCCATCAAATCTTTGTAATCCATGGTTTCGCTTTCCTGAATTAAAGGATAGACGATATAAATTTGTCTTCCTTTATCAATTTCATCTCGTATGAATTTGAAGACTTTTAAGCGATTTGAATCATAACGGTGCACAGTTTTTATTTGCTTCCTTCCGGGAGGTAATTCATCAATTACCGAGATGTCCAGATCGCCATAAACACTCATGGCCAAAGTGCGTGGAATAGGGGTGGCGGTCATCACCAAAATGTGTGGTGGAAAGTTATTTTTTTTCCATAATTTAGCTCTTTGCTCAACGCCAAAACGATGTTGTTCATCTATCACGGCAAGGCCCAAATTTTTAAATTTCACCTTCTCTTCAATGAGTGCGTGAGTACCAATAAGGATGTCTAAAGTGCCATTTTCAAGGTTTTCGTGAATTTCTCTTCTTTTTGAAGTTTTAGTTGAACCTGTTAATAGTGAAATACTGATGCTCAATTTATTACACATCTCATGTAGTCCATTGTAGTGCTGGACTGACAAAATTTCAGTCGGGGCCATTAAGCAGGCCTGAAAACCATTGTCAAGTGCTATTAATATTGACATGAGCGCTACTATGGTTTTTCCCGAACCCACATCACCCTGCAGCAAGCGATTCATCTGTGCATTGCTGCCCAAATCATGCCTTATTTCTTTTATGACCCTTTTTTGAGCATCGGTTAATTCAAAGGGTAAATGATGGTTGTAAAACGTGTTGAAGTGCTCACCTACTTTTTCAAAAGGATAGCCTTTAATTTTGCTTTTATGAATGAGGTTTTTTCTGATTAATTGTAACTGGATATAAAAAAATTCTTCAAATTTCAGGCGGTATTGTGCCCTCATTAAATGGTCCTGACTTTTGGGAAAATGTACATTAAAAAGTGCCAGATTTTTAGGAGCCAGTTTTAATTCTTCGAGGAGAAATTTGGGTAGGGTTTCAGCAAATTTATTTTTGGATTCCAAAAATAATTGCTGCATCAATTTATTAATTACCCGATTTGTCACGCCACTGTTTCCCAATTTTTCGGTTGAAGGATACACGGGCTGCATGGCCGAGCGTAAACTTTTTTCATGCTCCTCGAGAGGTTCCATTTCCGGATGGGGCATGGAGAAGCTTCCGTTAAACCAATTTTTTTTTCCGAAAATCACATAGGGAGCATTGATTTTTAAACTTTCCTTAATCCATTTTAATCCCCGGAACCAAACCAGTTCCATCGTTCCGGTTTCATCAATAAACGTGGCTACCAATCTTTTTCCTCTCTTTTGTTCAACAGTTTTGATGTGGGTAATTTTTCCGATAATTTGAACTTCTGTATTGCTTTGTTGCAATTCGTTGATTTTGTAATACCGGGTTCTGTCGATATAGCGGTTGGGAAACAAATGCAATAAATCCTGGAAGGTATTGATGCCCAGTTCTTTTCTCAACAAATCAGCGCGGTTAGGACCAACACCTTTGAGATATTCTATGGGAGTTTGCAGAAATGCGGAGTTCATTTGACTAAATTAATCCATAATAAAGAATCTCAAAAGGAAAAATGAAATCATTTGAATTTTGTAAATTGCTTTCAAAAATATCCACTCTTGAAAACCTTCTTTTTCCTTTTATTTTTTACCGGGATTTCTTTTGCCCAGCAAATAAAAACAGTTGATTACCAAAGTATTGATGCGTCAATAGAAGTGTCTTTGGAAAACAAAACTGTTCAAGGTCAACTCGAGGTACAATTTACAGTGTTGAGCAAAACAGATTCTATTTTTCTCGATGCAAAGGCAATGCAAGCTTCTTTATCTGCCACCTCACCCACATCGGTACGCTTAAAAACAACAGCGGATAAGATTTGGATGTATTTTCCATTTAAGGCCAATACCGACTATCGTGTAAGTATAGATTATGTGGCTTCACCAAAACAGGCTATGTATTTTTTTGAAAACCAGGTGTGGACTCAAGGGCAGGGTAAGGACACGTCACACTGGTTGCCTTCCATTGATGATGTAAACGATAAAATCATATTTAATCTGGAGATCACTGCTCATGAAAAATTAACGGTTTTAGCAAACGGAAAAAAGGAATCAGAACCAAAAAATCTGGGTGAAAAGAGAACGTGGAAATATCGGATGGAAAAACCTATGAGCAGTTACCTGCTGGCGGTGGCAGTAGGAAATTTAAAAAAACAAACAGAAATATCAGCAGGGGGTATTCCCCTTGAATATTATTACAGTGCTGAAGATGAGGAAAAGGTTGAACCCACATATCGCTATACAAAACAAATCTTTGATTTTCTGGAAAAAGAAATCGGGGTTTCTTATCCCTGGCAAAACTATAAGCAGGTTCCCGTGAGGGATTTTTTATATGCCGGAATGGAAAATACCACCCTCACCATTTTTTCTGAAGCTTTTGTCGTCGATTCAACCGGTTTTATTGACCGCAATTATGTGAACGTAAACGCTCATGAGCTCGCTCATCAGTGGTTTGGAAACCTAGTGACGGCAACCAGCAGCAAGCATCACTGGCTTCAGGAAGGTTTTGCGACATATTATGCCTTGCTCGCTGAACGCGAAATATTTGGTGACGATTACTTCTACTGGAAACTCTATCAAAGTGCAGAACAATTGATGGAGCTGAGTGAAGCCGGAAATGGGGAAGCTCTATTAAAAGAGGGAGGGAGCTCCCTTACCTATTATCAGAAAGGAGCCTGGGCATTGCACATCCTGAAAGAAAACATTGGTGGGCTCGCGTTTAATCAGGCTATGAAAAATTATCTGGAAAAACACCAATTCAAAACAGTAACCACCGAAGATTTCTTAACCGAAGTTGAACAGGTTTCAGGTGAAGACCTCAGCTGGTTTCGTGATGAATGGTTGAATCAGTCTGCTTTTAAAGCATCTCAAGCATTGGAATCCTTAAAAAAATCGACTTTTATTCAAAATTACCTCGGCTTATCTGCTATTGCAAACCAATCCTTCTCGGAAAAAGAGCCGATATTTCACAGATTTCTGGAACCACCTGTGAATGATTATTTGGGCCAGGCAGTGGTTTATCAATTGGTTGATGTGCCTTTCGGCGAAAGCCTGCCATTATACACTAAAGCTTTTGAAAGCAACAATTTGCTTGTACGTCAGGCGATTGCTCAGAGTTTGGAAAAAATTCCAATAGCGTTAAAGTCAGATTTTGAAACCTTATTAAATGATGATTCTTATTCAACCATTGAAGCAGCCCTGTATCACTTGTGGATAAATTTTCCGGAGGACCGAATAATCTATCTTGATAAAACTGAAGGAATTGAAGGTTTTCAGGACAAAAATATTCGAATGCTGTGGTTGGCCCTTACGATGGTAACTGATGGTTACCGGAATGAAAAGAAGCAAGACTTTTTCAACGAGCTGAGCCAATACAGCAGGCCGGAATACAGTTTTGAAATCCGTCAAAATGCATTTCAATATCTCTTTGGAGTGGATGGTTTCACCAATGAAAACTTAAAACACCTGATTGATGCCTGTTTGCACCATAGCTGGCGTTTTGCAAAAAGTTCACGAGAGTTGCTTGATGTCTTGATTCAAACGCCTGAAACAAAATCACAATTGCTTGAAATCCTTCCCGAACTTCCTCAAAACCAATCAGAGTGGCTTAAGACCAAGCTTTAGGTTTGAATTACTCCCAGGTTAAATGGTTTTTCAATAGGAGCGTGGTTTGCAGCTTCAATTCCCATACTGATCCAGGTTCTTGTATCGAGAGGGTCAATAATGGCATCTGTCCATAATCTTGCAGCCGCATAGTATGGCGAAATCTGCTCGTCATAGCGTGCTTTGATACGGTCATAGAGTTCTTTTTCCACTTCGGACGTGATGGTTTCACCTTTCTTTTTAAGGGAAGCTGTTTCAATTTGCAACAATACTTTGGCAGCACTGTTTCCGCTCATTACTGCCAGTTCTGCGCTGGGCCATGCGACTATAAGCCTGGGATCATATGCTTTTCCGCACATAGCATAGTTTCCGGCGCCGTATGAGTTTCCAATAATAATGGTAAACTTGGGTACTACCGAATTGCTAACAGCACTCACCATTTTTGCTCCATCTTTAATAATGCCACCGTGTTCACTCTTGCTGCCCACCATAAAGCCTGTAACGTCCTGAATGAATACAAGGGGAATTTTCTTCTGGTTACAATTGGCAATAAAGCGGGTGGCTTTGTCAGCACTATCACTGTAAATCACTCCGCCAAACTGCATTTCGCCTTTTTTGGTTTTAACAAGCTTTCGTTGGTTTGCCACAATACCCACTGCCCATCCGTCGATGCGTGCATAACCGGTGAGTATGGTTTTTCCATAACCCTCTTTGTATTCGTCAAATTCTGAATTGTCAACAAGCCGTTTGATGATTTCCAGCATGTCGTACTGGTCTGCTCGTGAACGCGGTATAATCCCAAAAATATCATCAGGCTTTTCTTTTGGTTTGACAGCCTTAATGCGGTTAAATCCGGCTTTATCAAAGTCGCCGATTTTATCCATTATTTTTTTGATGGTATCAAGGGCATCTTTATCGTCTTTGGCTTTGTAGTCTGTTACTCCGCTTATTTCGCAGTGCGTGGTTGCACCGCCCAAAGTTTCGTTATCGATGGTTTCACCAATTGCGGCTTTAACCAGATAGCTTCCGGCAAGGAAGATACTACCTGTTTTATCCACAATCAGGGCCTCATCGCTCATTATGGGAAGGTAAGCACCCCCGGCAACACAACTGCCCATCACGGCCGAAATCTGGGTGATTCCCATACTGCTCATCACGGCGTTGTTCCTGAAAATGCGCCCAAAATGTTCTTTATCCGGGAAAATTTCATCTTGCATCGGTAAATAAACTCCGGCACTGTCTACCAGATAGATGATAGGGAGTTTGTTTTCAATGGCAATTTCCTGGGCCCTGAGATTCTTTTTTCCCGTTATGGGAAACCAGGCACCTGCTTTTACTGTAGCATCATTTGCCACCACGATACATTGTTTTCCTTTTACATACCCTATTTTTATCACCACACCGCCACTTGGGCAGCCTCCGTGCTCTTCATACATGCCCTCACCGGCAAAGGCACCAATTTCTATACTTGGCTTTTTTTCGTCAAGTAAATATTTGATGCGCTCACGGGCAGTCATTTTTCCTTTAGCGTGATGTTTCTCTATGCTTTTTTCACCTCCGCCCAGCTTAACTTTTGAAAGTCGTTGGCGCAAATCTGAATTGAGCATTTTATTGTGATCTTCGTTTTTATTGAAGTTTAAGTCCATATGCAATTTTAATTTGCGCTAAAATACAAAAATTCAATTTTCAAACTCTAATATATAAATGGCAAATGAATAAAGTTTGTAGAAAATACCGATATTTGTAATCCGAAAAAACATACAACAACTATCCATCCCTAGCTGATAGAAATCAGAACTGCAGGAAGTTGTTGAAAAAAAGATACACATGAATAAAAAAACAAATAAAAACACGATTCTTGCCTGGGCTACATTTATAATGATTGTCATGGGTTTTTTACTGGTTGCACTTGGTGCTTTTCGCTATGATGATGTCGCAGGTTGGGGTTTTGCAGCTGTGGGTCTGGGCTTTTTTGCCATTGCCTGGGTTTTCAATGAACTCAAGGGGCGGGTTTAGCCTTATACCCCTTTTGAGAAATTTTAAACAACAATCTAATACTTCAATTTTAATAAACACAGAAATATGTCTGACGATAAAAAAGTAATATTCTCCATGTCAGGGGTTTCTAAAACTTACCCCGGAGCACAGTCGCCAATACTTAAAAAAATATACCTGAGTTTCTATTACGGTGCTAAAATTGGCATTCTTGGTTTAAACGGTTCCGGTAAATCTTCTTTATTGAAGATTATTGCGGGTGTTGATAAAAACTATCAGGGCGATGTTGTATTTTCTCCCGGGTATACGGTAGGTTATCTGGAACAGGATCCCCAACTCGATCCCGAAAAGACCGTTCTTGAAATCGTAAAAGAAGGAGCTGCTGAAACGGTTGCACTTCTGGATGAATACAACAAAATAAATGATATGTTTGGTTTGGAAGAAGTCTATTCTGATGCAGAAAAGATGGAAAAACTCATGAGCAAACAGGCAGAACTTCAAGATAAAATTGACGCTACCAATGCCTGGGAACTTGAGACCAAACTGGAGATTGCGATGGATGCCTTGCGCACGCCTGAAAGTGATAAGAAAATCGGTGTGCTTTCAGGAGGAGAACGTCGTCGGGTTGCATTGTGCCGTTTGTTGCTTCAGGAGCCGGATGTACTGCTTCTTGATGAGCCCACCAACCACCTTGATGCAGAAAGTGTTCACTGGCTGGAACATCACCTTGCTAAATACAAAGGAACTGTTATTGCTGTAACTCACGATCGTTATTTTCTCGATAATGTTGCAGGATGGATACTGGAACTCGACAGGGGGGAAGGCATTCCCTGGAAAGGAAACTATTCCTCATGGCTTGACCAAAAATCCAAACGACTGGCACAGGAAAGCAAAACTGCTTCCAAGCGTCAGAAGACCCTTGAGCGTGAGCTGGAATGGGTGCGAATGGCTCCAAAAGGACGCCAGACAAAACAAAAGGCCCGTTTGCAAAACTATGACAAACTCTTAAGCCAGGATCAAAAACAACTGGATGAAAAGCTTGAAATTTATATTCCCAACGGTCCCAGATTAGGAACTAATGTCATTGAGGCCAAGGATGTGAGTAAAGCTTATGGAGATAAATTACTATATGATAACTTAAACTTCAACCTTCCCCAAGCAGGAATAGTTGGTGTCATCGGGCCCAATGGTGCCGGTAAAACCACTATTTTCAGAATGATTATGGGAGAAGAGTCACCGGATAAAGGTGAGTTTAAAGTAGGGGAGACGGTGAAAATTGCCTATGTAGATCAAAACCATTCCAATATCGATCCCAATAAATCCATCTGGGAAAACTTTTGCGACAGTCAGGAACTCATTATGATGGGTGGACGTCAGGTAAACTCGAGGGCATATCTGAGCCGATTTAATTTTGGCGGAAGCGAGCAGAATAAAAAAGTCTCTGCACTTTCAGGAGGGGAGCGCAACAGATTGCACCTCGCCATGACCTTGAAGGAAGAAGGGAATGTTCTTTTACTCGATGAGCCTACCAACGATCTTGATGTGAATACGCTGCGTGCCCTAGAAGAAGGCCTTGAAAATTTTGCGGGTTGTGCAGTGGTAATTTCTCACGACAGATGGTTTTTAGACAGGATTTGTACGCATATTCTTGCTTTTGAGGGTAATAGTGAAGTTTACTTTTTTGAAGGTAGCTTCAGTGATTATGAAGAAAACAAGAAAAAGCGATTGGGTGGGGATTTAATGCCCAAGAGAATCAAGTACCGAAAGCTGGTTAGATAATTATCTAGACTTTTCTGTTTTAGAGCGATTTATTCTCGTGGTAATTCACGAGGAGTGCAACCATATAGCTGTAGCTTTTTAGTCCGTCAGTTTGGTTATTGACTTTTAAAAAATTATCAAAAAACGTTTTTGAAAATGTTTCTAAAGGGCTTTGATAGCTTTCCCAGAAATCACGCATTTCGCGATAATTCTCAAGTATACCAAAGTTAACCGTTTCTATGATTTCATTGTAGAGGTCCATATCCCTGCGGGCGATTTCATTGACACAATACCGCAACGCAAAAATATAGCCTGAGTATTGAAAGTAAGGATCATCGTTATTGATGCTGGCAAGGTAAGCGAGAAAGTTAGCTTCGTTTTCGGCAGCATACCCCAGTTGATGTGCTTCTTCGTGGCAGGTCACTACCGTAAACCGATATGTTTTGATCATATCATTAACCTGTGCTTCCGCGGTAAGCGGGTTGTAATATCCACTATACCCCATATAGGTTAATCCCAGGCTCCAGGTGGAGCTTTTGATGCTTTTGGGGTGGTATTCAAAAGTTGGAAATTCTTTGCTTAAATTCTCATAACCAACGGTTGATAGATCAAAAATTTCTTTTTGAGTGTGAGGGATTTTAACCATTACTGAATCTTCAAAACCCAGGGAACGATGCATTTGGTTAGACTTTTCAATAAGTTCTTCCGTAAAAGTTACCAGCTCTTCAGTAGTGTAATCTCTTTCAACTCCTAAAGTTTGGTGAAGTGGAATGCGATAGTAATTAAACCCCCACAAAATGTTAAACATCAAATAAGCCAGTGATAATGTTGCGGTGATATCCAGAAAAAAACCAACAGGGTGTGTTTTTAAACGTCTGATGTTAAAATATAACCATCGGGCAGCAAGAATGATCATAGCACTATAAAGAACATCACCCACAGAAAAGGGTATCCAGCCAAAAAGATGTCTTGAAATTCTCGATAAAAGCGGAAAAATACCCAGGCTGTAATATTTTTCGACAAATTCAGGAAAAAATGAAAGAGCTCTTAAACCAATAACCTGAGCAATTAACAGGAGGGTTAAAATAATTTTGGTTCTGCGTTTCATATAGTGCTCTAAATTAAAGGATTTTTTGAATTCCGCCAGCAATGAGTGAAAAAAATGAAATATGAATACCTGTTTTAAAATCTAAACCTGAAAGTACCGGATTTGATATCTAATCTTTACCTTTGAAAAAACTAAAATTTCAATAATGAACGAAACGATAAGAAACCTTGAACCCAAGGCTGTTTGGAATAATTTTGCAGATCTTAACGCCGTCCCCAGGGCAAGTAAAAAGGAAGAGCGTGTCATTGCCTTTATGAAGGATTTTGGCAAAAAGTTAGACTTGGAGACTTTCGTAGACTCAGTGGGGAATGTAATCATCAGAAAGCCTGCAAGCCCGGGAATGGAACAAAGGACTCCTATAGTGATGCAGTCGCATCTTGATATGGTACATCAAAAAAACAACGATGTAAATTTTGATTTTGAAACTCAAGGAATCGATATGTATGTTGATGGTGACTGGGTGCGTGCAAAAGGAACCACTTTGGGTGCTGATAATGGTCTGGGTGTTGCGACGATTATGGCCATCCTTGAAAGCAATGACATCAGCCATCCGCCGTTGGAGGCTCTTTTTACCATAGACGAAGAAACCGGAATGACCGGCGCAATGGGCCTGAAGGGAGGACTCCTTAACGGAAAAATACTTCTGAATCTCGATACGGAAGAAGATGATGAAATTGGAATTGGATGTGCAGGAGGAGTTGACATCACGGCAACCCGAAAATATAAAGAAATTCCTTTAGCGGAAGGAGTTACAGGTTTTTCAATTCAGGTAACAGGTTTGCAGGGCGGCCACAGCGGAATGGATATTCACAAGGGGTTTGGCAACGCAAATAAATTGATGAACCGCCTGCTGTTTAAAGCAACAGAAGAGCTCGATGCCCTCATTTCATCTATAGATGGCGGAAGTTTGCGAAATGCAATTCCCAGAGAGAGCAATGCTGTTATAGTTGTCCCTAAAGTTAAAGAAGAGGCTTTTAATGAAGAGATGCAGCTACTGGCTGATGATATTACCGGGGAATATAAATTGATTGAACCGGCTTTAAAAATCAAAATTGACAAAACCGGTTTGCCGGCAAAAACGATGGATGCTGATTCGCAGGAGCTTTTAGTAAAATCAATATATGCGGCTCACAATGGTGTTTTTAGAATGAGTCCGGCTATTGACGATCTGGTTGAAACGTCAAACAATATTGCACGTGTGCTTGTTTCGGAAGGGGATATTCACATTGGTTGCCTAACACGTTCCTCTGTGGAAAGTTCTAAGATGGACCTTGCAAATGCATTGCGCGCTACATTTGAATTAATGGGTTGTGATGTAAAACTGAGCGGCGATTATCCCGGCTGGGCACCAAATATGGATAGCCCCATTTTAAAGGTTTTGGATGAATTATACCAAAAGATGAATGGTGAAAGAGCAGATATAGCCGCTTGTCACGCAGGACTTGAATGTGGAATCCTTGGTCAAAATTATCCTGATATGGATATGATTTCTTTTGGCCCCACCATTAGGGGTGCACACTCTCCCGATGAACGGGCAAGTATTTCCTCAACCCAAAAATACTGGAAGTTTGTTCTGGAAATTTTAAAAAACATTCCGGAGAACTAAATATTACAAATAAAAAAGCGTCTTGATATTCAAGACGCTTTTTTACTTTAGGAATAAGATTTTAATTAATTTGAAACGTCAACCAGTTTGATTTTAAAAATTAAATCTGCATTGGGAGGAATGACATTTCCTGCGCCATTTTCTCCATACCCCAAATGAGAAGGAATATATAAAACCGCTTCATCACCCACATTCATATTTAGCATACCTTCCCTGAAGCCTGCAATCAAACCGGCATCAGGACTGTAATTTGTGGGGAGTGGGGCATAGTCTCTGCGCGGGTCTACCATATCATATTTTTCAACAACTTCACGTTTACTGGAATCGAATAGCGTCCCGTCACTTAAGTAGCCTTCATAGTCTACAAAAACCTGTACACCTTGTTGAGGTTTTTCACCATCGCCTCTTTCAGTGAAAACCATTTGAAGGCCTGAGGGCATTTCTTCAGCTTCTTTTTTAAGTTCTGCAAAGTGTCCAGCTGTTTCTTCTTTTACATCTTTTAAGGCTTCTTCTTTGGCAAGTCTTCTTTTTTCAATTTTCTCCATTTCTTCCTTAAAGGAATCCAGAGAGACATTTCCTTTTCTGATGATGTTCACTTCTTCCATAACAACAGCTTCAACAGGCTTGTCTCTTTGGTCAGTTTCTACCTGGCCAATGGCTTCAACGATTTCCATGCCCATAACCACTTCACCAAAAACAGTGTGACGACCATTCAAATGTGGCGTTTCCTTAAGGGTAATAAAAAACTGGCTTCCGTTTGTAGCGGGACCGGAATTTGCCATCGACAGGATTCCCTTTTTATTGTGTGTAAGGGTATCAACGATTTCATCAGGAAATTTATATCCCGGGCCACCGGCTCCTGTTCCTGCCGGATCACCACCCTGAATCATAAAATCTTTGATTACGCGGTGAAACGTCAGGCTGTCATAGAAACGCTTACCTGATAGTGATGTGTCAACCATTGTATTTTTACCCTCTGCAAGATCTACAAAATTGGAAACTGTAAGAGGTGTCTGGTTGTGGTATAATTTTGCAACAAATGTACCTTTGTTAGTTATAAATTCAGCATATACACCATCTTCAAGGTCAGGATATTTATCTTGACAAGCAAATAGTGTTAACGCAAAAAAAGCAAATAATAAGGTTGTTTTTCTCATAAAATAATTGGTTTTAATTAATTTGTTCAATGTTTAATATAGTTACAGTGCTTTTAATGGACATGTTTGTACCTATTTTATTTAAATCACCATAGTATCCATAAGCTTTGTAAGAGGGGAATATAAAAGTTACGGTTTCTCCTTCTTTCATTAATTTAAGCCCTTCCCGCAAGCCGGTTATGATTTCTTCTTTATCCATATGGTATGTTTGCACACCCAATTCTTCTTTTGAATAAATTATGTTTCCGTCAAGGTCTTTAACTTCTTGTTGAAACTCTACCACATCACCAAAGTCTGCTATTTCAGTTTCATCAGGTTTTTGATTTTCATAATAGTACCAAAAGCCCAATTCTGAATTTAAATAATCACGGGTGCTGTCTTTTTCAATAACAGATTGAATGTCTTTTTCTTCTTGCTCAATCCATGCCTTGTTTCTCTCAACAGATTCGCTGATATGGCTTCCGGAGGAAACTTTTACGGGGCGGCGTGCTTCGGGTGTTTTGCAACTCCAGAGCATTGTTGATGCTAATAAAATGTATATGAGAAAATTACGCATTTGACAACTGACTTTTATAGTATTGCAATTTACTAATAAAATGGGAAACCGTGTCCTTTAGACTAAGATTACTTTTTCCGCCTGCAGCGTTATTGTGACCACCACCATCAAAATGGTTTCTTGCAAATTCATTCACAGAAAATGTCCCAATACTCCTGAAAGATATCTTAATCACTTTTTCAGCATTGTGCTCAATAAAAATAGCTGCGAAAACAATGTTTTTTATAGAAAGTGCGTAATTGACAAAGCCTTCAGTATCTCCTTTTTGAAAATTATATTTGTCCAGCTCCTTTTGAGAAAGTGTTATGTATGCTGTTTTGTATTCATCGAGTACTACGAGGTTTTGTAATGCCACACCCAGCAACTGCATCCTGTTTGTACTGTTGTTGTCAAAAAGTGCCTGGTGAATGGCGGCATTGTCGATTCCTAAGTTAATTAAACTAGCTGCTACATTGTGAGTGGTGCTGGTGGTTGAGCTAAACCTGAACGAACCGGTATCTGTCACGATTCCTGTGTAGATACACGTTGCAATATCCTTATCCAGAGCGTTAATTCCACCCATAAACTCTATAAAGTGGTAGACCATTTGTGCTGTAGAACAAATAGTAACATCACTGTATTGATATGTTGCATAGTCATCCGGTTGTTGATGATGATCAATCATCACATAGGGAGTTGTAAGTTTTTGTAGCACCTGCTCCAGATTCCCCACACGGGAAAAGGAATTGAAGTCCAAAGTAAATACCAGATCTGCATCGTTTAAAAAGGTTTCGGTTTTTTCAGTATCTTTTTCATAAACCAAAACATTGTCTGCCTGCGGCAGCCATTTCAGAAAATCGGGAAAATCATTGGGAACTATTACCTGTGTGTTATGGCCTTGTTTTTTAAGGAATATTGAGAGGGCCAGGGTAGATCCTAAAGCGTCTCCATCAGGATTTTTGTGACCTAATATTGCAATTTTTCGGGGGGTGTTTAAAAGCTCTTTTAACGCTTCAATTTCTTCTTGTTTCATAAGTGGCTAAGATACAAATTTGATTGGAGACTGAGGAAAAACAATTTTTGATTTTAGAAGAATTATAAGGCTTTCACTAGTTGAATTACGAATAAAAAACTACTTTTGCACCAAATTAAAAAAAAGAAAATGGCAACAAATAGAACATTTACCATGCTTAAACCTGACAGTGTTGAAAAAGGGCACGTTGGGGCAATACTTGAAAAAATTAACAGTTCCGGTTTTAGAATCGTAGCGATGAAAATGACTCAAATGACCACTGATGATGCTAAGGCTTTTTATGCAGTTCACAAGGAGCGTCCGTTTTATGGCGAACTTGTGGAGTATATGACTCGTGGTCCCATTGTAGCTGCCATATTGGAAAAGGATAATGCAGTTGATGATTTCAGAAAATTAATTGGTGCAACAAATCCTGCTGAAGCAGCTGAAGGAACCATCCGTAAATTGTATGCAGCGTCTATTGGAGAAAATGCCGTTCACGGAAGTGACAGCGATGAAAATGCAGCCATTGAAGGTGCTTTTCATTTTTCAGGAAGAGAGATGTTTTAATTAAAACATTCACTATATTGAAAAAGGGAGTTTAGTTTTTTGCTAAACTCCCTTTTTTTATCTCAGTACCAGTTCTTTGATGATGTCCTCTCCCAATGCTTCATTCATCAAGGTGATGATTTTTTGCTTTCCGTAACTTAGCTCTTCCCTCAGCACGCTGGAACTTAGTTCCACATAAAGTTTACTGCCGTCAAGTTTAATGTTTGTGGTATATTTTTTAATGGCAGGACCCATTAAATCATTCCAGGCATCTGCTGCCTGAACTTTTTTCAAGCCTTTTTCAAGCTTATTTGTAGATACAAACTCTTTGAGTACATCACTTATTGAAACTTCCTCTCCATGTCTTTTTTTCATTCTTCCAGGTTTAAGCCTTCATAGCGTTTATACTTGTATATTTTCGCATCCTCATTTTCAATGATGAGGTGTGTTTCATCTGCTCTTTCCACAGTTTCTTTCCAATTGTGAAAAGGGGTCGTGTAGTAGAGTTGCACTTTATCATCTTCAATTTTAACTTCTATTTTTTCACTGTCATCTGTGATTTTAAAACTTCCATCCAGCTGAGGTGCCACTTTTTTTCTGAAACCGGTGCTGTCTGAGATTTGGATAAAATCAATCAGGGTGTTGATGGTATAGTCTTTTTTCTCACCATCTGGCATGATGACTTCTTCAATTTCCCAATACCCGTTTATATGGCTGAGCTGCTCTTCGTGGTTTGTTTGTTTACACGAAAAAGTTACAGAAATTATAAAGGCTGTGAGAATAAATTTAATCCTGTTTTTGGGCGAAAACATATATTTTGTTTTGATGGTTAAAGATAAGAAATCTCATAAAGTTGAAGCTGTTATAACCGAAACATTTTATATGTCTGGTGTACTTTTTTTATAATATTTTCGGTGCGCTCAGGGTGGGTATCACTGATAAACAATTGTCCGAAATTCTCACGTTCCACCAACGTTATGATTTGTTCTACACGGCTTTCGTCAAGTTTATCAAAAATATCATCCAGCAGTAAAATGGGGTTGACCTTGCTCAGGGCTTTAAGAAAATCAAATTGGGCAAGCTTCAATGCAATCAAATAGGATTTTTGTTGCCCCTGAGAGCCAAATTTTTTAATAGGAAAGGAATCAATTTCAAAACTCAGGTCGTCTTTGTGAATACCCACCGATGTATATTGCAAGGCACGGTCTTTTGGATAATTTTCTTCCAGTAACTGAAGCAGGTCCTTGTCCTCCAGTTGGCTGTTATAATTCAGGTTTACCGCTTCTTTTCCATTGGTGATTGATTTATGCCTTTTGTTAAAGATGGGGGTGAAGGTTTTAATAAACTCTTTTCTTTTGTTGAAAATTATTGTCCCCAGCTGGTCCATTTGTTTGTTGTAGATTTCAAGGGTGTCTTTGTTGCTGGTATTGTTTGCTGCAAAATATTTTAAAAGTGCATTGCGTTGTGCCAGCACTTTATTGTAGGCAATCAAGGTGGTAAGGTAGTTTTGGTCGCCTTGTGAAATTACACCGTCCATAAATTTTCTTCGGGTATCACTGCCTTCTGTGATAAGATCACGGTCTGCAGGTGAAATTATCACAAGGGGTATCAGGCCCACGTGGTCTGCAAATTTTTCATATTCCTTGCCGTTGCGTTTGATGATTTTTTTCTGGCCGCGCTTGGCGCTTACGATGATGCGTTCCTGTTTTTCGTTTTTTTGATAGGTGCCGTCAATCACAAAAAAATCAGCATCGTGATTGATATTTTGTGTTGTTATGGGGTTGAAATAACTTTTTCCGAAGGACAAATGATAGATAGCGTCCAAAACATTGGTTTTTCCGACACCATTATTACCCACAAAGCAATTTATTTTATGGTCAAAGTCAAAATTTACGGCTTCAAAGTTTTTATAATTTACTAAGGATAGTGTGGTTAAATGCATAAAGAGTTGAAAACGTGGTTTTTGAAAAACGGTTCCTTTCGCCGAAAGGCAAAATTAAGAATCTGCAAATTATTGAAAAATAACAAATATTTTAGCTTTTAAATTATAATAAAAATTTTATTTTTGCCCCTCACTAAAGATATATTATGGCTACATATAAAAAGAGAGGGCATAAGCCAAAAACAAAAGAAGAAAAGCAAGCAGCTATTGAAGACCAAAGCACAACGGCTGAAGTTTTTAACACGCTGGATGAAGGTGCTTCAAAAACCGAGCAATGGGTTGCGAAAAACCAAAAGTACTTATTTGTTATTATAGGTGTTGTTGCTGTGGGTGTTTTAGGGTATCTGGCATACAACGAGTATGTTGTAAAGCCAAACCAACTTGAAGCTTCAAACGAAATGTACCAGGCACAGGTGTATTTTGAACAAGCACTTGATGCTCCCCAGCAGGACTCTTTGTACAACCTCGCTTTAAATGGCGGTCAGGGTAAATATGGTTTTCTTGATATCATTGACAACTATGGTGGCACAGATGCTGCAAACATCGCACGGTATTATGCCGGAATTTCCTATATGAAACTGGGTAAATATAAAGAGGCTATTGACTACCTTGATGATTTTAAACCAAAAGATGCTATGCTTGGCCCCATTGCCAAAGGAAGTATAGGTGATGCCTTTGCACAATTAAACCAAAAGGAAGACGCTCTTAAATATTATAAAGAAGCAGCTACTTTAAATGAAAATGAGTTCACCTCACCAAAATATCTTTTGAAAGCGGCAATCATTTCGTTGCAATTGGGCAACGGAAGTGAGGCCCTGAAGCATTTGAATAAAATCAAGACTGATTTTCCAAATGCCACAGAAGCTTCTCAAATAGACGTATATATTGGACAGGCAGAAGCGATGAATTAAAACTTTCAAAATCATTTTCTGAAACGGGAGAGATTTTGAAGTTACAAAAGTACTATGGCTACTATAAATAAAAATTTATCAGAATATGATAAAGCTACAATCCCAAACGCGAAGGACTTTCGGTTTGGGATTGTTGTTTCTGAATGGAACGATGCTATCACCGGAAATCTTTTTCAGGGAGCTTTTGATGCGTTGAAAGCCCATGGCGCCATCAATGACAACATCGTGCGTTGGGATGTTCCCGGGAGTTTTGAACTTATTTACGGTTGCAAACGGATGTCAACAAGTTATGATATGCTCGATGCAATCATCGCCATAGGGTGTGTGATTCAGGGAGAGACCAAGCATTTTGATTTTGTGTGTGAAGGAGTGACACAAGGCATTGTTGACCTTAACCTTCAGGGAAACATCCCCGTTATTTTTTGTCTCCTTACAGACAATACCATGCAGCAGTCCATTGATCGCAGTGGCGGCAAACACGGTAACAAAGGCACCGAAGCCGGTATTGCTGCCATCAAGATGGCACAGCTTCGCAAAGAGTCAAAATTTTAATTCCCAAAAAAACGCTTTAAAAGACGTTTCATTTTTTCTTCAGGCACACTGCTGTCCTGCTTTTTTTGTTAACAATTTTTCTTTAAACCAATTCGGCATTCTTTTTGTTTTTGAGTACCTTTGAAAACACAGAGATTATGGGAATATTTAAAACAAAGCAGAACAAAAGATTTGGATATGAACCTCGTTATTACAAGAGTGATAAAGAGGGAAGTCCCTTTGAAATTGAACGAAAGTTTGACAAGTATCGAAAGAGTACAGGGAGTGTTCCCGGGCTTAAAGGAAAATTTGTCAATGCCTGGGATGATTTCAGAAACAATTCAGATGCTAAAACAAACAAGACGATTTTAATTATCGTTGCTATTTTTATTTTCATATTCTTATTCATTATTGATTTTGACCTTTCTATATTTATGAAGCCCCTTTAAATGGCAGACAGAATACAATTATTACCTGATCATGTAGCCAATCAGATTGCAGCGGGCGAGGTTGTTCAAAGACCCGCATCTGTGGTAAAAGAACTGCTTGAAAACGCTATTGATGCAGGAGCAAGCCACGTGAAGCTGCTCATTAAAGATGCAGGAAAAACCCTTGTTCAGATAATTGACGATGGTGACGGAATGAGCACCACAGACGCGCGGATGTCATTTGAACGCCACGCTACTTCCAAAATTAAGTCTGCCGAAGATCTTTTTAGCTTACACACCAAAGGCTTTCGCGGTGAAGCCCTTGCTTCCATAGCCGCCGTTGCCCATGTTGAACTGCGCACCAAAACTGAAAATGCAGAAGTGGGCACTGCCATAAAAATTGAAGGGAGTGAGGTTGTTTCTCAGGAAGTTGCCGTTACTCCGCAGGGGACCTCTGTGGCCGTTAAAAATCTTTTTTTCAACATTCCTGCGCGGCGCAATTTTTTAAAATCAAATCCGGTGGAGACCAGACATATCATTGATGAATTTCACCGTGTGGCTTTAGCACATCCTTCAGTGGGATTTTCTATGTTCAATAACGGGAGTGAGGTGTTTCAATTGCCTGCTTCCAATTTAAGACAGCGCATTGTGGGAATCTTTGGTTCCAAAACCAATGAAAAACTTGTTCCGATAGAAGAAGAAACACCTATTGTAAAAATCAAAGGATTTGTTTTAAAACCTGAATATGCAAAAAAGAGCAGGGGTGATCAGTTTTTCTTTGTCAATGATCGTTTTATCAAAAGCGGTTACCTACATCACGCGGTTCTCGCTGCCTTTGAGGGCTTGCTGAAAGACGGCATGCAACCCGGATACTTTTTATACCTTTCTGTTGATCCAAAATCAATAGATATCAATATCCACCCCACAAAAACCGAGGTTAAATTTGACGACGAGCATAGTTTGTATGCTATGTTGCGATCTGCTGTAAAACATAGTCTGGGACAGTTCAATGTGGCTCCCATTCTCGATTTTGAGCGTGATAAAAACCTCGATACGCCTTACGAGTATAAAAACAAGGCTGCAGGAATACCAAATATTGAAGTGGATAAAGATTTCAATCCGTTTCAGGAAGAAAGGAAAAGGCCTGCTCAGTCTAATATAAATTTTCCGTTCAAACGTGAGAAAACGGGTTCGTGGGAAGGTTTGTATGCCGGGCTGGACAATGAAAACAGTTTTACGTCAAAAGCTTTTTCAGTAGATGATATCGAGTTGGAAAGCGAAGAGGTTACCGGATCCCTTTTTTCTGAAACCGAAACAACTTCAGCGCAAAATACCTACCAGCTTCATAACAAATATATTTTAACAGCCGTAAAAAACGGATGTCTTATCATCCACCAGCAATGGGCACACGAGCGTATTTTGTATGAAGAATTGCTACGCAATATTACCGTCAAGGAAGCTATCAGCCAGCAATTGTTGTTCCCGCTGGAATTTACATTTTCGAAGCAGGATGTAGCTCTTTTGAACAACTTTAAAGAGCAACTGGAGTTTACGGGTTTTGCTTTTGAAACATTTGAAGACGATGCCATTACCATTAAAGGAATTCCGGCCTCCGTGAATGACACCGATATCAAATCAATCTTAGATCAGTTGCTTGACGATTTAAGTGATGATGTGCCTGATACCGGTTTCAGTCAAAATGATGCCCTGGCAAAATCCATGGCAAAAACACTTGCTGTCAAAACCGGGGTCACACTTTCAGCGGAGCAGCAAGAACATCTTGTAAACAGTTTGTTTGCCTGTAAAGAGCCTTCAGTATCGCCATCAAACAGGCCGGTGTTTGTCAAGATGCCACTTACTGATATTGATAAAAAATTCAATTAAAAGAAATTATGGGAAGAATCACCGAAACTGTCAAAGTACTTCTTATTATAAACATCCTGTTTTTTGTAGGCGCTATGTCTTTAGGCGATGAGGCTTACCGACTTTTTGCTTTGTTCTTTTTTGAAAACCCCAACTTTGAATACTGGCAGCCGGTAACCCATATGTTTATGCACGGGGGCTTTATGCATATCCTGTTCAATATGTATGCGTTATGGGCTTTTGGTAGTCCGCTGGAGCAAATGTGGGGAAGAAATAAGTTTATATTTTTCTATTTTTCGGCGGGGCTTGGCGCTGCATTGATTCATAGTCTGGTACACTATTATCAGGTTCATTCAGTTATGGATGCTTTGTTACAAGGAGGCTGGAGTCCGGCGGATATACAAAATTATTTAATGTATGGAGAAGTAGGAATTGCACCCGTCGTAGAATCAGTTACGAGAGGTGATATGAATAGCATGATGGAAAGTTTTCATCAACCTGCAGTGGGAGCTTCAGGAGCAATATTTGGAATCCTGGTAGCGTTTGCGATGATGTTCCCCAATGTGGAGTTATTTTTGATTTTTGTACCCATTCCCATAAAAGCAAAATACTTTATTCCGGTTTTATTACTTTTAGACTTGTTTTCAGGACTTACAGGGTTTTCCATTTTTGGACAGAACATTGCCAATTGGGCACATTTGGGTGGTGCATTGTTCGGTTTCATCATGATGTGGTACTGGAAGAAGAACAGTTTTAATAAGAACAGATGGGATTGATAAACGGGATATATAGCAAATAAGTACTACATTTTAATATTATAAAAATCAAAATGAACAATTTAGATCAGATAAAGTACAAGTTAAAGATGGCAAATGTTGTCGAGAAACTCATTCTTGTCAATGTGGCTGTATTTATCCTGATGTATCTCATTCAGTTTGTAGCCTTTTTATTTCAGCTTCCTGTCAATTTCATTTCAGACTGGCTGGTTTTTTCCAAAGACCCTTCAGACCTTCTGTACAAACCGTGGAGTATCATCACCTATGCATTTATGCATCAGGGCTTGTTTCATATTTTCTTTAATATGCTGATTTTATATTACTTTGGCAATTACTTCCTTACCTATTTTTCACCCAAACGCTTGCTCAATTTTTATTTTTTAGGAGCTATTGCAGGAGCTTTGGTGTATATGCTGAGCTATAATTTCTTTCCTGTTTTTTCAGGCACGGGCAGGTCTTACCTTTTAGGTGCTTCAGCAGCTGTGATGGCCATACTTGTGGGTGTGGCGACACAGGTCCCCAATATGGGAATTCGCTTGCTTTTAATCGGCACTGTGAAATTATGGCAAATTGCAGCTTTCTTTGTGGTCCTTGATATTATCCAAATGCCTTTGGGCAACGCAGGGGGTCACCTGGCACATCTGGGGGGCGCATTGCTGGGGTATGTGTATGTTAAGCAACTCGCTAAAGGAAACGATATCGGTGCGTGGTGGGAAAGCCTTATGGATGCATTTACAGGACTTTTTTCCGGTTCCAAGAAAAAACCTTTCAGAAAGGTTCATCGCAACCCCAAAAAGCCCGCTTCAGCTTCAAGGAAAGACGACAAGAGTGCAAAGCAAAAGAAGATTGATGCCATACTCGATAAAATAAGCAAGAGTGGTTATGACAGTTTAAGCAAGGAAGAAAAAGATTTTTTGTTTAAATCGGGCAACGACAATTGAAATGAAAAAACTGGGGCTCATTGATAAATTTATCTTCTTCCTAAACACTGTTTTTGCACTTTGCCTTTTACTTTCATTGATTGTCCCATATTTGTCACCTGAGCAATTTCCAACAGTAAGTACTCTGAGTTTGGTGGTTTCACCACTTTTATTTGTCAATATTTTGTTTTTGGTATTTTGGGTGCTGCGGGTAAAGCGACAGTTGTTATTATCGCTGATCGTTTTGATTTTAACAATCGTTCAGTTTAATGCCTTTTACAGGCTTGATTTTGCCTCTAAACCGGAAATCAAAGCAAACCAGCTTAAAGTTATGACCTATAATGTTCATATGTTTAATCTGTATGAATGGCTTCCGGGTACGGACATTCCTGAATCAATTTCAGATTTGATTGCTAAAGACAATCCTGATGTTATCAGTTTTCAGGAGTATTCTGAAAATAAGGAAGTAAATCTAAGAGGCTTTCCGCATAAATATATCAAGTTGCAACGGGAGAAACCGAGTTTTGGCCAGGCTATCTACTCAAAGTTTCCTATAATCAATCAGGGCTCGCTTGATTTTGAAAACTCTTCAAACAATGCTATTTTTATTGATATCCTAAAAGGTGTTGACACTATTCGCATCTATAATATTCACTTGCAATCGCTGCAAATTGATGAGAAAGAGGTTGATTTTGATGAGGAAAGTTCCAAGCGATTGGTTATACGCATTTCTCATTCTTTTCAGAAACAGCAAAACCAAATAGAACAAGTGGTCGCACACCAAGAAAATGTGCATTACAAAACCATTATAACGGCAGATTTAAACAATACAGCTTTCTCTTATGTTTACCGAAAATTAAAATCAGGTAAAAATGATGCTTTTGCCAAGGCAGGGAAGGGAATTGGTAAAACATTTACATTTAAGAAAATACCTTTGCGGATAGACTTTATACTCACAGACGAGCGTTTTAAAGTGAATGAGTTCACTACCTACACAGAGGAATTTTCCGATCATTATCCCATAAGCACTCTCGTAAGCTGGGATTGATTACCACAAACAGTCCACAGCATCAGTAATGATGTGCCACATAAGTGCCAATCCCACAATCCGTGTTTTCTTAAAGAATATCATGAGTATATAGACTGCCATTGCCCAATATGTATGTAATATGTGAAAATTGATACTGCAACGTTCCGGGTCAAAAACAGGGGTTGCCAGAAGGTGGTCAAGGTCAATGAACATGGCCAGCAGAAAAATTACATATACCAGTAGAAATCGTGGACGAAAAAACAAATAAGCAATTCCTGCCGGTACTATAAAGTGCATTCCGTAATGAACAATAAACTGCAGGCTCATAATTTTTGTCTTTCCAGATACGTCAAAGCGTTTGTGCCTTCATTGAACAACAAGTCAATAATAGAGAGGTTGGGCAAAAAACCGTGATGCTTTTCCAGTACCTGGGTGTACGGTTCTTGTTCAAACCCCGTTGTGTTTTTGGCAACAGCAAGATGCCTGTAGTCTTCTATTCCTGTCACTTCTTTTTGATAAATTTCTGTAAACCCGGGTTCGAGGTCAAGACCTAATAGCTCGTTAAGCAGCCCAAAAGTATCCAGATTGAAATCCATTAAAAAAGTATATTCTTTTTCATAGAATGGGGCAAAATCATCTTCATAAAACTCAAAGAAAGGTGAAGTGCGGTATGCCGTCTGAATGGATCTCCAGTGCTCCCGTTGCCACGGAAACGCGTTTTCTATGCGCACATCTTTGTATTTCTGGTGCGCCTTATCACGCTCACCCCGTTTGCCTTTTGATGTATGTTTTATGGGGATATTGAGTAACAAACTCCCTTCAGGAGTCGCTATGTAGGTTCGGTTTCTGTAAGTTTGTTTTTGATAATTGTCGTGTTTTTCAAAGACAACAGAATCTGCTTTTGCCAGTAAAACAAAAGTTTCAATGCTTCCGTAATATGGGGGATGCAAAAGGATTTTCATTCGGTAGTGTCTGAAATATTATACAGCGATTTCAATTTTTGTTTAGGCTTAGAAGTAAAGAACTATTTCTTTTCTTTTTTCCTTTTCCTGAAAAAGTCAAAGACAAACCAGCCTGCGAGTAAAATCAAAAAGTAACGGAAATAAGAAACGGGTTCACCATCACCACCCACTGTTGTGAACATGCGTTCCCAACGAATTTTATTAAAACCTTTTCCATTACCATCCCAGCTCATCCAGATAAACACCGGCTTGCCCACCACATGGTTGTGAGGCACATAGCCCCACATCCTGGCGTCTTCTGAGTTGTTTCTGTTATCACCCATCATCCAGTAATAATCCTGTTGAAAGGTGTATTCTGTTAACGGTTGGCCATTGAGCAAGACCTGATCCCCGGACTGTGTTATTTTACGTTCACTACCCATTTCGCTTCCTTCATATACTTCGATAATGCGTTTGTAAAATGAAATGCTTTCCGGAGTAATGGCAACTGTTTTACCTGCTTCGGGTATGTAAATGGGACCAAAGAAAGTAGTGTTCCATGGATAATTATCATTATGAGGAAATATAGAAGGATCTGCTGTTCCTTTTTCTGCTTTCATCGGAATGATTTGTTCAATATTGGGATTGTTTTTTAAGCTCTCCCGGGCTTCATCTGTCATATTTGCACTAAAAACAGTGTAGCTTTGATCAGCGAGCCGAACTTCTGAGATATTATAACGATCTATTAAAAACTGAACATTGTTGACAGGTTCTTTGGTTTTGAAAAGATAAGCAAACTGTAGTTTTGCCCTGTCAGGCAGATCATTTTGTTTTCCGTTTATATAAACATAGCCATCCCTTATTTCCAGGGAATCCCCGGGAACACCAACAGCCCTTTTAACATAATTTGATTTTTTGTCTATGGGTTTTTTATAACTTTCAGGTCCGCGGTAAAAGAAATAGGGAACGGTGTCTGTGGGCCAGTTAAATACCACGATGTCATTGCGTTCAATGTCTTCAAAGGCAGGAAACCTGAAATACGGGATTTGAGGTTTGTTTGTATAAGATTTTACTTTAGCAAGGGGTATGGTATCGTGAACCATAGGAAATGAAACAGCAGTCATAGGAGTTCGTGCCCCATAATGCATTTTACTTACAAAAAGAAAGTCTCCCACAAGTAATGTTTTCTCAAGTGATGAGGTGGGAATGGTAAAAGGCTGAATAAAATATATGTGAACAATTGTTGCAACAACTACTGCAAAAAGAATAGAACTTACCCATTCTCCTGAACCGCTTTTAGGTGAAGTACTTCGGTCAGGCCTGTGGGTGACATCTTGTGTGTAATTGACATAATAAATGTAAAACCCAAGCGTGAAAATACCCAGCAAGGTATCTGTAGTACTTGTCTTACCAAAACTTCGCAAGGTTTCCACCCAAACTACCGGAAACATAATAAGGTTTATTATGGGTATAAACAGTAAAATAACATACCACCAGGGGCGGTTTATAATTTTCATAAGGATAACCGCATTATAAACCGGTACGGCTGCTTCCCAGGCCTTTCTGCCCGCTTTTTGGTACAATTTCCAGGTGCCTAAAAAATGAATTACCTGAACTGCCAGGAAAAAGAGAAACCATTCTGTGAGTGTCATAGTGTTTGTTTTTTATACTGTTTTTATAAGCTTAATACGTCGCTCATGGTATAAATACCTTTTTTATTTTGTAACCATTCTGCCGCGAGGATGGCTCCAAGAGCAAAACCATCCCGTGTATGCGCTTCGTGTTGAATGCTCAACGTGTCTATTGCAGAAGTGTATGTTATGCTGTGTGTTCCTTTTACGTCATCTTTTCGTATGGCTTTGACCGGAATTTCATTTTCATTTGCGTGCTCTAATTTCCAATTTTTATAATCACTGTTTTCTATAATGTCCTCGGCAAGTGTGATAGCTGTGCCGCTGGGGGCATCCAGTTTTTGGGTATGGTGAATTTCTTCAATACGCACATTATAATCTTTATGGTCTGCCATCATTTCAGCAAGTTTTTTATTCAGGGCAAAGAAAATATTCACCCCTACGCTAAAGTTTGATGCATAAATAAAGCTTCCGTTACTTGCTTGACACTTTTTTAACAGTTCATCCTTTTTGTCAAGCCAGCCTGTTGTACCACAAACCACCGGGATATTTAGATTAAAACACGCTTCAAGGTTTTTTATGACGGCTGCGGCTGTGCTAAACTCAATGGCTACATCAGCCTCCTCCAGGCCACTGTAATCTGTAGAAGAATCAACTCTCGCAATAATGGAATGTCCTTTTTCCGTAGCCAGCTTCTCAATGGTTTTTCCCATTTTCCCATATCCTAAAAGTGCGATTTTCATTTATTTTATTTTGTATGTTAAAGAAAAACCATAGTTGGTAGATGTTTGATAAGGGTTGTAATCAAGTGTTGGTGTCAAAGATAAATCTTCTGAAATATTGTATTGTTTTAAATGTGCATCGACATTTGCATCCACAATATTTATAAGGTAAAAACCTACAGCTATAGCAAGGCTCACATCCATATTACGTCGTTCACGTCGCTGTGCCCTGATGAGGGTTTCATTTGCTATGCCTTGAAATTCGTCATCTGTAAAACCTGCAAGCCGTCGTTTGTACGCATCCCTGAAACGGTTGTATTCTTTTCTGCTCGTCGTATAAAAATAAATGCTTGCGCCAATACCTGCATAGACAATAGGCACTTTCCAGTATTTTTCATTATAAACCTGTCCCAGACCCGGTATAACTGCTGAATAAAATGCAGCCCGTGAAGGGGCCAGCGGGTCATAAGGTTCTTTGATAACCTGATTTGCAACAAGATTTTCATCTTGTGTGGTAACAGCAAGGGTGTCTTGTTCTTGCGAAAAAGTTTTCAGGCAAAAAAGCAATAAAACGGTTAAAAGAAAGTGGTTACTTTTCACCTTGGATTAATTTTGTAATGCGCTCAAATTCAGCTTTATTTTTAAAAGGTATGATGAGTTTGCCTTTTCCCGATGCATTTGCTTTTACTTCTGCTTTCACCTCAAAGAGGTCAGAAAGTTCCTTGCTTGCTTTTTTAGCAAAAGCAGGAGCAGACTGCGTTGTACTGCTTTTTGTTTCGGGTTTGTTTTGAGATTTTCTTACCAGGGCTTCGGTTTCCCTTACAGAAAGCGAGTTTGATATAATTTTTTCGTAAACGTCCAATTGTTGTGAAGGGTCATCAATTGTGATGATAGCCCGCCCGTGGCCCATGGATATGAACCCGTCCCTGATTCCTGTCTGTATGATGGGGTCGAGTTTTAAAAGGCGTAAATAATTGGCAATTGTAGAACGGTTTTTACCCACCCTGCTGCTCATCTCTTCCTGCGTAAGCTGAATTTCTTCAATCAAACGGCTGTATGATAAGGCGATTTCAATCGGGTCAAGATCTTGTCTCTGGATGTTTTCTACCAGTGCCATTTCAAGCGACTCCTGATCATTTGCAATGCGGATGTATGATGGAATGGTTTTGAGTCCAACCAGTTTTGAAGCCCGGTAGCGACGCTCCCCTGAAACGAGCTGAAACTTGTTGAAATCCAGTTTTCTCACAGTTATGGGCTGTATAACCCCAAGTTCTTTGATTGAGGAAGCTAATTCCTGTAAGGTTTCTTCATTAAAACTGGTTCGCGGTTGATACGGGTTGACTTCAATGGTATCCAATTCAAGCTCTACAATATTTCCCACTACTTTGTCTGCACCTTTATCGTTTGCAGATTTTATATCGTTATCAGGATCTTTCAGTAAAGCTGAAAGCCCTCTACCTAAAGCTTGTTTCTTTGTCGCTTTGGCCATGCTTATTTGTTTTTTATAATTATTTCTTCAGCCAGACTCAGGTAATTATTGGCTCCTTTGCTTCCTGCATCATAGGTGATAATACTTTCTCCATAACTGGGTGCTTCACTTAAACGCACGTTTCGCTGGATGATTGTTTTGAAAACCATTTCGTCAAAATGCTTTTTTACTTCTTCGACAACCTGATTTGAAAGTCTCAGTCGTGAGTCATACATTGTCAGTAGCAAGCCTTCAATATCCAAAGCGGGATTGTGTATTTTTTGAACACTTTTTATGGTATTTAAGAGCTTGCCCAAACCTTCCAGCGCAAAATATTCACATTGAATGGGAATTAAAACCGAGTCGGCTGCCGTTAATGCGTTGAGTGTCAATAAGCCCAAAGATGGTGCGCAGTCAATTAAAATAAAATCATACTCTGATTTTAAGTCAGTTATTGCTTTTTTGAGCATATACTCACGTTCTTCCTTGTCAACAAGTTCTATTTCAATTGCGACCAGATCGATATGTGCGGGTAAGATATCAAGATTTGGTGATGCTGTTTTTACAATAGCATCTTTTGCTGAGACACTGTGTTCAAAAATCTGATACGTACCCACTTCAACCTGTTCAACATCAATACCCAGGCCAGATGTGGCGTTTGCCTGCGGGTCTGCATCGATCAGCAGGACGCGCTTTTCCAACACACCCAAAGATGCTGCCAGGTTAACAGAAGTGGTGGTCTTGCCAACACCCCCTTTTTGATTTGCAATTGCAATGATTTTTCCCATGAAAAGTTCCAAAAAATTTAAGGCATAAAAATACAATTATTTACTTCGATAAAAAATGTATTTTGTTAACAGATATTTTTGCTCACAAAATGAATGAAAAAAGAAATAAATAAAGTCGAAATTTTGGAGATATAAAAAATGAAATAGCAGAAATATCATAGGACTTTCAACAATAATATCTTAATTTTGATTTTGATTAAAACCCATATCTTTTGAAAAAACAATCTTTGAAGGTTATCGCAATGATACCTGCCCGCTATGCCGCTTCACGCTTTCCGGGAAAATTAATGCAGGATTTAGGTGGTAAAAGTGTCATCTTAACAACCTATGAAGCAACTTTAAATACCCAACTTTTTGATGATGTATTTGTGGTGACAGACAGTGAAATTATTTATGACGAGATAAAGCAAAATGGCGGAAAAGCAATTATGAGTTTAAAACAGCACGACTGTGGCACAGACAGAATTGCTGAAGCCGTTGAAAAAATGGATATTGATATTGTTGTAAATGTACAAGGTGATGAACCTTTTACTAATCGTGCCGGGCTTGAGAAAGTGTTGAAAGTTTTTGAAGATGAAGATGCAGATAAGATTGATCTCGCTTCATTAATGAGCCAGATTTCAGACTGGAAGGAAATAAGCGACCCAAACACTGTGAAGGTGGTTGTTGATAAGGACAACTTTGCACTCTATTTTTCGCGGTCGCCCATGCCTTATCCCCGTGATAAAAGCGTTAAAGTAGATTATTACAAACATAAAGGTATATATGCATTCAGGAAGCAAGCCATCCTTGATTTTTACAGATTGCCTATGGGCGAACTTGAAGCCGTTGAAAAAATTGAATGTATACGTTTTTTAGAAAACGGAAAAAATATAAAAATGGCGATATCAAATCTTAAGAGTGTTGAAATCGACACGCCTGAAGATTTAAAAAGAGCCAATATACTCCTGCAAAAATCAAAACAAAGTGTAAACAACAAACACCGCAATTTCCCTATGGTTCCCAAAGTAGTATTTGGTGCCGGTTGTTTTGATCAGTTATCAAATATAATTGAAGAAAAGCGCAAAGAAAATGCTCCTTTTATCTACCTTGTTGATGACGTTTTTAAAGGAAATGATGTTTTGACAAACAGAATACCCCTAAAATTAAATGATAAATTAATTTTTGTTTCAACAGTTGAGGAGCCCAAAACATCAGATGTTGATACTATCGTTGAGCAACTGAAAAAGAATTTTGATAAGATTCCATCCGGGATAATTGGTATTGGTGGCGGAAGCGTCATGGATTTGTCCAAAGCAGTTTCTATTCTTTTAAAAAACCCGGGAAGTGCCGCAGAATATCAAGGCTGGGACCTGGTCGAGAACAAAGCCGTTTATCATGTAGGAATCCCAACCATATCAGGAACAGGAGCCGAAGTGTCACGAACCTGTGTTTTAAGCGGACCCGAACGAAAACTGGGCATTAACAGCGACTATACTCCCTTTGATCAGGTCTTGCTTGATCCTGATTTGACTAAGGACGTGCCTAAAAATCAATGGTTTTACACCGGTATGGATTGTTATATTCATTGTATTGAATCACTTACAGGAACCTTTTTAAATGCTTTTAGCCAAAGTTATGGTGAAAAAGCCCTCGATTTGTGCAAGGAAATCTTTTTAAGTGATACCTTAAGCGAAGAAGAGTCCAGGGCCAAACTGATGATGGCTTCCTGGCATGGAGGGATGAGTATTGCATACTCGCAGGTGGGTGTGGCCCATGCGATGAGCTATGGTCTTTCTTTCGTCCTGGGTACCAAGCACGGCATCGGGAACTGTATAGTATTTAATCATCTTGAAGAATTTTATCCTGAGGGAGTAGCCCTGTTTAAAGAATTTGTTGCGAAACATCAAATAGACATTCCGCAGGGCGTTTGTAATAACCTTACAAACCAACAAATGGAAACAATGATCAATGTGGCTTTGAGCCTGGAGCCTCTATGGGAAAATGCATTGGGACCTGACTGGAGAAAAACAATCACACACCAGAAATTAAAATCTATTTATCAAAAGCTGTAACGATGCAGGGTTTAGCCTCTTTTGTTTTTCATAAAATTTTAGGCTGGAAAGTAGAAGGGAGACTTTCTCCTGAAATTAAAAAATCTGTAATCATAGTTTTGCCCCATACCAGTTGGCATGATTTTTATATTGGTGCCCTGGTGCGGAAAGTAATAGGGCTTCCCATAAACTTTGTCGCAAAAAAAGAATTGTTCAAGCCACCCTTTGGATGGTATTTCAAATGGATGGGAGGAGCGCCCATAGATCGTTCATCAAAACAAAATAAAGTTCAGGAAGTTGTTGCTGTTTTTGAAAAGCACAACGAATTCAGACTGGCAATTGCACCCGAAGGGACCCGTAAAAAAGTAGAAAAATGGAGGTCAGGGTTTTATTATATAGCCCTTGAAGCCAGAATACCTATTATTTGCGTGGCCTTTGATTACGGCAGTAAAACCGTAAAAATAAGGGATGCCTTTTATCCCACCGGTAATTATGAAAATGATTTGAAAGTCCTGAAATCATTTTACAAAAATGTTGTTGGAAAAGTAAAAGCGTATACTTAAGATTTTTATCTCTCTGGAATTAAATTGGTAATCAGGAGTTTAAAATTATCAATAGTATGGCTTTTTTATGACTCTTTTAAAAAATTAGTTTTGTAATTTTGCCGTTTTGAAGAAATCAAGATAAAGAGTTTATGGAAAAGTCCCGAATATATTTATCCTCACCCCATATGGGAGGAAATGAACTATCATATATTCAGGAGGCTTTTGACAGCAACTGGATAGCACCATTGGGACCTAACGTTACAGGATTTGAAAATGACCTTTCATCTTACCTGGTTCCAAACACAGAAAATGAAATTCACGTTGCAGCACTCAGTTCCGGTACAGCGGCACTTCATCTTGCATTAATTTTACTGGGTGTGGAAAGGGGTGATGAGGTAATTTGTCAGAGTATGACGTTTTCAGCCTCGGCAAATCCCATTGTTTATCAGGGGGCAACGCCTGTTTTTGTTGACAGTGAACCCACAACTTGGAACATTTGTCCGGTGCACCTTGAAATCGCCATTAAAGACCGGATTAAAAAAGGTAAAAAACCAAAAGCCATTATTGCAGTTCATTTATATGGAATGCCTTATCTGGTTGATGAGGTAAGGAATATAGCCAATCAGTATGAAATTCCAATTATTGAAGATAGTGCAGAAGCACTTGGCAGTACTTACAAAGGATTAAAATGCGGAACCTTTGGAGATATTTCAATATTGTCTTTTAACGGTAATAAAATCATAACCACATCAGGTGGCGGTGCTTTGGTATGCAGAAATAAGCAGCTAAAACAAAAAGCAATTTTTCTGGCCACTCAGGCACGTGATGACGCTCCGCATTACCAGCATAGCGAGATAGGATATAATTACAGAATGAGTAATATATGTGCGGGAATAGGACGAGGGCAAATGGAGGTTTTAGATCAACACATAGGCTTACGCAAGAAAAATAACGATTTTTATAAAAAAGAATTTGTAAATTGTGATGGAGTAAGCGTCTTTAGTGAGCCAAATGATGCTTTTCGGTCAAACCATTGGTTGAGTTGCATCCTTATTGATAAAAGCTTAACCGGTGGAAAAAGTGTAGACGATTTACGTTCAGAATTTGAAACTGATAACATTGAATCGCGCCCCTTATGGAAACCCATGCATTTGCAACCGATCTTTAAAACGGCCCCCTATTATGGAGAAAGTGTAGCCGAAAACCTTTTTGACAACGGATTGTGTTTACCGTCAGCCTCAAACCTCACGACTGATGATTTAGAAAGAATAAAAAAAATAATAACTGCTGTGTTTTTTTAATATTAATCTCCCCTAAAATTAATAAAGTTGTTTCAATCAATATATGAAACTTAACTTTTATTAAACAACATATGATTATATGATACACAGATTTAAAAATAAGTTAGAGCGGGTTATATATACCGGAGATAATCAGATTGGGATTACCAGTATCAGGTATTTACCTAGGTGGATTGTCCTGCTTATCGATATTTCAATTCTTGCAGTTTCGCTGTTGATTACCCATTTCATTTTGTTGAATTTGAATATCAAATTTTATCAGACACTGGATTTGTCTGCACAATATGGATTAATTTTAGTGATAAATACCATATTTTTCTTTCTTTTTAAAACCTATTCCGGATTAATAAGACATTCTACTTTTACCGATATTACAAAGCTGTTACTTGCTTCTTTTTCAACATTATTGGTTTTAAGTATAATAAATTATACTTCTTTTTTTCTTGACGGAAGCAAAATTTATTTAATGCCCGGCCTTATTTTTTATGCCTTTATTTCATTTTCCTGTTTATTGCTTTTCAGGCTTTTTATAAAAAAGATATATCGGGTATTCAAAGGAAAAGAACAAAGGGGAGCCTTTAAAAAACGTATTGTGATTTATGGTGTGGATGATCAGGCAATATCAATTGCTGAAGCCCTTCAAACCGAAACTGTTCAGCCTTTTGAAATTGTTGGGTTTCTAGCCAAAAGTAAGATATACAAGAATATCAGGATATTGGACAAACCGGTAATTAACTATAAAAAAAGTCTCACAGAGCAGTTAAAAAACTACAATGTAAATGGCCTTTTGATAATAGAAGACACTTTGTCTATAAGCGAAAAAAACAAGCTTGTTGATGAGTGCCTTAAAGAAAATATACAAATATACAATGTGCCTAAGGTTGAAAAGCTACAGCAAAAAAAGGTAGTTACAGAACAAATCAGGGCAATAGAAATTGAAGATTTATTAAATAGGCAGGAAATATATCTTGATGATGAAGTTATAAGAGAGAACATTCAGGGAAAAACCATCTTAATTACCGGTGGAGCAGGTTCTATTGGTAGCGAAATTGTCAGGCAGGTTATAAACTACAGACCGGAGTTGGTAGTGATTCTCGATCAGGCAGAAACACAACTTCACGAATTTGAATTGGAACTCAGGGAAAATTGTCCTGATGCAAATATTATAACGGAGCTGGCAAACATTACAAATATGTACCGGCTTGCTTTGGTTTTTGACATGTATAAGTTTGATTTAATTTATCATGCAGCAGCTTATAAGCACGTTCCTATCATTGAGCGAAATCCTCATGAAGCCATTTATGTAAATATTTTGGGCACAATGAATCTGGTGAAACTTGCCATAGCAAACTCGGTTCAACATTTTGTTATGATCTCCACAGATAAGGCCGTTAATCCCACAAATGTAATGGGAGCCTCAAAGCGCGCTGCAGAGATGTATGTTCAATCCATACAAAATGAGAAGGGTGTTCAAACAAAATTTATAACAACGCGTTTTGGAAATGTATTGGGCTCTAACGGTTCAGTAATTCCGCATTTTAAAAGGCAAATTGCAAAAGGCGGCCCTATTACGGTAACCCATCCGGATATTATTAGGTATTTTATGACTATACCTGAAGCGTGTCAACTCGTCCTTCAAGCAGGCACTATGGGTAAGGGAGGTGAAATATTTGTTTTTGACATGGGTAAACCCGTGCGTATTATGGATCTTGCAACAAGAATGATACGGCTTTCTGGTTTAGTGCCGGATGAAGATATCAAAATTGAGGTAACAGGTTTGAGACCCGGAGAAAAGCTCTTTGAAGAACTACTTGCCGATTCTTCTGTAAACCTAAAAACACCCCATAAAAAAATATTGGTTGCAAAAGATGAAGTAAAACCGTTTAATGCCTTAAAAGCTAAATATGAAAGCTTAGTTAAAGTTTCATTGCGGGGAGATGAGGAAAAAGTAGTCACACTCTTAAAAGAAATTGTTGAAGAGTTTAAAAGTGAAAACTCAAAATTTGCATCTCTGGATTATAAATAGCTGTTTTTGCCTAAAAAAAATATAAATTGAGACCCCTTTCCTTAAAAAGCATTTACCTTTGCAAATTCAAAATTATAAAAATGCTCTATTTACAAAATAAATATAAAGACCTGATTTTTAAGTTTTCTGCCACTCTTGTTCTCTTTTTACTTTTAACTTCTTGTGTTTCAAAAAAGGAAATTATCTATATGCAGGATATTGAAAGTATAACCTCCAATACTGAAAAACTTTACAGTACTACCGTTATACAGCCCAATGATATATTAAACATCAATGTCTCTGCTTTTGATATGGAAGCTGTTGCTCCTTTCAATTTAATAATGTCGACCAGACCACAGCAAAATCAAGAAATGCAAGCAACCACATCAGGACAGAAACTAAACTATCTCGTAAGCAATGAAGGCACCATTGAATTTCCTGTTTTAGGTACGGTTGCCGTTGGAGGGCTTACAAGACAAGAAGTTACTTTAAAATTAAAGACTGAAATAAGCACTTATGTCAAAGACCCCATTGTAAATGTAACCATTGCAAATTATAAAGTCACAGTACTGGGAGAAGTGACCAGCCCGGGTACTTTTACTGTTCCTGATGAACGCATAACACTGCTTGAAGCTCTTGGACGTGCTGGTGATTTGACAATTTTTGGAAAAAGGGATAACATCATTATTTTAAGGGAAAAAGATGGTGTAAAATCACATACCCTTGTCGACATTACAAAATCAGACTTCCTACACTCACCTTATTATTTTTTACAGCAAAATGATGTGATTTATGTACAACCTAATTCAGCTCAGGTCAGTTCAGCGGCATACAACAGGAACACATCAGTATATATTTCAATTGCATCTGTATTAATTTCTTTACTTTTAGTTATTTCAAGATAATTTATAATGGAAAATCCCCACAATAATATTGATATAAATACCCATAACGAACCCACTCTAAGAGAGCAAATAGCTATTTATTTAAGGCACTGGCCCTGGTTTATAATAACCGTGCTTATAAGTTTGTCAGTTGCTTTTATTTATTTGCGCTATACCACTCCTTTCTTCCAGTCAAAAGCATCCATCATTATCAAGGACAGTAAGGGCAGGGGGGCTGCTTCAGAACTTGCAGCATTTGAGGACATCGGGTTGATAAGTGGTATGAATACCAATAGCATTGAAAATGAAATTGAAATCCTTCGCTCCAGACGCCTGTTGCGTAATGTTGTTAATGAACTCGACCTGAATATCAGGTATTTTATTGAAGGAAATATTAAAACCACCGAACTTTTTCTAAACAAACCTTTCACCGTTAATATCCTTGACGAAAATAAGGATGTCAAGTTTCCGGGCTATCCGCTTCAATTTATTGTTACTTCACCAGACACCTTTCGTTTTGTAGATGAAGAAAATGACTTAAGAATTGATGCAGGTTTTGGTGACAAAATGGAATTACCTTATGGTTCACTTACCGTAATACCAAACACTGAAGTTTTAAAGTCTTTGAAAAAAGATGACTATTCTGTTCAGGTTCTTTTCTCCAACGTAGAAAATTTAGTGACATACTATAGGAATTCCATTCAGGTGAGCCCTGTTGAAAAAAACAGCAGCGTCATACAATTGACACTCAATGATCCTGTCAAAGAAAAAGCAGAGCATCTTCTTAATGAACTGGTGTCACAATATAATAAAGATGCTATTGAAGACAGGAATATGGTTTCTCAAAATACAGCTGAGTTTATTGAAGACCGTCTTCAAATCATAACACAAGAGCTTGATTCTGTTGAAACTGACAAAGTGATTTTCAAGCAAGAAAACAGGATTACTGATATTGAAGCAGAAGCACAGCTCTTTCTTGAAAGTGCCAGCGAATTAAATAAAAGACAACTTGATATATCTACACAGCTTGCTGTTGTTAATAATATCATTGACTATCTCACAGAAGATGATGTCACTGCGTTGTTGCCGGCCAATCTTGGAGTGACAGAAGATGGACTCGATACATCGATTGAAAATTATAACAAATTGGTTTTGGAAAGAAACCGCATGTTGCGCAGTTCGACAGAGCAAAACCCCGTGGTGATTAACTTGACAAACCAAATAAACCAATTAAAAGCAAATGTTCTTCAAAGCCTTGAAAACGTTAAGTCTTCACTTGAAAGGGCATTGAGTGACTTAAGACGTCAAGAAGGTGTTTTCGGTTCAAAAATCACCAAAGTTCCCGATACAGAAAAAGAGTTCAGGAACATTGTGCGTCAACAAAACATAAAAGAAGCACTCTATCTGTTTTTACTTCAAAAAAGAGAAGAAACTTCTTTGTCTATGGCTGTGACGGCTCCCAAAGCTAAAATTGTGGACAAGGCCCACAGTTCCAACACTCCGGTGTCACCCAAGCGAAATATAATTTTACTTGCAGCACTTTTACTGGGTTTACTGATTCCATTTTTGATTATTTATTTAAACCAACTGCTGTATGACAAAGTAAGAAACCGTAAAGATGTTGAAAGATATGCACCTGACATTCCGTTATTGGGAGAAATTCCAAAGCTTGCAAGAGGTGCAGAAGAGCTAATACAAAAGAACGATACTTCTGTTTTGGCTGAGTCTTTCAGGATTTTGAGGACAAATCTGCAGTACATTTTTGCTTCCAAGAAAATAGAAACCCGTGGGAAAACCATTTTTGTTACTTCAACGGTTAAGGGTGAAGGTAAAACGTTTACCTCTGTAAACCTTGCCCTTACGTTATCAAATGTGGGTAAAAAAGTCATTTTAGTTGGTGCAGATATCAGAAATCCTCAGTTACACCGGTTTATTGATGATTTTAAGAATAAAAAAGGGGTGACAGACTTTCTTGTTTCTCCTGAACTTTCGGTAGAAGAATTATCACACCCATCACCTTTTAATCCAAATCTCGATGTTTTATTTTCAGGTAATATTCCTCCTAACCCTGCTGAATTGCTTTTAAGTGAAAGGGTTGAAGTTTTATTTAATGAGCTAAAGAGTCTTTATGATTATGTAATTGTAGACACGGCTCCCTCGATGCTTGTTACTGATACACTGTTGATAAATAAATATGCCGATATCACACTCTATGTGATCAGGGCTGATTATACAGAAAGAAGACTTCTTGAATTTCCTGTAGACAGCTTAGAGGATGGAAAACTCCAAAGTGTTTCGTTTGTTCTCAATAATGTGAAAATGTCAAATTTCGGTTACGGGAATAAATATGGGTATGCCTATGGAGTTGAAAAAGCAGGATTCTTCGAGAAATTAAAGGGCAATCTCTTCAGATAAGACAAGTCCCGGGTTTTTAACGTTTTATGTTTTTTTTTTGTTAAAAGAACTGCTTATTAGTTTACTTAAACAATTGATAATCAGAATACAGTTGTTAATTTCAAGTTAAGTTTGCTTTTCTGGCAAACTATATTTCAGGTGTGTACGTATATAAAGTATAACCCTAAATAAAAAATTATGAAAACTTTGAAATTAATAGCGCTAGCCCTTGTTGCAACCGGAACCATTATATCGTGTTCAGATGATGATGATTCCATCAGCACAGATGATACTGTTGATCCTGCTGATAGAGCAGAGTTATATGTATCAAACAACTCAGACGGAAATATTACAAAATATGATGTCAAAGATCAAAACCAGGTAACAAGCGAAACCTTTTTGACACTCTCTACAGATTCAGAAGGTATTTATTACAATGCAAATAGCGATGATGTTACGCAAGCATCAAGATCATTGTTACAATTAAATACATATGCTGATATTTCAATATCAGATTCAGGTATTTTAATTGACGCATCACTTTCAAGTTCAACTGATTTAGAGAGTCCGCGTGATTTGGCTGTGAGCGGAAACTTATATGTTGTTGCAGACAATGCAGATGTCGATGGCGACCCTATGACAGATGACGGTCGTTTCTTCATTTACACCCGCACTGATAGTGGCTTTACATTAAGAAACATTGTGACTGTTAATTTTGCTGTATGGGGAATTACCTTTGTAGGTAATGACTTATATGCCGTTGTTGACAAAACTTCAGACCTGGCTGTATTTAATAACTTCTTAACCGCCAATACTGCTAATGCAACCGTTGAGGCTTCAAAGCGTATTACCATAGAAGGAATTGTTAGAACCCACGGTATTGCTTTTGACGGAGGAACAATGATATTGACTGACATTGGAGCAGCTACAGGTGATGGCTCAGACACAGATGGTGCATTTCATGTCATCACTGATTTTCAATCAAAATTCAACACAGTGGCTGACGGTGAAACCATGGCTGTTGCCGGAAATCAAGTGCGTGTAGCGGGTGCTGGTACATTTCTAGGAAACCCCATAGCCGCTGCCTATGATGCCGAAACTGAAACGGTATATATAGCAGAAAGAGCCAATGCCGGAGGAAGAGTGCTGGCATTTACTAATATTAATTCAGGAGGTGATTTAACTCCGGTGATTAATAACGAACTTTCAGGAGCTTCGTCACTTTACCTTTACAAGGAGTAAAATAAACAGTGTCAAAATAAAAAGCCCTTCTGCATAAGAAGGGCTTTTTTATTATTTAAGTATAGTTTATATCTGTTTATGACTCTTCCATCGTGTGATATACGTTTTGAACGTCATCATCTTCTTCAATTTTTTCAAGGAGCTTTTCCACATCTGCAGCCTCTTCTTCGGTAAGTTTTTTTGTTACCTGAGGGATGCGCTCAAAGCCGGAGGAAAGGATCTCAATATTGTTTTCCTCCAGGTATTTCTGGATGTTACCAAAACTCTCAAAAGGGGCATATATCAAAATGCCGTCTTCATCTTCAAAAATTTCTTCTGCACCAAAATCAATTAATTCAAGTTCCAGTTCTTCAAGGTCAATGTTTTCAGGATTGATCCTGAAGTTACATGTATGATCAAACATAAATACCACAGAGCCACTGGTGCCCAGGCTGCCGTCACATTTGTTGAAATAGGATCGTATGTTTGCTACCGTGCGTGTATTGTTATCTGTTGCGGTTTCAATTAAAATGGCAATACCGTGAGGGGCATAGCCTTCAAAAAGGACTTCTTTGTAATCTCCTAAGTTTTTATCTGAGGCTCTTTTAATGGCACGTTCAATATTGTCTTTGGGCATATTGACGGCTTTGGCATTCTGTATAACGGCACGCAGCCTGGAGTTGGTGTCAGGATCAGGTCCGCCTTCTTTTACAGCCATAACAATGTCTTTGCCTATGCGTGTAAAGGCTTTGGACATTGCAGACCAACGCTTCATCTTACGTGCTTTTCTGAATTCAAACGCTCTTCCCATAAAGTTTTAATTTATACATTTCATGTAAGCGAAATTACTGCTTTACATAACCATTTCCAACAGGTTTTTTTTAATCTTTCGGGATGTGTTTTGCCACAAATTGGCTCGATGTATTATCCCATTGCTGGTTTAGTCTGTTGACATCATTTATGAATTTTTGGTTGGCTGTGTTGTAACTTTTCACTTTTTTATTTATTTCACCCACCATTTTGTTATAGCGATCTACCTCTTCTTTAGTGCGTTTTTTTTCTGATTTGCGTTCCAAAGCGTTTTTGATTTCTTCAAACTGTATATTGTATTCTAAAAAGTCGATGACTTGATTAGTATAATTCACAGCACTTTTTTCAAAATATTGCAGAGACGTTCTGGTTGTATTAAGTAAAGAGACGTCTTTGTTATATGCTTCTATATTCTCAATTGCTTCAAGGCCTTCTTTGGCATAAAACTCAAGCGTGTTTCCGTTTTGTTGAATGGCGGTAATATCATTTAAAGCAAGTGCCTCGTTTAGTTGTCCAAAAGTGAAATTTGCTTTAAAAAAAATTAAATAGAGTTGGTTTTGATAAGAAAAAACTTCATTGGAAATTTTCAGCTTTTTTGACAGGTCGTTTTCATCTTCTATGAGGTTAATATTATATTTTTTTGCAAATTCTGTTTGTGCCGCGACCACTTTATCAGATTCATTTTTATATTTTTCATTTATGGATTCCTGAGTTTTAATATAGGCCTCCATTAGGTCATATGATTGTTCGGCAATTTCTTTCATATCGATGATTTTTTCATAATCATTGTTGATCATGTTTTCTGAAATCGTTAGGTAATCAAGTATTTTTACATGATAGTCCATATCACCATTATATCCATCCTCAAGTTTTTCAATCTTATTTTTAGCAGCCTGAATGGTTTTGACTAATTGATTTCGGGTGGCGTCAATACGCTTTGCTTTTCGTGAATGCGCAATGCTTTTGTTATAATTCCACATACTTTTACTAATGCTGGTTTGTTCTTTACCTATAAATTCAAGATAGTCTACAGGTGAGTTGAAGTTTTGGGCGTGAAGATTTACTGTGAAAAAAAGTAAAAATAGTACAAGAAGCGTAGTGGTTTTCATAGGTATTGGTTTTATAAGTTGGTTAGGTCATTTAATACGTGAACGGCTTCATTAATATCTGCATTTGTCTCGATTTCTTTTTTTCGTCTATCAAACAGCAGTTGTAAAAAGGTGTCGTATTCTGATTTTTCAAGATCCTTCTTGAGTAGTTTTAAAGAAATGTTTTGCTTTTTATCGTATAGGGACATCAGGTTTTCAAAAACTTCTTTTTCCTGATGCTTGTTTTGATAAACACCTTCGAAATGCAAAGGCACTTTTTTGTTTTGCTTCATTGTTTTTTCAAGTGTTTTATTTAATGAAAGGATGTTTACATAATGTTCATTTTGTTCAATACGCCCATTTGCATTTTGTATAATCGGCTGGAATTTATTTTCTGTAAAGGGAATGAAGTTTTGTTTAACAACAATAGGGCTCCCGCTCAGGGAAGTTTCAAAATCTGCTTCAGTTTTTATAAAAGGTTCAAACAGGGCCGGCGTGACAATATCGGGGGTGATGCCTTTTTTTTGGTAGCTGTCACCAGATATAGTGAACATTTTTTCAATAGTGACTTTAACCATATCAGAATCATCATCCCGTTGCAGGGGGAGCATGGTTTGCATAGTTGCTTTGCCAAAGGTTTGTTGTCCCATTACAACAGCCCGGTTGTAATTTTGCATGCTGCTTGCAAACAATTCACTTGCAGAAGCTGAATAACCATTTACCAATACCACAAGCGGACCGTCATACAACAAACCGCGATTGGGGTCTTTTAAGGTGTATTGTTCTGAAAATTTAGTGTCCAGTACCACCACCGGGCCGGCATCGATAAAAGAGCCTGTTACTTTCAGGGCTTCCTCAATACTTCCCCCGCCGTTGTATTGCAGGTCAATGATCAAGCCTTTGATACCTTGTCTTTTCAAATGGTTGATTTCAATCGCAAGGTCATTTGATAAATTGCTGGAACTTCCTTCAGAACTGCTGTAAAAGCCGGGAATGTAGATATACCCGTAGGGATTCACGCCTTCGATTAAGAAACTATAGCAGGTTTTTTCATAGTTTTTGTGATATTCTTTTTTGAGCTTGGTGCGGTAATTTGCCCCGTTTTTTTTGCGAAAAGTAAAACTCAACTCTTTGTAAACATCAGAGAAGAGATAATTGTAAACGATATCCAGGGTAGTACAGTTCACATCATATTCCTCATTTTGATGTTTTACAGATAACAGCAAATCACCTTTTTCAATTTTCCCGTCTTTAAAAGCAGGACTGCCTGAAAAGACATCATTAATATTGACACGGTGGGAATCGTCTAATGCCAGTTCAAGGCCAAAGGTGAGACTGCTTGAAGAAATCGCATTCATAAAACCAGATTTGGAATCTGTACTGAAATAATTGGTGTGCGGGTCAAAAGAGGAGACCAGGGTGTTTAAAAACAAGTCAAAAACATATTGATGTATGCTGGGTGAAGGGTTGAGCCTGTTTTGAATTTCACATTCATAATTATCAATTATTCTTGTTCTTGAAGTGTCAGAGATTGATTTAAAATGTGTGACCAGTGAATCTTTATTACTTCCTGAATTGACAACATCTTCCAGAATATCATAAACAAGCCGTTTCTGCATTAATTTTTTCAGCTGGTCGCGATTTTGGTAAAAAGGGTGTTTCTCGCTCTTAAAATATAAGGTGTCCGTACTGTTAAGCGTAAATTGTTCTTCACGTAATTCCCTCACAATATCGAGGCTCCGGTTGAGACCTTTCTCATATAGTTTGCTGAAATCATCCAGAAAAGAGCAATCGGTATCAAGGATACTGTTGTCCAGCGAAAATTTATATGCATCCAGCTTCGCAATCTCACTTTTTAAGAAAAGGGTGCGATCAGTGTCTAAAGCATCAATAAATCTATTGTAAACAGTAACCGAAAGGCTGTCATCTACCGCTTTTGGTTTGTAGTGAAATGTTTGCACGGCATCCCTCACGAGACCCAGAGATTCACAATTGTACTCCTGAGAAAAGCCAAAATTGAAAAGCAACAAAAGAAGCAGCAATGATGTTTTGATCTTCAACGGTAAACAGATAAAAGTTAAATAAAAAACTTTGAAACAACCTGATAAAAACAACCTTATCTACCGGTCAATTCATAAAATCAAAACAACAATATTTTTTTAATAAAACCTAAAACTTTTTTAATATAATGGTTAACTGATCAACGCATCAATAATTTTAGCCAGTTTAAAATCTTTTTCTGTCAAACCGCCGGCATCGTGAGTAGATAAGGTGATGCTCAAAGTATTATAAACATTGTTCCAGTCAGGGTGGTGACCCATTCCTTCAGCTTCAAAGGCTATGCGTGTCATAACGGCAAAGCAGTCTTTGAAATCATTGAACTCAATGGTGGTGTGGATAGCATTGTCGCTATACTCCCAGTTGTCAATACCGGAAAGGTGTTCTTGAATCTGGTCTTCTGTTAATTTTTTCATGAGATTGTGGATTTAAGTGTTTGTATGCTTTCGTTTAAAGTGATTTCAGTGATTACATCATTTACGTTAATCTGAAGTTCTTCCGGAAGCAGATTGCTCTTGGGAAGCACCGCAAAAAACCGGTCATAATTTACTTCATAAATATGTTTAAATACCGGCTTTTTAGTTCCCAGTTTCTCGGATATTTCTTCATATAAATCGTGATGGTGAATCAAATCAGTACTTCCCAAATGAAAGATTCCATATTTATTTTGATTGATAATATAATGAACTTGTTGCGAAATCTTGGTATCTGTGGTCACATTTATGGCCAGGTCTGCATACACCTCAAAAGGAATACCTTCTCTGATTGCTTTTTTCAGTTCTATTATTTTTGGAGCATTCACCCCTAAAACAAGCGGCAGTCTGAGAATTGCATATTTTTGTGGTGGTAATTCCTTAAGCAGTTTTTCAACAGCGATTGCATATTTTCCTTCTTTTGAAAGTGCCAGCGGTTTTGTTTTCTCATAAGCAGGAAACTTATCATACCCATCAAAAACAGCTACCGTTGAAATAAAAAGAAGCCTGCAATCTGGGGAGACAATAGTATATGCAGATAACTGTTGATGCACCTTGTACAAATTCTTAAAATCACCTCCCATACAGGATATAATGACATTGGGATGTACTGTATTGAGTATATCATCAACATCATCCTTGGAAGCGTCAAAATGATAGAATACCTGGTTTTGATCTAAAAACGCGTCCGGGCTGTAATATGTTCCGTAAACATCAAAATAGGAGAGGAGTTCTTTATACAGGGCATTTCCTATAAAACCACTCGCGCCTATAATTAGAATTCTTTTTCCCATTTATTTCTTATAAAACGGGAGTTTAACCAATGTTGCAGGAATGTTGTTTTTTCTCACCTGTATGTAAACCGTGTTGCCCATTTCTGAATTTTCAATACTCACATACCCCAACCCGATGCCCTTATTGAGTGAAGGAGCCATCGTGCCGCTGGTGACAAACCCTATCTTTTCACCGGATTCATCAACAATATCATAGCCTTGTCTGGGGATTCCTCTTTCGTTGAGTTCAAAAGCTACCAGTTTTCTGGTGACACCTTCTTCTTTTTGCTTTTTGAGAGCGTCTGAGTTTATAAAATCTTTTGTAAACTTGGTAATCCATCCCAGACCGGCTTCCAGGGGAGAGGTTTCATCAGTTATATCGTTTCCGTAAAGGCAATAGCCCATTTCAAGCCTTAGCGTATCACGGGCAGCAAGACCAATGGGTTTGATGCCAAACGCTTTACCGGCTTCCATCACCTTGTTCCATACCTGTTCTACCTCACTGTTTTTGCAATAGATTTCAAAGCCACCGCTTCCGGTGTATCCGGTTGCTGAAATGATAACATTTTCAATCCCTGCAAAGTCGGCTACCACAAAACTGTAAAAGGGAATGCTGCTCAAGTCAACGCTGCTAATCGATTGCATCGCTTCGACAGCCTTGGGCCCTTGTATGGCAAGCAGGGAGAAGTCTTCAGATATATTGCGCATTTCAGCGCCCATCGTGTTGTGTTTGGCTATCCAGTTCCAGTCTTTTTCAATGTTACTTGCGTTCACCACCAGCAGCCACTTTTCTGCTTCCAGGCGATACACAATAAGATCGTCAACAATTCCGCCGGTTTCATTGGGCAGGCAACTGTATTGTGCCTTTCCGTCAACCAGTTTTGAGGCATCGTTTGAGCATACTTTTTGAATCAACTCCAGGGCTTTGTCCCCGGTGATTAAGAATTCGCCCATATGCGAGACGTCAAAGACCCCCACGGCATTTCTTACGGTTTCGTGTTCAATGGTAACCCCTTCATATTGCACCGGCATATTATACCCTGCAAACGGGACCATTTTTGCGCCAAGCGCCTCGTGTATGTGTGATAAAGCTGTGTTTTTCATATTCTTTTTTCCGCGTAAGCGAAAGCGTTTTTAAAAATTATTCCTGTTTTAAATGTGTTTTCAACATGTCACAAATTTATCTAAAATATAAGAGTTTACCCATTAATTGTTTGAATGTTTTGAACAGAGTGACTAAATTGCAGGAACACTTTCATCTCATACAAAAACTGAACTTTTACGCTCTATAAAAATGAAAATATTCACTGCAAAACAAATGTACGAAGCCGATAAGGCCACCGAAGCCAAAGAAGGCATCACCTCAATCGATTTGATGGAGCGTGCTGCCTCACAGGTATATGCCTGGATTGACCGGCGGTTGCAAAAGTCTGATGTGCCCATTCACATCTTTTGTGGTATTGGCAACAATGGCGGCGATGGTATGGCACTGGGCCGAATGCTTATCGAAAACGGGTATAATACCCATTGTTATGTAGTGAACTACAGTGATAAAAGGTCAAAATGTTTTCTGATTAATTATGACCGGTATAAAAACACAACCAAAGAGTGGCCAAAACTTTTAAAGGGTGAACACGATTTTCCCGAACTCACAAATGAAGGCATTATCGTAGATGCCATTTTCGGGATTGGTATCAACCGCCCGTTGGACGGGTGGGTCAAAAAGCTTGTGCAGCACATCAATGCTGCCGGGGCTTTTACACTTTCCATTGATGTGCCCAGCGGTCTCTTTCCAGATGCCCCCACTCCTGATTTTGATGCGGTGATCAAAGCAAATCTGACGTTGACCTTTCAGGCGCCCAAACTTGCTTTTTTTCTTCCTGAAACAGCCGGTTTTTCACAAAGTCTCGAGGTACTGGACATTGGCCTTGACCGGGAACACCTTCAAAAAACAAGCACCAATGCCAAACTCATCCTTAAGAATGATGCCATGGCTATGTATTTGCCGCGCCAAAAGTTTGGACATAAAGGCACCTATGGTGACGCCCTTATTGCCGGCGGAAGCTATGGAAAAATGGGAGCCGTCACCCTTGCAACAAAAGCCTGCCTGCGTGCCGGTGCCGGAAAAGTAACCGCTTTGATACCCAAATGCGGCTATGAAATCCTGCAAACCGCCGTTCCTGAAGCGATGGTTATTGTTGATAAAGAAGACAATCAACTCACTCATTTTTCAGTAGCACTGGAAACCACCGTGATTGGAATGGGCATAGGTTTGGGAACCGCAGAAGAGACCCTTACCGGTTTTGAAATGTTTCTTTCCGATCAAAAAGCCCCTATGGTGCTTGATGCCGACGCACTGAATCTTTTATCTCAAAATAAAAAGTTGCTCAAACTGATTCCTGAAAAATCGGTACTCACCCCGCACCCCGGCGAACTGAAAGGACTCATTGGCACCTGGAGCGATGACTTTGAAAAGCTTTCCAAAACCAAAGCACTCTCCAAAAAAACAGACAGTATCATTGTGATCAAAGGCGCTAACACCATCACGGTATATCAAGACAACCTCTACATCAACACCACGGGCAATCCCGGTATGGGCACGGCCGGCACCGGCGATGTCCTCACGGGAATCATCACCGGCCTGATGGCACAAGGGTATGATGGCCTGGTCGCAGCGGTATTTGGTGTCTATCTGCACGGCAGTGCTGGTGACCTGGCCGTGCAGCATACCGGCTACAATTCGCTCATCGCCGGCGATCTGATTGACTATCTGGGAGATGCCTTTATAACATTGTTTCAGCAGGAAGAAGCCCCATCGCCACCCAAAGAAGAAGGTAAATAAACGATTTGTAAGCTGTCTTTAACCCGCAAACCAAGGGATCATTTCAAATAATAATCACCCCGGCAGATGTCATCGACGATGTATTTGGGGTTGATGATTGGGGAAAGAGGTGGTCTACAGGCTTAAAATTGTTTTGATAGTTTGTTCAAAATGGTTTATGTTTGAGTATCCCCCTTGATACTAATATATCCCCGCTCTCCGAAGTTTGCAACTTCGGAGCTAACAAACATCCTTAAAAATAAATGATGACATTTATGTATCTATTCGATGAGGTGGTATAACCCACTAAAATTTATACATATGACCGTTTCATTTAAAAGTCTAAAGTTTGTTTGTTCTATAATAGCTTTGAGCTTCTCTTTTCTGGTACAATCACAGGAGTTTCAATTTGGTGCAAAAGGGGGCATCAATATTGCAAGTATCAGTTTTTCAGATTCTGATTATTCCACGAGCTCAGTAATTGGAGTGCATGTTGGAGCCTTTGGGAAGTTCAGTATTGATGAGAAACTTGCCATTCAACCGGAACTGTTTTTTTCAACCGGAGGGAATACCTGGAGCATCTCTAATGTTGAAGGAGAGATCAATACAACGCACTTAACCCTTCCCGTCTTGTTGCAATATAGTATTACCGATGCATTGTATGCAGAAGCAGGGCCCCAATACAGTTTTTTACTTTCCATCAAGCAATCCATCAATGACGGGGAAAGTGAAGATATAAAAGAATTCTATAAATCAGGTGCATTCGGGCTGGGGATTGGGATTGGATATAATTTAGAGTCGCTTGTTTCCGGTTTAAGCGCCAATGTAAGATATACGACAGATTTAACAGATATCAATGATGTGGAAGTAGATGCCGGAAGTTTAAAAAGTAATATGTTCCAAATAGGGTTGGCTTATACTTTTTCAAAGTAAAGTAATTTTTTTCATTAAAGGAATTCCGGTTCTTTATACCGGAGTTCCTTTTTATTATAGATTAAGCTTTTCCTTCAAATACCTTCCCATAAACGATCTTTCATTGGCTGCCACTTATTCAGGGGTGCCTACGGTTATAATTTAGGAACCTTTATGACGACTTCATTGACTGAATTAATACAAGTCTATAAGTCTTTACACCAGGTACCAACTTTACGAGGTGCTTATTTAGTTATATTTAAGAGGATGTGAAGCAACTTTTATACTAGAAATTGTATTTGTAAGATTAACAGGAAACAATTATGTTTGCTTATAAATTTATATAATGAGAATATTACTATTTATATGTGTGCTCCCTTCTTTGTTATTTAGTCAAAACCAAATTGGTGATGATATTCCTGGACAATCTTTAGAACCTGTGGGATATGATGTTTCAATTTCATCAGATGGAAACTTTATAGCTGTAAGCTCACCTTTTGGTGATACAGGTAACACGAAAGTATTTGAGAACATTTCCGGGGTATGGAGTCAGGTTGGCCAAACCATAACCGGTGATATTATGGCTACTGGAATTGGTTTCAGTAATGCTATATCTTCAGATGGTTCCATAGTAGCTACAAGTGATATTTTTGGTGAAATCAGTGGTTTTACGGGCTTGGTGCGTGTGTTTGAAAATATTTCAGGTGTGTGGACACAAATTGGAGAAGATATCTATGGTGACGCAGGAAATGATAATTTTGGAAGGAATATTGCTTTGTCTTCAAACGGAAATATTCTTGCTGTTGGTGCTCCATTTAATGATAATAACGGAAACAATACAGGACAAGTTAAGGTTTATGAAAATATATCAGGTGAATGGACACAATTAGGAGGTGATATAGGAGGAGAAAATGAACTAGACCGATCTGGTTGGGGGGTATCCTTATCATCAGACGGTCTTACAGTGGCAATTGGTTCAACCTTCAGCGGAAATGGAGGACAGGTAAGGGTTTTTAAATATCAATCAGGAAATTGGACTCAGGTTGGTCAAAATATTGACGGCATATCTGTAGGTGGATGGTTTGGAAGAAGGGTTTCCTTGTCATCAGATGGAAGTGTTTTAGCCATTGGTTCACCATTTAATGTGTCAAGTGGAGGCGGTGAAGGTCATGTTCAGGTTTATGAACAAATTTCTGGTGCCTGGGTACAAAAGGGACAAGATATTTATGGCGAATTTGATGATGATTTTTTAGGATATGAAGTGTCAATGTCAGCCAATGGTTCTGTTTTAGCTGTGGCGACACCTGCGTCGGCATTATCAGTTGGGTTTAACAGGGTTAAAATTTTTAAATTTCAATCTGGTTCCTGGGTTCAAGCCGGAAATGATATAAATGGTGAGGCAGATGATGAACAATTTGGTGCAAGTATAGCTTTATCTTCAGATGGTTCCACAGTAGTAATTGGTGCTCCTGATAATAATGAAAATGGTAATTCCGGGGCAGTGCGTGTGTTTGATGTTTCGGGTATTTTAAATACCGGGGATATTTACACAAATGAATTTTCAATATATCCAAACCCAGCAACTGACACAATCGTAATTGATCTAAAGAACGAAATGCAACTTAAAGAAGTTAATATTTATAATGCATTGGGTCAATTGGTTCTAAAGAATACAGAAAAACTTATAGATGTTGATGGTTTATCAAAAGGGTCATATGTGTTAGAGGTTATATCAAATACAGGAAAAACAGCTAAACCCCTTTTGATTAAATAATTTTAAACAGTCTTACAACTTTTCTTTTAAATACCTTCCCGTAAACGATCTTTTATTGGCGGCCACTTCTTCTGGAGTACCTTCAGCAACGAGTTCGCCGCCTTTTTCACCGCCTTCAGGGCCTAAATCAATGACATAGTCGGCACATTTTATAAGGTCTATGTTGTGCTCTACCACGATAACAGAGTGGCCTTTGGCAATCAATGCTTCAAATGATTTGAGCAACTTCTTGATGTCGTGAAAATGCAAACCTGTGGTGGGTTCGTCAAAAATAAAGAGCACTTTGTCTTTGGTTTCTCCTTTTACCAGAAAAGAGGCTAGTTTGATGCGCTGCGCCTCACCACCCGAGAGTGTGGAGGAGCTTTGACCCAGTTGTACATAGCCCAACCCGACATCCTGAAGGGGTTTTAATCGGGAGTATATTTTCTTTTCTTCGTGTTTTTTGAAAAAGGCGATGGCATCATCAACGGTCATATTCAGGATGTCATCAATGTTTTTATCCTGAAAGGTCACCTCGAGCACTTCTTTCTTAAAGCGCTTGCCGTTACAGATTTCGCATTCCAGATGCACATCTGCCATGAATTGCATTTCGATGGTGACTTCACCTTCCCCTTTACAGGTATCACACCTTCCGCCATCTACGTTGAACGAAAAATGCTTGGGCTGGAAATTCCTGATCTTTGACAGTTTTTGTGACGAAAACAGGTTTCTTATTTCGTCATACGCTTTAATATACGTCACCGGGTTGGAACGGCTGGAGCGCCCAATGGGGTTCTGGTCAATAAATTCAATCGCTTTCAGGGTGCTGTATTTTCCATCCATCTTGGTAAACTGTCCCGGTTTTTCTCCGGTGCCCATGAGTTCGCGTTGCAGGGCAGGATAGAGTATTTTTTTGACCAAAGTACTTTTCCCGCTTCCGGAAACACCTGTAACCGCAACAAAGGAGGCCAGAGGAAAGGTCACATCGATATTTTTTAAATTGTTGTGACGCGCTCCTGTAACTGAAATATAAAAAGAAGACTTTCTTCTTTTTTCAGGAACCTTGATTTCCATCTTACCACTGAGGTAGTTTGCCGTAAGGGAGTTTTCTTTCAAAAGGGTTTCATAAGAGCCAAAAGCAACCACCTCACCACCATAACTGCCGGCTTCGGGGCCAATGTCTATGATTTCATCAGCGGCTTTCATGATGTCTTCATCGTGTTCTACCACAATCACGGTATTGCCGAGGTCCCTGAGTGATTTTAACACACCAATGAGTTTCTCTGTGTCTTTGGGGTGCAAGCCAATGCTGGGTTCATCAAGGATGTACATGGAGCCCACCAGACTACTGCCCAGCGAGGTTGCCAGGTTGATGCGCTGCGACTCTCCACCCGAAAGGGTATTGGAACGCCTGTTTAGGGTCAAATAAGACAGGCCCACATTGTTCAGAAAGCTGAGACGGTTGTTGATTTCGGTGAGCAAACGTTTGGCAATCTGGTTGTCGTGCTCATTCAACTCCAGGGTTTTAAAAAAGAGTTGTAGTTTTTCTATGGAAACCTCTACCAGATCTGTAATGGACTTTCCTGCAACTTTTACATATTCAGCTTCCGGTCGCAGCCTTTTTCCTTTACAGGTGCTGCATTTTGTTTTTCCGCGGTAACGTGAAAGCATCACCCTGTTTTGAATTTTATAACTCTTTTCTTCCAGGAATTTAAAAAAGGAATGCAGACCTTCAAAATACTGATTGCCGTCCCAAACGAGTTGCTTTTCTTCTTCAGTAAGTTCAAACCAGGGGCGGTGTATGGGAAAGTCAAACTTGTATGCATTGTTGACAAGCTGGTCGCGATACCAACTCATACTCTCACCACGCCAGGCATAAATGGCATTTTCATATATGGAGAGACCTGTGTTTGGAATGACGAGTTCTTCATCAATACCAATCACATCACCATAGCCCTCACAGGTGGGGCAGGCCCCATAAGGATTGTTGAAACTGAATAAATGAACATTAGGTTCCAGGAAGCTCATGCCGTCAAGCTCGAAACGGTTGTTGAATTCGGTGGTTTTTTTAGATTCAAGGTCTTCTATAAAAAGGGTGCCTTTTCCTTCAAAAAAGGCTATTTCAACGGCATCTGCCAGGCGGTTGTAAAAATCATCTTCGTTTTTTGTAATAATGCGGTCCACCACGAGAAATACATCCTTGGCCTTTGCTTTGGCGTCAAAATCTTCAATCCTGAGAACGGTGTCTGCATGTTTTATGCGAGCAAAACCTTGCTGCTCAAGTGCCTTTATTTTGTTGGCAAGGGTTCTTCCTTCTTCCAGGTGAATGGGGGCGAGGAGGAGTAGCTTTTTGCCTTCTTCCAGTGATTTTATATGTGAGATGACATCAGTAACCGTGTCTTTTTTGACTTGCTTCCCCGAAACAGGTGAGTAAGTTCTGCCGATGCGGGCAAAAAGAAGTTTTAAATAATCGTAAATTTCTGTAGAAGTCCCCACAGTTGAACGTGGGTTTGTGGTGTTTACTTTTTGCTCGATGGCTATAGCGGGGGCAATGCCTTTGATATAATCAACTTTTGGTTTGTTCAGTCTTCCTAAAAATTGACGGGCATATGAAGAAAGACTTTCGACATAGCGCCTTTGGCCTTCTGCATAGAGAGTGTCAAAAGCAAGGCTCGATTTACCCGAACCTGAAAGTCCTGTTATGACAACAAGTTTCCCTCTGGGAATGACAACATTTATATTTTTGAGATTGTGAAGCCTGGCTCCTTTAATGAGGATGTTATGCTTGGGATTAACGCCTTCTAGATTCAATGCAGCTACTTTTTTTGGAATTCACAAAGATACAATTTTTGATACTAAAAATCAGGTGAATTGGCGTTATAATTAATGGGAATTATTCTCAAAAGCGCAATATTTTATAACTCCTTTTTTGAAGATATAGTATAAAAGAAATGATTAATTTTTGTTAAAAAAATTAACTTATTTGGATTTGCAATATATTTGTTGTTATATTTACCTCACAATTACAAACTAAATAAACTTTCTGCCTATAGCATATCATTACTTTTTAAATTATTACAAGTGAATTAAGTACAATTCACGCCCCTATTTTAAAAACGATGATATGAATAATTCTTCTACAGATGCATTCTTGGTAAATGCATATATTAACGGCAACGAAAAAGCACTTTCAGATCTTATAGCGCGTCACAAGCAGCGCATATACAGTTTTATCTATTCAAAGGTCTGTGATCGCGATATTACCGAAGACATATTTCAGGACACTTTTATTAAAGTTATAAGAACTTTGAAAAGAGGGGCTTATAACGAAGAAGGTAAATTTCTTCCTTGGGTGATGCGTATCTCGCACAATCTTATTATTGACCATTTCAGAAAGAATAACAGAATGCCAAAGTTTGAAAACAACGGCGATTTTAATATTTTTTCTGTATTGAGTGATGACGATTTAAATGCAGAACGAAAAATCATCAAAGGGCAGGTGGAAGATGACTTGAGAAGGCTCATCCAGGAGTTGCCCGAAGACCAGAAAGAAGTTTTGATTATGCGTCTTTACAAGGATATGAGTTTTAAAGAAATATCAGAACAAACAGGAGTAAGTATTAATACTGCATTGGGGAGAATGCGGTATGCTTTGATTAATTTACGCAAGGTTATTGAGAAACATAATATTGTTTTGGTAAATTGATACAATAAAAATTATTTTGTCTCGTTAGTATTTAACACTAACTACAAAATGGTTTTTATATGGAAAAAACTTACTCAAAAACCTCACCCGGTTCGGTGAGTAATTTGTCCCCGAAAGATGAAACTGTAAGGTTTCTTCTTGATTATTCTAAGGCTTTAAGTGTTATAGATTGTAATAAATGGAAGTTTGAAGCACTTCTAAACTAAACTTTGGAAAAGTCCCGTTAGCTACGGGACTTTTTTTTGTTGTATTCATTTATGACTGTTTTTCTTCCGATAGTTTTTGTAATGATATCTCTTTCCAAATCCCATCCTCTTGCAGGGCTGTATTGTCTCCCATACCAAATGATTTGTAAATGAAGCAGGTTCCATAAATCTTTTGGGAACAATCTTTTAGCGTCTTTTTCAGTTTGGGTAACATTTTTTCCGGTTGAGAAGCCCCAGCGGTACATCAGGCGATGAATGTGTGTGTCCACCGGAAATGCCGGGATATTGAAAGCTTGTGACATCACCACACTGGCAGTTTTATGTCCCACAGCGGGCAATTCCTCAAGTGCTTCAAAATCAGCAGGAACTTTGCCTCCGTGCTTATCAATCAATATATGTGAAAGATGATAGATGCCTTTTGCTTTCATGGGCGATAATCCCAACGGCTTGATGATTTTCCTAATTTCTTCTTCAGTCATTTTGATCATATCATAAGGGTTGTCTGCAATTTCAAACAGAAGGGGCGTGATTTGGTTTACGCGCACATCAGTGCTTTGGGCAGAAAGTAAAACGGCAATGAGCAGTGTATAGGGGTCTTTATGGTCTAAAGGAATGGGCACTTCAGGATATAGTGTATTTAACGTTTCAATAACAAAAGCAACCTTTTCTTCCTTGTTCATTTTTTGTAAATTTAAGTTTCGTAAAAATAAAGGAATCTCTAAGGATGACAAACCATCCTATGCGATTTATTGTTAATTTATAAAGAAAAAATACTATGAAAACATTACAAGAAGGAGAGCAAGTGCCATCATTTTCATCTAAAGACCAGGATGGAAATCCCGTTTCATTATCAGACTATAAAGGAAAAAAATTAGTTGTGTTTTTTTATCCTAAGGCCAATACCCCCGGTTGTACCGCTGAGGCGTGTAATTTGAGGGACAATTTTAAAAAACTTCAGGAAGAAGGATATGAATTACTGGGTGTAAGTGCAGATGGTGAGAAGAAGCAAAAGAACTTTAAGGAAAAGTATGATTTCCCGTTTCCTTTACTGGCAGATGAGGATAAAGATGTTATCAATGCTTTTGGTGTTTGGGGTCCTAAAAAATTTATGGGCAAAGAGTATGATGGTATTCACAGGACAACTTTTGTGATAGATGAAGACGGTAAAGTGGATCGTGTTATTGAAAAAGTGAAGACAAAAGACCACGCAGCCCAGATACTTGAAAATTAGTCTTAAAAAACATCAGGTTATCCTGATGTTTTTACCTTACTTTCAATAAAACCAAAAAGATTTTTATCTTTTATAATTTTTGAAACCCCGGCAGGAAGCATTTCTTCCCAGCCTTCTTCGCTTTCGGTTATTTTTTGAAGTACTTCACGTGAATAAATTTGAAGTATTTCCGGGTTGTAATCTATAATATCAACTACTTTACCGTTGTATTTGAAGAACTTATATAATTCTTTCATACGTGGGTGCACCTTAAGGTTTTCGCTTGTGGTTAATTCACCGGTTTCAGGGTCTTCCATAGGGTAGAGGTAGACTTTCAAATCTTTGAAGAAAAGTTTACCAAAAGCCTCGAGAATACCGCCACTGAGGTGTCTGTAATATTTCTCATCAAAAATATCAACAAGGTTATTGACGCCCATTGTGAGGCCCATTCGGGATTTTGTGTATTTGGAATAGAATTCTACTAGTTTGTAGTACTCCTGAAAGTTTGAAATGAGAACGGTGTGCCCAAGGTTACAAAGCAATCGGGCCCTGTCCATAAAGTCTTCTTCATCAATTTCGCCTTCAGCACGCAAGTTTGAAAGGGTAATTTCAAAAATGGGAATGGTGTTTTCTTCTTCTACTTTGTTTTCATTGATAAACATCTCATAAGAGCGTTCAAACATATCAATGTTGACTTTGGTAACCGGTCTGAAACTTCCTCTTAGGGTTAAAATATTTTTTTTGTATAAAATAGCTGCAGGCAGGATATTATTTCCGTCAGGGCCAAACATTACTGCCTCGGTCATTCCGTTTTTGATAAGCTGCAAGCTCATCAGCCTATTGTCAACTTTTTCAAACTGAGGTCCTGAGAAGTTGATCATATCAATCTCAATCTGATCTTTATCTATGTGGTCATAAAGATATCGTAAGAGCTTTCGAGGCTGATCATATTTATAAAATGCTCCGTAAATCAGGTTTACACCAAGGGTTCCCAGTGTGAGTTGCTGTAGTTTGGCATCGTTCTCATGAAACCTTACATGAAGGATAATTTCATTGTAAGCTTCATTTGGATCAATCTGAAAGCGGATGCCTACCCAGCCGTGACCTTTAAACTTTTTAGCAAAATCAATGGTTGCAACAGTGTTGGCATATGCAAAAAATATTTTATTAGGATGCTTTTCCCGTGAAATGCGGTCTTCCATTAAATTCATTTCATGGCGCAACATCTTTTTTAACCTGGATTCAGTTACATACCTTCCATCTTCCTCAATACCATATATAGCATCGCTAAAATCCTTGTCATAAGCAGACATTGCTTTCGCTATAGTACCTGAAGCACCACCCGCCCTGAAAAAATTCCGAACAGTTTCCTGTCCCGCTCCAATTTCTGCAAAGGTGCCATAGATATGTTCATTCAGGTTAATTCGTAAAGATTTGTCCTTTATAGATGGGATTTGTTCAAAATCCTTATCTCCCTTCAGCGTCTCTGGCATAGCGAGTAGTGTTAATTTAATTTATTATCACAAAGGTAGTAAATACAAGAGCTAAACAAAAAAATATCTTTAATTTTGTACATATGTTAACAGGCTTACATGTTACTTTTTTAGGTACAGGTACTTCACAGGGAATCCCTGTAATTGGGAGCCGTCATCCGGTTTGTAAAAGTACAGATCAAAAAGATAAAAGACTGCGCGTTTCAGTATTGTTGTCCTGGAAAGATTATAATTTTGTAATTGATACAGGGCCTGATTTCAGGATGCAAATGCTCAATGCTCAATGTGAAAAATTAGATGGGGTTCTTTATACTCACGAGCACAATGACCATATCGCGGGACTGGACGATATAAGACCTTATTTTTTCAGGCAAGGGGATGTACCTGTGTATGCTCATAAACGTGTTTTTGAAGCGTTAAAAAAACGTTTTGATTACATTTTTGTCACCGAAGACAAATATCCCGGAGCCCCAACAATCAAAGAAGTGGAAATCGAAAAACAAAAACCTTTTAAAATTGCAAATGAACTGGTGATTCCCATTGAGGTGATGCACAATCGCTTGCCGGTGCTGGGCTTTAGACTTAAAGATTTTACTTATATCACTGATGCAAAAATCATTGCCGAAGAAGAAGTGAAGAAAATTATGGGGACAAAAGTCCTGGTATTGAATGCGCTGCGACAGGAACCCCATCATTCACATTTTAATCTTGAAGAAGCTCTTGAATTTATTAAAAGAATTAAGCCTGAACGTGCATACCTCACACATATAAGCCACAAGCTGGGTTTTCATGAAGAAGTTCAAAAAACCTTGCCGGAAAACGTGTTTCTGGCATTCGATGGCTTGAAAATTAAAATTTAAAAACAATTAATCATACATTTTATGCGAAATAAAATTTTTATGTACCTGTTTATATTTTCAATATTACTGGTTCTTTTTATGTATATGAACCAAAAGAAAATTTATGAAGATCAGGAAACCAAAATAGAAAAGCTATCCAGCCAGCTGGAAGAAGAAAAGCTAAATAATGAACTCTTGATCACTAAAAACTTTGAGCTTAATTATTTTTCTTTTCTTGAAAATGATAACGCCATGAGTTATTTTGAACAATCAGGCTATGAGGCAAGTGATATTGAAAGAATGGTCACTGAGCAAATTTATGCTCAAAATCAGGCAGAGGGTGATAACCCCTTGATTCCATATAGCGGAATGGAGGGTTCAATGAAAATAAATAAGGTAAAATTTCTAAACCATAAATGGGTCATTGCCGATTTTACTGATGGTCGCTACTGGGGTGAAATGATCATTGAGTATGACATTGACGAAGCTGAAAATTTGACATTAAATACCTTGTCGTCTTTGTTATATTCAGGGAGGTAAAAAAATTAAGAATTTTCATTTGTGTTCAACCTCTTTACAAGCCAAGTCTTTAATTCAAAAAAGTTTTGTGGCGCTACGCCGTGGCCTACAGGAAATTCTGAGTATGTGTTTTTGATATTTAATCTATCTAAAAACGGCTTGGTTTTTCGCGCCCATTCAACCGGTAAAACCTGATCTGAAGATCCGTGGGAACAGTAAAAGTCCAAATGGGAATATTTTTCTTCCTTAAGGTTCTCAGGAAGTAATTCTTCATTGATATAACCGCTTAAGGCAATGATATTCTTTACTTTTTCGGGATACTTTAAAGCTACTGCATAACTCAAAATTGTACCCTGACTAAAGCCGAGAAGCGTAACATTTTGAGCATCTACATCATAACTTTCCACAGCCTCGTCAATAAACTTTGATACAAGTGCTACAGATTCTTTAGCTTGTTCTGTATCACTGAATTTTCCTGAGGTAGTATCCCAATGAATCGCATACCAGGCATTGCCGTAAGGTTGCATTTTATAAGGAGCCCTCACCGAAATTATAAAAAGCTCATCGGGCAATTCTGATGCAAAGGAAAACAAATCGTTTTCATCGCTTCCGTAGCCATGAAGCATGATCAAAAGTGGCGCCTTGTTAATATTTGTTTTTGGTGGACGTCTTAGGTGATATAAAGAAAGATTTTGTGTACTCATATATAAATCTAACCGCTGCTATTTTCACAACCCGGCTGTATGTTTTTTAAATTAATCAAAGTTATTTAACACCGCTGAACCAGTCCTGAAACTGCTCTCCAAGAACGGGTACTAATTTCATTTCCCCCTGAATGGCACCCACAAAGCCCAATACCCATAAAATCAACACAAAAAAGCTCAATATAGTACCAACGACTCCCAAGTCTATCATGAGGGATAAAACTGATATTGCTATTGAAAGGAGGATAAGACCCAGCATTTGCCTGATGTGAAAAGAAGCATATTCATTGCGTTGCGTGTTGTTCATAATTATTGCAATCACAAAACCAATGATGGTTAAATATGCAATAATTCCTATGGTTTTTCCATCATTTCCGGTTGTATTTTCCATGGGTTTAGTTTTTTTCTGTATTCTTAAAATTAATCAATATTATTCTAAAAAGGTAAACCATTTCTGGAATTTTATGCCCAACCCGCCAAATGCAGGTGTTTTTCCCTGTAAAGCACTTACAAACGCCAATACCCATAAAACAAAAGATAACAGCCATAAAATATCACCAAGGATGTAGTGTATATATGCATGAGAAACCTGGGAAATAAAGAGTAGCACTACCAATCCAAACATTATTTTGACATGGTAAGTCACATAAGCTGACTTTAAATCACGGTTCATAAAATATGCGATTATCATGCCTACAAACGTGATGTAGCTTATAATACCGTAGTTTTTTTCCTTTTTACTGATTTGCGTTTGCATTCAATATTAATTTTTTATTATTGTAAATACCATAGGCAAAGCCTTTAAGGTTTTTCCCCAGCAGAGCGGCATTTTTTGAAGTGCTGTGTATATGTTTATTTTCAAAAACCCATTCCTTTTCAGGGTTAAAAAGAGTAATGTTTGCTTTTTCACCTTCTTTGATCGTTATTTCCGGTATCCCGAAGTTCTTTTTCAAGCGGGTGATGAACGTTATTGTTTCCTCAGTACTAAAAATGGTTTGCAACGCCCCAAAGCAACTTTCAAGACCAATGCTCCCAAACAAAGCGTGATCAAATTCTGTTTTTTTGTGCTCAACATCAATAGGATTGTGGTCTGATGTTACACCATCAATCACGCCGTCTTTAAGGCCTTTTATCAATTCTTTCACATCAGATTTGGTGCGTAGCGGTGGTGATAGTTTTAAATGGGTGTCAAAGGTATATAAAGCATCGTCAGTCAGCTTTAAATTGTTGATGGAGACACTACAACTTATATTCAGCCCTTTTTGTTTTGCCGCTTTTATGAGTTCAACACTTTTTTTGGTTGATATTGTGGGAAGATGAAGTTTTCCTTCGGTATATTCCAGAAGAAAAATATTTCGGTTTACGTGTAGCTCTTCTGCCAGTGCAGGGATTCCCTTTAATCCGAGTTTGGTGCTGCTTTCCTCTTCATTTGCCACACCGTTTTTTGAAAGGTCATTTTCATTGCAAAAGGCAATTACGAGTCCGTCAAAGTTTTGGGTGTACTGCAATGCCAGTTTCAGAAGGTTTGGGTTTTTCACCGGTTTTTGATAATCGTAAAAAGCAATTGCCCCGGCTTTTTTCATGTCAAAAAGTTCGGCGAGATCCTCACCGTTTCCGTTGTGGGTTAGTGCGCCAATGGGGTACAGCGTCACTGCCTGGTTTGCATCTTTGGACATGATGTACTGAATGTCAGCTTTGCTGTCTGTGACGGGTTGTGTGTTGGCATTTACGGCTACTGCAGTATACCCGCTCAGGGCTGCTGTTTTGAGCCCGTTTTCAATGGTTTCCCTTTCTTCATAACCGGGCTCGCCAAAACTCACACTACTGTCAAACCAGCCTTGTGATATATGAAGGTTCTCCAGTTTTATTTCTTTTCGTTCATCCGGATTTTTAATTTTTGAAGCTATTTTTTCAAATTGCCCATTTGTTACCAGAACATCACATTTTTTTAGGTGGTGCTCACTAGAAGGATCCATAATGGTAACCGATCTTAGAAGGATGTTCATTTTAAATATTTTAAGAGAAATAATTCAATAGCTAAAAAGAATAATGCAAAAATAACAAACCATTTCCAATAATTTTGGACATTGCTTTCCCGGGCAACTTTCTCAAACATGGCATTTATTGAGTTGAAGTTTGAAGTATCCTGCCACGTAGCTGCATTTTGAAATTGCAAACTGCTTTCATTACGGTTGTAGTTAAAACTTACATATTCAACAAGATTATCTTTGTCATATATACCATAAGTACCGGCAGTTTCCGGTTGATCTGTTGTTGTGATTATGACTTTGTTGCTGCTGTTTTGCTGTTGCGGAATAAAATCTGTATTCTCATTGCGCAAGCTAAGAATATGATCACGAGGAAGCGTAATATTGACTGCAAAATCATTTTGATTTCCAATAGTGTAATATAAATCGGGTAGCGGGAGGCTCTGTTTTGCAATGCGATAAAATGAAGGAACAACCAGGGGCGAATTTGTAAAGCTTGAATTTTCCATGGCTAATGAACTGCTGAAGAAGTATACATTTTGATTTTGCATCAAAAAACCTGTTCGGTCTTCAAAAGAAAGTATAGGGGTATGCTTCCGCGAAAGCGTGTAATAACTGTTGACTTGAGGGTATTGAAAATTAGTCACTTCATTTTCAAATACATTTTGAAAAACGGGGTGATCAAAATGTATGGTGGTAATTTGCTTTTCCCGGTCATTTAACTGAGAAAGGTTCCCAAGGTTTAATTGGTTGAAAAAGCTCCGGTAGCTTTCTGCATCAATATCATTAGCGGGAATTATAATCAAGGTTCCATTATTGTCTGCAAACGATTTTAAAGCAGTTTGGAGCACTCCTGAAATTTCCTGCACACCATTTAAAATTATGGTATTTTGTTGTTGAATGATATTGAAATCAAGTTGGTTTACCGCCTGTGAAATAAAATCAAATTCATCAGCGGTATATATTTTCCTTAAAAAAGCATCATCATCTTGCTGAATGGAGAGGACTTTTATTTTGGTTTTTTCATTGATACTGAAATAAAGCATGTTGTCAAAGAGCAGGGATTGATCTGTAATGAGAACACTTCCGTTAAGGATTCCATCTTTAACTTCAAAAGGCACAGTAGCTGATGAAAACGCTTCAATAGGGGTTGCTGCTTTTGCAATCAAAGTCTCGTTTTCGTTAAGTGAAACGGGTAAATTTTCTATGGCTTCACCGTGATTGTTGAGTACCGCCGTAAGCTCCAGCAAGTCTGAGTTGACTGCAGAAATGTACAGACTGTCCACGGCAATATTGTTTGTGTTTGACGGGGTAAGTTGATGGGTGCTTATGGTTATTTCTTCTGTAGCATCAGGCAGGGGTTGCTGACCCTGAAAATCTGAAATCCAGATAAGGTTTTTTTCTGTGTTTTGATTATTTGAGAAAAGGTTTTGTGCCTTTAGTAAAACTTCATCAAAGGAGATTTGATTGCTGCTGTAATCTAGGTCTAAAATAGAATTCTTAAAATCTTCACTGCTTACATTTCTTGCTGTTGAACTATTTGAAAACCAGCTGAGGTTTGTGGGTATATCGGCACTCTTATAAAGGTCTTGCGTTACGGTGCGTAATAACTCTCCCTGACCTCCTTTTGCCTGTAAGCTAAAGGAGTTGTCTATGTAGATTACCGTTTCGGTTTCTGTATTTGAAGATTCCTTAGATGTCGTAAACGGTTGTGCAAAAGCAAAAATAATACAGGCCAGCGCTGCCAGTCTGGTAAAAAGCACAAGCCATTTTTTGATTTTTGAACTTTTTCTTGTTTGTAAAGTGACTTCTTTTAAAAACTTGACGTTGGTAAAGGGTGTTTTTTGAAATTTACGCAGTTGAAATAAATGTACAAGTATGGGAATGATTAAAAAGAGAAGCGCGAATAGTAATTCTGGGTTTTTAAACTGCATTCCAAAAAAGATTTTTCAAAGATAAAAAAGCGGGATTAATTAAAGGGTATATGTTGGCTTTATTTTTTTGGGATTTTATTGTCATCAAACGCACTGGGTAAAAGCTGTGGAATAAATTTAATCAATAATGGAAGCAGTAAGGAGCCGCCGGGCAATAAAAAAATCGTCAATGAAGGAATGGCTTTAATTACTTCAAGCATTTGCTCTTTGACTTTTTCTTTTTCGGTGTTGTCCAGATCTGTATAAGTTGATTTTCCAAGCAAAACAATCAGTTCTTTGCTTTGGGATAATTCTTTCAAGAGTCTGTTTTTGTTCCTTAGGATGAGTAACTTAACTATTTTTGTTGATTGTTTGTAAAACTGTTTTACGGGGTGTGTATGTTCAAATAAGTTAATGGACCTTGCATTTGTAAGAACAAAGTCAGTTAAGGCACTTGAAGATTCTGCTGCCGAAGCTTTATCAATTTTGAGTTGCAGTGTCAATTTGTTTAAAAAATCTTTTTCGGTTATTTCAAGTTTTAAGTCATTCCAGACTGCCAGACAGCAAAGATCCAAAAGGTATTGTTTTTCTAAAGGGTATGTAAGGTTTTCAAATGAAATAGAGTCAAGACCCAAACCGGGGTTCAGGAAATAACCGGAATAAGCTTCAGACTCCTGAAACATTTCCAGTAATAAGGTGTCGTACTTTGTTTTTTCGGTTTTTTCGCGCAAAGCAAAAAATGTACTTTGTAATATGGTATGTTCCAGCTGGTGTGCATAATCCGGCAAGTTTTTTTCACCGTTTAAAAATCTTTTATAAGCAAGTATGTCAAGATAGAGCAAAGCGTTTGTGATGATGCGGTCAAAATTTTGTCTTTTGATGTTTTTGCTTTTTTCAACCCGGAGGTTTAATATGTGTTCCAGTTTTTTTGAATCACTTGAATTAAATGACATTTTAGGCAAAAAAGAATGTTTTTTAATGCTGATGCTTTTAAAAAAATCAATAAGGCTCTTGAGGCAATCTGAATAATTGTTTTCAGGGTTATGTTGAAAATAAGTTGTAAAAAGTGCGTGCAGAAAATTGACTTTCGCAATTTCTTCTTCGGTTAATTTGAGGTCAAAATTATCAAAAGAATGAAAAGTTTTAATGGAGAGACCATACATAAATCCGGTTTCGCGTAAAGCGAAATAGAAATTACTTTCATTTTGCGTCGAAAAGGTTGTGGCAGGCTTCCCTAAAACAAAAATATATTTGTCTATCCAACCGGAAGAGGAGGGGTTCATAAAATAATCTTCATTAGTGTTTTGCAAATTTACATGGAAAGTTTATGAAAAAGTCTTCAAATATTGTCTATTTTTGGGCGTTAATATTGAAATATCCTTATTGTAAGGATATTTATTTTTGCAACTTTAATTTAAAATTTATCAAAATGAATAGAACAAAACTGGTATCTGCACTTGCCATCTTAGGCTTGCTCATTGCAACACCATTTCTTATCTCAGGAGATCACATAGACGCTCCCGGTGTTACCGGAACCACTTCAGACCTTACCGGCTTTTATGCTTTTGAAGGAGAAACATCAAACAATCTGGTTCTCATTGCAAACTTGCAAGGGTTTTTACCGTCAGGAACTGCTACCGAAGGCGCTACGTTTGATGAAGATGTGTTGGTGGAGTTTAATATTGATACTGACGGAGACCTTACTGAAGATTTAATTATACAAGCGATTAAAAGAGGTGATACTATGTATTTCTTTGGGCCTGCAGTACCATCTTCTACCGGTCTTCAAAGTGAAATTGCCACGTTTGCAAATATGAATAAAGTCGCTATCTCATCGGGTGTGAGCGATGCTCAGGCCATTGTTGCAGAAAGCAACGGGATGAAATTTTTTGCCGGTCCCAGGGATGATCCCTTTTTCTTTGACCTTGAGAGGTTTAATGAAGTTGCAAATGGTGAAGTGGATGGTTTTAATGCAGTGGGAACCGACACCTTTGCAGGTACCAATGTATTGTCAATAGCCATTGAATTACCAAAATCCATGCTGGGTACAGGTTCTGTGGGTACAAACCCATTTCAACCGGCAACACCAGTCTATTCTATGTGGGTAGAAACCAAAAGAAAACAATAAACCTGAAAGTAAAAAAGATGAAAAAAATAGTATATACAAGTTTGATTTTATTTGCCGCATTATTCTTTGTTCAATGTAGTGAAGATGATAACAATAATGTGATTGATCCTGACGCTACCTGCAGCGATGGAATTCAAAATGGCGATGAAGATGGTATCGATTGTGGCGGAAGTGTTTGTGAGCCATGTGATGATGAACCCACAGGGTTGGATTTTTCAGGCACTTATGTTCAGGAAGACCAGGTGGGAAGACCTGCAATTTCACGAGTATATATAACGCCGGGGCTTAGTGATGACTTCAATACAACCATTCCTTCTGAAATGACCTCGGTCTTTCAGGAAAATATTCAGACTAACCTGGAAATACTCAACCCTGATTTTGACTCAAATGGAGGCAATGGCTTAGGAACAAATCAAGATGCTGTTGAATTCACCACCATGCTTTCAAGAGATGTCTTGTGGGTGGCACAAAACGGCGCAACCACATTCTACGATGGAAATACAATTCTAACCGGAAGAAGGTTGCAGGATGATGTTATGGATTTTCATTTACGATTACTTTTTGGCGGGCCTGATTTAGAAAACCCAATAAACGATGGTAGTGGAGATGACCCCCTTTTAATTTCTGACGGTGTTGACTCAAACGATAAAGATTTCTTAGCTGGATTTCCTTATCTCGCGCCACCTTTTTAGTTAGAATATACTTATGAAACTATAAAAATACCTGAGAATATAACTCAGGTATTTTTTTATTTAAAACCGAAAGCAAAACTTTTTCGTATGTATTACAGTTAGTTGATAGTTGGGCTAGTCACCCAACGCAAATAGTCAAGATCAACAATTTGTTTGTTGGTTTTTTCAGAGTTTTTTTGTTAGTGGAAAACGCCTCAAACTTTTGGGGCGTTTTTTATATAAGAATTCAAAATACATCAATAAAACTTTAGAAACATTAACTACAGAAAATCGTGTAATGAGTTGTGAATACATTAATGCGGGATTAAATAAAGAGTTATCCCTTTATATTGTTCCCAAAGTATAGAGTTGGGTAAGGGTAGGAGTTTCACTTCCGCCTGCAGGCTCAAGTGTTATTCCAAAGGCTTCGCTGTCAGGGATATCCTGTAATATGAAAACTTTGTTTTCATCGGTAGTAAAGTCATCAAGTAAACCAATGCTCGTGGGTGTTAAAGGATCGAGCTTAAGTGACCAGACCTGATAGACCATGCCTTCAGGTGGTTCGGGAAGTCCTTTTGCATCCAGATGAACGGTTTTACTTTCTTTATTATAAAAGACCTTTGCAAATGCATCAGGAGCAACTTCAGCATTTCCGGGTAGGTTTACAACATCAATATTTTTGTCCCTTATTACTTCAAGAAGTTGCCGGGTATTTTCTAAATTGTCTTCTGCAGATACAATCTGCTCTTCAAGCATTTTATTTTGATTCTTAATATCAACTATTTGATTGCTCAGGTCGTTGTTTTGTTTCATCATCCACATTAATCCACCTATAAATAAAATAGCTGCAGCCCATCCTGTAATGGCCGGCCAGTTTGTTTTTCGTTCCAGTGTATAAACTTTTCTGTCTGAAGGCTTTATTCTGGATACAATTGTGTTCCAGATATTGTTTGAAACCCCGGGTGATACCCCTTCAGAGAGTTTTTTTAAACTGGTTTCAATTTTTTCAATCTCTTCCCTCACTTCGGGAAATTTGTTTGCAGCCTCAACTACTTCTTTGTTTTCGGCTTCAGAGAGTGTGCCGTAAACAAAAAGTTCAAGTTTTCCGGATGCTATGTATTCTTGTGCGTTCATTTAATTAATCTTCCATCGATTGTCGCAACGTGTTGAGGCAATTTCTGTTTCTTGTTTTAATGGTTCCTAATGGGATTTCCAGTGTTTCAGAGGCTTCTACCTGTGTATAACCTTTAAAGTAAAGTAAATCAATAATTTTAATACAAAGAGGCTCCAGTGCTTTTACAAATTTGCGTAACCCTATGGTATCTGTTTTTTGATTTAAATTTCCGGAGTCCTCCAGGATATGTACGAAATTATCGGCATCTAAGTTTTTTCTACTATTCTTAAAAGCTTTTGAACGTGTCTTATCAATAGCCGCATTGCGTGCAATGTTTAAAATCCAGGTAAAAAAACGTCCTTTGGTACTCGAATATGTATCTGCTTTGTCCCAGACTTTGACAAAAACATCCTGAAGTACCTCTTCAGCAAGATCCTTGTCCAAAACAATACTGTATATAATACCAAATGTACTTTCAGAGTACATTTCATAGAGCTTTGAAAATGCTTTTTCGTTACGGTTTTGTAATTGTAGGATTAAATCGTCTGGCTGCATTGGTGTGTTATAGGAAATGCTAATCTAATAAAAAAATATATAATTGAAGGCATTTTCAGAATAAAGACTTAATAAGATCATTTTTACAAACTATTATGTATTTCATCGAAAAAATATATGATTACATCGATAAAATAAGAGTTTTAATTAATATTGGCAATATTTTAATAAATATCAAAATTTACCATTTGTGTTATTAATATGTTCAAATTCAAAAAATTAGCTTTTGAGTTTTTTTAATGATATTATTAAATTGCAAGAATAATATTTTGAATATTTATGATGACAATAATTAAATAAAACGATGTTTAAATAATATTATTAACCAACCATAATTTTCAAACTATGAAAAAGACAGTTACTTTTATTTTATTTCTATGTTTTGTAGTATTGCCAAATTCCTTTTTTGGACAAAACTACAATCAATTCATTGACAAAGAATTCCAGAGACTAACCTCTGAGAAAAAAATCACGAAAGCTGATGCAATATGGCAGGTCACAAGTGAGCATGTGAGTCGTACAAGTGGCACGCATCACGTTTATTTCAGACAGGTAGTAGATGGCCTTGAAGTCAATGGATCTGAATCAAGCATGCATATCAGCTCAGATGGAAGTGTTCTTACCAAACACTTAAATTTTATTGATAATATCTCGCAAAGAGTCCAAAGCGGTACTTCGCCGGGCATTTCTGCAAAGCAGGCTGTTGAGTCTGCTGCAGCAAAATTAGGATACACTTTAAAAGAAAACCTGAAAGTCATTGAAAAAAAATCAGGAACAGCACAAGAGACGCTGCTTAGTAAAGGAGGAATATCAATAAGCGATATTCCGGCAAAGTTGATGTACCACAAACTCGATAACGGGAACATTAAACTCGTTTGGGATATTTCTATAGAACATATTTCTAAAGTGGAATGGTATAGTTTAAAGATTGATGCAAGCACGGGTGAAATATTAGACCAGATAAATTGGACAGTATCCTGTAATTTATCACACACACACGACCACGATGAGGAACCTCATGCTTTTCTTCATACTGAAGATTATTCAAATGATGAAAATGCCCTTTTAACAGGAAGCTACCGTGTTTTTGCAATGCCCATAGAAAGCCCTTATTTTGGTTCCAGGACTTTGGAAACAAACGTTGTTAACACTGTTGCTTCTCCTTTTGGCTGGCATGACACTAACGGTGTACCAGGTCCAGAATTTACGGTAACAAGAGGTAACAATGCAAATGCATATGAAGATGGTGATAATCCGGGCTTTCAACCAGACGGTGGACCAACGCTAAATTTTGACTTTCCATTTAACCCCGTTTACACCTCAGGAGATCAATCTGAAGCAGCAGCTATCACAAACTTATTTTACTGGACAAATATTACCCATGATTTGATTTATATGTATGGTTTTGATGAAGCCAGTGGAAATTTTCAAGCCAATAATTATGGAAATGGTGGATTGGGTAACGACTGGGTAAGATCTGAAGCTCAGGATGGCAGCGGAAGCTGTAATGCAAACTTCAGTACTCCGCCCGATGGAAGTCTGCCAAGAATGCAAATGTATGTTTGTGGTAATCAGGATGGAGATTTTGATAATTTGGTAATTGTACATGAATATGCTCACGGGATTACTAACCGTTTAACAGGTGGTGCAGCCGCAGCGGGATGTCTTGGTAATCAGGAACAAATGGGTGAAGGATGGAGTGATTGGTATGGGTTATTAATGACAATGGAAGTGGGTGATACCTCAACAGATTCCAGAGCTGTGGGAACTTATCTTTTTGGGCAAGGCCCTGGAGGACTTGGAATAAGACCATTCCCATACAGTACAGATATGGCAGTTAATCCCCAAACCTATGATGACATCAAAACGGCCGCTGTGCCACATGGGGTAGGTTCTGTATGGTCAACCATGCTTTGGGAAATGACCTGGAATTTAATCGATGACTACGGGTTTGACCCTGATTTTTATAATGGCGCCGGAGGAAATAATATTGCTCTTAATTTAGTAACAGAAGCCCTTAAACTTCAACCTTGTAGTCCGGGTTTTGTTGACGGTAGAGATGCTATTCTTGCAGCAGATGTTTCACTATATGGTGGAGCAAACCAGTGTGCAATCTGGGATGCATTCGCTAAGAGAGGACTAGGTGTTAGTGCAGATCAGGGTTCGTCAAACAGCAGGTCTGACGGAACTGAGGCGTTTGATACCCCATCAGGACAAGCAAGTTTCACAGCACCCGGAGATTTATGTGAAGCTGCAGGTATTCTTACAAATTTAAGTGGCGGAAGCCCTACAGGAGGAGTCTATAGCGGTCCAGGGGTTACAGATGACGGAAACGGTACAACATACTCTTTTGACCCTGCAGTAGCAGGTGTTGGTGTACATACAATTACTTACTCAACGCCCGCAACTATTTGCGCACCTGCTTCATCTGCAGATGACAGCATAGAAGTATTAGAAGCACTGATTGTTTCCTGTCAAGCTGATATTACGGTAAATGTTGACGCAGGTTCCTGTAGCGCAGTAGTAGTGTTTACACCACCAAATGGGGTGTCTGGCTGTAGTGCGGAATATTTTGAAAATTTTGATGGTGTAACCACACCTTCTTTACCTGCCGGATGGTCTTTCATTCAGGATTCAGGCACAGCAATTGATTGGGTTACCACAAGCGTAAGCTCTAGTTCATCTCCAAATTCTGTCTTTGCAAACGATCCTGCAGGGGTAAACTTATCATCTTTGATATCTCCGCCCATAGAAATAGGAAGTACTTCTGCACAATTGATATTTAAAAACAGGTATCAGACGGAGAATGGTTATGATGGCATGGTGTTAGAATATACCACAAACGGTGGAACTACATGGAGTGACATCCTGAATGGAGGAGGAACCTTTTTATCAGGGGGATACAACGGTACATTAGATACTTGTTGTAGTAATCCCCTACCCGGAAGGCAAGCATGGACAGGCAATTCCGGAGGCTTTATTGATACTGTAATTAATCTGGCAGCTTCACTTGACGGAGAGACAATTCAATTCAGATGGAGAATGGGGTCTGACAATATAGTTGGTTCAACAGGGGTTTGGTTAGATGATGTAAATGTGAAAGGTATATTTTCACCAGCCCCGGTAACAACTCAAATTGAAGGCCTTCCCTCAGGAAGCGACTTCCCAATAGGAACTACAAACAACATTTTTGAAATTGAAGATGCCTCAGGTAATATTGAAACCTGTTCATTTGAAGTTACTGTGATAGACAACATCAACCCTGTAGCTATAGGACAGGATTTTACTGTTCAACTTGACGGAAGCGGATTGGCTGCTATTACAGTTGCAGATATAGATAACGGATCTTCTGACAACTGTTCTATTGACACTATCTCTTTGGATATAACGGAATTTACGTGTGCTGACCTCGGTCCAAATACAGTAACACTTACTGTAGCAGATGAAGCCGGAAATACTGATACTGTTCAGGTTACAGTAACAGTAGAAGATAATTTAAATCCCGTTGTTCAAGCTCAGGACATTACTGTCTTTTTGAACGCAAGCGGTCTGGCTACCATTACACCTGCAGATATTGATGACGGTTCTTCAGACAATTGTTCAATAGATACGATGTCATTGGATATAACGGAATTTACCTGTGCTGACCTTGGTCCAAATCTTGTAACCCTTACAGTAACAGATGAAGCCGGTAATTCAAATAGCGCTCAGGCTACCGTTACCGTTGAAGACAACCTGGTGCCGGTGGCAATTGGTCAAAACATAACCATCCAGCTCGACGTCAATGGAGAAGCAACAATTTCACCTGCTGATGTTGACAATGGATCAAACGATAATTGTGGTGCCGTAAACCTATCTGTTAATGTGTCAAGTTTTACGTGTACCGACGTTGGGCCAAATACAGTTGTGTTAACAGTATCTGACGATGCCGGTAATAGTGCCTCTACTTCAGTAACCGTTACGGTAGAAGATACAATGGCTCCTGATTTGACCTGCCCGGCAGATCTTACCGTAGAGGTTGCTTCAGGAACATTATATACCCTGCCTGACTATTTTGACATGGGTGATGCCTTTGCTACTGATAATTGCACCGACCCAATAACAGACATCGTTCAAAATCCTGCAGCAGGTACTCAATTGAGTGAAGGGGTTTACACAATAGAAATTACGGTTACTGATGATTTTGGAAATGAATCAACCTGTGATTTTCAGTTGATAGTTGATGAGTTACTAGGAGTCAATGATCAAATTCTTAATAGTGATGCTATTATTCTTTATCCAAATCCTACTTCCGGAAATATTGTGTTACAAAATAACAGTGGTATTGATTTGATTTCAGCCAAAATCACTGGCGTGAACGGTAGGTTGATAAAAACTGTTGACCTTTCAGCAACGCAAACAGAAACATCAATATCCTTAAAAGATTATGCAACCGGTTTGTATTTTATTCAGATACAATCTGAAAATAATATCATTGTCAAGCGGGTAATAAAAAAATAGTCCTCGCTAAAAGCATATGATTTAATGCGCCTGAAAATTTTTCAGGCGCATTTTTTTATTTTTTCTGAAACATCCACTTTTTTCTGTCGTCTTTAAAATGACCAACAACTAAAAAAACACCTTTTGCCCGAAACAAAACTTTTAATAGAGCAGTGCAAAGAAAATAACAGAAAGGCACAAATGGCACTTTATTCCAAGTACTGTGATGCGATGTTTATAAATGCACACCGCTACTTAAAAGATATACATGAAGCCGAAGATGCATTGCAGGAAGCTTTTATTAAAGCTTTTAAGAAACTGGAACAGTATCATGGAGAAGTTGCTTTCGGAGCGTGGTTAAAAAAAATTGTTGTGCACACCTGTCTTGATAAAATCAAGGCTAAAAAATTTACTGATGTAGAACTGGATGAAGAGGTTTTGTCAATAGCTGAAGAAACCAATTGGTCCATAGCAGATGAAATAACGGTTGACGAAGTAAAAAAAGCAATTGAAGAATTGCCTGAAAAATATAAACTGGTGGTGATGCTTTTTTTAATTGAAGGCTATGACCATAGTGAAATCGCCTCAATATTGAATATTAAGGAAAGCGCTTCACGCATCATTTTACATCGCGGAAAAAAACTTGTATATGAAAAATTAAAACACTTGCAGTATGGCACAGGATATTAGAGATTTATTAAAGAATGACCCTACAGCTCAAAAAGCTAGTATGAGTAAAGGACACAAGGCCAGATTTATGGAGCGTCTTGATGATGAATTCCCTCAAAAGAAATCCGGAAGCTTGTTTATTTTCTTAAGAATTGCTGCTATAGGGTTGATTTTTATCAGCCTGGGATTGCTTTGGTTTCAAAACACAACTCCACCAGAACCTGCTGTTGTAACAAATACAAATGATACAGAAGACGTGACCAAAAGTGAAAATCAATTTACACTGGGCGATATTTCCCCCGAATTTAAAAAGATAGAAAACTACTACCTCACAGGGATTAACATGAAACTTGCCGGCTTGAAAGTTACCGATGAAAATAAAGAATTTTTGGAAGCATACATGGAGCGTTTGCAAGTTCTTGATGAAGAATACAACGCTTTGAATACTGAACTCAACACTTTGGGACCAAATGAACAAACCATCACGGCACTTATTGAAAATTTAAAACTAAGACTGGATTTACTAATCAAACTTAATAATAAACTTCATCAATTTAAACAATCAGAAAATGAACAGATCAATCAACAACAAGCTTAGTATTACACTATCAACGCTGCTCATAGCAGTCTCTGTAAGCTTTGCACAAGACAAAAAGCTGGAATCTTTTAATGTTAAAAAAGACGTCGCTATTGAACTCAACACTTCCCACACAAACATCAGGTTTGAAACCTGGAACAAAAATAAAGTGGAAGTCGAAGCATACATAGACGGTGAAGACCTCTCGCAGCAAGAACGAAAGGATTTGCTAAGCAAATGGAATGTTTCTATTACAGGAAATTCTGATAAAGTCACTGTGAGCACCACCCCATCAGGTACTTTTCCAATGGGCGAATTTCCGCTTGAACTCCAGGAACTACAGGACATTGGACCCATGGTTCTGGAACTGGTGGGCCCTTTGCTTGAAAATATGCCCATGACACCACTTCCTGATGATTTTATGAAGGAAATGGGCGGAATTCAATTTGACTATCAGAAGTATAAAAACAATCCTGAAGAATATATGAAGGCCTGGGAGAAAAAAATGGAAAGCAAATTTGGAAAGGACTTTGAGGTTAAAATGGAAGCCTGGGCTGAGAAGTATGAGAAAAATGCCGAAAAAATGGAAAAGGAAATGGAGGAATGGGGTGAAAAGTTTGGGAAAGACTTTGAAATAAAAATGGAAGCCTGGGGCGAGGAATATGGAAAACAAATGGAAGCCTGGGGAGAAAATTTTGCCAAGCAATGGGAGGAAGGCCAATCTGCAAAAGGTTTTAAACCAAAGCCGGGTGTGAAACGCACCATTATTATAAGGATGCCCAAAGACGCAACCTTGGATTTAAATGTGCGGCACGGTGAATTAAAGCTGGCAGAAAGCGTTCAAAATTTAAAAGCCAATCTCAACTATACAAAACTTACTGCAAACAGCATTGATGGAGCCAAGACCTCCATCATTGCTGCTTATGCACCCGTGACAGTGTCAAACTGGGCCAAAGGCGAATTGCAATTAAACTTTGTAGACCACTGTAGAATTGACAAGATTGGCAGTATACATCTCAACGCTAACTCCAGTGATGTGGTTATAAATAAAATAGATGAAAAAGCTTTTATTAATGGTTCTTTTGGAATGTTGCAGCTTAAAGAAATTGGTCCGGGTTTTACAGCAATCGATTTGGTGCTGGAAAATTCGGAAGCCAATGTAAAATTACCCAATGGAGCTTTTGATTTTTTCTATAACGGCTCAAAATCAAAGTTAAAATACCCGTCCTCACTTCAGGTAACCGAAACCAAAAGCCGTGATAAAGAGCTTGTAAAAGGTTTTAGCTCTGCAAAAAATTCCCCGAAAACAATTACCATCAATGCCCGCTTCAGTGATGTTGTTTTTCAATAAGCATTAGCTATAGGAAAATAACACCTATCTTCTTACTTTAGCCGAATGCAAACAAACTCTTTTTCGACTTTTTTATCTCAAATCTCTTCAGATTTTATTCCGGTCATTACAGCTTCAATTCCCGAAGAATCCTATTTTCCTTTGGATTTATCATCAGAAAATGATGCATTACTTTCCATAGATATTTCATCATCTTTAGATATGGAAGCCTATATTGATAAGCTACTCCTTAAAAAAAATGCACGGGTTGCTTATGGCGGTTACCTTGAAAAAAGGGCGATCTATCAACGCAGCACACATTTCAATCAGGAAAACCCTGAAACAGAACGCAATATTCACCTGGGAATGGACCTTTGGCTGGAAGCGGGTACTGATGTTTTAGCAGTACTGGATGGAGAAATCCACAGTTTTAAGGACAATACTAATTTTGGCGATTATGGTCCCACTATTATTTTAAAACACAAGAGGGATTCTTTTGAATTTTACACGCTCTACGGACATTTGAACAGAGAATCACTAACCAAAATTTACCCCGGTCAAAAGGTTAAACAAGGTGAAGTCATAGCACAATTGGGTGCCGCAACTGTAAATGGTGATTATGCTCCACACTTACATTTTCAGGTTATAAAGGAAATAGAAAATTTTATGGGGGATTATCCAGGTGTATGCTCCAAAAAAGATTTTGAATACTATTCTAAAAACTGTCCTAATCCTAATTTGTTATTAAAAATTAGCTAGCGAAAACCTTACGGAAGAATTAACCGTTTTAAATTTCTTTTGGGTTTTATTTTTAGATTTCGATAGAACGAATTATTTCGGTTAAATTTGTATTTTAAACCCACAATTTTATTGATATGGAAAAACCCAACTGGAAAACAGCAAAAGAATATACCGATATTACCTATAAAAAAAGCAATGGTGTTGCCCGTATAGCGTTCAACAGGCCTGACGTACGCAATGCATTCCGACCAAAGACAACCAGTGAATTATTGGATGCTTTTCACGATGCACAGGAAGATACCAGCATAGGAGTGGTATTGCTTTCTGCTGAAGGACCTTCCTCTAAAGACGGGGTTTATAGTTTTTGCAGTGGTGGTGATCAAAAAGCACGCGGTGATCAGGGTTATGTAGGCGATGATGGATATCACAGATTGAATATACTTGATGTACAACGAATGATCAGATTTATGCCCAAAGCTGTAATTGCAGTGGTTCCCGGGTGGGCGGTAGGAGGTGGGCACAGTCTTCATGTGGTGTGTGATTTGACTTTGGCAAGTAAAGAACATGCAATTTTCAAACAAACCGATGCTGATGTTACCAGTTTTGACGGCGGTTATGGTTCTGCATATCTGGCAAAAATGGTTGGCCAGAAAAAAGCCCGTGAGATCTTCTTTTTAGGTAGAAATTATAACGCACAGGAAGCTTTTGAAATGGGAATGGTCAATGCGGTGATTCCCCACGCAGAATTGGAAGATACAGCCTATGAATGGGCGCAGGAAATCCTTGCAAAATCACCCATTTCCATAAAAATGCTCAAGTTTGCAATGAACCTTACAGACGATGGTATGGTAGGGCAACAAGTTTTTGCCGGTGAAGCTACAAGACTCGCATATATGACCGATGAGGCAAAAGAAGGCAGAAATGCATTTCTAGAAAAAAGAAAGCCTGATTTTGATAAAAAATGGCTGCCATAGACTAACAGTAGAGTAGATTTAACCAAAAACTAGTCTTAAGATATTTCTTGGTGGTAAAAGGGAAACTTTTTTCTATTGGAGTATAAAATCAACCGGTTTTAGAGAGAACCTTTTCAGCCCCTTCTTTGTCATTTTGTTCAGTTTCCGGGAGGAGATCCTTTTCAGTATTCTTGTATAGTCCTCTTTTCATTAAACTTCTAATCTGTTTAATAGTTAATGTACTGCCATCGTGACTCCATCCCGGAGGACCAAAAGCATACATAAATTTATGTCCCCAGTTTTTTGATTTTTTCATGTCCTGCCATATATTCTTGTATTCGTGGGTTAAAATAATCAGGATATTATAGGAATTCGGTGGAGAAGTAACCCCATATTCAATATCAATATCTTCATCTAATTCTTTCCAGGTGCCAAAAACCCTGTCAAAAACATTCAGGATACCTCCGTGGTTTTTATCCATATACTCTATGTTTCTAGCGTGATGTACCTGATGCATGGTGTGGGTATTGATGAATTTTTCAACAATTCCCATTTTCGGGATGTATTTGGTATGGAGTTGAAATTGCCACAATGCTTCAATACCCAGACAAACCACAAGCATTTCCGGCGGAAAGCCTATCATTACAATCCAGACATAAAAGAATGGCTTGTATAAAATTGTAAACCAACCATTGCGCACTGCAGTTCCCAGATTAAAATTGTCAGAAGAATGATGCACGATGTGCGCAGCCCATAAAAACCGTACCATGTGATTTTGACGATGGAACCAGTAATATGTATAATCATCTAATAGCATGCATAAAATCCACACATACCATACATATCCAAAAGATTCCCATCCAAAAATATTCATACGTACCCCGTCAACCACAGGATTAAAAACTTCATAAACAAAAGAAAAAATAAATATGGCAGAGACCGTTTTTATTAATGCAGCAATGACTGCAGACCCTACTCCCAGGGATAAACTTGAAGCCAGATCCTTCCATTTATATAGATCTTTATTGTCTGTATGTTTGCTATAAGTAAGTTCGAGTAAAATAAGTCCTAAAAAACAAGGAACCCCATAGACTAGTGGGTTTGTAAAATCCATTTATGCTTCCGATTAATGATTAATTTGATTTTTATAAAATCAAACTCTCAAGGTAGCGTTAATTATCTCATTCTTGTTATGAATCTCTATTTTATAATAGAATTAACTTATTGTATATTCATTCTTAGGGGTTTAGAATTTAAGAAAGAAATGTTTTTTTTGTTTAATGCATAAATTAAAAGGCCTTCTTAAATTGAGATATAAGAAGGTCTTTTACAAAAGCTCAAAAAATTGTTTATTTTTTATACGAATCGGTATGCACATTGGCAACTGCACGTCCGCTGGGATCGTTCATGTTTTTAAATGAAGCATCCCACTCCAGTGCCACAGGGCTGCTACACGCTACTGAAGGTACAGAAGGCACGCTCAAAGCTGCTGCATCACTCGGGAAATGTTCAGTAAAAATAGAACGGTAATAAAACTCTTCTTTGCTTGTGGGTGTTTGTAATGGAAACTTATATTTGGCATTTGCCAGTTGCTCATCAGTAACTTCCTGATTTACCATTTCCTTTAGGGTATCTATCCAGCTATATCCCACACCGTCTGAAAATTGTTCTTTTTGACGCCATGCAACACTGTGAGGCAGCATATCTTCAAATGCTTTTCTCAGTACCCATTTTTCCATACGCTCCCCATTGATCATTTTATCTTGCGGATTGATACGCATAGCCACATCCATAAATTCCTTATCCAGGAAGGGTACACGACCTTCAATACCCCAGGCCGCGAGTGATTTATTGGCACGCAGGCAATCATACATATGCAATTTGTCCAATTTCCTTACGGTTTCCTTATGCAATTCCTCGGCATTTGGAGCTTTATGAAAATAGAGATAACCGCCAAAAATTTCATCACTTCCCTCACCGGAAAGCACCATTTTAATTCCCATTGATTTTATTGCCCGCGCCATTAGATACATAGGGGTGGAAGCGCGTATGGTAGTTATATCATAGGTTTCCAAATGGTAAATCACATCCCTGATGGCATCTATTCCCTCTTGGATGGTAAATTTTATTTCATGGTGAATGGTGCCCAAATGATCAGCTACTTTTTGAGCTGCGGCTAAATCCGGTGAGCCTTCAAGACCTACTGCAAAAGAGTGCAGTTGTGGCCACCAGGCGCCGTCTTTATCATCACTTTCAATTCGTTTTTCAGCATATTTTTTGGCAATAGCTGAGGTTATGGAAGAATCAAGACCACCTGATAGTAACACACCATAAGGCACATCACTCATCAATTGTCTGTGTACGGCTGCTTCAAGGGCAGCTCTGAGTTCTTTGATATTTGTTTCGTTTTCTTTTACTGCTTCATATTCCATCCAATCCCTGGTGTACCACCGTTTTAATTCGCCTTCGCGACTGTCTAAATAATGACCGGGGGGAAAAAGCTCAATTTTGGTACAAACCCCTTCCAGTGCTTTTAATTCTGAAGCGACATAAAAGGTTCCGTTTTGATCCCAGCCCATATAAAGTGGAATGATACCCATATGGTCACGCGCAATGAGGTAGGCATCATTTTCAACATCATACAAAGCAAACCCAAAAATACCATTGAGTTCATCAAGGAAAGAAGCACCTTTCTCTTTGTAAAGCGGAAGGATTACTTCGCAGTCAGATTTAGTTTGAAAATTATAATTTCCTTCAAATTGTTTTCGTAATTTCTGATGGTTATAGATTTCTCCGTTTGCGGCAAGAACAAGGTTTCCATCTTCACTGAACAAGGGTTGTTTTCCGGATGTAGGGTCGACTATCGCAAGCCGTTCATGAGCCATAATGGCTTTTTCATTATCAAAAATCCCGCTCCAGTCGGGACCCCGGTGCCGTATACATTTTGACATTGCCAGTAACTGCGGACGAAGGGTTTCAGAGGGTTCCTTCAAACGAAAAGCACAAACGATTCCACACATAATATTAGTTTTTTGAATTGGTTACATAAAAAAAGCCCGCCAAGAAAAAAACTTGACAGGCCAGTATATAGTGACAAGTTTTTCCTGTTAGGGTAAATTATTATTTGAATTGTTGTAAAACATTTAAAGGGGATATTTTCCTACAAATATCGAATTTTTTTCTATTTGTAAGATTGAAACGTATTTTTTTCGATAATATGCAAATTTACCCTAATGAAGGGTACGTTTTCGGGTCAACTTCGTTCATTATTTGATATACTTTTTCAAAAACATCTTCAATGGAAGGTTTTGAAAAGTAATCACCATCAGTTCCATAAGCAGGTCTGTGTGCCTTGGCAGTAAGTGTTTGTGGCTTACTGTCTAAATGCACATACGCATTTTGTTCGTCTAAAACATTTTGTAAAATATAAGCAGATGCACCTCCCGGAACATCTTCATCAATAACCAGTAAACGATTTGTTTTGGCAACGCTTTTTACAATATCATGGTTAATGTCGAGTGGCAGCAAGGATTGTACGTCAATGATTTCCGCATCAATTCCTGCTTCTGCCAATTCTTTGGCAGCTTCTTCCACAATGCGCAAAGTAGAACCGTAAGAAACCAAAGTGATGTCCTTACCTTCTTTAACGGTTTCAACAACCCCAATGGGTGTACGTAGATGGCCCAGGTTGTTAGGCATTTTTTCTTTTAAGCGGTATCCGTTGAGGCATTCTACAATAAGTGCAGGTTCATCAGTTTCGAGTAAGGTGTTGTAAAAACCGGCAGCTTTGGTCATATTTCGTGGAACAAGAATATACATCCCTCTCAGTAAATGAACCAATCCGCCCATTTGTGAACCACTGTGCCAAATGCCTTCCAGACGGTGACCACGCGTTCTTACAATTAAAGGTGCTTTTTGTTTACCATTGGTCCTGTATTGTATACAGGCCAAATCATCACTCATAATTTGTAAGGCATATAAAACATAATCCAGATACTGAATTTCGGCGATGGGGCGAAGGCCTCTCAAGGCCATCCCGATTCCCTGACCCAATATGGTAGCTTCACGGATACCGGCATCTGCAACGCGCAGTTCTCCGTATTTTTCCTGCATTCCTTCAAGTCCTTGGTTTACATCGCCTATGTTTCCGCTATCTTCACCAAAAATGAGTGTTTCCGGGTGCATTTCAAATATTTTGTCAAAATTGTCACGCAGTACCATTCTTCCGTCAACCATTTCAGCATTTTCATCATACGTGGCTTTTACTTCTTCAATGCTCAGCGCATTGGTATCGGCTTCACTGTATAAATGTTTGCTGAACTTGGGCTGAATTTTTTCAAAATAACGTGAAATCCAGTTTTGTAATTGTTTCTTTTCCTGTGAACTTTCTTTCGCTATATAGCGTAAGGCTTTTCGGGCTGTTGAAAGGATTTCTTTGCGAATGGGTTCCTTATTACTCTCTAATTCTTTTTTCAGCTTTAAAACAGTATCCTTTTGTTGGCTCACCTGAGCTACTTGTTCAAGGATATCCAGAAGTTCTTTTTGCTCTGCTTTTTGTGGAGAAACAAAGGCTTCCCAGGCAGCTTTTTTGCCGTCCCTTACTTCTTTTTTTATAGTTTTTTCTATTTCCTGAAGTTCTTCGTCGCTTGCAATATTATTTGCGATCATCCATTGACGCATCTTTAAATTGCAATCGTTTTCAACTTCCCACGCAAGACGCTCCTTGCTTTTGTAGCGCTCATGAGACCCTGAAGTTGAGTGTCCCTGCGGTTGTGTCAATTCGACCACGTGAATAAGTACGGGGACGTGTTCTTCACGGGCAATAGCACCGGCTTTTTGATAGGTTTCAATGAGTTCAGGATAGTCCCAGCCTTTAACTTTCAGGATTTCATAACCCAAATCATCTTCATCTCGCTGAAAGCCTTTGAGTATCTCCGAGATGTTTTCTTTTGTGGTCTGGTGTTTTGCGTGAACGGAGATTCCGTATTCATCATCCCAGACATTTATGACCATAGGTACTTGTAAGACACCGGCAGCATTGATGGTTTCCCAGAACAAACCTTCACTTGTACTGGCATTTCCAATGGTTCCCCAGGCAACTTCATTCCCATTTATGGAGAAATTGGTTTTGTTTTCAATTCCTTTTACGTTCCTGAATATTTTTGAAGCTTGTGCAAGCCCCAGCAAGCGCGGCATTTGTCCCGCTGTGGGGGAAATGTCGGGGCTTGAGTTTTTTTGTGCGGTCAGGTTTTTCCAGCTTCCGTCTTCATTTAGACTGTGTGTGGAAAAATGTCCACCCATTTGACGGCCGGCAGCCATGGGCTCTTGTTCAATATCTGTATGGCCATAAAGACCGGCAAAGAATTGCTGAATGGTCATCTCGCCAATGGCCATCATAAACGTTTGATCACGGTAGTAACCAGAACGCCAGTCACCATTTTTAAAGGCTTTAGCCCAGGCAAGTTGCGGGACTTCCTTCCCGTCCCCAAAGATTCCGAATTTTGCTTTTCCAGTAAGCACTTCTCGTCTTCCTAATAGACTGCATTCTCTACTGGTTACCGCAATTTTATAATCATTAATCACTTCGGCTTGAAATTCTTCAAAAGAGATGTCTTCTTTAGTTTGTGGCTTGCTCTGCATAGTTGTCATTTTAAGAATTGCAAAAGTAACGAAAACGAAGGGGTTTTGCAATTGATAACATCTGAATGAAATCTAATTAACTGAACAATAACATTTAGGGGGTTTAAATTATTTTTCAATCAATGTATTGTTAAACAATTTCAGAATCCGCTTGTATTCATCTGTCCAACTGCTGGGTTCAACAAAACCGTGGTCTTCGGCGGGATAAACCGCCATTTCCCAATTGTCTTTCTCCAACTCTATCAGTCGTTGTGCCAGTCTTACCACATCCTGAAAGTGCACATTGATATCTACCATTCCGTGAGCTATGAGTAAATGTCCTTCAAGCCCTTCCGCAAAATAAATGGGAGAGGAACGGCGGTAGGATATGGGATCGTTTGAAGGTTCATTCAGTATGTTGGAGGTGTAGCCGTGGTTGTAGTGGGCCCAATCTGTAACAGAACGAAGTGCCGCACCACTTTTAAAGGTGTCTGCTTCGTTGAAGAGGGCCATAAGGGTTATAAAGCCACCATAGCTTCCGCCATAAATTCCCATTTTATCAGGGTCGATTCCGTGTTCAGCAATTAAATACTTGGCACCATCTACCTGATCACTGAGATCTTTTCCTCCCATATGGCGGTAGATAGCTGTGCGCCAATCGCGACCATAACCGGCGCTTCCCCGGTAATCAATATCCAAAACGGTATATCCTAAATCTGTGAGTAAATTGTGGAACATATATTCCCTGAAATATGAGGACCACCATTTGTGCACATTTTGTAAATATCCAGCTCCGTGTACAAAAATAACGGCAGCTCCGTTTTTGACGTCATCTTCAGGTGTATAAAGCCGTGCAGGAACTTTGATACCGTCTGAAGCCGTGAAATGGATATAGTTGGGGTCGCGCCAGGGGTACTCTTTAAACTCTTCAGATTGCCCGTTTGTTAAGGGTGTTTCCTTCACATTTGCAACGTTGGGTTTATAAAGCAGTTCCCAGGGTTGATTGCTGTATGAATACCGAATGGCAAGATGCTTTTCGTCAGGGGACAAACTTACCTCGTTGTTCCCGGTGAGCATGGTAAGTCTTTCCATTTTGCCTCCATAGACAGGCATTTTATAAAAATGACGTTCTCCCGGATCAATTTCTGAAGTGGTGAGATACCAATGTTTTTTATCTTTGGAGAGGAAGGGGTCAAAAACTTCATAATTTCCCGAGGTGAGAGCAGTTTTCTTTCCGGTCAAAACATCCTGGATATATAAGTGTGAATAACCGGTAGCTTCTGATTGATAATAAATATGTTTATTGTCAGGCAACCAACCGATGGTTCCCCCGCCCATGGACCAACCAATCCCGGGTCCTGCAATCCAGGCCTCGTCCCGCTGACGGTCTATGGATTCGAGTTCGCCGGTTTGCAGGTTGAGTTTTGCAATCCAGCGGTCTTTGTTGTCTTTTGAGCGTACATTCACAATGGCATGATTGCCGTTATCAGAAAAATAAGCCCGCGAAAGATAGACTTCGCGTTCTTTGGCCTCCCACTCTTTGTCAGGATAGTCTTTGGTGTAGTCAGGTAAATCTGTGATACCGGGGATTTTGTCTGTTTTTACCAGATAAACAGTGTCTTTTTCCAAATTGTAAACCGCAAGTTCGACAATTGTGGTCTCTTCTCCCACTTTGGCCCGGGTATTCAGGTCAACGGTATACCCGGAAGCGTCAATAAAATCAGGTACAATGGTTCTTTCAGAATCACCTCTCGTTATAAGGTTAAATGTGACAAAGTCAGCATTGGGTGATATTTGAAGGTTTGACAGTGATTTTTTACCGGTATAGAAGGTATAAGGGTCTTTATCTTTTATCATTTTGCGATAGCTGTCGCGTTTTTCTTTGATGTCCTCCCTCTTTTTGATAACGCCCAGCAATTCGATATTCTCCTTTTTTACCCAATTGTCTTTATCTGAGCCGGCATCTTCTTTTTCTTTCTTTTCTTCACCGGTACTGATATTGGTCAATTTCTTAAGGGTTCCGGATTCCAGGGAATACACATAGCCGTTGTTGTCATATTCAAGGGCAATTTTATTTTCAACGGCTAAAAAAGTTACGTTATCAATTCTGCCAGGTAATTGAATCAAATCTCTTTCAGTTCTCTTTTTAACGTCATATAATTTTATGGTGTTCTTGTTCACATAAAGTTTTTGCGTTTTATCCCGGTTGTAATTTCCAAAAGAGGGGATGAGGTCCTTTTCGGTTTTCCAATTTACTTTTTCAATGACATTGGGTCTTTTTATGGCAACGCGGTATAAAGAATCCTCAGGGTCATTGTCCTGATTGTATTTAAAGTAGATATACTCACTGTGTTCTCCCCATTTAATGTCTGACGGGAAAGTTCCCATCCATCGGGGGTCCTGCATTATTTTTTCAACGGAAAGATCGCTTTGTTGTGCGTTAATGTTGGGCAAAGCCAATAAGAAAAGGAGAAAGAAAATGAATTGTTTGCGCATTTTTTGTCAGTTTATTTTAATGAATTTACGAATCTACATAATTTTTAATAAATCATTTTGGTGGTTTGTGCTGTTTTTGCTTTCGCGAAAGCGCAATAATTGTTTGAATATTAAAAAATTAATACTACTTTTGCACTCCTTTTTGCAACGGATGAAAATAAAAAGGGAATCATTAAACAAATAGATACTAACACTTCTGTGTTTCAGTTGCATAAAATTTTCAAAAGATACAGAATACAAATTTTAATAATCAGCAATGGCTGAAGAAATCAAAAACGAAGAAGTACAAGTAGAGGAATCTGCGAATACTCAAGAAACCAAAAAGGAAGTTTCTAAAAAAGAAGCAAATCCTGATCAATTTTTAAAAGAGTTCAACTGGCACAATTACGAAGAGGGTATCGAGGTAATTGACGAACAAAAGCTGGAAGAATTTGAAAAACTGGTTGCAGAAAATTTTGTAGACACCCTTGATGACGAAGTTGTCGAAGGAGAAGTTGTCCACATTTCAGATCGCGATGCTATCATTGACATCAATGCTAAAAGTGAGGGTGTGATATCTCTTAATGAGTTTCGCTACAACCCTGACTTGAAAGTGGGTGACAAAGTGGAAGTATTGATTGATGTTAGAGAAGACAGCACAGGTCAACTGGTTTTATCTCACAGAAAAGCAAGAACCATCAAAGCGTGGGATCGTGTTAATGAAGCACACGATAAAGCGACAATCGTAAACGGTTATGTTAAGTGCAGAACAAAAGGAGGAATGATTGTAGATGTTTTTGGCATCGAAGCATTCTTACCGGGTTCTCAAATTGACGTGAAGCCAATTCGCGATTATGATGCGTATGTTGGAAAAACAATGGAATTCAAAGTTGTGAAAATCAACCATGAATTCAAAAACGTTGTTGTTTCACACAAAGCGCTTATTGAAGCAGATATTGAAGAACAGAAGAAAGAAATCATTGGTCAACTTGAAAAAGGACAAGTCTTAGAAGGTGTTGTTAAAAACATTACTTCTTATGGTGTATTTGTTGACCTTGGAGGTGTTGATGGATTAGTCCACATCACTGACCTTTCTTGGAGCAGAATCAACCACCCGAATGAGATTGTTGAATTAGATCAAAAACTTAACGTAGTAATCCTTGACTTTGATGAAGATAAGACAAGAATCCAGTTAGGTTTAAAACAATTGAACGCTCACCCGTGGGAAGCATTGAGCTCTGAACTTAAAGTGGGTGATAAAGTAAAAGGTAAAGTAGTTGTTATTGCAGACTACGGTGCATTTATCGAAGTAGCAGACGGTGTTGAAGGATTGATTCACGTGAGTGAAATGTCATGGTCAACACATCTACGCAGCGCTCAGGACTTTGTAAAAGTGGGCGATGAAGTAGAAGCTGTTATTTTAACACTTGACAGGGAAGAACGCAAAATGTCTCTTGGTATCAAGCAATTGACACCGGATCCTTGGACAGATATCACCAGTAAATTCCCTGTAGGTTCAAAACACAAAGGAGTTGTGAAAAACTTCACAAACTTTGGAGTATTTGTTGAACTTGAAGAAGGAATTGACGGATTGATTTATATTTCTGACTTATCATGGACCAAGAAAATCAAACACCCAAGTGAGTTCACCAATGTGGGTGACACACTGGAAGTTGTTGTTCTTGAACTTGATGTTGAAGGTCGCAAATTGAGCCTTGGTCACAAACAAACCGAGACCAATCCTTGGGATAAGTATGAAACTGAGTTTGCTTTAGGTACAAAACATACAGGAGCCATTTCTGAGATTGTTGACAAAGGTGCAACAATTGAATTTAATGAAGATGTGGTTGCATTTGTTCCTGCCCGTCACCTTGAAAAAGAAGATGGTAGCAAATTGACAAAAGGAGAAACTGCTGAATTCCAAATTATTGAATTTAACAAGGAATTCAAAAGAGTAGTTGCCTCTCATACTGTAATTTTCAGAGAAGAAGAATCAAAGAATCTTAAAGAAGCCGTGAAAAAGCAAGCAGATGCTGCTGCTGAATCTAAGCCAACTTTAGGAGATGCTAATGAAAAATTACAAGCATTGAAAGATAAAATGGACGGTAAAAGTTAATTTTTAAATCCATTTACAATTTATAAAGGCTGTCTTTTGAGACAGCCTTTTTTATTTTCCATTAAAATCAAACAAGTTGATTTGCCATTAACTTTCTTTTTTTGATTACTTTTGTTTCGAAGAAATCTATTCTACCCTATGAGCCAAAAAGTGCTGCTTAACGAAAAAGAAGTTCACATTGCTCTTCACCGGTTAGCCTGCCACCTCATTGAAAATCACGATACCTTTCAGGATACTGTTTTAATAGGAATTCAGCCCCGGGGGACCTTTCTTGCAAATCGACTCAAATCAATTTTAGAATCTGAATACAAAATCAAGAATATTCAACTGGGATATCTCGATATCACTTTTTTCAGGGATGATTTCAGGCGTGGTGAAAAAACCCTGGAAGCCAATAAAACCAAAATTGACTTTCTGGTTGAAGACAAAAAAATCGTTTTTATTGATGATGTGTTATATACCGGAAGGAGCATTCGTGCTGCGCTCACGGCCATACAATCTTTTGGAAGACCTTCAGGCATTGAGTTGCTCACTTTGATTGACAGAAGGTTCAGCAGGCATTTACCCATACAACCCGATTACCGTGGAAGACAAGTTGATGCCATAAAAGATGAAAAAGTACAAGTATGCTGGAAAGAAAACGAGGGAGAAGATGGAGTTTATTTAATACCAAGTTGAGAGAAACGATAATAAAAATATAATCAAAGAGATACCACACACCTGATTTAAAATTATAAAACTGACAATAGATGAGTGAATTAAGTGTAAACCACTTATTAGGAATAAAATACCTGTCACCGCAGGACATACACCTCATATTTGAGACGGCAGACCATTTTAAAGAAGTCATTAATCGTCCCATAAAGAAAGTTCCTTCATTGCGTGACATCACCATCGCCAATCTCTTTTTTGAAAACAGCACCCGCACACGATTGTCTTTTGAACTGGCTGAAAAACGCCTTTCAGCAGATGTGGTCAATTTCTCCGCAGCTTCTTCTTCCGTTAAGAAAGGAGAAACCCTAATTGATACTGTCAACAACATCCTGTCTATGAAAGTAGATATGGTGGTAATGCGCCATCCCAATCCCGGTGCCGGTGTGTTCCTTTCTCAGCACATTAAAGCAAGCATCATTAACGCCGGTGACGGTGCACATGAGCACCCCACACAGGCATTACTGGATTGTTACTCCATCAGGGAGCGTCTGGGGGGTGTGGCCGGAAAAAAAGTGGTGATTGTGGGGGATATCCTGCATTCGAGGGTTGCTCTTTCAAATATCTTTGCCCTGCAATTGCTTGGCGCCAAAGTAAAAGTATGCGGGCCCAAAACCTTACTGCCAAAATATATCGAAAAGCTTGGAGTGGAAGTAGAAGGTAATTTAAAAAAAGCACTGGAATGGTGTGATGTGGCAAACATGTTACGGGTACAAAACGAGCGGATGGACATCAGTTATTTTCCTTCAGTAAGGGAATACACCCAGCAATATGGAGTCAACAAAGCGTTGCTCAACTCCCTTAAAAAGGAAATCGTTATTATGCACCCTGGACCCATCAATCGCGGTGTGGAAATCACAAGTGATGTAGCAGATTCAGGACAATCCATTATTTTACATCAGGTGGAAAACGGTGTCGCCATCAGGATGGCAGTCATATATTTATTGGCTTCAAAAATCAAACACGATGAAGGTAAGTAAACACAAAACGTTTCAGTTAATTGAAGATGAAAAGGATGATATCTCAGATTTCGGTACTTTTTTGGAATATATCATACCCAAAGAATTTGCGAGCGAGAATGTAGTGGTCAATCTTTTGAAATATGATGCTATGACACTTCCGGAACTCCTGAATTTCCTGATTGTATCAAACAAACACCGTGCACGGAAAAAATCATTTGTGATTGTCAATGATGCCATCGACCCTGATATAATTCCTGAAGAGCTTATCGTGGTTCCCACTGTAGAGGAAGCGGAGGATGTTATAGAATTGGAAGAAATTGAGCGGGATTTGGGGTTTTAGATTAGTTTGTCATAATCTTCGCTATTGCTTATATTACATAGATTGCCAATTTACAAATTATGAAACTTACCATCCTCGGTTGCTATTCCGCCACACCCAGAACATTCAACAACCCGACATCTCAACTTCTTGAGGTAAAGGGACACTTGTTTTTGATAGATTGCGGTGAAGGAACCCAAATAGCACTCAGGAAATCTAAAGTAAAATTTGCACGTGTAAAGCACATTTTTATTTCCCACCTGCATGGTGATCATTTTTATGGTTTGATTGGTTTGATTTCTACATTTGCCCTGCTGGGAAGAGAAGCAGATTTGCATATATACGGACCCAAAGGAATCAAAGAAATTATCACGCTGCAACTCAAACTCAGTAAATCATGGACATCTTATAACCTTATTTTTCACGAATTATCATCCAAATCCTCAGAACTTCTTTTTGAAGATGAAAAAGTATCTGTACAGACCATTCCGTTAAAGCACAGGGTATATACCAATGGATTTTTATTTAAAGAAAAACCTGGTGAACGAAAACTCAATATCGATGCCGCGGTAGCTGCCGGTATTGACAAAAGCTATTTCAGAAAGCTAAAGAAAGGAAGTGATGTCTTAAACGAAAAAGGTGTTTTGATTTGCAATGAAAAAGTTACATTTCCCCCTGATCCGCCTGAAAGCTATGCCTTTTGCAGTGACACGGTTTACAACCCTGAAATGATTCCTCTTCTTGAAAATGTAAGTCTGTTATATCACGAGTCCACTTTTCTGGATGTTCATGAGCACCTCTGTGAAAAAACCAAGCACAGCACTGCAAAACAAGCCGCAACTATTGCTAAAGAAGCCGGCGCCGGTAAATTGATTTTAGGGCATTTTTCAACCCGTTATGACGATTTAAGCCTGTTTCAAAAAGAAGCACAGGAAGTTTTCCCAAACACAGAAATGGCAGACGATTTCAAGGTCTTTGAAATTTAAGCTATTCTTCACATACACTTGTTTTTAATTCCTATAAAAACTCGTAAATTGCATACCAAAATCATTGTATGCAGAAAGATTTGAGCCATTACAGGAAGTCTTATGAAAAGAAAGAGCTGCATGAAGCAACGGTTGATCCAAACCCTATGCAGCAATTCAGGACCTGGTTTTATGAAGCCGAGCATCTTGGAGGCTCAGATGAACCCAATGCCATGAACATTTCAACGGTGGGCCCTGATGGTTACCCTAAAAACAGAATGGTTTTATTGAAGAAATACAATGAAGAGGGCTTTGTGTTTTATACAAATTATGAAAGTGAAAAGGGAAAGGCTATTGCAGCACATCCCAAAGTGTGCTTGTCTTTTTTTTGGCCCACTTTAGAACGCCAGGTTATCATTAAAGGAATTGCTGAAAAAGTTCCTGAAAATGATTCTGAAAATTATTTTCATTCCAGGCCTAAAGGCAGTCAGCTGGGAGCTGCTGTTTCAGAACAGAGCAGTGTAATCACTTCTCGCGAAATCCTGGAGGAAAAGTTAAAAGCCATGGAAAAGGAGTTTGAAAACACTGAAGTTCCCAAACCTGAATCCTGGGGCGGTTTTTTAGTACGCCCACACTCACTCGAGTTTTGGCAAGGCAGGCCCAATCGCTTGCATGACAGAATCAGATATACATTAGAAGAAGATTTTAACTGGAAAATCGAGCGCCTGGCACCTTAATAAGCTTATATCAACAATTAAATTTTCCTCTCAAATTGCTTAAGAGTTAAGAGGAATTGAGAAACCTATGAAAACACTATATATCACACGCCACGCAAAGTCTTCCTGGAAAGAAGATGTACAAGATCACAAGCGTCCGCTAAACTCAAGGGGAAAACTGGATGTTGTTTTAGTTTCCAACTATGTTTCCTCAAATTTCAAAACACCTGATTTGATTAAAACCAGTGACGCAAACAGGGCCTTGACAACTGCAAAGCAATTTAAATCGTCCTTTCACTTGCCTGATAATAAATTTGAAATTTTGAATGAGATGTATGATTTTTCAGGAGAACAGGTGATGCGGGCTATAGAAAATACTTCAAGCGATATAAAAATTTTAATGGTATTTGGGCACAATTACGGCCTTACACATTTGGTAAACAAACTGGGTGATAAATTTATTGATAACCTTCCCACCTGCGGCTTTGTACAGATAGATTTTGATACAGACAACTGGAAAGATCTTTCAAAAGGTAAAACAAAAGCAATGGTATTTCCAAAACATTTAAAATAATGACAAAAGACTTTAGTCGGTATATAAACAGAGAATTAAGCTGGTTGCAATTTAATGCGCGTGTCCTTCAGGAAGCAGAAGATGAAAGTGTTCCTTTGGTAGAACGGTTGCGCTTTTTAGGTATTTTTTCAAACAATCTCGATGAGTTCTTCAAGGTGCGTTATGCCACCATTAAGCGTATTGATTTGGCCGGTAAGGCCGGAAAAAGTGTTCTGGGTGGGATTAAAGCCAAAGACCTGCTGGATCAGATAACACAAGTCGTGATTAATCACCAGACAGAGAGCCTTTCAATTTTGGACAAGATTCAAAATGAGCTTCAAAAGCACAATCTGCACGTGATAAATGAAACGCAGATTACTGAAGCTCAAAGCAAGTACATAAAAGAGTATTTTGTTCAAAAAGTAAGTCCGGCTTTGGTAACCATTATGCTTGACGAAGTGAAGGCATTTCCCATTTTAAAGGACAGTGCCGCTTATCTTGCGGTAAAAGTGACCATGCAGCCCAATGACAATACCTTTCCAAACAACAAAGCGTATGCACTTATAGAATTACCAAAATCAATTGACCGATTCGTTGAGTTGCCAAAAGAAGGGGAAAAGAACTACATCATCTTGCTGGATGATTTGATACGTCATTGTCTCCATAACATTTTCAATATTTTCAATTATGAAAGTTTCTCAACGCACATGATTAAAATAACACGCGATGCAGAACTTGATATTGAGAGTGATTTGAGTAAAAGTTTTATCGAAAAAATTTCTGAAAGTGTAAAAGACCGAAGTATTGGTGATCCCGTTCGGTTTGTCTATGATAAAGATATTGACAAAGAAACCTTATCTTTTTTACTTCAAAAAATGGGAATTGATGACACAGACAGTATCATACCCGGTGGAAGATACCATAACAGAAGAGATTACATGAATTTTCCAAACCTGGGCATCAAGGAATTATTCTATGAAAAACACACACCGCTACCCATACCGGGCCTGAGTTTGCAGGGTAGTTTACTCGATAAAATAGCTAAAAAGGATTACCTCCTTTATGTTCCATATCAAACCTTTTCATATGTTGTAAAATTTTTGAGGGAAGCCGCCCTTGATCCAAAAGTAAAGAGTATCAAGATTACCATCTACCGTCTTGCAGAAGTTTCACACATTGCCAGTTCCCTTATCAATGCCAAGAAAAATGGAAAAGAAGTCACTGTCCAGATAGAATTACAGGCGCGTTTTGACGAAGAGGCAAACATTTATTATGCAGAGCAAATGCAGGATGAGGGCATCAATTTAATTTTTGGGGTACAGGGCCTTAAGGTTCACTGCAAAACCTGTATCATTGACCGACTTGAAGATGGCAAGGTTGTTCGTTACGGGTTTATAAGTACCGGAAACTTTAACGAGCAAACGGCAAGGCTCTATACAGATTATACTTTGTTTACATCAGACCCTAAATTGATGAAAGAAATCAATAAAGTATTTGATTTTTTCCAGATCAATTACAAGATAAAAAAATACCGTCATTTATTGGTTTCTCCTCATTATACCAGAAATGCATTGTATTCCTTAATAAATACTGAGATTGAAAATGCACAAAAAAACAAACCTGCCAGCATCCAACTAAAGCTAAACAGTCTTTCTGATTATCCAATGATTGATAAGCTTTATGAGGCAAGTAATGCCGGTGTAAAAATCAAAATGATTGTTCGCGGCATTTGTTGTTTGATTCCCGGAATAAAAGGGCTGAGCGAAAATATTGAAGTAATAAGTATTGTAGATAAATTTTTAGAACATCCAAGATTGTATATATTTGAAAATGGGGGCAATCCAAAATACTATATCTCGTCAGCAGATTTTATGACCCGAAACCTGGATACCCGGGTGGAAATTTCCTGTCCCATTTACGATAAAGACATTCAGCAGGAACTTCAGGAAACCTTTGATATTTGCTGGAGTGACAATGTAAAGGCGAGAATTATTTCAATTAAACAGGATAATGCATACAGGGTAAACAATAAACCCAAGCTGCGCTCACAAATAGAAACTTATAACTATTACGTTAAAAAACTGGAAATAAATACCTGAGAAAACAAGCAACTATGAAGATTCAAAAATATGGTGCTATAGACATAGGTTCAAATGCAGTGAGACTGCTTATTGCTACCATTATTGAACGTGAAGATAAAGAAACGGTATTTAAGAAAACCTCATTGGTAAGGGTTCCCATTCGGTTGGGTGAAGATGTATTTCAGTATAAAAAAATATCGGAAGCAAATACAAAAAGGCTTATTGACACGATGAATGCCTTTAAATTATTAATGGACTCACATAAAGTAGTGAAATATCGTGCCTGTGCCACTTCAGCGATGCGGGAATCTGAAAACGGAAGGGAGATTGCCAAACGGGTCAAGAAAGACTCCGGTATTTCCATACAAATTATTGATGGAAATGATGAGGCTGCCATTATCGCTTCCACAGACATCAAAGACCTTATTATGGTAGACAAAACCTTCCTGTATGTTGATGTGGGAGGCGGAAGCACAGAGTTTACAATTTTCTCAAACGGAAAAACTATTTCCTCAAAGTCCTTTAACCTGGGAACCGTGCGCTTATTAAACAATATGGTAACAGATACCATCTGGAATGAAGTGGAGGAATGGATCAAAAAAGAAACAAAGCACTATGACAAGGTTTCACTCATAGGATCCGGTGGAAACATCAACAGCATTTTCAAGCAAAGCGGAAAGTCTGCCGGGAAGTCACTTTCATACATCTATTTAGCCAATTTCTATGAACTTATTCAGAATTATTCCTATGAAGAACGGGTGGTTGAAATGGACATGAACCCTGACAGGGCAGACGTCATCATTCATGCCACACGCATCTATCTTTCTGCGATGAAATGGAGCAAAGCCCGTAAAATTTACGTTCCAAAAATAGGTTTGTCAGATGGTATTGTGAAAAGTCTCTACAAAGAGGAAATCGCAAAAACAATGGAAGTAAACGCTTGAAATTATTCTTTCTTTTTATTCCAAAAAAAACCAAGCGGCAACCAAATGAATAAAAATAAAAATTGTCCGCTAACAAGACCATAGATAGTAACGGAAGCGGCGAGGAATACAAAAAAATAGATGAGTTGCTTTCGGGTCATTTTAAATAAAGTTAACCGTGAATCTGCTCTTTCTTGCTTAGGTTTTTCATGATTTCTGCTTCAAAACTCAACAAATCCTGCCATTTTTTATTTACCTCTTCCACATTGCCATATTTTCTTGCAAAGCCCAGAAACATAGTGTAGTGATTGGCTTCAGAGACCATTAGTTTTTTATAAAAAACCCTGAGTTCCTCATCTTTGATTTCTTCAGAAAGCAACCTGAAACGCTCGCAACTGCGGGCTTCAATCAAAGCAGCATAAAGCAGGCGGTGCACTAGTTGGGTCGTCCTGCTTCCTCCTTTTGGGAAAAAAGTATGGAGTGCAATGACATAGTCGTCTTTGCGGTCTCTCCCCAATGTCCACCCGCGTTCAAGAATCCGGTCGTGAACCATTTTAAAGTGACTCATTTCTTCTTTTGAAAGGGCAACCATTTCCTCAACGAGTTCAGGATATTCAGGAAAACTTACAATCAAAGAAATGGCGGTCGAAGCTGCTTTTTGCTCACAGTATGCGTGGTCTGTAAGGATTTCTTCAATATTCTTTTCTACTATTTTGACCCATCTGGGGTCTGTAGGTAATTTTAATCCGAGCATTTTTAAAGATGTTAGATTTTAGACATTAGATAAAAGATAGTAGTTTTAAATCTGTTTTAAAAGTATTATACATCGAGGTCAAAAGACTTTTTCATCGTTTCAATGATGGGATATTTTTCTCTTAGCTTCTCAAATTTTTCACGTGTTGTGTACGCATATTTTTTTTGCTGCCCCTCATTGACTTCAATTTTGAGGGTGATACTGTGATTATTTAGTTTTTTGGAAAGAAAATTAAGCAAAGATTGCTGTGAACGTTCCAGTTCCACCCTGATGGTTTCATTGGGGTAGGTAACATGAATAGTGCTGTGAACCGCTTCCGGCAGTACCATATCGAGGTGGGAAGCTAAAATATGTTCTCCTTTTTTTTCCAGAATACGCGCATATTCCTTCCAGGCAATTTGCAAATCAGTTTCAGTGAAATTTTCTTTGGGCAGGTCCTCTTTGTTGACGCGTTTCTTTTTCAAGTCACGTTCAAACTCATTTTTTTGCTGAATGCTTTTCAGCGAAAAAGCGGAAACTTTCTGTGCATTGCGTTCCCCCAGTGATTTGGAAGCTGTCTCAACTTCAGGGGTGGGTTTCTGCACGGGGTTGTTTTCAGCTACAGCAACTTCAGGCTTTGCTTCTTGAATGTGTTCTTCTGCAGTTTTTTGTTGCTGCGGATTTTTTGCTTCGGCGGGCTTTTGATTGTGATCTGGGTAGGAGGGTGAGGGTTCAGCTGCTTTAGCTTCCGGTGGCATTATATAGCGTTGTGGCTTTTTTTTTTCATCACCGGAGGTAATGGAAGCCAATTGCATAAGGCATAACTCAACCAGCAAACGCTGGTTTTTACTCGTTTTGTACTTAAGGTCACAATCGTTTGCAAGTTCAATGGCTTTTAATAGAAAAGCAGTTTCAGCTTTTTGCGATTGCTCAAAATATTTCGTTTTGATTTGTTCCCCCACTTCCAGTAAACTGATTGTTTCCTGATGTTTGCAGACCAGCAAGTCCCTGAAATGTGATGCGAGACCGGTAATAAAGTGATGACCGTCAAAACCCTTTGCTAAGATATCATCAAAAAGAACAAGCGCTCCGGGAATATTGTTTTGCAGTAACAAGTCTGTGGTTTCAAAATATGTGGTATAATCTAAAACGTTCAGGTTTTCTGTTACAGCTTCCCGTGTCAATTTATTTCCGGAAAAACTCACTACACGATCAAAGATGGAAAGTGCATCCCGCAGGGCACCATCAGCTTTTTGGGCAATGATGTGCAAGGCATCGTCTTCTGCTTCAATACCTTCTGCTTTGGCAATTTCTGCGAGGTGTTCTTTGATGTCTGTTACCGTAATTCTTTTGAAATCAAAAATCTGGCAACGGGACAATATTGTGGGTATGATTTTGTGCTTCTCTGTGGTTGCTAAAATAAAAATAGCGTGATTGGGCGGCTCTTCAAGTGTTTTTAAAAAGGCATTAAAAGCGGCCTGTGAGAGCATATGCACCTCATCAATTATATACACCTTGTATTTACCTGTTTGAGGCGGAATACGTACCTGATCTGTCAAACTCCTGATATCATCAACTGAGTTGTTTGATGCAGCATCGAGTTCAAAAATATTGAAGGCAAAATCTTCGTTGACATCCTGGGTGACTTTTTGGTTGATGCGCTTTGCCAGTATGCGGGCACAGGTGGTTTTTCCCACGCCTCTCGGGCCTGTAAAGAGCAGCGCTTGTGCCAGGTGATTATTTTCAATAGCATTTTCCAAAGTATTTGTAATTGCCTGTTGGCCTACAACACTTTTAAAGGTTGTGGGGCGGTATTTTCGGGCTGATACAATGAAATGTTCCATAGGGGAAATTGCTTAAAGCAAAGATACATATTGAAATATTTTTCTTTGAATGTATCTATTATTTTTTCTGAATAGATATTAACAACTATGTTGTAACTTTGCAGCGCAAACTGACTTATCGCTGTTCGCCTTGAGCGAATGGAGGAAAGTCCGGACACCACAGAGCAGCATAGCGGGTAACACCCGTCGTTCGCCGTCCGGCGAAAAGGACAAGTGCAACAGAAAGAATGTACAGGTAATGCTGTAGTGAAATCAGGTAAACTCTATGCGGTGCAATGCCACGTAAACCAGTGCTTGAGGGTTGCTCGCCCGATGCTGGAGGGTAGGCAGATAGACCCCAACAGTAATGTTGGGGCCAGATAAATGATAAGTATCCGCCGAACGGCGGAAGACAGAATCCGGCTTACAGGTTTGCTTTCAGATATAATTCCCGTCAGTGTGCTTATGGCACATGGCGGGATTATTATTTTTTAAGAGCTTCTATTTCGTCGAGTACCGCCTGGGCTTCTGCTTGTTTTTTATCACTGGCAGCCCGGTTGGTTTTTGAGAGTTCAAATGATTCTTTTAAGAGGTTTTTGTACTTTGCCTGAAGGATTTCTTCTTTACTTTTCTTTTTAAACAGTCCAAACATTTTTCTTTTAAAGATACTTTACAGAAAAAGGATGGTCAAAAATTTAACATCAATTTTGGCTTTTATCAACGCTGCAATTTCCGGCAGCACATCCAAAACCAAAGAGACCCATGCCGGTTATATAGATTCCCAGTAAAATACCAATGGGCTGGTTATCCATAATGGTGTGAAGTAATAATATCATACCAATAATTAGAAACACAGAGCGTTGCATATTCCAGCCGGAAAGCAATCGTCTTTTCATATTATAATTTGTTTTTCAGGCTTTGCCATGAACCGGCATTGTATACGTTGCTGTATCCATTTGACTTTAATATGCTTTTTGCACTGCCACTTCTCATTCCAGAGGCACAGCAAAGTAAATAGGCTTTTTCTTTGTCTTTAAAGTGTTTCAGGTTACTATTAAGCGTGTTCAAGGGAATGTTTTTGGATCCTTTGATATGACCGGAAGCAAATTCTCCTTTGGTCCTGACATCCATGATTTCTGCACCTTGATTGACCAATGCTTTGTAATCTGTTTTTGGACTCATTCTAAAGAGGTTTTTTATAAATGGAATCATAAGAATTAAACGTTTAGAGATTGATAATAGTTTACATCCATCCAGGAACCTGCATTTATGCATTCAAACCCTTGACTGCTGAGAAATTGAGCGGCGATTCCACTTCTGTTGCCTGAAGCGCAACAAAGGAGAACAGGGGTTTTCAGTGTTTTAAATTCGTCAACCCTGTTTTGAAGTTCTTGCAAAGGAATATTTATGGACCCGGAAACGTGCCCGCCACTAAATTCTTGGTTTGTTCGCACATCTACAATAGGTGCGTCATCTCTTATGAGTTTTTCAATATTCATAATTTTAGTTTTAATTATTGAGACAAAATTAATGCAACCATGGCAAACTGACAGTTACAATTGTTACATAGAAAAGAGCCTAGGATTCAAAAAAACTAAATACAGAACCACCATATTTCCTGGATTCGCTATAGCCCGGTAAACTGCTTAAATCTGTGTGTTTTGAATGCTCAATGATTAAAAACCCATCATCCTTCAAGAGTGCGTGCTGCTGAACCCGTGAAACAATTTCAGCGAATTGTGTGTGATCAAAAACATAAGGGGCATCAGCAAAAATAATATCAAAAGGCTGTCTGTTTTTCTCAAGAAATGAAAAAACATCACTTTTTATTACCTGAATGTTAAACTCAAGTTCATCGCTAATTTTTTTGATGTATTGGGTGCAACCGTGATCAATATCAACGGCAGTTAGTTCTGTAGTGCCCCTGGAGGCAAACTCAAAGCTGATGTTACCTGTTCCGGCAAAAAGGTCAAGCACTGAAATGTCTGAAAAATGCACCCGGTTGTTCAGGATATTAAAAAGGCCTTCTTTGGCAAAATCAGTAGTGGGCCGCACCGGAAGATTCCTGGGGGCCATAAGTCTTTTACCTTTGTATTTTCCTGAAATTATGCGCATTTATAATTGAAATAATAAACTGTTGTTTTCAATGGGTTCCTGTGAAGTATTGCTTTCTAAAGTTGCAGACTTATTTTCCGAAACTGTTACATTTCTGATATACGTATAGGCAATCTCAAAATAGGGGTCTTTTTTCTTAATATTTCCGCTAAGGTGAAGGGGGAATTCATCAGGATTTAGCGAAAGTTGCTCCGCTATAAAAAGAATATAATAAATAAAATCCTCGGGGGTGGTGTGGTAGAAACTGTTGAACAATTGTATTTTTTTTCCTTTGGTAACCAGAACATCCATCTGTCTTTTATAGAGGTGGACAAACATTTTGATGTCGTTGTTGTTACGTTCCTGAGCGATAATACTTTCAATAAATACTGATGCAGCGTGTTTATAGGTAAATTCGCCATAGCGTTCAAAAAAATAATTATTGACATTCGTCAGGGGGACATAGACGTTAATAAGATCAAGTGTTTCAAGGGTATCATATGCCACATAGTCAGTGGGCAATAGTTTTGCATTAAAATTTAAATAATTCGCAGCTTGATCTTCATAAAATACTGCTTTGGGAACTAAAGTAAACAAGAGGTTTTGATGAACGAGGGTAAACTCTTTGACACTTTGATTCAACTCCTCATAAGTTTCATATGCTTTTTTAATTTCAGTAAGAACTTCTTCAGGCATTAATGCGGAATCAAAAGTGATATGTTTAAAAAACACACCAGTGTGTGAATCTTCATCCTGCATTAAAAAAGAAAGTCCATTCAGGTGCACCTGAACGGACAATCGTTTTGTAGCGTTTATATCAATTTTATTGTTGTTGTTCTTCTCTGCTGTCATATTGTTTTGGCCAGTTACCGTTTGTGCTCACTTCCTCCATCGAGCCCACTATGATATGGGTGCCATTAACACCATCAACAGAAACCACTTGTTTTTCCTGAATGATGAGGTCTCTGCTCAAACCGTGTAAAATATCATCTTTACTGGCTCTGGCTTCAAATACAGGAATTCTTTTATCATTTTTCATAGTATAACCAGCTTCAAGAGAGATAGGAATTTCCTTACCGCCAATTGTAACTCTGTCCATTCTCTTGTATGCATCAGAGCCTTTAAATAATGAGTCTTTAACACTTACATAATCGAGCGTATCAATTACCACATCTTCTATATAATATCCGCCTTCCTGAGGGTCAAGGCCAAAAGCCCTGTTTCTTTCTACATCGGCATAACTTGTATCCCTTCTTTGTGTGATGGGAAATTGAGCAGTATCCATGAAACGAACTAAAGAGTCAAAGCTTCCGGTAAATTTCCCTGTAATTTCAAGATGTGCTGTTTCAGCTGTGCGGATGTCTTTAAGCTTTTCAATAACTTTGACATAGCGTCTTTCTTTTTCATTGTTGAATTTTGTAGGTTCATAGACTGAATTAAATAGTAAATAACCCAGTATTCCTATAACTATCCAAAGTACTAATTGAATTAAAAGTTTCATTCTTGAATTCGTTTTTCGTTTAACGTAAAAAAGGTATATCGCAAATCTACAATTTTTTTTCAATCACAAAAGTATAATCTTTAAAAATCACATTCATTTATTTTATTTCAACAGCAAACCTTAACTTAGCTGTTTTCACATAAAGTTGCAATTGCATAATGAGCCATACCGCCTTCTATAAAACCTTACTAAAAGAATTTCCGCACACCCCCACAACCAGACAGGATGTGGTATTGCAAAAGTTAGCTGAATTTATTTACACCACTCAACCTGATACATTGTTTTTGTTGAAAGGATATGCCGGTACCGGAAAAACCACTATTATAAGTACATTGGTCAAACAGTTGGGCGAAACAAAAATGAAAGCGGTATTACTTGCTCCCACAGGCAGGGCTGCAAAAGTTATCAGCAATTATTCAAACAAGGAAGCTTTTACAATTCATAAAAAAATCTATTTTCCCAAGGCCCAAAAAGGGGGCGGGGTTACATTTACATTGCAGCCAAACAAACATCGCAACACCTTGTTTATCGTAGATGAAGCCTCGATGATTTCTGATAATGCCTCAGATTCAAAGCTTTTTGAAAACGGCTCGTTGCTCGATGATTTAATGCAATATGTTTATAGTGGGTTTGGTTGTAAATTGATCCTCATTGGTGACACGGCACAATTGCCCCCGGTAAAAATGGAATTGAGTCCGGCACTGGATGAAAAAACGCTTTCAAATTACTATAACAAAGAAGTTATTTCAATTGAACTCGATGAGGTGGTGCGGCAAAAGCTTGAAAGCGGCATTCTAAAAAACGCAACCTTGCTGCGGGAAGCATTGGATAGCGGGTTTTATGAGAGTTTCAAATTTGATTTAGAAAACTTTACAGATATCATCAAGCCCGAAGACGGTTATGAACTTCTGGATGCCATAAACGATGCATACAATAATAAAGGGAAAGAAGATACTGTCATCATTCTACGCTCAAACAAAAGGGCAAACCTGTTTAATGAAAACATCAGGTCACGCATATTATTTCAGGAAAATGAACTGGCCACCGGTGACTATATGATGGTGGTGAAGAACAATTATTTTTGGATAAAACCCAATACCGAGGCCGGTTTTATTGCTAATGGTGACATTATTGAAATTCTGGAGATTTTAAGTTTTAAGGATTTGTATGGTTTTCGATTTGCGGAAGTCATGGTGCGCATGGTCGACTATCCTAAAATGAAACCCTTTGAAACCGTTTTGCTTCTGGATACTATTGCATCTGAAACGCCTTCTCTTTCTTATGAAGATTCAAATAGGCTCTATCAGGAGGTCATGAAAGATTATGAAAATATTACTTCCAAATACAAAAAGTTCCTGAGTGTTAAAAACAACAATTATTTTAACGCTTTACAGGTAAAGTTTTCATATGCCATAACCTGTCACAAATCTCAGGGAGGGCAGTGGAACACGGTTTTTGTAGAGCAACCTTATTTGCCTAACGGTATCGATAAAGAATATTTAAGATGGCTTTATACTGCTGTGACCCGGGCACAGGAAAAGTTATATCTTATAGGGTTTAAAGATGAGTTTTTTGAATAAAACATTTTGTTTAGTCTTCCTCATCTGGTATTTCTGCGTTTTGCTCAATTTTATTACCAATGATTTTTAGGTAAAAATATCCAATAAGCCCTGCAACTATTGAGGCTGAAAGGATACCCATTTTCGCCTGAACCAAATATGCTTCATTATCATAAGCCAGATCAGTTATGAATAGAGACATAGTAAACCCTATTGCTGCCAGAAATCCCAATCCAAAAATATGACCCCAGCCAATTCCCGCCGGAAGCTTACATACTTTAAGCATAACCATAAGTTTTGTAAAAAGAAAAACCCCAATAATTTTCCCAACAATGAGTCCTAAAATTACTCCTAATGTAACCGGGCTTTTAAAGTAAGAAAATGCTTCAGCATTGATTGTAACACCGGCGTTTGCAAAGGCAAACAAGGGTAGTATTATAAAACTCACAAAAGGATGCAGGGCGTGTTCCAGGCGTTGAAGCGGGGGTGTGGCATCTTCGGTCAAAAGGGAAATTTTTTCTATTGTTTCTGTTATTTTCTCATCGTTTTTGATTTTTTTGCTTATTGCTTGCTGTCGCTGCCGTTTTACTTTCAATGACAACAGTCTTATTTTTCTCAAAAATAAAGGTGTGTTAATACGTTTGCTGGTGGGAATGGTAAAAGCTGCCAGAACCGCGGCAATGGTGGCATGCACCCCTGAAAGCATAACGGCCATCCAAAGACCGCCAATGCCCATTACCGCATAGAATATTGTGTTTCTGATACCAATATAGTTTGCGCTCAATAAAATAAGCAAAAAAAATGCGCCCATAGCGAGATTCTCAACCGAAATTTCTGAAGTATAGAAAAAAGCAATCACCATAACAGCTCCCAGGTCATCAACAATAGCTATGGCTGTCAAAAAAACTTTTAATGAAAGGGGAACTTTATCCCCCAGTAAATATAGAATTCCAAGCGCAAAAGCTATATCTGTGGCCATGGGGATTCCCCATCCGCCTACTGCGTCTGTGCCTTGAGTGAACATATAAAATATCAATGCCGGAAAAAGCATTCCTCCAATAGCTGCTGCAACCGGTAGCATTGCCCCGCGGAAGCTGGCAAGCTCACCATGCATCAGTTCACGTTTCAACTCCAGTCCCACCAGAAAAAAGAACATAGACATAAGGCCGTCATTTATCCAGTGTAAAAGATTTTTCTTGATTACAAAATCTTCAAAACCAATGTAAATGTATTGTTTCCAGAAATTGTGATATCCTTCAGCAAATGGGGAGTTTGCAACTATCATGGCAAGGGCTGCCGCAAAAATGAGCAAGAGGCCCACAGAGGTTTTCTTTTCAATGAAATTTTTAAGAGGAAGCAGCAGGTAAAGATCAAGAGAAGATTTTTTCATGAGAAGCCCTTTTCAGTTAAACAATAGCATTTAAAATATGCTTGTTTAGACTAGTAAAAGTAAACGTTGGCCCGCAGCTATGATATGATATTAATCAGCTTAAACAGGAATTATCCTTCTTGTTTTAAAGAGAGTTCAAACCATCTTTCGGTTTTTGTTTCTATGGAAGTGATTAATTTTTGTAATGCAACTGATTTTTCCTTGATTTCCTCAACGTCCCAATTTTCAGTAGTAAAGAGAGCTTCCATTTTCTCTTTTTCTGTTTCGAGTTTTTTGATTTCAGACTCAAGCTTTGTAAACTCTTTTTGCTCGTTATAGCTCAATTTGGATTTATTTGTATCTTTTTTCCAGCTTTTCTTCTCTTGAGTCTCTTCTTTTTTCTCTTCTTCTTTACTTTCTTTATCTGAACTATCCTCATATGACCTGAAGTCACTGTAATTACCGGGAAAATCATCAATCACTGCATTCCCCCTAAACACAAAAAGGTGATCTACAATTTTGTCCATAAAATAACGGTCGTGAGAAACCACAATCAAACAGCCCGGAAAATCCAATAGAAAAGATTCCAGAACATTTAGGGTGACAATATCCAAATCATTTGTGGGCTCATCGAGTATTAAAAAGTTGGGGTTTTGAATCAAAACGGTACAGAGGTAAAGGCGCTTACGCTCACCACCACTTAGTTTTTCAACAAAATCATACTGTTTTTTCCTGTCAAAGAGAAACCGTTCCAGCAGTTGTTGAGCTGAAATCTGCCTTCCCTTCTTCAATGGAATAAAATCACCAAACTCCCTGATGACGTCAATTACTTTCTGGCCTTCTTTTATTTTTATACCGTCCTGTGTATAATATCCAAACTGTATGGTTTCACCAATGATTACTTTACCACTATCAGGTTCTTTCTTTCCGGTAAGGATGTTTAGAAAGGTAGTTTTTCCGGTTCCATTTTTTCCAATAATTCCAATGCGTTCTCCTTTGATGAAATTGTAATTAAATTTATTGAGGATTTGTTGATCATCATAGGCTTTGGAAATATTGTGTAGCTCTACAATTTTGCTGCCCAGGCGTTCCATATTGATTTCGAGTTCAATTTGGTGGTTATTGCGCCTTTTACTTGCACGGTCTTTTATTTCATGAAAATCCTGTATGCGTGATTTGCTTTTGGTTGTTCGTGCTTTTGGCTGCCTGCGCATCCAGTCCAGCTCTTTTTTGAAAAGTTGTTTCGCTTTGTCTGTTTCAACAGCTTCAGCCTGATGGCGGGCTTCTTTTTTCTCCAGATAGTAAGAGTAATTTCCTTTATAACTATATAGTTGACCACTTTCCAGCTCTATGATTTCATTACATACCCGTTCCAGAAAGTAACGGTCGTGCGTCACCATAAAAAGGGTGATATTTTCTTTGGCAAAAAAAGATTCAAGCCACTCAATCATTTCAAGGTCCAGATGGTTTGTGGGCTCATCGAGTATCAATAAGTTGGGCTTACTCAAAAGCGCATTTGCAAGGGCAAGGCGTTTTTTTTGCCCCCCACTCAAATCACTTACTTTTTTTGATAAGTCATCTAGTTTTAATTTTGAAAGTACTTGCTTGTAGAGTGTTTCAAAATCCCAGGCTTGATGTGCCTCCATTTCTTCAAAGGCCTTTTGATAGGCTTCAGCATCTTCAGGATTTTTAAGGGCAGTTTCATAGCGTGCAATGACATTTAAAATTTCATTGTCTGAATCAAAAACAGTTTGCTCTATGGTAAGAGTTTTGTCAAGATTTGGTTCCTGGGGGAGGTATGTTACCACAATATTTTTCCTGTAAACCACCCTGCCTGAATCAGGAACATCCAGACCGGAAATGATGTTGAGAATAGAGGTTTTACCGGTTCCGTTTTTTGCAACAAAACCAATTTTTTGACCTTCATTTATGCCAAAGGAGAGATTTTCAAATAAAACCAACTCACCATAAGATTTTGATATGTTCTCAACAGACAGATAATTCACTTTTTCAAATTTTATGCAAATGAAAGCATATTTCTGAGAATAAGCAGAATTTTAAGAATCAATTATAGAATAAAAACAATGGGAGACAACAGATTTCAGGGTTGGTTTGAAGACTATTTGCCTAACTGAGATTTAAATGCTAAAAATTTCATAATTAAACTTGTTCACCTATATTTGTTTTCAACTTATTGCTTTAAAATGAACAAAATTTTTTTATACCTGTGCTTGCCAATTGTCCTTAGCAGTGTCTCTTGTATCTCTACAAAACAGTTGACTTATTTACAGGAAGACCCCAACCAAATTGATTCGTTAATAAGTATCAATAAAAAGCAGGAACCTTACCGCATCCAAATAAATGACCTTCTAAGTATTCGCATCAAGTCACTGGATCAGGATTTGGTTGGAATGTTCAACCCAATTAATGATGAAAACCCCAATGCCACAGGGGAGGAGCGTTTGTATTATGACGGATTTTTAGTTGATGCCCACGGTAATATACGGGTGCCCACACTTGGAAATGTCAATGTTCTGGGATATACCATTGAAGAAGTGCGTGAAAACCTGGAGAAGGAATTGCTTGAGACATACTTCAAAGCTGAAGCCAATATTTTTGTAACCGTAAAACTTGCCGGGATTAGATATACTATTATGGGAGAGATTGGCGGCCCCGGCTCAAACATTATTTACAGGGAGCAGCTGTCGATAATGGAAGCTATCGCAAATTCAGGTGATATTACACTTACCGGAAACAGGAAAGATGTAGTAATTGTTAGGCAGTATCCTCATGGTCAACGTGTGCACCATATTGATTTAACCACCATCGATGCCTTGAATTCACCTTTTTATTATGTAAAACCCAATGATTTAATTCTTGTTAACCCACTGCCTCAGAAATCAATTGGTACCGGAACCACAGCCCTGCAATCTATTACAACAATTGCTTCTATTTTGAGTTTATTCACTACAACTATCCTTTTATTTAACCGCCTCTAACTATGGATGAAGAATTTGAAATAGAACAACTGCAATCCAATTTTGATTTTAAAGGGTTTGTTTTAAAACTACTGTCTTATTGGCCGCTGTTTTTAATTTCACTACTTATTGCTTTTGGGATTGCCTATTATATTAATGCAAGAAAGCTTCCGGTCTATCAAATGGGGAGTTTGATTTCAATAAAGGACGATCAAAATCCATTTTTTACAACAAACACAAGCTTAACGTTTAACTGGGGCGGAACGACAGATAAAGTCAATACTGCCATAGTTACTTTAAAGACAAGGTCACACAATGAAAAAGTAGTAGAAAAACTTCAATACTATATAAATTACTTGAAAGAGGGTGAATACCAGATGGAAAACGCATATGCTCAAACCCCTTTTACAGTTGTAGCAGATACATTAAAGCATCAAATTCTCAATAAGTTAATTAAAATAACCGCAAAGGATTCTTTGCGCTACACCCTTAGTGTGTCATTTGAAGAAGGAAACTTCCCTACCCAGGAGTACCATTCAAAAGACCGTTCTCAAGTGGCGATGCCCACCCAGGATTTTGAGCGGGATTATATTTTTGGACAAAAAGTAGTGCTCCCTTTTTTTAACGGCACAATCAACCGATCTGAAAAACCATTACAGGCAGGAAAACCTTATTTTTTCAGGTTTGGTAATTTTGACGGTGTGGTTTCACGTTTTCGCAGTATCAATATACAACCAGAATCCCAGGGTTCGTCAGTTTTAAACCTGACACTCACAGGTCACAATAAAGCAGAGATTGTAGACTATTTAAACGCCACGGTTGAGGTTTTGGGAGAAGAAGTTTTAAAAAGGAAAAACCTTTTTGCTACAAAAACCATAAAATTTATTGACAGCACACTGGCCATTAAGTCTGATGAGCTTTCCGCAGTGCAAGGTGAACTTGAGAGTTTCAGGAACGCATCTTCTGTTTATGACCTGGACACAGAGGGACAGGAAATCATTTCAAAACTGAATGCATTGGACCTTCGTAAAAATGCAATAGAGCAACAAATTGAGTATTATATTACACTGGAAGAATATCTTATAAGCAGGACTGATTATTCAAATGTACCTGCACCTTCAGTCGCAGGCATTGGCGAAGCCAGTATCGTTTCAGGTGTAAGCAGAATTGTTTCACTCGCTGAAGAACGAAACAAATACCAGTATTCTTTTAAAGAGGGAGCACCTATATTTGATGATATTGACAGGCAAATCAATGCGGTGAAAGCAGTTCTTCTGGAAAATATCACTTCTACAAAATCATTAAAAAACAGGGAGCTCAATGAAATAAACAGGGAGTTGTCTGAATATGAAAGTGAAATAAGAAGGTTGCCTAAAGAGCAACAGCAGCTTTTGAGTATCCAGCGGCGCTTTGATTTGAGTTCACAGGCATATAATATGTTTTTGTCAAAACGCAGCGAGGCAGGTCTGGTAAAAGCAGCAAATGTAAGTGATGTACAGGTGATTGACCCTGCAAAAGACATTGGTGGAGGGCAGGTGGGGCCAAACAATCAGTTGAATTATGTGATGGCAGCTGTTTTCGGGTTTTTTATACCGTTTGTATTTGTCTTTTTAATAGTCTTTTTTGATAATAAAGTACATACCACACAGGATATTACTAAACTGTCACCCATTCCGGTGTTGGGAGTAATAGGTAAAGGAAAATTAGGTGAAAATTTAATTGTGCTGCAAAAGCCTAAATCGGCTGTAGCAGAGTCCTTTAGAGCCATTCGCTCCAGTTTGCAATTTATGTATAAAAAACGCGGACTTGAAGGTGCCAAAACGGTTTTGGTTACTTCGACCGTGAGCGGTGAAGGAAAAACCTTCTGTTCTATTAATATTGCTTCTGTTTTCGCTTTAAGCGAAAAAAGAACTGTTCTGGTGGGCCTTGACCTTCGTAAACCCAAAATATTTGATGATTTTAATATCAATAACAATGTGGGTGTTGTGAACTACCTTATTAATGAAACTTCTGTAAGTGATATAGTACAAAAAACAACAGTTCCTCATCTGGATGTAATTACATCTGGACCCATACCACCAAATCCGTCAGAGTTGCTCATCAGTGATAAAATGACAGAATTGATGGATGAATTGTCTCAACACTATGATTATATTGTGCTGGATTCACCACCGCTGGCCTTGGTAGCAGATTCACTTGAACTTGTTAAATATGCTGATGCAACCATTTATGTGGTGCGGCAAAACTATACCAAAAAAGGAATGCTCTCCATTATTAATGATAAATACAAGAAAGGCGAAGTAAAACATATAAGTTTTGTTTTAAATTACTTTCAGCAAAAAGGAAAATATGGATATGGTTACGGTTATGGTTATGGATATGGAAATTACCATCACGGTTATCATGAAGATGATAATAAAACGGGGTTTATTAAGAGAGTTTTTAAAAGGAAGTAAGACTATTTAGTTTACAGGATGTAAATACAATTTTAAAGTCAGCGTATTTAAAATCAATTCTTTGCGACCCTAATTCGCTTTTTATGTTATCGAGAAAACAACGGTTTTTAAAAAGAAGTTTTGATGTAATCATTTCTCTAATAGCATTGATTTTATTAATTATTCCCTTAATTTTGCTGCTTCTCATATCAAGACTCGATATTGGCTTACCGGGTTTGTTTGTCCAACAACGTATAGGCAAAGGAGGTAAACCCTTTAAAATGTATAAAATTAGGACGTTGAGAGGTAATAAACATCACAGCATTGAAGAAATTTTGAGTCATGAAACCCGGTATGGCAAATGGCTTCGAAAAACAAAACTTGATGAATTGCCGCAACTCTATAATGTACTGAAAGGAGATATGAGCCTGGTAGGACCAAGGCCAGACCTTCCGGGATATGCAGATGTTTTAAAGGGAGACGACAGGATTGTGCTTTCAGTAAGACCGGGCATTACAGGACCTGCAACATTGAAATATAAAGGGGAAGATAAACTTTTAAGAAAACAGCAGGACCCATTGCAATACAATGATGAGGTGATTTGGCCAGATAAAGTAAAAATAAACAAAGAATATGTGAGGAACTGGACATTTAACAGAGACCTGATGTACATTTATAAATCAATAGTAAATTAAACATAATGATTGAAAAACCACATATAGCCGTTATAGGACTTGGGTATGTAGGACTGCCTCTTGCCGTGGAATTTGCAAAAAAATACAAAGTAACCGGTTTTGACATAAATAAAAAACGGGTATCAGAACTGCAAAACGGAAAAGACTTTACCCTTGAAGTGGAAGATGCAGATTTAAAAAGTGTTCTTGATTTAGAAGAAACCACAGGGCTTTTGGTAACTGACGATTCTGAACAATTAAAAGATGCATCCATTTATATAGTTACTGTACCCACACCCACAGACAAATACAACCAACCCATACTTACGCCCCTTATCAAAGCCAGTGAAAATATAGCTAAGTATCTCAAAAAAGGAGATATCGTTATTTATGAATCGACTGTATATCCGGGTGTGACAGAAGACATATGTGTGCCGGTTCTTGAAAAAAACTCAGGATTAAAATTCAACAGTGATTTTTATGCAGGATACTCACCCGAGCGCATCAACCCGGGCGACAAGACGCATACAGTGACCAAGATTTTAAAAGTGACTTCGGGCTCAACACCCGAAATAGCAAAAAAAGTAGACGATTTATACAAATCTGTGATAACGGCAGGGACCCATTTGGCACCCTCAATTAAGGTGGCTGAAGCCGCTAAGGTGATTGAAAATTCACAGCGTGATATCAACATTGCATTTGTGAATGAACTTTCCAAGATATTCAGATTGCTAGAAATTGATACAAAAGCCGTACTAGAAGCGGCAGGTACAAAATGGAATTTCATCAAATTCACACCCGGCCTTGTGGGGGGGCACTGTATTGGTGTTGACCCATATTACCTTGCCCAAAAAGCGGTGGAGGAGGGGTACAATCCTGAAATTATTTTGGCAGGAAGAAGAATGAATGACGGTATGGGAGCTTATGTAGCTTCAGAAACCGTTAAACTGATGATTCAAAAAGATACCAAGGTCAAAAACGGAAACGTTCTTGTTTTGGGCATAACCTTTAAAGAAAACTGCCCTGATATCCGAAATTCAAAAGTCATTGATGTAATAAAAGAATTTAAAAAATATAACCTCAACGTTGACGTTTATGATCCCTGGGCAAATGCAGAAGAGGTAGATTATGAGTTTCAAATCCCTATGATGAAAGATATGAACGGACTTGTTAAAAAATATAATGCAATTGTGCTGGCAGTATCACATCACCAGTTCAAAAACTTTGACCTTGATGCCCATAAAGCTGAAAACGCTGTGGTTTTTGATGTAAAATCATTTTTACCCATTGATAAAATAGACGGAAGATTATAATGTACGACCACAAATATCACAATCAGGATTTATCAAAGTTTTCATTTCTCATCACCGGAGGAGCAGGGTTTATTGGCTCAAACCTTGTGGCTTATTTACTGAAATACAAGGCAAAAAAAGTACGTGTTTTGGACAACCTGGCAACAGGTTTTTTAAAGAATATTTCTGAATTCCGGGACCTTTCAAACTTTGAATTTATGGAAGGTGATATACGGGATTTGGAAACCTGCAAAAGTGCAATGAAAGATATGGACTTTGTATCACATCAGGCAGCTTTGGGTTCTGTGCCGCGTTCCATTAATGACCCAATTACATCAAACGACGTCAATATAAACGGTTTTTTAAACATGCTTGTGGCACAAAAGGAGTCAGGTTCGGTGAAACGACTTGTCTACGCTGCATCCAGCTCTACATATGGTGACAGTAAAAAACTGCCCAAAGTGGAGGATGAGATTGGCCGCCCTTTATCCCCTTACGCAGTGACAAAATATGTAAATGAATTGTATGCAGACGTTTTTTACAAAACTTATAAAACCCAAACTATTGGCTTGAGGTATTTTAATGTGTTTGGACCCAACCAAAGCCCCACAGGTGCTTATGCTGCTGTGATACCCTTGTTTATGCAGGCTTTAAAGGACAAAAAAGCACCCACCATCAACGGTGACGGATTGCAAACCCGGGATTTCACCTATGTTGAAAATGCTGTTCAGGCGAATGTGAAAGCTTTTTTTGCTGAAGAAAATGCTGTTAATGAAGTTTTCAATGTTGCATATGGTGAACAAATCAGTTTAAATACTCTTTGGGAAAACTTACAGGATATTTCAAATACAGAGCTTGAAGCCGTTTATGGACCTCCAAGGGTAGGAGATGTCAGGGATTCGCTTGCTGAAATTTTAAAGGCTAAACAACTTTTAGGATATAAGCCGGAATTCAGCGTTTATGATGGTTTAAAAATAACGTGGAAGCATTTTTAAAGGAATACAAGGGTATATAATTTTTGTAAAATGAAAAAAGTTTTAATTACAGGAGGTGCAGGTTTTATAGGTTCACACGTGGTGCGGCTCTTTGTAAATAAGTACCCATATTATCACATTTTCAACCTGGATCTATTGACCTATGCGGGCAATCTGGAAAATTTAAAAGACATTGAAAAGGCATCACACTATACTTTTATAAAAGCTGACATCTGCGATGCGGAAACGATAGACAAGCTTTTCAAGATCCATAACTTTGATAGTGTAATACACCTTGCTGCCGAATCTCACGTTGACCGTTCCATTACAGATCCGTTGGCGTTTTTAAAAACCAATGTCCTGGGGACGGTAAATCTACTTAACGCAGCACGAGAAAACTGGAAAGAAAGTTTTGATGATAAATTGTTTTACCATATCAGTACTGATGAAGTATACGGTACTTTGGGTGAAACGGGTTTGTTTTCAGAAACAACAAGCTATGACCCAAACTCACCGTATTCTGCTTCAAAAGCCAGTTCAGATCATTTTGTGAGAGCTTATGGAGAGACGTATGGTTTGCCTTATATCATTTCCAATTGTTCAAATAATTACGGTCCCAATCAGTTTCCGGAAAAACTCATCCCGCTTTTTATTCATAATATTATTGAAAAGAAACCACTTCCGGTTTATGGTGACGGAAATTATACCCGTGACTGGCTCTATGTAATTGATCATGCACACGCTATCGATCTGGCATTTCACAAGGGTAAAGAAGGGGAAACCTATAACATAGGAGGTTTTAATGAATGGAAAAATATTGACCTCGTTAAAGTTCTTTGTGCCCAAATGGATAAAAAACTGAATAGAGCACCCGGAACCTCAGAGCAATTAATAACCTTTGTGAAAGATCGCCCCGGTCACGATTTGCGCTATGCTATTGATGCTTCAAAAATCAATAAGGAATTAGACTGGAAGCCGTCGGTCACATTTGAAGAAGGACTTTCCAAAACCATTGACTGGTATTTAAATAATAAAGCTTGGTTGAGTCACGTCACAACAGGAGAATATCAGGAGTATTACAAAAAGCAATACAAAACAAACTCATTATGAAAGGAATTATATTAGCCGGTGGCGCAGGGACACGCTTGCACCCGTTGACACAAGTAGTTTCCAAACAACTTCTTCCCGTGTATGATAAACCGATGATTTACTATCCGCTTTCGGTTCTGATGCTGGCTGATATTAAGGATATACTGATTATTTCCACCCCTGCTGATTTGCCCAATTTCGAAAAATTATTCGGTGATGGGTCACATTTGGGGATTTCAATATCTTATGCAGAGCAACCTTCTCCAGACGGACTAGCCCAGGCTTTTATTATTGGCGAAAAGTTTATTGGAGAAGATGATGTGTGCCTGATTTTAGGAGATAATATTTTTTATGGTGCAGGCTTTCAAAAATTGCTGAACGAAGCTAAAAACCAGGTTTCTGAGGCAAATAACGCATCTGTTTTTGGTTATTATGTAGACGACCCCGAGCGTTATGGCGTGGCTTCTTTTGATGAAGACGGGCAAGTGCTCAGTATAGAAGAAAAACCAAAATACCCCAAAAGCAACTATGCGGTTGTGGGGCTTTATTTTTATCCTAATTCTGTTGTCAGGATAGCAAAAGCTGTCAAACCATCAGAAAGGGGCGAGCTTGAGATTACGGCTGTTAATGAAGCGTACCTCAGGGAGCAAAAACTTAAAATGCATATTATGAGCCGGGGTTTTGCCTGGCTTGACACAGGAACACACGAGGCGTTGACAGAAGCGACTGAGTTTGTAAAAACAATTGAGAAACGCACAGGACTGAAAATAGGTTGTATTGAAGAAGTTGCCTATCGCAAAGGCTTTATTAATTCAGAAAAATTAAATCATCTGGCAGAACCCCTGTTAAAGAGTGGTTATGGCAGATATCTTAAAAATATCGTAAAATAATACGAATCCCCATCGTAAACCGTTTTCATATAAACAACAAAAAAACCTACTTATGAAATTACAAATCACCCACTTACTGGTGGTATTTTTTTTATCATTACCTCTTTTTTCTCAAGAGGAAGACCGCTATAACAAATTTTCAGCTGAAGCAGGCATAGGCGTTCACGTCCCGTTGGCCCCTAATGACTTTATAAGCCGAAGCAATTATGTAAGCCTTGGGCATACAGAAATAGGGCTTCGTTATATGTTCAATCAGAAACTAGGGTTGAAACTGGCCTATGCAAACAATCGCTTTCGTGATCAGGATAATTCAGATTTAGGTATTAATTACAACCGCATTGGTATTGAAGGACACTATAACTTAGGCAGGCTTTTATTGCCTTATTATATTTATAATAAAGTTGCATTTTTTGGTCATGCGGGAGTGAGTTATGCCAGAGCATCTCCTGTTAAAGAAAGTTTTTCTGAGCAAACAGGTACCCTAAGCATTGGTTTTAAACCTCAGGTAAAAATCACAGACCGCATTTCTGTCTTTGCTGACGGAAGTTATCATTTCAATTTCAAACAACATTACAGTTATTCAGGACAACTACTTTCTCCTGGTTTTGAAGAGGAGATGGGAAGCTTTACGACCCTGAGTTTTGGTGTGATTTTCAATCTGGGTAATAAAAAACATCACGCAGACTGGTATTGATTTTTTGGATATAAATTCCTTTCTATTTTCTGATTGTTTCCCTGACAGGCTATAACCCTGGTCAGCTGTTAAACCTTTTCTAAAAATTAGAAATTGTTGGTTGATATTGGTAAATTAGAGAAAAATTGATGATGAGAATATTAATTACAGGAGCAACAGGACTTATAGGAACTGAAATTGTAAAATTATGCCGGGAGCAGGAAATAAGTATTCATTATTTGACAACCTCAAAGTCCAAAATTGAGGAAGAAGAAAATTACCGGGGGTTTTACTGGAATGCCAAGCAAGGAGATATTGACGTTCAATGCCTTGATGGAGTTGATGCTATCATTCATCTTGCAGGTGCCCCTATTTCAAAACCGTGGACTTCCAGCTATAAGACTGAAATTCTGGAAAGCAGGATACTAACCGGAAATTTACTCTTCAATACGCTTCAAAAAAACAAACACGAGGTAAAACAATTTATTTCTGCAAGCGGCATCAGTATTTACCCCAGCGATTTTGATAAAACTTATACCGAAGAAAGCAGTAATACAGCAACTACCTTTTTAGGGAATGTAGTATCGAGCTGGGAGGAAGTGGCAGATAAATTTTCTATTGGAGGTTTGAAAGTTGCTAAAATCAGAACGGGATTGGTTCTTGATGGAGAAGAAGGAGCCTTACCCAAAATAGTCAAACCCATAAAGCTCGGTGCAGGAGCACCTCTGGCATCAGGAAAGCAATGGCAGTCCTGGATTCATATTGAGGATATCGCCCGTCTTTATTTACATGTGTTAACCAATTCCCTGGAAGGAAGTTACAATGCTGTAAGCCCGCAACCGGTGACAAATAAAGAATTAACAAAAGCCATAGCAAATCACCTTAATAAACCATTGTGGTTACCAAATGTCCCAAAGTTTATGCTGGAATTAACTTTAGGGGAAATGGCCACTCTGGTCCTGGAAAGTCAGAAAGTAAGCTCTGATAAAATTGAGAAACAAGGTTTTACATTTAAATACCCTGATATTGAAAGTGCTGTAAACGACTTACTTTAATAAAAAAACACTCCAAATTTTTGGAGTGTTTTTTTATTAAAACTATAACTGAATATTTAAGCTTTTTGAGCTTCTACATAAATTGTCAATTCAATGGTGTCATTGATAAATTTATCTCCCAGATTGTCAAAAACAGATTTTGAACCAAAATTTGCATTCCATTCTGTTCTGTCAATACCAAAGGTTTCACTTTGTAAAATCATTTTATCTCCTTCAATAGAAACATTCACGGGAAAAGTAACACTCTTTGTTACATCTTTCATCGTTAGATTTCCTGTCATCATAGTTTTTCCGTCAACTTCAGAAACATTACTAACTTCAAATGTTGAAACAGGATATTTTGGGGCATTAAAAAAATCGCCTTCTTTTCCTTCAGCAGTTCCTTTCAAATGAGCTTCAAGATCTTCTTTCCCCTCACCTTCCTTAAGGTCTGTTACTGTAATGGAATGCATATCCATCTGAAAAGTACCGCTTACAATTCTATTTTCATCATTTAAAGCTACTTCTCCTTTATTCAGGTTGATATAACCTGTGTGCGTTCCTGTGGGTTTTTCACCTTTCCAGTCTATTTTAGAAGCATCTGTATTTACAGTATAGGTAGAAGCTACTTCGGTTATTTCCTCAATGTTCTCAGCATCACTGGTCTCAACTTTGTTTTTGTCATTTTTACATGCAAGAGCGGTAATTACAACAAATGACGCTACAAATAATTTAATTACATTTTTTTTCATGGCTTGTGTTAATTTTTTAGTTTACTTAACAAATGTAACAAGCAGCAACCTCTTTTTTCTTAAATTCCTATTAATTTTTTTGAGTGACAATTTGACACAAAAGAAGCTATGGCAATACTTTTGTAATAGAGATGTGAGTATAATTATAGAAACAGATCTCAAAAATGAGTAAAAAAGATAAAAACAAGGCTACAGCTACTGCCGAAAAACCTAAAAACAAGGAAAATAAAGCAGAAACAATCATTGAAACTTTAGAAGATAAAAATCAAGCGCTGCAGGAAGAACTGGAGAAAGAAAAAGAACGCAATCTGCGTTTGTTTGCAGAATTTGAAAATTATAAAAAGCGCACTATAAAAGAGCGTCTGGACCTGTTTAAATCAGCAGGTCAGGATGTGATACAGTCACTTGTTCCTGTACTGGATGATTTTGACAGGGCTTTGATTGAACTCAAAAAATCTGAAGATGACACCCTGTATAAAGGGGTTTTGCTAATTCACAATAAATTCAAAGAGACGCTTAAAATAAAAGGCCTCAGCCCACTCGAGGTGAAGCAGGGTGATGCCTTTGATGCAGACATTCATGAAGCCATCACACAAATACCGGCACCCTCTGAGGAATTAAAAGGTAAAATAATTGACGTAGTTGAGAAAGGGTATCAGCTGGGCGACAAGATTTTAAGGTACCCCAAAGTAGTCATAGGACAATAAATTTTTGACCAGATATAAAATTTCATGAAAGAAGATTATTACGATATATTAGGAATAAGCAAGAGCGCTTCTACCGCTGAAATCAAAAAAGCGTATAGAAAAAAAGCACTTGAATATCACCCTGACAAAAACCCGGGAGACGAAAAGGCAGAGGAAATGTTCAAAAAGTCAGCCGAAGCTTATGAAGTCTTAAGCAATCCTGAAAAACGTTCGCGGTATGATCAGTATGGTCATCAGGCTTTTGATGGTTCCGGCGGCTTTGGTGGTGGCGGAATGAATATGGAAGATATATTCAGTCAGTTTGGTGATATTTTCGGAGGTGCCTTTGGTGGAGGAGGTGGCGGATTTTCAGGATTTGGCGGTTTTGGCGGGGGCGGCCAGCGCAGAATGAAAGGAAGCAACCTTAGAATTAGAGTGTCGCTCACCCTCGAAGAAATTGCCCATGGTGTTGAGAAAAAAATCAAGGTAAAACGCAAAAAGAAAGCAGAAGGCACAACATATAAAACCTGCTCAACCTGTAATGGAGCTGGCCAGGTAACCCGCATCACAAACACCATTTTGGGCCGCATGCAAACAGCTTCAGCCTGTCCTTCCTGTAAGGGTTCAGGACAGATTATTGATAAAAAGCCAGCCAATGCTGATGCTGAAGGAATGTTGCAGACAGAAGAAACGGTTTCCATTAAGATTCCCGCAGGAGTTGTTGATGGAATGCAGTTAAAAGTCACCGGAAAAGGTAATGAAGCACCCGGAAACGGAATTGCAGGGGATCTTATTGTCGCTATTGAAGAAAAACCTCACCCCACACTTCAACGTGAGGGAGATAATCTGCATTATGATTTGTATGTCAGTTTTTCTGAAGCAGCAATGGGAACATCAAAAGAAATAGATACCGTTACCGGAAAAGTGAGAATCAAGATAGAAGAAGGTGTGCAAAGCGGTAAAATATTACGACTTAGAAGCAAAGGTATACCAAGCATCAATGGCTATGGCTCCGGAGACTTACTGGTTCACGTCAACGTCTGGACACCTAAAACTTTATCAAAAGAACAAAAAGACTTTTTTGAAAAAATGAAGGATGACCCTAATTTTCAGCCAAGTCCGCAAACAGATGATAAATCTTTCTTTGAAAAAGTAAAAGATATGTTTTCCTGACATATTTTAATTTTTATTCTTATATTTGTTTATAGTTAGTGCAAATGCTAACTATAATTTTTCTTTTTCATAGCAATTTTTTTCCCATCCTTGGTCTTTAAAATACTAAGGGTGGGTTTTGTTTTTATTTAAAACATTTTATGTAACAAGTGCGTTTAAATTTGCACTAACCTATTCAACAAAAACAATCACTCTTTATGGAAAATATTCTGGTTGCTGATAATGTTAGCAAGAATTATGGAAATTATACGGCTTTGAATAAAATTTCTATTGAAGTTCCAAAGGGAAGTATTTTTGGACTGCTGGGTCCTAATGGTGCAGGTAAAACCACATTCATTCGCATCATAAACCAGATTACCATGCCCGATAGCGGCACAATACTGCTGGATGGTGAACCCTTAAAACAACATCACATTCAGCATATAGGCTATTTACCGGAAGAAAGGGGACTCTATAAATCCATGAAAGTCGGTGAACAGGCACTTTATCTGGCCCAACTCAAAGGACTTTCAAAATCCCGGGCAAAAGAAAGGCTTAAATACTGGTTTGACCGGTTGGATATAGCAAATTGGTGGGATAAGAAAATTGAAGAACTGTCGAAGGGAATGGCTCAAAAAGTTCAGTTCATTGTTACAGTGCTTCACGAACCCAAACTTCTTATTTTTGATGAACCCTTCAGTGGCTTTGACCCGGTAAATGCAAATCTTATAAAAGATGAAATCCTGCAATTACGAGATGAAGGAGCCACCGTGATATTTTCAACCCACAGAATGGAATCTGTTGAAGAACTTTGTGATCATATAGCACTCATACATAATGCCAATAAAATCCTTGACGGAACCCTCATTGATATCAAGCGAACCTATAAATCGAATACCTTTCAGGTGGGTCTGGCTTGCGAAAACGAGACAGAGGTCTTAAAAGAATTGTCACAAAAATTTGACGTGACTCCCACTTTTTTTAAATCACTTACTGATGAACTGAAAGTGAATGTCAAGGTTAACCCTGAAAGCTCCCCTAATGAACTCTTAGGATTTCTTACAACAAAAGGGCAAGTAAACCACTTTGTGGAAGTGATACCCAGCGTAAATGATATCTTTATTCAAATGGTCTCTAAAAAATAAGCACATGAAAAATTTAAAGCTCATCATAAAAAGGGAATTTTTGGCACGCGTGAAGAACAAATCGTTTCTTTTAATGACGATATTAAGCCCACTGATTTTTGTGGGAATGATTTTTTTAGTTGTTTTCCTGAGTAGTTTAAACAATGAAGAAATCAGGGTGGTTTCTGTTTTGGATGAATCAAATTCACTAATGGAAAGCCTTGAAGATACAGAAAACCTTAAATTCAAGTCTCTCACTGATGTGACACTTGAAGAAGCAAAGCTTTTGAGTAACGAAAGCAACCATCATGGCCTGCTCTATATTCCTTTGTCAAATAACTTTCAGGAGTATGAAAATTCAGTACAGTTTTTTACTGAAGAATCCCCTAATATAAATGTCATTCAGTATATCGAAAAAAGCTTAAACACACAACTTACAAATTTAAAGCTCATGCAGGAAGGCGTTGATCTTGTAAAAATCGATGCTTCTAAGACAAACGTTGATATCAAAATTGAGAATTTCCAGGGACAACAAACCTCAAAAATGTCAAGCTGGATCAAAGCGATTTTTGGAGGTGCAGCCGGTTATTTATTAATGATGTTCATTATCATCTACGGCAATATGGTGATGCGAAGTGTTATTGAAGAAAAAACAAACCGCATTATTGAGATTATCATATCTTCCGTAAAACCTTTTGTTTTAATGATGGGTAAAATTATTGGCACCACCCTGGCAGGAATCACCCAATTTGCAATTTGGGTAATCCTGGGGGGTATCTTATTGTTTATTGCAACCGCGGTTTTTGATTTGCAGCTTGATACTTCATCAATGCCCAGCCAGGAAATGGTCGATTCAAATATGAGCGGTTTACAGGTGATTCTTTATGATATTGCGCGGTTACCTGTGGGCACCCTGCTTGTTTCGTTCCTTTTGTTTTTTATTGGCGGATATTTTCTGTACAGTTCAATCTATGCAGCTATTGGAGCGGCAGTTGATAATGAGACTGACACGCAGCAATTTTTATTTCCCATAATTATTCCTTTAATGTTGGCGATGTATGTTGGCTTTTTTGCCGTGATAGAAAATCCTCACGGGACTGTAGCAGTAGTGTTCTCACACATCCCGCTAACCTCGCCCATAGTGATGCTCATGCGCATTCCCTTTGGGGTGCCCTGGTGGGAAATTTTAATCTCAATTGTCGTTTTGTTTGCTACCTTTGCTTTGGTGGTCTGGTTTGCCGCAAAAATTTACCGCGTGGGTATTTTGATGTATGGTAAAAAACCAACCTATAAAGAGTTATACAAATGGCTAAAATATTAAGACTTTGGATAATACTTCACTAGATACCGTAAGAGATGTTATTCCGCAAAGTTATTGGGATATATTTCAAGAATTTGTTCAATTTGAGTTGTTAAAATTTGGAAAGGAAAAGAATGAAATTGTAATTACTGTAGGCCTAGTCATTCTTCTATTTCTCTCCCTTTTTATAGTCAAGCTGATACTAAGACTCATCAGAAAAATTTACACCCGAAAAATGGAGGCCGAGGATAAGATTCGTTTTCTGGGAGCGTATAATTTTATTGGATATCTGGTTTATATACTTGTTATTGTTTCAGTTATCAGTTCATCAGGAATTGATATCACACTGATTTTAACTGCAACAGCTGTTTTATTTATCGGTTTGGGTCTCGCTATGCGTGAAATATTTCAAGATATTATTGGTGGAATTTACATCATTTTTGATAAATCAGTTCAAGCAGGTGACATCATTGAGTTGAATGGTACAGTTTGTAAAGTTTTTGATACAAAATTAAGAACAACTCTCGCAGTAACACGTGATGACAAGGTAATTGTTATTCCAAACCATAAATTTGTAACAGATCCTGTAATAAATTTTACTCAAAATTATAAAAACACCAGGCAAAGTGTAACTGTCAGAGTAGCACTTGATGCCGATGTAGATAAAGTCAAGGAAGTATTGGTTCAGGCAGCACAAATACAAAAAAGGATTGTGAAATCACCCGAACCTTTTGTTATGCTTGAAGAATTTGGAGAATATGCCTTGCAGTTTGGTGTTTATTTTTTCATTTCTGAAACTTTTTACGAACTTAGAATTAAGAGCGAATTGCGGTTTGAAATTGAACGAAAATTCAGAGAAAATAACATCAAGTTCCCTTACCCACAACAGGATTTAAATGTTAAGCAATTCCCCTCAAGGGAAAATTTATAGGTTAAACTTTTCAACTATGCCCAAAATACTTATTATCGAAGACGAAGCATCCATCAGGAGAGTATTGGTGAAAATTCTCTCAGAGGAAAACAATACTTACGAAGTCTCTGAAGCTGAAGATGGACTCACCGGTATGGAATTAATCAAGAATGAAGACTTTGACCTCATTCTTTGTGATATTAAAATGCCCAAAATGGATGGAGTTGAAGTCCTTGAGGCCACAAAAAAAATCAAACCCGAAATACCCATGGTCATGATTTCCGGGCACGGCGATTTGGATGTTGCTGTAAATACCATGCGACTAGGTGCCTTTGATTATATTTCAAAACCACCTGACTTAAACAGATTACTCAACACGGTGAGAATTGCACTCGACAGGAAAGAACTTGTTGTTGAAAACAAACAGCTCAAAAAGAAAGTAAGTAAGAACTACGAAATGGTAGGGGAGTCAAAAGCCATTGAACGCATCAAGGATATGATTGAAAAAGTAGCTCCCACTGAAGCCAGGGTATTGATTACAGGCCCCAACGGAACCGGAAAAGAACTGGTGGCACACTGGATTCACGAGAAAAGCGAGCGCTCAAAAGGCCCTATGGTAGAAGTAAACTGTGCAGCCATTCCGCCGGAATTAATAGAAAGTGAGCTTTTTGGCCACGTCAAAGGCGCTTTTACTTCGGCAATAAAAGACCGTGCAGGAAAGTTTGAGGCTGCAAACGGAGGAACCTTATTCTTAGACGAAATAGGAGATATGAGCCTGGCAGTGCAGGCAAAAGTACTACGTGCCCTTCAGGAAAGCAAAGTACAGCGCGTGGGTAACGATAAAGATATTAAAGTAGATGTAAGGGTTGTTGCAGCAACCAACAAAAACCTGAAAGATGAAATTGCAAATAACCGCTTTCGCGAAGATTTGTACCACCGTCTTGCTGTGATTCTTATTGAAGTACCTTCATTAAACCAGAGAAGGGAAGATATTCCGTTGTTGATTGATTTCTTTGCAGAAAAAATTGCCGGTGAGCAGGGAACATCCAAAAAAGAATTCAGCAAAGAAGCTGTAAAACTCTTGCAGGCCTATGACTGGACCGGTAATATAAGGGAACTGCGCAATGTAGTCGAGAGACTTATTATTTTGGGTAGCAAAGAAATAACAGAAGAAGATGTGAAGATGTTTGCCACAAAATAAGGTAATCCAAAACTTTCTTACCTTTATGAAATCTTTTTCAACAAGACTATGGATAATATTAATACCCAACAATTCAAAATCAAAGGAAAGGTTTCTGTAAAAGAATTGCCTACATCTTTTCCGCTTCAAGCTACTGAAAAGGAAATAAAAAAAGAGATGAAGAAAACCCGAAAAAAACTGGGGGATCTTCAAAACACACTATATGCCCATGGTAAATATGGAGTGTTGATTTGCTTACAAGCCATGGACACCGCCGGAAAGGACAGTCTCATTCGCGAAGTATTTAAAGATTTTAATGTGCGTGGCGTGGTTAACCACAGTTTTAAGACGCCATCATCTAAAGAATTGCGTCACAATTATTTGTGGAGGCATTATGTAGCCTTGCCGGAACGCGGAAAGTATGCTGTTTTCAACCGCACCCACTATGAAAATGTTCTCGTGACACGGGTACACCCGCAGTATATTCTTAACGAAAATATTCCCGGCATCAATTCTGTAGATGATATTGACAATAGTTTTTGGGAAAAACGTTTTGAACAAATCAATGATTTTGAAAAAACAGTATATGATAACGGAACCATAATTTTAAAATTCTTTCTCAATATTTCAAAAGAAGAACAAAAATTCAGATTGCTGAGAAGACTTGACAAGCCCAATAAAAACTGGAAATTTTCACCCGGTGACCTTAAGGAACGCAAATTATGGGATGCTTACATGAATTGTTATGAGGAAGCGTTTAATAAAACGTCAAAAGAGTATGCTCCCTGGTATAGCATTCCTGCAGATGACAAGGACACTGCACGGCTGCTGGTCGCAAAAATAATTTTGGAAACAATGCAAGGATATTCAGATATCCAGGAGCCTGAATTGCCAGATCAAATAAAAGTCCAGATTCCTGACTATATTAAACAATTAAAAAATGATTAATATTTACATATGAAAAAAATTGTATTTGCCCCTTTGTTATTTCTTATTGCCTTTCAGGTCTCTTCACAAAAGACAAATGTTGAAGATTCCATAATGTTGAGAAAAATCTTTGATGAAGCCCTCGTTAATGGTAAGAGTTATGAGTGGTTACGCCATATTACCAAAAATATAGGGCACAGGCTTTCAGGTTCTGTTGGAGCTGAAAAAGCTGTTGCTTATACTAAAGAAGAACTGGAAAAGCTGGATTTGGATGATGTTTGGTTGCAATCAGTTATGGTACCCAAATGGGTGAGGGGTATACAGGAATATGCTTACATAGAAACGTCTCCCGGAAATACCACAGTAGTAAATATAAGGGCTTTGGGAGGTTCAACGTCTACACCTCAAGGGGGTCTTAAAGCAGAAATTATTGAAGTTCACGGTATTGAAGGATTGGAAAAACTTAGCAGAAGCGATGTGGAAGGAAAAATTGTTTTCTTTAATAAAGCAATGGATCCGAGATATATAGAAACGTTTGGCGATTATGGAAACACGGTGAGCCAGCGTTCTCGGGGAGCTTATGAAGCTTCTAAACTCGGAGCTGTAGGGGTAATTGTTCGCTCAGTAACTTTAAAAGAACACGAAACTCCCCATAGCGGCGGAATGTCATACAGCGACCTTCCTCTTGAAGAGTATATTCCCGCTGCAGCAATTAGTACAACACATGCCAATTTGCTGAGCAGTATGCTCAAACTACAGCCCGGATTACAGTTTTATTTTAACCAAACCAGTAAAATGATGCCCGATGTGGAATCACACAATGTGATTGGTGAAATTAAAGGAAGTGTTCACCCGGAGCGCATTATACTGGTTGGCGCACACATTGATTCCTGGGATTTGGGTGAAGGCGCTCACGATGATGGAGCCGGAATAGTACAATCAATGGAAGTGATGCGAATGTTTAAAAACCTTAATTACACGCCCAAACACTCCATCAGGATCGTGTTGTTTATGAACGAGGAAAACGGGACACGCGGAGCGAGAAAATATGCTGAGGAAGTCGAAAAAAATAAAGAACCCCACATTTTTGGTATCGAAAGTGATGCAGGAGGGTTTACACCACGTGGTTTTTCTATTGCCGGTTCCGATGAAGAGTTAAAACACCTCAAACAGTGGCAGCCTCTCTTTGAGCCTTATTTAACAAACTTGTTTGTAAAAGGGTTTAGTGGGGTAGACATCAGGCCACTTGAAAAAGAAAACAATATCATGGCCGGTTTAAAAGTGGATTCACAACGCTATTTTGACATCCATCATGCTGAAACCGATGTTTTTGAATTAATAAGCAAAAGGGAATTGGAGTTAGGAGCCGCTGCCATGGCATCAATCATTTATTTGGTTGATAAATATGGAACGGTGAATTATCCCGTGAAATAAAGTCATAATAAAATCAATAGCTAAGCACCTTTGTGAAATTTATTTACGAGGGTGTTTTCTTTTAAAAGGATACACCATCTGCCTCCCAAAATCCTCTGGAAAATCATCGTCGTCGTAAAAGCCCAACTCAATTTCCCTGCCGTCTTCAGGAATATAAGCTGTTTTAAATAGATAATCCCAAATACTTAGACTCAGGCCAAAATTCATTCCGTAAGGATGTTCTTTTGGCAGGGCCTTGCTGTGATGCCAGATATGCATTTTTGGGTTGTTGAAAAGATATCCAAATATTCCATAACTCCAGCCCACATTGGCGTGATTGAGGTGCCCTACAAACACAGCAAACATATGAACCACAAAAAATTCCTGTATTCCAAATCCAATCATCGCCAGGGGGATGTATTGAACGGTTTTATAAACAATGGTCTCCATAAAATGAAACCGGAACTGAGCTGCAAAGCCCATTTCCTTTACACTGTGATGTACTTTGTGGAATTCCCATAGCCAGGGGCGTTTGTGAAGTTGGCGGTGCACATTCCACTGAATAAAATCAGCAATGACAAACATAATGAGCAATTGTGACCAGGCCGGAAGGGTTTGCAGGTTGATGGCAACAAGATTGGTAATACCAAAAAGACCCAAAAAATCATTAAACAATTCCACCCCCACATTGGAAAGGGCATTATAGCCGACAAGTGAAAAGAGGAAAAAATTAAAAAGAATATAAAAGCTGTCCAGCCAAAATCCTTTTCGGAAAATCTTTTGGTTTTTTCTCCAGGGCAATACAATCTCAATCACCCACACCAAAAGGGATAAAGCGATCAACCAATAAAAATAATTGTTCCAAGACGGATTTGATATTTCATGAACGAGATAATTAAAATAGCCGTTGAATGATTCTTTTATTATGGCAAAGTATTTTTCCATAGGGAGCACGTTTATGCAAAAATAAAGAAATCCGGTTTTGTGATAAGTAACTTAAGTTACAAAGCTTACTCAATCCTTGAATCCAGATCTGCTATGGTGTTTAGAATAAAGAGCACCACATTGTGATAAAATTCAGGCTGGATGTTTTCAAACTCATCAGAGGGTTTGTGATAATCAGCATGGTCTTCAACACCAAAATATAAAAAAGGTATATTGTTTTTGTAAAAATGGGCGTGATCTGAAGCCGTTACCCACGAATCTTTTCCGTCAAGGCCATCATGACCCATCTTTATTGTAATGGGAAAGGTCTTTTCCGGTATACTGCTGAAATAATTCTTGAAAGAAGGGGTGAACCGGGTTCCACAAACATAGATTTCATTGGCATCATTCCTGCTGATCATATCCATATTGATGTTGAACAATATGTTTTTATCATCTTTGTTTTCTACAAAATATTTAGCTCCCTGTAAGCCCATTTCTTCGGCATCAAGAGCAATAAACATGAGAGAATTTTTAGGTGGGTTTTCTTTAAAATATTTTGCCATGACCATCAATGCAGCTGTACCGGAGGCATTATCATCTGCACCGTTATAAACAGAATCATTTTCTATAGGCTTCCCAATACCCGTGTGGTCAAAATGTGCTGTTATGGCAATATATTTTTCGGGGTTTTCAGTTCCTTTGATGGTAGTGATGACATTTGTAGCTTTATAGGTTTTACTGTCTCGTTCAAACGAGAATGGCTGTAATACCACTTCGAGGTTTTGGGATAAAAAATACTCCGTGATATAGTTGCGGGCAATAATATTTTCCGGGTCACCGGTTTTTCGTCCCTTGAGAGCATCAGATGACAGAAACTGAAGGTGTCCTGTAAGTTCCTCTTTGGAAATTAAGCCTTCGGATATTTGTTTTTTTTCAAAGCTTTCAGGCTCTAAAAGGACAGGTAGCTCCTGGCTTTCTACTGAATACCCTAAAAAAAGAAATGGAATCAAAAAACAAGCATATTTTATCATATCGCAAAAAATTTAAAACTGCAATTTAAAGCAATTTTGCCCTGAAAGGAAACAAAATTAGTTTAAAGTTTTCTTGTAGTATTTTTTTTACTATTTTCACCACGCACCCAAAATTCCCCATCAAAATGAAAATAAAAGCAATCTCTTTGCTGGTTTGTTTATTTGCTCCATTATTTGTTTTATCTCAGGTCCCACAGTATTACAGTACAGTAAATTTTTCAGCCACACAACAAGTACTTAAACAACAACTCTCAAATTTAATAACAACTACTCATACTTATGAATTGACATATACACCTGAAGTCTGGGATGTGGTCAAGGAATCAGATCTGGAATATACTTATGGAGATGATGTGTTGTTGCTTTATGGCTATAATGATAATGATGGAATTTCAAAAACTGACAGGACACGTGATAAAGACGCTAATTGTACCTCAAGCTCTTGCATTGGTTTATGGAATCGGGAGCACGTTTACCCCAGGTCACTGGCAACCCCTGATCTTGAAACAAGTTATCCCGGTGCAGGCACTGACGCGCACGCTATAAGGGCAAGTGACAGCCAGATGAACAGCTCAAGGGGTAATCGTATATTTGAAGATGGAAATGGCAATTCTTACATCACTTCAAACGGTAATTTTTACCCCGGTGATGAGTGGAAAGGAGATGTGGCCCGCATAGTGATGTATATGTATTTAAGGTATCCCTCACGGTGCGAAGCAGTAATGGTGGGTCATGGAGATATTTCATATTCTTATTTTAATGATATCCCTGATATTTTTTTAGAATGGAATGCTGAAGATCCTGTTTCTGAGTTTGAACAACAACGCAATGAGGTGATTTATGGGAGTCAGGGTAACAGAAATCCGTTTATAGACAACCCTTATCTGGCTACAATGATATGGAATGGCCCTGAAGCAGAAGACCTCTGGGAGGCTCTTGATATTTCAGAAAATATCACCGTATCTACTTTTCTTTATCCAACAGTAACAAGTGGTGTCGTATTCCTTGAAAGCGAAACTCAAACCTCTTTCAACTTTGAGGTCTACACAGTATCCGGCCAATTTATTATGAACGGTACTGCTGAAGAAAAAATTGACTTGGAAGGGCTTTCAAAGGGAATGTATTTTATTCAGTTACAAAACCAAAACCATACACAAACGGAGAAAATAATATTGAGATAAAAAGTGGTTTATCTTGATATGTATCCTTTACAATCAGCATTTTGGATAGTTTTTCCCGGCACCACCTTCAGAGCTAAAATTATGGCTATTAAAATTGTGCAGAATACAATAATGATTAATTTTAGAACTTATTATCTGGTATGCGAGTTCTGAGAGTCAAGCCCATAAAAAAAATCACTTACATTCAGTTATTGCTGCTGCATGCCGGGTTTGCAATGCTTGTTTATTTAATCCCTTCCTCATCCAAGTTTATTTATCTGGGAATTGTCGCTTTTTTCTTTTTCCTGATTTTCACCAAGGGAAACAAAAATAATGAAGCCTTGATTGCAGCAGCATATATAACAGGAGCTGAGCTTTTTTTCAGGATGACCGGGGGTGCTTTTTTTTATGAATCAGGCAAATATCTTGTCATTGTTTTCTTGCTCATAGGGTTGTTTTTATCAGGCACTTCAAAAAAATCAATGCCCTATTGGCTATATCTGTTTTTACTGGTTCCCGGGGTCTTTTTCTCGGCTCTGAACTTAAATTATGATACCAATATTAGAACTACCATAGCCTTTAACATAAGTGGTCCTGTTACTGCAGGAATTGTAGGTATTTATTGTTTTTACAGAAAAATTTCAGCAAACAGGATTCATCATATTTTTTTAGCATTGCTGCTCCCCATCATTACTTTAACACTCTATCTTTTTGTGTACACACCCAATATCAGGGATGCTCTTAGCGGAACGTCCTCAAACTTTGCAGCTTCAGGGGGATTTGGACCCAATCAGGTTTCAACGATTATGGGTTTGGGGGCCATTATTTTATTTCTTAGGCTCTTTACAGTTAAAAGTAAACTAGTGAATATTATTGATCTGGGACTTTTAGCTCTGGTTTGTTACAGAGGGTTAGTAACATTTTCAAGGGGAGGAATGATAACGGCTGTGGTTTGCGTCATCGCATTTCTGTTATTGTATTTTTATTCGGCAAATGCATTGGCAAAAGCAAAATTAATCCCTAAGATCGTGGTTATTTCCGGAATTTTGTTGTTGACGTGGGGGTTTACTTCAATTCAGACATTTGGTTTTATAGACAAGCGATACAGCAACCAGGACGCAGCGGGCAGGGTAAAGGAAGACATAACAACCGGTAGGGCAGAGTTGTTGTCTTCAGAACTGGATGTGTTTTTTAAAAACCCCCTAACAGGAATAGGTATTGGCAAGATAAAAGAACACAGGGAAGAAAAAACCGGAATATCTGTAGCAACCCACAATGAAGTGAGCAGGTTGTTGTCTGAGCACGGCATCTCAGGATTGATAGCATTGTTTATTTTAGCATTTACACCGTTGTTTTATTGGCTTCGTTACAGACCCAGTGTTTATTTTTTCGCTTTTTACTTTTTTTGGTTGCTCACCATTGGCCATTCCTCAATGCGACTGGCTGCTCCCGGGTTTATTTATGGACTGTGCTTACTCTATATTTTTTATGAAAAAAATACTTTACATAGGAAATCGCTTACACAAAAAGGGTAAGACGGTTACAGGGGTAGAATCGCTGGGAAACCTCTTAGAGCAGGAGGGATATGTCATTGACAGGGCTTCTGACAAAACCAATAAAGTGCTGCGCTTACTGGATATGTGTTTTAGCGTGATAAAACGCAGAAAGTCAATTGACTATATTCTTATTGACACTTACAGCACAACCAACTTTTATTATGCCGTGGCAGTTTCATGGCTGGCAAAACGTTACCATATTCCTTATCTTCCTATTCTTCACGGTGGGAATTTACCATATCGTCTTAAAAGAAGTAAAAAACTGAGTCGTATTGTTTTTAAAAACGCCAGAATAAACGTAGCTCCTTCAGAATACCTTAAATCAGTTTTTGAAAATAACGGGTATATAAACACAGTCTGCATCTCAAATGCCATTGAAATCAAGGAGTACCCTTTTTCAGAAAGGACTTTAAAACCCAATCTTTTATGGGTACGTTCCTTTTCGGAAATATACAATCCTCTTTTGGCTTTAAAATCACTGAAAATTTTACTAACAGAGTATCCCGAAGCAAAGCTCTGTATGGTGGGACCTGATAAGGACGGCTCTCTTGGGGTTTGTGAAAAGTATGCCTTGGAAAATACATTACCGGTTCAGTTTACGGGAAAACTTACAAAAGAAGAATGGATTGCGCTTTCAAAAGAATTTTCGGTCTTTATCAATACGACAAACTTTGATAACACGCCTATAAGTGTGATTGAGGCAATGGCTTTGGGGCTTCCCGTAGTATCAACTGATGTTGGTGGGATTCCGTTTCTGCTTGAAGACAATCAGGATGCTGTTTTGGTCCCTCCCCGAAATCCCAGTGCTTTTGCAAATGGAATAAAGAAGCTGTTAACAAATGAAAAGCTGTCTGAAAAATTAAAAATAAATGCCAGAAAAAAGGCAGAAAGGTATGATTGGCAAAAAGTTAAAGAACAATGGCATCTTTTATTAAAATAAGATATTGTATTTTTAAACCCCAAATTTAATCAAATGGCAAAGCCTTCAAAAATTCACTTTGAGATCTCTGAGCGAAAAGTGCTGTTACGGGTTTTAGATCTTGTTACAGTATTTATAATGCTTTATGGTGTTGGGAAGCTATTTGAATTTGATTATTTTGTTATCTCACCAGACCGCTGGGAATGGCTGATCATTTTAGCGGTTTACATTACAGTATTTGGAACCATATTTGAACTCTATGATCTCCAAAAAGCCAGCAAGATTGATATTGTATTAAAAAATATTTTACTGACATCTTCCCTCACCGTCTTGGTGTATCTCTTAACCCCTTTTTACACACCGCAACTTCCGGGAAACAGGTTGCAGATTATTTACTTCTTTTTGGCTATTGTTATTGCACTCTATTTCTGGAGGCTTGCTTACATTACATTGATTTCCTCTCCCAGGTTTTACAAACGCATATTGTTGATAGGGAATTCTTCAAATGCATTATTAATGATAAATGCCATAGAGAAATCAGATCCAAACTATAAAGTAATAGGGTTTATAAACACCGGAAAAGAACTCACTGAAGATATTGGGACAACCCCTTTTACAACCGAAGATATTAAGAGGGTCATTCATGAAAATGCAATATCTGAAATTGTAATCGCAGATAATTTTTCAAAACGCTTATCGCTGCATGTCTATACCCAACTTTTGGATTTACTGGAAAAAGGTTTTCCCATTAAGGAATACACGCAGGTATATGAAGATTTGACATACCGGGTGCCTGTTCATCATGTTGAAAAGGATTTTTACAGGTATTTTCCGTTTAGCAGAAGCAATCAAAATAAGCTATATCTTTTTTTTCACAGGGCGATGGATGTTGTGCTTTCGGTGATTGGGTTGGTGCTTGGTATTGTTTTACTTCCTGTAATTTTAATAGGAAACCTGATAGCAAACCGCGGCCCTTTATTTTATTTTCAGGAGCGCGTTGGAAAAAACGGAAAGACATTCTTCATCATAAAACTGCGCAGTATGATCATAGATGCCGAAAAGGATGGTGCTGTCTGGGCGAGTAATAATGATCAGCGGGTGACTGCATTTGGCCGCTTTTTAAGAAAATCAAGAATTGATGAAATCCCGCAGTTTGTCAATGTTCTGAAAGGAGATATGAGTATAATCGGGCCCCGACCGGAACGTCCCGTGTTTGTCAAAGAACTCTCAGAAGACATCCCCTTTTATGAAATAAGACATATTATCAAGCCGGGGCTTACGGGCTGGGCACAGGTTAAAAGCAATTATGCGGCTTCAAAAGAAGATGCTCTGGAGAAATTACAGTATGACCTTTATTACATTAAAAAGAGAAGCGTTTATCTGGATTTGAATATTCTGCTTAAAACTTTCAGCACTATCTTGTTCTACAGAGGGCACTAACAAAGCATACGGAATCACTCAAAGGAATTTGTAAACTTTCTGACTGTTAAAGTTGTCTGTTTTTGAAGATGGAATGCTTTTTTTTATTAAATTGCTGTTCATTAACATTAAAATATCTCGCCTATTTAACATAGCTACTTTTTGATTAAGCCTTAAATTTAAATTAAATCCATTACAATTATGGCAAGAGCTATGTTTGACTACACTAAAGCAGTACTTGCAAAAGTTAGCTTTGACACTAATTTGTTTTGCAAAGAGCTTCAGAAAGCTTTGAAAAGATTACTCCCTTATGAAATTGAGGAGTTGAAGGTTTGGGTCAATTCATTGATTAAACAAAACCCTGATTTAAATCAATGTTTAGTCTACTTAAAGCCCTAGATTATTAGCTTCCTAAAAAAAGGAATATTCACAGTTTTATTCAGGTTTGAATTTTAAGTGTTAATGAGGTAACAAACTTTTTAATGTGTCTATCCTTTTTTCAGGAAGTTTTTTTATTTATTTCAGTGGGCTGATAATCTTTACATCCTGAAAAGCAATTGCCCCCCTAATTATTCCTGAAATTACATCATACAATGCATCTACAATCTGTGGTTTTAACTCACTTTTATGCCTGATGATACTAACCTCTCTGGCTGGTGAAGGTTCTTTAAAATAATGCAGGTATTTTTTTTCTTTCTCTTTGATATCCATCGTGTGTAAATAAGGCAGCAATGTCATGCCCAGACCTTCGTTTGATAACTTTATCAATGTTTCAAAACTCCCGCTTTCAAGCTGAAATTTTTCAGTGGTGTCTTTTTTTGATGCTTTACACAGGTTGATCACCCCATCCCGGAAACAATGCCCGTCTTCAAGGAGCAAAATATCTTCAAGATCAAGATCGTCAACCAATATATCCTTTTTTGAGAACAAGCGGTGGCTTTCGGTAATATATGCCACAAAAGGTTCATAATACAAAACCCGCTCTTTGATGTTTTCATTCTGTAAGGGCGTGGCTGCAATTGCTGCGTCCAGATGGCCTTCATTTAGTTTTTGAATACAGTCCTCTGTGTTGAGTTCCTCTATTTTTAAGCGCACTTTGGGGTGCCTTTTGGTAAACGTCATTAAAAACATAGGCAACAACGTGGGCATAACTGTAGGGATAATACCCAGTTTGAAATCACCACCTATATAGCCTTTCTGCTGGTCTACAATGTCCTGCATCCTGTCTGCTTCATTGACAATGTTACGGGCCTGCTCCACAATCTTTTCACCAATTGTGGTCAATTTAAGCGGTTTTGTGCTCCGATCAAATATGAGAATGGCCAGTTCTTCTTCCAGCTTTTGAATTTGCATACTTAGCGTGGGCTGCGTTACAAACGTTTTTTCTGCTGCTTTCGTAAAGTTTTTATACTCAGCAACCATCAAAACATACTTTAATTGGGTAATGGTCATAGTATCTGCATTTCTAATACAAATGTAAATAAATTATAAGGAATAATTATGCAGAATTGATTTGTTGTTACTTAGAGTATACCTCTTGCTTTAATTTCAAGGTATTTATTGATAGTGTTAACCGTAAGGTCTTTGGGAGGTGTCAAAATAGCTTGAATCCCTTTTTGCTGAAGGGCCTTCAGAATCGTTTTCTTGTCATTTTGAAATTCACCGGCAATGGTTTGATCATAAATATCAGCAAGATTCTCTGCTTTTGTGGAAATAAGCCGGGTCAGTTCTGTATTTTCAAAAAAGATAACAACCAGCACATGCTTTTTGGCAATGGATTGAAGATAGGGTAATTGCCGGTAAAGGGATGAAATATGTTCAAAATTAGTGTAAAGCAGTATAAGGCTGCGATGGGTTATTTTTCGTTTCACCAGCCCTTGCAATACACCATAATCAGCGTCTAAAAAATTTGTATCAATGTTGTATAAAGTTTCAAGGATAGTATTGAGATAAGTCTTTTTTGCCTGGGCCGGTAAAAAACTGTTAGTCTTGTTGGAAAAATCGACAAATCCCACTTTGTCACCTTTTTTCAAAGCAATATTTGAAAAAGCAAGCGTACTGTTAATAGCATAATCCAATAGCTTTAAACCCTCAAAGGGCATTTTCATCACGCGGCTGCTGTCTATAATAGAATAAACGGGCTGCATTTTCTCATCCTGATACTGATTGACCATCAGGTTTGCTCTCTTTGCCGTGGCATTCCAGTTTATAGTGCGAATGTCATCGCCGGCAACATAATCTTTGATTTGTTCAAATTCCAGTGTATTCCCGATGCGCCTGATTTTTTTGAAACCGAAATGGCTTAACTTGTTATCAAGCGCCAAAAAATCATACCGCTTCATTTGTATAAAGGAAGGGTATACTTTAACCATTTGTTCCTGATTGAAGCTGTACCTCCTTTTGATAAAGCCCAGTGGCGAACTCACATAACAATTCATTTTTCCAAAGACATATTCACCCCTTTCCACGGGTTTGACTTCATAAGTAAGGGTGTTTTGTTCCTTTCCGGAAAGGGAGGTTTCTCTTTTGAAATCCCTTTTTTGAAATTGTATGGGAAGCTCATCAATCAATACAATTTTAATCTTATAATCATAGAGGTTATTCAATTTCACTAAAACATAGTTGAGGTCACTGTTTGAAAATTTATCGGGTAAAACACGATTTCCTTTCAGACCACTTTTCTGATACAGCATGGAAATCTCGATCAATATAACTACAATCAATGCCAAAACAAGTATCCACACAACGGCATAAAGACCCTGGATCCAGTTTGAAAACAAAAACAGGACAGCTATGAGGGCAATGCTCATAAAAAACCGTTGCGAGAGGTATAATGATTTTAGCAATTTGATCATTTATCTGGGTATTTCAACTGCGTGGGAAATCATTTCGATAACAGACTCGGGGGTCATACCTTCCATTTCTCGTTCCGGTGAGAGGATAATGCGATGGCCTAAAACCGGCGCCAGTGTTTTCTTAACATCATCCGGAATGACAAAATCACGTCCTGAAATAGCTGCAAATGCTTTCGAGGCATTCATAATAGCTATGGATGCACGTGGTGAACCTCCCAGGTATAAATGGGGGTGATTTCTCGTTTTGTCGACAATCTGTGCGATGTAATGAAAGATTTTTTCTTCAATAATAATTTCCTGAACCAGTTGCCTGTATTTTTTAAGGTCATCTACCGTCAACACGGCATCTACTTCATCAAGAGGGACATTTAATTTCCGGTCGTGATGGGTTTTTAAAATCAGGATTTCTTCTTCAAGATTGGGGTATCCCACTTTTATCTTAAATAAAAACCGGTCCAACTGTGCTTCAGGGAGCGCATACGTTCCTTCTTGTTCCAGCGGATTTTGCGTGGCGATAACCATAAAAGGGTAATCCATAATATATTTATTGCCGTCAATGGTGATTTGCCGCTCCTCCATAACTTCAAACAAGGCAGACTGGGTTTTGGCAGGAGCCCTGTTTATTTCGTCAATCAAAACAATGTTTGAAAAAACCGGCCCTTTTTTAAATTCAAAATCAGCATTCTTAACATTAAAAATGGAAGTTCCCAGGACATCACTCGGCATCAAATCCGGGGTGAATTGAATCCTGCTGAAATTTGTTTTCAGTGATTTGGCAAATAACTTTGCCGTAATGGTTTTAGCGATACCGGGCACTCCTTCAATGAGCACGTGACCGTTTGCCAGCAGATTGACCACCAGCAATTCTATAAAATCCTGCTGACCAATAATTACTTTCCCCAGTTGGGCCTTAATGGCATCAACAGCATTTTTTAATTCTTCCAGAGGAATGCGACTGTCAAACTTTAATTCCTCGTTTGTATTTTCATTGGTTTCCATCAGCGTTGGTTTTAAATTTTCTTATTTTGTTATATATGTTTTTTAATTCCTGATTTGTAATCTCCTGTTTTTCCTGATATTTTTTAATGTGTTCAAAAAGTTCTTTGGTTTCCTCGAATGTGTTTCCGCTGCGGAAGGATACTTCCTTTAAAAAAGAAGTATTGACGTTTTCGGTTTGTACCCTGAGTTTTGTGCGAATAAATTCCAGGAATTGTGAGGTGATTTTCGTGAAAATTTCCTTGTTATCCTTTTTGTCCCGGTAAATACCTGAAATGGTTTGGGTATATTCATAGGTTTTATTTGAAAGCGGATTGACGATGGGGATGTTCCTTTGCTTTCGTTTGCCTTCAAAAATAACAAACAAAAAAACACCTGTAAGCATAAAATAATACGCCCATTTTAAATGCCTGTTGTTCAGGATTATTTTTAGGGGAGAAACATCAATCCGTTTTCCTGTTTTGTAGTAATTATCCCAGTAAATTGTATTATCGTTATTGATATAAGAAAGCACATTGCCGGTGTGTTGATAATTAGTATTGTCAAGTAAAAAATAATTTGAAAAGATTTCAGGCTGGTTATGCAAGAAAATAAAACCATCTTCATGGGGTATTTTCAGAAAATTAATTTCGGGCTCTGTCATAGCGAGCGTGTCTTTATAAACCTGTGAAACACCCAGCACTATATGGGATAACGTATCAATTTCAGAAAAATATGTAACGCTTAAATCCCGTGGTATGTGAAATGGTTGGGCTTCTTTTAATTCTTCGTGGACTAAATTTAAAAGGGGTTCTGTATTGATCTGGTCATATAAATAAAACGTTTCCACATCAAGTTTTAAACTGTCCAGAAGGTTTTGACTGTGATAGTTGGCAGAGATAAACAAGGTGTTCCCTTCAGCGGTCCATTCAAGTAGGTTCTCCATTTCTGCATCATCAAACTGAATATAGTTATTTATAAACAAATAAGTACCTTCAAATTCTTCTTCCTGAACCTGCACATAAGGCGGAATGTTTTTTTCCTCAAAAGTACCCTTGTAAGTTTGCTCAAGCAAATCGTGCAAGACATAGGTTCCTAAGGGTATCTTGTCACTTTTACTGTAGCTGGGAAACCAGTTAACAGGCACAGGTTTAGAGGCTTCTAAATAGATAAGGATACCCAGCAGCAGGAAAAAAACAACGAACCCTATTTTTTGAAGTCTACTCACGAGGTCCTGATATTTGATTGTTCATATTTCCAAACATCTTTTGTGCTTTTAAAAAGTCACTTTCAGAAACTTCAAAACTTCCATACCAGATATACTCATAGATATTGGTTATTTTCCTGAATGTATTTGCTAACGGCTCTTTTATTATTTCTCGGGCATAATCGCTGTTGGTCTTGTCATACTCATAGTTGATAAGCCCTGCATCTGTCAGCTTCTTGAGAGCTTGTAAAAAATAATAGCGCACCGCAAGCCTGTAGTTCTTGTCCTGCAATGCACTGTCAATGAGGTCCTGAATGTTTTTACTTTTGATAATCTCTTCTTCAGCTGTAAAGAAAACTTCAGCCTGCTTTTCTGAACGGAACAATTTTGCTCCGGGATTTAAACGGTAAAAAAGCCAGACCAGAAATGCTATAATGAATCCAATGATGAGGTATGGAAATATTTTAAATAAAAACAACAAAAAACTATTTGACTTAAAATCTCCAAATAGCCACGTCCAGAAGTTTACCCAGCCCCGGTAGAGCCAGTTTTTAAAACGCTGCCAGAAGTTTTCTTCAGCAACGTGTTCTGTATAGTCAAAATGGGGGTCATCCTGATATTTTTCTAATATAGATGTGTCAAATTCAGGTGGCACAACGGTACTTTCATGATCATAGATAATAGTTTTGGGGGGTTGCTGTGCAAGGGTGTCTTCCTGCGCAACGACAGTTTCCGCTGAAATCAAAGTAAATGCTATGACAAAAATGTATTTCACCCGCTTATTTGCTTTCGCCCAATTGGTCAATGGTTTCCAATGTTCCTGTAAAGTTTTTTCTTTCATTGAGGTTATAATAAACCATCGCTATTGAAATAATAAGTAAAGTAAACATAGTATATTGAGCAATCATGGCAATAACCTCCAGGGTGATACTGAACCAGTCAATAATTTCAAATGGGTTCGCTGAAATTTCCTCACTCATGGTGAATCCCTTAAAAAAGATATAAAACAATTGAGGGATTTGAAAAATGAGCATGATTACATAATAGAGGATGTAGATCACAATAAAAGTGGCAAAGGTGATCCACCATTCATCCTTAATGAGTTTAAAACTATCTCCAATAGAAGCAATTACATCTTTTCTTTCAAAAACAAGAATTGGGGCACTCAAAGCTAAACATACCCCCAGATAAACACCGGGAAGAAAGCACAAAACAATTCCAAAGCCAACAATAAGCCCAACCAAGATATTTAAGCCCAGCATGCTCCAGAAGAATCTTTTAACACCGTCAGAAACCTCCTGACGGTCTACCTTGCCTTGATGGGCAACATAAGACTTTATGTAGCACAACACGGTTGCATATAATAGTGAGTAAAAGGCAAGCACAGAAAAAACAAACAATAATAAGGATATAACCGTACTGATGCTGAATACTTCAAAAGGAGTTGATGTAGATAAAAAGCTTTGAAACCCACCAAAAGTACTTTGCATATAATAGATATAGCAAACCACTACAAGCAAAAGCACAGGACCTGCTATGCGGAGAAGTAAACTTCCCAAATCACGCCATTCCAAACGTATGAATTTGAAAACGTCAGTTAATATCGCTCCCAGTTCACGTTGCTTCTTAAATTCTACATATTCTTTCATAATTACAGGGGTAAAGTGTTTTGGTTAAAGGTATTTTGTTTTTTCTTAAGTTTTAAAGGGTAATAGACATAATAAAAAAGAATGATGAAAAGCGATGACCCAATAATCAATATGGCAAGCCAGTCAGGCATTTCAGTAATGCGGGTAACATAACCTTCCAGAAAACCGGCAACAATAAAAAAAGGAATGGTGCTCAGTAAAATTTTCAATCCGTCTTTGGCACCTTTTATAAATGATTGCAAGCGGGTATAAGTACCGGGAAAGAGAATACTGTTTCCCAGAACAAGTCCGGCACAACCAGCCACAATAATTACTGAAATTTCTATGGTACCGTGTATCCAGATAGTTCTTACCGATTCCCATAATAGTCCATGATCATAAAAAAAATATTGAAACGAACCCAGCATAATAGCATTGCGCATCAATATAAACAAGGTTCCGATACTAAGAAAAATACCGAAAACAAAAGCGTTTAAAGCAACCCTGATGTTATTGATGGTAATACCTAAAAACATTTCAACCTGCCCCATTTTCTTGTAGACTGCCATAGGGTCTCCTTTTTCAATATTGTCCAGGGTCATGTTCACATAACCATCACCCATTATGAGCCTCACAAAATCACCATCTGTAGCAGATGAAAACGCACCCACGGCCGAAAACAAAACAAAAGTGATAAAAGCAATGAGCAATTGCTTTTGGTACGCCGCAAAAAAAAGAGGAAATTCCTTGGTGTAAAAAGTAATAAACCTGTTTCTTGATTCGCGTTTGTTTTTATAGATTTTCTGGTGTGCCAGAACAGAGAGTCCGTTGAGGTATGTGAGTGTATTGCTCCGGGGATAGAACGTCTGGGCATAACTCAGGTGGTCTGTGACTTCTATATAGAGTGCACTGAGTTCATCAGGATTAATTTGAATATTATTCCTGAGAACATTTTCAAATCTTAACCATTTGTCTTTATTTTGTTTTACAAAAGCTGCCTCGCGCATGCACAATTTATTATCTTTCCCAAAGAAACATATTTAATGGATAATTTTCAAATTGAAACTGCACAAAATGTCACAATCTCACAAAATATAGCGGGGATTGGAGACCGCATTCTGGCTTATATAATTGACAGTGTTTTAATTGGTATTTATTTTCTTCTTGTAATTTTATTTTTTGGCGCTATAGATATTGGCCAGGACAGCATGTTTATATTTATTATGACGGTCGCTTTACCTGTTTTTTTATATCACTTGCTTTGGGAAACCTTTTGGAACGGACAAAGCCCGGGGAAAGCAGCAATGAAAATCAGGGTGGTCAAACTTGATGGCTCTAAACCCTCATTTTCCAATTATTTACTGCGGTGGTTGCTGCGTCTTGTGGATATTAGTTTTACAAGTGGTGCACTTGCAGTAGTGGTTATACTTTTGAATGGGAGAGGACAGCGCCTGGGTGATCTCGCAGCAGCTACAACGGTGATTACGGAAAAGAAGATTAGCTCAATTTCAGACACACTCCTCGTGGAGCTTCCCGAAGGATATGTGCCAAAATACCCCCAGGTTACCGTTTTTAATGATACCGAAATCCAGACTATAAAATCCATTTACCACAATGCCCGAAGAGCCGGTAATCACAACATTATTTTAAAGCTTTCAGATAAAGTTGCCGGTGTTCTTGAGGTGACTACAACCGAAAGACCCATACAATTTATTGACACCGTTATCAAAGATTATAACTTTTATACCCGCCAGTAATGAATTTATACTTAATCATTGACATTTTAGGGACCATTGCTTTTTCAATTTCAGGGGTGCTCACAGCCATGCACAAACGTCTGGATGTATTCGGGATTTTTATAATTGCTTTTGTAACGGCAGTGGGAGGTGGTACCCTGCGCGATGTTTTGTTAAAGGTGAATATCACCTGGATGCATGAAATGACCTATGTTTATGTGATTTTTGGATCTGCCATTCTTGCTATTATATTCAGGAAAAAGCTCAATTATGTACGCAAATCACTCTTCCTCTTTGATACAATTGGGATTGCTTTATATACACTGGTAGGGATTGAAAAAGGTATTCAAATGGATTTGCACCCCATAATTTGTGTTGCTTTGGGAACCATGTCGGCTTGTTTTGGAGGGGTTATAAGGGATATTCTCTGTAATGAGATTCCCATTATTTTCAGGAAAGAAATTTATGCAACTGCCTGCATTCTGGGGGGCATATTTTACTTCTTGCTGAGTTATTTTCCCATTGACCCAAACTGGGTTGTTGTTTTCTCAGGGTCTACAGTAATAACGGTAAGGCTGCTGGCAGTAAAATTTAAACTGTCACTCCCTTCAGTGTATAAAAAAAGCGATATTATTCCTTAAGGGTTGCTTTGATAAAGACATTGTACAAAGGCCAATCGCCATCATCAGTTTCCAAAGCAGCAATGGTATCAACCACATCCATTCCTGAAAGCACTTTTCCAAACACCGTGTAATTAGGGTCGAGATGGTGCGCTCCTTTAGGGCCTTGAACAATATAAAACTCAAAGGCAGATGAGCGGTCATCAGGGTTGTCACGGTATTCTTTGGCAGCGGCCAAGGCACCCCGGCGGTGTTTATGGATTATTTCTGCAGGCAAGGTGTATTTCCCCATCCTCCCGCGCATTTTACTGGTTTCAACCCGGTCACTGTTTCCACCCTGGACCATAAAATCGTTTACGACACGGTGGAAAAAGGTAGTGTTGAGGTATCCGTTTTTAATCAAATAGATAAAGTGAGCTCGGTGAATGGGGGTGTTGTTGTACAGTTCCAGTTCAATTACACCGTGGGGCGTTTCTAGATTTACAAAACGCTCAGGGTTTTCCTTGCCATAATTGAGTAAAAAATCTTCTAAGGTGTCATTGGTGAGTTTGACAATTTTGTGCAGCGTATCTTCTTCTTTCTCAAGCTCAACCACTTCTTCAACATCACGTGCTTTTACAAGTGTGTCTGTTTTGACATCTTTATCAATCGTTTCCTCTTGTTTTTTTTTATCTTCACAATTCAGGAAAAAGAAACAGACAAGTATAATTAGAATCGACTTTTGCATGTATGAAGTTTAATGAGTTTAAGAGTTCGCTTTCAAAGGTAAAAAATTTAGCACTTCCGGGCGAAGATATTCAGCTAAAAATGGCTCCTGTTGAACGATTGCGTGAATTGAAACTTCAGGCAAAAAACCAAAGCAGCGCCCGCAGGGCGGGAGTGATGGTACTCTTTTATCCCGATGAGAATGAAATCACAAAATTAATACTCATTCTTCGCAAAACCTATAAAGGAGTGCATTCCGGTCAGGTGGGCTTTCCCGGTGGCAGGTATGAAATGGAAGACAGTGATATGCAGGATACTGCCTTACGGGAAACAGAAGAAGAAATCGGGATTCCCAGAAGCCATATTCTGGTTTATAAACAACTCTCAGAGATATATATTCCCCCAAGTAATTTTATGGTACACCCATATCTGGGAATTACAGAACAAACCCCGAGGTTCATACCCCAGGAATCTGAAGTGGAGGCCTTGATCGAGGTTCCTTTGCTGCATTTTCTGGATGAGAGCATTATCATTACAAGAAAATTAACAACTTCTTATGCTGTTGATATTGAAGTGCCGGCCTTTCAGCTCAATGATTTTGTGGTATGGGGAGCTACGGCAATGATTTTAAGCGAAGTAAGGCACTTGTTAAAAGAAGTGCTGTAAATATGCTTTTTTGTATCTTTGCCGTCCTTTTAGATTACTGAATTTAAATGTAACCTCAAAATTGACATCTATGGGATTGTTTAAAAAAAATCCTTTCGGGCATATACTTTTCTTAAAGCTTTGGTTAATACGTATTTTGGGCGCTATGACTCATAGGCGCTTCAAGGGTTTTAACGAATTACAGATTGAAGGTTCTGATATTATCCGTTCACTTCCTGAAAACGGGGTGCTGTTTGTTTCAAACCACCAGACGTATTTTGCAGATGTGGTTGCAATGTTCCACGTCTTTAACGCCAGCTTGAGCGGAAGGGACGATACCATCAAAAACATCGGGTATTTATGGAACCCAAAATTGAATATTTATTATGTCGCTGCACGCGAAACCATGAAATCAGGCTTGTTGCCCAAAATACTTGCTTATGCCGGCTCCATCAGTATTGACAGGACATGGCGTGAAAAGGGAAAAGAAGTCAATCGCCAGGTGAAAATGAGCGATATCAGTAATATTGGAATGGCTCTGGATGACGGCTGGGTAATCACCTTCCCGCAGGGAACCACAAAACCGTGGAAGCCCATCAGAAGGGGGACAGCTCACATTATTAAACATTATAAACCCATCGTGGTGCCCATTGTAATTGATGGCTTCAGAAGGTCTTTCGATAAGAAGGGAATACGCATCAAAAAACGGGGTATCCTGCAAACCATTGAAATCAAAGAGCCGCTTCAATTTGATTATGAAAATGAAAGCATTGATGATATCGTAAAAAAACTGGAGTATGCTATTGAGCAACATCCTTCATTTCTAAAGGTCATCCCTGTAGATGAGCTGGAAAAAGAAGAAGAATTGAATGTGCAACGCCAGTGGAAGTATTAAAAAACTTCTCAATCTACACCTCAATGCGTTCAAGTTCGCGGTAGTTCCTTTTGAGTTTTCCCAAGAGAATTCCATAAATCAACCTGTAAAATAACAAGAGCAATAAGATCATTACAATTCCTGCAATTACCTGAACTATAAAAAAGACAGTAATAAAGTCATCAGGGTTTTTAATTTCTGATCCATAGGAATCAGCCATTATCTGAAGGAGCAATTCACTCTGGGTGTAATAAAATATATTGATAATAATTATAGTGAGCGCAAAGGCTACAAGATTGTATATTACAAAATAACGCACCGTTTTCCGTGTTTTTAGTATACTTCTCATCAGCGTTTTGGTGTTGTCTGTAACCTTGATGGTTGTATAGTTTTTATAGAAATAATAGATAAAAACAAACACTACCAGATAATGGAGAATATTAAAACCATATAATATGGGTGTTGCACCCAGTTTTTCAATAACTTCAAATGAAGATTTTGGAGTAATTAAGAAAATTCCCATCCAAAAAACCAATTCCAGTATACTGATGATAAAAATCCATTTCACGATAGAAGTAGATCTTTTGAACAACATATTATATATTTGATTGTAGGAAAGTTTGGGCTCTGTTTGCCCTTTCTCCTTCCAGTCTTTTTTTAAAATTTCTAACTCATCCATAGCTTTATGGGTTTAATATCGTACGTAATTTTTCTTTAACCCTGTTCATTCGCACACGTGCATTTACTTCAGTAATACCAAGGGTTTCAGAAATTTCTTTATAATTTTTGTCTTCGAGGTATAAAAAAACCAATGCTTTGTCAATATCGTTCAGTTGTTTAACAGCGTCATACATTAATTTTAACTGAACTTCTTCAGTATTGTCATACTCCTCAGCACTGATTTTAAAACTAACACCTTCAAAATCCTGTGTATCAACGGTTCTTTTGGATTTACGGTAAAGGGTAATTGCTGTATTCAATCCCACACGATACATCCAGGTACTAAACTTTGAATCTCCCCTGAATTTTGGAAATGCTTTCCACAGCTGTATAGTGATCTCCTGAAACAAATCATTGTGAGCGTCTGCATTGTTTGTATACAAACGGCAGATTTTATGCACAATGTTTTGGTTCTCCTCCAGCTGGGTCACAAAACGATGTTCCAGTTCTTTATTCAAACGTCTTGGTGTTAGTTGTTAGTTAGTAAGCGTAAATCATTTTTTGTTACAAATAGGTTTCAAATTTACAGGTATTTTATTTTTATATGGTGCACAAGATGTATCTTTACTATCTATTTTCACATTATGAACATTCCAAAGACAGAACACCCCAGAATCGTGGTTATTGGTGGCGGTTTTGGGGGGATTTCCTTCATCAAGGCATTAAAAAACAAACAGGTTCAGGTAGTCCTGCTTGACAGGCATAATTACCATACTTTCCAGCCACTTTTGTATCAGGTTTCCACATCGGGCTTAGAACCTGATTCGATTGCATATCCACTGCGTAAAATTTTTAAATTTTACAAAGATTTTCATTTTCGTATGGCATCTGTAGAGGCAATTGACCCTCATAAAAAAGAGGTAAAAACCTCCATAGGATATCTTTCTTATGATTATCTGGTCATCGCCAGTGGAAGTAAAACAAATTATTTTGGCAATACTGAAATAGAGCAAAACTGTATGCCTATGAAAACCGTTCCACAGGCATTGAACATCCGAAGCCTGGTACTCGAAAATTTTGAAAAAGCCGTCATTACTGAAGATATTGAGGAACGAAAAAGCCTGATGAATTTTGTAATTGCGGGAGCGGGGCCTACCGGTGTGGAACTTGCCGGCGCTCTGGCTGAATTTAAAAACGGCATTATCAACAGAGATTATCCCAACCTCAATCCCAATGAAATGACAATTCACCTCATTGAGGGCGAACCACGGGTATTGCCACCTATGAGTACCTTTGCATCTAAAAAATCTGAAAAATTCCTGAAAAGAATGGGGGTGCATATACACGTCAACACTTTTGTCAAAAATTATGACGGAAAAAATGTAACGACCAGCACCGGACTAAACCTGGTTACTGATACCTTTATCTGGTCTGCAGGAGTCACCGGCGCTGCAATACAAGGGCTGACAAAAGAGACTTTTACCGAAAGAGGGAACCGCTACAAGGTGAACGAATATAATAAAGTGGTGGGTTATGAAGATATTTTTGCCATAGGCGATATTGCACATATGACTACAGAACAGTTTCCAAACGGGCACCCTATGGTAGCCCAACCGGCCATACAGCAGGGAAGGGCTTTAGGCAAAAACATGCTTCGGATTTTAAAAAACAAACCGTTGAAGCCTTTTCGCTATAAAGATAAAGGGACGATGGCAACCGTGGGAAGGAATAAAGCCGTGGTTGATTTTAAAAAAATAAGTTTTGGCGGTTTTTTTGCGTGGTTTTTATGGATGTTTGTACACCTTTGGTTTTTGGTGGGTTTTAGAAACCGCATCGTGACATTTTTTAACTGGACATATAACTACATTAACTTCGATCAGGCAGCACGTTTGATTATTCGTCCGTTTGTAAGGGATAAAGCTTCATAAAACTCAGCAGTTTTTATACTTATCGTGCAGCCCTTTGCTATCCAAAATCATGGGGATACACTTTTCCAAACGATTGATTCTTGTTTTTTCCTGCTTGGCACCGGCAATGTGTTCTTTGTATTCTTTCTGTTTGTATGGTGTCAAACTCTCAAAACTTTTTTGAAGTGCTTTGTCTTTATCAAAAGCTTTTTGAAGCTCTTGGGGCACGGGAAGGTCTTTCTTTTTCTCCGGTTTCACTTCTTTGCCGGCTTTTGCATTTGCAATACTTTCTTTCATATAGGCAAGCACCAGCTTTTCATCAATTTCTTCAGCAGAAGAAAAGCGCCACTGACGCATGGCTTTGGCACTGGTTTCCTCTTCGGGAACCAGTTTTTTATGCGTGTCTTTTAAAAAAACACCTTGAAAAAACCAAATGGCAAAATGATTTTTAAAGGAAGCCAGGCCGGCGATGTTTTTACCGTTTACAACATAGGCAGGTGCTCCCCATTTCAATGTTTCCGCTGCACCTGTTTGCAACATAATAGTACGCAATAGTGTGAGCGGTTCTTTCCATTTTGTTTGCTTTTCAAGATACCGGGTTACCTTTTCGTTTTTCATAGGAGTTCTATTTTAGAAATAAAATTTGGCTTGTATTTCAAATGCTAAAATTAGAAAAAAACTTTTAGTTAATTTTTTACCAACAGAATATCATGGAACGATTTCTTGCTTAATTTTATACTGTTTTAAAAACGACGCTACTATGGCACAAAACAAGTCAAACAGCAAGCCTCAGCCCAAAAAAGCTGCGCCGAAACCGGCATCAAAGGCTCCGCAGACTGCTTCCAAGAAGAAGTAATCCCTGCAACCTTTTCGCAGAAGCGAAAAATGTACTGAAACTGATTGTTCAGGCCACCTCAAAAGGGTGGCTTTTTTAATTACAACCCATCCTGTGAATTCAACACTTGAGTAGTTTTTTTTAGCATACTTCCTTTCGCTAAATCATTTTTGTGTAAAAATTACACCATTATGAAATTCATATCTCTGGCATTCTTGCTTTTTACATTTTTCTCACTTCAGTCACAAACCACGGTATCAGGTTTGGTTACAGATACTAAGGGAAAGCCCGTGGAAGGGGCAAATGTCTTTCTTGAAGGTACTTATGATGGAAGTATAACCCGGGAAAACGGAACATTTGAGTTTAAAACATCCGCTACAGGAAACCAAACACTCGTGGTTTCTTATGTGTCATTTGAAACAAAGAAAATTGAGGCAGATGTGAGATCAATGAACAATCTGAAAATAGTTTTGCGTGACGATGTGGCTGCCCTGGATGCGGTCATACTGGCCGCAGGAACCTTTGAAGCCGGTGACAAGGCGCGGGTATCTGTGTTGAAACCCCTGGACATCGTAACCACCGCCGGAAGTGCGGGCGATATTGTGGCAGCCCTGCAAACCCTGCCGGGAACACAAACCGTGGGTGAAAGCGGAAGGTTGTTTGTCAGGGGAGGGGAAGCCGGTGAAACCCAAACATTTGTTGACGGCATTCGTGTGGCACAGCCGTATGGTGCCACCGTTCAAAACCTGCCCACACGCGGACGCTTTTCCCCCTTTTTATTTAGCGGGATATCCTTTTCTACCGGTGGCTATAGTGCAGAATATGGACAGGCACTCTCCGGGGTATTGTTATTGGACACCAAAGACGAAGCCGAACAAAACCAAACTGATATTTCTCTGATGACAGTGGGGCTGGGAGTTGGAAATACCCAAAAATGGGAAAATAGTTCGTTGACGGTCAATGCGGCCTACATAAATCTGGAGCCTTATCAGGCTTTGGTCCCTCAAAATTTAAAATGGAACAGGCCTTTTCAGTCCCTTTCCGGGGAAACCGTTTACAATCACAGGTTCAACAATGGTTTGTGGAAAGTCTATGCTGCTTTTGATGCATCAACTTTTGACCTGAACCAGGAAACGATAAACGAACCGCAAACGGTGCGGGTGGATTTAAAAAACAACAATTTTTATGGAAACAGCTCTTACAAATCCTATTGGACCAACGACTGGCAATACTTTTTAGGACTTAGTTACGGCTTTGGTAAAAACGAAATTGACCTGAATGAAGATAACGTTGAGAACAGCGAGAATGCGGTTCATTTGAAAGCGAAACTGAGCAGGAGATTCTCAAACCGTTTTAAAGTGACCATGGGAGCTGATTTTTTTCATACCGCCTTTGATGAAAAATTTCTGTCTTTTGAGGAAAACGCTGCCTTCACTTCCGGATACACATCAAACCTCGGTGCTGTTTTTACCGAAACCGATGTGTATTTTTCCAAAAAGCTCGCCGCTAAAGTGGGATTGCGCTTCTCACACGATCAATACCTTGAGGAAAGCTACCTAGCACCCAGGGTTTCACTGGCATACAAGACCGGTGAAAACGCACAATTTTCGCTGGCATACGGGCACTTCAATCAGACACCTTCGGCAGATTATCTTAAATATACTTCAACGATAAGCGGGGAACAGGCAACACACTATATTTTGAATTTTCAGTATGCCAAAACCCGTAAAACCTTACGCTTGGAAGCTTACTATAAAGAATATAAAAACCTGCTGCGGTTTGAGGATGAAAACCCGCTGTTTAATTCCGTTTTTGCCAACACCGGGAGTGGTTATGCAGGCGGTCTGGATATCTTTTGGCGAGACGGAAAAACAATTAAAAACCTGGAGTATTGGGCGTCATATTCATATATTGATACTGAACGGCTTTATCAAAACTTTCCTGCACAGGCGACTCCTTCATTTGTAGCAACGCACACGGCATCTTTGGTTACAAAATACTGGATTGAAAAATGGCGCTCGCAGGTGGGCTTCAGCCACACATTTCATACAGGAAGACCCTTTGACAACCCTAACGAACCCGGATTTATGAGCGGAAAGACAAAAGACTTTCATAACCTGAGCTTTAATTGGGCCTATTTACTGAGTCCACAGAAAATTCTCTATTTCTCGGTTTCCAATGTGCTGGGCAGGAAAAATATTTTTGGCTATGAATATGCAAATACACCCGGTCCAAATGGGGCTTTTGAAAGGCGTGCCATAACACCCACGGCAGATCAGTTCTTTTTTGTCGGGTTTTTCTGGACCATCAGTGACGATAAGAACAAAAATCAGTTGGATAATCTGTAAAGAAACGTTTCAAGACAGAAATTTTATAATGTAAATCAGGAACTAGCAGTTATAAAATTTAAAAATAACACTTCATCACTTAAATTATACGGTTCAGTAAACTAAAGTTTTAAAATCAGGCATCAGTCAACATCTTTGTATCACTATTAACAATTAATCATTTTTTATTATGGAAAAAGTAATTTTAATCTTAGCGCTCACCTTATGTGCCCTTGGGTACTCACAAGGCAATTACGAACAAGGAATGCAAAAAGCATTTGAACTATGGGAAAGTGGTAACAATAATGAAGCTGCAGCTCAATTTGAGCGCATTGCTTCCGCTGAAAAAAGCAATTGGTTGCCCAATTATTATGTTGCGATGGTCAATACAACTACCGCTTTTGGTGTCAATGACGCAAAAAAGAAGGAACAACTCCTGTCTAAAGCACAACAGGCTCTTGACAATGCGATGGATATAGATCCAAACAACGCCGAAATCCTTGTAATGCAGGCCATGATTCACACTGCCTGGATTGCAGCAGACCCAATGACAAACGGGCAAAAACTCTCCGGAACCGTTATGCAACTCTATGGCAAGGCAAGTGCTTTGGCCCCTGAAAACCCACGGGTGGTATTATCCAAAGCACAGTTTGAAATGGGTTCGGCACAATTTTTTGGGACAGATACAGCACCCATTTGCAAAGAGGTTGAAAAATCTTTGCAACTTTTTGATACCTTTAAACCGGAAACACCTTTTCACCCACAGTGGGGTAAAGACCAGGCTGAAAACACCTTGAAAAGCTGTAAATAATCAAAATCAATCAATAAGAAATGCAATACTGGCTCAAAATAATTGCTGCAGGCGTGCTCATTGGCATAGTGCTCTTTTCAATAAATATCACGTTAAAGTTTTTATCACCCACCCCGATAGTCTTTGATGAGATGCTTCTGAAAAACCTTGGACTTTATATTCTATACAGTGTGCCATTAAGTGTAGTTAATTCCTGGTTTTTTGAATGGATGAACCACAGGATAAATTGGGAAAAGTATAAAAAATACAGGTTGTCAGCAGGTATTGTTGGGTCGGTTATCATAACCTTAATTACAATTTTTCTGGTAAGGATCATCCATCGAGTGGGTATTGACGGACTTGATTTTAGCAGCTTTATTGTACAAGAGCAATTACAGTTTTATTTTATAGCCTTGTTGATTACCCTCGTTATTTCACTTTTTTTTCATGCCATTCATTTTTACAAGGCACTTCAGGAAAAAAAGGTAAAAGAACAGAAAATCATTGCAGGCACGGCATCGGCGCAATTTGAAAGCTTAAAAAACCAGATTGACCCTCATTTTTTGTTCAATAGTTTGAATGTATTGACATCGTTGATCGAAGAAAACCCGGAACTGGCCCAAAAGTTCACCACATCGCTCTCAAAAATTTACCGCTATGTGCTGGAACAGAAAGACAAGGAACTTGTTTCACTTGAAGAAGAACTGGCTTTCGCCAAAATTTACATGCAACTCCTGCAGGTGCGTTTTGAAAACAGCCTCCATTTTGAAATGCCTGAAGCATTATCCAACCCCGATGCTAAAGTAGTGCCGCTTTCTTTGCAATTGTTGCTGGAAAACACCATTAAGCACAATGTGGTGAGCGAAAAGAAACCGCTGCGCATACGTATTTATGAAGAAGGTAAAAATTTGGTTATAGAAAACAATTTGCAAAAAAAAGAAGTCATTCAAACGCGAAAAGGCGTGGGGCTTGAGAATATTGTCAACCGCTATGCCATCATTACAAACAGAAAAGTAACAATTACTGAAGACCAGCAGGTATTTAAAGTAAAAATTCCGGTCCTCACAAAACAAATCACCGTTATGGAAACAAATCATTATAAAGAAGAAAACAATGCGTACTTAAAAGCGCACAGACGTGTAAAAGAAATCAAGGAATTTTACAGCAACCTCATTTCATACTGTATCGTTATTCCGTTTTTAATTGGTATCAATTATTATACATATTGGGACTTCCATTGGTTTTGGTTCCCTCTATTTGGATGGGGTCTTGGGCTTGCCATACACGGTTTTACAGTTTTTGGGTATGGAGCCTCCTGGGAAGAAAACAAGATTAAGGAAATTATGGAAAAAGAACAAAATAAAAATAAAACCTGGAACTAATGGAACGCAATTATCACGAAGAAGAACTTTACAAAATTGCTAAAAAACAAGTAAAAGAAATCAAGGGGTTTTACATCCATTTACTGGTATATATAGTAGTCAACATTTTTATAGTTTTGGCAAACAGCAATTTTTTTGAACACGGTTTTGGTACCATAAGTTTTGGCAATCTGGCTTTGCCGTTTTTCTGGGGCATAGGTGTCTTTGCGCACTGGGCGAGTGTTTTTGGACCCAATATCTTTCTGGGTAAGAAATGGGAAGAAAAGAAAATAAAAGAACTTATGGAAAAAGATAAAGAACGCCAGCAAAAGTGGAAATAGAAAAACTGCATAACATTAATTTCTGTAATGGAAAATATAGTACATAATGAGATGGGTCTGGTGCATCTACTGGCTAGTGTTGTGGCTTTGGTTTCAGGAACCATTGTACTGTTTTCCCAAAAAGGAACAAAGAGACACAAAACCGTGGGGTATATTTACCTGATTAGCATGCTGGTAGTATTAACCACAGCACTGATGATTTACAGGTTGTTTGGAGGCTTCAATGTTTTCCATTTTATTGCAATAGTAGGGTTTTTCTATATTTTTGTGGGATTCCTTCCGGTATTGATAAAACCTAAAAACTGGATTAAGCGTCATGTGTATTTTATGTACTGGTCGGTAATTGGCCTTTATGCCGCATTTGTAGCTGAAATTATGGTGAGAATCCCTAGCACACCCTTCTGGTGGATGGTTGGCTTAGGAGTGGCTGTCGTAACAGCTACAGGAGCATATTTTTACACAAAACATAAGGAAAAATGGAACAGTTTCAGCAACCTCTGACGAATTTGAACAGGAATAAACTGAGAAAAATAAAGTAAAATGACCACAATTATTATAGAAGATGAAAAACCGGCAGCACGGCGACTGCACAGAATGCTGGAAAAACTCGATGTGAACGTCCAGCAAACGCTTCATTCCGTTGAGGAGTCCATAAACTGGTTTCAAAATAACAAGCACCCGGATGTTATTTTTCTCGATATTCAGCTCAGCGATGGTCTCTCTTTTGAAATTTTTGAGCATATTGACCTGCACAGTTTTATTATTTTCACCACGGCTTATGACGAGTATGCACTGCAAGCTTTTAAACTTAACAGTATTGATTATTTATTGAAACCCATCGACGATGAAGAACTTACTACAGCCATCAATAAATACAAAAAACTTCAGCAACAGTTGGGGTCAAAAAGTACTAACGATGTGCAATTGCATTACGAAGAAATAAAAAAACTCCTTATAAACCCGCTGGAACGTGAATATAAAAAACGGTTTACGGTCAAGGTGGGACAGCACCTCAAAATGATTTCCATAGCCGACATAGACTGCTTTTACAGCGAAAACAAAGGCACATACATCCATACCACCGAAGGAAGAAACTACCTGATGGAAACCACCCTGGATGCATTGGAAAACGAACTCTCCCCCAAAGATTTCTTCAGGGTTAACAGAAAATTTGTCGTGAGGCTTCAAGCCATAAAAGACATTGTTGCCTATTCAAATTCGCGTCTCAAACTCAAACTGAAATCATATTGCGATGACGAAATCATCGTTGCACGCGAACGGGTAAAAGATTTTAAAGACTGGCTCGATAGTTAAACAACCGAATAAACTTTCATCGGCCTATTTTCTGGGATGAAATTTCTGAAGGACTTCACTTAAATGTTTACGGTCCACATGCATATAAATCTCTGTCGTGGTAATGCTCTCGTGCCCCAGCATTTGTTGAATGGCTCTGAGGTCTGCGCCGTTTTCCAGCAAATGTGTTGCAAATGAATGCCTGAAGGTATGCGGGCTTATCGTCTTGCTTACGCCGGCGGTTTCTGCCAGGTTTTTGATAATGGTGAAAATCATGGCCCGGGTGAGTTTTCTTCCCCTTCGGTTCAGGAATAAAGTGTCCTTGAATTCATTTGCAATATCAAGATGTGATCTTATTTCATCTTTATAGATGTTGATGTATTTTATGGTAACCGGGGCAATGGGGACAAAGCGCTGCTTGTTTCCTTTACCGGTAACCTGAATAAAGCCTTCCTGAAAATACAGGTCAGAGATTTTTAAATTAATAAGCTCAGATACCCTGAGGCCACAGCCGTAAAGGGTTTCCAGCATGGCACGGTTCCTTTCACCCTGAGCGGTGCTCAAATCGATACTGTTGATAAGCAGGTTGATTTCCTCTTGTGAGAGGGTATCGGGGAGTTTTCGGGAGGTTTTGGGTAACTCAATCAATTCCAGGGGATTGGTTTTTCGGTAATCTTCAAAAATAAGGTAGTTAAAAAAACCCTTCAACCCGGAAATAATCCTGCTCTGCGAGCGCGGATTTACCACTTTGGCAATGTGATAAACAAACTCTTGGATTTCTTTTTCCTGGATTTCCAAAGGAGAAACAGCCATATTGTGCTCGTCCAGCCACTTTACCAGCTTCTTCACATCAAGGGAATAGTTGGTAATGGAATTTTCAGACAAACCCCGCTCAATGCGCAAATAATGCTGATAATCTTGTAAAGCTTTATGCCATTTCATACTGTAAAAGTACTACAGTCAAAGAAACATCATATTGAAAATTTAAGAAAGTTTAAAGAAAATCAAAATCTGAACCCGTTATATTTGTTATGCTAACTTTTAAAAATAAAGCATTATGAAACGATTCATCTTAATAACATTTGTTTCCTTGTTTGCATTTTCAACACATGCGCAGGGCATTGACTTTGGTATCAAGGCAGGTATGAACTTTGCCAATATAAATGACGCTGCAGAGGGTCTGGACACCCGAACCGGCTTTCACGCAGGGCTCTTTTTAGGACTAAAATTCAATGATAAGGTTGCATTACAGCCGGAGTTGTTGTACTCGCAACAAGGTGCCGAGTTTGATGCAGGGGAGTTTAATCTTGATTATGTAAACATTCCTGTAATTGTAAAATACTACTTGGTGCAGGGATTGAACGTGCAATTGGGTCCGCAGTTTGGATTTGTGGTGAATGATGATATTTCCATTGGTGGAATAGCAGCCGATTTTGAAGCTGAAGAATTTGATGTCAGTGGTATTCTGGGTGCTGGCTATGACCTTCCATTAGGATTGCGCATTGATGCAAGGTATAATTTTGGATTTAGTGATGTATTCAAAAGTGGTGATGGTAAAAACGGCGTGTTTTCCCTGGCTTTGGGGTACTCGTTTTTATAGGTATAACATAATATAAACATCTTAAAGACTGCATTTTATGCAGTCTTTTTTTTGATCAACGATAAGGCAAATGACTTATTTTTTGGAGTTTTCTATGTAGTTATAAAAAAATTACTATTTTTGATTCATTAACTAACAAATAAATATTATGAAAAAAGTATTACTTATCGCTGCTTTTGCAGTATTCGGGTTTACGCAAACTCAAGCACAGGAAGAAGGTTTTAAAGTAGGAGTTAACGCCGCATTGCCTTTAGGTGATTATAGTGAAGGCTACTCATTTGGAGCTGCTTTGGATTTAGGCTACCTTTTTGATGTGGCTGATTCTTTTCAGGTAGGAGCTGTTACAGGCTATCAACATTTCTTTGGTAAAACAGAAACTGAAGAATTTTTTGGAACTACTGTAGAATTTGAAAATGATGATGCTCAATTTATTCCAATTGCTGCTTCTGCAAGATTTTTTGCTTCTGAGCAATTCTTTTTTGGTGCAGATTTAGGATATGCATTGGGTCTTAATGATGGCAATGATGGTGGTTTTTACTACAGACCTAAAGTAGGTTATGGCCTTGATTCACTTGCTATTGTTCTTTCATACACAGGAGTAAGCTTTAGCGATCAAACTTTTAGTGAAGGAGACTTTGAGGTTACTGTTGATGGAGGTACTTTTTCCTCTTTGCAATTAGGAGTTGAGTTTAGTTTCTAATTTTATTTACATACAAGAAAAGCGGGAGCAATTTGCTCCCGTTTTTTTTTTGTTGTTTTATTGATTTGTTTTACTACTTTTGCGCACTAATTAAATAAATTCTAAAAAATGAAAAAAGTATTACTTATTGCTGCAGTAGCAGTTTTTGGATTAACTTCCGTACAGGCTCAGGACATTTCTTTTGGAGCTAAAGCAGGTGTTAACTTGGCTAATTTAGGTGGTGATGTTGAAGACAACGACATGAAAATTGGTTTCCACGTTGGTGGTGTTGTTGAAATTCCCCTAAGCGAGCAGTTTTCTTTCGCTCCTGAATTGTTATTTTCAACTCAGGGAACCAAATCTGAATATTCTGAAACTGATACTTTCTTAGGAGAGACATTTACTTATGAATTTGAAGAAAAATTAAACTTATCTTATTTAAACATTCCTTTAATGGCAAAGTACTATGTTTCTGAAGGTTTTAGTTTGGAAGCAGGTCCACAAGTTGGGTTTTTAATTTCTGCAAAGGCAGAAGGCGATGAATCAGTTACAGTAGATGGTGTAACTGAATCGGAATCTTATTCAATAGATATTAAAGATGAATTGGAGAGTTTAGACTTTGGTCTTAATTTTGGAGCCGGTTTTAAAATGGAGAGTGGCTTGTTCTTTCAAGGAAGATATAATCTTGGTTTAGCTAATCTTACTGGAAATTCAGATGTAAAAATTACAAATCAAGTAATCCAGTTTTCTGTTGGATTTATGTTCTAGTCATAAATAAAATATTTTTAAAAACGGGAGCTCATAACTCCCGTTTTTTTATGCCCCAATTTTAACTATCTTTACTTTATGAAAATCATCATCATCAACGGCCCCAACCTGAACCTCCTCGGCACACGTGAGCCGGAAGTGTATGGCTCTAAAAATTTTGATGAATATTTTTCCTCATTGCAGTTTCAGTATCGCGAACTGGAACTGGCTTATTTTCAATCCAACATTGAAGGAGAAATCATTGATAAATTACAGGAAGTGGGCTTTTCCTATGACGGGATTATATTAAATGCCGCTGCATATACCCATACGTCTGTGGGCATTGGTGATGCTGTAAAAGCCATTGAAACACCCGTGGTGGAAGTGCATATCTCCAATACCTTTTCCCGGGAAGACTACCGTCATAAATCCTACATTGCCCCTAAAGCAAAAGGAGTCATAACCGGCTTTGGCCTGCAGGGTTATGAATTGGCTATTCAATCTTTCCTCAAAGGAACTAAATAAGAAAACAGCAAAACGTACACACACTGAACTTCCCTGATTAGAGTTGACCGTTTTTAAACATTAATTTCATTGTTAAAA
>CAXBIQ010000003.1:0-275942 GCA_963975935.1 uncultured Flavobacteriaceae bacterium
AAAAGTTTAAAACATTCAATTTTTAAATTTGACACAGTTTATTTAACATACTCATTAATAAAGATTTGATTACCCTTATTTACACATTACATCAAATATATTTAAAGCTTTTTAAACTCGTTTACGGTTTCCCGTAAAACAACCACATTTTTAAGAACCCCTTGAAAACCCCCAAACAAACCTCCCCAACAACCACCGCATACCACCTCCACCACCTGTGCATACAGGCGGCAACCCGGGCGCATACACGCTCATAAAACAAGGGTTTTGCTCCACGATAGCGCGTTGGCGGGTTTTCGAGGAGGTATGGGGAGTGGTTTCTTTGGATTTTGGTGTTTGTTGTTTGGGATTTGCAACCCCGGTAGGGCGTGGGCGCCGGGGGTGTGCGGGTGGACATGCAAAAATGTACCGGGCCATCAGCTTGAGAGTGCTGCTTCCCGATACATCTTCAAAAGTGGAGCTATGAAGGCTGTGATGGGCCCTTAATCAATAGCGGCAGAAAAGCTTCCGTTGGTAACCGTGATGGTACCTTCAGAGCCTTCATAGCTCCCGGCTGAAAACTCAAATGTGCCTTTTAACTGGTTGTTGCTGTTGCTGGTGATGGTCAATGTGCCGTCAACATTTTGACCGCCAAACTCCTGATTGTTCTGGGTATCTGAATATACCACCCAAAAACCGTCTTGATCCATAAGGTCACCAACGGTGCCAATGGGGTAAGTGCCGGGTGCAGGGTTTGCAGAGGCGTTACCATCGTCAAAGCTCTTGTGGAAGACCAGGCTAAAGGTCTGGTCGCTGCTTGAGGTACCGTCATTGCTTGAAATCAAATAAGAGAAGTCTTGAACGATCACTACATAAGAGGCACCGCTTTTCTCGCCTTCCACAGCGCCTGAGATGTCAAAGGTGATTTCATTTGCGCCTACATTAGGGCCGTCGCCATTGTTTCCGTTATCGTCATCATCGGTACAGGCGGTGAAGGTAAACAGGAGTGTCAAAATAAAATAGAATGTTGTATTTTTCATAGTTGTGTGTTTCATAGTTGTGTGTTTAATAGTTGTGTGTTTAATAGTTGTGTGTTTAATAGTTGTTTGATGTGTATTGATTAAGCCCTTTTTTTATAGACCACATACATTCTTTTATCAGAATTGGGCCTTAATTGTATACCCACTTTGAGGCTGCCGTCTTCCAGGCTTAGGATATGCCATTGTATGCTGCGCTCGCCTTTGGTCAAAACCAGGGTGTCACCGTCGAGTTTCCATTCAAAACTGTTTTCTGAGGGTTCACAATTGGGTTTGTATTTTACTTCTTTTGCGGTATGGTCTTCGGCAAAAAAGGTGTGGTCTTTACCGCAGTCGGGCGCGGAATGTTTGTAGGGCATTAGCCAGCCTTCACCGTCATCGCCCATCAGGGTGCCTTCAAGTTCCCAGGCACCTGCAAGGGCAGCTTCATCAATGATTTGTGCCAAAGCGCCGGGACTCCACAGCAATAGGGCCGTCATCAAAAGGAGGGTGGTTTTTAGCATGATCTTTTTCATATGGTTTGGTGTTTTAGTGTTTATAAAAAAAACCGGGCATCTCTGCAAGACACCCGGTTTTGGTTTTGCTGTTATGCCTCGCATAATTCAGGGCCTACGTTCTCAAACGTAAGGTTTGTAGTGCTCAGGTTTTCAAATGGATCACCCCCGCTATAGCCATAAAAGACACAGTTGGGTATGTTCCTGAAAAGGGTATTGTCAACACTGATCACAGGCGCGGCATGCATATAAATAGCTCCTGAATTTTCGATGTTTCCTACGGGAAAGTCACCTTTGGCATATTCAATAATGGCATGCGAGATGACATTGTCTTGCTGGGTAAACCCAAAGAAGAGACCGCCCCAGTTGGTACCATTGGCTGCCGTGAGCAAGACAGGGTTGTCTGCGGTACCCAGTATCTGCAGGCTGAGGTCACTTCCGCCGTCTGTTGAGCCGTCATAAGGTTGCAGATAGGCCTCAGGCTCAAAATAGAGTTCGCTGCCTGCCTCAATAGTGAGGTGCCCGCCATCCCTGATATGCACACGACGGTCAACCAGATAAGGTACATCAAGGTTCTGCCACGTGCGAGGATCCTCTATTTCATAATGATCTGACACAATGTTCAGAAAATCTGAGGCGTTACCGCTGTAAGTAGAGCTGTTGTTAAATATATGCGCCATCTGTACAGTTACTTTTGCGGGCACACCGTTGTTTTCAGTAATGTTAAGGTTGGAAGTCATTACCGTGGCATTGGTTTCTATTCTGTGGAAGTCAAGGCCAAAGCTTCCGCCTTTGCTGATTTCTACATGGTTGAGTGTAAGCGCCTGTGGCGGTGTACCCGAAACGCCCCTTATGGCGAGACTTCCCTCATATAGTGGAGACATTTCGGTAAAGGGTTGTGAACCGGCATACTCAATAACGGCGTGTTCGATAGTATTGCTGAGGTTATGGGCTTCAGCAAAATACAGGCCTCTCCAGAAGCCGTTTTGTTGTGAGGTTCCCGTAAAGATTACAGGGTCTGTAGGAGTACCCCGCACATCAAAGAGCTTGTTTTCTGAAGCTACCCACATACCGGCGTGGTTTTCAAAAGCGATGACCACCCCGGGCTCTATCTTAAGGCTGCCTTCAATGCTGGCATAACAGCTTATGATATAGTCTACAGGGCGCTGCGGGTCGTTCTCAAGCACGCGGTCTTCTGAGAAATAATCACAATCAAGCGCAATGGGGGGCAGTATTTCCTCTACCGGGTCCGGGTCTTCATTGACATCTTCCATGCCATCGTCGTCTTTGCTACATGATACAAAAAGCAGGGTACTGCAAAGGATCATGGCAAGCAGGTGTGTTGATTTTAAGTGTTTTTTCATGGTATTCTGTATTTTTAAGTTTTAAATTAATTATGGTTTCTTACGTGTTATTATATGTTTGTAAAAAGTGTAATTCTTAATTTAGTTTTTAATCACTTGCTTGACGGTACTAGTATCCGGTGTGGTGATTTTAACCAAATAAATCCCGGTGGTATAAGGTGATACATCTATGCTGTTCTGGCCTTCTACAGTTTGCACGTGTTGCCCTGTAATCGTATAGATGCTTATGCTTTCTATGTTTTCTTTGGTTTCCAGATAGAGTATATCGTTCACCGGGTTAGGGTACATGGCAATTTGAAGTGCTGTATTGTTCAGGTCCTGTGTGGATAACGTGCTAAACTCATAAGCGCCCATATCTATGGCCGTGTTATTGACACGCATATTTCCGTTCAGGTCTATGGGGTTGCTGCTTCCGTCTGTGGGAAATACAGAGAGGTCTGTATTGGGGTCTCCTGCGTCCAGCGCGGGTGAGGAAGCTGCAAGGCTAAAATCGCCGCCTGCGGCGTCTTCAAACTCAGGGTCGATGATAAGGCAGTCGTCACAGATGAGCGTGCCCTCGTTTAGGGAGTTTGCTTCATCATAGAGCGAGTAATTACCGGTTACAGTTGCACCCGTGACATTGCCTATATCTGCTATATCCCCTATGTTGCCCCATACAATACTGTTGAGCATCGTGGTGGTGCCTTGTAAATTATAAAGCCCTGCGGCGACTCCCACAGTAGGGTCTCCGTTTTGGGTAATAGTTGCATTTATAAGTTCTAAATCCCCGGTATTTGCTATGGCACCACCGGCGTCTTCAGCGATGTTGCCCGTAAACAAAGCATTGATTAGGGTAGTGGCAGCACCTTCATTAATAAACCCACCGCCAAACTCAACAGCTTCATTATTCATAAACCGGGTGTTTTGGATGGTGGCATCGCTCTGGCCGATAACGGCCATACCTCCGGCAGCCCTGGCTGTATTTTCTTCAAAAAGCACATCGAGCAGGGTGGTGGTGCTTTGGGTATCTACCAATAACCCACCGCCTATATCGGCCTGGTTTCCGATAAATTCAGCATGGTCAAAGCTGGTTTGGCTTTCTGAACTGTATACAGCTCCGCCTTCATTGGGGGTATTGTTTGTGTTAAAAAAAGAATCAGTAAACTCAACGGTGCTTTCTGAAATAAAGAAGGCACCCCCAAAGCCATTCACGGATTGGTTGTCTGTAAAGATAACAAGATCAAAAACCCCTGTGCTGTTTGATAACAAACTCACTGCTCCGCCATTGCCATCAGCCGTATTACCTTCAAAGACACCTTCTGAAACTGTGATGAACCCTGAGGCACTGGAAGCACGTATGGCGCCACCCCTGTCACCGGCTGTATTGTTTGTAAAGAACACATCTGTAAGGGTTACAGGTCCTGTACTGAACAATCCGCCACCGTCTGTGTTTGCTGTATTGTCTGAAAAGTTACTTCCTGAAATGATCAGGGTAGCAAGATTGCCATTAATGATACCGCCACCGCTGAAACCTGCAGTATTGTTGGTAAAGTTAACATCAATAAGGGTCGTGGTAGACGTTCCGTCATTGCTGAGCCCACCGCCAAAGTTCAAGGCCGAATTGTCAGTAACCGTCACATCTGTAAGGGTTAAATTGTTACCCCCAGCGACGCGAATGCCACCTCCGGTCTCATCGTTGGCCCCATGCCTGATGATGACACCTGAGATCTGTACGGTCACACCGCCCACTACAGTAACGGTGCGCCCGGTGGCTTGCCCCGGTGCAACGTCTGCCTGAATGATGGTCCCGCCGGGTTGTGTGCTTCCGGCTCCCTGAAGGGTTAAGTCTTTTTCTATGCGAGGTTTCTCCGTATACACCCCGGCAGCAATGTCAATAATATCACCGCTACCGGCCATTTCCATGGCATAATCAATGGTAGCACAGGGGCTTGAAGGGTCTGTGCAATTGCCGGCATCTGTGCCTGTGGCATCTACATAACGGGTGGTCTGTGCATTGACCCCCAGGGCAAAAAGAGCAAAAACAACCAGCAATATCGGGGTGCGTTTTATAAGCACCCGGCTGTTACCGGCTTTTGTGCGTGTGTGATTCATATTTAATAAGTTCATGTGTTGTAAGTATTTAAATGTTGAGGGCATCACATTCGGTTTCGGCTACAGTTGATGGATGATTCCATGACGGTGCAGCAAGCGTGTATGCCCTCAAACAATAAGGGGTTATATATTAAATTTTACACCGGCACCTGCTACCAGTTGTCCGCCATCAATGAGTACATATTTGAGCTCTGCAAAGGGAACGATGCTGCCGCCGGTCTCAATGTTGATACCGCCACCCAGGTTGAGGCCAAAGCGCCCGTCTGATGCCGAATAGCTTTCTCCAAAGATGGAGTCGCCATCATAAGATATTTTCACACTGCTGTAGTTAAGACCGCCCAAGGCATAGACGCCCATACTTTCGTTTGACACGAAATAGTAGTTGGCATTGGCATTCACTTCCAGCCAGTTGATTTTAATACCAAACTCATCTTTTGGGAAGTAATAAATAAGAGAAGGCGAAATGGTAAGGTTTTCCACTACGGGAAATTCGGCATTTGCGCCGACACCTATGTTTTCAATTTCGGTTCCATACGCCAGGAACGCTCCGATTCGGGTATCTTCCTGCGCCTGTGCAGTGAAGAACAACCCTAAAATAAACATCATTGATACTACTGTTTTTTTCATTTGTTGCTTTTTAGATTAAACATATACCCATTCATACGTTTCAAAAGGAGAAGTAAACATTGTGCGGCAAAAAAAATAAAAAGCCGCAGGGGCGAGCGTGGTAAAACATAAGGTATATGTCTTGTTAACAGCTTGTTAGAGGGGTGTTCGGGGAATTTAAAAAAAGTTTATATTTGTATATGTTTACTTTTCCCCCAAATATGCATTAATGATTAAAGACCAGTATGTAGTAGATAAACTTAAGGAAGAGGATTTAAAGACGCTGGATGAGGTTTATCTTACTTATAAAAAGGAGTTTTTTTTATTTGCCAGGACCTTTTCCATACCGGAAAGTGATATCGGTGATGTCTATCAGGAAACCATCATCAGCCTGTATGAAAATATACAGAACAAAAAGCTGGAGCACTTGACCAGCACACTGAAGACCTATTTGTTTGCCATTGGAAAGTTTAAAATTTACAAGCAATTACAAAAAAACAAAAGCCTGACCCACGAGGGGAACATCATTCATATTTCTGAAGAGATGCAGGTGTTTGAAACCGAAGCGGAGGAAGAGCGGCAACACCTCATCCAAAAGGGCTTACAGCAGTTGGGGGCAAAGTGCCAGAAGGTATTGGAATTGTATTACTATAAGGGGATGGCACTGGATGAAATACAAACCGAACTGGACTACACTTCAAAAGATGTATTAAAAAGCCAGAAGTCACGATGCCTGAAACAGTTAAAAGAATTAGTCAAAAAAAGTTATGAATAAGGAGGGGTTAACAGAAAAATATTTTAGCAACCGGTTGAGCGAGGCTGAGTTTGTGAAGTTGCAAGAGCTTCTTGAAACCGATGCAGCCTTTCGTGAAGCCTTTTACAGCGAACTTGAAATACAGCAGGCCCTTGCCGGTGAAAAGCACCGGTCTTTAAAGGAACGCTTTGAGAAACTGGAGGAAATCCCGAAACGAAAAAACAACTGGCACCTCTATGCGGCCGCGATAGCTGCCCTGATTGCCATAGGTTCCCTCTTTTACAACACCGAGCCCAACTATCAAGAGGTGTATGCAGTACATTTTGAACCTTATCCCAATATAGTAACTCCAGTCGTGAGAAATGCTTCCGAAACACCCATTGAAAAAGCTTACAGCTATTACAATAATCGAAAATATAAGGATGCAATAAAAGCTTTTGAAGAGTTAAAAATAACAGACACAACAGGGTTTGTCACTTTTTATTACGCAATGAGTTTAATGGCAGACAGTCAAGTTGAAAAAGCTATTAACACTTTGGAAAACCCCAATTGGGAAATTCCTCAAAAACTCCAGAGTCAAACGGATTGGTACCTTGCATTAAGCTATTTAAAATCCGAAAATAAAGAGAAAGCAATTTTCTATCTGGAAAAAGTGATTATCACTGACGGAGCAATGGCTTCACAAGCTAAAAACATACTTCTGAAAATTAAATAGATACTTCTACAAGACTTTAAAAGTAAGACGACTCCAGTAAATAAAAGGGGTTTGGATTGACATTACAACTTCTTAAGGCTTTGTTATTAAACCTTAAAAGATTATTTTTGCTTTGCCTCATGATTCTATTTTTATGAAAAAACCTATACTTCTCTTTTCTCTTTTGTTTGTTATTGTTAGCGCGCATTCCCAAAATAAATGGGAGGATTTTACAAAAACTGCTGATTCTCTCGATTTAAAAATGCAATTTAATGCATCTTTATCTTTTAGGGAAAAAGCCCTGAAGGCAGCAAAAAACCAACCGGATTCTATACAAAAAATGCTCTTGGGATTGCAAATGTTTACCCGGGCTGAACACAATTTCAATAAAGGGTCTCAAGCCTATTCTGAAGCTTATGAGTTGATGCAAAACGCTGTAGACACGTTGCGAAAAGCTAATGCAACAGCAGAAATAATTAGCAAAGCATACTGGGATTTGAATCTTGCTGCGTTTAATTATATGGGAAATCAAAAAGATACAGAGGCCTTTCTGAACAAATCTATCGAATACCATTTAAAAAGCAGCAAATTAGATACATTGTTTCTGTTAAATACAATGCACGGTTCTATTTATATGGGAATATTGTCGGGAAATTATGAAAAATCTATTGAAACTTTTAAAAAAGGAATTGAACTATTTGACCAATATCAAGTAAAAGAAGACAAGGATAAAAACCTTAAGGGCTATTTATATGCTAATATGTCCTTGTTATATAGTCCGAGTTTCTTAGATGTTCCTCACAAGCATTTACAGTATTTGGAAGAAGAAGAGAACGTTTTTTCGTCTATGGATGCTCCCGACTTAGATTATTTTATAGGAACATATATACAATTATCAATATTAAAAAGAGCATATGGCAACTTTAGGAGAGCAGAAGGATATTTAAACAGGGCATTGAAATTATACGAAAACAATAAAGAGCAACTTCATAGTGGATCATTTCATTATGTCGGTTTCAGAAGAATCCTTGAAATCTATCAAGGTCTAATTATTCTTTATAGAGAAACCGGAGATGAAATTAAAATGCTTGAAATTTTGTCTAAAGTTGAAGCTATTCATCAAAACAACGAATTAAATCAAACCCAGAAAAATCAATATGCCGGAATATTGAGAGGAGTTGGAAGATATTATTTGCACCAGGATTATAGCTTTGATGAGGCAAGAGAGTATTTCAACAAAGCTCTGGAAATCAATATAGAAAAAACAACCATTCATGCCGGTAAAACTAAGACAGGGCTTACTTTAGATTTGGCAAATGCTTATTTTTATAATAAGGATTATTCTAAAACATTAGACATTATAGAACAAGTAGAAGAAACAGAAGTTCTTGAACCCTATCAAATAGAACTGAAAATCAAAACGCTTTTTAAACTGAATAGGTTTGAGGATGCAGTTAGTGGAATTAATCAATTATTGAGAGTTATTTCAGATGAAAATAATCAGTTTGATTTTTTGACAAGCCCTTTAAATGATTTTACTCCGGGTTTTGTAATTACAGATGCAGAAGGATTGGCAGATGTAGCCAAGTTTTTTCAAGATCACAACCAAAAATTCTCTCTGGAAGCCGAAAAACTATATTGGATAGCCTTAGCACAATTTGAGAACAACATCGGTAACACTCCTTTAAATAAAACCCTAAAAAACACTTTTGACAAAATCACTTCCGGGTTAATGAACGCTGGTTTGGAACGTAGTTTTTCATCCGAAGAAAACAATCGTTTGCTTAATTTTATGGAAACAGTTTCCTCACAAAACCTTATCAATCAATTTTTATTGAAAAGAGAAATCGCCGGAAATACAAAAGCCTATAAATTGGTTGAGGAAGAACAATACCTGCGTTCATATATTACTTTTCTTAAAAAAGAGTACCAAAAATCCAAAGACGAAGCCTTAAAACAACAGCTTTTTGAAAAAGAAATTGAGCTGGAAAAGATCAGTGAGCAATTAACCGCTCAATATAAAAGTAGCAATCCATTTACAACTCCAAAAGTCGAGGTAACAACAGTAAACGATAAAAATATTATTCAATTTACTGTAGCAAACAACCAATTGTTTAAAATACGTTTGTATAACGGCTCAATATCCTATCAAAAAATAGACGATTATCCCTCCTTAAAACAAGAGATAGAAAACTATCTTATTAACATCAACGACTTGAACAGTGAAGTAAGCAAATTGAAAAAACAAGGAGAAGCTCTTTTCCATAAGTTGTTTAGTGACGATTTTAATACCGATGTACCTGTGGTCATTATTCCGGACGACATCTTACACTACTTGCCATTTGAACTTTTGGTAAAAAATAAGGAATACCTGATAGAAAATCATACCATTTCCTATGCCCCCAACTTTTATTTTTTAAAATCCGGTAATACTATAGAGAATAACTACAGGAATAAAAAAGTTGCCTTTTTCGCTCCTGAATATTCCGGTAATATTCCGGAAAGCCAGTTGGCCGTTCGGGGTGAGGCCTATTCCTTATTTGGAGCGGAGGAAGAAGTTAGCGAAATTGCAAAATTTATTTCCGGAAATATATACTTGGGAAATTCTGCTTCAAAAACCCAATTCAAATCCCTGGATGGTGATATATCCATTTTACATCTTGCAATGCATTCCAACCTGAATGATAAAGATCCAGAGTTGAGCAATTTGGTGTTTTCAGATTCAGAACAAGATTATGAAATGTATATTTCAGAATTATACGGGTTGAATTTTAATGCCGGCTTGGCAGTTTTGAGTGCCTGTAACACCGGTGTGGGTGGTTTTAAAGACGGAGGAAACCTGGTCTCTATGCACCACGCATTTACCACAGCAGGAATTCCGGCTACCGTAGCCAGCCTGTGGAATGCCCCGGATCTATCGACCAAAGAAATAATGGTCTCTTTTTATAAGAACCTGAAAAAAGGGCAAGATAAAGCAACAGCTTTACAAAATGCTAAGTTAATCTATCTTAAAAATGCCAAGGATGAAAACCTTCAACACCCATTCTACTGGGCAGGATTTGTATTGTCTGGAGATAATTCGCCTATACAACTGGAAGGGAAACCGCTGTGGCAAACACACTCTATCATTGTAGCTATCATCGTTTTATTACTTGTTGCAATACTGTACTTCTATATTAGGAAAAGAAATCAAAAAGTGATTTAGTTGTAAGTGTAACTAAAATTTAGTTAGATCATACCCAAAATCAATTGAACCATTTGCAGAATTCCTTCCAAAGTAATTGTGGCAATCTGGGAAACTTTTCTTATTAATATGTTGTCTGCTTTGGATATAGACAACGATGAAACTATTCATCATTAAAGTTAGGGTAAAAATGAAAGAATCTTTCATAGGTTTAAAAAAAGTATGAGGATGTAGCTTACAAATGTTTTTTCTTACAATATTGGGAATTTCTTCACGGGATTACAACAAAAAACCCGGCTGTATGGGCCGGGTCTTACGTTCAATAGTTTGAAAGTTTATTCCTGAACTTCAGCAGTCAGTTCTTGTTTTTTGAAACCTTCCTCGATTTGAGCAATTTCGTTGCTCAGTTTTTCGTGGTCAGCGCTCAAAGAGTTTTGTGCTGTTTTGATTTCTTCAAGGTCAGTAGTCATCTCATCAATCTGTGCCTGCATCTCTTCAGGAGTCAGGTTAGTGAAATTGGCTTTTAGTTCGCTGTGTCCTGAAAACAATTGTTCTGCTTTTTCAATTTCTGCTTCGTGGTTTTTCAACACTACTTGTTGACCGGCAAGGGTTTCCAACCAGGTTGAATCCTGAAGTGTTGCACCTGTCATACGCTCAGTAATAGCAGTATAGGCTTCCATGTGCATAGTGTGGTGGTTTTTTAGTGCAGTATGCACTTGAAGAAGGCTGTCGCTTTCTTTTTGTAAGTTATCAAATGAATTTGATAAGTTTTGTTTGTCATTGTTACAAGAAGTCATTGCAATTGCAACGATGACCAGAATCATTAAAATGTTTCTCATTGTGGTTGTATGTGTTATTAATTATACGGCGCAAATATACTTCTGTTTTTGAATATTCATATATTGTAAATGTTAAATATTTAGGGATATTTAAAAATATTTTGGATAGGGATATGGATATAACAATATCCTTAATATATTGTAATGCATTGAAAAACAATGATATATATAAAATGATGTGGAAATGTACATTATTTTTTGATGCGATGGTCTAAAAGCGGGCTGTTTTTTGGGTCATTTATAAAAAAAGTTTCTGCTAAAAGAGCTTGTATGCCCGTGAAAGTAATCTGCTTTTTTAATAAAAAATTATTTACATTTGGATATGTTACGGTTCTTCAGAAACATCCGCAAAAAGCATCTCACCGGTGGAAAAACCTTCAGCTACCTCAAGTATGCCGTGGGGGAAATCGTGCTGGTGGTGATTGGTATTCTCATTGCTCTGCAAATCAATAACTGGAACGAGGCCCGCAAAAGGGCCAACAGCGAGCAACAGATTTTGAGCTCTATTAAAAGTTCGCTGGTCAATGATACCCTCGTGTTTGCCGGTGCTGCAAGCAATGCCCGTCGCAGTAACAAAGCAATTAAGCTATTGCTCACCAGGCCCGCACTTCACGACAGCCTCACCAATACTTTTGTAGCAGCCTTGTCAGCCACCGCTATACAGTCAAACACCAGTGCCTTTGAGCAACTCAAATCGCTGGGATTTGAAATCGTAAAAAACGACAGCCTGCGGGACCGGCTTGTGAAGCATTATGACTATAACCTGGAGCGGGGTATTCTGCGCAACAGGCATAACCTGATCAATTTCAGTGAAGAGATATTCTACCCCTTTTACCGGAAGCATATATCCTTTTCAGTTTCAGACACGAGCTTCAGTGATTTTAAATACCTCCCCACCGATTATGTGAACCTGATGGACAACCCTGAGTTTACCTCACTGCTGCTGGAGAAATGGATTTACAATACCCAAACCTCAGAAGAAATCATAGCGCTTTTAAACAGGCAGTCTCATGAACTGATTGAGGCGATTGATAAAGAATTGGAAGCGCGGTGAGAGGGAGCCTGAAAGTTGGATGAATACAATTGAGGTGACAGGCGTTCATCAATGGGTTTATCAAGTGAATGATTTGTATATCTGAACCCGTGCCGGGATGATGAGTAGATGGCACTCCCTTTATTCCGTTTGTAAATCATCATTCACAAGGTATTTGAGCATGCGCAATTCCTTTTTTATTTGCCGAATGATCACCCACGCCAGCACGGCTAAGATGGGAATAAATGAAAATAGCACATAGAGATACATACCCCGTGAAAGGCTTTCTTCAAAGGAAGGCAGCAGCAAGACAAAACCTATGGTATACAATGCATACAAAAGAGGTGTTGCCAAATAGTGCACCCATAGCCTGTTCCTGTAGTATTTTTTAAGTTGTTTTCTGAATGAGAGTGCATCTCCAGAGCGGTTGAGGTTGTTTCTTTTTATGCCAGACAGGTATTCAATACCCATACGCACCGCAAGCGCCCCTATCATCATCAAAAGCCCAAGCATCACGATAGATACATTATAAGCCCGGATATAGAAGAAGAACCAAACAAGGACAAGCACGGTGAGCAGAAGAATCACCTGGCCATAGCGTTGCTGTTGTTTAAGGTTCTTGACTTTTTTCAGGATTTCGTCAACGCCTTGTGGTGGGGGTGTGGGAAGTGTTCTGTTTTCCCATTGCGATTTTATGTTTTCAAAGTTTTTCATTGTTGACACATTTTGAGAGTTCTTTTTTAATTCGTGACAGTCGTGTGCGCAAAGCCTGGTGTGAGATACCCACAATGGCTGCTATTTCTGCCTGCGGGATGTCTTCCAGTTCGAGCAATATTATTGTTTTGTGTATTTCCGGCAGCTTGTTGATGCATGCATACATGGAGCTAAACCTTTGTTCAAGTGCGGCCTTGTCTTCTTCTTCAGAGGCCACAACATCTGTTGTAAGAGGAAGGGCTCTTTTTTTCCGGTGGTATACCAGACAGGTGTTTATGGTTATTCTGTATATCCAGGTAGAAACGCTGGCTTCCTTCCTGAAACCCTTGAGGTGTTCCCACACTTTTACAAAAACTTCCTGGGTGAGGTCTGCAGCAAGGTCATAATCACCGTTTACATACCCCAGGCTTAGGCCAAAGACTTTTTGGTAATGCTCCCGGTATATCGTTTCAAACTGTGTTTGCATTTATTTTTCAAGTTCGGAGGCTATTTTTTGCTTGAACCATTCCGGTTGGTCAAACATGATAAAATGACCTGCATTTTCAGCAAAGTAAATGTCGTACTTTTTTAATTGTTTATATTGGGAATTATAGGTTGCTTCGGCCATTTCTTTTCCGTAAGGATGTGTTGCTGCCAGAATGGTCACCGGTATGGTGATATTTGAAAGGTCTTCCCTTAAGTCCAGTTTGAGTAAATCTGTATATCCATAGACATAGGTTTCCCGGTCTGCCTGCAGGATCCACTCAGTGAGTTGCGGGACTTTGGCTTTGTTGAGGGTCATGGAGCCGGCCATTTGAGTTGCCATGTTTTTAAAGGCTGTGGTATCCATTTCCAGCATTTGCTTGTTGTATGGTGTCTCATATGCAATTTTTTCACTGTCATAATTGGGCATCATCAAAGCACCCATAGCAGGCAAGCCATCAACAACTATTACTTTTGAAAATACATCAGGATGGTCTGCAGCCAGCCATAGTGCCAGGGTACCTCCCATACTGTGGCCTATGATGACGGGTTTGTGGAGTTTGTTTTCTTCCACATAGGTAAGAAGGGCTTCTTTGATTTGGGGCAGCCATGGAAAGGAAATGGGAGTGGTGTCGCCAAAACCGGCAAACGTCATAAGGTGCAGCTCATGATTTGGGGTGAGGGTGGTTTCAATGTCCTGCCATACTTCGGCAGTGCATGTAAAGCCGGGCAAAAGCAGGACCGGTTGACCGGACCCTTTTTTGGTTACCCGGAATTCGGGTTGTGCCATCAATTGAGAGGCCAGCAATAAACTTAAAGTGATCATAAAGATTTTCATAATGTGTATGTGTTTAATTTTTCCTTTAGATTCAAAAGAGGAAGAATGTTACATACTTATGTGTATTTTTTTTTAATAATGTGATCTAACACTTGATTTTCAGAAGCATCCTCTGCTTTAAGAAACAGTAAAAAAAAGGACGGTTGTTTTAGTTAATGACTCCGGCTGTATAAGAAGGGTTTTCAATCTTTGTAAAAAGGTTGTATCTTGTTGTTGCATAAAAGCTTACAAATAGATTTACTTCAAACGGAACCGTATGTATAAAATGTGTAGTGACATCAGCTCACAGAATATTCTGTATATATTCAACAACCCGTGGTACCTTACCGAAAACGAATGGGCCCTTATGAACGACAAGCTCATTGAGAATGCACGGGATTATGTGGTTAACCAACTTGAACGGTGCAGCAAAGACGGGTTCTCTAAAATTTGGGTTACCCCAGAAAACCAACCCATCGCCATTCTGGGATTTTACAGTGTGGGGAAAAAAAAGTATGAAACGTTTTTTATTGCCAGTAAGCATATGGAGGCATGTGCACTTAAAATAAGTTTTGACTTACGGGAGCTATTGAAGAAGGAAACATCAAATTATAAAGGGTGCACCTGTGTGATTCGTTCTGCTTCAGAGCATCCCGGTCAAATAAGCTGGTTTAAGTTTCTGGGTTTCACTTATGATCCAAAGGGTAATACAGGCAATACCCGTTATTTTAAATATGTTTCACGATAAAGGAACTAATCCTTGCCTGATATTATGGGCAAAAAATTAAATGGGTGTTTTTTAAAATACGACGGATAAATAAAAAGTGGCTTTGGGACAAAAAAGAATGCCTTTCGTTTCAACCGATGCATTAACGATTGATTTTTTAATTACCTTAACAGTCTGATTATTAACCAAAAAACTTTTCATTATGTGCGGATCAAACACAACCACAGTAACCATTACCATCAGTGCAACCAATGCCATTCCATTTCCACCCACCATTTCTGATGGAGTAAGCGTGGGCAGCACACAAACCGAGGATGATAATTTAACAACATCGGTCAAATCAGGCTATATAGTTGTCTTTAAAAAAGCAGGAGATATAGGAGGACTTACCGGTATTTATGAGACCGGAGGCAGTAATGTCTTCAGCACAGTACCCACCTTGCAACCTGACGGAACCTGGAAAGGAGTGATAGGGTCATTCCCCCAGGGAACTATTGAATCTTATGGCATCAGCTATACGGTGGGCGCAGTTACCTATAATCAGGATCCAAAAATTATGATTAACAAATAATTCAACCATGTTTTTTAAAAGCAATAGTAGGTATGTTTTAGTAGCATGCCTTTTGCTTTGCTTAGAAGTTTGTTTTGCTCAGGACCGGAAAGTGGCAGACAGCCTGAAACTTATTTATGAGGAAGGAAACATAACCGGAGTGGATAAACTTGAGCTCCTGCGAAATTTGTCCTTCAATACCGCCAATGATATAGAAGAATCATTAAAGTATGCCCATGAATTAATTGAATTATCCCGGGAGCGTGAAGATTATATTTATCTCTACAGGGGCTATAGTATAAGAGGGCAGGTGTATCAAAGAAGCGGTAATTTGACGATGGCCCTGGAGTCTTATATAAAAGCCAGTGAAGCGGCTTCACAAATAGAAGATAAATCCTTTGAGGGAGGTGCTTACCTTACCATAGCCGATGTGTATTCCAAAATAGGAAATGCAACCAATGCAGAAACCTATTATTCAAAATCCATTGACATTTTAAAAAAAACAAATGATTCGCTCACGCTGGCATCTGCATTATTGAATGCCGGTGACGAAGCATTTAAAAATGAATATTTTGACAAAGCCCTGGGTTATTTTGAAGAATCCGGTTTGCTTTTTAAGCAGGTAGACTATCCCATTGGTACAGCATATAACCTGGGAAATGTGGGTATGGTGTATGCAGAACAGGGCAAGGATGCACTGGCAGAACAACACATCAATGAGGCCTTGGTTTTACTGGAGGAACTGGAAGATTATTACCCCATCACGATTTACCTGACTTATATGTCTGATATATACCTAAGGCGAAATAACTATACAAGGGCATTGAACTATGCTCAAAGAAGTCTGGATTTAGCCACTCAATACAGGTTGAAAGAACAAATCAGCGATGCAAACTTTACACTTTCTGAACTTTATGAAACCGCCGGTAACCAGGAAGCTTCTTTAAAACATTACAAAGAATATATCACTTACAGAGACAGTGTCATTAATTTGGAAAACGTGCAGCAGATAGCAGACTTGCGAACAAATTTTGAGGTTTCAAAAAAGCAAATAGAGGTTGACCTTCTGGAGCAAAAAAGAAAGAACCAACGCATAGTCACTTATGCCATTGCCATTGTATTAGTTTTTATTGCAATTTTAGCCATACTCTGGTACAGGCGGTATCTGTTTATCAGGAAAACAAAAAAAATCATCGAGGAAGAACGGGACAAGTCAGACCGTTTGTTGCTCAATATTCTCCCTGAAGACACGGCTAATGAGTTAAAATTATTTGGAAAAGTAAAAGCAAAGAAACACGATTTTGTGACGGTTTTATTCACAGATTTCAAAGGCTTTACCAGTTATTCTGAAAACCTGTCACCGGAAACGCTGGTAGAAACCGTTGACTTTTACTTTTCAAAGTTTGACACTATTATAGAAAAGCACGGATTGGAAAAAATCAAGACCATTGGAGACGCATATATGTGTGCCGGCGGTTTGAATAAAACTGAAGATGATCATGCTTATAAAATGGTATTGGCAGCAAAAGAAATTACGGACTTTGTTGAGGAAACCAAAAATAATATAGCCGTTAATGATTTAACTTTTGATATCAGGATAGGTATTAATTCCGGTCCGGTGGTTGCCGGGGTAGTGGGCAGTAAAAAGTTTGCTTATGACATTTGGGGCGATACTGTAAATGTTGCTGCCAGAATGGAATCCATGTCAGAACCCGGAAAAATAAATGTTAGTGAGGGTACTTATGAATTAATAAAAGATAGCTGGACGTGTGAATACCGGGGAGAAATAGAGGTAAAAAACAGAGGCAAGCTAAAAATGTATTTTGTAGTTTAAAAAAGGATTTAATTTTTGTGAGTGGAAAGTTGATGTGATTTGGGAAAACCTTTGGAGAATATGAACCCACGTTATACAATAGTGTGGTAATGAGCATTGTTAGGGTTCAAGGTATGTGAATATATATGAGTATCATAATTTATTTCCCACTTTTTTTACGCCATTTATTATACAGACCAAACTGTTCTTCAGTAAGCGTTGTTTCAAAGCTTGCGTCCATAATAGTTTGTATTTCTATTTGGGTGAGTCTATGTTGATTCAGGTCTTTCACTTGCTTATTGAACTGATTCTCAAAGAAAAAAATCTGATCCTGACTCATTTTTAGATGTGTATAGATACCAAGCATTTCCTGATGGGTGCTGTTGTTTAGTTTTGCAACCTTCTTTTTTTTTAGTGGTATCAGGTGAAGGAGGTATTTGTGGAGTATGTGTATCAGCGGTTTTTATTTCATAAATCAATTCATCAACACTGATGCGGCTGACTTCCTCAGTAGAATTTTCTCTGCTTTCTACATTCAGGCACGAAATACATACTATACTTAGCAGGCACATTAATAGAAAATAAGACAACCGTTTCATAAAAAAATGTTTTAATTAATATTGTATAATATTAACATTATCAGGGAGATAAACCGACCTCTTTTGCATTTAATCTTAACTCTTTTCGAATTAAGTGTGAATTATATAACATCTTCACATAATTATGTAAAAAAATAACGCCCTGAATTTCTTCAAGGCGTTTTGTGTTATAGATTGTAAACTGTAGTTCTAAAAGGGGTAATTGTTTTCCGCTATCACCTTTTCGGCAATGGTGCGTCGCAGGGCTATGATATCAGGGTAGTTTGTGTATTTGGTAAAACGTTTTAATCCCATCATCATCATTTTGAGTTCGTCGCCTTCGGCAAAGGAGATAATCCCTGTTTTGGCAGCGGTGCTAATTTTCTCCACGGCGTGGTAAAGATTCAATTTTGCCATCGCGATTTGCTCTTTTTGTTTGTCTTCTCCAAAGCGCTTGGCGTTCTTCTCAGCTCTCAATATGGCTGATTCGGCCATATAGATTTCTATAAGGATGTCCGCAGCGTTGAGCAGCAGTTGCTGGTGTTCCTCTATGTCCTGGCCATATTTTTTCACGGCACCACCCGCCACCATCAGGAATACTTTTTTGAGTTTGGCAATCATTTCTTTTTCTTCTGCCATCAATTCAGAATAATCGGGCGTGTCAAAAGAAGGAATGCCCAATAATTCTTCACCAACCGCAGTCGCAGGACCCAACAGGTCTACGTGGCCTTTCATTGCTTTTTTAACGAGCATTCCCACGGCGAGCATTCTGTTGATTTCGTTGGTGCCCTCATAGATACGTGCAATACGTGCATCACGCCAGGCAGCTTCCATCGGAGTGTCTTTGGAGAAGCCCATCCCGCCAAAGATCTGGATGCCTTCATCAGAACAGTTCTGGATGTCTTCAGAAACGGCTACTTTAAGAATAGAGCACTCAATAGCGTACTCTTCCACACCTTTTAGCTCGGCTTCCTGGTGGCCATTGCCATCGGCTTCGCGCATCGCAATGCGGTCTTCGATATTTTTTCCGGCACGGTAAGTAGCACTTTCACCCACATAAGCAGCGGTAGCCATTTCGGCCAACTTTTGCTTGATGGCACCAAACTGGGCGATGGGGGTTTTAAACTGTACACGCTCGTTGGCATATTTTACAGCGTTTTCAGTTACACGTCTTTGAGCATCGAGACAAGCGGCCGCCAGTTTAATACGCCCTACATTGAGTGAGTTCATTGCGATTTTGAATCCGCCGTTACGTTCGCCTAAAAGGTTTTCAGCAGGTATTTTTACATCACTAAAAAACACCTGACGGGTAGAAGACCCGTGAATACCCAGTTTGTGCTCTTCCTCTCCAAAAGTCATTCCTTCAGCTTTATCGCGTTCCACGATAAAAGCGGTAATGTTTTTGTCATCTTCAATACGTGCAAAAACGATAAAGATACTTGCAAAACCGGCATTGGAAATCCACATCTTTTGCCCCGTGATGCTGTAGTGTTTACCGTCTTCTGAAAGGACTGCTTTGGTTTTACCGCTGTTGGCGTCACTACCTGCACCGGGTTCAGTTAAACAGTAGGCACCAAACCATTCACCTGTGGCTAACTTGGGAACGTATTTTTGTTTTTGTTCCTCAGTTCCGTATAGCGTAATGGGTAAAGTTCCGATTCCGGTGTGCGCACCAAAGGCCGTACTAAACGATCCGGTTGCCCCCGAAATGTAGTCACAAACCAACATCGTGGTTACAAATCCCATTCCCAGACCACCATAAGCTTCAGGTACGGCAATGCCCAGTAAGCCAAGTTCGCCGGCTTTTCGCATCACTTCCTCAGTGAAGTCATAATCCTTTTTTTCAAAGCGCTCTTTGTGTGGCCATATTTCCCTGTCCACAAACTCTTTCACAGAGTCGCGCATCATCTTTTGTTCCTCACTGAAATCTTCAGGAGTAAATACATCTTCACAGGCGGTTTCTTTTACTATGAATTGACCGCCTCTTAGTAGTTCTTTATTTGTTTTTGTTTCCATAACTTTTTTGACTTAGGACTTCAAGACTTAAGACGTAGGACGTTTTACTTTTCCAGACCGTCTATAAATTTTGAAATCATTGCTTGAATTTTATTAATTTTTAATTCTAAATGCTTAAAAGTATCTTCTGAAATGTATCCGATTTCAAACGAAATGATAAGTTGGGTTTCCCATTCATAGGCTGAACCAAGAGCATTTTCGAGGTATTGTATGAAATGTTTATTTGTACTTCGAGCTGTGCCTTCTGCTATATTTGAAGGAATCGAAACAGCGGAACGTTGCAATTGACTACTTAAACCATAAACTTCTGATTTTGGAAATATTTTTGTTGTGGCATAGGTTTCTTTTGCAATTTCTAAACCCTCTCTCCAAATAGTCAGTTTCCTAAAATTATGTGTTGATGCCATTTATTTTTAATTATAAAATCTTGTCTTACGTCTTACGTCTTGCAGTCATATGTCTATCGAAGAAACTCATAAATCCCAGCCGCTCCCTGTCCGGTTCCCACACACATCGTCACCATACCATACTTCCCGTTGAGGTTGCGTTTGCGCATTTCGTCAAAGAGTTGAACCGAAAGCTTTCCTCCGGTGCATCCCAGTGGGTGACCCAGGGCGATTGCGCCTCCGTTGACGTTTACGATATCCTGATTTAAGCCCAGCTCACGAATGACCGCCAGCGACTGCGAAGCAAAGGCTTCATTGAGTTCGATTAACGAAATGTCATCTTGTTTGAGTCCGGCTAAAGCAACAGCTTTTGGAATGGCCTTTACAGGACCAATACCCATAATGCGGGGTTCCACACCTACGGCGGCATAACTCACGAGGCGGGCGATGGGCTCCAGGTTGAGTTCTTTCACCATTTCTTCACTCATCACGATTGCAAAAGCGGCACCGTCACTCATTTGTGAGGAGTTTCCGGCAGTGACACTTCCGCCCTCGGCGAACACGGGTCGCAGCCTTGCTAAAGCTTCCTTGTTGGTATCGGCTCTTGGGCCTTCGTCTTGTTCTACGGTGTAGTTTTTTGTTTCCTTTTTGCCTTTGGCATTGACAAAGGTATGTTCGATCTCGATGGGAACAATCTGGTCTTTAAAGCGGTTTTCAGATTGTGCTTTTAGTGCTTTTTGATGGGAGTTGAAGGCAAATTCGTCCTGGTCCTCACGGGACACCTTGTACTTTTCGGCAACGGCTTCAGCGGTGAGTCCCATACCCCAGTAGTAATCCTGGTTGCCTTCTTTGGCGACTTTATAATCAGGAACGGGCTTGTAACCTCCCATTGGGATGTAACTCATGCTTTCTGCTCCACCTGCAATGATACAATCGGCCATACCGTTTTGGATTTTTGCAGTTGCGGTGGCGATGGTTTCCAGTCCGGATGCACAGTAGCGGTTTACGGTCATCCCGGGAACGTCTACGGTGTCCAATCCCATCAGGGAGATAAGGCGCCCCATATTAAGGCCTTGTTCGGCTTCGGGCATGGCGTTGCCCACGATGACGTCGTCAATGCGTGTTTTATCCAGTTGCGGCAGTTTCTCCATCATAAACCGGATGGTTTCTGCTGCGAGTTCGTCAGGTCGCTTAAAGCGAAAGAGTCCGCGTGGTGCTTTGCCCACGGCGGTTCGGTATGCTTGTACGATGTATGCTGTTCTTTTCATGTATATTGTATTTTGTATAGTGTATAATGTTGGTGATGAAAATTTAAGTTATACAGTTAGAGTTGATTGCAGTTTAATAATCATATTTTGTATGTGTTGAACTTCACTTTCTAATTTTTGAAAATCCTCTTCAAGAATGTAATTTAGGTTTTTACAAATAATGAGTTGTGTTTCATATTCAAAAGCTGAACCTAAAGCTACTCCGAGGAAATTTGCAAAATCTTTATTTGTCTTTCTTCCGCATCCTTCAGCAATGTTTGAAGAAATGGGAATTGATGATCGTCTGATTTGAGACGTCAACCCGTAAACTTCTTCTTTAGGAAATTCACGAGTTTTAATATAGGTATCTGTAACTAGCTCCATTGATTTTTGCCAAACTTTTAGTTCTTTAAAATAATTCATTTCTTTTCAGTTTATTAGAATGAACATAGACATCAAATTCAGTATACAGTATACAATCTACATTATACATTAATTCCTCAAAGGTTTCCCCGTCTTCAGCATATGCTGTATGCGTTCCAGTGTTTTTCTTTCGGTACAGAGTGACAGGAAGGCTTCGCGTTCCAGGTCGAGGAGGTAGCGTTCGCTCACCAGTGTTGCTTCTGAAAGGTCTCCACCTGCCATGACATAAGCGAGTTTATCAGCGATTTTTCTGTCGTGCTCGCTGATGTAGTTCCCGGCTACCATCTGGTCTGTTCCTACTAAGAACATCCCCAGAGCTTGTTTGCCCAACACTTTAATATCTGTACGTTCAATAGGCTTGGTGTAACCGGCTTCTGCGAGTAAAAGGGCGTGCTTTTTCGCTTCAGCGAGCTGGCGGTCTTTGTTGACAACCACGATGTCTTTTCCTTTTTGCAGGATGCCAAGATCAAAAGCTTCATAAGCCGAAGTCGCTACTTTTGCCATCCCGATGGTTAGGAAGTATTCACGTAGCACGTTTAACTCCACATCGTCTTTTTTGAAAGTGTCTGCGGCACGTACGGTCATTTCTTTGGACCCGGCTCCTCCGGGGATGACCCCGACGCCAAATTCCACCAAACCGATGTAGGTTTCGGCGGCAGCTACTACTTTATCGGCGTGCATGCTCATTTCGCAGGCACCGCCCAGAGACATACCGTGGGGAGCTACAATCACCGGAATGGAGGAGTAGCGCACCCGCATAATGGTGTCCTGGAAGTATTTGATAGCCATATTGAGTTCATCATATTCCTGCTCTGCCGCCATCATAAAAATCATTCCAATGTTGGCACCCACAGAGAAATTGGAAGCCTGGTTGCCAATCACGAGTCCGTTATATTCTTTTTCAGCCAGGTCTATGGCTTTGTTGATGCCGGCGAGCACGCCTTCACCAATGGTGTTCATCTTAGAGTTGAACTCCAGGTTGATGATGCCATCACCCAAATCTTGTATGGACGCTTCTTTGTTGCTCCATACTTTTTTGCTTTCGCGGATGTTGTTCAGGATAATAAAGGCGTCCTGACCGGGGACTTTGGTTTGTTTTTTTGATGGGATATCATAATAATAGGTAGCTCCATCTTTTACAGTGTAAAATGTTTTATTACCTGAAGCCAGCATTTCATTTACCCAGTCTGCTGCCTGAAGTCCTTCTGCTTTGATGAGCTCGAGTCCTTTTTCCACTCCTATGGAATCCCAGATTTCAAACGGACCGTTTTCCCAGCCGAAACCGGCTTTCATCGCGTCGTCTATTTTGTAGAGCTCGTCTGATATTTCAGGGATTCGGTTGGAAACGTAAGCAAACATTCCTGCAAAGTTCTTGCGGTAGAATTCCCCTGCCTTGTCATCACCATCCACCAATACCGGAAAGCGGTCAATGGGCTTGTCGATGGTTTTGGTTTTTTCTAGTGTGGCAAAGTTTGCTTTTTTGGTTGACTGGTATTCCAGCGTGTTGAGGTTTAACTCTTTGATTTCGCTGCTGCCATCGTCATTCTTTATTTTTTTGTAGAACCCCTGACCGGTTTTGCTTCCCAGCCATTTGTTTTCTACCATTTTTTCAATGAAATCCGGTAGTTTAAAGAGGTCGTGGGCTTCGTCTTCTTTACAGTTTTCGTAAATTCCATTGGCCACATGAACCAACGTATCCAATCCAACCACATCCACTGTGCGGAAGGTAGCCGATTTTGGACGACCTATAACAGGACCGGTGAGTTTATCGACTTCGGTGACAGTGAGTCCCATTTCTTTTACCTGATGAAACAGGCTTTGGATCCCAAATATCCCGACACGGTTTCCGATAAAGGCGGGGGTATCTTTGGCAAGTACTGAGGTTTTCCCAAGGAACTTTTCGCCGTATTCATTGAGGAAGTCCAGTACCTCCTGAGAAGTATCCGGTCCGGGAATGATTTCAAAGAGTTTTAAATAGCGTGGCGGGTTGAAAAAGTGGGTTCCGCAGAAGTGCTTTTTGAAGTCCTCACTTCGGCCTTCATTCATAAACTTGATGGGAATACCCGAAGTATTTGAAGTGATGAGTGTGCCCGGCGTGCGGTGTTTTTCCAGATTGTCAAACACTTGTTTTTTGATGTCCAGGCGCTCGATGACCACTTCGATGATCCAGTCAACTTCTTTCACTTTAGCGATGTCGTCTTCCAGGTTACCCGTAGTGATGCGGTTTACAAAACTCTTGTGATAAACCGGAGAGGGTTTTGATTTGACAGCACTTTGCAGCGACTCGTTCACAATGCGGTTGCGCACGGCTTTGTCTTCAAGGGTCAGTCCTTTTTTCTTTTCGGTGTCATTCAGTTCCCGCGGAACGATGTCAAGCAAAAGCACTTCCACGCCAATATTGGCAAAGTGCAGTGCAATACCGCTTCCCATAATTCCGGAGCCGACGACGGCTACTTTGTTAATTCTACGTTTACTCATATTTTTTAAAAACTAAATCGTTTGTATATATTTTTTTATTGGAAATCATTTCGTTGATGGCTTCCGTGACTTCAAAGAAGTGTTTCAGCTTCTCTTCTGAAACTTCTTTTTTTATGGCTTCATTGAACTTTAGTACCCGGTCTTTTGAATACTCCCTTTTTTCCTTACCAAATTCGGTTAAGTAAATCAAGACACCACGACCGTCTTCAGGATTGGGTTTGCGAATGATCAGGCCGCGCTCTTCCATCGACTTAAGGGTGCGTGACAGGCTGGTAGCTTCCATACCCATACGTGGCCCCAGTGAAGTGGAAGGGGTGCCTTCTTCAGGATCGATACTCAAAAGAGCAAATCCCGTTGCCATAGTACTTTCAAACTTAGAGGCTTCCTCATTGTACATGCGTGTAACGGCTTGCCAGGTAGTGCGTAATGCATAATCTATGGTAATGTCTTTCATATGTAATCCCTTTGGAATCAGGGTTTTATTAATACCTGCTGAAGCAGTAATCTCATTATTTCGACTCACGAAATGTAAAGATACAAAAATATACTATGCACGCATAATAAATATCCACATTTTTTTTAACTCATTAGCTACTTAATATGTTAAACGTGTCTAACCTTAGGATTAATGAGGGATATTTGTAAAAAATAATGACAGATGGCAAGAAGTTTAGAGGCTGTTTCAGGAGCAGTAAAAACTAAAATTACAAAAAAAAGATACATTCCCACAACAGATTTTTACAGTCATGTAATCGAAAGTATTGAAGATTATGCAGTGCTTACTTTAGATTTGGATTTATCTATTAACAGCTGGAACACGGGTGCTAACCATATTTTTAAATATGAGGAAGCGGAAATAATAGGACAACACTTTAAAACTATTTTTACAGAACAAGACATAGCAAACGGTATTCCCGAAAAGGAAATTCATAGAGCTCTAAAAGAGGGAAAGGCAACCGATAACCGATGGCACAGGTGTAAGGATAATGGAAGAATATATGCGTCAGGGTTGGTTTTTCCATTAACTTCTGATGAGGGTGAACATATTGGTTTTGTAAAAATACTTCAGAATAAAACTGAGACAAAAAAAGCAGAGGACGCCATTAAAAGATATGTAAAGGATCTGGAAGATTTGAATACCCATAAGGAAGATGTGCTTGCGATTTTGTCTCATGACCTTCGGAGTCCGCTGGCTGCCACAATAGCTGCATCAGAATATTTAAAGACCCATTATGATACTATCGATGACGATGAAAGAAAAGAGATTATTGCGCATATCTATGACTCTTCAGTCGATGAATTAAACATGCTTGATTATTTACTGGAGTGGGCCAGGGTAAAGTATGCTTCACAGGCTTTTACCCCCGGGCATGTTTTTCTGTTTCCTATAGTATCTAAAATTCTTATGGGAATGGAAGAACAGGCTGCATTAAAATCCCTTCTGCTTATAAATGAGATAAAGGAAGATACTTTTGTATTTGCCGACTCAAAAATGTTACTTTCCATCTTTCAAAACTTGATTTCCAACGCAATTAGCCATACACCTGAAAATGGAATAATCACCGTAAGGGCAAATAAACAAAAGGACACGGTTATTGTTGAAATACAGGATACAGGTAAGGGCATGCCTCCTCAAATAGTGAATAAAATCTTTACACCTAAGATGGAATCTTTAAGCAAGCCAAGAAAAGATAACAAAGGAGGCGGTATCGGCTTGTTATTGGTAAAAGGATTTGTTGAAAAAAATAAGGGAAAAATTTGGGTGGAGAGTGAGGAGACAAAGGGGACCTCTTTTTATTTTTCTTTGCCTTTAAAGAAATCAATTGTTGAAGAAATAATAAACGAATAGAATTATAAAAAAAACTCCTCTTTCACGAGGAGTTTTACAAAAAAAGAAAACGTATTTATTAACCTAATTTTCCATTAATTCCACCAATAACGGCACCCACAATGGCCGTGGACACTGTCATAATAACCAAATCGACACCAAAAGCTTCATATGGATATGTGGGATCCATAGCGATGTAGAAAAAATTCCAATAAAGCCCGTTGAAAAGCCCAATGATGGCCCCGGCTTTAGCACCGGTTGCAAGTGTACTGATTTGTGCCCATTGGACAAAGATGTAAGCGATAAAAAGGCCATAAGACAAACAGCCCAGAAAAATCATGACCAGGTTTTCTTCACCTTCATTAGGGTTTGGTGGGAAGAAGTCTTTAAAAAGAATGGCATAAAATAACCATCCCAGCAGAAAGTAGACAATAGCGCCTGCAATCCCGGAGACAAGAAAATTTTTTGTTTTCATTTTTATAGGTTTTTTAGTTAGTTGATAATAAATGTATTAAAAAGATATGGATCTTCAGTTTTTTTAAATAAAAAACTGAATCATTGGCTAAGAAGCAGGATTTTCAGCGAGATTTGAATAAATTTTAAAATTATAAAAGGGGATGCTACCTGTAAATTTTTTCATACAAGTCTTTATACCGTTCTTTCACGACTCGTCGTTTTAATTTCATGGTAGGGGTGAGGTGGCCGGCTTCAACGCTCCAAACTTCCGGGGTGAGTTCAAAGAGTTTTATTTTTTCCCATTTCCCGAAGCGTTCATTATAAGTGTCAACTTCTTCCTGAATGCGGGCAATGACTTTCTCATTGTTGCAAAGGTCTTCAAGCGAAGTACCGATATCGATTTTTTTGCGTTTGGCCCATTCTTTTACAAAGTCAAAGCTGGGCTGTATAAAGGCAGCGGGCATTTTCTCGCCGTCGCCAATAACCATAATCTGCTCGATAAACAGCGATTGTTTCATGGCGTTTTCCAGTAATTGCGGTGCGATATACTTACCACCGCTGGTTTTGAACATTTCTTTTTTACGGTCTGTTATTTTCAGGAAACCGTCTGCATCCATTTCTCCAATATCACCGGTATGGAAATAATCACCGGTCATAACTTCGGCAGTTTTATCAGGGTCTTTGTAGTAGCCAATCATCACATTGGGGCCTTTGCAGAGGATTTCGCCGTCTTCAGCAATTTTAACTTCTACATTGGGAATGGTTTTTCCAACGGTACCTATCCTGAATAACCCGTTTCGCATATCGTTTACCGAAATAACGGGAGAGGTTTCTGTAAGACCATATCCTTCCATCACGGGAATTCCCGCTGCTGCAAAAACACGGGCAAGTCGGGGTTGCAATGCGGCACTTCCTGAAACCATGACTTCCAGTTCGCCACCCAAGGCTTCTTTCCATTTGCTGAAAATAAGTTTACGGGCGAGCTTAAGTTTGGTTTCATACCACCATCCGTTGGCTCGATAGGGCTCATATTTTAATCCCAATTCAATAGCCCAGAAGAACAAACTTTTTTTAACACCGGTTAATTCAGTTCCTTTGGCGTAAATTTTATCGTAGACTTTTTCGAGTAATCGTGGTACGACTGACATGACATGAGGGTGGACTTCTTTTAAATTGTCACTAATTTTTTCAATGGACTCAGCAAAATAGATAGAAACAGAATGGTATTGATAGATGTACAGGATCATGCGTTCAAAAATATGGCAGACGGGTAAAAAGCTCATTGCGCGTGCATCTCCTTCTTTAACCGGTATGCGGGGCGCACTGTCAATTACGTTTGAAACTATGTTTCTATGGGAAAGCATGACCCCTTTGGGCTTACCTGTAGTTCCGGAGGTATAGATAATGGTAGCGAGGTCCATTTCATCAACTCCTTCTTTCCTGGCTTCTACTTCGCTTTGATTAGAGTCGTCATTTCCTAAATCTCCTACTTCACTCCAGTTTTTACATCCACTGATGGTGTCAAAAGAAAACACTTCTTTTAATTTAGGCACGTTCTTCTTGATGGCCATGACTTTTTCATAGACTTCCTTGTCTGAAACAAAACAATAGATGGATTCTGAATGATTCAAAATATATTCATAATCTTCTTCGCCTATGGTTGGGTAAATGGGGATATTTTGTGCCCCGGTCTGCAATATACCGATGTCCATGATACTCCACTCGGTACGGTTGTTTGTTGAGATAAGAGCGATTTTATCATTTTTGTTTACGTCCATTCGCAGCAAACCACGTGAAACGGCATTGGCTTTATCAATGTATTCCTGAGTGGAGGTTTTTATCCATTCCTCTCCATATTTTGTTACGAGGCAATCAGGTAGATTGTTTTTTGACAATTGGTAATAGGGGAAATCAAAAAGGCGGGATATCTTATTCATAGTACTTATTGTATTGGTCATGCAAATTAATAAAATTTGTTGATTTTACTAGTTTTAAATGTAAATTTAGAGAGGTGTGTTATGTTGTAAAATTATAAAAAATAACGGAGCATTTTATTAAGCTAGTTTTATTCAAAACCTTTGATGTTCCTTTCCTTATCAAAAAAATCTCTGTCAGTCAGTTCTTTCTCTTTGTCAAAGGGTATTGTATAATAACTTACAAAAAAAGAACCGTCAGGATGTAATATGATTGTTGGGTAGTTTTTAACCCCATCAGAAAAAATGGCTTTTAATACGTTGTAGGGGTCTTCAAGCCACCTTACATCTCTATCAGTTTCGGGAAACCCGGCATTGTGACCATAAAAATGCAGGAGCAATGCGTGGTCGGTTTTTCGGTATTTTTTAATTTCTTTTTTAGTTGATTTGTACCAACTCTTATATGAAAAGATGTGGGAATGTTTTGTACGATTTAATTTTTCATTAAATTCTTTTGTAGAAAATTTATTAGCAATAAATTTTCTATTTGCATTGAGATAAGCTGCTGCTTCAAGGCTTGCCTGTGTTGAATCTACAGGCTCATATATGATTTTGCTTTTTTTTGAAAGGGTACTTACATCGGGCAGGCTATCTACATAATGAATTACCCACACTTTAGTACTGTCAACCTCATATTTTTGTAACAACAATTTGTTCAACTGTGACTTCTTGTTTTTATCAAGGGTCCCAAAAAATTCCTTATAGAAGAGTTTTTTGTAAATGGCGGTATCTGAAACAATTTCAGCTTCAAGAAAGGTGTTGGATTCTTGCTTGTTAATATAGATTTCTTCCGGTATTTTTTGAAAGTTTTCATCAACATAAACTAAAGGAAGTTCCTGTGCATTTAGATAAAAGCCCAAAAAGAATACAATACTATATTTCACTGATTTTTTTTCTAAATATATAAAAAAAAATAAAACGAGGGAGTTATAGCATCCTTTGCATCGCCTCAATAAAGGTGTCCTTTTTCCCTCTGGAGATACTAACAATATCCTCGTTATTCATAACGATATAGCCACCGTCTGCCTTGACATATTTTTTTACTTCCTTGAGGTTGATGAGGTAACTGTTATGCACCCTCATAAAATGCTGATCGGCCAGCATATTCTCATATTCTTTTAGATGCTTGCTTACCAAAAGTTTTTTTCCGTTAATCAATACAAACGTTGTGTAAGACCCCCCGGCTTCACAATAGAGTATTTCGCTAGTGCTTATAAATTCAAACCCGTCTGCTGTGGCCAGGCATATTTTGGAGAGTTTGGGTTGATTGATGTTCTGCAAAAGCGTTTTCAACTGTTGGTTGTATTCAACCCGGTTTTTGGCTTGCTTTGCTTTTTCAACAGCCTGCTGAAGTTCTTCAAGGTCAATGGGTTTTAGCAAATAATCCAGTGAACTGAATTTTACCGCTTTTATGGCATACTGGTCGAAAGCGGTGGTGAAGATAACTTCAAAATTGATTTCGGGCAGTTGGGTAAGGATATCAAACCCGGTACCTGACTGGAGTTCTATGTCCATAAAAACCACATCGGGTTGGGACTTTTGAATGACCTCCAATGCTTCCTTAACGGAAGAGGCTAAACCAATCACCTCCACACCCTCACAAAATTTTTCAAGCAGGTTTTTAAGCGTTTCAAGGCTGTGCGTTTCGTCTTCTACAATGATAGCTTTTAAATTCATAAGCCTAGTTTTTTGGTAGTTTAACAATAACCCGTGTTCCGGAAGGATTCCCCGAAGCATCTGTAAGATCCTCAATTGTATAGGCCTTTTTCCGGTGTGTTTGTGTTTTTAAAACTTGAATGCGTTTTTCAGTGAGTTCGATACCTCTTGAAACTTTCTTCAGTTTAGCAGTACTTTCATAAATCGACTGGCTTGCTTTTCTGCCGATACCGGTGTCTTCAATAGTTACCGTGATATGGTGTTCATCTTCAGAAAATGTTATCGTTACTTTTTTTTCGCCTTCTTTTTTAGGTAACAAACCGTGAAGAATGGCATTTTCAACAAAGGGTTGAATGATAAGCAAAGGTACTTCCAGCAATTGCGTATTGAGGTGCTTCTCAACTATAATTTCATATGAAAAAGTGTCATCAAATCGCAGGGACTCCAAATCGAGATAGGTTTCCAGTAATTTTATTTCTTCGGCCAATATCACATTCTTTTCTATGGAATTTTCAAGGGTTGAACGCATCAATTGGCTGAATTTGGATAAATATTTCAGCGCTGCAGGTGTGTCACTCTTTAAAATCAAATGCTGAATGGAACTAAGGGAATTGAAAATAAAATGCGGGTTCATCTGTGCCCTTAAAGCTTTGATGTAATTTTCAATAGCCTCCTGCTGAGCGGCCAGTTTTTCCTGATACTCCAATTTTATTTTATATCCCAGACCCAGACCAAATATGACAATCTCGATAAGTGCCCCTGTTTTTAAATAGGATGCATACCCTGTTAAAAAAACAAGAACTGAACCAGCTGCATAAAAAAAGGAGCCAAATACAATGAAATAAGTAAGCTTGTTCTTTAAATGAAACAAAAGGTAAATTATGCTCAAAACCACAAATGTACTGATGATAAGTGCCCTTATATCCAACAAGACCGAATGCAGGCTAAAGTTTTGCATCAGCAACGCAACGCTGTCAACTAGCAATAATCCCGTTAAAAACAGTACTGCCATCGAGATTGCAGTATTGAGTTTTGGATAGAATACACGAGTTGTCAGATAGTATTTTACAAAGAGGATATAGAATATATTTGAAAGTATTTCAAAAAAATTATTCAGGAAAAAGGTGATAAAAGAAAAACTTCCAAATGTGCTTGTATAAGCTTCAATAACAAACCTCCCAAAATATACTGACATACACGTCACATAGAGCACATACAACAGGTAGTCTGTTTTTCTGTTTATAAAATAAATAGTCAGTGCAATGATCACGATTATAAGCGAAACCCCAAGAAAAAAATGTGTTAAAGCCCTGCTTTTGTATTGAAACATGGAGACATAGTTTTGCTTATAATACCGCACCGTTTCACTGTAACATATAAAAGGATGTTTGCTTATGTTGTATTTGACATTTAGTTTTTCAACTTTTAAATACAGGTATTTTGAGTCTATGAGCTGATCTTTAGTAAAAGGAATTTCGCCCGTAAATGCATTGCCTGTTTCAAAACTTCCCAAAATGACGGAATCTATTGTGTTTTGATTGCTGTAAAAGGCTTCTGCTTTATTGAAATATTGTATATAAACATACCACTGTTCTTTTTGTTTTAAATTTTCCAGTAACCCCGAAAAATCTAACTGCACCCAAAAGATATCACCGGGAATGCTTTTTAAATCCTTTTTTTGCCCTGTGAATAATATAACGTCATTGTCGATTATGTAGTTAATGTTGAGGGTGTCCTGGCTTGTTTTAAATAACTTAAAAGGCACTTGAAATTCCTCTGATTGTTGAGTCCAGGAAATGTTTCCATAAAAGAAGAAAAGGGTACATAGTAAATATGTCAGGTTGCTTTTCATGGTTATATCAGGTTAGGCAGACACAGTACCACTTGTCCGCCGGCAAATTCCTTCTTCATTTTAGTTTTGAATACAACTTTCTTTTTGATATTATAATCCTTGGTTAAATTAAGCATTCTTATCTGGTCCTGCCACTTAGAAATCTCTTTTCTGTATTCGGGGAGGTAATTTGTTTTTTCGGTATTGATGTTTTTAAAATTAAAATCAACATCAACATTTACTTTTTCTTCGCTAATTTTAAAATTAATGTTTATGTCAGCATGGTCTTTGCTACTGAAAACAGTAAATTCTATTATGTTTTCCAGCAGGGTTTGAAGGATGAAACAAGGTATGCGGGCATCTGCTTTTGTTGTATTTGAAACGGTGTGGATGGTAAATTCAAATCGCTCGTAATAACGTAACTTTTGAAGTGTTAAGTACCAGTTGAGCATCGCTATTTCATCAGATAAGGAAATACTTTCTTTTTCAAAATTTTTGAGATAATAGCGAATGAGTTTGCTGAACACAGATAAATAGTTCAGCGCTTTTACTTTTTCATCTGATGTTATAAAATACTGGATGGCATTGAGGGTGTTGAAAACAAAATGCGGGTTCATTTGAGACTGAAAGGCTTTCAGTTTCAAATCGACCATTTCTTTTTGCACTTTCAATAATTTTTCCTGTTCCGTTTTTATAATTCTCTCGGTTCTTAATTGATCCAGTTTAATACCACATATGGAAGCAATGGTTTTGAGAATGCGCATGTGCTGCGTGGTGAAATAGTTTTTTTCAGGGTGTTCACAATCTATTACGCCCAAAATTTCATCATTTACCAAAATGGGAACACAAATTTCAGAAAGTCGCATTTCATCGTCCACGATGTATCGTGGATCTGTGGAAGTGTCTGCTATAATTTCCGGCCTTTTTGTACGCGCCACAGATCCGCTTATACCTTCTCCAAAAGGGATAGTCACCGGCCTGTATATTTCATAATCCTTTGGGTTTTTTGGACCGTAAGCCGCTTTTTGCATTAATTTTCCATGTTCGTGGTCTACTAAATATATAACACAATCCACAAAGCCCAACTTTGCAATACAGTTTTTTGCCACATCCCATAAGAGGCTTTCTTCGGTATTTCTCTTATGTAAGGATGTGGTGAAATAAATCAATATTTCTTCAAATTGATCGGCATCAAATGCTTTGCTCTTGTTGATTTTCACACTCATATCTTTTATTAGTGAATTTGCCGAAAGGAAATAAAAGTAGTTATTTTTTGATTGGATTTAAAAAATGCTGTCTTGCATCAGATACAAAACAGCACTTTGTCAACTAAATAAAACAACTCACTTTTTTTAATTTAGAGTCCTATGGAGTTAAGCTTGCTTTTAAGCTCTTCGATTTCTTTTTCAAGTCGCTCCACTTTTTTCTGATTGTTTGCTGCCAGAGCAATGAACCCAATCAGTAAGAACAGGGTAAAATATTCCATTATTTATTTTTTTAGGATTTTTGCTGTGGTCTTAGCACCCCCTGAGGTTATTTCAGCCAGATACATTCCTTTTGATAAATGTCTCATATCCAGAGAGCCCGAAGTGTTGTTTATGTTTTTATTTAAAACCACTTGCCCTAAAAGGTTGTATATCTTAATGTTGTCAATTGTTGTTTGTGAATTAAAATTCAATTGGTCAACAACAGGGTTGGGGAAGTAATTAAAATCTACAAGTGTATACTCAGCATTATTTAATATTTGAGAAAGGTTGATTGCAAAACCTGCATAAGGATCAGCGGAACCGACGAAGATATAATATGTAAATCCTTCCGTAGCATCTATAGAAGCTAAATTGTTTGTGTCACAGATATTTGTAGGTTGGTCAACCCAAGTTAAATCAGCACCGCTCTGTGCATTTTCGTCAGAGGCAGTAAAAAATATAATTGCGCTATCAAATTGTCCGCTACTCATACCAGCTATGACTTCGCCATCAGCCTGAGCAGTGAATTTATACCAAATGCCCGGTGTGTTTGCCGTATTACAACCACCTTGTTGACCACCATCGTTTGTAATTGTGGCCATTAGAAAATGGATATCTTCTTCTAAATAGTCTTCCATTCCATTTAAATCAATGGCATTTTCAATCAAATCGTTTTCAGGGGCTTCAAAAGCATTGGTAGTATTGATAATAATATCAGAATCCACATTGTTTTTAAAGTACACATAATAGGTAGTGCCTGCGGTGGTCTCAATACTCGATGTTGAGCCCACGGCACAGGTGTTGTTGGCCTGGTCAACATAAAACAATTGCATGCCAGAGGTCACACCAGTTGCCGGTCCTTCAAAGAATACAATCACGGGGCTGTCCGGCAATATAATACCTGCGCCCACAGTGCCATCTTTGGTCGCCGTAAAGGTGTACCAGACCCCAGCTTGGGAAAGCGCACACCCCGTCCCGCCGGGTGTATTGTCATTTGTGTTTGTCGCTTCTGTAAATTCAACGGCAGCTTCATCATAAGGTATGGGCCCAAACCCAAGATTAATGGCGTTTTCGATTAAATCATTGACCGGTTGTGCCATCACATCGGTCAGGCCAAGCGTAAAACTCATCGTTAAAACAACAAGCAAAGTAGATAATGTTTTCATAATAGTTTATGTTAAAGGTTTATGAGACAAAACTACTGCAGGTCAACCTGGTGAATAGCGGTAAATTGATGGGTGGTTGTTTTCAATGGATGGATGGTCAAGTTTAGCCTTACAATCTTACTTTCTGTGTTGTATAAAAAATACGTTTAAAAAGGATCAAAACATATATAAGCCACTCAAAGCTAAGCAATTCCCCCTGATATAATCCTTATATATTGATAAGATTCCTTTAATTATAACCAAAGTTTCTTTGATGTTTATCCGTACTTTACCCGTAAATACAGTACTCTTTACGGCAAAACATCGAAGAAAGTACGGTTAGTTTTTGAATGAAACTAGTCGATACTATACAAGATCCTGCAAGGAACTATGGGATGTGGAAGGATGATGTTAGAAGTTAGAAGTTGGAAGTTCAGTGTATTAAAGGTATTTGGTTAAGCCTGTACTGAGGTGAATGTGGAGGAACACTCTTTTTACACCCAGGATACGGTTAAGAAGCCCCTCATCAATGCTATATTGCTTTATGAAAACAACAAAGCCGTTTGAGGTTCCTCAAACGGCTTTGTTTATAGTTTTAAAGAGCAAAGACTTACTTTTTCTCTAGCCACTTCCTCGCATTCACAAATGCCTCCAGCCAGGGGGAGACGGCGTCATTTCTGTCTTTGGGGTAATAGCCCCAGTTCCAGGGGAAAGTGGAGCGCTCCAGGTGGGGCATCATGACCAAATGTCTTCCGGTTTCGTCTGTCATGATGGCGGTGTTGAAATCTGAGCCGTTGGGGTTGGCAGGATAGCCTTCATAACCGTAAGTGCCCAAAATGTTATAATTTTCTTTACTGTAAGGGAAACTAAACTTCCCTTCGCCGTGTGCCGACCAGATGCCAAGTTTGCTGCCGGCCAGGGTGGATAGCATCACCGAGTTGTTTTCTGCAATCTCAACAGAAGTAAATGTACATTCAAACTTACCGCTGTCGTTGTATAGCATTTTGGGTTTTTCATCGTGGTCAGGATTGATGAGTCCCAATTCAATAAACAACTGACAACCGTTACAAACACCTAATGATAAAGTATCAGGTCTTGCAAAAAACTCTTTGAGTGCTTTGTTGGCTTTTTCATTGTATAAAAAAGCACCTGCCCAGCCTTTGGCACTACCCAGTACGTCACTGTTTGAGAATCCCCCCACGGCAGCAATAAACTGTATGTCTTCCAGCGTTTCACGTCCCGAAATCAAATCGGTCATATGCACGTCCTTTACATCAAAACCGGCGAGGAACAGCGCATTTGCCATTTCGCGCTCGCTGTTGCTGCCTTTTTCCCTAAGGATTGCTGCTTTTATCTTGCGGTCGCTGAGCGGAGTCGAAGCGACTGATGGCAGTTTTCCATCAAAATGTTTCGGGAACTTAAACGCTAAAGGTTGCTCTTTATAATTCTCAAACCGCTCATCGGCATTTTGTTTTCCGCTTTGCTTGCGGTCGAGCAGGTGAGAGGTTTTATACCACACATCACGCATTTCGGAAATGGTAAATCGTTCAGTTATTTCTCCGTGAGTGATTGTAAGTGTATCGCTTTCGGCTACCGTTCCTATTTTTATGGCTTCTATGTTTGCTTTCGCGAAAGCGGCTTCAACTTCTGTATCGTTGTTAGCCTGAATCAGCACACCACTATTTTCAGCAAAAAGGATTTTAATCAAATCATCAGTGCCAAAAGCCCCTCCTTGGGAGGGGTTGGGGAGGATTATTTCAGCTCCCAGATTGTTTTCTGCAAAACACATTTCCAATAATGCGGTCAACATCCCACCGGAAGAAATGTCGTGACCAGCAGCGATTTGACCGTTGCGAATTAACGATTGCAGGGTATTGAAAGCGGTTTTAAAATAAGCAGCATCCTTAACCGAAGGTGCTTCGTTGCCAATTTCGTTAAGTATCTGTGCAAAAGAGGAGCCTCCCAGTTTGAAGTCGTCATTACTCAGGTTGAGGTAATAAATACTTCCTTTCTTTTTTTGTAAAACCGGCTCTATCACTTGCGTGATGGCGTCACAATTTCCTGCTGCCGAAATAATTACTGTTCCCGGTGAAATCACATCACCATCAGGATATTTTTGTTTCATCGAAAGCGAATCTTTCCCGGTAGGAACGTTAATCCCCAGAGCAATGGAAAACTCTGAAACGGCTTCCACGGCTGCGTACAAGCGTGCGTCTTCCCCGGGGTTGTTACAAGGCCACATCCAGTTGGCTGAAAGCGAAACTGACTGCAAACCGTCTTTCAAAGGTGCCCAAACGATGTTGGTCAAAGCTTCGGCTATGGAGTTTTGTGAGCCTGCCACCGGGTCAATCAAGCCCGAAATGGGGGAGTGCCCAATGCTGGTCGCAACACCTTCCTTGCCGTTGTAATCTAAAGCCATCACGCCGCAGTTGTTTAATGGAATTTGCAGGGGTCCCACACATTGTTGTTTGGCTACCCGTCCTGTTACACAACGGTCTACTTTGTTGGTGAGCCAGTCTTTACAGGCCACGGCTTCCAGCTGCAGCACTTGTGTGATATATTCGTTGAGTTTGTCTGAAGTATACTTGAGTGCAGGATAGTTTCTGTCGATGGTTTTATCTGTCATGACAGTCTTTGGCGAACTGCCAAACATATCGGCCAGTGCCAGGTCCATCGGGTTTTTACCGTCTTTGGCCTGAAATACAAAGCGGTGGTCGCCTGTGACGGTACCCACTTCATACATCGGTGAACGTTCACGTTCTGCAATGCGTCTCAGGGTTCCGGTATCTTTTTGACCAATAACGAGCCCCATTCGTTCCTGGGATTCGTTGCCAATAATTTCTTTCGCAGAAAGGGTAGGGTCACCCACAGGTAGTCTTTCCAGGTTGATTTTACCTCCGGTTTCTTCCACGAGTTCACTCAAGCAGTTGAGGTGACCGCCGGCGCCGTGGTCGTGAATGGAAACAATGGGGTTGATATCACTTTCAACAAGTCCGCGTATGGCATTGGCGGCACGTTTTTGCATTTCGGGGTTGGAGCGTTGTATCGCATTGAGTTCGATACCGCTTGAAAATGCCCCGGTATCTGCTGAAGAAACCGCTGCACCCCCCATCCCGATGCGGTAGTTATCACCACCCAGTATAACGATGTCGTCTCCCACATTGGGTTTGTCTTTAATACTCTGGTCTTTTTTTCCATAACCGATACCTCCGGCAAGCATTATTACTTTGTCATAACCCAGCATACGGCCGCTGAGCGGAGTCGAAGCGTCCGTTTCCTTATGCTCAAAAGTAAGTACAGAACCTGCAATCAAGGGTTGCCCGAATTTGTTTCCGAAGTCTGAGGCACCGTTGGAGGCTTTGATAAGAATGTCGAGCGGGGTTTGATACAACCATTTTCGTGGTGTGATGTTTTTCTCATAGGAGCGGTTGCTTTCCAGACGTGGATATGAGGTCATATAAACTGCTGTTCCGGCGAGGGGCAGGGAGCCTTTTCCGCCGGCGAGACGGTCGCGTATTTCTCCGCCACTTCCGGTTGCGGCACCGTTAAAGGGTTCAACCGTGGTAGGGAAGTTGTGGGTTTCCGCTTTCAGCGAAATCACACTATCATAGTTTTTCTTTTGGTAAAAGTCAGGTTTGTCGGCACTTTTGGGGGCGAATTGCTCTACTGTGGGACCTTCAATAAATGCCACGTTATCTTTGTAAGCAGAAACGATGGTATTTGGATTTTCGGCTGACGTTTTTTTGATGAGTTTAAACAGTGACGATGGTTTTTCCACTCCGTCAATCACAAAGGTACCATTAAAGATTTTATGTCGGCAATGTTCTGAATTGACTTGTGAGAAGCCAAATACTTCAGAATCGGTAAGGGGTCTTTCCAAACGTTTTGATAGTTCTTCAAGATAGATGACTTCTTCGTCATTTAGTGCCAGTCCTTCCTGTTTGTTGTAAGCAGCGATATCAGTAATTTCTTTGATACCCTCAGGCTGAATGTCAATCGTAAAAAGTTGCTGATTCAGTTCGCTGTATTTTTGCAACAACATCGGGTCAAAATCGGCTTCTTTTTCATGGGTTATTTGAAACTCTTCTATACGGATGATGCCTTCGATGCCCATGTTTTGGGTGATTTCTACAGCATTGGTACTCCAGGGAGTGACCATGGCGGCACGGGGTCCCACAAAAAAATCCGTCGCGGGAAGTGTCAGGACGGATTCGTTTTTAAGGGTGGCGTTGCCAAAAAGCCAGTTGAGTTTTTGTATGTTTTGGTCGTCAAGTTTTTGATGGGTCGCTACTGCGTATACCGTGTTTTGTCTGGAGAAAAAGAGGATCATAAATTGCGATGTTTGTTTGATAAAAACAAAGTGCAAAATTACGGATTTTTATTGTAAAAATAATCTGAAATCTGTGTTTTAGTATCTTCCATAAAATTAAATATACAAAATGAGTTTTGGTTAAAAAGCTTAAGTAAAATATCATTTAGCCCCTTTCAAAATGTGATGAAGTATTGTGCTTTTTCATTCCTGAATACATTTACCTTAATTTTTAGGTTACACACATAAAAATCAATCTTAAAATTTAAGTATCTTGCAATAGTTTTAAGTCAAACTTACTGAATGTCATATACTTTAATTTATTAATCTCCTCAATTCATTGTTATGAGAAAAACCTTTATTTTATTATGTTTTTTGATGTTTTCAAGTGTCTTCACTTTTGCACAAGTCACACCTCCGGATTATATTTCACAGGGTGTTTTATTAAGAAAAACACCTCCTGTGAGCGAAATGCGACAAGCAGGGATTCCACCTGTAAGGGATAATTCTGAAGCACGCATTATACGGAACAGGTTGCGCGGCCAACGCAAACTTGACCCTAGTGGTTTACCTTTATATGGCGAAACACAGGCACAGCGGGATTTTGGAGGAATAACCACCAGAATGCCGATCGAGAATTTTGATGGGGCAACAGTAACCGAAGGAGGGGCATTGCCTCCTGATCCAACTGGAGCAGCAGGTCCTAATCACTATGTGCATGCATTCAATTTGGGTGTGAAAATTTTTGATAAGCAAGGAAATGTTTTATTCGGACCCATATCGTTAGGTGATTTTTTTGGTAATGGTGTTAACTCTGGTGATCCCATAGTGCTTTATGACCAACTTGCAAATCGTTTTTTTGTAACTCAGTTTAACACCTCCAACAATGGTTTATTAATCGCTATTTCAGAAACCCCTGATCCTACAGGCTCTTATTTTATTTATGAATTTCCACTAGATGCTTTTCCTGATTATCCAAAATATTCAGTTTGGCCGGATGGTTATTATATGACCGCTAATAAATTTAGCGGCAATACAACGTATGTTTTGGAAAGAGATGTTATACTTGCAGGTGGGGCAAGCCCGCAAATTGTTGGATTTAATCTTCCGGGGGTTGTAAACAACCCCAACTCTGTACGAAGCCCTAACCCGGCTCATATACTTGGCACTTCTTTCACACCCAATATGCCCGGTCAGATTGTTTATTTTCAAGATGACGGCTGGAGTGGGGCCATAACTTTTGACCATTTAAAAATCTGGGATATTGTTATGGATTGGTCTAATACTTCAAATTCAACCATTTCTGCCCCTCTTGAAATACCCACATTGCCTTTTGATTCTGTGTTTGCTCCTTTTGGTACCGGAGATGTTAATCAACCGGGCACCTCTCAAAAGATTGATATGATAGCCGGGGTGATTTCTTATATGGTAAATTATCGTGAATTTGGTTCACACAGTTCCATGACGGTTACTTTTACTGTTGATATTGACGGTAATGATACCGGGGGTATTCGATGGATTGAGTTACGAAGATCCGGGTTAGGTGACCCGTGGACAATTTTTCAGGAGGGTACTTATGCCCCTAATGATGGTTTAAGTCGTTTTATGGGTAGTCTCGCAATGGATGCAGCCGGTAATATGGGTCTTGGTTTTCAGGTAGCCAGTGGAACAGAACCTGCCGGAATGAGATATACCGGAAGGTTTGATGGTGACCCTTTGGGAGAGATGACTATCGCTGAAGAAACCATCATTGACGGGATAGGGGTTCAAACCGTTTCAAACCGTTTTGGAGATTATTCTCAACTTACAGTAGATCCGGATAACTTTACATTTTGGTTTACCGGTGAATATTTTAGCGCAACTAATTTTTGGAATACACGCATTGCATCTTTTTCACTTTCAGGTGGTTTTAACAATGATGTGGGGGTTAATAATATTATTCAACCCAACGACGGATTGCTTACTGCTAATGAGAGTGTGGAAATTTCCATACGTAATTTTGGGTTAGATACGCAATCTAATATCCCGGTTGATTTGCTTGTTGACGGGGTGGTGGTAGCCACTGAAGTTTTTGCAGGCCCATTGAATAGTAATGAGTTTGATACATATACTTTTACAGAAACCGTTGATTTATCCACGCAAGGGCAGACATATTCTTTGACAGCCAGAACAAATCTTTCCGGGGATGAGTTTCCCGCAAATGATGGTTTTTCAAAAGATGTCACACATCTTTTAGCTGATGATATTGGAGTTGTTTCAGTAATTGCTCCTGTGTCCGGGGAAGGTTTAGGCAATGAATCAATCACTGTAAGTATAAGGAATTTTGGTGCATTGCCACAATCAAACTTTGATGTGGCATACACAATTGATGGAGCTACTCCTGTTGTAGAAACCTTTACCTCTACGGTTAACTCACTAGAAGAGGAGGTATTTACCTTTGCACAAACAGGCGATTTTACAGCCCTGGGCTCCTATGAGCTTTCAGTAAGCACTTCACTTGCAGATGATCAAGATATAACGAATGATGAACTTGTTGTGACAGTAATACATGAACAGTGCTCACCAACGGGAAATTGCAGTGCCGGTGATGGTTTGAGCCGGTTTGTAATTGGTGATATTGATAATATAAGCGGATGTTCACCCAATGGCTATGGTGACTTCACCACTCTTAATACAGAATTGGATATAAACACAACAGTTAATGTCACAGCACGGTCCGGATTTGCTGATCAATTGCTTTCAGTTTGGATTGATTATAATGATAATTTTGTTTTTGAACCGGAAGAGTTGGTGGTTTTTGATTTCCCATTACCGGTATCAGGAAGCGATTTTACAACAAGCTTTACCATTCCTGAAGATACAGATTTGCTCGGAACACATTTATTGCGAGCCCGTGTAGGGTGGGCTACCTCTGAAGGCACCATTGATGACCCTTGTACTGACTTTACCTGGGGAGAAACCGAAGATTATACGGTTACAATAATGGATGGCATATTATCAACCACAGCAAATGATTTTTACAACACAGATTTAGTCATTTATCCTTTGGAAGATAAAATTTATGAAATGTTGTTTAGCTCACAAACAGATTTTGGAATGTTGCGTATTGATGTATACAATGCACTGGGACAAAAAGTCTTAAACAGTGAAGTGAGTCAAAATGAGAATGTTTATTCCTCACAACTTAATTTTGAAGGAAAAGCTACAGGCACTTATCTTGTGAAATTATATAATGGCAGTTTTAGTAAGGTTAAACGGGTAGTAGTGAAATAACTCAAGAACACATTAAAAAAACAAAACCCGGAAATAAAGCTGCTTTCCGGGTTTTTTTTATAAATTTAGTTTGAAGCGCTATATATCATTTAACGATCAATTTTTTAGTTGATATTCCTGTAGTAGATTTCGACTGTACAAAGTAGAAACCCGAGTTAATATTTTTTAAATCACTTTTGTTTGTGTCTTGGGGGTTTATTTCCATAATGACTTGACCGTTCATGTTATAGACAGTGATTTGTTCCAGAGGAGTATCTGATGTAATTGTGATGTTCCCGGATGAAGGATTGGGATACATAACAAAATCAAATGCTGAAATATCTTGGGTTTCTAAAATACCCCATCTGTCTTCAGCAGGAACACCTCCCCAAATGACGGTGGCCAGATATGGATTGTCAATAAACGGGTTGCGGTTCCAGTAAACATCTTCCAAAATTGCATTGCGTTGATCTTCTATTTCAGAAACGGGATCTTCTGCATTCCATTCCAGAAAGGTTTCGAGCATTTGTGTTGAACCTTCGAGATTTCCAACACCTACAAGACTGGGTAAACATCTGTCACCATAACGCACATACATATACATCATCATTCTGGCAACATCGCCTTTCCATTCATCACCGGGATACCAGTTGCCGCTTCCCACATCACCGGCATTGCCGTTACCATCCTGAAATTTTTTGTTTCCGCGATTGTTGTTCATTTGTTGATCAGAAGGTCTCAGGTTGTGGGGGTCTGCAGCAATTCCATTGGAAGAGTTGTCTGGAGAGGGCATCGCCGGGTCTGCCAGTGACCTTGCAAAAACGTGCTCCCTGTTATATTCGCAATTTGTACCTCCAAAAGCCAGTTTATCACGGCTTCTGTCTGTAGTACAATTTCCGTCAGTATCATTGTAACCATAGATTAACAACACGTTGTTTGGGTTGTCAGGATCTTCATCTGTAAACTCAAAGATATCCCTGGCATCACCAAAAGTAAACCCGGAATTAAAGATAACGAGTTTATTTTGCAACTCATCATACATGGCTTCTTCTGTCAATGTTAAATCAACATCATCATAATAAGGTTGTTGTGAAAATGCAAACTGCGTTAGGAATAAGAATAAAATAATTTTTTTCATAGTAATGTTTAATTTGTTCTTTCTAGTAATGCCATATAAAAACCGTCAAAGCCTGAAGTGGACGGGGTTATTTTTTTTTCGGCTGTAAAGGTAAAGTTTTTTCCACTTTCCCTTTTCAGGAAATCTTTGATTTGTTTTTCATTTTCAGAAGGCAAAATAGAGCAGGTTGCATAGACAAGCTTTCCTCCGGGTTTCACCATTTTTGAGTAATTGTCAAGTATTTCAGCTTGGGTGCTTTTTATATTTTCTATAAACTCGGGTTGGAGTTTCCATTTTGCATCAGGGTTTCTGCGCAATACACCCAGACCGGAGCAGGGAGCATCTATTAATACCCTGTCTGCTTTTTCATGGAGTTTTTTGATGACTTTAGTAGTATCAATAGCACGGGTTTCAATATTAAAAGCACCGGCACGTTTGGCCCTTCTTTTAAGTTCATGCAGCTTGTTTGCATAAATATCCAGAGCAATGAGCTGCCCTTTGTTTTCCATGAGGGAGGCTAAGTGTAATGATTTTCCACCGGCACCGGCACAGGCATCTACCACGCGCATACCGGGTGCAACATCGAGAAAATCTGCTACAAGTTGCGAGGATGCATCCTGCACTTCAAACCAGCCATCTTTAAAGGCAGGGGTTTGAAAAACGTTTGCACGTTCTTTCAGTTTCAGGGCAAGAGGATATCCTTCAATCTTTTCAGTCTCAATATCGAGATCAAATAATATGGCCTGTAGTTTTTCAGGAGTTGTCTGAAGGGTGTTGACCCTTAAAATTACATCAGCTTCCTTATTGAGTGCTGCGATTTCTGCATCCCACTTTTTACCCAGTTCTTTTTCGCCGAGAGCATCCAACCAATCCGGAATGGATTCACGGTATTTTCTGATTTTTGAAAGTTCGTCAAACTTTCCTTTAATGCGCCTTGTTGGTGTAGCTTCCAGTTGTTTCCAGTCGGGTAGTGCTATTCCTTTCAAGGTTGCCCAAACGGTAAATAAGCGAAATAGCTTTTGCCTGTCAAAAGGTTCCTTGACTTCGGCAATTTCAGCATACAACCGTTTCCATCGCACAATGTCATAGACCATTTCAGCGATAAAACTTCGGTCACGTGAGCCCCAGCGTTTGTCTCTTTTTAATGTGCCCTGTATTGCTTTGTCGGCATATTTATTTTCATTGAAAATTTCATTCAAAGCATCTATTGCGGCAAAAACTAAATTTCGGTGTAAACGCATTTGGGTTTCTTGTTTTTGATTTCTTGTTTTTTTTCTAAAATGAAGTTTTCCTGGTATTGATTTTTTGAAATTTAAAGAATCTAATAAATTCATAGACTCACATACTCAAAAACTCACATCTCACAACTATTCCGCAAAGGTATTACAATCTCTGCGAAATGTTTTTATATTTAACCAAAATTACAAGGATGCGCATTTCAGGAATATTACTATTGCTTTTTTTATTTACGTTTTGTACTGATGATAAAAGGAAAGTAAATGATTTTGTAACCGAAATTAAAATTGAACGTGTCTACACTGATTCTGTCAGCATCAGGGCACTTCAACCGGTTGATGAAAAGAGGGTTTGGTTTGCCGGTACTTCAGGGAAAGTGGGGCTTATTGATGTCGGTGTTCCTAAAATCGCCACGATAGCATATGAAGACAGTCTCCTTCACTTTAGGTCTATAGCCCGTACAAAGCAGGCAGTTTTTGTTTTGAGTATTGCCAGTCCGGCGGTATTGTATAAAATAGGTTTTGATGGAAATGAAGCCACTTCCATTGAAGAGGTATATGTTGAAAAAGGGGAGAAGGTGTTTTATGATGCCATGAAATTCTGGGATGATAAAGAAGGCATCGCGATGGGCGATCCCACTGATGGGTGCCTGAGTGTGATTATTACACGTGACGGCGGAAATTCGTGGCAAAAGGTATCATGTGAAATGTTACCGGAAGCAAAACCCGGTGAAGCGGCATTTGCAGCCAGCAACTCCAATATTGCTCTTTATGGAGACCATGTCTGGATTGCAAGTGGCGGAAGGCATTCGCGTGTTTTTTACTCTTCAGACAGGGGTAGAAACTGGGAAGTATTTGATACGCCCATCATTCAGGGAGGAAATATGACGGGTATTTACAGTATTGATTTTTATGACGAAAAAACAGGGGTTGTCTTTGGTGGTAACTGGGAAGATAAAAAAGATAATCGGGCAAATAAAGCAATCACCGGAGACGGGGGGAGAACATGGACACTTCTTAGTGCCGGTACCGGCCCCGGATATCGCTCTTCCGTAAAGTTTGTTCCTCACGGAAACGGGGATGAAATCATAGCTGTGGGCTCACCCGGAATCTCTTATTCTTATGACAGGGGGCTTAGCTGGAGCGAACTCAGTAAAGAAGGTTATTTTGCGATCGAGTTTGTAAATGATAGTATTGCTTTTGCCTCGGGGAATAATAAAATTGACAAACTGCGACTTCGGTAATATTTAGGGCATTTTATTTTTTCCGCCACGGTATTTTTTTAAAAGCTGCATTTTAAATTCGTATTCTGCTTTTTTTAATTTTAAGACCTTGACGGCTCCCATTTGCTCCAGGAGTTCTTTTTCCAGATTGGTTTCCAATTCATTTTCCTTTTCACGGTTTTGCTGGATTTTTTTTAGTAATTCCAGTGCTTTAGTCTCAGAAATGTTTTGCAATTCATTCTTCATGACGTCTTTTACCTCGCTGCGATTTTGCTTCCTGATTTCATGGATTTGATTTTCGTAAGCATTGTAGACAGGCCAGAATTTTTCCGCCTGAGCTGAGGTAAGTTCCAGCTGCTGTGTTATAAAAGCGGTTTTAAGGGCTTTTATATTGTCATGATCTTTGGTTTGGGCAAAAGTTGTATGAACCAGAGCAAAGATTAAAATGAGGGTTGTAAGTAATGTTTTCATAGGGGATGTGTTTTTATTCATTTAGGAAAGCTGTCTCGTCAATGTTATAGGATAGGTACTCCAATAATTCTTCCTGAGTAATATCAGACTCCGGAAAACCGTTTTCGGTAAATTCATCAGAGAGCAATTCCTGCAGGTCATATGTTGATATGTCAATAACATTGTCTTCAATATAATCTGTAACCGATGTAAAATCACTTTCATTGTTCACATTCGAGGTGTTTTGAAAATGATAGACACTGAAGACTAATAAAAAAATAGCGGCAATGCTAGCTGCATATTTAATAAAATTATGGTTTTTAAGTGAAATAATTTTTGGTTTACCGGCTGTATTCTGAGTTGTTTTTTTACTGATGGTTTCTTCCAGAGAATCAAAATAGTGATCAGGAGCAGTAAAAGGATTCTTTTTGATGGCATCTTCTTCAAGCTTGATACGATTCATAATGTGATCTTCCAGCGCATCAAAATAAGAAGGAGGGGTTTTAAACCCCGTGCTTTTATTAATAATATGTTTTAAATCCTTTTCCATTGTTGTTTTGACTTCAAATTTACCAAAAGGTTTAATTATGAGTGAGGTATGCGGTTATTTTTTTAACTGCCAGATGATATGAACTCTTCAGTGCACCCACTGAGGTGTCCAGTATTTCTGATAGTTCTTCATAAGTGATATCATCAAAATATTTCATATTGAAAACCAGTTGTTGTTTTTGGGGTAAACCGGCAATTGCCCGCTGTAACTTAAGCTGTATCTCGTCTCCTTCAAAATAAACATCAGAAGTTAAAGTCTCGATGGCTTTGTTCTTGAGTTCCTCACTTGAGATTGCATTCATTTTTGCTTTGCTGTTGATGAATGTGATGGACTCATTAGTTGCAATGCGGTACATCCAGGAGTACAGTTTGCTTTCACCTTTAAAACTTTCTATATTTCTGTAAACCTTGATAAAAGTGTTTTGTAAAACATCGTCAGCGTCATCGTGATTGATCACGATTTTTCTGATGTGCCAGTATAAACGTTCTTTATAGAGACCAATGAGTTCTTTAAAAGCAAGTTCTCTGCTTTTTTCAGATTTTAGCCGGTTTATGAAATCTTTTTCTTCAGACACTAAAAGTGGTTTTATCAAAGACTAAAGATAGCAGAAAAGGTTTAAGCTAAAACAGATGTTTTTAGATATTTATGAATAAAAAACAGATGAAGTGTAAAAAAACATCGTTAAAAAACGAAAAATATTTTTTTGTAAGAAAAATCTTATTATCTTTATCACATCTTATGCGGTTATGTTTACTATTATGTGCCCCAAATATAATAGTTAACAAGTTTGGGAAAGGCAGACTTTAAAAGGTCTGCCTTTTATTTTGCCCTAATCTGGAGCTAACCTTTTTCGTTCTATATTTTTGATTGTTAAATTTGTAGGAATGAATGATAAAATATAAAATAAAAATCGATAAAATGCTTAAAAAAACGGATAAAGTGTAAAAATAATTTGGTAGTTTCACTTTTCTAAATTACATTTACATTGTATTTATATAGAACTTCGTTGCTATGCGCCCCAAATATAGTGACGAAAAAAATGAAAAGGCGAGCCCTATTGGCTCGCTTTTTTATTGTAAAAATGTCACTGTGTTTTTAGTTTAATCAAACGACTGCATTTCAATCAGTCCAAAATACACTCCTTTGTTTGACAACAATTCCTGATGAGTTCCCTGCTCGACAATTTGTCCTTTTGCCATTACAACAATTTTATCAGCATTTTGAATGGTTGATAATCTGTGAGCGATAACCACTGAAGTTCTATTTTCCATCATTCTTTCAAGTGCATTTTGAACAAGTCGCTCGCTTTCAGTATCTAATGCGGAGGTAGCTTCATCAAGAATCATTATGGGGGGGTTCTTCAATACGGCACGGGCAATACTGAGGCGTTGTTTTTGTCCGCCGCTGAGTTTGTTTCCGCTGTCGCCAATGTTCATATCGAGCTGGCCGGGCAATGTTTCCACAAATTCCCAGGCATTGGCAATCTTCAAAGCTTCAATGATTTCGTTATCTGTGGCATTTTCCTTACCCAATAACAGATTTCCTCTTATGGTGTCGTTAAAGAGTATAGAGTCTTGAGTGACAAGGCCCATCATACCGCGCAAAGAGTGCAGGCGTATATCCCTGATATCGGTACCGTCAATTTTTATGGCTCCCTCACTTACGTCATAAAAACGCGTGAGAAGATTGGCTATGGTACTTTTTCCGCTACCGCTTTGTCCCACGAGTGCCACGGTTTCTCCTTTTTTGACTTGAAGCGAAAAGTTTTTCAGCACAAGCTCGTTATCATACCTAAAGGAAAGGTTTTCAATGGAAATGTTGTTTTCAAAACTGTCTTTTTGAATGGCACCTGCCTTGTCCTGAATGTTGTTCTCTGTTTCAAGGATTTCCAGGATACGTTCGGCAGCGGCATTTCCTTTCTTCACACTGTATGAAGCCTTCGAAATGGCTTTTGCAGGCGTTAATATTTGGTAAGCCAGACCCATATACACTATAAAAAGTTCGGGGTTGAGCGTTTCATCAATTAAGACCATGCGCCCACCATACCATAATAGAATGGCAATAACAGTAATGCCCAAAAACTCACTAGCAGGGGAGGCGAGGTTTTGACGGTTCAGTAATTTGTTTGAATAGTTATAAAACTTTTCAGTTGAATCTTTAAATTTTTTTGAAAAAATATTTTCGGCATTGAAGCCCTTAATGATTTTGAGGCCGCCCAGGGTTTCTTCAAGAATTGACAGGAAATAGCCTTGTTCCCTTTGAACACGATCAGACTTTCGCTTTAGCGATTTTCCAATCAACGAAATAACAAATCCTGAAACAGGTATAAAAATGAAGACAAAAATAGTGAGTTCCAGACTGATGAGCAACATAGCGCCAATAGTAAAAATAATGGTTAGCGGCTCCCTCACGATGAGCTCTAAAATGGATAGAAAGGAGTGTTGGATTTCAAGAACGTCACTGGTGATGCGGGCAATGGTGTCTCCTTTTCTTTTTTCGGAATAGTGGGAGAGGGGCAACTCAATGGTTTTTTTATACATGGCATTGCGCACGTCTTTCAGAACGCCATTTCGCAAAAAGGTGATAAAATACATCGCCAGATAGTTGAAAATGTTTTTGAGTAAAAACATGGTAATTACAATTATGACCACATAAATCAACACATCTTCTGTGCCCTGACTTTTTTGTTGTGTAACAAAATAGTTGAGTGAGTTCTCTACATATTCTTTTCCTTCAGTAATTCCAGTCCACACCGGCTTTTCAAAGCGTTCATCGGTATTATCAAATAGCACTTTCATCATCGGGAACAGCGAGAGCATGGCCAACGTGCTAAAAAGCGCATAAAAGATATTTGAAATAATATTCAGTATGGCATACCCTTTATAAGGTTTCGCAAAGCGAAGGATTTTTTTGAAGTATTTCATGTACTCATTTTAATAGGGAAACAATTTCAAAGGTAGGTTTTTTGCTTAAATGCCTAATGACTTTACAATTAAATCAATTTGGGTATCCAGCTTTTCTGAAACCCCAATGAAATTTTCTTTAGATTTTAAAGGGTGATTCACGCTGATATAAAATTTAATCTTAGGCTCTGTGCCACTGGGTCTCGCAGCTACTTTTGTACCGTCTTCAGTATAATAAATCAGTACATTTGAAGAAGGAATCTCAATTTTTTCTTCATTATTTGAATCGAGGTTTCTTGCAATTCCTGAAGCATAGTCCTCAATCCTGATTACTTTGGAACCGGCGATTTCCTGCAGTGGGTTTTCCCTCAATTCCACCATCATTTGTTTGATTTCTTCAGCGCCTTCAATCCCTTTTTTTACCAATGAAACCAAATGCTCTTTGTAAAAACCGTGTTTGATGAATAAGCTGATTAGGTAGTCATACAGAGTATTGCCATTTACTTTTTGTTGTGCCGCCATTTCACAGGCAAGCAAGGTAGCAGTAACTGCATCTTTATCCCTTACAAAATCACTCACCATATATCCAAAACTTTCTTCACCACCTCCCACAAATTGCTGTTCAGGATGGTCTTTGATCATTTTGGCAATCCATTTGAACCCTGTGAGGCCTACTTTGCATTCGATGTTGTATTCTGAAGCAATTTTTTCCATCATAGGGGTTGACACAATCGTAGAAGCTATAAAAGCATTGCCTTGCAGCGAATTGTTTTTAGAGTGAAAGTTCAAAAGAAAGTCACTCATCATTATCATGGTTTGATTTCCATTGAGGATGGTCATTTTACCGGCTTCATTTCTCACAGCGATCCCCAAACGATCACTATCTGGGTCAGTACCAATAACAATGTCGGCATTGATTTTATTTGCCAGATCCACAGCCATTTTCAACGCTTCGGGTTCTTCGGGGTTTGGGGATTTAACAGTGGGAAAATCACCGTCAGGCTCGGCCTGCTCTTTTACAATATGAACATCAGTATAACCTGCTTGTTCCAGTGCTGTTGGAATGAGTGTAATGGAAGTTCCGTGCAGGGGTGTGAAAACAATTTTTAGATTTTCACGGGCTTCTTTTGATGTGCCAAAACTAGCTGTTTGAACAGATTTTTTTAGAAAGGCTTCGTCAACATCTTTATCGACATACCGGATGAGTTCTTCTTTAGCTGTAAATTTGATATCTTCAAATTTTATTGAATTGATTTCAATAATAATTTCGGCATCCTGAGGGGGAACCAACTGTCCGCCATCTTTCCAGTAAACTTTGTAGCCATTGTATTCCGGGGGATTGTGGGAAGCAGTTAAAACAATACCACAGTGACACTTTAAATGGGTTACCGCAAAGGAAAGTTCGGGTGTGGGGCGCAAGTCTGAAAACAGATAAACTTCAATATTGTTTGCAGAAAACACATCGGCCACAACTTTAGCAAGTTCTTTGCTGTTGTGACGGCAATCATATGCAATGGCCACTTTATGTGCTTCACCCGGGAATTTGTTTTTTATATAATTTGAAATTCCCTGAGTGTTTTTCCCTAAGGTATATTTGTTGATTCGGTTATCGCCCACACCCACAATGCCCCGCATACCTCCGGTGCCAAAAGCAATATTTTGATAAAAACTTTCCTCCAGTTCCTGAGGGTCTGAGGTAATTAATTCTTTGATTTGCTGTTGGGTATGTTCATCAAAAAAAGGGGTGAGCCATAGATTGACTTTCTCCAGTATTTCGGGTTTTATATAGATCATTTTTTTACGAAAAATTGCGGTAAGGCAAAGGTATATAAACTTGAGGAGACTTGAATGTTAGGAAATCGTTAATCCAGATTGATTTCCTCGCTTATCTTATAATTTTCCTTGTTTTTGTTGTTTCTCAGAATGATTTCACCGAGAAAGCCTGCCAAAAATAGTTGGGAACCAATAATCATTGCCACCAGTGCAATGTAAAACTGGGGACGGTCTGTGAGGAGCCTGCCAGCAGGATTGATGAAAACCTTATCAATACCCAGATAGACTGTCAACAGAAACCCGATAAAAAGAATAAAGGCACCCCAGGCGCCAAAAAGGTGCATGGGTTGTTTGCCAAACTTGCTTAAAAACCAGATGGTAATCAGGTCGAGAAAGCCGTTCATAAAACGATTGATGCCAAATTTTGTAGTTCCATATTTCCGGGCCTGATGTTGCACTACTTTTTCACCAATTCTGTTAAAGCCGGCATTTTTTGCAAGCACGGGGATATAGCGATGCATTTCGCCGGTGACCTCAATATTTTTGATAACATCCTTTCGGTAAGCTTTGAGCCCACAGTTAAAGTCATTTAACTGAACTCCTGATGTTTTTCGAGCAGCAAAATTGAAGAGTTTTGATGGCAGGTTTTTGGTAAGTTTGCTGTCATACCTTTTTTTCTTCCATCCTGAAACCAGATCATTGTTTTCTTCTTTGATGAGCCGGTATAGTTCCGGTATTTCTTCAGGATTGTCCTGTAAATCGGCGTCCATAGTGATGATGACATCACCTTCGGCTTTTGCAAAACCGGCATGCAAGGCTTGTGATTTTCCAAAATTTCGCAAAAACCGTATCCCTTTAACTGCGGTATTTTTTTTTGCCAGTTCTGAAATCACGTTCCACGAGCCATCAGTGCTTCCATCATCAATAAAAATCACTTCATAAGAAAAACCATTGGACTGCATGACTTTTGCAATCCAATGGTATAATTCGTTAAGTGACTCCTCCTCATTTAGAAGGGGGATGATAATGGATAGGTTCATAAATTTATTCTAAACTTGGATCTTTTCTTTTAAAAATTAATGCAATCAAAAGTCCTAAAACACTCAAAAAGGCTAAAAGAAAAATATAAGATTTTAATTGAGAAACTATTGAAAAATTGTCTTGTTTTGCCATATCAGCAATTGCTTTTTCTATATCAGCTTCAGGAACGCCAAACCTTTCCATAAAGTTCCTTGTTGTCTCCATAGCACTTTCCTGAATGTATTTTGCCGTATCAGGATCAACGATTCCAAATATTATTATTGCAACTAAAGTGCTTATAAAAAGACCTAGTGCTATTGTAATAAAATATGAAGTAAACGCCTCTTTGAAAGAAATAAAACCATTTAATTTACCTTTAGATTTAGATACAGATATAATACCAAGTAGAATAACTATTAAATAAGTCAATATGCCAACCCACCATTTTGTAAACATTTCAGGTTTTAGAGCATACATTAATGTTGTAGAAAGAGCTAAAATGATACCCAGGTTAATTCCTTGAGCTATTGCAATCTTCTTAATAATTTTATTATTTACCATAATTTTGAAAGGTTTTAGTTTGGTCAGTTAGTACACAAATATAGAAAATCGTTACACAAATTTATACTTCAGTATAAATCTTATTCTTAAAATCGCTCAACATTTTAGCATTCAATCAAGATCTACATAAAAACAACTCAATTTTTTTCTGTAACTTTTATTGTCAATTTGAAAAATATACTTAAATTTGCATCCTCAAAATAGCGACGATTTTAAAGCATTTATATTATGAAACAAGGAATTCACCCGGAAAACTATAGAGTAGTAGCATTTAAAGACATGTCTAATGATGATGTGTTCCTTACCAAGTCTACTGCAGAAACAAGGGAAACAATTGAAGTAGATGGAGCAGAGTATCCTTTGGTAAAGTTAGAGATTTCCAGATCTTCTCATCCATACTATACAGGTAAATCTAAATTGGTAGATACAGCCGGTCGTATTGATAAGTTCAAAAACAAGTATTCAAAATTCAAGAAATAAATCAGGTTACACAATATTTTGCACAAACTCCTCAATTATATTGAGGAGTTTTTTTATGCTTTTTATCACGGTAAGGTTTCTTAGAAGTAAGCTGTTGTGTAGATTGAGCAACTAAACTGTCGGTTGGCAGGTTTAGCAATCAAAACCCAGACCTGCCTACCGGCAGGCAGGCCTGAGAAAAATCCGTGTGACACGAGCACAGCAAACCGGCCGGCAGACAATTATCCGAGGGAGCCTTTACAAGCCATAGCTTATTGCCGGCCAAAGTGCTTTTCCTGTTAAGCTATTTCTATATTCAGTTGTTTGCCAAGTCCAATTTCAATTAATTTATAATAGGTTGAAACTTGAATATCGCTCAGCCCACGTTCAATTCTAGAAATGTAGCTTTTTTTTGTTCCTGTTTTTTCAGCAAGTTCTTCTTGTGTTAGATTAGCCTCTTTTCGGGCTTCTTTAAGCATGACACCAAGCCGGAATGCAAGAGAATCAGCATCATACTTGTCTCTTTTTTCAGTTCCTTTTTTTCCGTATTTTTCAATGAGGATGTCCTCAAAATCTGTTACATTTTTCATATCAGTTATTTTTATCTTTTAAATATTCCTTTTTTAGTTTCTCGGCAAGTTTGATTTCCTTTCTCGGTGTTTTTTGAGTTTTCTTTACGAAACAGTTCACAAGTACAATCAAATTTCCATCATCGAAAAAGCACAAAATCCGAATACTTTTAAAAGTCGTAATTACACGCACTTCATATATTCCGTCTGTATTTTCAAGAACTTTGAAGAATTTTTTTGGGACTTGTCTTTCAAAACGCACTAAATCCAAAACGTATTCAATCTTTTCTTGAACCTTATCTTCTTGAGCTTTGTAAAAGTCAGCGAAATACTCTTTGTATGCGATTATCTTTTTTACCACAGGACAAAGTTAACTAATTAGTAAACAAATTCAAATAAAAGTTGTAGCGTTTAATGAAAAAATATTTCTTGTATTGTGGGCAACATGTGGATATAAATGGCAATATTTGTACTTTGGTGCTAAATTTGTCATCCTATGAATTTTATACTTTTTGACGGCCCTGAACGCAACAATCTTTTGCCCTTCACATTTACCCGTCCCGTAGCAGATATCAGAATCGGGATTTTAAGCTTGCGCGAAAAGTGGGAAAATTTTCTCCAAGCATCCACTTCCACAGAAACCGAAGCCTATCTCTCCGAAAAGTTTCCAAAAGAAGAACTCGATAAAAACATCAAGATCAATCCGGTGTTTATCCCTACAGAAAACCTGTCGGGGATTGTCAAAAACCTCAAGGAAAATCAGGCGTTGTTTTTTGAAGATCAACCCATCGCATATTTTTATTCAAAACATCAGGATGTCAATTTTGACGATTTTGAAGTGATTCAATACTCCCACGATGATGTATTGAAAATCTCACATACCTGGGATATATTTCGGTTGAACGGCGAAGCGATGGAACGCGATTTCAAAGTGCTTACAAAAGGCAGGAAATCTCAACCCATACCGGACTCGGTTTTCTCTTTCAATAAAGAACATATTTTTCTGGAAGAAGGGGCTAAACTTACAATGGCATCCCTCAATGCCGAAAACGGACCCATCTATATAGGTAAAAATGCTGAAGTCATGGAAGGGTGTACTGTACGTGGGCCTTTTGCTTTATGTGATCACGCCACTTTAAAGATGGGAGCCAAGATTTATGGCCCAACTACTGTGGGCCCGCATAGTAAAGTGGGTGGTGAGGTGAATAATTCGGTGATTTTTGGATATTCCAATAAAGGCCACGACGGCTTTTTGGGCAATTCGGTGATTGGTGAGTGGTGCAACCTAGGTGCAGATACAAACAATTCCAACCTGAAAAACAACTATGCAGAGGTGCGTCTTTGGAATTACACTACAGAAAATTTTGCACGCACCGGATTGCAATTTTGCGGATTGATGATGGGCGACCACAGCAAATGCGGCATCAATACCATGTTCAATACCGGGACTGTAGTGGGCGTTAGTGCCAATATCTTCGGTAGCGGTTTTCCGCGTAATTTTATCCCCAGTTTCAGTTGGGGCGGGAGTGGCGGCATGACCACTTTTAAAACTGATAAAGCCTTTGAGGTTGCCCGCGAAGTTATGAAAAGGAGAAACCTGGAGTTTAACGCAACCGAGGAAAAGATTTTGGAGCACGTTTTTGAAATCACTGCTAAATACCGCCGAAATTAATGAGTGTTTATAAAATAGTTAGATACCAACCTGAATACAAAACTCAATGGGACGCGTTTGTAAGTAAAGCCAAAAACGCTACCTTTTTGTTTTACCGTGACTTTATGGAATACCACAGCGACCGCTTTGAGGATTGCTCAATTATGGTTTTGAAAAATGACAAGGTACTGGCGTTACTTCCGGCAAATAAAAACGGGGATACAGCTTACTCACATCAGGGGTTGACTTATGGGGGATTGGTGGTTGACAAAAAAACAAAAATTGAAACCACGATGCTGCTTTTTAAAGAGGTGCTGTCTTATCTGGAAACACAAAAAATAAGCAAACTCGAAATTAAAATGCTTCCGGGTATTTATACTGATTTTCCCTCTGAAGAACTTCACTACATCTTTTTTTTACTGGAAGCCAAACTGCGCCGCCGCGATGTGCTTTCCGTTATTGATTTAAGCAAGCCCCTTTCATTTTCAAGCGGAAGGAAAGAGGGTGTCAAGCGCGGTGTGAAAAACAAACTTGAAGTCAAAGAGGTTTTTGAGTTTGAATCCTTCTGGAACCAAATCCTCATTCCCACCCTCGAAGAAAAACATCAGGCAGCCCCGGTTCACACCCTTGAAGAAATCACGCTTTTGCATCAACGGTTTCCAAAAAACATCCGCCAGTTTAATGTATATTTGAATGACACCATAGTAGCAGGAACCACGGTATTTGTCTCTAAAAATGTAGCACATTCACAGTACATAGCCGGCAATGCCGATAAAAACCAATTGGGAAGCCTGGACTTTCTGCATCATTATTTGCTTAAAGATATATTTGCTGAAAAAAAATATTTTGATTTTGGAATTTCAAACGAAAATCAAGGGCGCAATTTGAACAAAGGGCTTTCTTTCTGGAAAGAGAGTTTTGGAGCAAACACGGTTGTTCAGGATTTTTATGTGGTTGAAACCCCTTCACACCCTAAACTTGACAATGTCCTCATATGATACCTTTTTTGGATTTACATAAAATAAACGCGCGTTTTGAACCTCAGTTTCAGGAAGTTTTCAAGCAGTTTCTCGACTCGGGGCATTATATTTTGGGCAACCGCTTGCAGGCCTTTGAAGAAGCCTTTGCGCACTATTGCGGCACCCGGCATTGCATAGGCGTTGCCAATGGACTGGAAGCCTTGCGTTTGATTCTGGAAGGCTATAAAGTCCTCGGAAAAATGGAGAAAGGTGATGAGGTTTTGGTAGCTGCAAATACCTATATCGCTACCATTTTGGCCATCAAACAAGCCGGTTTGACTCCTGTTTTAGTAGAAGCGGAAGCCGAAACCTATGGCTTTGATAGTGCCAAGCTTGAGCAAGCGATTACCCCAAAAACCAAAGCCATCATGCCGGTGCATTTGTATGGGCAAATCACCCAAATGGACAACGTCAACGCTTTCGCGAAAGCGCATAATTTACTGGTTATTGAAGATGCAGCGCAGGCTCACGGAGGAAAATTCCAAATTCCAAATTCCAAATTCCAAAATTCAAATTATGGTTCAAGGGAAACTCACGACTCACCACTCACCACTCACCACTTTTTAAAAGCCGGAAATTTGGGTGATGCTGCCGGATTTAGTTTTTATCCCACCAAAAATCTGGGAGCACTGGGTGACGGAGGAGCTGTGACCACAAATGATGATGCCCTGGCTGAAGTGCTTAAAAAACTGCGCAACTATGGCACTTCTTCAAAGTATATCAATGAACTGCAAGGGTTCAATTCGCGTCTGGATGAACTCCAGGCAGCTTTTTTACACATCAAACTCAAGCATCTTGATGATGACAATCAAAGGCGTCGCGAGATAGCAAAAAAGTACCTCACGCAACTTTCCAATAAAAAAGTCATCTTACCTACAGTACCCGATTTTGATGCTCATGTTTTTCATTTGTTTGTTGTAAGAGTGGCAAACAGAACTACATTTATGGAGTTTATGAAGAAAAATGACGTGGGAACATTAATCCACTATCCCGTTGCACCTCATAAACAAGAGGCATTAAAGGAATTCAACCACCTGAGTTTCCCGGTAACGGAAATGATACACGATACCGTGGTAAGCATTCCCATAAGTCCGGTGATGACTGATGAAGAGGTAGAGCGGGTTGTTGAAGTAGTTAATAGTTATTAGAGGTTAGAGGTGAGTGGTGAGTGGTGAGTATTTAAGGGGTCGCATTTTTTAGAAAATAGAAACAATAATTAACGAGATACCCGCCTTCGCGGGCAATTATGAATAAAGACCGAAGTGCATACCGGCAGGTTTTTAAAGCCACATCACTTTTTGGTGGCGTTCAGGTGTTTCAGATTCTCATTGCGGTCATTCGTTCCAAAGTCATTGCGGTTTTGCTGGGTCCTTACGGGATGGGTATTTCCGGGTTGCTGTACACTACATTGAATTTTATCAGTGCCCTCACCGGCGCCGGTCTGGACCGCAGTGCCGTCAAGGATGTGTCTGCTGCTTTCGGAAAAAAAGATGAGGAAAAAATAGCCCGGGTTTTGGGTGTTTTAAAAAGGTTGGTCTGGTTTACCGGACTTCTCGGTGCCTTGCTGACACTTGTTTTTTCACCGTTACTAAGCCAATGGGCCTTTGATTCAAATGAATTTACGCTTGCTTTTGTCTGGATTTCAGTTGCAGCGCTGCTCAAGCAACTTGCTTATGGCAATCTTGTAGTTTTACAGGGACTCAGAAAATTAAAGTCTCTCGCCAAGGCCAATTTAACTGGGAGTGCTGTAGGTCTGGTTATTGTCATACCACTCTATTATTTTTTCAGGATTGATGCCATTGCACCGGCCATTGTTATTTCTTTTTTAATGACATTTTTATTCAGCCGCTATTATGCAAAAAAGCTGCGACTTCAGCCGGAAAAAGTAACCACAAAAGAAGCTTTTTCTCAAGGAAAGGAAATGATTCGCCTGGGGGTATTGATGAGCGTGAGCAGTTTGATGGTGACCCTGGGAATGTTTTTGATACAACTTTTTATCAGTAATACCGGAGGAGTGGATCAAGTGGGTTTTTACCATGCGGGTGTGGTGATTATCAACTCCTATGTGGGAATGATTTTCAATGCCATGTCAACAGATTATTACCCGCGTCTGGCAGCTATTGCTGATGATATTAAAAAAATCAGGGAAACCGTGCTGCACCAAGCCTATATAGCAATTCTGCTTATTTTGCCTATTATCATTTTGTTTTTGATGTTTGCCGAGTTTGTGATACAACTTCTGTATTCAACAGAGTTCTTACCTGTGGTGGGGTTTGTGACCTGGGCAATATTGGGCACACTTTTTAAAGCGGTTTCTCTTACTATGGGGTATATCTTTGTTGCCAAAGGAGACTCAAAAATATTTATCAAGACGGCGGTTTTATTTAATGTTTTGCTGCTTGGCTTTAATTTACTGGGCTATTATTACGGCGGATTGGTAGGTTTAGGAATTAGCTTTTTGGTGTATTATATTGTTCATTTTTTCCTGATGGGCATTATTACAAATGCGGTTTATAAATTTTATTTTCCGGTTTCTTTTTATGCACTCTTTTCAGTGTGCCTCTTCCTGTGTTTTGCAACTTTTGCAAGCACATTTATGGAAAATCAGGTTCTTAAGTATGGTATTATGGCTGTGCTGCTGGTTTCAGCTTCCATTTTGTCCTTCTATCTTTTAAACAAAAAGATGGATATTGTTGGTGCCATCAGAAACCTTTTCAAATCTGAAAAGTAAAAGGTTTTTAATCAAACTCTTCCCATTTTTTAAAATCCAATCCCGTGGTTTTCTTTAAAAGCACTACATCGTCTTTGAATAGTTGATACAACCAATCACGTTCTTGCTCTGATAGTTTTGGGTAGCGTTCCTTTGTTTTTGTGAGGTTCAAAAATGCTTCGGATATATTTTTTTTATATTTTCTTCTGAAACTTTTCGGAAAAAAGTGTTTGACAACGTCCCTGAACCTGTTTTTGCTCAATGTGAGTACCCTCAACTTTTTATAAAATTTCGGAAACCTTGTCTTAACCGTCACATTTGATTCTGTTTCAGGGACTTTATCGAGTCCCGACACGTTTAAAAAATCAAAACATTCATTTAATGTTTGCAATTGATTTTCCTTAAAGTCTTCAAAAAGGATAATTTTGATTTGGCTTTTATCAAAAGTGTTATAGAATTTCTGAAGCCATTTCCCGTAAAGGCTGTACTGGTAATAGTTTTTGATAATGAGTTCCGGCAATAAATCTTCAGATTTAGGTTCCTTTTGATGATTTTTCAGGACAGCATCTTTAAAAGTGTCATCTTCACTTCCCAGGCTTTTTACATAACAATAATGTGAATATGTTCTGTCAATGGGGTTGCGGAGTATGAAAATAAATTTAGGATTATGATCTTTAAGAGATTTTAAATTTTCAATAAAAAGGCTGAAGTAAAAATAACCGGTACTGGATTCACCATAGTATTTATACGGTTTTTCTTGATCAAAAATACTGAGATAATGGTCTGTTTCAGCAGATGTATACTCTGTCATTTTTTTATTGGTCAAGAAATGTGGTTCTTTATTTTTGGACATGGAAATTTCAGGATGCAGGTTTAAAAGGTCGTGCAAACTGCTGGTACCGGATTTTGCGGCTCCGGGAATGAATAAATTAATCTTATCTAGATCAATCATGCGCTTTCGTTTTTTTCCAGGTTTCCAGATATTTCTCAGCTACTTTTATATAATGATGCTCCCGTTCAATAAAGGTTCGGGCATTTTGACCAATTCGTGTTATTTCTCCATGGTCATCAATCAGCCAACTTAACTTTTCAACCAATGCGTCGACATCCGGCAGCGCGTTGATACATACCTCATCTTCCTTTAAGTTGTAGTGTTCTAAAAATTCCTTTTCGGCGCCGGTAAAGACTACTTTGCCTTTGGCCATGGCTTCCAGGGCATTGTATCCCTGATCATAGGCATAGACCTGGTCAAGGAGGATGTGGGCTTTGTTATAGTAGTTTATATACTCTGAATAAGGAATGTTTTCAGTAATAATGATTTCTGCTTTTTCAGGATATTTATGTTGAATTCTCTTAAGCGCTTCTTCAAATAGATCATTTCCTTTTTTATAAAAATTGGCCCGGTTGATGCCGTGAAAAATAATGATTTTTTCTTGTACAGGATTGTTCACAAACTGCAGTTGATCAGTATTTACGGGGTTGGGGTGTAATCCGGCATATTTTGGGTGATCTTTAAGCGGGATGTGGTAATCCATATCGGAAGCAATCACTGCATCTACTGTATTGTAAACATAGTGATGAAGCTGAATATAATCCTCCTCTAAATATTTCAAAGCCGGATAAAACTTTTTTTCACTGATTTTCCCTTCAAAAAAAGGTGTTGTTATGGAATACCTAAACTTTTTATTAAAGGCATATTGAACACTTATATGGTCTGTTCCGCAGGAAAGTAAAAAGAGCTTTTTGTTGTGTTTTTTCAGGTAGGAAATAACTTCTCTTTCATGTTTGGGTAATAGACCTAAAGGGCTTTCATTTATAAGCTGGACAACATCGTGGTTCTTAAAGCCGGCTTTATGTTTGAAGAATTGATTTTTAAGGTATATGGAAGCGATGTCAATGTTTAAAAGTTTGTAAAGGACAACTTTAATTTTTTTTGAAAAGCCTTTGTTAAATTTTCGCTCAAGCTTAATATCTGCCGGAAAATTTTTAAAATAATCACCGGTTCCAACAAGGGTTACCTGATGCCCTAAAGCAGTCAAACCTTCTTTCAGGGAGTTGTGCAACCTACTGTATTCGCCTACCAGTAAAATCTTCATAAATACCTTATATTTACGCAGTGTAAGTACATTTCAAAAGTAAGATAAAAAAATGACCAAAAGCCTATGAAATGCCCATTAACGGATTTATCAACTAACCAATTTGTATTTTGGCAATCTATCTGACCAAAAAAAAATAAAAAAGAACAGATGAAAGTTGCAATTGTTATTATTTCATTATCCAAAGGGGGCGCAGAACGATCAACGGCTTTGTTATCAAAAATGCTCCTCTCAAAAGGTATTGAAGTTCATTTGATAACTTTGACAGATGCTGTTGATTATGAATTTTCCGGAACGCTTTTCAATATTGGTCTTTTTAAATCTGAAAATGATAACTTTTTTAATAAGTTTAAACACCTCAAGCGTTTAAAATCGTATCTACAAAAAAACAATTTTGACTTCATTATAGACAACAGGAGCAAGGGATCTGCATTTAAGGAGTTTTTCTATTTAAATTATATATATGCAGGGCAGCGTGTGATTTATGTTGTGAGAAGTTTTCATTTAGAAAATTATTTCCCGAAAAATAAATGGATATCATCGCAAATGGTTCAAAAGGCTAGTGCAATTGTGGGGGTTTCAAAAGCCATTTCTGATGAAATAAATAAGAAATTCAATACCAAAAAAGCGATACCTGTTTACAATCCACTTCCTGAATTTGAAGCAAAAGAAATAGCACCGCCTGAAAGACCTTATATACTTTTTTTAGGCAGAATAGAGGAAGATGTCAAAAACCTGACGTTGTTACTTGAGGGTTTCAAGCTGTCCAAACTTTCACAAAAAAATATTGAGCTGAAAATTTATGGTGATGGGAAAGACAAAGATTGGTTGCTTGATAAGATTGACAGCTTGAATTTAACGTCTCAGGTTTCAGTATATCCTTTTACGCCCGCAATCTATCCCATTTTGAAAAACGCTTTGTTTTTAACACTCACAAGCCGTTATGAGGGTTTTCCCAGGGTTTTACTGGAAGCCTTATCTGTAGGGACACCGGTTATTTCAGTGAATTGTAAAAGTGGTCCTGATGAAATCATAATTCATGAACACAACGGATTGCTCATTGAAAATTTTAATGAAACTGCACTGGCAAATGCCATGAATCACCTTATATTTGATGAAACCCTTTATCAATTTTATAAAAAAAACACCATACCAAGTGTTACGCATTTGGGACAGGAAAATATAGCAAAGCAATGGTTAAACTTGTTGAGAGATGCAAAATCAAATAGTTGATAACATACAGTTGATTGAAATATCAAAAATATCAGACCCTGATGGCCGTGGTAATTTATCAGTCATTGAAAAAGGGACATTGCCTTATGACGTGAAGCGTGTCTATTATTTATATGATGTTCCCAGTGACGCCACCCGTGGTGGTCATGCCCACATTGAATTGCAGCAATGTTTAATAGCCCTTAGCGGAAGTTTCGACGTGGTATTGGATGATGGAAATAACCGTACTAAAATTCATTTGAACAAACCAAACAAGGGTTTGATTATCCCTAGTGGAATATGGCGTGAACTTGAAAATTTTTCTTCCGGGGCTGTTTGTCTGGCACTGGTTTCAGATGTTTATAAAGAAGAAGATTATATCCGGGAGTATAGCAAATTTAAGTTATTTAAAAGCACTTAAATGAATTCCAAACCGTTCCATAAAGTTTTTCAAACGGTATAAAAACTTGGTTGTTTTTGGCGAAAGTTTTAATAACAAACGTTGCTTTTTGTTGAGGTTGTTCAGGTCAATTTTTTCAAAGTTGCGCCGAAAACCCTGACGGTCATTTTTAAGTTTTGCAAGTATGGCAAGCGAATAGCGATTTAAGTCCAAAAATTTTTTCAGTCCCTTGTTTTCTTTTTCATAGCTTGTAAAAGCATCAAATGTAGGCTTACTGGCTATATCCCGGGTTTTGTTGGAAAGGCTTTGCTGAACAAAACGGTAAGTAACCAGATAGGTATTGATAAAGATGATTTTATATTTCAAACCGATTCGTATCCATAAATCTGTATCCTGTCCACTTTTAATGGATGTATCATACATTCCCACCTCGCCTAAGACACTTTTGTGCAAAACCGTACTCGAACTGGTTAACACGGTGTTTAGAGAACTCGCCTCAAAATAGTCAACACGATAGGTTTTGTTTTGTTGGAGGTTCTCTATTGAATATTTTGATTTGATTGTATTTCCTCTGGTTTCTATTGCGACTGCAGTTGAAAAAACCTTTTCCTCAGGGTTTTCTGCAATGGTGTTGTGTATTACCTCCAGATAGGTTGGTTCCCAAAGGTCATCAGCATCAAGCAGAGCGATATAAGGTGCGCTTGCTTTTTTGATGGCAGCATTTCGTCCTGCAGCGGCACCTTGGTTTTTTTGTGTGAAATAGTGAATTCTTGCGTCGTCAAATGATTTGATGACTGCTTCACTTCCATCTGTTGAACCGTCATTGACAATGATTACCTCAAAATCTGTAAATGTCTGCGCCAAAACAGCTTCCAGGGTTTGGGCAATGTGCTTTTCTTTGTTAAAGACCGCTATGGTTACTGAGAATATGGGCATATTCGGATCAAGGTTTGCTTTGTAAATTTACATAATAATACAGGCGGTACAAATCAAACAAAAATAAGGAGGGGCTGCTGCTTTTCAGGTTTTTATGAATGCTTTTTTCAAAAAAACCAACAATGCCCTTAAAAAGGTTTAAGGCACCATTTTTTTTCAATGTCTGATATGCTTTTTGAATGGGCCTGTAATCTTCAGGGATTTTGTTTTCTTTTTCAAACACATACAGTGATTCCAATCCTTTTTTTGTTTTTTCTATAAAAGAGGTGTTTTTTTCCAGCCCATAATGTATGATGGGGTTATTAATATGCTTTACGCAGGCATTCATCTTTTCAAGGTTTTGAGCAAACAAAACGTCAACACCATAGACATTTTCATAAAAGTTGTTTGCCTTTAAAAATAGATCTTTTTTGATTAAAAAGCATTGAGATATAATAGAGAGATGAGGTATTTTTTCTCTCTCTGATACTGGTTTTGCCTCCCGGGATTTACCGTATTTCCATCGTAGTATTTTGTCTTTTTCAGGTGGCTTTTCTTCATAGGAAATTCCGCCAAAAACAACATCTGAAGTATTGTTTTTAATGTCAAAATTCTGGATGAATGATTCTTTTTTTGGAAGAACATCGGCGTCCATAAAAAGCAACCACTCATAGGTTGCAGATTGGGCTAAAAAGTTACGGGTTGCTGTTCTTCCTTGGTTTTCTTTTTGCTCAAGATAGCGGGTATGGGGCAGCTGGTTTATAAATCGATTTTTTTGAACAATACCCAGGTTATTTGAGGCATCATCTGCCACTATGATTTCATAAAGATAATCAACTTCTTTAAGTTGACCGGAAAGGCTTTCCACAAGTGAAGCTACGTTGTAATTATATGTTGGTATAAGAATGGAAAGCATGAATCTCTTTTAAGCTAAGGTATGATAATCTGTTGTTTTCTTGCAAATAAAACCGTCTCGTCTTGAAAGCCGTTATACATAGTATCAGCTTCTTTATACTTTTTAAGGTTTACCTGAAACCCTTTGTTCTCAAGTCTCATTTTTAGTCCCTTTCTTGAATAGATGCGCACGTGATCATCCTGTCCAAAAGCTTTTAGCCTTCCTTCAGGTGTGGTGATTTTAGGATCCTCATAGATTTTCCCGTCTTTAAAGGGAGTTTGTATCAGGCAAATGCCTCCGGGTTTTAAAACACGAAACAATTCAGACATCGCTTTGTGATCTTCCTCGATATGCTCCAGGATATGATAGCAGATGATAAAGTCAAAAAAATTATTTTTGTGGGGTATGGCTATAATGTCATAGTTGTAATCAGCAATAAATTCATTGGCAAAATCGGTAGCAAAGTAAACTATGTTTTTATTTTGTTTGTGTTTTTTGTATAAAATCCGGGAAGGTGAAAAATCCAAAACATTTCCCTTGAGGGATAGGTCATTCTGCAGAATATGCCATAAGCGCCGTGTTCTGGATCTGCTTCCGCAAGCGGGGCAAAGCAAATCTTTGCTTTTTAAAACGACAAACTCTTTTAACTTAGTTTTGCAAATATTGCATTGGTATGCATCCCCTTTATATTTGAAAAGGAACAATTTTCTGAAAAAGTATTCATATTTGAACAATAATTTTTTCGGAATACTTTTTTTGGCGATTGTTTTTAATGTGTTGTACATCTTTATACCGTCTTCTGCACCACTTCAAAAATTTGATTTTCGTCACATTTCAGCGTTTTTGATGGATATTTTAACAAAAGTGCATAATCGTGTGTGGCCATCAGGATGGTATTCCCGTTTTTATTGATTTCCTGCAGTACTTCCATCACTTCGACAGACGTTTGCGGGTCGAGGTTACCGGTGGGTTCATCTGCCAAAATAAGTTCCGGGTCGTTTAACAACGCTCTTGCAATAGCAACCCGTTGTTGTTCTCCTCCTGAAAGTTGGTAGGGGAATTTAAACCCTTTGGTTTTCATACCCACTTTATTCAGGACTTCTTCTATTTTTCCTTCCATCGCCTTTTTATCAGTCCATCCGGTAGCTTTCAAAACGAAATTCAGGTTGTCATTCACCGTGCGGTCATTCAATAGTTTAAAATCCTGAAACACCACGCCCAATTTCCTCCTTAAGAACGGAATATCTTTTTCCTTGAGGGTTGCCAGGTCAAAATCAACGATTTTACCTTCGCCTTCCATTAACGGAATATCTCCGTAAAGGGTTTTCATAAAACTACTTTTACCGGTGCCGGTTTTGCCAATGAGATAGACAAACTCACCTTTGTCAATAGAAACATTTACATCAGAAAGAATTAAGCTTTCACGTTGAAAAATGGAAGCATTTTTTAAATATAAAACCGGATTTGACATATGTTATGTAGCGTTTTGTAGCGAAATTACACTTATTTTTATAGGCTAACGAAAAATAGAGCAAAAAAATATAAGAACCCTTCAGCAATGCGTTTTTTATTCTAAAATGCACAGCTCTTTTACTGATAATTGACTCGAAATTTTTTCGTCATCCTAAAAAGTGCTGTGGTAGCAGTTATGGTAATAATCTCATTTTGGATTTCTTCAAGGGGAATGGTTGCGATTTCGTTTTTTTTGTATTTCTGCCGGAATATTTCTTTTTCCTCTACAGTGATGACGATTTCATAGTCCGTGTCAATTTCACTTTCAACAGGTGAAATCACAATCCCTTTTATGGCCTCATTTCGTATAATTTCAAAGGGATCTGTATGTCGTGGAAAATTTTGTACACTGTCCCGTTCAACTTTTGGTCTGGGTATTACGGGTTTTGGGAAACACTCGTCGGTAGGCAATAAGGGGTCAATGCTTAGTTTTACAAAGCCGGTGCTATCCGGCTTCAAGTGTGTATTGGGTTTTAAGTGAATGCTATTTCGGGCTTTAAAATCAACTGTGGAAGAATCCCTGAAGGTTTGGTTGTAAATGTCAATTTGGTATGGTGATGATTTTAAAGTAAAATCAAACCGGTAAAAGTCCCTGTGGGCAACTTCAACGGTGCCGGTGCCCAGTTGCATATCGTGTGCCATCTTAACGGCTTTGTATGCATCAACCCTGCCGGCACCCAGTTTCATTTTGAACGGCTCGTTGCCGGGAAGGTTTTCGATATCAGCAGAGGTGAGCTTTAAAATACTTTCTACTTCGGCGCTTCCCAGGCAATAATTAGCAGACCAGATTAGTCCAATGGTTCCGGTTACAAAGGCTGCAGCCCCTGATGTCATGCCCACAAAAAAATCTTCCTCATAACCACAATCAGGTCTCCCCATACTATAGGTTTCCGCCGGGGCAGCGATATCAACGGCGAGATTATGCTGGGCTCCAAATTGACTGTTGATGGGCGTTAAGGTGTCAAAAGATCCTTCCTTTTTCATCCGCATTCTTGTCACATGCCTGTCTTTTAGTTTATATGCAATCGTTCCATATTTCTCATCCTCTACAATACAATCATCATAAAAGCCGCAATCTGCAAATATTTTTGTTACTGAAATTACATTTTTATAGGATGCAGGATACCCATAATTTGATGCATAATCTTTTAAATTGGGATTGCATTTTTTTGCATTTCCCGCAGCAGCAACGATAAGAATGCCTTCTTCATAATATTCATTGATGCGCTCCTGAACATTCTGATGATAGGCACCAAAACCACATAAAACCCAGCTGGTGTTAATAACCTTTGCACCGGCTTCAACTAACTCCTGAATGTAATCAAACCGGCCATACCCATGCGTGATCATATCACAATCTGAACAGATACCCGAAATACCAAAAGCATTGTTTGCGCGTGCCCCTATAGAAGATGCAATACCGGTACCGTGTGCACAGACACCACCTGATTTGAGGTCAAAGTATTTTAAATATTTGCTCACCCTTCCCTTAAGGTCAATGTTTGTAGAATCAACCCTTCCGTCAGATATTCCTATGACCACTTTAGGGTCACCGGTGGTAATGCTCCAGGCCTGAGGTGCATTGATCAAATCAAGTCCGGTCATAGGGTAAGGAACACCCAGATTTGCAACCGGACTTGTGATGCCGTAATCATTGGGGTAATAGGCATCCTGATGGGGAAAATATTCACCAATACCAGTGTATTTTTCAGGAGATATATTCTGAAGTTGCCCCAGTAGCACATCACTGTTGGTAGTTACTTTATATACTTTTTTCAGATTTTCTTTTTTGGAATATGGAAATGCTTTCCTGAATACCAAAACCTTGTATTTAGCAAATATTTTATTGGCCTTGCTGTTTACAGTATCTGTAATATTAAGGCTACCGTCTTTGTTAGGTGTTATTTTTAGTGTTTCCGCATTAGCTACAGAAACATGATAGTAATAGAGCTGTTCCTTTTCTTGTGCAGAAAACTGAAGCGAAAACAACAAGAAAAAAAGCAGGAACAGTTTATTCATTTTCTAAAGTATCAATTCTTTTGGAAAGTGTGTCTATTTGTTTTTGCTGCTCGATGGTATGCAGTGTCAGTTCCTCAATTTTTTCAAGCAGGAGTAAATTCATTTCCTTTAGGGAAAGTCCGTCTTTATCCATTTCAGCTGCAGCGGGTACTTTGGGCAGGTGGTGGTTTTTTTTGATAAAGGATTCAATTTCGGTAAGTGTAAGAAATTTGTATTCCGGTTTTAATTGGGAGGTCCCTTCAAAATAGGTTTCAAAAACATAATCGGGTGCGACGGCACCTTCCAAATCAATGAGCACTTCCTGTGTGTGAATACTGCCTTTGACGGTTAATAATGCATCAGGTGTTGTTGTGCCAATGCCAATGTAGCCTTGCCGGGATTCGGTTACATTTTTAAATGGGCTATTTTGGCTTAGAGCTAAAAAGGGGACGAAAAACAAAAAGAGAAGCGCTGGATAATTCATAGATCAATACTTAGGTTAAAAAGCTAAAAATACCTCTTTCCCCTCAACTTTCCAAAAACAGGAACAGGATGCAACATTAACAAAATTCTCACGTTTTAATTCCATATTTAATATCCTTTTTCCGGTATATTTGGGCAACAAAAACCTACACATTATGAATAAAAACCTCATCGCTGTTTTTTTTACTTTCTTTGTTTTTTCTTCCTTGCTTTTTTCTCAGCAAACAGCTGTTTTTACTGATGATATGGCCGCTTACCAGCAGGCTGTTTTACTTTATAACAACAAGCAGTACCAGGCAGCACAACAGTCATTTTCAAAAATAAAAGCCGCCACATCAAATGAAAGCCTGAAAGCAGACTGCAGTTATTATATTGCAAATGCAGCCATACGCCTTAATCAGCAAAATGCTGAGCAAATGATGGAGCAATTTGTGGAAAATTATCCCACGAGCACCAAGCGCAATAATGCTTTTTTGGAAGTAGGGACTTATTATTTTGAAATCGGAAGATACCCGCAGGCAGAAAAGTGGTTTGATAAAGTGGGAGAACACAACCTTACAGCGGCAGAACGTGAGCGTTTGAATTTTCAAAAAGGCTATACCTACTTTCAAACAAAACGCACCAATGAGGCCAAAAAATATTTTAACCGCATCACCACTTCCAAAGAGTATGGTTCGCAAGCAAAATACTATTTGGGTTATATGGCGTATGAAGGTGATGATTATACAGAAGCCAACCAATATTTTGAAGGCATACAGTCTGATGACCGTTTGTCTGAAAATCTCTCCTACTATCAGGCAGATATGAACTTCAAGCTGGGTGAATTTGAAAAGGCCATCCAATTGGGTAAAGAGCAATACGGCAAATCAAACCCTCAGGAAAAATCGCAATTGTCAAAAATCATTGGGGAAAGCTATTTCAATCTTGGTCAATATGAAGCTGCAATTCCATATCTGAGTGAGTATCAAGGTACCCGTGGAAAATGGAACAATACAGATTATTACCAACTGGGATATGCATATTACAAGCAGGGGGATTATGCAAATGCGGTAGCAGAGTTCAACAAAATCATTGACGGAAAAAATGCTGTGGCTCAAAACGCATATTACCACCTGGGGGAATCTTATCTGAAGCAAGACAAAAAACAACAGGCGCTCAATGCTTTTAAAAGTGCTTCAGAAATGAATTTCAGTGAACAAATTCAAGAAGATGCTTTTTACAATTATGCCAAACTGAGTTATGAAATCGGTAATGCCTACCAAAGTGTCCCACAGGTTTTGACGGCATATCTGGAAAAATACCCAAATACAAACAACAAGTCTGAAATTGAAGACCTGCTCATTGATTCTTATATATCGTCAAAAAACTTTAAAGCAGCACTCGATTTGCTCGAAAACAACAAGAGTTTCGGCAATAAGCTGGCTTATCAAAAAGTAGCATTTTATCGTGGCCTCGAAGTTTACAATGAAAGCAATTATGCTGAAGCGAAAACCTTGTTTGAAAAATCCCTTAAGGAGCCCCGTGATCCCTTATTTACTGCCCGTGCAACATTTTGGAAAGCTGAAAGTGATTTCCAACTGAGTAATTTTGAAGAGGCCATTATAGGCTTCAGGCAATTTCATCAGTTGCCGGAAAACAGAAATACTCCTGAAGCTGTAAACAGTCATTACAACCTTGCATATACTCATTTTAAAACAAAAAATTATGAGGAAGCCATTGCTGCTTTTGAAACATTTCTCAAGAACCCGGCCATTGACAACCAAAGAAAAAAGGATGCAAACCTGCGTCTGGGTGACAGCTATTTTGTGACCAGTAAATACTGGCCAGCTATGGAAAGCTACACCAAAGTGATTGAAGCCGGGGGAAAAGATGCAGATTATGCCGCTTTCCAAAAAGCCATTAGTTATGGGTTTGTTGACAGAAGCAATACAAAGCAGGAAGAACTGGCTGCTTTTGAAAAAAAGTACCCCAATTCCGGTTACCGTGATGTAGCACTTTATGAACTGGGCAATACACACCTTGCTCAAAATAGAAACAATGAAGCGATCCAGGCTTATGACAGGTTAATTAATAATCTTCAAAAAAGCAGTTATGTGCCCCGGGCACTTTTGAAAAAAGCATTGATTTTAAACAACACAAATAAACCTGATCAGGCACTCAGTGTGTTTAAACGTGTAGCCGGTGATTACCCGTCTTCACCTGAGGCAATGCAAGCAGTCTCTTCTGCCAAATTGATATACATTGATTTGGGAAGGGTTGATGAATATGCAAACTGGGTCAAAACTCTTGATTTTGTAGAGGTTGCAGATGCAGAACTCGATCAGGCAACCTATGAGTCTGCAGAAAACAGATACCTTCAAAACGAAACTGAAAAAGCCATTCCTCTTTTTGAAAAATACCTGAAAGAGTTTCCAAACGGTATCAACAGTTTAGCTGCAAATTTCTATTTGGGTCAGATGTATTACGGTAAAAATGAGAAAAACAAAGCACGCGCTAGATATGAATTTGTAGTTTCTAAAGAAAACAACGAATTTACGGAACAATCCCTTTCGCGTCTTTCTGAAATATACCTTGCTGAACGTGATTATGAAAAAGCACTTCCGGTATTAAAGCGTTTGGAAGCTGAGGCCACATTCCCGCAAAATGTCATTTTTGCTCAGTCAAATTTGATGAAATCGCATTATGAACTCGATAATTACGCTGAAGCTGTATCTAACGCTGAAAAAGTTTTATCAAATCCTGAAATTGACAACCGTGTAAAAAGTGATGCCCAGGTAGTAATTGCAAGAGCTGCGATGAAAAACGGCCAGGAAGAAAAAGCAAAAACTGCTTATACCGAAGTCAGAAAAATCGCCACCGGAGAGCTTGCGGCAGAAAGCCTGTATTATGATGCTTATTTTAAAAACAAAGAAGGCAATTATGAAGCATCCAATACAGTTGTCCAAACACTGGCAAAAGACTATTCCGGTTATAAAAAATGGGGAGGAAAAGGCCTTGTTATTATGGCAAAAAATTTCTATTCTTTGGAAGATGCATATCAGGCCACGTATATCTTGGAAAACGTCATCAACAATTTCTCAGATTTCCCCGAAATATTAGAAGAAGCAAAAACAGCACTCATACGCATCAAGACAGAAGAAGCAAAAACCAATGCTTCAGTTGAAGCTGATTCAGATAATGAATAACCATCCCAAACAGAAATTAAAAACAACAACTAACTTTTTATTTGTATTATGATATTTAAACCCGCCCGATTTCAAATAGTCCTTCTGGTTTGTTTTTTTACTTTTTTTGCCCATGCTCAAGATGATGATATCGGCACTGAAGTAATCAATGTGGTGCGACCCTACACGCCCTCTGTTTCAGATGCGTTTAAAATAAAAGAAACCCCATCCTTGTCAGATTCTGTAACGACACAAAAAAAAGAGGTTGAGTATTCAATTTTTTCTGTTCCGGTAGCATCCACTTTTACACCTGCAAAGGGTAAAGCCACCACGGTTGAACGCAAAAGACCTGAAAAAGTTTTTGATAATTACGCAACATTGGGTTTTGGAAATTACACCTCAGTATTAGGTGAGTTTTACAGCAACTTTGAGATCAGCAGGGAAGATAACGTTGATGTGTTTTTTAAACACAATTCCTCGCAAGGCGGAATTGAAGACGTTGTTTTGGATGATAAATTTTACAATTCCAGTCTGGATGTGAATTACACAAGCCGTCAGCGCGACATGTCATATAATCTGGGAGTTGGCCTTTTACATCAGCTTTACAATTGGTATGGAATTGCCCCTCAAAATTTGTTTTACGCAGATCAGGCAGAAGAAACCGGTGTTGACCATTCTTACTTTGGCTTGGCCGCAAAAGGAAATGTGACATTTGATGATATGATTTTCTCTGAAGGTGACATCATGGTGCGCTATTTTGGCGATTCTTATAGCTCGTCAGAAATCAATGCACGTGTGCAGCCCAAGTTTGTTTTTGATTTGGGTGGACAAGATGTGGGCCTGAACGTTGATGTCAATTACCTTAACGGAAGTTTTGACAGGTCTTATTCTGATCCAAATATTGATATTCAACACAGTTATCTGAACACAGGGGCACACCCTTATATTCGTTTTCAAAATGAAGACTTTTCAATCAACCTTGGGGCAAAAGTGGTCTATGGAATGGATATGGAAAACAGTGAAAGCGATTTCTTTATTTACCCAAAAGTAAATGCCTCCCTAAAACTGGTAGACGAGTATGTAACAGTATATGCTGGTGCTGACGGTGACCTCCTGCAGAATACTTATTATGACTTTACACAGGAAAACCCTTTTGTATCACCCACACTTTTAATTGCCCCAACAGATATGCAATATGAGGGTTTTGGTGGAATCAAAGGTAAATTCACAAACACGATAAGTTATAATTTGAGGGGTTCTTATAAAAACGAAATTGCAAAGCCCCTTTTTACCTCAAACCCTTTTCTAAACCCAGTTTTTAACCCCTCGCCCGAAGGATATCAATTTGGCAACTCTTTTGGAGTGACCTATGATGATGTGACCACACTGGAAGTATTTGGTGAAATCCAGGCTGAAATCACAACCCATGTGACTTTGGGCGTAAACGCGAGTTATTTTAATTACACAAATGATATGCTGCCGGAAGCATTTAATTTACCCGACTTAAAAGCTTCTGCTTTTCTGAATGCAGCCTTTTCAGAGAAAATTTTTGGTGGTATGAGTTTGTTTTATGTAGGAGAACGCACCGATTTTTTTGACACAACTGTAAGGACATTGGACGGTTATTTTGATGCAAATATTCATGTAGGCTACAACATTAACGACCAACTCACCATATTTGCCAAAGGGAGCAACCTTTTGAGTGACAACTATGAAAAATGGTTGAATACACCTGTACAAGGTATTCAGGCATTGGCCGGTGCTACATATAAATTTGACTGGTAAATAAAGATATTCTTTGGGTTTTGAAAAGTCAAGACCCAAGGGGTTTCTTATTATTTTCTTACTTTTGTCACACATTCATACATCATCCTTATGAGACTTTTTTATTATTTAGCAGCTTTTATTCTTTTCTTTACTTCCTGCGAAAAAAAACATAATGCAGACATTATTGTTGTCAATGCAAACATTTATACCGTAGATAATGACTTTTCAAAAGTTGAAGCTTTTGCCGTTTTGAATGGAAAAATTGTTGAAACCGGTACGACCTCACTCATTCAGGATAAATATGAAGCAGATGAAACTTATAACCTGAGTGGAAAAACTATAGTACCCGGGTTTATAGATGCTCATGCTCATTTTTACGGATTGGGTTTAAACCAGAAAGTAGTTGACCTGGTTGGCGCAGAGAGCTATGAAGAAATGGTCAATCGGGTGGTGGAATTTCAGGATGAAAAAAAACTTGATTTTATTGAAGGCAGGGGCTGGAATCAAAACTTATGGGAAGTAAAAGAATTTCCCAATAAACAAAAGCTTGATGAATTATTTCCAAACACACCTGTTGCTTTAACGCGCATAGACGGTCACGCTTATCTTGTCAATCAAAAAGCGTTGGACTTGGCCGGCATCACAACACAAACTGAAGTGGACGGTGGCCTTGTGGAAGTTAAAAACGGAAGATTAACCGGAATATTAATCGACAGGGCAATGGATATTGTAGATGCTGTAAAACCTGACGTAAGTGATGATGATATAAGACAAGCTTTGAAAGCCGCTCAGGAAATTTGTTTTTCATATGGGCTTACGACTGTCAATGACGCCGGACTAGACAGAAGAATCATTGAAATGATTGAGGAAATGCATGCTTCAGGTGACCTGGATATGCGCATTTATGCGATGGTTTCAAACACCCCTGAAAACCTTGATCACTATCTCAGTAGAGGTATCATTAAAACAGAAAAACTCAATGTGCGTTCTGTAAAAGTATACGGTGACGGGGCATTGGGCTCTCGTGGGGCTGCTTTAAAGCAACCTTATACAGACGATCCCGAGAATCACGGTTTGTTCTTAACCCCTGTTGATGAGATTCAAAGCCTTGCCAAACGCATAGCTGAATCCCATTATCAAATGAATACGCACGCCATTGGTGATTCAACAAATATTGTTGTTTTGGAAGCCTATTCAGAATTTCTGGGTAAAGGAAATAACCGACGCTGGAAAATTGAACATGCGCAAATTGTTTCCCCTTCAGATTTTGACTATTTCGAAAACGGGATCATACCTTCAGTACAACCCACACACGCCACAAGTGATATGTATTGGGCAGAAGATCGGGTAGGTCCTCAGCGCATGACAGGTGCCTATGCATATAAAGACTTGCTTGACAAAGCCGGAATGATTGCACTGGGAACTGATTTTCCTGTGGAACATGTGAGTCCGTTTTATACCTTTTATTCCGCTGTAGCGCGAAAGGATTTAAAGAACTATCCGGAGGATGGTTTCCAGACTGAAAATGCCTTAAGCCGTGAAGAAACCCTGAGAGGGATGACCATCTGGGCCGCCTATTCCAATTTTGAAGAAAACGAAAAGGGGAGTATTGAAACCGGAAAATATGCTGATTTTATCATCCTGGATAAGGATATTATGACAGTTGACGAAAACGAAATTCCCAACATTCGGGTGGAAGCAACGTTCCTCAACGGGAAAATGGTTTTTGAAAGATAAAAAGGCAGGAAAAGTTTTAAGACCTGATCCTTTTTTATAATCCGCCTTTTGCCTGTAAGTCCTCAATACAGAGGATATCAAGTTCAGCAACAGAATTTTTTCCAAAAAAGCGATTCATTACTGCCGTTCTTGAAGCTGCACTTTCAAAATACATCAGGCATTCTTCAACATTGCAGTGTTTTGCGTTTTCAAGATCTTCATGTTCTGTATGAATATCGTCTTCCACAATATTAACAAGGCCAAACAAATGACCAAACTCATGGTTTAATGTGCTTGTTTCAAGAGCAATAAGATTGAGACCCTGCTGGTTAAGGTTCTGAAGTGTTTTTTCGTAAATAACTATAGATGTATTTCGGTATGCTGAGCCCAGTGTAACTTTGGTGGGCGTATCATTGCTTGAACTTCCATTGGCAAAAAAGATATAGACAGCGATATTTTGTCCGCTGTTGTATTGGGTCCTGTTTTGTTCTTCAATTTGAACAATTTCCTGAATGGTGAAAGGAGCATTTGCAGGAGGTTCAATTACTGTTTCAACCACTGAAACCCCAGTCGGTTTGTTTACCCTTTCCTCTAAAAAAGCAATAAAATCATTGATGGATTGTGTGTTAGGCCTAAATCCTTCAGCATAAACAAACTCAATGGTCAGACTTTCAAAATCACCGGAAGAAAGAAGGTCTTCAGCAGAAGCACCTAAGGATTGTTTATTAGCTTCGGTCAAGTCTTCAGTGGTATTACCGTTGTCATCACTTTTACATGCTATAAAAAGCAAAGTAAAGAGAAGGATTTTGAAGGAATTTGAAAAGATGTTCATCTCGGTGTTTTTGGATAATATATATAACTTATTTTATGTACGATTATTTTTTAACGTTAGTTTTGCTAAATAGTCAAAATGCTCACCTTCCAGAATCATTTCACAATCCAAGCCACATTCATCACTTAACAGCTGAAGGGTATTGAAGTCGAGATATAACCATTCAAAAGCGTCAGAGGTTTCTTTTTTATAGGTCATTTTAAACGTGAGTTCGCCATAATAGTCTTTATCAGTGGGTATCCAGACACCTTCGTCATCATCTGTGTCAAACATATAAATAATGTCACTGGAGTCGATAAGAATGTGTCCTCCGGGATTGAGCAAACTTTTTAAATGGTTGAGATAAGTGGGAGCCGAAGCCAGGGTTTTAAAAATTCCCGTACCGTTCATCAGCATTAATATGGTATCAAATTTTTCTTCTTTCAGTTCAAGTATGTCAACATGCCTCACATCAGTTACACCCCTACTTTTGCTAACTTCGACGGCACCTTCTGAAATGTCAATGGCGGTAACCTCGAGTCCCTTTTCCTGTAAAAAAAGGGTGTGTCCGCCGGCACCGCAGCCCACATCCAGAACTTTACCCTTACAGTGTTTCAGGGCTTCCTGTTCTATTTTGGGCATTTCTTTGTAGTCTCTGAAGAGGTAGGGAAGGGGCAAAACATCTTCTTCGGTGATGTTGGTTTCGGTAAGGATATCTTCGGTGTAATTACCCTGATAATAATCGAGAAGGGCTTTTCCCAAAATGTCTTTTTTCATCTGTATCTTTGCATAATGGAAGAAATCCTGAAACAACTCCCGGCTCGTGCCAAAGATAAGCATAATGAGTCAAAAAAGTTTTTTACGAAACTAAAGAAAAAACCACCCAAAAACCTGGATGTGGTGATGCAGCAGTTACATGAAGAAGAATTTCAACAAACAGATTGCCTTACTTGCGCCAACTGCTGTAAAACCACCGGCCCTTTGTTTACCGACAAGGATATTGAGCGCATTTCAAAACATCTTAAAATGAAACCGCAGCAATTTATTGACACTTATTTGCAGATTGACGAAGAAAAAGATTTTGTGTTACAAAGTGTACCTTGCACCTTTCTGGGAGCTGATAATTACTGTTCCATTTATGTAGTGCGGCCTAAAGCGTGTCGTGAATTCCCGCATACAGACCGTAAAAAGTTTCAGCAAATTTCAAACCTTACCTTAAAAAATGTTGCTATTTGCCCGGCCGCTTTTAATATTGTGGAGAAAATGAAGATACTTTTTGATCAAAGGCATTCAACTTTAAAAAAATGAAAGCAAAAAAGTAGCTGGCTACTGAAAGAATTTTATTCCAGTGTTGTAGCGATATAAATCAATTCAAATGAGATTGCCCAATTCTTGACAAAGTGCATGGCTTCAAGCATAATGCTTTCCCGTTTCTTTAGTGTCCAGAATTTGTGAAGCATAAATGAGGCAATCGTTTAAAAAATACATAAACCAATAATACCAGGAACTATAAAATACCCAGTTATAATTGTCAATCCCCCTGCAATGAGTAGCAATCCACTTAAAATCACCATTAGTTTTGGGGCGATCAAAGAGCGCTTTTCAGCATATTCTTTTAAAATGTGGGTATTATAAAAGTGGTTTACCCCGTTTAAGAGAAAAAACATACCCAAGAGTATAAGTAGTATATTTTTGATCATTTTGTTTTAAAGAACATCCCTTATTTCTTTTATTTTTTCAAACATCGCTTTTGCAAACGGACACAACGGAATAATTTTTAATTTGTTTTCACGAGCATAATCTACAGCTGTTATGACCATTTGTTTTCCCACACCCCGACCGTTAAATTCCGGTTTAACTTCAGTGTGGTCAATGATGAATTTCTCTTTTCCCGCCCATGAATAGGTCATTCTGCCGGCTTCTTTTTTATCTGATACGGCTTTAAAAAAACCTTTGTTCTCTCTGTTAATCTGTTGAATTTCCATAGTTCTACATGTTTTTCTTATAACTTAATGCTCCTGAGGGACATTTGCTCACTTGATTCATCAACGCTTCTGAAGTGGCGTTTTCAATTTTTATCCACGGCCGTTCTTTTGGATTATAAACTTCAGGCAAGGTTTTAACGCATATCCCGGCATGGGTACACAATTCCGGTTTCCAGAAAATGGTGATTTCGCCGTTTGAGTATTCATTGACTTTTTCCATAATTTATAAAGATTTTTAATTGAATTATTATTAGTTACCCCTCATCAGAACCAACATATCTCTATTTTACTCTATTTTCTCTCATCCATAACCTCAAAAACTCACATTTCACCACTCACCTCTATTTACTCACTACTATAAATCATATACTTCTTTCTAATGGTATCATACCTCTCCAGGCCTTCTTTCCAGCTTAATCTAATTTCATTTGGAGTCAAACCTTGTTCAATCTGTTCTTGGAGTCTTTTTGTCCCCGCAAGTGTTGTAAAGAAATTTGTGAAAAATGACGGTTGTTTTCCTAAATCATCGTAAGCTTCAATAAGCCATTGCAGATTGATGTGGTCTATCATGCCTGCATTGCTCAGGTCCTTTCCATAACACAATTGCCCGTTAAACTTCGGGCTTTTGGCCCCTTCATTCGGTTGCGGGGTAAAGGTAAATGTATATTTCTCCCTGGGAAGGTTAGGGCTTCCAAACACCTGAAATTGCTTACTGGTGCCACGGCCTTCACTTAAGGGTGTACCTTCAAAAAAACATAAACTTGGGTACAGGTTAATTGCCTGGTCATTGGGCAGGTTGGGTGAAGGCTTTATGGGTAATGAATAAAAAGTTGACCGGGTGTATTCTTTTACGAGTACAATCTCCAATTCGCACTGTGTTCCGTTTTCAAGCCAGCCCTCGCCGTTGATCATTTGGGCGTATTCGGCGATGGTCATTCCATGTACAACGGGAACGGGATGCATACCTACAAAACTTTTGTGTTCAGCTTCCAATATGGGTCCGTCGATATAATGGATATTAGGGTTGGGCCTGTCAAGGATTAAAAGTGGAATACCCGCTTCAGCACAGGCTTCCATAACATAATGAAGGGTTGAAATATAGGTGTAAAAACGTGCCCCCACATCCTGAATGTCAAAAATCATGACATCCAGACCTTTCATTTGTTCGGGAGTAGGTTTTTTATTGTTTCCGTAAAGGGAAATAAGGGGCAAACCGGTTCTGATATCCTTTCCGTCTTTAATTACTTCCCCGGCGTCTGCAGTTCCCCTGAAACCATGCTCTGGGGCAAAAACTTTTGTAACCTGGATCTTGTGTGCCAAAAGCGAATCAACCAAATGGGTGCGTTTGCTGAACAGCCACTTTTGCGTTTGGCGTTGTTTGTATGATTTACTGTTTTCGTCATAGTAATCCTCCATGAAGATAAAATTCTCAGACCTGAAAACTACTGTGGTTTGGTTTGCAACAATGCCTACGCGCTTATTCCTCAGCGAAGGGAGGTAAGCTGAAGTTTGATTGGCACCCACTACAGGGTATGAAGCTACTTCGCTTTCTTCAAACGTGGTTTCGACTTCAAAATTCTTTTCCTGGCCTTTGCAGGAAAAAGAAATGAAGACCATTCCCATCAAAAATAAAGTGGTATTTTTGAACCTAAACAAAGATTGAAGATTGAATTTTGAGTTTTTCATAGCAAAACGGATTATACGGTCTAAGGACTATAAAAGTAGTGTATCGGCACCAATTATAAAAATTGCAATTACCGCCATTGCTTTGGGCATTATTATGATGCTGGTTTCCATCGCGACCGGCGTGGGCCTGCAACAAAAGGTGCGTGAAAAAGTGTCTGCTTTTAACGGTGATATTATCATATCCAATTTTGACACCAATTTTTCGCGAGACTCCCAAAACCCCATTTCAAAAAACCAGGAATTTTATCCTGATTTTGAAGAGGTACCTCAAATCAAGCACATACAGGTCTCAGCACTGAAGGGTGGAATCATTCGAACAGCAACCGACTTTGAAGGGGTAGTTGTAAAAGGTGTGGGAGATGATTATAACTGGCAGTTTTTTGAGGAATATCTTGTGGAGGGACGTTTGCCGGACTTTTCGGGAGATTTGAATTCAGATATTATACTCTCATCCTATATTGCAAACAGGCTTCAGCTTTCCCTGGGGGATAGGGTTGTAACCTATTTTCTGGATGAAGATTTGGAAAAGGAACCCCGGCCGGTAGGTTTTAGTCTGGTGGGGATTTACAACAGCGGCTTTCAGGAATTTGATGAGAGCTATCTCATTGCAGACATAAGGCACATTCAACGTCTCAATCGCTGGGAGGAAGACCAGATTGGAGCCTTTGAGCTTTTTGTCAATGATTTTGATAAGATAGAAGAAATTGGCAATGAAGTGTATTATAATGTGGATTCAACTTTGGATACCCAAACCATCCGAAACAAATACTTTTCCATTTTTGAATGGCTCGATTTGTTTGATTTCAACATTGCTCTCATCATTGGGATTATGATCCTTGTGGCGGGCATTAATATGATTACAGCCTTGCTGGTTTTAATTCTGGAACGCACCAAAATGATCGGTATTTTAAAATCACTGGGCAGTTCAAACTGGAGTATCAGGAAAGTTTTTATTTACAATGCGGTGTATCTTATTGGCGTAGGCCTTTTCTGGGGAAATTTAATTGGTATCGGGTTGCTTCTGGCACAAAAGCATTTTAAACTTTTCCCACTCAATCCTGAAACCTATTATGTTACCGAAGCCCCGGTATATCTTGATTTGGGCTATATTTTAATGCTTAACGCCGGTACTTTCTTATTGTGTTTGTTGATGCTGTTGATTCCGTCTTATATCATCACCAAGATTTCACCGGTGAAGGCCATCAGGTTTGAGTAAAAAAGAATGGGCTTACCAATGTAAGCCCATTCTTTAGAATTTTTACCTGTAAAGAAAATTATATTTTATTAAGAACGGAAATAAAAACAAATGTTTCACCTTCAAATTCTTCAGTTACTTTAATCTTTAGAGTAGTGTTGTTCAGAGTTAAGATCTCAACGATACCTGATTCACCATTGGCAGTTATGTTTAAATTTTGGCCTGATATTGAATAAGTTGCTGTTTCTTCATCAGAATCACACTCATCATTAAAATCCAAAAAGTAGTATACTTGACTAGCAGTATTATCTGCCCTAAACTCAATAAAATCTTTACCACATTCCGGGGCTTCGTTTTCATAGTCAACAAGAACTTCTGTTCCTCCTACGATACTACCTTCTTTGGAAAACTCCCATTTTCCAACAATTTTTTCTTCATTTCCGCCACCGTTATCATCATCTTTGCTACATGAAACAAAAATTGAAGAAGATGCAATTACAAATAATACTAATAGTTTTTTCATTTTTTTTTTTGGTTTTAATTGTTTAGTTGAAAATTTTTCGCCGGCAAATGTATATTTTAAATTTCCAAATAAAAAATTTGTTTTTAGCTTTTAAACGGCGACCTTTCATTATGGGCTTTCATCGCTTTAAAGCACAGGCGGATGCTGATGGCGAGCCCCACAAATGATAAAAACCAAAAGGCAGGATAACTTTGCTGCATCAAAAAGAAGTTATAGAGTCCGTGAAGGGCAATGGCAGCAAGCAGCCCTTTTAATTTATATGCTTTTGCCTTGTTTTTGTGTTTCCAGGCAAGTCCGAAATAGTAGCCCATAATAATACCGAAACTGGCATGGGCCGGAACCGCGGTAAACATTCTTAAAATACCTACTTCCATACCGCCATCCATCACATATAAAATGTTTTCAATACCGGCAAACCCGAGACTGATAATGGCTCCATAAACAATACCGTCAAAGGGTTCATTGAATTCCTTTTGACGATAGGCATAAAACCTGAGAACTAAAAATTTGGCAAACTCTTCAGCAAAAGCGACTACAAGCAAGGCAAAAACAGCTACAGAAATGATATTTTGATAATCAACTTGAATAAGCTTTCCCAGGCTTAGGGACATAATCACTGCCGGGATGGCACACAAAACCCCCAGCATAAAACTGATTAACATATGCTTCAACGGTTCCCGGTCATACTTGTCCCTTAGCCAGATAAACAAACCAATCACCGCTCCCGGCGCCAATGCTAAACCTATTAAAAAGAGTACATCCATAAAAAAAGCCCCCTCTTTTGGAGGGGGTTGGGGGAGGATAATTAAAACACCACCACCTTATTATTGACAAAAAACAAACTGTTGACAAAAAACAGTTTCCCGTTTTCCCAGAAAGAACGAAACATAATATCATCCACAAAGTAAACCACGCTGCCTCTTCCTATTTTGTGTTCACCAAATACCAGCGAATTTTTCAACCCCTTGAGGGCTTCTTCACCGGCAAAGCCGCTGACGCGCTCTGCATCCCCTTCTATATAAGCCACATTATAGCCCCCTTCTAAAAATCCGTAGGAACTGCTTCCGGCTTTGAGTGTAAAGTAGTTTTCACCATACCCAAAAGCCAGCGGGTGGGATACATCCACTTTAGTTTTAAAGATGCTTCCGGTAATAAAGTTTTTTACACTTTCTTTTTCGCGTTGGTCGTAAGGAATTAAGAGGTCGGTTTCTGTTTTTTCTGCTTCTTCATCAGTGGTGTTGCTTTTTAGACCAAAACCATCCTTACCGGCAAACGTGCCCAGTGCGTTGTCAATGGCTATTAACGTCCCGCCTTTGCTTACCCATTCCTTGATCTTGCCTAAAGCACTCTCATCAAGATAGCTTTGATAATACCCTGAGGGCAATACCAAAACATCAAAGGAATCCAAGGTGATGTTTTTAAAATAATCAGTGTCAACTGTGGTCACAGGGTAGTGTAGTTGTTGTTCAAAAAAGTGCCACAACGCTCCAAAACTGAGCGATGAGGTATACTGACCTCTTAATAAGGCAACCTTGGGTGCATGTATGATTTTTACATCTGGCGAACCAAAATCTGTCCCGGTATCTGAAAAGCTGGTGAATGAAGCAAATAGTTTTCTGTTGTGCTTATTGGCGATTTGCGTGACTTTTTCATTGAATTCCGGGTTGGTTCGGTTATCACTCTTAGTAATAACAAGACTTCCGCGATCAAAAGTTTCTCCGCTTACGCCAAATTTCTTTTCGCTAAAGCGCACTTTTATTCCCTCCTGAAGCAGTTCTGATAGAAAAGCGGCATCCTGCATACTGTTCCATTTGGCTATGTATCCGGCTGCATTGTTGCCGGGTGTGTTGACATGTACTTTATTTGCCGGAGCTGTACCAGTGGTTACAAGGGTTGTGCTGGCAAGGGCATCCAATCCGTAAGCGTGTGGTAAATTCCAGGCTGTGATATCATAGGTTAACGGTGTGCTGAGCTTGGTTTCCGGCTCAAAAAGGGCTTGTACCATTCTGCCTTTGGGCTGATTGGTGCTCACAACCAAGGCATTTTTCAGATCCATACTTCCGCTTTTGTTGGTTCCGTAATGAAAACCGGATGCCCTTCCGCTGTTAGCAAAACCGTATTTGATTTCGTGGAGGTCAAGTAACCTGGTCAAAGTCCGGACTTTATCGGTTTCGCCCTGAAGGACAAAACTTTTATATGTCAGGTTGGGCTGAAAGAATTTCTGGAATTCGGTATTGAGACTTTTAGCGTTTTTTGATGATATTTCAACTGTTGATAGTCCGGTTGTGGTTTGATGCTCTACACGGTCCACTAGAGTAAGCTCATAGCCTTCGTCAGTGTCAATGCCAAGTCCGGCGCGACCGTGTCCCGCCTGCTCATAGGTCATTCCAATGGCACCCATAAAAGTGGGGTAGGTGTCCCCATAACTGGGGTACAACAAATCAAAGCGCTCACGGGTAAAGAAAAGCCATCCGGCTTCATCAAAATACCTGGCGTGGTTCAAACCAATCTGCGTCTGGAAATCGCGCTGCCACGGTGATATAATTTCGTGAAAGGGTTCTGCAGCGGGTGCAAAGTAGTAAGGTTCGTTGATGCCCTGCTCGTGAAAATCGACGTGAATGTGTGGCATCCACTGGTTGTAAATTTTAAGGCGTTGTCTTGTTTCTACCTGAGTGGCCCACGCCCAGTCACGGTTAAGGTCAAAGAGGTAGTGGTTGGGACGCCCGCCGGGCCAGGGTTCCATATGTTCTGCAGCGAGTTGTGAAGGATTGTATGGGGTAGATTTCACCTGATTGTACCAGTTGACATAGCGGTCGCGGCCGTCAGGATTTAGATTAGGGTCTATAATTACGACCGTATTTTCAAGCCAGGATTTTTTTTCTGTAATGAGTTCATAGAGGGTTTGCATGGCCGCTTCAGCACTGGAAGCTTCGTTTCCGTGCACGTTGTAACTCAGCCAGACTATGGCAATCTCGGGATTGGCACTACCATCAGCCAGACCTATTTGTTTCAGGTTATTGAGGCGAATGGTTTCTATGTTCCTCTGATTGTTTTCTGAAGTGACAACGGCATAGGTCAGTTTGCGTCTTTCGTTGGTTTGCCCATAATTCTTATAGGTCACGAGAGCACTGTTTTCAGCCACGTGGTTAAAGTAGTTGACAATATCAGCGTGGCGGGTGAATTGCGTTCCAATTTCATAACCTAAAAATTCTGAAGGGGATTTGATGTTTTGAGCCAAGCCAAAACTAAAAACAAAAAGAAAAGTAACGGATGTAAATATATGTTTCATAAATTATTTGTTGAAAAATGCTTTGTAATAAAGGCCATAAATCTACTAAAAACTAATGAACCTGAAGTAGCTTCCTCAAAAAATGATGTTATATAAAATAAAAAAAAGACTGCCTTTTCAGACAGTCTTTTTTCCGTTTAAACACCCTCAAGTTTATTTGATAGGAAGGATATCAATGATAACCGTTCTGTTATAGAAACGTTCTTCCGGTCTTTTGTTTTCAAAAGGTGCTGTTCTTGTGTCTTCACCATATCCATTTGTTTCAAGTGTCACGCCTTTTCTTCCGATTTTGTTTAAAGCGTTCTGAAGAATGACTTTTACGTCATTGGCTCTTCGCTCAGATAAGTTTTGATTATAAGCTGCATCTCCAATAATATCAGTATATCCGTGGATGATTACTTTTCCGTTTTCCGGAATTTTGGGAGCTACAACTTCAGTAAGGTATTTTTCATATCTTACTATGGAATTTGATTCATTAAAGTTGTAAGGCACACTAAAGCGCATTACTTCTTCAGATGAAGAAGGCGTCCAGAGAACCATACTTACATTGGTTTCTTTAACTTCTCTGGCACCGGTGGGTGTAATACCTACCATTTTGACATTGTAGTCGCCTTTAGCGTTTGTACCCAATATGGATTTTCCGGGTATAGCTATTTTTTCCTGGGTATAAGGTCCAAAATATTGCACAGCTCCGTTTTTATCTTCAATTTCTAAAGTCCACGATTTAAAGGCTTCATCAGATCCTTCATTGTGGAAAGTAACGTAGCTGTCAACAGGAGCTTCCTGTCTGTCAATAATCTGGATGGGCTTCAACGGACTGTCAGGTCCACTCTGAAATTCCATAAGCAATGCCGGTGAGTTACTTTCTATACTCACTCTGCGATCTCCTTCACGAAGGAGTGCCAGTTCAGTTGTTGCACCCGGCTTTTCTGAAGGGATAGCTGGTTTTGTGCGACCTTCTGTAGTGATTCTTGATGCATTTATTTCGAATATGTCAACCAAATACGTTTTTACAGTTTCTGCCAATATACGGGCATCTTCAGGTCCTTTCTCAGAGGATCCAACTAGTTTCACTGATGAAGCTGGGTTTTTTACCATTCGGTCACCAAGAATATTCAGGATGTTGTAATACACAACCATTTGCCTGTCAGAACGACCTGAAAGATTGGTAGGTGTAAACAATTCCACCTGCTCTTCTTTAAAGTCTTTCACCTGGTTTTTGTTCAGTTGCACATAGCGATTAGGAATTTCAGTAGAGCCTAAGTCAAAAAATACATAATTGATTACCGGAAAGGTTTCTCTTACTGTGCGTTCTGCAGGAACATTTTTAGGTGAATTTACTTTGAAGTCCACATTTGATTCAGCAACAGCAGCAGTAGTTTCTTCTTCTACAGGTGATGTGCTTTTTCCAACACCAAATTTAAGAACGGCACCGGCTCTTACTGTAGTCATGTTCCAGGTTTCAATAGAACGTGGATTTTGACCAAAATAAGGGTGGAATGCAACAAAAGGAGATAAGATAAATTGTGTTTTCTTGTTTTGTCCCGTAAGCGGTATATCATATCCGGCACCAATTTGCATGGAAATAATGGTTTTCTCCACTTCGCTGAAATCTCCTGTTTCTACAGGGCCATCAGTTTGAGCAGGGAATGCAGGGTTTGCTCTAAGCTGATATTCATATGATTTGTCCTTATTGAATGCCAATCGCGGACCTGCATAAAGATAAAAATCAGATTTGAACGGTGCAAAACGTAAACTTGGTTCGATGGTCAGGTAGCTCAGTTTAGTGGATAAGTCCATAGGACAATCACAAGGGCTCATCACCTCATCAAATTCACCGCGGCGGCTGTCATAACCAAATTGAAATATCATACCAAAACGTGTGTTTGGGCGGTAATATTCTATACTTGGCGCAAGATACAATCCGGTGCCAAATCCGTCGTGAAATGCTGCGGGACCTCTTAAGTCAGCATCCAGTTGTTGGGTGCTGCCCTGATAAAAGTTAAAGTTTGCTCCGGCTGCTACACCAAACTTCCATGTTGGTTTTGTATATTCTATTTCTTGTGCAGAAAGAGTTGTAAATAAACCAAGTAAAAATAAAAGGGAGAGCAATATGCTCTTTAAGGGCAAGGTGTCAGGTAACTGCATACTGAGCAGTTTGCTTGTTGAATGATTTGTTTTTTTCATTTTGAGAATATTAGGTTGTTAATAACAAGTAAGCAGAACACCGGGATTTTCTCCCGGGTCCTACCTTGTTATAGTTTTTATTTAGTTAGGTACATTGATTGTGGTATTTACCATAGTTACAGAAGCAACCAGGGAAATAGCTCTTCCGTTAAGGACCGTTTGAACTGCATTACCGGCTGTTGAGATGGTAACTCCGGCCATAGACACAATAGTTCCTGTCATCGTTCCACCACCGGCAGCATTGATGGTAGCGGCACTACCCACTTGCCAGAAAACATTATTAGGGTTACCACCATTTATAATATTAACATTTTTAGCTCCTGTGGGACCTGCAATACCCACGGTTAAACCGGAAGCAGTTTGAAACACCCAAAGTGCGTTAGGATCTCCCTGAGCGTCAAGAGTTAAATCGCCGGTAGAAATATTAAAAGTGCCACTGGCAGATTTATAGACACCGGGAGCTAAAGTAAGGCCTCCAAGCTCTCCTGCACCGGGATCAGTGCCACCGGGCATTGTTGCGGGTGAAATTGCGATATAGAGTGCTTGCGCATCCAGTAGTGCTTCTTCTGCTATAGCCATGCTTGTAGCAGTTCCGGGAGCCGGTGGAGCCGTGAAAATTCCTCCTGTTACAAATCCTTCATTTAAAGGAGTCTGGGTATAAATGTCACCTGTTATTCCATCTTCGAAACCGGTAACCAGTGTAGAAGCAGCAGTAGTGCCAATTCCACCATTATTAATTATAGTATTCAGCCCTTGATTTGTTAAACCGGAATTTCCGCCAAATCCACCAAAAAATTCAATAGTTCCTATATCCGGTAACTGTCCTGCAGCAGATGCTGTAGTAAAACTCCATATATAATCATTTTCCAGTCCAATACCGGCTATGTTTTCAGCTCCTGTGGTAATCGTTGCTGTATAGAGGGTATTTGGGTCCAGCTCACCATTTGGATCAAAAGAAGCCGTTGTTCCGGTATAGGTAATTAATCCTGTAATAGTGTTTGCACCTTCTGTCAGGGTAAACGTTGTGTTATTGATAGTTGCAGCATCCATAGGCTCACTAAATGTGGCCTCGATTACTTTATCAAGAGCAACATCTGTTTCTTCATCTTCCGGATCAGTCGAAATTACTGTTGGTGCAACATTTAAGCCTGTGGTAAATTCCCAGATATAATCAGCGGCCAGCGAAGTTCCGGCAACATTTTCAGCTCCCGAAGTAATGGTTGCTGTATAAACTGTATTTGACTGCAGGTTTGCTGAAGGAGTAAAGCTTGCTGTTACTCCTGCATAGCTAACGGCTCCAGTTATGACGTTTGTACCTTCAGTCAAGGTAAATGTTGTTCCGTTAATGGTTGCAGCATCCATGGGCTCACTGAACGTGGCACGGATTACTTTATTAAGTGCAACATCTGTTTCATCATTTTCAGGATCAGTTGAAATTACTGTTGGTGCCACAATTACACCTGTGGTAAATTCCCATACATAATCACTTTGCAGTGAAAGACCGGTTGTGTTTTCAGTTTCTGAGGTAATGGTTGCGGTATAAGTAGTGTTTAATCCCAAATTTACTGTGGGTGTAAAGCTTGCTGTTGTTCCGCTATAGGTTATTGCACCGGCTACAGATGTTTCTCCCTGCATAACAATAAATGTGTTTTCATTAACTGTTAGGGGGTTCATGGGTTGGTTAAAAGTTGCCGTGATTATTTTATTGACCACAACATCTGTTTCATTATCTTCAGGATCTGTGGTGATGACCATAGGAGCTATGAATTCACCTGTACTGAAGGTCCAGACATACTCTTCCTGAAGGGCATTACCGTCAACATCTTTCACAGAAGTTTTTACCTTACCGACATAGGTGCTGGTGCCTGAAAGCAGTTCTGAAGTTGTAAAGGAAACTGTAAGCGTGCTTTGATCGTAAGAAATCGTTCCTGTAATTTCTGATGGTCCTTCAATCAGGATAGAGCCTGCATTTAATGTAGCGGGGTCCATTTCCTCATTAAAGGTTATCGTGATTACCTTGTCAAGGGCAACATTTATGTCACCGTCTGCGGGATCAGTTGATACCACAAGCGGGCAAATTCCAATAGTTTCCTGATAGTCGTCTTTTTCGCAACCTGCAAATAAGGCAATCATCACGAATGAAAAGATTGTTAGTAATTTATTTGTTTTCATTGTTTTCATTTTTAATTCCCGTGAGTTACGGGTTTGGGGTGAATAAAGATTGTTTGTGCAAAGATGCGATGGTAACGAAGCTTTTTTCTTACATAATAAGATATGCTACTTACAATATTCACACATGGAAATAACAGGGATAAAAAGGCATAAAAACTTCATCCAGGCTACACTATCAAAAGTTTGTAACTTTTAATTTTATTTGTTTCAGATTTATTTAATGAGGGCTGGAACCAGAAAGTAGGGTAGAAGTGTATCTGGTTGTGTTCTTTGGAAGTTAGTAAAAACAATTAGATGCTTTCAAGGTTTTGTTTGCGTTTCTCCTTAAGTTGTTTATAGAATGAAGGTGTTAAACCTGTTACTTTTTTAAACTGATTGGAAAGGGCAGCAGCACTGCTGTAGTTTAACCTATGAGAAATTTCAGAGAGACTCAGCTCATTATAAATAATCAGCTCCTTGATACGTTCAATTTTATGATGAAGGATGAATTGTTGTATGGTAATTCCTTCGGTTTGTGAAAAAAGATTGGCGAGGTAAGTGTAATCATAATCCAGTTCTTTGCTTAGAAAAACCGAAAATTTAATTTTTGGAAGTTCGTCTGAATGGTGTATCAGGTTAATTACTACATTTTTTATTTTTTCAATAACGATGGCACGTTTGTCATCCATCAGTTCCAGGCCTGATTTTAGTAATTCTCTTTTAAGTTGCTCAAGTTGCTGGTCTGAGATACTCTCGAGAACCTTAATTTCACCAAGGTTAACTGAGAAGTAGTTGAGACCAATTTCGTTTAACGTCTCACGCACCAGTATTTTACAACGCAAGCTCACCATGTATTTAATATATAATGTCATGAAAAATTAGTTGTTGATTAGGTAAAAATAAGCTGCTTGAATGCCCAGATAGTTTAAATGAATTGTGAGTTCAGAAGGCGTCTTAGTAGAGTTTTTTTTTACTCAAATAGGCAAAGTGTTTTTCAAAGATAAGTAAAAGAAATCAAAGGGTTTATTCTTCTCTTTATTATAAGTTTATTCATTTACCGTGCCATAAGATTTTAAATTTTTTCCCGGCCGGTTCAAAGCTATTTAAAACAACAATTGAGACATTAACTTTATATTTATAAAATTAAATAGGCAAACACCTTATATTTGGAAAGAATTTCAAACGCGCTATGCCAAACCACTGCATTCCTTATCAAGATACCGGTTATTTTTCAAACCTGATATTGGATTATCTGGCTCAGGATAAACGGGTAGATTTTTTATATCAACGTTTCCCTAACATTGAAAATTTTGGTCTGCAAATACAGGAAAAGACTACAAATTATCAACACTCTAACCGGAGAATCCTTGTAGACTGCATTAACAGGCAATACCGTGACCTGCAACTTTCTGAACTTACAAAACAGCACATTAAAAATTTAGAAAAACACAATACATTCACGATAACTACCGGCCACCAGTTAAATCTCTTTACAGGACCTTTGTATTTTTTGTATAAGATTATTTCCACCATTAATTTGTGTAAGGAACTAAAGCAGAAATATCCTGAAAATAATTTTGTTCCACTCTACTGGATGGCCACGGAAGACCACGATTTAGAAGAAATCAATTTTTTCAACTTTAAGGATAAAAAAGTAGTTTGGGACAGAAACTCGGGCGGGGCAGTGGGGGAACTGTCCACAGAAGGCCTGGAAAAGGTGTATGAGACATTCTCAAAAGAACTGGGCACATCGCCCAATGCCGAAAAATTAAAAGCGCTGTTTAAAGAGGCTTACTTACATCATAAAAATCTGGCAGATGCCACCAGATATCTGGCAAATGAGCTTTTTGGTGAATATGGACTGGTAATACTTGATGCAAACGTTAAGGATTTAAAGCAACTTTTTGCCCCATACCTTCACGAAGAACTTTTTCAAAAAAACTCGTCCAAAATAATTGAAAAAACAAATGAGGACATAAATTCCATTCCCGGAAAAAATTATAAACTTCAGGTAAATCCCAGGGAAATCAACTTGTTTTATCTGGAAGATGATTCCCGTGAGCGCATCATCGAAAAGGATGATGTTTTTTACATCAACACTTCCGGAAAACAATTTTCAAAACACGAAATGGAAACTGAAGTCAACAACCACCCGTTGCGCTTTAGTCCCAATGTGATGTTGCGGCCTCTTTATCAGGAAGTGATATTGCCCAATCTTTGCTACATTGGCGGTGGTGGTGAATTGGCTTACTGGCTCCAATTGAAAGATTATTTTAAAACACAGAATGTAAGTTTTCCAATTCTTTTGCTGCGGAATTCTGCGCTGTTGGTTTCTTCAAAAACCATGGAAAAAATTTCAAAGCTTGAGGTTTCAATGGAAGATTTATTCCTGCAGCCACACGCGTTGAAAACAAAAGTCACCAAACAAATTTCAGCTATAAAGATAGATTTTTCACAACAGCGGGCACACTTGAAAGAACAGTTCAAAGAACTCTACAAACTTGCAGAACAGACCGACAAATCATTTAAAGGGGCTGTGGCTGCACAGGAAAAAAAGCAACTTAACGGACTGGACAATCTTGAAAAACGATTGCTCAAAGCCCAAAAGCGAAAACTTGCAGATCATCTTGAGAGAGTTGCTGTATTACAAGATGAGTTGTTCCCTAATGGTAGCTTGCAAGAACGCACCACCAATTTTTCTGAGTTTTACCTCGAGTATGGTGAAAGTCTTTTGAAATTGCTTTTTGAGAAACTAATACCTCTTCAAGCTGAGTTTAGCTGTCTGGAATTAAGAGGGTAAAGTTCAAAGCTTGTCATACGCACCAAGTCTTGTAGTCTTATGGCATTAAATTTATTTAATCTCATAATCCAACCGCATTGTGATGGTTGCAGTTTTCTTTTTGTCTGAAGTATTAAAACTGCCTCCCCAGCTATAGTCTTCCCCGCTGTTTTGACCGGTAATCTGGAAAACACCCATTCGGGCATCTTTTAGCTTGCCCAAGTTTCCGCCGCTGTTTTCAGCAATGTTTTCAGCACGTAAGCGCGCATCTTCTGTGGCTTGCGATATCATTTCAATTTTGAGGTCGGCAAGTTTGGTGTAATAGTATCGGGGAGCATTGCTGTTGAACTGTACACCTTTGTTGAGAAGTTCTGTGACTTCACGCGAGACACTTTCTACCAGTTCCACATCTGTAGCTTCCACTTTTACAGACTGTGAAAGTTCATAACCAATAAAAGTACTGCCCACATAACTCCCGTTTTGATATTGATTTTCCCGGCGTTCGTTGGTTTGAACAGAATTGAAAATAATGCTTTCCTTTTTTATTCCTTTTGAAATCAAATAGCCTTCAACTGTTTTTTTATCCTCAATCAATTGGTCAAAGGCAATTTTTAAATCGGCATTCATTCTTGAAAACTGGCCTTCCCAGACGATTAAATCAGATATAAAATCTGTAGACCCGGAGCCGGTTACAGAAATCTTCCCGTCAGGGTTGGCACGGTCAACATAGGCATTTCCCAAAAAGATTGCAGCCATAACAATGGCAATCGAAAAAATAATGGCGGTGATATATTTCATAGTAACTATTTTAGTGAGTCTAAGGTAAACCTTTTTTAAATTCTAAACATGCCTTTTTAAAATTTGGGTAAAAATTAGCGGATTTTCCATTGCCCAAAAAATCAAAATGCCCTATTTTTGCCTATGCAAAACAACAACGTACTCATTTTAGATTTCGGTTCGCAGTACACCCAGCTTATTGCAAGGCGTGTAAGAGAATTAAACATTTACTGCGAAATCCATCCTTATCACAAAATTCCACAAGATTTAGACAAGTTTAAAGCCGTGATTCTCTCGGGAAGCCCTTTCTCCGTTCGCGCTGAAGACGCTCCGCATCCTGACCTTACAGCTATCAGGGGGCATAAGCCTTTATTGGCGGTGTGCTATGGCGCTCAATATCTGGCACACTTTTTTGGAGGAATTGTAGAGCCTTCAAACTCCAGGGAGTTTGGCCGTGCAAAAATTTCTGAAATCAAGGAAAATAACGGGATTTTTGAAGGTATATCGCCGGGCAGTCAGGTATGGATGAGCCACAGCGATACCATCGCAAAACTTCCGGAGAAAGGTGTTTTACTGGCGAGCACGCACGACGTAAAAAATGCAGCTTTCAGGATAGAAGGTGAGCAGACATATGGTATTCAATTTCATCCTGAAGTGTATCACTCCACTGACGGCAAACAATTTTTGGAAAACTTTTTGGTTAAAATTTCAGAAGTTGAACAATCCTGGACGCCGGAAGCTTTTGTAGAGCTTACGGTTTCAGAATTAAAAGAAAAAATCAAAAACGATAAAGTTGTTCTGGGTTTAAGCGGAGGTGTGGATTCTTCTGTTGCTGCGATGTTGTTGCACAAAGCCATCGGTAAAAACCTGTATTGTATTTTTGTGAACAACGGCTTGTTGCGCAAGGACGAATTTGAAAGTGTTTTACATCAATATAAAGATATGGGGCTTAATGTGAAAGGTGTCGATGCCTCATCACGCTTTTTGGATGCTCTTGCAGGAGTAAGTGATCCCGAGCTCAAAAGAAAAGCCATTGGAAATGCTTTTATAGAGGTGTTTGATGATGAAGCGCATTTGATTCAGGATGTCACCTGGCTGGCCCAGGGAACCATTTATCCCGATGTGATTGAGTCTGTATCAGTAAACGGGCCTTCGGTAACCATTAAATCACACCACAATGTGGGTGGTTTGCCTGATTTTATGAAATTAAAAATAGTGGAACCGCTCAGGATGTTATTTAAAGACGAGGTGCGTCGTGTGGGAGCGGAACTGGAGATTAGTAAAGACATTTTAGGAAGACATCCATTCCCCGGGCCGGGACTGGCAATTCGTATTCTTGGAGACATCACTCCTGAAAAAGTGCGTATCTTGCAGGAAGTGGATGCCGTTTTTATCAACAACCTGAAGAAATGGGATTTGTATGATAAAGTCTGGCAAGCAGGTGCGATATTGCTTCCCGTGGATTCTGTGGGTGTGATGGGAGATGAGCGCACCTATGAAAAAGTGGTTGCCCTGAGAGCTGTGGAAAGTACCGATGGAATGACGGCAGACTGGGTGAATTTACCCTATGAATTTTTGCAGGAAACCTCAAATCAGATAATAAATCGCGTAAAAGGCGTTAATAGAGTAGTATATGACATCAGTTCTAAACCACCGGCTACCATAGAATGGGAATAGGTCGCAGACTGATTTTTAATTGGATTAATAAGATATTTTAAATTGAGAAAGATAATAAGCATACTGGTTTTACTTATTTGTGGAAGCGTGCTTTCAGCACAAACCTCTTATATAAGCCATCGGGTAGAAAAAGGGGAAACCATAACGAGCCTGACGGATCAATACAACATATCAGAAGCAGACCTTTTTCGCTTAAACCCGGAGATTAAAAATGGGCTAAAAGAAAATACTATTCTTATCATTCCCAAAACTATTGAAAGTTCACAGAAGAATGAAGTGACCTTTAAAAATCATAAAGTTAAACGCAAGGAGACTCTCTTTGGCATAGCCTCAAAATATGGAACCAATGTAGAGGAAATCAAAAAATACAACAAGCATTTATATGCCAATGAATTAAAAAAGGGTGAGCAAATCAGGATACCCATAGTAAAAGTAACCATTGTTTCTTCAGCACCCGCAACAGCCACAGAGCCAAGAAGAACAGACCCCAACATCAGGTTACATAGAGTGGAGGCACAAGAGACAAAATTTGGAATTGCCAAGCAATATGGAATTAACGTTGCAGAACTGGAAGCCCTTAATCCCTCGATTTATGGAACAGACAACCTTCCGCTGGGAAAAGAACTCAAGGTTCCCAAAAAAGAAGTTGTAGTGACAGAACCTGTTGAAGGAGTAGAAGAGGGATATACATATTACACCATACAGCCCAGAGAAGGTTTTTACCACCTTAAAGTTATGTTTGATGTTACCGAAGAAGAAGTAAAAAGGCTCAACCCCCATGTGAATGACGGTTTAAAAGAAGGCATGGTGGTGAAAGTCCCCAAAAAAGAAACAACTTCAGAAATTGATCCTGAAGTAACTCCTTCTAAACAGGTGAGTCTGGAGTATCAACTTTCAAATTTTGACACAAAAAACCTGGTGCTTTTTCTGCCTTTTCAACTGGATAAAATCCAGAAGGATTCCATTTCCTATAACGAAAACCTTTTGACATCCAATGTTACCATGCGTCTGGCGCTTGATTTTTATTCCGGTGTTCTATTGGCAACAGAGTTTGCTAAAAACAAAGGGATTTCAGTAAACCTGCACGTTTTTGATACACAGGAAATGGAAAGTGGTGTGCGACCCTTGTTACAACGTAAAAATATTCAGGATGTGGACCTTGTGATTGGTCCGCTCAGGCAGGCACAGGTTGAAAGGGTGGCTTCAGACCTGTCTTCACAAAACATTCCGGTGTTATCACCCTTGAGTAATATTCAAGGTCGTATGACATCAAACTTTATTCATACTGTGACTTCAGATAATATTATAGAAAACAGGATGATTGCTTACTTGAAACAGTACAGTGCAGAAAAGAATTTAATTTTACTTACTGACGCTTCCAAGACTATGAGCAGGCAAAAACTGCAAAATGAGTTTCCGGGCATAACCGTGGTAACACCCAGGGAAGGAGGTTTTTTCAGGACCCAGGATATAAATGCACATATTGACGAAAATCAGGAGAATTGGGTGATAATTGAATCCTCAAATGTCGTTGTCGTGAGCAGTGCTGTAGGGGTTTTGAACAGTTTGAGTAAAAGTAGGGATATCCGTTTGTTTACTTTAGATAATAACAGTGCTTTCGAGTTTAGGGAAGTATCAAATAATCATTTGGCAAATCTTGAATTTACATTTCCTTCGCGCAGTAAAACATTCAATGTAAATAAAGAGAACAATTTTATTGAGGCTTACGAAGCAAAATATGGAATCATTCCCAATCGTTTTGCGGTCAGGGGTTTTGATGTTACCTATGATGCTTTGTTAAGGATGGCATATTCAGACAGCATTCTGGAAACTAATGAACGTATTGATGGAGAAACTTCCTATGTTGAAAATAAATTTCATTATGTTAGAAATAATGATGGTGGTTATTTTAACACCTCCACTTATATTCTAAAATATACAAAAGACCTCGATTTGGAGGAAGTAGAATGAGTACGTCCAGAGTAGTTTATAAAGGAAATTTAAGAACAGAGTGTACACATATACAATCCGGTGCTCAGTTTATTACCGATGCACCGGTCGATAACCAAGGAAAAGGGGAAGCCTTTTCGCCTACCGATACCGTAGCAACCGGCCTGGCAAATTGTATGCTCACCGTGATGGGAATCAAAGCAAATCAACTGGGCGAAAATATCGATGGAACCACAGCTAATGTTACCAAAATTATGGCAGCAAATCCGCGGCGCATTTCCACAATCAAAATAGAACTCACCTTTCCGGAAGGTATTTCAGAAAAAAATCAAATAATATTGGAAAGAACAGCACACACCTGTCCTGTGGCATTAAGTTTGCACACAGATATTCTACAGGATATACAATTTTGCTGGCAATGAAATCAATAATATATTTATTACTTATACTTCCTATCTTCACAATAAAAGAAGATCCCATTATCATTCCCTGGGAAGAAAACACTAAGTTAAGCTGGAAGGATTTCACGGGAAAACCTGATTCCGGTAACTCTTTTGTTGCTTCTACCCATTCAAGCATTGTTTTTAGTTATAAGGTAACATCTGAAAACGGAAAATTAACGCTCACAACCCAGACTGATGCTTTTTTTTATCCTGAAATGTCATGGTTTATAAAGGGAGAAGTAAATGACCATATTTTAAAGCACGAGCAAGGGCATTTTGATATCACAGAACTTCACGCCCGAAAGCTCAGAAAAGCCTTTGCAGAATATAAAGTGACCAAAAATTATAAAAGGGAGCTCACCGCCATATTCACGACCTTGAACAATGATCGTCAAAAGATGCAAAACCTGTATGACAAGGAAACAAATCATTCCCGAAATGTCGAAAAGGAAATCAACTGGCAAAAATTCATAGCAGCTGAGTTACTTAGATATGCTCCCTGGAAATAAAAAAGACAATGCAACTCAACCCTGAAAACCTTATCGAGCTTGCACATTACAAGATGCCTTTTGGTAAATATAAAAATCGTGATCTCATTGACATTCCCGAATTTTATTATGTGTGGTTTAAACAAAAGGGGTTTCCTTCCGGGAAATTGGGAATGATGCTGGAGCAGATGTATGAAATCAAACTCAATGGCCTTGAAGAAATTATATACCGAATAAGAAAACAGTATCCAAAGCACTAAAGATGCTTTTCAACACTGCTTTTTCGTTGAGTAAATATGTTTTCTGGCGTCTTAAGCTAAAGTGAAATCCCTAAAATATTAACCCAAATTTCATTGCCGAGTATCATTTCTTCTTTGTATTTTTGCGCATTGTAAAAATGAGGCGAAAATGGTTTTAAATGTATGTTCAAAATCTGACTTCTCAAATCTAACATCTGAAATCTAACATCAAAAATGGCCAACACCAAATATATCTTTGTTACGGGAGGTGTGAGTTCTTCATTGGGAAAGGGAATCATCGCTGCTTCCCTTGCAAAACTTCTTCAAGCCAGAGGATACAGGGTAACCATCCAAAAACTTGACCCATATATCAACATTGATCCCGGTACACTCAACCCATATGAACACGGAGAGTGCTATGTAACAAATGACGGTGCTGAAACTGATTTGGATTTAGGCCATTACGAGCGGTTCTTGAATGTTGCAACTTCCCAAGCAAACAATGTTACTACGGGAAGGATATATCAAAGTGTTATTGAAAAAGAACGCCGCGGCGAATTCCTCGGAAAAACCGTACAGGTCATTCCCCACATCACAAACGAAATTAAAGAACGCATCCAAATACTGGGTAACAGTGGTGATTATGATATTGTTATCACTGAAATTGGTGGTACAGTGGGTGATATAGAATCCTTACCATACATTGAAGCGGTGCGACAGTTAAAATGGGAATTGGGTGATGACAACGCGATTGTAATCCACTTAACGCTGGTTCCGTTTTTGGCGGCAGCCGGTGAGTTGAAAACCAAACCCACACAACATTCGGTGAAAGTTTTGATGGAAAGTGGTATCAGGGCAGATATACTGGTTTGCCGCACAGAGCACCATCTCTCGGATGAGTTGCGTGTCAAGCTGGCCTTGTTTTGTAACGTAAAAAAAGAAGCCGTTATTGAATCTATTGACGCTTCAACCATTTATGATGTGCCCAATTTAATGCTGGAAGAAGGCCTGGACACCATCACATTGGAAAAACTAAATCTGGACTCTAAAAATGAACCCGATTTAACACGGTGGAATCAATTTTTAGATCGTCATAAAAACCCTAAAAGCACTGTTAATATAGGCCTTGTCGGAAAATATGTTGAGCTTCAGGATTCTTACAAATCCATTTTGGAATCCTTTATCCATGCCGGTGCAGAACTTGAAGTCAAAGTAAAGGTAATACCCATCCATTCTGAATTCATTGACAGGAATGTTATTGATAATAAAATTGCAAGCCTCGACGGTATTCTGGTTGCTCCAGGTTTTGGAGAGCGCGGTATAGAAGGAAAAATTGAAGCCGTAAAATATGCAAGGGAACAAAAAATTCCTTTTTTTGGAATTTGTCTGGGCATGCAAATGGCCGTGATTGATTATGCCCGAAATGTGCTTGATTTAAAGGGAGCCAATTCCACAGAAATGGACCCCAATACCCCCTATCCTGTTATTGACCTGATGGAAGAGCAAAAGCACATCACAAACAAAGGCGGAACCATGAGATTGGGCACATGGAAATGTCAATTGACACCCAATAGCATTGTTTCAAAAGTATACAAGGATAGCGTTATTGATGAACGTCACAGGCATCGCTATGAATACAACAACAAATACAAGGAACAGCTTGAAAAAGCGGGAATGATCACAACAGGGGTAAACCCTGAAACCGGGTTGGTTGAAATAGTTGAAATTAAGGACCACCCTTGGTTTGTGGGAGTACAGTATCATCCCGAGTATAAAAGTACCGTGGCAAACCCACACCCTTTGTTTATTGCATTTATTGATGCAGCAGCCAAATACAATTCAAATAAATAATCACACATTCAGAAAAACTGAAATTTTGAACTAATGATAGAAGAAAAAAAGTTTGATTTTAACTCGTTAATAGGATTTGTTTTAATAGCCTTAATCCTTATTTGGATGTTGTATCAAAACTCTCCCACTCCGGAAGAAATTGAAGCAGAACAAACCCAAACAGAGCAGGTCCAGAAGGAAACAAGTCCTGAGGTCCCAACCAAAGAGGTTACTCCCGAAGAAATTACCACAGAAGCTTCCGGTGATATTGCATCAGATTCATTGAGACAAGAGGCTTTGAAAAATCAACTGGGCTCTTTTGCTTATGCTGCAAGCTTGCCTTCGGCCACTGAAAATGAAACGATCCTTGAGAATGATGTTATCATTTTAAAGTTTAGCAACAAAGGGGGGTATATCACAGAAGCCACTTTAAAAAATCATAAAACGTATGATTCCATTCCTGTTTATTTAATAAAGGATGGAAACGCCTCTTTAAACCTTCAGTTTCAGGCTGAAAACAGGGTTTTAAATACTAAAGACCTTTATTTTGAACCCACATTAACACAAAGTGGTGAGAACTCGATTCTTTCGATGAAGCTCAAAACTTCAGAAAACAGTTATCTGGAGTATCGTTATGAGCTGAAACCCGGCGAATACATGATGGATTTTGCTGTTCAAACCAAAGGCTTAAACAACATTCTCAATACAACAGCTCCTGCACAAATGGAGTGGCAACTTAAAGCATACAGAAAAGCTAAAAGCATTTCGTATGAAAACCGCTATACAGAAATGCTCTGGGAGTATGAAGGTGGAAAAGATGATTATCTCGGTCAGGGAAGCAAAGCAGAAGACAATGCAGAAAGTGTAACCTATATTGCTTACAAGCAGCATTTCTTTACTTCCATCCTGCTTACAGATACCCCTTTTGAAACGGCTAGCTTTATTTCAGAAAATTTGGTGGATGACGAGGAAGTAGATACCCTTTACACCAAAAATTTTATTTCCAAGTTCCCACTCGACTATAAAGCCGGGGAGCTTTCTTATAATATGAACTGGTACTATGGCCCCAGTGATTTCAGGATTCTGGATGACTATGACCGTAATCTGGATGAAATTATCCCGCTGGGATGGGGGATTTTTGGATGGATTAACCAATATGTATTTATCCCGATGTTCAGCTGGTTGAGTACGTTTATTCCTAACTATGGACTGGTAATCATCATAATGACCATTTTGATCAAGATTGCCTTGTCGCCGGTACAGTACAAGCAATATCTGTCGCAGGCAAAAATGAAAATACTTCGTCCAGAAATTGAGGAGCTAAATAAGAAGTACAAGGACAATGCGATGAAGAAGCAACAGGAAACCATGAAACTCTACAGCAAAGCCGGGGCAAGTCCCATGGCAGGTTGTTTACCGGCCCTGATGCAGCTGCCGGTATTTTATGCTTTGTTTATGTTCTTTCCTTCAGCATTTCAGTTAAGGCAAAAAGGCTTCCTGTGGGCAGATGACTTGTCGAGTTATGACAGCATTGCAGAGCTTCCGTTTTATATACCTTTTTATGGTGACCACGTGAGTTTGTTCCCCATCTTGGCCTCCATAGCCATTTTTATATATATGATGATGACAACAGGGCAAACCATGCAAATGCAACAACAACCGGGCATGCCCAATATGAAATTCATCATGTATTTATCACCGCTCATCATGTTGATTTTCTTTAACAACTTTGCCAGTGGTTTATCGTTGTATTATTTCATTTCCAATGTTATTACCATAGGAATCATGCTCTTTATCAAATACTACATTCTTGATGAAGATAAAATTCATGCTAAGATTGAAGAAAAGAAAAAACAGCCCAAGAAGCAAAACAAGTTCCAGCGAAAAATGGCAGAAATGATGGAACAGGCTGAAAAGCAAAAACAACTGCAACAAAAAAATAAAAAGTAACAATTTCCAGACAAGAGGTTAAAAAAGAGGAAGTTGATGCTTCCTCTTTTTTATTTTGTAATTTTGCATTTCCAAAAACTTAATTAAACACCCACATTTGCGGGTGATATATATGAAACGTGTAGTAGTAGGACTTAGCGGAGGAGTAGATTCCAGTGTTGCAGCATATCTCCTGAAAAAGCAGGGTTATGAGGTTATTGGCTTGTTTATGAAAAACTGGCACGATGATTCCGTTACTATATCTGATGAATGCCCATGGCTTGAAGACAGTAATGATGCCATGATGGTTGCAGATAAACTGGGAATTCCCTTTCAAACGGTTGATTTGAGTGAGCAATACAAAGAGCGCATTGTGGATTATATGTTCAAGGAATATAAAATGGGTCGCACCCCAAATCCTGATGTGTTGTGCAACCGCGAAATCAAGTTTGATGTTTTTCTCAAAATTGCACTTGAACTGGGTGCAGACTATGTTGCAACAGGGCATTACTGTCGGAAAGATACTATTGAAGTACCCTTCGGCTCCGCTCAGGGTACAAAAACCATACATCGGTTACTTTCGGGCAAGGACCCAAACAAAGACCAATCTTATTTTTTATGCCAGCTCTCTCAGGAACAACTGGCAAAAACTTTATTTCCGGTAGGCGAACTTTTAAAGCCTGAAGTGCGACACATTGCTAAGGAACAAAACCTTATTACGGCAGAAAAAAGGGATTCGCAAGGGCTCTGCTTTATAGGAAAGGTGCGCCTGCCAGAATTTTTACAACAACAACTCAAACCCAAAGAAGGTGTTATTGTTGAGGTTCCTGAAAACAGTCCGATGTATCATAACAAAAAGAGCGAAGCTGAACCCCCCCTGATACAGGAAAGTAAAAAATACCAATATTCTATTGATGACGGAAAAGTTGTAGGTACTCATCAGGGAGCTCATTTTTTTACCAAAGGACAACGTAAAGGTCTCGCCGTGGGCGGAACCAAAGAACCCTTGTTCATTATTGAAACCGATGTTAACGAAAATGTCATTTACACCGGTCAGGGTAAAAATCATCCCGGCCTTTACCGAAAAGGCCTTTTTGTAAAGCAGGAAGAAGTACATTGGGTTCGGGAAGACTTAAGGCTATCTAAAGATGAATCCCGTGATGTTATGGCCCGCATCCGGTATCGTCAGCCCCTTGAAAAAGCAACATTACATCAAACAGATAACGGATTATATGTTATATTTGAGAACCCACAGTCTGCCATAAGTGAGGGGCAGTTTGTGGCCTGGTATCAGGATGATGAACTTCTGGGAAGTGGGGTGATTTCGTAAAGTAAAGAGAGAGGAACCTGCTCTAAAAAAATATTTAGTAAAATCTGCAGCTTATGAAAAATATTATTTTCCTTACTGTCTTTTTAGTTTCAAACTCCATATTAGCACAAACAGAAGATGCATGGGTGTTTTTTCTCGATAAGGAAAATGTGCAGACATCACTGGACAACCCCCTCAGTATATTGACCCAGGCGGCTCTGGATAGAAAAGCACTTCACAATGTTCCCATAGATGAACGCGATGTTCCGGTAAATGAAAATTATATTACCCAAATAAAAAGTCAACCCGGAATCACGGTATATGCAAAATCAAAGTGGATGAATTGTGTTTACGTAAGAGGTACTCAAACTAATATTGCAAATCTTACCAACCTTTCTTTTGTAACAGCTATTGAATATGCAGATAAATCCCTGAACTTCGCATCGGGGGTCAATCCTGTGGAAGATAAATTTGCATTTGAGCAACCTTCACGCACTTTTGATTATGGCTTTGCATCAAATCAAATTGAAATGCTTGCGGGTGACTATCTCCACAACCAGGGATATACCGGTAGTGGGATGCTTATCGCTATTTTTGATAGTGGCTTTCTTGGGGTTGATACTGAAGATGGGTTTGCATATGTACGTGATGACGGAAGGATTTTAGGAACCTACGATTTTATTGAAAGGAGTGAAACACTAAACAATAACAGCTCTCACGGTACACGTGTATTCAGTGATATTGGCGGTTATATTGAAAATGAATTTGTGGGGACAGCCCCTGATGCCTCATTTTACTTATTCAAAACCGAAGATGTTACCAGTGAAACCCCGGTAGAGGAAGCTTATTGGGTGGAAGCTCTGGAAAGGGTTGACAGCCTTGGGGTTCATGTTGTCAACACGTCTTTGGGATACCGTGCTTATGACAACCCCGCTTATTCACATACCTATGAAGATCTTGACGGAAATACAACCTTTAGCGCCCGGGGAGCCAATATTGGCTTTGAAAAAGGCCTGCTGTTGGTAACTTCTGCAGGAAATAGCGGGAATGGTAGTTTCCCCTGGGTGGGAACACCGGGAGATTCTCCGGGCATGCTCACGATTGGGGCAGTGAACTCAGATGGTGATTATACATCTTTTAGCTCTATAGGACCCACCACAGACGGCCGTATAAAACCTGATGTAATGGCACAAGGCCAAGCCGCTTATGTGATTAATCAAAACAATGAGATTGTAACAAACAACGGTACCTCATTCAGTTCTCCCATAATGGCAGGTGTTTTGGCCTGCTTTTGGCAAGCCGGTTTGCAATTTCCCAACGCACAAATCATGCAATGGGTCAGGGAATCAGCACATCTTTACAGCAACCCCACAGACCAGATGGGATATGGAATTCCCAATTTTCAAGTTGCCCTGGACTTATTGTTGCTTTCAGCGGAAGAACAGCAATCTAGGGGTTTTATAGTGTATCCAAATCCTGTCAATGACCAACTCTTTGTTGAAATTCCCGGTAATACTAACCCCATAAAAACTGTTTTGCATTCTGTATTTGGAACTAAAATTTGGGAACAAACGCTTCAGCCTCAAAATCAGGGTTTGGATGTTTCAGGGTTGCGAAATGGGGTATATCTGCTTACCTTAGCGACTGATTTTAGTTCACAAACCCTAAAAATTGTCAAGAAGTAAATGGCTTCCAACAGAATTACACAATTATTCAATATTCAATATCCCATCATTCAGGCAGGAATGATCTGGAACAGCGGCTGGCGGTTGGCCAGTGCAGTTAGCAATGCCGGCGGACTTGGCATTATTGGTGCCGGGTCCATGTATCCTGAAATTCTTAGGGAACACATTCAGAAATGTAAAAAAGCAACTGATAAACCTTTTGGCGTGAACGTGCCCATGCTCTATCCTGATATTGATAAAATCATGGAAATCATTGTTGCTGAAAAAGTAGAGATTGTATTTACCTCTGCCGGCAATCCAAAAACCTATACATCTTTCCTTAAGGAAAACGGGATTACTGTTGTTCACGTTGTGAGCAGTGTAAAATTTGCCTTAAAAGCCCAGGAGGCCGGGGTGGATGCCGTTGTTGCCGAAGGCTTTGAAGCCGGGGGGCATAACGGAAGGGAAGAAACAACAACATTTACACTCATTCCAATGGTCAGGGAAAAAATAGAAGTTCCTCTGATTGCAGCCGGTGGTATCGCCACCGGAAAAGGCATGCTTGCCGCTATGATTTTAGGTGCAGACGCAGTGCAGGTAGGCACCCGTTTTGTAGCCAGCAATGAATCTTCAGCGCATCAATTGTTTAAAGAAGAGGTTGTAAAAGCAAAAGAAGGCGATACTGTTTTGACCTTAAAAGAACTCGCTCCTGTGCGTTTGATCAAGAACAAGTTTTTTGAAGACGTGCAACGCCTGTATGCAAAAAGCCCAACCACAGAAGAGCTTAAAACACTTTTGGGCCGCGCCAGAGCCAAGCGGGGTATGTTTGAAGGCGACCTGGAAGAAGGTGAGCTGGAAATTGGCCAGATTTCAGGATTGATTCACGATATCAAACCTGCTGCCCAAATCCTTCAGGAAATGGTTGCCGAATTTGAAGCGGCAAAGCGCGCTGTGTTGGACTTATAAGAATAATCTCTATCACATTAATCACAAATTAAATGAAAAAGATTCTTTTGCCCTTTTTTCTATTTTTCCACTTTATAGCATTTTCCCAAATAATCAATGTAGAGTCTTTAAGAAAAGTAACAGATACTTCCGGCTGGACGGGAAATACAAGCCTTGATTTTTCGCTCACTAAAAATACCCAAACGCTTATTCGGCTCAGCAATAAAATTCACGTACAGTATAAGATGAAAAGGCACCTCGCGCTTTTTGTCAATGACCTGGGGTTTGAGCGTTCAGGCGGACAAAGTTTTGTAAATCAGGGTTCTCAACACTTAAGGTATAATTATAAGCTGCTTGAAAATATTACATGGGAAGCTTTTGTGCAGTCTCAGTACAATTCCATAGCAAAAATACAATTCAGGGGGCTCACCGGCATTGGTCCGCGTTTTAAACTTTTGGGTTTGGAAAAGTACAGGCTCTATGTGGGGACTCTGGTGATGTATGAACACGAAGAGCTAGATGAAGAAACATTGATTATAAACCGGGATTGGAGGGCAAGCTCATATCTCTCCTTGAGTTTTTTTCCAACAGACAATATTACTTTTGTAAGCACTACCTATTATCAACCCGTTCTTAATGATTTTAAGGATTACAGGATTGCTTCTGAAAACTCCTTTGTTCTGGGTATTTTTGAAAAACTTTCACTTAAAACCACTTATACCTTAACCTTTGATGCAACACCTGCAACAGGGGTTCCTGATACTTTTTACCAATTGACCACCGGGTTGTTGTATGCCTTTGATTAAAAAAACAAAACCCCATCTTTTCAGAAGGGGCTTTATCTTTTTAGAATGAGATTACAACCTGGTTTTTAAGTAAATCCTCCATGGTTTCACGCTCCCGTATTAAATGTGCTTTGCCCTGGTACCACATCACTTCGGCAGGCCTGAAACGCGAATTGTAATTGCTGGCCATGGTAAAGCAATAGGCCCCCGCATTGTTAAAGGCTAAAATATCATCTTCTTTAATTTCAGTTATTCTGCGGTTATTGGCAAAAGTGTCGGTTTCACAAATATAACCCACAACAGAGTAGAAACGCTCTTTTCCTTTTGGGTTTGAAATGTTTTCGATATGATGTGTAACTCCATAAAACATAGGACGTATCAAATGATTGAACCCGCTGTCCACTTGTGCAAAAACCGTTGAAGTGGTTTGTTTGATGACATTTACTTTTACCAAAAATTTCCCTGCTTCACTCACCAGAAATTTCCCGGGTTCAAAAGCCAGGGTGAGTTCCCTGCCATACTCGGTGCAAAACTCATTGAACCTTTTGCTGAGTTTTTTCCCCAGTTCCTCCACATTGGTTTCGATATCCCCTTGTTTGTAAGGCACTTTGAAGCCACTTCCGAAGTCAATGAATTCAAGGGTTTTAAAGTTTCTAGCCGCATCAAATAAGATTTCGCTGGCATACAGGAACACATCAATGTCAAGAATATCACTTCCCGTGTGCATATGGATACCGTTAATGTGCATACCTGTGTTTTCTACAATGCGCAACAACAACGGCATTTGGTGAATGGATATACCAAATTTTGAATCAATATGCCCCACTGAAATGTTTGTATTCCCACCGGCCATCACATGCGGGTTGATGCGGATGCATACCGGGATTTCAGGATGCTTGGTTCCAAACTGCTCCAGCACTGAAAGATTATCAATATTGATCTGGACTCCCATGGCTGCAACGGCTTCAATTTCCTGCATCGATACACCATTTGGAGTAAAGATGATTTGAGAAGGCTCATAGCCCGCCTCGAGACCCAGTTTAACTTCCTGAATGGATACCGTGTCAAGCGCAGCTCCAAGGGAGTTTAAATATTTTAGTACCGAAAGGTTTGAGTTGGCCTTTACGGCATAGTGAAATTTAACCTGTTTGACCTTTTTGAATGCTGACGTTAAACGTTTATACTGAGATGCGATTCTTTCGGCATCATACACATAAACAGGACTCCCAAAGTCCTGAGCAATTTTTAAAAGGTCTTGATTTGTCATTTTTTTTTAGGTTAAAATTAATTTTTTTATGAAGGCACAAAAGTATTTAACCTAAACAACTTTTTAGTTAAAAAATATCATAAATCTTGTCTTTTAAAATTAAAAAAGATTGCCACACTGCAATGCTTTTGTTACTTTTGCACCTTAATTATTAAAGCGAAAACCCTCCACTATGAATCTACACGAGTATCAAGGAAAAGAGATATTGAATAGTTTTGGCGTTGAAATTCAGCGCGGTTATGTGGCTCAAACCCCACAAGAAGCAGTAGAAATAGCAAAGAAATTAACTGATGAAACCGGAACAAGCTGGTATGTCATCAAAGCACAGGTTCACGCAGGTGGCCGTGGTAAAGGAGGTGGAGTCAAGCTTGCCAAAGGAATAGAACATGTAGAAGATGTTGCCAGTCAAATCATAGGGATGGACCTGGTAACACCCCAAACGTCTGCAGAGGGAAAACGCGTGCATCAGGTGCTGGTTGCTGAGGATGTTTACTATCCCGGAGAAAGTGAAACCAGTGAAATTTACATGAGCGTTTTACTTAACCGTGCCACCGGAAAGAATATGATTATGTATTCAACAGAAGGAGGTATGGATATCGAGACCGTAGCCGAAAATACCCCCCATTTGATCTTTACCGAAGAAGTGGATCCCGGTGTAGGACTTATGCCGTTTCAGGCGCGACGTGTTGCTTTCAATCTGGGGCTTGAAGGGAAAGCCTTTAAAGAGATGACAAAGTTTGTCACAGCTCTTTACACGGCATATGATAAATCTGATTCTTCCCTTTTTGAAATCAATCCGGTTTTAAAAACAAGTGATAATAAAATTATTGCAGTAGATGCAAAAGTAACTATAGACGACAATGCGCTTTTCCGTCATAAGGACTATCAGGAGATGCGTGATATTCGTGAAGAAAATGCAACTGAAGTTGAAGCCCGCTCCAAAGGTTTGAGCTATGTGGACCTTGACGGAAATGTGGGTTGTATGGTAAACGGTGCAGGACTGGCAATGGCCACAATGGACCTGATTAAACAAGCGGGCGGAGAGCCTGCAAATTTCCTTGACGTGGGAGGGACCGCTGATGCAGAACGTGTGGAGGCTGCATTTAAACTCATACTGAAAGATCCAAAAGTAAAAGCTATTTTGGTAAACATATTTGGAGGAATTGTGCGCTGTGACCGTGTGGCGCAGGGTATTGTTGATGCCTATAAAAACATCGGGACGATTAATGTCCCCATTATTGTTCGTTTGCAAGGAACTAATGCTGACATTGCCAAAAAATTAATCGATGACAGCGGACTCAATGTACATTCTGTCATACAGTTTCAGGAAGCGGCAGATAAAGTGCAAGAGGTGCTTTCCTAAGAGAATACACATACTACAAAGATTTAAAATCCCAAGAAACATTTCTTGGGATTTTTTTATGATTTAAATTGTCAAAATGGCATCTTATTTGCTCAATATTAAGTCATTATGTCTTGTTTTTGGTTTGGAACTCTTTTTGTATATACAGTACTGAAAAGAAATAAGTTTAACCAAAAAAATAAAAGTTATGAGTTTAATTAAGAGAAATCAAGACGCATGGCTGCCTTCAATTTTTGAAGATTTATTTAATGACAGCCGTTTGGCAGATGTATCAAATTTCGGCAGCACATTACCTGCCGTTAACATCAAAGAAACCGCAGACGATTTTAAAGTTGAAGTGGCTGTTCCCGGAAAGAAAAAAGATGATTTCAACATTGAGTTGGATCAAAATGTACTGACAATTTCTTCTGAAACTAAAAATGAAAACGAAGAAAAGTCTGAAGACGGGAAATTTACCCGCAAAGAATTTAACTACACTTCATTCAAAAGAGCATTTACCTTGCCCGATAGTGTAGAACAGGATAAGATTAAGGCTGTTTACAAAGAGGGTGTTTTAAGCATCACGGTCCCCAAAAGGGAGGAAAGTAAACAAAAGCCAAAGAGAATGATTGCAGTTTCATAATTTGTCCGCCTCTGGCGGATAGATAATAATTTGGTTGGTTAGTTAGTTGGCTGTTCCCTTCGCAATCGGGGAGCAGCTTTTTTTTGTTTACCTTTTATTGTTTCTCCTTCTCAATGGAGGTTTTTCCTGTGTTGACGCTGCAACTTTCACAGAATTTTTTACCATCAGGTTAATTTCAGCCAATTCTTGTTTTGTAAGGCTTCGCCATTTGCCTTCCGGGATGCCGTCAAGTGTAACGTTCATAATGCGCACGCGCAGCAACCGAACAACCTCATATCCAAAAAACTCACACATACGCCTAATTTGCCTGTTCAATCCCTGAATCAGGATAATTTTAAACACAAACCGGCTAAGCCGTTCTACTTTGCATTTTTTTGTTACCGTGTCCAATATGGGAACACCGTTGCCCATGCGCTTTACAAAATCATCGGTCACGGGGCGGTCAACGGTTACAATATATTCTTTTTCATGCTGGTTGCCGGCACGCAGGATTTTATTTACAATATCGCCGTCATTGGTCAAAAAAATCAAGCCTTCTGAGGGTTTGTCCAACCTTCCGACAGGGAAAATACGCTCTTTGTGGTTGATAAAATCAATAATGTTGCCTTCTACGCGCCTGTCTGTAGTACAGGTGATGCCCACGGGTTTGTGAAAGGCTATAAATACATCGGTATCTGAAGCGGTTATTTCTTTTCCGTCAATAGTGATAGTGTCTTCAGGAAAAACACGGTCTCCCAAAGTGCTTTGAACTCCGTTCACGGCTACCCTGCCTTCTTCAATGAGTGTGTCGGCCTGCCTTCGGGAGCAGTAACCGCTGTCACTGATGGCTTTGTTGAGACGTGTGCTGTTTTCAGGATGGGACACTATTTTGCTTCTTTGGTTAAAGTTGTAAAAATACTGTAATCTTAACAGATAAGAAAAATAATGAGGATGTGTTTGACTAAAAAAAAGTGACAGCGTTATTTGCTGTCACTTTTTCTCTTTAAGCTTTTAATGTTTAAATACCGCAGGCCTCACTTCCACAAGGTGTCTTGGCAACTTGCACTTCATTCTCTTCAATTTTGGCATCTTTTCCGTCATTTCCGGTCCATTGGTTCATAATTTCCGGTGCCGGTCTTGCATTGATACCTTCACCATATACTGTTGCGCTACCGTGGGTATAAAATGCTTCCCAGTCAACGCCCTGCGGGTCTGTGATCCAGGATTTTTGGCTTTTTGAATAGCAGCACGTGCATTCTCCTTCTTCCCTTACGGTTCCTTTTGCGTTTTGCATATTTTCATAGACCTGTTGCAGTTCAGTTTCGGTTTCTACCTGTAGTCCCAGATGCTCGATACCGTTTTCTGCATGTCCTGTGGAAATGGCGTAGTTAATGCGCGGGTCTTCCAACATCCATTTTGCATAATCGGGTTTTACAATAGCGGGTTCGGTATTGAACAGTGCATTGTAAAATGCAATACTTTCTTCGAGGTTCTTCACTCTTACGTGAACGTGAAATCGTTTCATTTTGTGTGTTTTTTAAGGGTTACACAAACATGACGAAGCGGATGCAAAAAAGACGCAAAATTTATTCAGAAAATTCTTTTTTTAGTTTTTGCAGGGGTATACAAGAGTTTTTAATATCAAAAGAAATGATGTTTCCGGTGGCGTCTGTCTCAAAGTGGCAACAAGTTATAAATTCTGCTTTAAGGAGTTGTCTGCCGCGTTGGATTCTCGATTTTGTGGCCGTGAGTGATAAATTGAGTTTTTTGGCAATATCACTTTGTTTCACATTGTCTATATCTGAAAGCTTCAGGGGGAGGGCATATTTTTCAGGTAAGAAAGCAAGCATGGGCTTGATATAATCAACAGCTTCTTTAAATGCAAGATTTTCATCTTCTTCAGTTGCATCGACAAATTCTTCTTTTACAGTGATTTTTGATTGCTTCCTGTAATAGTCGATGATGGTATTTTGGGCAATTTGAAAAAGCCAGCTGCGCAGGTTCTTTACACCTGATTTTGAAATGCAAAAATTATATACTTTAATGAGCACTTCCTGAAGGATTTCGTCAGTGAGCGATTCATCTTTGACTCTTTTGAAAATATAATTCTTCAGTTCGTTTTTATGCTCCTGCCAAAGGGCGGGAACATCGCAATTGGGTTTTAAGCCGGCATCATGATTCATTGAAAATTGTGTGTTAAGAATGATTTCCCGCTATTGTTTAGGGTCATATCTAAAGTACACTTTTTTAATAATATTGCAGAAATAAGTTCGGGAAATTCTTATAGTTGTATTAAATAGGAAAAGCTCACACTTGAAATATGTTACTTTTGCAGTTAATATTTTAAGTTTATGAAATTTTTAAAGAAGAACCTGTCAAATATATTGTTTGCTGTTTTTATTTTACTCTTGCTGATCCCGCAAACACGCATGCCCATTCAGGTGTTTTTGCAACGTCTTATTGCATTTAGTCCTTCAACAATTAGTGAAGACAAACGTGAAGCGGTTGCAACATATGATTGGCAACTAAATAGTATAGATGATGGGCAAATAAATTTCAGCACATCAGAAGGAGAGGTTATACTTGTTAATCTCTGGGCAACCTGGTGTGCACCTTGTGTTGCAGAAATGCCTTCTTTGCAAAAGCTCTACAATGATTATGGTGATAAAATGGCTTTTTATTTCATTTCAAATGAGATAGAAAACAAACTCAATGCCTTTTTGAAAGACAATCAGTATAATCTACCTGTGTTCCAACCTTTGGAGCCGGCACCTGAGGCACTAAACTCAAATGCGTTGCCCACGACTTATATTATTGATAAGAGTGGCAATATAGTTATAAAGAAAACCGGGGTAGCCGACTGGAACAGTAAGAAAACACGCGATATTTTAGATGATTTAATTGGGGAATAGTCTATTCTTACCTATAAAATCAAGCAGGTATCAGAAGTGTTTGAATACTTTACATTACTTCTTTTAATTTCTTTAGTTTTTCTTTCCAGAGATCGAGTTCGTCCTTGTGGCGTTGAATGTTTTTGTGTACTTCCTGAACCATCGGGTTGCTGTCATCTACATGTTGAAAGAAGCCTAAATTGTTTTCAAGCTGGTTGATTTCCTGCTTTACTTCTTCAATTTTTTTGGAAATAAAGAAGCGTTCATTTTGGATTTTTCTTTCATCATCGTGTGAGGTAATGTTGTTGAGTTTATTGTCATATTTAATAAGTTCAACCTCTTTTTTACTCATATCGAGTTTTTTGAAAAGCGCGTCGATGATTTTGTTGAATTTGCTATCAATATTCTTTTTATTGAAAGGAACCCTCCCTATAGCTTTCCATTCTGCTATTTTGTCTTTAATAGTTTTTAAATCTTCTTTGGTTTTTCCGGAAAGTTCAAAGGCTTTAAGTTCCTCAATCATTGCATTCTTTTTGTCCAATGCTTTTTGTTCTTCCTCACTGGCCTGATTGCGTTCTGCGTGAAGCCTGTCAAAGTAATGGTTGCAGGCAGCTTTGAATTGTTTCCAGATTTTATCGCTGTCGCGTCTGGGAACATGGCCAATGGTTTTCCATTCATTTTGGATTTTTTTCATAAGTGGGGTAACCACATCAAAGTCCTCACTGTCTTTGTTTTCTTCGGCAATTTTAATGAGTTCTTGTTTTTTGGCCAGATTGGCAAACTGCTCTTTCTTTTGGTTTTTATAAAACTGGTTTTTCTTCCTGTTAAAAGTGCGAACGGCATTTTTAAAAGCAGACCAGCTTTCGTCATTATTTTTTATCGGGACTTTTCCGATACTGAAAAAGGTCTCTCTAAGCTTTTCAAGCTTTTTGATGGCGTTTTGCCAGGCTTGATGACTGTCTTTTGTATTTTCGGTCAAGGCGTTGATTTGCTCGACAATTTCATTTTTTTTGTCCAGATTTTTTTCAAAATCCTTTTCCATTTCCTTTTGAAATGCTGCGCGCTTGTCGTGAATGACTTTTGTGGCGGCACTAAAGCGATCCCAGACGTCGTCACGGTATTCTTTTGCCACCGGACCTGTATCTTCCTTCCACATTTTGTGAAGCATCTGCAACTCTCTGAAGGCTTTGTTAATGTTTTCTTCCGCGGCAAGTTCTTCTGCCCTGTTGATTATTTTTAATTTTTGCTCAAGGTTGTGTTTAAAGTCCATATCCCTGAACTCACGGTTGAGGTGCAGAAAATCATAAAAATTTTCAACGTGGTGATGGTAATTGTTCCAGACAGTATTGTAGCCATCGCGCGGTATGGGTCCTGCTTCTTTCCAGCGGTCCTGTATGTCTTTAAAATGCTTGTATGTCGTGTTGATGTTTTCCTCCACATCAATCAATCCCTTTAATTCTTCTATTAGAGCAAGGCGCTTTTCAAGGTTTGACTGCAGGTCTTTTTTTAATTTCTTGTAATAATTGTTGCGTTTTTCCCTGTATTCAAAATGTAGCGAATTAAATTCATTTTTAAGAGGAGTAGCATAGTGAAAGTCTATAATGTTTCCGCCTTGAGCGAGAAATTCTTCTTTCTTTTCACTTAATTCTTCATCAAACTGGTTGTTGAATTCATTTCTGATTTCATCAACCTCTTTTTTTATTTCCTGAATTTTTCCGGTATTCAACAAATCTTTTAAAGCAGCGATGAGTTGCTGCTGATTCATTGAGTGATAGTCTTTTGAATTTACTTTTTCTTCGTCATCTTCTTTATCGTCACTGTCGTCAGATGAACTTACTTCCTCTTCATCAGCATCGTCCTCTTGTTGTTCTGAAGTTTCAGAAGATTCTTCAGAAGGCTTTGAAGCTTTTTTTTCTTTTTCTGCTTGAGGTTGTTGCTCTTCTTTTTCCTCTTTTTTTTCCTCAGGCTGAGAAGCTTTTTCAGGAGTAGGTTCTTGTTCATGAAGGTTTACTTCCGGGTCCTCCTCATCGGTCTTTTTGTTTTCTTCTTCGGGAGTAATTTCTTTTTCCTGAGTGTTTGCTTCCGGAGTATCTTTGGCTTCCTTTTCTTCTTTTGGTTGTGGAGCCTTTTCAGGAGTTATTTCCTTTTCCTGAGCCGTTTCTTCAATTTGCTCATGGTTTTGCTTGTTTACTTCTTCTTTTTCCGAATTTTTTTCCTGGTCTGACATTTCTTTCAATGTTAAGGTTCATATATGGTTAAGGATGGAAAGATAGTAACTAAGTATGGATTTGCAAAGTTTAGTGAGTTTTTTGATACATCTATGTTTAGGAGTTCCAGATTTTCCAGGATTTTTTAGCTTGATATTGCAGCATAGCTAGGCCATTAACAATGCGTGCCCCCTGGTCTTTTCCTTTTTTTAGAAAAAGTGTCAGCTTGGGGTTGTATATCAGATCAAAGAGCAAATGCTCAGAGCCGATGCCTTTATAATCTAATTTTGGAAAGACATTTATATTGGGGCTTGTGCCCAGGGGGGAACAGTTTATAATTAGTTTGTATTGACTAACGGTTTCTTCGTCTAAATCATCATATGTCAAATGGTTTTCTTTTTTTTCTCTGGTGACATATTTATACTCAAAATTTAAGCTGGTCAATACATAAGCAATAGCTTTTGAGGCGCCCCCGGTGCCTAAAATTAATGCTTTTTTATTTGCTATGGGTAAGTGTTCTCCCAGAGATTTGGCAAAACCATAATGATCTGTATTATGGCCAATTAAATTACCATTTTTTGAAATCTTTATTGTGTTGACAGCGCCAATTAGCTTGGCCTCCTTATTGATTTTATAGAGGTAAGGAAGTATTTTTTCTTTATAGGGAATGGTGACATTCATGCCTTTTAAATCAGGATTATCTTTTAAAACCCTCTCAATCTCATCTATTGATTGAACGTCAAAATTTAAATAAGTATGTTTTAAATTTTTTGAAGCAAAATAATCCTCAAAGTAAGGTTTTGAGAAGGAATAGGAAATGTCTTTCCCCAATAAACCAAATGTCGCCATAGTTGATAGTAAAAATGAGCAATTAAATTAAGTTTGTTTGGGGATGTATATAATATTCAAAATTACGAAGTTAAGTCAACAATTACCAAAATAATATTGAAAAAAAGAAAAAATGGTTGTTAAGGATAGGGTTTTAGTAAGTCCCGATTTAAAAAAGTTGTTATTTTGATTTTGAGGTATCTTTATTCCTGTCACCATACCACCCAAGACCCAGTACTATCAAGGCACCCAAAATAATAAAGAGAATAGCTAAGAGCACTTCAAAATCAATATGGTCAGGAATATACCTGTTATAATTACTGATTATTTTATTCCCGTCCATATCAATAGCAATGTTTCCCAGAGCATCAATCGCATAAATTTTTTCTTTCCAGGGCCATACTACACCTAGAGATCCTGCAATAAAACCTATAATCCCGGCATATGTAGCATTTTTATAACGTTTTAATAAATAACCCAGAAGATGGGATAAAGATACCAAACCTGCCAGTGAACCTAATGAAAAGGAAGCTAAAACCTTTAAAAGCCTTACCCGGTTTGCATTATCCAAAAAGCTGAAATCCAACAAAATCAATTCGGCCATGGTATCGTAAAGGGCGTTTACCGAATCAACCAATAACAGTACATAGTTTCCAAAAAGAATTAAAATAAAGGAACCGGAGAGACCCGGAAGCGTCATCCCTGAAACACCCACAATACCACAAAAGAATACAAAAAGTAAATTGTCATTTTCAGTTGCAGGTTCTAAAAAGCTGATACTTATCCCTGTGATAATGCCGCAGATGAGAATGATGATATTTCGTCGGGACCAATCATCAAAATCCCTTGCTATATAGTAGATGGAACCGATGATCATTCCAAAAAAGGCGCTCCAGACAAAAAGCTCATAGTGCAGTATCAGAAAATCCAGTAATTGAGAAACACTAAAATAGCTGATGAGCATTCCAAAAATGAGCAAACCCAAAAACTGTCCGTTAATATAATTGTAGAAACTGCGAAAACGGCCATTGATTAAAAGCTTGAAAGCTTTCCTGTTTACCTTTTGTAAAGAGTAAATAAACTCTTCATAAAAGCCGGCAACAAAAGCAACGACACCACCTGAAACACCGGGAACTTTGTTTGCAGCACCCATAGCCAGTCCTTTTAGGACCAGCCATACTTTATCAGAAAATGTGCGGGGCTCAGTCATTTTTTTTAACTTTTTTCACTGCGATGAACTCTAAGAGGAATATAGTTATAAATCCAATAATCGCGCAAATAGTAGCAGATAGGAGTTGTGGGTCGCCCGCATATTTAAAGGGAGAGATACTCTCTTCCATAAATGCTACTTGCTCGCCTTTGCTGTTCAGCCTCCAACTCAATACATCTTTCCACGGCCATATTTTATTTAAAGCCCCAATCATAAAACCGGTTAAAATCGCCAATGTTATATTTTTATAATTTTTAAACAACCAGTTTAAAACACCTGAAAATAATTTAATTCCAACGACAGCACCTATGATAAAAAGCATAATCCTAACCATAGATGTCCAGAGTAACTCCCAGTTTCCGGAAAATAAAGCAATACTTAGGTCATTAAGTGTATTTAAAATCACCTCATATGAACCCAAAAGGAGCAATATAAAGGAACCTGATATGCCCGGTAAAATCATGGCAATTATTGCGATAAAACCGGAAAACACAATATACCAATTATTTTCAGGTGAAGCCATGGGTTCAGCAAGTGTAATAAAATAAGAGCCCAGAGCGGCAATTAAGAGTGCTAAAATGATTGCGGGTTTCCAGGGCTTAACTTCTTTACCAACATAAATAATACTGGCGAGAATAAGCCCAAAAAAGAAAGACCACACTAAAATGGGATGATTGTCCAATAGCCATCCAATGAGTTTGGCAAGTGAAATAATACTTATGAAAATACCGCTAAAAAGAACAGTTAAAAAAGTAAGGTTATATGCAATCCACGCTTTTTTAAAGCCGTTTTCTTTCCAGGTTTTAAAAAATGAGAAATTTAAGTTGTGAATGGTATTTACTAGTTCTTCGTAAATACCTGAAATAAAGGCAATTGTACCTCCGGAAACTCCGGGAACAACATCTGCAGCACCCATGGCGATACCTTTCAAAAATAAAAAAAGATGTTGTAGACGATTTTTTTGTTCCATGGTTTTGGGCTTAAGTAGCCCAAAAATAGAAATTTATTGAGACGTTTTCTTGTATTTGCCAATTATATTTTGGACAATTTCCAACTCGTAAACCGATGGGAATAGAACTTCAAGAATCAAACTGTATTCAACATCAATTTTAAGGGCGTTTTCCAGGTGATAACTACCTTTAATATTTTCATTTAAAAAGAAATACAATCCACAAAGGCGATATTCCAACTCTGCATTTTCAGGGTAAAATTCTGATGCCTGGTGTAAGTTGTTCAGAGCTCCTTCAAATTCACCTATCTGCACTAAAATATCTGTGCGGGTCAGCCAGGTTTGCAATTCATAATTCCCCAGTTCAATGGCTTTTCTGTATCCTACTTCAGCTTCTTCAAACAAGCTTAAATGAAAATTTATTTTTCCGTATCGCTTCCAGTAATGAACATTTTCACTGTCAATATTGATGGCTTTATCAATATAGTAAAGCGCTTTTTGATAGTTTTTCTTTTTGATGTAAAAGTCTGTAATCGCAATCCAACCTTTATCGAGAAGTGCGTCATCATCCACACATTTTTGATAAAACTTTAATGCCAGTTCTTCATTTCCCAACCTTTCATGACATTTACCAATGCGCAAATGAGCAAAAGAGGTAGGGTCTTCAAGATTGAGTGTAATGGTGTAATTCTCAATGGCTTCATTATATCGTTTCAGTCTTTCTAAAACTTTTCCTTTTTCAAGATAAGCACCCACAAAGGTATCATCAGAAATGATGGCAAAATCATAAGCCGCCAAGGCTTTTTTATAGTTTTTCAAAATATAATACTGCTTGCCTACCTGATGCCAGGCGACTTCACAATAGGGATTCTTATTAAGGTATATATTTAGAAAATCAATAGCCTCTTCATTTTGTTCCAAAAATTCAAAACAATAAATGACGTTGTAAAGAGAGGAATAATCATCTTCATCAATTTCAACACATTTCATAAAGTGGTATTTGGCATTTTCATAATCTTCCAGGAAGAGGTATTCCATACCGATGAGATTTAGAACATCTGCTTCGTCTTCAGTAATTTCGAGTGCCTTTTCAAGTAAATGTATGGCTTTTAAATGATCGTCTTTACGGGAATATATATTGGCGCGCTGTATGTAGATTTCTTCGTTAGAGCTCTCAATGCTTTGCAATTCATCAAGAAGGGACTCTGCAATTTCAAGCTTATCCTCAAAAATATACATTTCTACCTGAAACAACTTCAAGTTGGTTGAAGTGGGGTGCTGCTCCAAACCTAACTTGGTTGCTTTTTTTGCCAAAGCAATTTTCCCGTTTTCCATATAGTGGTTAATAATATCCTCAAATTCTTCTGAGTCAAAAAAGAGCACATTATTGGTTTTTAACATGGATTCAAAACGGGAAAGGGAGAAATTTTTGTCTTCGTTATGGCTTAAATGCATAGACGTGGATTTATGGGATTTCTTCTTATTTTAAATTTACTAATGTAAACTACTACTCAAAGTTTATACCCATTTTGTTGTTAACAAATTAATGAACAGTAAAATTTAATTAAATATCTTATTATCAATTAATTAGATGTCGTTTTCAATACTGACACTTTCTAAAACTTCTAAAATTATATGACAACCTTGCTCAATTTCATCAAATGAAATCGTTAGGGGAGGGGTAATTCGCACAGCTTTTCCTTCAAAAAGTAACCAAAACAAGATTAACCCTTTTTCTTTACACTCTAAAATAACCTTATTTGCAGTTTCTGAATCCTTTAAAATTAAAGCAAGCATTAAGCCCTTTCCTCTAATTTCTTCAATCAAAGGATGCCGGAGCAAATTCCTGAAATGCTGCTCTTTTGCAAGCGTGTCATCAATAAGTGAAGTTGTTGTGAGTTCCTGCAAAGTTGCCAAAGCCGCCGCCGCAATAAGCGGGTGGCCGCCAAAAGTGGTGATATGTCCCAGTTTGGGATGGTCCTGGAGCAATTTCATATGCTCATAAGAAGAAACAAAAGCCCCGATGGGCAAGCCGCCGCCCATGCCTTTTCCGATAACCAAAATGTCAGGTACACAATCAAAGTGTTCAAAACCAAAAAGCCTGCCTGTACGGCCAAAACCGGGCTGTATTTCATCCAGTATCAGCAATGCACCGGTTTCATCACAACGTTTTCTAACCTTTTTCAAATACCCGTTTTCTGGCATTAAAAACCCTGCACCTCCCTGTATGGTTTCTAAAACAACACCTGCAGTTTTAGAGGTTATTTTTTCCAAGTCGCTTTCATCGTTAAAAGTGATGAATTTGACATCGGGCATAAGGGGCCTGAAAACACTTTTTCTGTCTTCAAATCCCATAATGCTGAGTGAGCCTATGGTGTTTCCATGGTAAGCATTGTGGGCACTTATAATCTGTGATCTTCCGGTAACGCGTTTGGCTAATTTGATAGCGCCTTCGATTCCTTCGGTGCCGCTGTTTGTGAGATAGGTTGTTGACAGGTTTTTAGGCAACTGCCGGGCAAGCAGTTTTGTCAGGTCAACTGCCGGTTTTTGAATGTATTCACCATAAACCATCACGTGAAGGTAAGCATCTGCTTGTTCCTTGATGGCGTTGACCACTTTTGGGTGACAGTGTCCCAGAGTGCAGGCAGAAACCCCGGCAACAAAATCAAGATGTGCCTTCCCCGAACTGTCATAAACATAAGAACCCCGGGCATGGGAAATTTCCAAAGCCAACGGATGTGGCGTTGTTTGCGCCTGATGTAAAAAAAAGTCGTCTTTAATGGACACGTTTGGGATTATTTTTGGTCTGTATTTTCTTTTAGTGTTTTTCCGTCATCACCATCATCACTCTCATCATTTTCATCACCTTCAGGTTCTTCTTCACTTTCACCCTCTTTAATACCCAGAGGTTTAAATGCATCCGGATCATTTTGCAGATCTTTTGGAATGAGGCGCGATGCTTCAGGTATTTCGAGGTCTTCTTCGGGGATATCATCAAAGAAGTCTTCTTCAAGCTTTGGAAGCGGTATACCGGTAATTTTGGGTAAAACCGGAATGGGTTTTCCCTTGAATAAATCTTCTTTCGTGAGCAAACGTTCTTCTCCACGCCAATTAAACCCCCTTAGAATACGAGCATTTTCAGGGAATTGTGATTCAGGATGAAGCTTTCCGTCTGCTTTGTTAATAAACCTGATGGTCTGGATTTCCTGTTCAGCGAGTGTGATTTGAATGGAACTTGAACGGGAATGGTTAATGCCTATTAGTTCCTGCTCATCGTTTCGGGTATAGAAAATCACCTCGGTGTTTCTGTTGATGTTTATGGTATCTAGTTCGTTATCGGTAAACAATCCTATAAGGGTTTCCCCTTTTACCTGATTAAAGCCCAGACTGTCTTTTTGAATCAGAAAGGCATTTTTAAAAACTTTGAGGGTGTCGAGTTTTTCTGTTTCGGTGTTTGAAAGTAAATGAATGGTATCTCCCGTCATTTGGTTTTCACCACTCCACATCACCGGATCTCGGAGCATTTTGGTAATGCCTGTTTTTTCATCACTGTAAATGGAATCACATTTGCCACTCATATCGCTTTTAAATATCCGGGCTTGATAAAACCCTTTCAAGATGCGGTGTTCCGGCTTTCCGGTAATGCGTAAAGTATCTGCGTGAACATAGGTGGAGTCATTATCTCTTACCGTAATGGCGACGGCTCTTTTCGTTATAAAAACAGAGTCTTTTTCCCTGAAAACTTCAGCATAATGGCCTCTTACCAAACTGTTGTTGAGAGTATCGAGTATCTTAATGTTGTTTGTGGCTGACGCGAAGTTTTTATTCCGGTCAAAATAGAGACTATCCCCAAAAACGGTACGGTTATCATAGTCTATCCTGGCATTGCGCATAAAATAGCCTTTGTCGCTTCGGGTGTCATAAAAGCCGCGCTCACTGTAGACCACACTGGTTTCCCCCGTTATGGTTGAAGGGCCGTAAAGATATGCGTGACCGCTTTCAGTATAAAAGTCCAGTTGGTTGGTATTGATAACATAGTCCGGGTGGGTGAGAACGACATTGGAAAGGAACTGGTATTTTTTGGTTTCAGCAAAATAGCGACCTATTCGGCTGGTCAGTACACTTGCGGTGTCTACAACTTTTCCACCGCTTCTGTAAAAGCCCTGTTGTTTTATACGGTCAAAATACAGGGTGTCTGTGGTAAGGGTGGTATTGGGTTCTTTAAGGATCACATCACCACTGGCAAAAGCAAACTGTGTATTGCCGTTGTATTCTGCATATTTACTGTTGAGCGTCATGGTGTCTCCCTGGGTGATTCTCACATTGCCAAAAGCCTTTACAAAATTGTCCTTCATATAGACAAAAGCCTGGTCACACCACATTTCCACACCTTCATGCACGATATAAACTTGTTCATTTCTATTTTTAGTGTATATGACGGCATCGGGAAAGTCAGGTCTTTTTTCCAAAAGGCCGGATTGAATGTTAACCTTTTGGGGTTCCTGTGCAAAAAATAGCATGGGGAAAGCACACATCAAGGCTGTGAAGATTATTTTTATTTTGTCTTGTTGTTGCATGTACAGTTTTCTATCCCACTCCTAATAACAACAAACCGCAGAAAATATTATCTGTGGATTGTTTGTGTCCTGTCAGGTCCAACCGAGACAAGCTTGATGGGCACCTCAAGTTCTTTCTCAAGAAAGTCAATATAGTCATTGAGTTCTTTTGGAAACTTATCAGTTTCTTTTATTTTGGTAAGGTCTTCCTTCCAGCCGTTCATTTCGATATAAACAGGCTTTACATTTTCAGGCTCGATATTAAAAGGCAGGTGGCTGATTTTTTCACCTCTGTATTCATATGCAGTACACACCTTCAGTTTTTTGAATCCGCTTAAAACATCACCTTTCATCATCATTAGTTGGGTGACGCCATTGACGGCAACGGCATATTTTAAAGCCACAAGATCAAGCCATCCACAGCGTCTGGGACGACCGGTAACAGCACCAAATTCATTTCCCACTTTGGCCATTTTTTCGCCCACTTCGTCAAAAAGCTCAGTAGGGAAGGGACCACTGCCCACGCGAGTTGTATAGGCTTTGAATATCCCAAAAACTTCTTTCACCTTATTGGGTGCAATACCCAGACCGGTGCAGGCACCTGCAGCAGTGGTGTTGGAAGAAGTTACAAAAGGATATGTCCCAAAGTCAATATCGAGTAAGGAACCTTGAGCACCTTCTGCAAGGATGCTTTTTCCTTCGCGTTGCGCTTGATGCAGGTATTCTTCACTATCGATAAATGTAAGTGTTTTGAGTGTTTCAACGGCTGCGAAGAATTCGGTTTCCATTTCGTCGAGGTCAAACTGTACATCAACATCATAAAAATCAATTAAGCCCAAATGTTTTTCAGTAAGGGCACGGTAGTTTTTTTCCCAGTTGGGCATTTCCAGATCTCCTATACGCAAGCCGTTTCTACCGGTTTTGTCCATATATGTGGGACCAATACCTTTGAGTGTGGAGCCTATTTTTGCTTTGCCTTTGGATGCTTCAGAAGCCGCATCCAGCAAGCGGTGTGTGGGAAGGATTACATGGGCTTTACGCGAAATGAAAAGCTTGCTTTTATAGTCTATATTGAATTTATCAAGACCTTCCAGCTCTTTTACAAATACCACAGGGTCTATCACAACGCCATTACCAATAAGGTTGATGGTTTTATCGTGAAATATTCCGGAGGGGATGGTTCTTAAGACGTGTTTGATGCCGTCAAACTCAAGGGTGTGCCCGGCATTGGGTCCGCCTTGAAATCGCGCTACAATGTCATAATCACGGGTTAATACATCAACTATTTTTCCTTTTCCTTCGTCGCCCCATTGCAGACCAAGTAGTAAATCTACTGCCATTATCTAAGAATTGTTTTCGGTTGTTTTTTTGGTTCCGTAGAAGTAGAGTGAATGATGTGAGATATCAATATCAAACACTTCTTCTATTGTTTTTTTGATTGCCTGAATGCGAGGATCACAAAACTCTATGACTTCTCCTGTGTCTGTGAGAATCACGTGGTCGTGTTGTTTGTCAAAATAAGACTTTTCATAATGTGCCTGGTTCTTGCCAAACTGGTGTTTTCGTACCAAACCGCACTCCAAAAGAAGCTCAATCGTATTGTAAAGCGTTGCCCTGCTTACACGATATTTTTTATTTTTCATTTTGATATAAAGAGACTCGATATCAAAATGCTCTTTGCTATTATATATTTCCTGTAGGATTGCAAATCGTTCCGGTGTTTTCCGGTGTCCTTTTTCTTCTAAAAAGGTGGTAAACACATTTTTAACGATGGCCTGGTTGTTTGTTATATTCGTCTTTGTTTCAGTCATGTTCTTGCGTGCAAATTTAATGTTTTTTAAACTCTTGTCACCTTGTCAATACCATTAATTTTTTTGATTTTATCAATAATCTCAGTCAGGATGTTTTTGTTTTTAACAATCACGATAATTTTTCCATTAAAAATACCGTCATTGCTGTCAAAGCTAATACTTTTAATGTCAATATTCATATTGTTTGAAATTACCTTGGTAACAGAGTTTACCAAACCTAGCTTGTCAATACCCGTGATCCTGATTTCAGCTTTGAAATCCTGCTGGGAAGAATCTATCCATTTTGCCTGAATGATGCGGTATGTGTAATTGCTTTGCAATTGAACGGCATTGGGGCAATTGCTTTTATGGATTTTGATTCCGTCGCTAACAGTGATAAATCCAAAAACATCATCTCCCGGAATAGGATTGCAGCAATTTGCGAGGGTATAGTCGAGCTTTTCTTCTTCCTTTCCAAATACAAGCTGGTCATATTTAATGGTAATTTCATCTTTGTTTACTTCATCAGGGTTTGGTGACTTCCGCATCTTGTTTTTGAAGAAGCTCACAAAGGCATTGCTGCGGGATGAGGCAAAGTTTCGCAACTGCTGGTTGTCGATAATCCCTGTTCCCACGCGGTAAAATAAATCGAGGCTTGTCTTTACCTTAAAGAAAACAACAAGTTGATTAACTGTTTTTTCGTCAAGACTTATTTTTAGCGATTTTAGTTTGCGGGTTAAGATTTGCTTACCGTCTTCAGCGATGCGTTTTTTCTCATCTTTAAGCGATGATTTTATTTTTGATTTTGCCCGGGCAGTATTGGTATAATCAAGCCAGTTTGCATTGGGCTTGGCATTTTCTGATGTGATAATCTCCACCTGGTCACCGCTCTTCAATTCTGTACTTAAAGGAACTAATTTTCCATTGAGTTTTGCACCACGTGTTTTTAAGCCCACTTCTGTATGGATACTAAAAGCAAAGTCAAGTGCCGTGGCACTCTTCGGCAAAGAAATAAGGTCACCGTTTGGCGTGAAGACAAAAATTTCCTTTGCATAGAGGTTGAGTTTGAATTGTTCCACAAAATCAACGGCATTGGTTTCAGAATTTTCAAGGGCTTCCTGAAGGCGGTTCAACCATTCTTCCAGGTTCTGGTCCTCTTTATCATCTTTGTTTTTGTATTTGTAATGTGCTGCAAAACCTTTTTCTGCAATTTCATTCATGCGCTCACTGCGAATCTGCACTTCCACCCAGCGGCCTTTGGGGCCCATCACGGTGATGTGCAGGGCTTCATACCCTGTGGATTTGGGTGACGAAATCCAGTCTCTCAAGCGCGTGGGATTGGGCCTGAAATGATCTGTTACAATCGAATAAATTTTCCACGCCAGGAACTTTTCCTGATCGGGCTCACATTTATAAATAATACGCACCGCAAATTTATCATACACCTCTTCATAGGAAACATTTTGCTTGAGCATTTTGCGGCGAATGGAAAAAATGGATTTGGGTCTTCCTTTAATCTCATAATCCATGCTTTCTTTGTCGAGCGATGTTTTTATAATATCTGTAAAAGCCTTGATGTAATTATCCTGTTCTTCTTTACTTTCCTTGATTTTATTTAAAATATCATTGTAGACTTCAGGTTCGGTGTATTTTAAACCCAGGTCTTCCAGCTCCGTTTTGATATTGTAGAGGCCAATCCTGTGCGCCAGCGGGGCATAAATATAAAGCGTTTCAGAAGCAATCTTGACCTGTTTGTCCCGCTGCATGGATTCCATGGTTTGCATATTGTGCAAACGATCTGCGATTTTAATGATAATCACCCTGACGTCTTCGTTTAGCGTAAGCAGCATCTTCCTGAAGTTTTCCGCTTGAAGCGAAACATCCCGGTCCTGTTCTATTGCCGAAATCTTCGTGAGACCGTCAACAATGCGTGCGACAGTATCGCCAAAGAGTTGCTCGATATCATTTAGTGTATACGTAGTATCTTCAACAACATCGTGTAATAAGGCAGCGGCAATGGAGGTGGCATCCAGGCCAATTTCTGAAGCTACAATCTTTGCGACGGCAATGGGGTGGAAGATGTACGCTTCACCGGACTTGCGACGTTGTTCTTTATGGGCATCCACAGAAATATCAAAGGCCTTTCTGATCAGTTTTTTATCTTCTGCATTGAGCGTGCGATAACTGATTTTTAAAAGCTCTTTGTATTGCTTGGCAATCTGCTTGTTTTCTTTTTCTAAAACGTCTTGGGTCATAACTTAAAAGTACAATTAACTTTTAAAAGAAACAACAAATTCTATGCCTTTAAATTTCTAAAACGTTGTAATAATGTGGGGTGGGAGTAATGAGCAAAAACATAAAGCGGGTGCGGTGTTAAGTTGCTCAGGTTGTTTTTGGAAAGCTTTTTTAATGAGGTAATAAGCGGGTTTGCACTGTATGTCTCTTTCGCGAAAGCGTCTGCCTGATATTCAAATTTTCGTGAAATGTAATTCATAAAAAGCCCCGTCAAACCTGAAATGGGCGTAAAAAGAATAAAAAACACAATAAGCCCGATGTGAAATGCCGGCTCGGTCACACCCAGTGCTTCAGAAAACAGCGGATTTGCAACAAAGAATGATAGCAACCAAAAGGTAACCCCTGTCACCAAAATGCTTGAAATCAAATTAAAAATAATGTGATTTTTCTTGTAGTGACCCACTTCGTGAGCCAACACGGCAACGATTTCTTCTTCTTCCAAATCGTTAATAAGGGTGTCAAAAAGCGTGATGCGTTTTTCCCTGCCAAAGCCTGAGAAATAAGCATTGGCTTTTGTGCTGCGTTTTGAGCCGTCAATAACAAATATGTTTTGAAGGTTAAAGCCCACCTGGTTTGCATAGGCTTCTATTTTAGTACGCAAAGAACCTTCTTCAAGCGGAGTTTGTTTGTTAAAAAGCGGTACAATGAGTTTTGCATAAAACAAATTCATAAAAACCGTAAATACCGTAACCAGCCCCCAGGCATACAACCAGAAATGTTGCCCCACTTCTTCATAAAACCAAATGATCAACGCCAGCAGCCCGCCACCAATAAGGGCACTCAGGAACCATCCCTTAATTTTATCGAGAAAAAAGAGTTTTCGTGTACTCTTGTTGAATCCAAACTTCTCTTCAATCACAAAGGTGTGGTAATAAGAAAAGGGCGTTGTAAGGATATCGCTCGCCAGCATAATGATGCCGAAAAAAACCAGGGCGATAACGATGGGGTTATAAGAAATCTCACGTGCAAGTGTGTCAACATAGGCAAAACCGTCAAAAAAGAAAAACGCAAGCGTCAAAAGCAACATAAAGGATGAAGAGACTAGTGAAAACCTGTAGTTTACCTTTTTATATTCTTGTGATTTTTGGTATTCAGCGGGGTCATAAACATCACTGATTTCAGCCGGGATGGGGTCTCCAAAATGCCGAGCGTTTAAATAATCCAAAATTTTATCGACTATAAAACTGATGACAATGATGCCAATTAAAAGATAAAACAATGTTTGTGCTGTCATAGTCTAAAAATTCCAAAATTTTAAATTCTAAATTCCAAGTATTTATAATGTTTTAATTTCAGCACTTGGAATTTGGTTTTGAGGTTTATTTATTTCGTTGCCTTTTGGCCTCAAAGATAAGAATTGCAGCCGCAACAGAAACATTCATCGAGTCTATTTCGCCCTCCATGGGAATGATAATGTTGTGAGTAGTGTTTTTTATCCAGTCTTCACTCAACCCCGTTGATTCAGTGCCCACAACAATGGCGCTTGGCTTTTTAAAATCAACTTCGGTATACTGTTTTGAAGCCTGCAAAGCTGCACCATACATTGCGATGTTCTTTTCTTTTAAAAAGGAGATAATTTCTTCAGTACTGCCCGTCGCTACCTGATTGGTGAATAAACACCCCACACTGCTTCTTATTACATTGGGGTTGTATACATCTGTTTTGGGGTTTGCAATAATCACGGCATCGAGTTTGGCGGCATCTGCCGTGCGTAATAGAGCACCAATATTACCAGGCTTTTCAGGGGCCTCGGCAACAAGTATCAAGGGAGTTTCATTTGAAAACTTCAAACTGCTTACATCGTGTTGCTTTGCTTTGAATAGGGCAATCACCCCTTCAGTGCTTCCGCGATAAGCGATTTTTTCATACACCTCAAGGGGTACTTCAATGCGGTCAACGGGCTGACTGATCAGGTGCATCAGGACACTTTCTGAATAAATTTGATTACAGTAAATTAATGATATAATTTCATAGCCACCTTTGACGGCCAGCGATATTTCCCGCTCGCCTTCAACCACAAACATGCCTGTTTTTTTACGTTCCCGGGATTTATCCTGAAGCAGCAGCAGTTGTTTGATGAAGGGGTTTTGAATGCTGGTAATGTGTTTTTGCATACTTCAAAGATATTTTTTTTATCTCAATTTTTGGTTCCTTTAAGAATTCTTTAGAATTGTATTCTTGAAGTTTACTTGGCTTCATTAGTTTTAAAGCATGATATTAAATATCTTTATAGGCACATAAAACTCATAATATGAAGAACAGTTTTCTTTCAATTTTAATCGTGTTGCTTTGTATTTCCTGTGAAGAAAAGAAAACCGAAGAACCTCAACAGGCAACACCTCAAAAAGAGGATAATGATAGATTTCCCTCATCTTTAAGCAAGGTTTTTGAAGCCCATGGAGGCCTTGAAACCTGGAGGAAAATGAACAACCTCTGCTTTGAGTTGGAAAAGCCTGAGGGGGTAGAGGTGCACAGTGCCGATCTCAACTCCAGAAAAGCGAGGATTGAAGGTGAAAACTTTACCATTGGCTTTGATGGAAAAAATGTTTGGAAAGTTGACCCGGAAAACACCTTTAAAGGCAATGCCCGCTTCTATCACAACCTGATGTTTTATTTCTATGCCATGCCTTTTATCATATCAGATCCCGGGGCATTTTATACAGAAAGGAAAGATACTATACTGCAACGCAAAAACTATGGGGTGATCCATATTGGCTTTGGGAGAAATGTGGGTGACGCACCAGATGATGAGTACATCATTTACTATGATAAAGAAACCTATAAAATGGAATGGTTAGGCTACACTGTTACTTACTTTGAAGGTGATAAAAGCAAAGACTGGCATTATATCAAATATGATACTTGGCTTGAAGAGGGTGGCTTGCTGCTTCCTCAAACCATGGTGTGGTATGAGGCCGAAAACAACAAACCGCTAAAACCCACCCGCAGAGTGTCATTTTCCAAAGTAGTGGTTTCAGAATCTGTATTGCCCGATAGCCTCTTTAATGCACCTGATAACACTGAATTTGTTGATTAAAAAAACCTGCTTCTACACACGGTAAAAGCAGGCTCCTCTATCTATTAACCAAAATGTTATTTATCAGTTTCCAGCTTTTCTGAATACCTGTTGTATAGTGTGGTATGATGGCTTTGCAGCGAAAGCTCTCTTCCGTCAATGAAAGCGTGTGTGAGGGCGTTCCCTCTCACATCCAGGGCGTCACCTTCTGATATAAAGAGTGTTGCGCTTTTACCTACTTCCAAAGTGCCGTAATCTGCGTCAATGCCCAAGATTTTAGCAGCATTTGAGGTGATCAATTTCAAGGCGTCTTCCTTATCCATTCCCTGTCCCACGACTTGTCCGGCATAAAAAGGAAGGTTTCTTGTGTTCATACGCTCCATACTTCCGCTGGGGTCGATGGAAACCAGAAGCCCCGCATCGTGCAGGAGTTTGGGTGCTTTATACGGTTGGTCATAATCATCATCTTCAAAACTGGGTGTGCTTTGGGTTCTCCCTACAATCACGGCAACATTGTTTTGCTTCAGGAATTCAGTTATTTTGTATGCCTGATAACCGCCCACAAGAACCGTATGCTGAATACCCAATTCCTTTGCAAACGTAACAGCATCTATGATTTCCTTTTCGCTGTCAGCATTTACATAAAACTTTTTGCTTCCGTCAAACAATCCTTTAACCGATTCAAACGCAAGGTTTTTTTCTTTGGGTGTTGAACTGTTGTGGGTTTTGGCAGCCATAAAGAAGTCACGTGCTTTTTGAATGTCTTCATTGTAATCTTTGTTGGGTTGATAAGCTCTTGACTCTCCCAGCCACCAGCGGCCTCTTGTAAAACCACTTGGCCAGTTCATATGAATGGCGTCATCAACCTTTACAGCGGCGTCTTCCCAGTTCCAGGCGTCAAACTGAACTACAGACGAAGTGCCTGTAACCCTGCCACCGCGGGGTACTATCTGTCCCATAAGGACACCGTTAGGGCGCATACTTTCTACCAGTCTGCTTTCTGCATTGTATGCAATCAAGCTTCTTACGTTGGGTGTAAGGGAGCCTATTTCGTTCACGTCCATACTTGCCTTTACGGCATCAACCTCTCCAAGCCCAAGGGTGTTGTTAACTGTGATAAAACCGGGATACACATGTTTTCCCTGAGCGTTGATAACCTTTCCTTTGGTAGCAGCATTGGCTCCCAGGGCTGTTATCTTTCCGTTTTCAAACACGATGGTGGCGTTTTCAATCACGCTTCCGTTTCCTATGTGGGCGGTTACACCTGTGATGGAAATGGCCTCAGATTGTGCTTTTGCAGGGGTTTGTTGTGCTGCCATCGGGAGACTCGTCGTCAGTATAAGCAGCAGGGTGAATATTTTATATATGTTTTTCATTATTGAATGATTTTAAGTATTAAGCATTGATGTGATTAGTGATGTGCGTGAAACCCTTCTGCCAGATGATCGGTCTCACAATGGAAATCACGTTGGGGCTTTTGGCTGGGTGCCTGTGTTTTGCCGCCTCCGTTTTTCTCGTTAAGCATCATCGTGATTAAATCGTTGCGTTCTTTTTTAACGGCATTCCGCTTTTGCAAATCTTGCTCCAGGTCAAAGTAAACAGCGCCTTCAATCAAGGTCTTTTCGGGTTTTGCGTACATTGATAAGGGGTGGTCGTTCCATAACACTACATCAGCGTCTTTTCCTTCCTTGATACTGCCCACACGGTCATCAATATGCAGCATCTTTGCCGGATTGATAGTCACCATCTTCCAGGCTTCATATTCGGGCACACCGCCATACTTAACTGTTTTAGCGGCTTCCTGATTCAATCTCCTGATCATCTCACCATCATCACTGTTAATGCTCACATTAAGGCCTGCATTGTACATTATGGCCGCATTATAAGGGATGGCATCATTCACTTCATACTTATACCCCCACCAGTCACTAAAGGTAGAAGCACCCACAACACCGTGTTTCTCCATCGTCTCTGCTACTTTATAGCCTTCAAGAATGTGTGTGAAGGTGTTGACATTGAAATCAAACTTTTCAGCGACTTTCATAAGCATGTTGATTTCGCTTTGCACATAAGAGTGACAGCTTATGTAGCGGTCACCGTTGAGGATTTCAACAAGGGTTTCCATTTCTTCGTCATAGCGAAAGGCTTCCCCGCTTTTCTTCTTCGCCTCATATTCCTTAGCACGGTTGAAGTAATCCATATAGACCTGCTCAACACCCATTCGGGTTTGTGGAAAACGACTGTTTGAGCCCCAGTTGGATTGTTTCACGTTTTCACCCAGTGCAAACTTGATAAACTTGGGTGAGTTCTCATAAATCATATCCTCAGCATCTTCTCCCCACTTGAATTTTACAATCGCAGAGCGACCGCCAATGGGGTTTGCCGAGCCGTGCAGCAACTGGGCTGAGGTCACACCCCCGGCCAATGCCCTGTACACGCCTATATCATCAGGGTCAACCACATCTTCCATCGTTACTTCTGCAGAGGAGTTGTGACCACCCTCGTTCACTGACGATAGCGCCAGGTGAGAATGTTCATCGATAATCCCTGCCGTGAGGTGCTTGCCGGTGGCATCTACCACCTGGGCACCTCCTGCTGAAAGGTTTTTTCCTATTCTTGAAATCTTGCCATTTTTAATAAGCACATCGGTTTCTTCAAGGATACCGGCTTCTTCACCTGTCCATACGGTGGCATTTTTAAACAGCATGTCCTTCGCTTTGGGAAGGCTTGCGTTTCCATACGCGATGTTTGGGTATGTGACCGGCATGACCTGTGGTGTGCTTTTTTCTTCAGCTTTCTTTTCTTCAGCTGCTTCATCGGCAGGGCCGGTTTTTTTGGCTCTGAAGCTGGTCTCATTACCGTTTGGCAATACCAGTCTTCCGGAAAGGTCATCTGAAGTATTGCTTATAATACCTGTCATTCGGTAAGACTCATCGTCTTTGGTGAAAGAAAGTTCCATCCAGTTTTTGGTATAGCTTAAGTTGCTTTTATGCTTAACGGTATCTTGTTTGACTTCGGCTTTGGGTTTTCCGGGTTCACCGGTGATGGCCAGCTCATAAGCCGTGCCGGCAACCCTGAGGTCATAATTACCGCGAATGTCCTTTTGGGACATATCATTAACTTCATGCTTTTGCCCTTGTACCCAGTTTTCATAGATGGTGGTTTCCTTTTCAAACAGTGGTCCTGAGGTGATGATAAAGTTAGCGTGCGCATTGGTATTAAGGTTCCCAATGCGGTTGTTCTTAAGAATCCGGGCGGGAACGGTAGTGAGTGCTTCCAGGGCTTTCTCAAACGAGAGGCCATACTCCATGGCTTTTTGCACTTTGGCCATCAATTCTTTGGGTGACTTTAAGTCGTGCGTGGTGAAGGCAAAGGTGATATCATTGTCTGCCAGTGCTTTTGGGTTCTGCGGCGCCTGATTCCACTTGCGCATATCAGACAGCGACACATAAGCGGCCTGATAAGTATTAGAAACATCATAAGCATCCGGAAAGTTAAGGGGGATGATATAGGTGGCATTGGTTGCCTTGACTTGATTGATATTTTCATATTCATACCCGCTACCCACGATGGTGTATTGTATGTTGAAAATGTCACCTACTTTGTCGGCCCTCAGGTTGTTGAGCTTGTCACCTGATTCAAAGATGGCGGGAAGGTTTTTATGGGCAATCAGGGCTTCCAGGGCAAGGTCTTTGGTTGTGCTGTTTCCGGCTTCATACCATTGGGCATCATAATGCAGTTGACGCAATAGCGCCATAGACCCCATCACTGAACTGGGATATGCCTGTTCCATTTCCACACTGCGCGAAAAGGAGAAGTGCTGCGTGGCTTTTTCCTGCAACACGCGCTCATTATTGTTTCCCTGCGTGTTTAAGGCAACCACCATACCGGTGCCCCGGGCAACCCCGTCCTGATGGTGGGTGCTCACCGCTCCAAAACCGGCCTCAACCAGCTCCTTTGCTTTTTTGTCGTCAAACTTAAACTTTTCATAAGCATTGATTTCTGTCCTGATGTGGTCATTCCAGTAATAACCACTTCGGGAAGCTTCATACTGAGCGGATCTCCCGCCACCTTGACGCTTTGGTTTTTCAACACCAAAATCACTGTAAGGGTCCACAAAAGAAGGGTAGATGTGTTTTCCTTCAAGATTAATGATTGTCGCGTTTGCGGGAACCGTTACATTTTTTCCCACATTCACAACCTTGCCATTTTGAACCAGCAAGGTCCCGCCTTCAATCTTTTGAGAGGGCGTCACATAAATGGTGGCATTGGTAAAAGCTGTGTAGTTGTTGTTGGTGTGGCTTACGCCGTCATTTTTTGGAAAGTACTCTTGTGCATTTACAAAAACAAAGCAAAAGAGCAGGGGGAGTAAACATAATCGTTTTTTCATTGGGTATTAGTTTTGTGTGAGTAAGTCCGGCTAAAGATAGTCATGAGACTTAAAAGGAATACAGGGGTTTAATACTTTAACAAATTTTTAGGAAATAAACACACTCATAATTCCTTCTGAATCGCTACCATTTGCAACTAACCTAATCCCTATTTTACTATATTTGAAATCTTGAATCAAAACAAGCCGTTGCTATGAAACTCAAAATCACCCTTCTCTTTTTTATTTCTTTCTTTTGTATCCAGGCCCAAAACAGTCAGGACAGAATGCTGCCCGTTGATACTACCATTGTCACGCAGGACAAAGTGACCGTGAATGGAACGCTCATCAATTATACCGTTACCACCGGCACCCAACCCGTGTGGGATGAAGCCGGGACCCCCATCGCCTCGCTTCATTATACCTATTACACCCGCAGTAACATACAAAATAAAGAACACCGCCCGCTGGTAATTTCTTTTAACGGCGGTCCGGGATCGGCTTCGGTTTGGATGCATTTGGCTTATACAGGCCCACGTATTTTAAATATTGATGATGAAGGCTATCCTGTGCAACCTTATGGGTTTAAAGACAATCCATACTCCATACTCGATGTAGCCGATATTGTGTATGTCAATCCCGTAAACACAGGTTATTCAAGAATGATTCCTGAAGATGGAAAGGATATAGACCGCTCCAAATTTTTTGGCATCAATGCAGACATCAGCTATCTGGCCGAGTGGCTCAACACCTTTGTGACCCGCAACAATCGCTGGCTTTCGCCGAAATACCTCATTGGTGAAAGTTATGGTGGGGTGCGTGTTGCCGGCTTCTCCCTCGCGCTTCAAAACCGCCACTGGATGTACCTCAACGGGGTGATTATGGTCTCCCCGGCAGACTATAAAATACTGCGCAGTGATAACCTCGAGTCGCAAGCCCTCAACCTCCCATATTATACCGCAACGGCCTGGTACCACAAACAATTAAGCCCACAACTGCAACAAAAAGACCTCTATGACATCCTTCCCGAAGTGGAAACCTTTACCATTGAAAAATTGATGCCCGCTATCGCGAAAGGAGGCTTTATCACTGAAACCGAAAGAAAAGCAATCGCCGAAAAAATGGCTTTCTATTCCGGTTTAACCGAAAAGGAAATTTTACAGCACAACCTCGTCGTGCCCACGGGTTACTTCTGGAAAGCCCTGTTGCGTGATGCCACCGGAAACACCATTGGTCGCCTTGACTCCCGCTACCTGGGCATTGACCGTCAGGAAGCCGGTATGTCACCGGATTATAGTGCCGAGCTCACCTCGTGGCTGCACTCCTTCACACCCGCCATAAATCATTACTTTCAAAACGACCTGGGTTTTAAAACCGATATCAAATACAATGTGTTCGGAAACGTAAGGCCCTGGGATATGGAAAACGATAACACCCGTGATGACCTGCGCCAGGCCATGGCACAAAATCCTTATTTGAATGTGTTGTTTCAAAGTGGTTATTATGATGGTGCCACCACTTATTTTCACGCCAAATACACCATGTGGCAAATGGACCCCTCTGGAAAACTAAAAGACAGACTCGACTTTAAAGGCTATCGCAGCGGTCATATGATGTACCTGCGCCGCGAGGACCTGAAAAAATCAAATGATGACTTAAGAGAGTTCATTTTAAGAACGAGTAAAAAAGGAGAAGTGGCGAAGTATGATTAAGGTTTAATGTTTTTTACTTAAGGCCTAAGACTTTAGACGTTAGATGTGAGACGTGAGACAGTACTTTGGATTACCGGTCACCCGTCATCGGTCTTCTGATATGCCCCTTATTCCTTTACCATCTTTTGAACAGCGTTGTACCCATCTGCAAACGTGACTTTTATAAAATACACGCCTGAAGGGAAGGAGGCCGTACTCAGAAGCATTTCATACCCTGAAACAGAGTGGGTTACCAAAAGGCGGCTTTGGGCTGTGAACACTTCAATCTTTATGATTTCTCTTGCCGCTTTTAAAGTAACACTATCATCAGCGGGATTGGGGCTTAGGTGCAAGGTATGCTTTGTGAAATCTGGAGTTCTAAGTTCACACTCCAGATCATTGATGTATTCCCAAATCTGGTCATTGAGTAAAAAGGGAACCGGCAGGTCATCGGGGTTTTCACCCATACGCATCCATACCATATTTTCAGAAGGAACCACATTGAGAAACTGGCCGTCCCTGCCCAAAGCGGCATAGGTGTCAGCGGGCGCATTGGGAAACATGGGTCCGGTAAAAAGCGTTTGTAGCCCCGGCACCATATAGGTAGCAGAGCCATTCAACCACCACAGGTAGCCATATGCTTCATTGAGGGGCTGGCTGGTGGTAACCATCTGGTTGAAGTAATTGCTGTCGGTCATTATTTGATTTCCGTCCCAGGTGCCATTATTGAGCATAAGCAATCCAAAACGGGCCATACTTCTTGCATTGCTGAAAAACACATTGTTGTTATCCACAGAAATAAACATTCCCGTCATACCCGTTGGGGTTTTTAGTTTTTGGGTGATATAGTTGTTTAACGTAGTGCCTGTGGCATTTTCAATCACGGGATCCAGCAGGGTATAAGGCGCATTGTGATAGGCCCACCGGGTTCCGGGGGTAGCTAGACATTCCAAACAACTGCTACTAGTACAGGTAGGATCAGGCACACCGTCGTCAAGTCCGCTGGTCATAGCCAGTTGATTTTCGATGGTAATAGTTAGTTCCTCTGTGGGAGTGCAACTTGTCCATCCCTGACCCAAATATGTTACTGTAGGATAATTAATGGATAAAAACCCTTCCTGTTGGGCGATACCGGTCATAAAGCCGGTAATGGTTTTTCCGGCAGAGGCCCAGTACCAGGGGGAGGCCATGGTATGACCATCAAAATAGCTTTCGATCACAATTTTCCCGTCTTTCAGGAGGATAAATGCTTTGGTATTATTGTCTTCCAGAAAGGTGTTGAGTAAATCGATTTTATCGGGGCACCAGTTTAGCGATGCCGGGGGCAGTGTTTCCCAGGTGTTGCCTGTAGTGGGCGGAAAATAAAGGTTTTGCGCCTGAACGCTTAACGAAACAAATGGCAACAAAAGCAGGAGCAGGGGTTTCATAGGAACAGGTTTTAGTGCTTTGACTAAATTAAAATAAAAAAGTTTAACGACAATTGCCCCGTTTCCATTAAAAGAAATTGGGGGTACTATTATTTTAAAACTACCTGAATGGGTGAGCACACGATAGTGCTTTCTGCGTAATTTTAGAATTTATTTTTAAATCATCAAAATATGAAAAGAGCATTAGTAGTATTCGTTATAGCCCTGGTATTTATTTCGTGTAAAACCGAAAAAAAATCAGAAGTTGAAAAATCTGTTGACAATTTATCCAACACCATCAAAGCTGCTACAAAAATGGATGAAATGAAAGAAGAAGTGGCTGATTTAAGCAAAATAACGCCAATAACTAAAGACGACTTTAAATCCTGGTTACCCGATGAAATTGATGGACTCAAACGCACGAAGTATGCTGCCGGTAACGCGATGATGGTCAATATTAGCTCGATTGAAGCAACCTACCAAAACGATGACAAATCCAAAGAAATTAAAATCAATGTCATTGATCGCGCAGGAGAAATGGGGGCATCAGCTACTATGGGGTTAACAATGATGTTTTCAATGGACTTTGATGAAGAAACCAATAATAGTTACAAGCGTAGCGTTACAAAAAACGGTGTCAAAGCCGTGGAAGAATACTTCACCCAACAAAACCGAACCGAACTGCAAATGCTTCAAAATAACGAGCGATTTTATGTCAATCTAAACGCTAAGGGATTCAATCCTGATGAAAGCTGGAAACTTGTTAATAGATTTAACTTCAAGGATTTAGAATAAAATGATACGTATTTTAGCCCTGATTTCTTTTTTATTGATTGCTTGCAACGCCTCGCAAAACGCTAGCTATTTTAAATCAAAAAAGGCCCAAAAAGTATCTGAGGAAAATCTGGTGTATATCTATCAAAACCGAGGTTGTCCTGATTTCTCAGAAACCTATAAAAACTATGGATTTAAAATAGAATGTGGCACCGATGTTTTGGACAGTTTGGTGCAACAAAAAAATAATAGGGTTGTTGAAAAAATTGAAAAGCACTACGGCAAAGGTTGGTTTTATGAAAATTTTCAGCTGTTTATATCAAAGAATTAAAAGGGATAATGCTCATTTCTAGCTTTAAAGAGTGAAGCAATATGTTCAAAAGTTTATTTTTAACTTCAATCACTACAAAAAAAATAGTACTTTAACATTTTCTATGGAAGTATAAGAAAATGAGAGCTATTTTAATCACCTTTCTCTTTTCATTTACAATAAGCAATTTATCAATTGCCCAAAGTCCGAATGTGGTTTTCTCACATTTGAGTGTAAAAGACGGCCTGTCACAAAATTCGGTAACGGCCATACTACAGGACAGCAAGGGTTTTATGTGGTTTGGCACGCACGACGGTCTTAACAAATATGATGGAACCGGATTTAAAACTTACAGGCACGAGCGCAACAATTCCAATAGCATTAGTAACAATTATATATGGGATTTGCATGAAGACGCAGAAGGTGTGCTGTGGATTGCCACCTTTGGTGGTGGTCTTAACAGCCTCGACCTAAAAACCGGTATTATTGAACGCTTTTCCTATCAACCCAATGAACCAAATTCCTTTCCCAGTAATCGTATTTTTTCTATTCAAGAAGGTAAAGACGGGATCCTTTGGATTGGTGCCAATGAAGGACTCATTCGTTTTGATAAAAAAACAAAAACTTCAAAACTTTTTCTCTCCACTACTTCCCCACAAGGCGTTTTGCTGGACAATTATACAGGCATCGTTACCTCTGACGGAAATGGGAATCTCTGGCTAAGAACAGATAATGGCCTCACTCTGTTTAACACCCAAACTTTAGAACCCACCTATTTTACTCACAGTCCTTTTTCAAGTGAGCATAGCCTGGGTGATATTTATGATATCAAATGGCACAATAACAAACTCTTAGTGGGCTGTGATATCGGTTTACTTGAAATTGATGTCATCAATAAAACAGATCGTTTTTTGTTGCTTTCTTCTGATGTTTCTTCTGAAAACTCTTCTGTTACTTTTCAAAAAATTCTTTCGGTAGGCGAACAACAATTTTACATTGGCACACATTCCGGCTTGGTGTTTTTTGATGCTGAAAACAATTCACATTACCGCTATGAAAATAGTAAAGAAGATGAAAAAAGCCTGGTGCATAATCACGTACTGAGCCTCAGGCAATCCAAAGATGGTGTGGTGTGGATTGGCACTCGCAACGGCATTGATAAAATTGATTTTATGGTGCCGGATTTTATTCATTTCAGAAATTTTTCGTTACCCAATGCACTCAATGTTAAGAACATCAAATCTTTCATAGAAACCAAAAACGAGTTGTTGTGGATTGGTTCTACATCTGGCCTCAATTTATATGATAAAAATAAGGATGTGTTTGTTGATATTTCAGACATAAGAAATCAAATGACTTCAGATTATTTATTGCACATCTCCAAAGACAGCAAAGAAAACATCTGGATAGGAACCCGCACCGGTGGATTTTATCAAATTGACCCCCAACTCAATATCAAAAAAATCACACCTGAAAATAAAGATGCTTCCAATGCCCGTGTACATTTTATTACTGAAGATCGTCAAGGGTTTATTTGGGTGGGCACCGGAGGTGAAGGTCTTTGGCGGTATGATCCCCGCACCAATCGAGTAAAAATGTATCCGCTATCCAAAGATGGAAAAGGTCCCAGCCATCCATATATTTTTGCAATTTTGGAAGACAGTTTTCAAAATCTCTGGCTGGGGACACCCACTGGCGGACTCAATCTTTTTGACCGCGAAAAAGAGGACTTTCTCTATTTCCAAAACCATCCTGATAACACAAACAGTTTAGCAAATGATTTAGTTTTAACATTGGCAGAAGACAGCAACAACCAACTCTGGATTGGGACTACCGGTGGATTGAGTAAACTAACCATTCCGCTTCAACACAATCTTTACTCCAAACTCAAGGAACTCAAAGAACAAGGGTCAGATTCCTTGTTTGTAAATTTTGGTAGGCCCGAAGGATTTCCCAATGAAGTGATTTACGGAATTCTAGAAGACCCTCAACAAAACCTATGGATGTCCACCAATCAGGGATTGGTACAATTTGACACCCAAACCGAAAGCATTATCAACATCTATGAAGCAGGTCACGGCTTGCAAAGCAATGAATTCAATCAAAACAGCTATCACAAGGGACCCTCAGGTTTGATGTATTTTGGGGGAATCGATGGCTTTAATATTTTTAATCCCGAAAACATCAAAGGCAATACCTTTATTCCTGAAGTGCGTATCACCGGCTTGTCTATTTTAAATAAGCCTGTTCTTGTTGGTCAAGCCGAAAAAAACAAAATCCCGATACTTGACAAAGAACCTTATTTTAAGGAATCCATCACACTTTCGTGGAAACAAAAAGTCGTGAGCTTTCATTTTGCAGCACTTAGTTATATCAGTCCCGAAAAAAACAGTTACCAATATAAAATGGAAGGTTTTGATGAAGAATGGGTACTCGCCGGAAACACCAACCAAACCACCTACACCAATCTCGACCCGGGAACGTATACCTTTCGTGTAAACGCAGCAAACAATAGCGGAATATGGAATGAAATCGGTACTGTCATTACTGTAAAAGTAAATCCGCCGCCGTGGCGCAGTTGGTATGCTTATGTGGCTTATTTGTTGCTTTTTCTTGCTGCAATCTATGTTTTTATTAAATACCGCGTTAACCAAGCGACACAGGCACTTTTACGAAAAGCCGAAATTGAACGCGTAAGAGTTGAAGAACGGGAAATCTTCAGAAGACGCAGCTCACAAGATTTTCACGACGAGGCGGGTAATAAAATCACCCGAATTAGTCTTGTTACGGCTCTCGCCAAACAAGAAGCAAACACAAACGACCATCTAAAAGGCTACCTACATAAAATTGAAGAAAACGTGCAAGAACTCAATACCGGTATGCGCGATTTTATCTGGGCTTTAGACCCGGGAAAAGACACCCTGTATGAAACTTTGCATCGCTTTGAAGATTTTGCGTCAGGATTTTGTGAAGATGCCCAAGTTCGTTTTCAAAGCGATGGAGTTGATGAATATTTAAATGACTTTCCGCTAAATATGAATCAACGTAGGCATTTGTTGTTGATTCTTAAAGAAACTTTGCACAACAGCATCAAACACGCAGCTCCCAAAAACATTCAGCTAAGGGTTACAACTGAAAAAGAAGCTACCATTATTTCACTATCTGACGATGGAAAAGGATTTGAGTTAAGCACATTAAAAAGGCAAAACGGTCTCCAAAATATCAGGGAAAGAGCAAAAAATCTTGATGCGGACTTAGCAATACAATCTGCAATAAACAAAGGAACCAAAATCACAATCACACTTAAAAACGCCTTATTAATGAAGCTTTAGCGTAAAAGATTACCCAAAAAGGTAATCCGTCGAAGCAATAGATTCTGTATCTTTAACTATGGAAAAAGCCCATTCACATATCTATGTTTCCATTATTGAAGACGACTCGTTGATATTAACTTCGCTCACGCAATTGATTGATAACGCTCCGGGATTTAAAGTAGTGAGCAGCTTTCAAACGGCAGACGATGCCCTAAATGGCTTTCCAAAACCATTGCCAGATGTCCTTTTGTTGGACATTGATTTACCGGGAACTTCAGGCTTAGAGGCACTTCCCAAGCTCAACAAACTACTTCCCAAAACCAATGTCTTAATGCTTACCGTAAACGACAGTTCAGACTTGGTTTTTCAGTCACTTCAAAACGGCGCTGTGGGTTATTTGCTAAAAGGCAATACCCCTTCAAAATTACTTGAAAGCATCAAAGAAGTTTTTGAAGGCGGCTCGCCTATGAGTCCTTCCATCGCCCGAAAAGTAATTGGTTCCTTTCAAAACAAAGACCCCTACAAACTATCTGACCGTGAAAAACAGGTACTTCAAAAACTTTGTAACGGTAGCAACAACAGCAAAATTGCCGAAGAATTATTTGTTTCGGTCAATACCGTTAAAGCCCACATCAAAAATATTTATGAAAAAATGCACGTGCATTCGCGGGCTGAAGTAGTCGCTCAAGCCATAAAAAACAAGATTGTTTAGTTTATTTTTTGGGCGTTCCGCCACGCTAATAGCGTTACGGCCACGCTGTCCGCTATATCATTTGGCTGCCTTAGGGCAGCCAAAAGGATGCCGCTTTCATCGTTAACGCAGGTTACGGATGCTTCCCTTTTCGTATGCGCGAAATGGTCAAATCTGAAAAATAATTGGCAGTAATGTCCATTATGGCTTTGTCTATTTCGTGTACTGCACCAAATAAATGGGCAATTTCGTGGGCTATCACATCGCCTTTGCCACTTCCGCCTTTGCCATTTTGATTTACCGGGACTGTGCAAAGGTATTTATCTCGATTGGTCCAGGAAAGATTGTTAAACTCTAATAAGCCTTCCATAAAAATATTGATGCCCAGTTTTTCATCATCGGCTATGCCGGTTATGGTCTTTTCACCTTCATTGGGATCACCGTCTTCTGCAGTGGCACCTGCATAACAGGTGTTGACATAAAAACACCAAAACTCGGGGTCTTCGGCCAGGTTTATATTATCGAAAAAATAATTGGACTTGATTTCATCAAAATCATCGGCATTTGTGTTTCTTATAAATTGGGTTTCTTTTCTGGGGTTATACTTTTTTAAAGTTTCAAAGTCGAGTATGGTATAAGTGGGTCTAAAAATGCGCTCTAATACACACAAATCAGGGTTGAGGTCCGGCATCGCATCACCGGCTTTAAAACCCCATTTTTGCTCATCGTCAAATTTAAGTCCGCACACCTTGCCTTCATAGCTATCCAATCCGCTGAGCAATCCATCAATCACCACATAATCAGCGGCACCACTAAAAATATATCCGGCTTCGTTAGCAGAATTTTCAAGAATTTTAAAGGTTTGATTCAGCACTTTAAATTCACCATCTTGAAACGCATTGATTATACCAACGTGTTTATGCCCTGCATCAGGGTCTGAAGACATTGTAGGTTTGGTAACTCCGTCTTCTTCCAGTTTTTCAATGATATTATCTTCAATATAAATCTTGGTTTGCCCCACACTTGGACTGTTGAGTTCATAAGAAACAATTTTACTGAACATCACATCTTTTCCAATGGGTCCCATTTTATCCACTTCGGCATACATAAACCGCCAAACGGTAAGGGTTTTACTGGCATAGTTTTCGGCTAAGCGCACCTCTGCTTTTTCGGCATCATCGGGGTTAGCGTCCAACACCGCCGGGTCAATAATACGCTGTTTATCGTTGTTGCGAGTTACCTCACTGGAATTGCTATTGAGTTTGGAATCGTCGTTTTCAAGCGTTTTTAAAAACTCCCTGTCAAATGCGCTTACCACTCTAAAATTATCGCCGGGTTGCAAGCTTACTTCAAATTCAAGTTGTTCGGTGCTTTCAATGAAATCCACTTTTAAAATACCGTCTTTATCTTGTCCGGTTAAATAACCCGATTTGAGTTTGCCTCCGCTTTTTTCCAAAAACCCGATATTGTCTTCGGCTTGGCTCTCGTTGTCCATTTCGGCTATCTTTGAGTTTTCGAGTGTGGGGTCGTCCACATCAAAAGATTTAAAATACACTTTTATAGGGTAAATGGGTTTTACGCTAAGGGTTACGTTAAGGCTTACTTTATTTCTGGCAGTAGCTTCTGCTTTGCCAACACCTGCAATGCGCTTTCCGGGAAAGACCCTCACGCCCGTTGGACGCAGGTAACTGCTGCTTTCGGAAACCACATCGCAATCGCATTTAATTAATCCTGAAGGTTCTGTAATTGGGTCTGATGGATTTCTGAAATTCACATCATAATCCAGTTTATTGTCGTGGTTGATGCTGTTGTTTCTACCTTCCCACTCCAATTTTTCGATACCAATAATAGTTAAAGCAGCTTCCTGAAAATTTTCGGGGTCGTTTTTTGGGTACATTTTAAAAACGGTGCCGCGTTGCTCGGTATGGGCTTCTATGCCTTCTACCCAAATCTCCTTAATCCAGAAATTCCCTATCTTTTCAAAATCTGTGGGAATAAACAGAGGTTTTGCAGGGTCAAAGGCTTCGGTTTTTTTGTTGTCCTTCCAAAGCAAGACGTTTTTGGCCCCTTTGGTTTGTTCAAAAATAATTTCTTCAGGCGGATTGGGCTCACCGGTATAAGGCACTTTGATGCGCAGCCTCACCAAATCGTCATCGGCTTTTGTTAGCTTGGTTTTAGAAATCTTGGTTTCGGGATCGTAATCAAACGTTTCGCCTTGGTCATCGTTGTCGAGGTTTACAAATGTTTGGGCACCCATTTCAAGCATCAATGCCGGATTTATTTTTTTTCCGTCTAGTGCTTCGGCATTAAAAATTTCCAGTTCGGGCGCATCACAAAAACAAATATCGTCCAACCAAACCTCGCTTTTTTCAGTCCCGGGAATGGTCATAGCCAAATGCGCTCCGTTCATTCCATAAGGTGGTTTGTTGGGAAAACTGCTTCCCACGATATAAAATTGCACACCGGCACCACGCACTTGTTTGTTTTCCGGAAGGTGTAAAGGAATTTTAAACGCCGTCCACTCGTTTGTATTTTTAGTTATAACGGCGTTTGTCTCATCAGGTGCGGGACCACCACCGCTGCCATCGGTAGCCAATAAAAAAGGATTAATCCAAAGCTTGTCGCCATTTTTCAAATTGGTTTTGTAAAAACCACAAATCGCTTTGGGTTTTTCTGTAACCGGTATGTATATTTTATCGACAATCTCTTTGGGGTTGGCTACCATCACATCATTACAATCGCCCTGGCACCAAAAGATGGAGGCACTTAATCCCTGTTTCTTCAACATATCTTCTGCCATTTTTTTGTACTGAGGATACTGGCTCATCGCCTTGACATATTCCTCATTTTTGTTGAGATAATCAACGGTTGACGGATTTTTTAAATGTATGGCATAGTTGCCGCTTTTGCTGTCGGTCGATTTAAAAATACTTTTAAAATCGGCGGGTATATTTGGGGCATTTTGAGTAACGTTGGTACTGCCCCAATTGAGCGGTGTATCGCCTTTCCAAAGTTCAAAATCGCCATTGGGAATGTCACAAGACGCTTCCTCTTGAGCAAAAAGTGCTAATGGTAAGGCACACAAAATCAGTGCTAAGAAGTCGGTTTTTCTTTTCATTTTTAAAATCACTGTACAATAAATTCGGTGCGTCTGTTTTTGGCTTTGTTGAGTGCTGAATCGTTAGGAGCAACCGGTTCGGCCTCACCTTTACCATCGGTTTCCAAACGATTGGTATCGATGCCAAACTGATTGACTAAGGCATTTTTTACAGAGAGAGCGCGGTCTTTGGAGAGTCCTATATTGTATTGCTCCGTGCCATCGGAATCGGTGTGGCCTACGATGCGGATGTTTTTACCGGGCTCGGTTTTTAGCGCTTCGGCAATTTCACGAAGAATTCCGAAGGATTCGGGTTTTATGGTAGCCGAATTTACATCAAAATGAATGGCGTTTGTGACATATTTACCGGTGGCAAAAAGTTTGGCTCGAGGCTCGGGCAATCCTTTTGCAATGCGCAGGTTGGAAATAAGAAAATGCTCTTTACCATCTTGCATTCCATACGTTTGAAACAATATTTTTTTGAACTTTTCGCCATTGGGCACGCCACGCGGAAAATCGACAACTTTTTCGCCATCCATATAAAAACGATAGCGGTTGCCTTTTACTGATATGGCGATGTGTGTGCCTTCTTTGATGTTTTGTCTGTAATCGTTTTTGACGCTGTTGCTTGCTTTTTCAGCATTCTTTTCAATACTTCTAAAGTTTATGCCATTGTCCCATTTTTGATGGGCATAAATTTCGGCTACTGCATTAGTGGTTCCGGGATTTAGTCGTCGCGAGCCATCGGTAAGAAAAACCATAAGACGTGCCACCTGCGAGGTGTTATCAGAAATTCCAAAGCCAATTAAGTCAAACTCTATGGTGTAATCTTTGCCCCAAAGTTCGGGCATATCGGCTTCGAAAAAACCTTTGTTGAAGAGTTTCAGCCAGCGTTGGTTTTCATCGTTAGAAAGCGTGATGACTTCGGCACTCGCATTGCCATCCCACAATTGGGGAAAATCGCCAATGGGGTCTTTGGAAAAATCTTCAAATAAAATGACATTTTCGCCCGCTACCCAATCGCTTTTGGAATACATTTCAACCACTTCTTGGTCTTCGGCATTTTGTGGGGTTTGAGTGATTGAAGAATCACCATCATTATCGCTATTTCCGGAATTTGGTGAATCAGTTTTAGGGTTTTGTTTACCATTCCCTAAAATGGTATCCATCACTTTATTGGTTTCTTCTTCGGTTTTTTGCTCAAGTTTTTTAGTGGCGGCATTTTCAGCTTTTTTTTTGAGTCTATCAATTATTTGTGCATCAGCTTGTGGAATGTTCACAAAGAAAAGGGCTACTAAAAATGCAATTGAAATATTGAGTCTTTTTGTTTTCATAACGGTTATGCTAAAAGTTTGAATTTCAAAACTATAAATCTTATGCTTGAATTTATATTACCCAAACGGGTAGTTATTTGCTTTATAGTATCGGTTAATTTTGAAATATTATAAAACCTAAAAAATAATATGAAACGAGCAGTTGGATTGTTTTTTTATTTCACTTTAAGCTTTTTAACCGTTTTTTTTATAGCCGGTTGGGTTGTAAAACTTTTGGGCATTGGTGCCAATCAAGGACTTGCTGCAGGAGCTATGGTTTTGTTTTATGCATTTATTGTCGGTATTCTCGGCTTGGTAGTGGCCGTTTTAATTTACATCAAACGCAAATCATTACCGCTTTTTAAAATCAACTTGATTTTACTGTTATTGTTGGCATTATCTGTAGTGCTATTAAAAATTACGCCCAAAAAGAAATCGGTTCCCTACAATAAACCTGCTGAGGAAGTAAGTCAAGCAGGATTTTTTGCTTTTAGTGGAGATGTTAACAAACTTTCAAACTCGAAAATTTTAGAACAGGAAATGGGCATGGGACTTTACACCCCACGAATGGTTCCCGGCCAGATCTTGTATTTTTATGAATGTCCAACTCTTTCTTCCCACAATGAGCGTTTAAAACCCGCAGACAGTATTGTTTTTGAAGCTACAACCTATGGTGGTTTGGAAATGAGATACAAACCAGAATGGCTGGAACCCCATTATGTGAAGCTGGATTATGATATGCTTCTGTTTCAAGTAAATTCATTAGGAAGGCGATATATTGAACTTACTGTTAATGAAAGTCAAAACAAAGCGCTTTATGTTTCAGCAGATAGTGGTACTTATGTAGATTGGAATCAATTTATCATTCAGGCTCATTCTGTAGAAATTTTGGATACCTTTCCTCAGAAAATAAAATCACAACCTTTTCATGGCAGTAAGACAGTGTTTTTTAATGAGGATGTTATTTTGGTGCCCATTCATGTAAAAGGCGATTGGTTATTTGTAGAGGTTGATGATTTGCAATACAACCCAATAGGCCACGGTTGGATCCAATGGAAAAAAGACGGTGAATTGTTGATTAGATACCAACTTTTGAGTTAGAAAGATTTCGTTTTTCAAAGTATTAATCTAAAATCTAAATAGATGAAAAAAATATTAAAGCCGGCAAGTTTGTTATTTAATGTTCTTACCCTATTGGTGTTTTTCCTTCTTGGTTTGTTTTATGCAGGTTTAACAGGAGCAGGAAAAAATCAAGGTTTGGCAGGTGGGGCTATTGTTTTAGGATGGGGAGTGCTCTTTGGAGGTATTGCTTTTATAACCTCTTTCTTTATCACTTATAAAGTGGAGCATAAAAAAATTGTTATCGGCAATTGGGTGTTGTTTATCCTCTTGTTGATTGGTTATGGCATTACGCATTATCGGTTTCTTCAAAAGCAAAAGCTACGTGAAACAAAAGAACCACCCGCTAAGGAACGTCCGGTTTCACCTACTCATACGACAGACCAAACTGCGATGCTTACAATTAGTGAAATTGAGGCAATTAAGACATTCAAAACACCCGGTATACAAGAAAATACTATGGGAATGGGTTATTTTAGTCCAAACTATTATGAAACGAATGTTCTTTATTTTTATGGAGACCTCAACTTAGAAAAAGCATTGATGGAGCATATGCCTTATGACAGTATTACTTTTAATAGAAATAAATACAACTCTTTTGAAATAGCAACAGCTCCTCCCTGGTTGGTTCCGCACCATTTGAAGTTGGATTATGGTATGTTGTATTTCAGGATTGAAAGTGTCACAGAAGAGTTTGTTGAGGTAGTTGTGAATACTACAAATGACCAAACGTCTTATGTCAGTAAACAGGCAGGAAAGGTAGTCTACTGGCCTGAGTTTCTGTTACGTGTACACTCTGTTGAATTTCCTCACGATTCCAACAGAAAAGTAAGAGCCCGCCCTTTTGAAGCTTCCGGGATTATAAACACGCCTTATGAGTTTATGAGACCCTTGAAAATAAAAGGCGATTGGGCAGAAGTCCTCTTGCTTGACGGCGGTTTTAAAAAAGTGGGAAAGGGGTGGATACGCTGGCAGGAAGGGGGTAAGTTGTTAGTACTTTATAATTTGCTGTCCTGAGTCTTGTTACAGATCAAAGTGTCCCATAAACGATTGTTTGTAGCTTTCAGAGATTTCTATCTCATTGCCGTCAGTAAGAATTACAGAACCGCCGTTGCTTTTGATAAAGGAAGTTACACAATTGATGTTAATGATGTGCGACCGGTGTACCCTGAGAAAGGGTAGGGGCAGGATGTTTTCAAAGTGCTTGAGGAAGCGGCACACCATTTTCTTGCTTCCGTCTTTCAGGTGAATATCGGTAAAGTTGCCGTTTCCGCGCAAGCGAACGATGTCTTCCATTTTCACCACTTCAAAGCCTTCAAGGGTGGGAAGGATGACCTGTTGCTTTTCAGGGTTTTGTTGTTTGAAGTTTTCAATGATGATGCGGTTGCGGTTAAATGTTTCCTTCTTTAGCAATTGCTCCTGAACTTTATTGACGGCCACTATGAGTTCTTCTATACTCACGGGTTTGAGGAGGTAATAAGCGGCGCTTTGGTTCAATGCCCTGAGGGAATATTCTGAAAAGGCGGTGACAAAGATGGTTTCAAACTGCAGGTCTTTACAGCCTTCAAGCACATCAAAGGCATTGCCAAAGGGCATTTCCACATCCAGAAAAACAAGCTCGGGTTGCAGTTGATGAATAAGGGCAATGCCCTCACGGCTGTTTGTTGCTTCCCCCAGTAGCTCCACCTGCGGGCAGTATTTGCCCAGGTAGTTTTTGAGTGCCTCCCGGGCGGCTTGTTCGTCTTCTATGATGATGCTTTTTATGGCCACGTACTAATGCTTATTTAAAGGTTAATGTCACCCGGGTTCCGGGGGAGTCGGTTCGGTTTTCAATTTGAAATTGTATGTTTTGTTTGTACAAATCATTCAAGAGCTGTATGCGTTCTTTGACATTGTTAAGACCGCGGGAAACGTGCAGTTTCTGATTGCCGGTTTTGAGTTCGTGGCTTTTATCCAGCCCAATGCCGTTGTCTTCTACAATTACTTTTATGTGATTTTCTTCTTTTAAGAACTGAAGTTTGAGAAAGCCTTTCCCCTCCCTATAGCGCAGGCCGTGCCAGATAGCATTTTCCAGATGCGGCTGAATGAGCATATTGGGTACTTTGACAGCATCTGGGTCGAGGGCTTCATCCACTGTGATTTCATACTCAAAAGTATCCTGAAAGCGCAGGTGCTCCAGGTTGAGATACTTTTTGAGTTGCTCAAGTTCATCGCTGAGCGTGATAAAATCTTCATTGGAAGTTTCCATCATACTGCGCATGAGGTTGGAGTAAGAGGTGAGGTATTTGTTGGCTTCGAGTTCGTTGTTCTGAGCAATAAACTGATTGACACTGTTCAAACTGTTAAAAATAAAGTGAGGGTTCATTTCGCGTCTCAGCGATTGCAGGGCGATGCGCTTGTTTCTGTTGCGAATGGAGTAAAGGGCTTTGGCTATTAATGCCAGCAAAAGAAACATCCCGATGACGGACACGGTGAGCACGGTATTGTACCGATTGGTTTTGGTCAATAGAGAGTCTTTGAGCGTCTGCGACTCCTCCAGTTGCCGGATGCGTTCTTCGGTAACTTCAAAAATGCGGGCATCAATCAGGGAGCTGTCTGCCTGTATAAGCTGGTCAAAGTCTGAAAGGAAGCGGTTGTATGCTTCAAAGGAGGCGTTTAATTCATCTCCCGATTGATACAAGGCTGCGAGTGCCAGTGTGGAGGTTTTGGCATCTACCGTGCGGCCGTTCTCAATGGCGGTGGTGTATGCCTGTTCAAGTTGGTGTATGGCCTCTTCACGGTTTTGGGTTTGCAGGTATAAACCGGCAAGGGTCTGCCGCTGTTTGATTTGTTGTTCCACATCGCCCAGCGTTTTGGCTTCCTCAAGTGCCGAGAGTGATACGTCGATAGCATTGGCGGGCTTGTTGTCTTCAGCAAGGACTTTTGAGATTTCAGATTTTAGTTTGATAACCTCTTCCGGTTTGTCTTTTGCCACTTCCAGCGCGCGTGAGTAGCTTTCCAGGGCGCTTTCTGTATCGTCTGTTTCGAGGTTGACTTTTGCACGTTGTTTGTAAACGGTAACGGCTTCTTCAACGTCACCCGTTTCTTCCAGAATCTGAATGTTTGAATCAATCAGGTCCATTTGGGCCCGTGGATTGTCACGGTTGCTCACCCTGCTGGCATCGTTGCGATTGAGTTGGGAGGCTTTAGGCTCAACGGCTGACTCACCGGCCATTTCAAAATTGCTGATGGCCTCAGTATACTTCTGTTGTTGCTCCTGAACCTGAGCCAGCAATCGGGTTACTGAGGCTATCTTAGGTTTGTTTTTTTGAGTGGTATATATTTCGAGGGCGCTGTTGAGGTAGGTTTCGGCACGGGCATAGTCTCCTTTTTCAATCAGTCCTTTCGCCAGGTCCTCATACCCCTGTGCAGTCGCTTCCGGATTGTTGGCTGAAAGCGATTGCGTGACCCGCTCAGCTTTTTTGTTCAGGCTTTCTTTAGAATAGATGTTTTTCAGGCTGTCCTGTGCGATAGCCGTTGCGGAAAAACACAACAAAAAAAGAAGGATGTAGAGGGTGCTTTTCATATGGGTATCAAAAGGGTTCTGTTTAAGGTGTAAAGAAAACAAATAAATATACTACAAAAAAGGTTTTTACCAAGTCAAAAGGGGGTTTCACCATGTGGTTCGCTTTCGCGAAAGCAAAGCCGTTACTTTTACTTCCATAACATTAAAAATCACACATTATGAAACCACTATTTTTGACCTTTGCACTTCTTGTTTCCGGATTGGCTTACTGCAATTATGAAGCCATAACCGATGAAACTACTAACGAAATGGACCTTTCGCTTTCAAGCGGAAGCATACAGGTTGCTTTATTACTCGACACTTCAAACAGTATGGACGGCTTGATCAATCAGGCAAAATCACGGCTGTGGAATATTGTCAACACCATGACCACATTAAAATACAACGGTGAAACCCCAGAGATTCAAATTTCACTTTATGAATATGGCAATTCGGGACTGTCTGAACACTCTAATTTTATCAGACAGGTGGTGGGTTTGACCAATGATCTGGACTTGATTTCTGAACATTTGTTTGCCCTGCGCACCAATGGCGGTCAAGAGTATTGTGGTGCGGTAATCAATGATGCCGTGAAAAAACTGGACTGGGATGCCGGTAAGAACAGTATGAAACTCATTTACATCGCCGGCAACGAGCCTTTTGATCAGGGTGGGGTGAGTTATAAAGAAGCCATCAGTGAGGCTGTGTCAAAAGATATATTCATCAACACCATCTTTTGCGGAAACCGTGATGAAGGCGTGAGGACCCACTGGAAAGACGGTGCCGACAAGGGTAAAGGGAAATACTTTCACATTGATTCCAATGCTAAAATCAGGTATATCGTTACCCCGTATGATGACCAAATCACCATTTGCAACCAGCAATTGAATGCCACGTATATCGGTTACGGAAGTATGGGGCAGGCACGTTTAAAAAGTCAGGCAGCACAGGATGCCAATGCCGAAGAACTTAGTGGCGCCAATTATGCCGAGCGCGTGGTATCCAAGTCAAAAGCCGTTTACAGCAATGAAAGCTGGGACCTGGTGGATCGCTATGAGAAAGACGAGGAAGTCATTGAAAACCTAAAAAAGGAAGAGCTTCCCAAGGAGTTACAGGGCAAGACCCAGGCTCAAATCAAAGCCTATGTAGAAGCCAAAACCAATGAACGTGATGCCATTCAAAAAGAAATCGCCGAACTGGCAAAAAAACGACAGGCTTATATTGAAAAAGAACAAAAAAAGGAGGGGACACAGGATGACCTGGGAAAAGCGATCGCCTCAACCATCTATGAAATTGCAAAAGTAAAAGGGTATACCATCCAATAGGTATACTTCAAGCTGTACACTAAAAAATCCTGAAGCGAAATGAGTTTCAGGATTTTTTGGTTTCCTGTGAAAGCAAATCGCTATCTTTGCCGCTAATTTGCATTTATTACATGAAGTTTGACTTATTAACGACTGACAGCCTCAGCAAAGCCCGCGCAGGAACCCTTACCACAGATCACGGTACTATTGAAACACCCATCTTTATGCCGGTGGGAACCGTGGGCACCGTAAAAGGAGTGCATCAACGCGAACTCAAAGAGGATATCAATCCTGATATCATTTTAGGAAACACATATCACTTGTATTTACGGCCCCAGACAAAGATATTGGAACAAGCCGGAGGGCTTCATAAATTCATGAACTGGGACCGTAATATTTTGACAGACAGTGGCGGGTATCAGGTCTATTCCCTTTCAGCTAACAGAAAAATTAAAGAGGAAGGCGTAAAATTTAAATCACATATTGACGGGAGTTACCATTTCTTTACCCCTGAAAATGTGATGGAAATACAGCGCTCCATAGGTGCAGATATTATAATGGCTTTTGATGAATGCACACCCTATCCTTGTGATTATCGGTATGCAAAGCGATCCATGCACATGACGCATCGATGGCTTGACCGGTGTATTGCTCATTTGGATAAGACTCCTCTAAAATATGATTATGACCAGGCCTTCTTTCCCATAATACAAGGGAGTACTTATAAGGATTTAAGACAACAATCAGCTGAATATATTGCGTCTGCCGGCGCGGTGGGGAATGCCATTGGCGGCCTTTCTGTGGGCGAACCCGCTGAAGAAATGTATGCTATGACTGAAGTAGTGACGGCAATCCTCCCGGAAGACAAGCCCCGCTATTTAATGGGCGTGGGGACACCCATAAATATACTTGAAAACATTGCTCTGGGTATTGATATGTTTGACTGTGTGATGCCCACCCGAAACGCAAGAAACGGAACCCTTTTCACAGCCCACGGAACGATTAACATTAAAAACAAAAAATGGGAGGATGATTTTTCACCTCTTGACGAAATGGGCATTACTTTTGTAGATACTGAATATTCAAAAGCATACTTAAAACACTTGTTTTCGGTTAATGAGTTGCTTGGAAAACAAATTGCGACCATTCACAACCTGGGGTTTTATATGTGGTTGGTTCGTGAAGCAAGAAAGCATATCTTAGCCGGTGATTTTGCCAATTGGAAAAACACCATGGTAAAGCAAATGGACAAAAGACTTTAGCTTTCTGAAAAGATAAAAAAACGCTGTAAGAGTACATGATTCTAATAATTGACAGATACATCCTCAAGAAATACCTGGGAACATTTATAATGTTACTGGCACTGTTTATTCCAATAGGAATAACCGTTAACCTTGCAGAGAAAATTGGAAAAATACTAGAAAACGAAGTACCTCTTATTGAGGTGATTATTTATTACGGGTATTTTACCATTTATTTTGCAAACCTTTTATTCCCCTTATTCCTCTTTCTTTCAGTAATCTGGTTTACTTCAAAGATGGCCAACAATACTGAAGTTGTAGCTGTTTTGAGCAGTGGGATTTCTTTCAATCGGTTTTTAAGGCCTTTTCTGGTAGGAGCAACCATTGTTTGTGTTGGCGCACTGTTTATGGGAATGTATCTGGCTCCGATGGCGAGTAAGGGGTATAATGAGTTTGCTTTTAAGTATTTAAAAAAGCACAAGCCGGACCGGGACCAGGGAAATGTACACCGTCAGATCAATGAAAATGATTATATATATGTAAGTAATTTCAATGCGTCCAATCAATCCGGCACCTTTTTTACTTTAGAACACTTTGACGGCAATGAGCTCGAATATAAAATTTCAGCAAACAGGATTAAATACAACGAAAAAGATTCAACCTATACGCTTTTCAACTATAGTAAGAGAATTATTGGCGAAGAGCATGATATCATTCAGACAAAAGCGCAATTGGATACAGTCTTATCATTTGAAATGGAGGATTTAACGCCTGTTAAATATATAGCTGAAACACTCAATTACAATGAATTGAACAGGTTTATTGCAAAAGAACAGGCACGGGGTTCTTCATATATTAACCGGTATGAAGTGGTGCGGCAAAAAAAGTGGAGCCTTCCCGTTTCTGCTTATATTCTAACCATTATCGCAGTGGCTGTTTCTTCAAAAAAACGTCGTGGCGGTATGGGGGTTAACCTTGCCATTGGTATAACCATCGGGATGGTTTTTGTTTTTTTTGATAAGGTTTTTGGAACACTTGCCGAGCAATCAGATTTTTCCCCGCTTGTGGCAACTTGGTTTCCCAATGTGGTTTTTGGTATTTTAGCGATTTACCTTTTATATGTCTCAAAACGATAAGCTACTCAATTATCTACATCTTCACTTCATAGTTTTCATATGGGGTTTTACGGCAGTTTTAGGGGCATTGATCACACTTGAAGCCACACCCCTTGTATGGTATAGAATGTTGATTGCCTGGGTGTTGATATACCTCTTTGTTCTGTGGAAAAAAATTGACTTAAAATTTTCAAGACTCACGCTGATGGGGTTTTTCTTAGCGGGATTCATCATCGCCCTGCACTGGATTACCTTTTTTGCGGCCATTAAAGCTTCAAACGTATCTGTAACACTTGCCGTATTATCTACGGGAGCCTTTTTCACCTCCTTGCTGGAGCCCATCTTTTATAACCGGAAAATTATTTGGTATGAAGTGCTATTTGGTGTACTGGTTATTTTTGGATTGTATATCATTTTTGATGTTGAGACCCACTTCCTTACCGGAATATTACTGGCATTGAGTTCAGCATTTTTAAGTGCATTATTTTCGGTTATTAACGGAAAGTTTGCTGTAAAATACAAAGCGACGGCCATTTCCTTTTGGGAACTGTTGTTTGGCACCCTTTGCATCACCCTGTTTTTGGTCATCAACGGAAACTTCGACTTTGCTTTTTTCACAATCTCAATGACAGACTGGATATATTTGTTGATCCTTGCCTCGGCTTGTACTGCGTATGCTTTTATCGCCTCTGTACATGTTATGAAATGGATAAAACCTTATACCGTTATGCTCACCATAAACCTGGAGCCTGTATATGGAATTATCCTGGCATTGCTTATTCTTGGTGATACAGAAAATATGAGTCCGCAGTTTTATTATGGAGCATTGATTATTTTAATGACTGTAATCGCAAACGGAATCATTAAAACCCGAAAGAAGAGAAAAAGCAAAGACTTAATCACTCACTAATCAAACAAAGTTTTTATCTTTGTAAGCTAATAGTACAAAAACCAAAACCAATGGAATATCTTGATTTTGAACTCCCCATTAAAGAACTTAACGAGCAGTTAGAAAAATGTACTTTAATCGGTCAAGAAAGTGACGTTGACGTAACCAATACCTGCAAGCAGATTGAAAAGAAGCTTGCAGAAACCAAAAAGAAGATATACAAAAACCTGACCCCCTGGCAACGGGTGCAACTCTCAAGACATCCTGACAGGCCTTATACGCTTGATTACATTCGTGCCATTACCAACGATTCTTTTTTAGAACTTCATGGCGACCGTGGCGTAAAAGACGACAAGGCGATGATAGGTGGTTTGGGAAAAATAGGCGACCAGAGTTTTATGTTTGTGGGCCAGCAAAAAGGGTATAATACAAAAACAAGACAATACCGCAACTTTGGAATGGCAAACCCTGAGGGTTACAGAAAAGCGTTGCGCTTAATGAAGTCGGCAGAAAAATTTGGACTTCCTGTTGTTTCATTAATAGACACCCCCGGGGCATATCCCGGCCTTGAAGCAGAAGAACGAGGGCAGGGCGAGGCAATTGCCCGCAATATACTTGAAATGTCTCGTTTAAAAGTGCCTATTATAGTTGTCATTGTGGGTGAAGGAGCCAGTGGAGGTGCATTGGGAATTGGCGTGGGAGATAAAATATTAATGCTTGAAAACACCTGGTATTCTGTAATATCCCCTGAAAGTTGTTCATCCATTTTATGGCGAAGCTGGGAATTCAAAGAACAAGCAGCTGAAGCATTAAAACTTACGGCCAATGATATGAAAAAAAATAAACTCATTGACGTGATTGTTAAAGAACCTCTGGGAGGTGCTCACAGCGACCGGGAAACCACTTTTAAAACAGTTTCAAAAGAAATTTTAAAGGCCTTTGATGAATATAAAAACTTATCCCCAAAGGATCTTGTAGAAAAAAGAATGAATAAGTATTTTGAAATGGGAGAGTTCAAAGGCTAAACAATTACAATATCGTTACTTTACAAAAATCCGTTGTATTTCAAACGGATTTTTTTATGCTTATTAACAATATTTCTTAGTTATTAACAGTTGAATTGTTGAAGACCTGTTAAGAGTTCTGCTTTAAAATAACTACCTTTGTGTTAACATTTTCTTTACATTCGCCAAATGGAAAAAGTACAGCCTCACATTGAATATTCCTCGAGAAAATCACAGGTGATTTCTCTTGAAAAAGGAAAAATACCTCCCCAGGCAGTTGATTTAGAGGAGGTTGTCTTGGGGGCTATGATGATTGATAAAAAAGGAGTAGATGAAATCATCGATTTGATCAACCCTGATGTTTTCTACCGGGAAGCCCATCAACATATATTTTCAGCCATATTTCAGCTCTTTAAAACAGGGCAGCCCATTGACTTATTAACCGTCGCATCCCAATTAAAGAAAGAAGGAAATCTGGATCTTGTGGGGGGGGAGTATTATTTGATCCAACTCACTCAAAAAGTATCTTCTTCAGCACATATTGAGTTTCATGCACGTATTATTTTACAGAAATTCATTCAGCGCAGCCTTATTAAAATTTCAAACGAAATCATTGAAGATTCTTATGATGAATCTACCGATGTTTTTGATCTTTTGGATACGGCCGAGTCTAAATTATATGAAATTACCCAGGGCAATATTAAGCGCTCTTCTGAAACAGCGCAGAACCTTGTCATACAGGCAAAGAAAAAAATTCAGGAAATTGCCAACAAACAAGGACTTTCCGGAATCCCTTCCGGATTTGACAAACTAGATAAATTAACATCGGGATGGCAACCCAGTGATTTGGTCATCATCGCAGCACGTCCCGGTATGGGTAAAACCGCCCTGACCTTATCCATGGCTCGAAATATTGCTGTGAGCAATAATATACCCGTGGCTTTCTTTTCGCTGGAAATGTCATCAGTACAGTTGATCACGAGATTGATTTCGTCAGAAACCGGATTGAGTTCTGAAAAACTGAGAACGGGCCGTCTTGAAAAGCACGAGTGGGAACAACTCAACGTAAAAGTAAAAGACCTTGAGAAAGCGCCCCTTTTTATAGATGACACACCCTCACTGTCCATTTTTGACTTGCGGGCAAAAGCAAGGCGACTGGCATCACAACATGGCATTAAAATCATCTTTGTAGATTACTTGCAATTGATGACCGCCGGAGGAAGTCAAAAAGGTGGCGGAAACCGTGAACAGGAAATTTCATCCATTTCAAGAAACTTAAAAGCCCTTGCCAAAGAACTCGATGTTCCGGTTGTGGCACTTTCACAATTATCACGTGCTGTTGAAACACGAGGGGGAACCAAAAGACCGTTGCTTTCTGACCTTCGGGAATCAGGTGCAATTGAGCAGGATGCAGATATTGTATCCTTTATTTACAGGCCTGAATACTACAAAATTGATCAATGGGATGATGAAGAACAGTCTCCCACCGAAGGGCAGGCCGAATTTATCGTAGCCAAGCACCGTAACGGTGGTCTGGATGAAATACGGTTGAAATTCATCGGAAACCTGGGTAAATTTGAAAACCTTGAAAGTTTTGATTCGCCGTTTGAATTCCATTCCCGAATGAACAATGCTGCAAACGACGACACCTTTAAACCTGATAGTCTTCCGTCACCCGATGAAGCTTTTGGAAGCTCTTTAAATGATGACTTCGCACCTGAAGATCCCGATGATGGGGTGCCATTTTAGTTAAATTGTTTTAAAGTGTTCGTCAGGACTCCTTTTTCTTTTTATCTTGCACAGATGAAAGCGTTTCTATTTATTTTTCTATTTTTCATTTCCTTCTCAGGATATTCCTCTTATATTTTAATTCCGATGGATGCAGACAGCCAGCAGGAGCATCTCAAGGCTTACGGAATAACCTATTGGGTTTTGGAAAAACAGCAAAAAGTACAATGGCTTTTAAACTACCGCGGTGGCTCGTTCCTGATGCCCGATGTTGAAGAAATCAGGCGGGAATGTCAAATAAGGGGCGTGAGTTTTGAAGTTATTTCAGACAATCAGGCTACACAAATCCTTGATGAAATTGAAAGTCCTTCCAGAAACATGAGTGCGGTACCCCTTGAAAAAGCCCCTCGTATTGCCGTTTATTCACCAAAGAGCAAAGTGCCCTGGGATGATGCCGTAACCTTGGTTTTGACGTATGCTGAAATACCATACGATGTTATTTATGACCAGGAGGTAATGGATGATCAGCTGTTATTATATGATTGGTTGCATTTGCATCATGAAGATTTCACGGGTCAGTATGGAAAATTTTATAGAGCATATCGTGCCACACCCTGGTATATTGAAGAGAAGCAAAAAGCTGAAGAGCTTGCAGCCAGCCTTGGTTTTGATAAAGTTTCTGATGCCAAACTTGCTGTTGCAACAAAAATAAGGGATTATGTAGTAGGCGGTGGTTTTATGTTTGCGATGTGCAGTGCCACAGATTCGTTTGATATTGCCCTGGCGGCAGAAGGAGTTGATATTTGTGAGCCTATGTTTGATGGTGACCCCAGTGAAGCCAATTATCAAACCAAAATTGACTACAACAAAACTTTTGCGTTTACAGATTTTATACTGGAACGCGACCCGATGGTTTATGAGTTCAGTTCTATAGATATGACCACCAAGCGTCGCATACAAAAAGAAAATGACTACTTTTCTTTAATGGACTATTCCGCTAAATGGGATCCCATTCCCACCATGTTGGTTCAAAACCACACCTCACTTGTAAAAGGTTTTATGGGCCAAACAACTTCATTTGACCGAAGGGAAATCAAAGCAAATGTATTGGTTATGGGAGAAAATAAAACAAATGCAGAAGCCCGATATATTCACGGTATCAAGGGAAAAGGTTTTTTTACGTTTTATGGAGGCCATGACCCTGAAGACTATGAACACCGTGTGGGTGATGCCCCCACAGAATTGGCTTTGCATCCCAGCTCGCCCGGATATCGTTTGATTCTAAACAATGTACTCTTTCCTGCAGCTGAAAAGAAAAAGCAAAAAACTTAATTTATTGACTTTTGGAAATCAAGTACCCTTTTATACTTGCAGAGATAGCTCAAGCTCACAACGGAAGCCTTGAAAAAGCCCATCATTATATAGATGCCCTTGCAACAACCGGGGTTGATGCAGTTAAATTCCAAACCCATATTGCCGAAGCTGAAAGCAGTATTCACGAACCCTTTCGCATCAAAATGCAAACTGCAGACAAAACCCGTTTTGATTACTGGAAGCGCATAGAGTTTTCACTCGATGAATGGAAAGAACTCAAAGCCCATTGTGATGAGGTTGGCCTTGAATTTGTCTCGTCACCTTTCAGCAATACCGCTGTTGATTTGCTTGAAGAAGTGGGGGTGAAGCGCTATAAAATTGGTTCCGGTGAAGTGAATAACTTCTTGTTGTTACAAAAAATTGCGATGACCAGCAAGCCGGTTATCCTCTCTAGTGGGATGAGTTCCTATGATGAACTGGATAAAACCGTTGCCTTCTTAAAAGCCCTCAAAACTGATTTTTCAATTTTGCAATGCACCACAAGTTATCCCGCTGTACCTTCAGAGTATGGTTTGAATGTTATTTCTGAAATGAAGAATCGCTATAAGGTTCCAGTAGGGTTTTCAGATCATTCAGCAAAAATAGAAACCTGTATTGCAGCAGTTGCAATGGGAGCTGAGATTGTTGAGTTTCACGTTAAACTGGATGAAAACGAAACAGGTCCCGATGCTTCATCATCACTCACCATTCAGGAGACTTCAACACTCGTGAAAGCAATTAAAAATATAGCCGAAGCCCTTCAACAACCGGTGAATAAAAATGACATTGCACAGTTCAGTTCGCTTAAAAATATATTTGAAAAATCACTTGCTGTCAATAAAGATATGAAAGCAGGCCATCTCATTACTTTTAATGACCTGGAAGCAAAAAAACCTAAGGGGTATGGTCTTGAAGCTTCAAGGTTTCAGGAGGTCTTGGGAAAACCGCTCAGGAGGGATAAAAAACAATGGGATTTTTTAAATTTAGATGATTTAATTTTTTGACTCTATATGCGCAATAGATTAGAAAAACATCTTTCAGAAAATTTTCCTTTTTTAAAAAAAGCATCTCTCGTTGTGGCTTGCAGTGGAGGATTGGACAGCGTTGTTCTTACATATCTCTTACACAATCTGGATTATGATATTAGTTTGGCACATTGTAATTTCTCCCTGCGTGAAGACGAAAGTGATGCAGACGAGAAATTTGTCATTAAACTTGCCAAAAAGTTAAAGGTTCCGGTATTTACCGAAACTTTTGATACAAAATTATATGCTGAAGACACTAAAGTAAGCACCCAAATGGCAGCACGGTCACTCCGGTACCAATGGTTTGATGAATTGTTGAAAATAACCGGTAAAGATTTTATTCTCACAGCACATCATATGGATGATGACCTGGAAACCTTTTTGATAAACTGCTCACGGGGAACGGGTCTAAAGGGGTTAACAGGAATTCCTGAAAGAAATGATAGGATCATCAGGCCCCTTTTAAATTTTTCAAGACAGGAAATCGCCGATTATGCTGTTCAAAAGGATATTAAATGGCGTGAAGACAGCAGCAATGCCGGCACACAATATTTACGAAATGCCCTGCGACACCGGGTAATTCCGGAATGGAAAAAGACAAACGTAGCGTTGCTTCAAAACTTTAAGACCACACAAAAGCACCTTCAGGGAAGCGAAGCGCTTATTGACGATTACATAGCCTTGATTTTCAGTTATGTTTCAGAACAAACGGAAGATGGTTACCGGTTTTCGGTTGAAAAATTAAAAAAATTGCCCAATGTCAGGGTCGTGTTGTATGAATTGTTACAAGTATTTGGTTTTTCAGAATGGGAAGATATTTATCATCTTCTGGACGCTCAAAGCGGGAAACAGGTTTTTTCTGAAGACTATGTATTGTTGAAAGACCGGGATTATTTAATACTTGCGAGTAAGGATTTTGCAAATACTGCGACTGATTCAGATGATTATATTACAATCCCAAAAGGGACAACAAAACTAGCATCACCCATTGCTTTGACCTTTGAGTCTGTTGACGAAGTTCAGGCAATAAATCCTGAAACCATATATGTAGATGCAGACGTGTTGAAGTACCCTTTGAAAATTAGGAAGTGGGAAGAGGGGGATGTTTTTTATCCTTTTGGGATGACCGGAAAAAAGAAATTAAGCAAGTTTTTTAAGGATGAAAAGTTATCTTTGCTCAACAAGCAAAAAACCCGGCTCCTTTTAAGTGATGAAAAAATAATCTGGGTAGTGGGAATGCGAGCCGACGACCGATTTAAGGTGACGCCCAAAACTAAAAACATACTAAAAATTCAACTTCAAAAATGAGTAAATATTTTGTAGCATTATTCGCTTTTTTTACTGTTTCGTTGTCGTTTTCTCAGATCCATGAGCCTACAGAATGGGTGTCTGATCTTGTTGAAGTGGGCGGGAATGAGTATGAGCTTGAAATTAAAGCTTTTATTGATGAAGGGTGGTATGTTTATTCCCAGGAAATTGATGGTGATGACGGGCCCATACCTACAGAGTTTGTTTATTATAATCAGGAAGGCAACTATGAACTTATCGGAGAAACGCTGGAGCCTTTAACAGAGCCAAAGTATGATGCGGTCTGGGATATGTTTATAAAAACAATGAGCGACACGGTGACTTTCACCCAGAAAGTCAAAGTCACAAATCCCGATCTCCATGCTATAGATTCTGAAGTGACGTTTATGGTTTGTAATGATGAACTTTGTTTACCACCGGAAACCATAGAGTTTCGGTTTGTTATCAATGAAAATGCCCCACCTGCCGAGAAAACAACGGGAAAGGAAACTTCAGAAATTGACAATAAAAATATTGAAGAAGGAGAGCAAAAGTCTGAAAAGCGAAGCCTCTGGACCATTTTTATTGTAGCCTTTCTGTTTGGGTTTACCGCGCTTTTGACACCTTGTGTTTTTCCTATGATTCCTTTGACGGTGAGCTTTTTTACAAAGCAAAGTAAATCGAGGGCACAGGGAATCAAGAACGCTATATTTTATGGAATAAGCATCGTCGTTATCTATGTTTTTCTGGGGTGGTTAATTACATTTATATTTGGCGCAGATGCATTAAACCAGCTTTCAACAGACGTTTATTTCAATCTTGCCTTTTTCTTGTTGCTGGTTGTTTTTGCTGTTTCTTTCTTTGGTGCTTTTGAGATTACCTTGCCCACATCCTGGGCAAATAAAGTTGATAAACAATCAGGTAAAGGTGGTTTCATCGGAATCTTTTTTATGGCAATGGCGCTGGCTATTGTTTCGTTTTCGTGTACCGGGCCCATTGTGGGAACATTATTGGTAGAAGCAGCAACCTCCGGGGGTATTGCACCCATTATTGGAATGCTGGGCTTTTCACTTGCACTTGCTATTCCCTTTATGCTTTTTGCACTTTTCCCGGGTTGGCTGAATTCCTTGCCAAAAAGTGGCGGATGGCTTAACAGTGTTAAAGTGGTATTAGGATTTTTGGAATTGGCTCTTGCCTTTAAATTTTTATCAAATGCAGACCTGGTACTACAAACCCATCTTTTGGAAAGGGAAGTATTTATAGCGATCTGGATAGCCATTTTTGGAGCCCTTACGTTATATCTATTCAAACAAATCAAATTACCGCACGATGAAGATTCAAAGACACTCTCTGTAGGGAGGCTTTTGTTTGGATTGGTTACACTGACTTTTACAATCTATTTGATTCCCGGACTTTGGGGGGCACCTTTGAAAATCATCAGCGGGTTTCCACCACCCATGACCTATAGTGAATCGCCCTATGGAGTGGGTAATACAAAAAGTGGGGGCATAAGTTCCTTTGAGGATGGAATGCCTGAAGGGGCCAAACCCGGGCCGCACGATATCCTTTCATTTATAGACTACGAGAAAGGCGTGGAATATGCAAAAAAAGTAAACAAGCCCATTTTGATTGACTTTACAGGACATGCCTGTGTGAATTGCAGAAAAATGGAAGAACGTGTGTGGGCTGAACCTCAAATATTGAGTATATTAAAAAATGAGATTGTATTGATATCGCTCTATGTGGATGAAAGAAAAAACCTTCCGGAACATGAACAATACACAAGTCCCACAACCGGAAAAAAAATAAAGACAGTTGGTAATAAATGGAGCGATTTCCAGATTAAAAACTATAAGATGAATGCCCAACCCTATTATGTTTTGATTAATTTGGAAGAAGAAACATTAAACAAACCTGTGGGATATATGCCCGATGTAGAAGATTATGAATCGTGGTTACGGGAAGGAATAGACGCCTTTTAAGTTATAAATTACCAAAAAGCGCAACAAAAATTAATTTGTTGCGCTTAGCTAAGCTTAGTAAAATATTTAATGAATTTTCTACACTCTAAAAAAGAAAAATTATCATCCCCACAATAATTTAACTAAAAACGAATGTAGTTTTTTACTAATTCTTCTACAAATATACATGAAATCAATTTCGAAATCAATACGTACTAATACGTAAGTTTTATATTTCTGAATAAGGTTATGTTAATAAAATATTAAGGGAATTTTAACCAAAATCTTTCCTAATAATAAAAAATCATTAAATTAGCAAAAAAAAATTGTTATCCATTTTAAACTTCTAAAGTTATGAAAATTATTACCAAAATTACTTTTGGTGTTTTTGCATTTATCTTTACGTTATCAGTGTATGCTCAAACTCCCCAAGAGAGACAGAAAATTATTTCAAGTTATAATATACAGCTTTTAAACCAGCTTCAAGCAGATACAGAAGCTGATTATCAAAGAAAAAGACAAGAAGCATTAGCTCTTGCTGAAATTTATAACTGGCCGGAAACATATGAAACAGATAACGGTGGTTCAGCACTTTTGGTTGATGTTATCGATGAGACTTATCCGGTTTATCTTGAAACTACAAATTTCGGTGCCGCTATTACCGCAAGAGCAGACAAGTTATATCCGGGAGGTTTACTAGGATTAGACCTTCAGGGACAAGACATGTTGATTGGAGTTTGGGATGGTGGAAGGACCAGAGAAACACACCAACTTTTAGAGGGACGTGCAGTTCAAATTGATGGAGCATCCAGTTTTAGTAGCCACGCTACACATGTTACAGGAACTATCATAGGTTCAGGAGCTTTTCAATCTGGAAATGCTCAGGGTATGGCTCCACTGGCTGAAACAGTGAATTCTGATTTTAGCAATGACATTTCTGAAGTTATTGCTGCAAACACAACATATGGATTACTTGTCTCCAATCACTCTTATGGCGTCCCTGCTGATCAAGTTCCTGCCTGGTATTTAGGCTATTATGATTCTACAGCACGAATTTATGACCAAATTCAATACACGACTCCATATTTTTTACCGGTTTTTGCCGCAGGTAATGCCAGAAATACTAATCACCCCAATCAAGGTGATGGTGGCTTTGATATATTAACGGGTCATTCTGTAGCAAAAAACAATCTGGTTGTTGCTGCATCTTTTCAAGTCCCAAATTACACCGGACCTGCATCTGTATCCATGTCTCCGTTCAGTAGCTGGGGACCAACAGACGATGGAAGAATCAAACCGGATATTACTGCTAAAGGAGTAAATACTTTCTCATCTACAGCTGTATCAAATGCATCTTATTCTTCATTTTCAGGAACATCAATGGCAGCACCTAGTGTTGCTGGCGTTTTAGCATTGCTGCAGGAGCATTATAATAATATCAACAACCAATTTATGCTCTCATCAACATTGCGTGGACTTGTTTTACATACTGCAGACGAAGCAGGCGCTCACCCTGGGCCAGATTACCGTTTTGGCTGGGGCTTAATAAATGCTGAACGTGCTGCAGAAGTCATTACAAACAGAGGAACAACATCAGTTATAGCAGAATATACCTTAACAGAAGGTGAGGTATTGGAATTTAGTGGTAGTTCAATTCCCGGAGAGCGCTTAGTAGCCTCAATCACCTGGACAGACAGACAAGGAAATATATTGCCTCAAGGTAATGAAGATGTTGATACACCCAGTTTAATCAATGATCTTGATTTACGGGTAATTAATGAAAACGATGACGAATTCTTTCCTTGGATATTGGATCATACAAATTTTGGTGCGGCAGCTACAACTGGAGATAACTTTAGAGATAATATAGAAAAAGTAGAAATTGATGATCCAAGTGGTGACTATGTTTTCAGAGTGACACACAAAGGAGAACTGTGGAGTGATGAACAGGTAGTTTCTATAATTATATCAGGAGTAGAAAATGTAGTTTTAAGCAACCCTGAAAATGATTTTGTCTCAGCCTCTATTTTTCCAAATCCTGCACAAAATGAACTCAACATTCGTGCTATCACCCAGATTTCCCAGGTTGAAATTATGAACCTGTTAGGGCAATCCTTCGGTGTTACCGATGTTAATGCAAATACTACAAAACTTGATATATCAAATTTAAATACAGGGACTTACTTTGTAAGGGTTACCATTGATAATGCAAGTAAAGTGTACAAGTTTATTAAAAAATAAGTTTTTAAATATCATATAGCAAACCTCCCCTAAATAGTTTTAGGGGAGGTTTTTTTTTGAAAAAGTTTTTATCTTTAATGAAAAGAAAATTATATGTTGACTAAAATTTATGGAAGTGCTTTTTTTGGAGTTGAAGCAACGACAATCACTATAGAAGTTAATGTGGGAACCGCAGGTGTGGGGTATCATCTTGTGGGACTTCCGGATAATGCTATCAGGGAAAGTAATTTTAGAATAGCAGCAGCATTCCAAAACAACGGATATAAAATTCCGGGGAAGAAAATCACCTTGAATATGGCACCTGCAGACCTCCGCAAAGAAGGGTCTGCTTATGACCTTCCACTGGCTATTGGCATTCTCGCTGCCACAGAACAAATACAATTAAAAAACAACCCGGATGATTATATCATAATGGGTGAGTTGTCCCTTGACGGAAATGTACAGTCCATACGTGGTGCTTTACCCATTGCTTTCAAAGCGAAAGAAGAAGGGTTTAAAGGCTTTATTCTCCCAAAACAAAACGCAAAAGAAGCTGCAATCGTTGAGGGTTTGGAAGTTTATGGAGTCGATACCATCAGTGAAGTAATAGATTTTTTTGATAAGGATATCCCTATTGAACAAACCATCGTTGATATCAGGGCAGAATTTTACGAGCATTTAAACCATCCTGAATTTGATTTTTCTGACGTTAAAGGGCAGGAGTCCATTAAGCGCTGTATGGAAATTGCAGCAGCAGGAGGACACAATATCATATTAATAGGCCCTCCGGGATCCGGAAAAACCATGCTGGCCAAAAGGCTTCCTTCCATTCTGCCTCCCATGACTTTGACAGAAGCACTTGAAACAACCAAGATACACAGTGTTGCCGGAAGGACAAAAGACCACTCAGGAATTATGACACAACGTCCATTTAGGAGCCCGCACCACACAATTAGTGATGTAGCCCTGGTGGGTGGCGGTGCATACCCACAGCCCGGTGAGATATCACTGTCTCATAATGGTGTACTTTTTCTAGATGAATTACCCGAATTTAAACGCGGCGTGCTTGAGGTAATGCGACAGCCACTTGAAGACAGGGAAGTTACTATCTCAAGGGCAAAATTTACAGTAACATACCCCAGTAGTTTTATGTTGGTAGCCAGTATGAATCCAAGTCCGGGTGGGTATTTTAATGACCCTGAGGCTCCGGTAACTTCTTCCCCGGCAGAAATGCAACGATATCTTAGTAAAATTTCGGGGCCTTTGCTCGACCGTATTGATATCCATATTGAAGTAAATCCGGTTCCTTTTGAAAAGTTAAGTGAGGAGCGTAAGGGTGAAAGCAGTATTGTGATCAGGGAACGCGTGACCAAAGCACGGGAAATTCAAACACATCGTTTTGCAGATAGTGAAACCATTCACTACAATGCTCAAATGGGCGTAAAACAAATTAGGAACCACTGTAAACTTGACGATGCTTCACTGGCTTTGCTGAAAACAGCGATGGAACGTTTAAATCTCTCTGCAAGGGCCTATGATAGAATATTGAAAGTAGCGCGCACCATCGCAGATCTTGAAGGCAGTGAACCCATCACAGGAACGCATATCTCTGAAGCAATTCAATACAGAAGCCTTGACAGGGATGGCTGGTTTGGCTAAGCGTTAAATAGATATTAAAAAATTTTTATTATCAATTTTACGAGTATATTTATTCATTCACTTTATTTAAAAAAAATGGACATCCTTCAGCAAGCACCTAAAATTGAACTAAGAAACCTCGTTGTTTCAGATTATATTGAACTCAAAAAGTCAATGATTGAGTCTTACCATGGCATGGCTGAAGACTATTGGACTGAGAAAGAAATAAAGTTATTACTCAAAAAATTTCCGCAAGGGCAACTTTGTATTGAAATTGACGGCAGAATAGTGGGCTGTGCCCTCAGTATAATCGTCAAGGCTTCAAAATTTGAAGACGACCACTCTTACAAACAAATAACAGGTAACTTCACGTTCAATACCCACAACGACGAGGGCGACGTGCTCTATGGTATAGATGTCTTTATACATCCTGAATTCAGGGGGTTACGACTTGGCAGAAGGCTTTATGAAGCCCGTAAGGAACTCTGTGAGCAACTTAATTTGCGCTCCATAGTTTTTGGTGGAAGGATCCCAAATTATAACAAATATGCAGATGAGCTTACGCCAAAAGAATATATTGAAAAGGTAAAGCGCAAAGAAGTAGATGACCCGGTATTGCTGTTTCAACTGGCAAATGATTTTCACGTGCGCAAGGTATTAAAAGGATATTTGGACGGAGATGCAGAATCCAGGGAATATGCAGTCCTGATGGAATGGATCAATATTTATTACGTCAAGTCAACCAAGATTCTTGATTCTGCAAAAAAGGTTGTTCGTTTAGGTCTCGTTCAGTGGCAAATGCGCCTTTTTAAAAACTTTGATGCGGTGGTGAATCAGATTGAATTTTTTGTTGATGCCATTTCAGATTATCAGAGTGACTTTGTCCTTTTTCCGGAGTTTTTCAATGCTCCCTTGATGGCAGATTTTAATGATTTAAAGGAAGCAGAAGCCATCAGAAAACTTTCAGAATACACTGAGCCCCTTTTGGAAAAGTTCCGGGAGTTTGCCATTTCATATAATATCAATATCATTACCGGAAGCATGCCGCAAAAAGAAGGAGAACACCTTTATAATGTTGGGTTTGTCTGTCGTCGCGACGGAAGTTATGAACGCTATGAAAAACTGCACATTACCCCTGCGGAGGAATCAGCGTGGGGGATTAAAGGCGGAAACAGGATACAGGCTATAGATACAGATTGTGGAAAAATAGGCGTTTTGATTTGCTATGATGTAGAATTTCCCGAAGTATCAAGACTGCTTGCTGATGAAGGTATGAACATTCTTTTTGTTCCATTTATGACAGACACCCAGAATGGTTATGAACGCGTGCGCAACTGTGCCAAGGCCCGTGCCATTGAAAATGAATGTTATGTTGCCATTGCCGGTAATGTGGGTAATTTGCCCAAGGTAAATAACATGGATATTCAATATGCTCAAAGTGCCGTGTTTACACCTTCAGATTTTGCGTTTCCGGTAAACGGGATTAAAGCTGAAGCAACACCCAATACTGAAAGTACTTTAATTGCTGATGTTGATATGGATTTGCTTAAGGAATTACATACATTCGGAAGTGTTAGAAACATGAAAGACAGAAGGCTTGATCTCTACCAATTAAGAAAGAAAAAGCAAAAAGATTCCTGATTTTAAAAGAATTTAGACAATCTTTTTATCCACTTGGCTTTGTTATTATAAGGTGCATAACGCAACGGAATATCAAGCCAGGTTGCCCTTTTGGTAATTGCTTTTTGGTGTGAAAACGTTTCAAAACTATGTTTTCCATGATAGGCACCCATGCCGCTGTTCCCAATTCCGCCGAAGGGCAATCTGGGATTTACGATATGCACCAGGGTATCGTTAATGGTCCCACCACCAAACGCATATTTCTTAATTATTTTTTCACTAAATGATTTTTTGGAGCTAAAAACATACAGCGCCAAAGGGTTTGGATATTTGTGCAGTACCAAATCAATGTCTTTTTCACTTTGATAAATCAATACCGGAAGGATGGGACCAAAAATTTCATCTTTCATGACCTCACTGTGCAGTGATGGGTTGAGAAGAATTGTGGGCTCAATAAACAAATCGTCAAGGTCTGAACCACCACCTGTAATCACTTTATCTTCGGGGATGAGCGACACCAATCTTTTGAAATTGGATTCATTGATGATACGGGGGTAATCTTTGGAAAACTTTGGGGTTTTTCCATATGCCCGTTCAATTTCCTTTTGCAGGGCAGTCAGGAATTTCTTTTCTATTTTTTCGTGCACCAAAAGATAATCTGGCGCGATGCAGGTTTGCCCGGCATTGATGAATTTTCCTGAAACAATGCGCTTAACGGCTGTGCTTACTTTAGCACTTTCATCAACAATACACGGGTTTTTTCCACCAAGCTCGAGGGTGTTGGGGGTCAGGTTTTCTGCAATGGCCTTTGCAACTATTTTACCTACTTTAACACTTCCGGTAAAAAAAACATAATCCCATTTTTCCTTCAATAAATTTTGAGCAGTCTCAACACCTCCCTGAATTACTTTAACATGTTCCGGAGGGAAAACTTCTTTTATGATGATCTCAATGACTGAAGATATTTCCGGGGTGAGTTCGCTGGGCTTAACAATGGCCGTATTTCCTGCAGCAATGGCACCAATCAAAGGTGATATTGCCAATTGAAAGGGATAGTTCCAGGGAGCAATGATGAGCACTGTGCCATAGGGTTCATAATAGATAAAGTCTTTGGATGGGTAGTTAAAAAATGAAGGCTTGACAGGTTTTGTTCTGGACCAGTTTTTAATATTTTTGATGGTAAACTTTATTTCCTTTTCAATGAGGGTTGTTTCTGTGACAATGGTTTCAAATGCAGGCTTTTTAAAATCCTTATAAAGTGCATCACAAATGGTTTTCTCTCTTTTTTTTACGGCTTTTAGCAGTTTTTTCAAAGCGTCAATCCTGAAAGCTACATTTTTGGTTTTTCCGGTTTGGAAAAAGTTTTTTTGTAATTGTACACTTTCAGAGATGTTTTTGCTTTCAACCATTATGAGAATTACTATCTTTAGCTAAGCACTAAGATAATCAATTAAAAAATCCATAGCAATGTTAAGAATAATATTTTATGAGTTTGCTTAGCTTTGAAAATCAATGAAAAATATATTGCGTAATATTGGGCCCGGGACACTTGTAGCTGCAGCTTTTATAGGTCCGGGTACCCTGACTGTCTGCACTCTTGCCGGGGTTCAGTTTGGTTTTACATTGCTTTGGGCCATGGGCCTTTCAATTATAGCCACACTCGTTTTACAGGAAATGGCCATGCGCCTGGGCCTGGTTTATGGGAAGGGGCTTGCTGACACCATCAAAGACCAAATTTCAAATAAGGTCCTTAAAATTTTGGCACTTGTACTTATTCTCTCGGCCATTGTGGTGGGAAATGCTGCTTATGAAGCCGGGAATATAAGCGGTGGGGTTCTGGGAGTTGAAACCTTTGTAAACAGCTCTACACTATCTATGATGGGTTTACAAATCAATTATTTGAGCTTGATTGTGGGCGGGATTGCTTTTCTTTTGCTTTATATAGGAAACTATAAAGTTATTGAACGGGTTTTGGTTGTGCTTGTTATATTGATGAGTTTGTCATTTATAATCACTGCCTGGCTGACCCATCCTGATTTTAATGCAATTTTAAAAGGCCTTTTTAAACCCGAAATACCCGAGCAAGGGTTTTTAATGATTCTAGGTCTGGTGGGCACCACTGTCGTGCCTTATAATTTGTTTTTACACGCTGCAATTGTCAAAGTGAAGTGGCAGGACAAATCACAGTTGAAAGCGGCAAGGATTGATTCATACATATCCATAATATTGGGAGGTATTGTCTCTATGGCGATTATTGTTTGTGCTGCAGCCATACAGGGAACACCAATAGAAAACGCTTCTGATCTGGCAAAAGGAATCGAGCCGTTATATGGGTCATTTTCAAAATACATACTGAGTTTAGGTTTGTTTGCTGCCGGAATAACATCTGCGATAACAGCCCCTCTGGCAGCCGCATATGTTGCCAATGAATGTTTCGGGTGGAAACCCTCCTTAAAATCTTTACGGTTTAGGATAGTGTGGATGACGATTCTCTTTCTTGGGATCATTGTTTCCTCAATTGGCTATAGACCTATTGAAATCATCAAGTTTGCTCAAATTACAAACGGCATATTACTCCCGGTCATTGTTGGATTTTTACTCTGGGTGGTTAATAAAAGGGCTGTTTTAGGAACCAATATAAACTCATTATTCCAAAATGCTCTGGGTGTAGCTATTTTTATAACTACTATAATTCTAGGATTGCGAAGTTTGGAAAAGGTATTTCAGATTACCATATTTTAATTTTTAAATGAATGCAAAAAGCAATTGACATCAATGCAGATCTTGGGGAAGGCTATTGTCATGACGACAGTATCATGCCGTTAATATCTTCCTGTAATATTGCATGTGGAGGACACTATGGTGATGAGAATTCAATAATAAAAGCACTACATCTGGCTAAAAAATATAAGGTGAAAGTGGGCGCGCACCCTTCATATCCTGACAGGGAAGGCTTTGGCAGGAAAACCCTAAACATTTCCGGACAAGAGTTGATAGATTCCCTGCTTTCTCAACTCCGGCTGATGGATAGTCTTTGCGAAAAAAATGATGTTGTGTTAAACCATGTGAAACTTCACGGGGCATTGTACAATGTTGCAACAATTGATGAGGAGGTTTCCCGGGCAGTTTTGGAAGCACTCCTGATCTTTGATAAAAAAATTGAAATTTATGTTCCTTATCATTCCGTTTTACATCATCTGGTGAAAGGTACTTTTCCTGTAAAGTTTGAAGCGTTTATTGACAGGCGATATAATGATGATGGTAACCTGGTTCACCGAAGCCATCAAAATGCTTTGATTCGTGATCCAAAAACAGCTTGGAAACAATTGTTCCAAATCTATAAAAATAGTTCTGTGACATCTGTTCAAGGAAAAGAGATAGTAGTGCATGCAGGCACTTTTTGCATTCATGGAGATCAGGAAAATGCCGTAGAAATTCTTGAATATATTCATACTGAACTAAAAAGAAATAAAATAAGATTGTGTTGAACCCAAAACCAAAAATACAACGCTTTGGTGACAGAGCTTTTTTACTTGAATGGAATCAGGAAATTTCTGAGGAAATGTATCATCATATCATAAAAGTCAGAGATTTGATATGGCGTTCGCTGGGAGAAGAAGTACTGGAAATGGTTCCCGCATTTCATTCCCTGACTGTTTTTTTAAAGCCGGAAGCCGATGTTTCCAATTTTTTGGACAGGATTGAGGCAATAATTGATACAAAAGATTTTCAACATGATATAAATAAAGTACTTATCACCATACCTGTTTGTTATGATGCCCCTTTTTCTTTGGATATTGAAGAACTTGCTCATAAAAAAGAGATTTCAATTCCTGAAATAATAGTCTTGCATACTGCACCTGTTTACTTTGTTCATTTTCTTGGGTTTTTGCCGGGATTCCCTTATTTGGGAGGCTTGGATAAGCGCCTACATTGCCCTCGTAAAAAGGAGCCGCGGCAATTTATTTCAAAAGGTTCTGTGGGAATTGGTGGTAATCAAACCGGGATATATACTTCAAATTCGCCTGGTGGGTGGAATATCATAGGAAAATCTCCCCTGAAATTCTTTGATGTAACCAAAGAAAATTCGGCATTGATACAGGCAGGAAATTATGTGAAGTTTGAAAAAATTAGTCAAGAGCAGTACAGGGAAATAGAAAGCCAGGTTGTAACCGGAGATTATAACTTAAAAAAAAAGTTGAATGATTAAAGTAGTTTCAACAGGATTGCAAACCAGCATTCAGGATCTTGGACGCTATGGGTACCGGTATATTGGTGTTCCCTGCAGCGGGACAATGGACAAGAAATCTGCTGTACTGGCAAACCACTTGCTGGGCAATGATGCTACAGCGCCTTTGTTGGAATTTGGTCATCAGGGTCCGGTGTTGCAATTTATGGAAGATACAGAAATAGCTATTACCGGAGCGGGTTTCAATCCATCAGTATCAGGTGAACTTTTTGCATTGAACAAACGTCTTTTTATTGAAAAAGGGAGTGTCATGAGTTTTGGCCTTGCATCTTCTGGTGTATGGGCTTATATAGCCGTGCGCGGAGGGTTTTTGGTTGAAAGAGTATTGCAAAGTTCAAGTTTTCATTCTTTGATTTCGCCAGAGCTTTCCATTCAAAAAGGAACTGTTTTAAAAAATAAAGCATTTGAAAAAAGGATCAATAGAAAAAACGCTGTTTTAAGGGCTTCAACCCATTATTTTAAGCAACATGAAATTGAGGTTTACAGGGGTCCGGAGTTTGCAACTCTTAATAAAAGCCATCAAAGAGAATTAGCTATTAGTGCTTTTACAATCTCAGGACAAAGCAATAGAATGGCAACCGTTTTAGATCATAAACTGAAATTATCAGCTCCTGAAATTATTACATCGGCAGTACAGCCCGGAACTGTACAGTTAACCCCTTCAGGAAAAATGTTGGTTTTGATGAGGGATGCCCAGACCACGGGAGGATATGCCAGGGTTTTACAACTAACAGAAGAAGCAATTTCGATACTTTCACAGAAAAGAACTGGGGATTCAGTAGTATTCAAATTATTATAATACAGGAAAAACCCTGAAAAAAAGAGGATTTTTCCTGTTTTTTTGTAAGGAAAAAGCATTGAATATATATATTTTGTAGCTTTGAGAATAAACTAAAAAATCAAAACCATGTCAAAACCAACCAAATGCATTCCGGTAGATACTGCAAAAACCTTGCACGAAAATTGGATTAATACCCGACAAGAAGCTATAGATAGAGCTATTGGAGAAGAAGACAACCGCAGTTGTTTTTATACAGTTGCTGAGCTCAAAGAATATCTTGATTATGTCACAGAAATGTCAAACGAGCAGAATATAACTAATCCCGGTATCCGGCTTTATTTTGCCGCATACAACCAGGATTCAAATAAAAAAGCAACAATTTTTCTTGCCCCCACTGTGGGCGATACCCATAATACAGAGAACAATTATAATATTGATCCATTTAATTTTGGATCTGCCGGTCATCCACCGCTAGATTATTAATGCAAGATTTTATACATTATTTATTATCAGGGTCGATCTATATTTTTAGTATAGAGTTCCTTGCTGCTCTGGCAGGTATTTATTATTTAAAGAATACAAAAGCCACAAAATGGGATTACTATTTTGTGGTTTACCTGTGGATAACTATTATTGTTGAAATTACGGGTTTGTATTCTACGATTGGATATTATTCAGACTACAAGTACTTTTCATTTGTGGAGTATACCGGGTTTAGAGCTAACTTTTGGCTTTTTAATATCTATGCCATTTTTGCCTTTTCTTTTTTGTCACTATATTACAGATCATTATTAAGCTCAAAAACTTCGCAAAAAATACTAAAATTCCTCACGGGACTTTATATTGTTGTTTCTCTGTTAATGCTTTTTTCCTCAGATGTTTTTTTTAATGGATTCTCTAAATTTTCTTTTTTTTCAGGAGTATTGATTCTTTTATTAAGTGTATTTATGTATTACTATGAACTTCTACTGACTGATAAAATATTAAACCTTAAATACAACCTTTCCTTTTATTTTTCAGTCGGGTTAATCATATTTTATGTTTGTCTCACCCCATTGACATTTTTGTCTGATTATTTGGCTTCAGAGAATGGATTGTTTTTAAAACTCTTTGAAAACTTTAAGCTTTACGGAAATTTATTCCTATATTCTACTTTTATTTTAGCGTTTTTAATATGCTCGAAAAAGAACAAATCCTCTTAATAATATATTTGATTTCGGTCATTTTATTTGTGCTTGCTTTTGTAGTGATTTTTTTTGTTTTTTTTCAGAAGCGAAAAAATAAAATGCTCATTGATAAATTTGAAGCTGAACGTAAATTTGAAAAAGAGATTGCATCCACAAAAATTGAAATTCAGGAACAAACACTTAAAAATGTTGCCTGGGAACTCCATGACAATATTGGGCAGTTACTTTCTGTAGTAAACATGCAACTCAATATGATAAAAGGCCACGCAACAGATAACATGATCGCCTCTATTGATGAGACCAAAGATGTGGTAAATACTACCGTTCAAGAGGTGAGAACACTCTCAAAAACATTAAATAATGAAGCAATTCAAAAAAACGGTTTTTTTCGGTCTCTCGAAATAGAACTGGAGCGTTTCAACCGTCTTAAATATCTTGATGCACATTTCTCCAGACAGGGAGATATCCCTAAAATTCCACCGGAAGTGGAAATTATACTTTTTAGAATATTACAAGAATTTTTCTCAAATGTGGTTCGGCATTCAAGGGCTAAAAGTCTGGATGTTGTTATATCCGGTGATGCTGAAAAGCTTGTCCTCTCAGCAAAAGACGACGGAATAGGTTTTGACGTAAACATGAAAATTGAAAGTTCAGGCTTACAAAACATGAAGAACAGGGCTGTATTGTTGGGAGCAGAATATAATCTTATATCTCACATTGGAAAAGGAACTGAATTAAAACTCATTTATTATTATTCCCCAAATGAAAACTAAACCCCCATATCACATTGCAATTGTTGATGACCACGCATTGTTTGCCAAATCACTTGAAAAGCTAATTGATTCTTTTGAAGAGTTTGAAGTAGTTTTTCATGCCATCAACGGACTTGATTTACAGAATAAATTAAAGGTAAGTGAGCTTTTGCCTGATGTAATTCTACTCGACATTAATATGCCTGTAATGAATGGACTTGAAACCATGGAGTGGCTTTCAGGACAACATCCCGAAATAAATGTTCTGGCATTAACGATGGAAGACGAAGAAAGTCTGATGATTAAAATGATTCGCAAGGGTGCCAGTGGTTACTTATTAAAGGATATCTACCCTGATGTTTTAAAGGCAGCAATATTTGAAGTAATTCAAAAAGGATTTTACTATACTGAAAAAGTAAACACAGCCTTGATGGGTGCTTTGCATACAAAAGAAAAGCCTGTTGAAAATTCAAAACTTAAGAAAAAAGAAATCACCTTCATAAAACTCGCCAGTACTGAAATGACATACAAAGAAATCGCGGAAGAAATGAACCTCAGCCCCAAGACCATCGACGGATACCGGCAAGAACTCTTTAATAAACTTGAGCTTAAAAACAGGGTGGGGCTGGTATTATATGCTATGAAAAATAATTTAATAGATTAATCGATACACGAATTCCAAAGCGGGTCAATGGGTGGTGGTGCCAGAATGTTAAGCTCTTCTTTTTGAACAGGGTGAATGAGTTTTAATTTTCTAGCGTGCAGGTGAATACTTCCATCAGGGTTGCTTCGGTCAAAACCATATTTTAAATCCCCTTTTATAGGGCACTCAACGGCGCTGAGCTGACTTCTTATTTGATGATGCCTTCCTGTGTGAAGCTCAATTTCCAAGAGGTAATAATTGTCTAATTTCTTAAGTACCTGATATTCTAAAACGGCTTTTTTACTCTCCGGAACTTCTTTCAGATGGGCATAAGACTTATTTTGTTTTGCATTACGCTTTAAGAAATGTGTAAGAATATCCTGAGCTTTTGGTGGTCTGTTTTTTACTAGTGCCCAATAGGTCTTTTGAGTTTCCCGTTCTTTAAATAGTTTATTTAAGCGTGTGAGTGCTTTTGAAGTTTTAGCAAAGAGAACAACTCCCGTAGTGGGTCTGTCAAGCCGGTGTACAACGCCAAGATAGACGGCGCCGGGTTTATTATATTTTTCGGCGATATATTCTTTGACAACTTCGCTTAACGGTTTGTCTCCCGTTTTATCACCCTGAACCAAATCTCCTGCCCGTTTGTTGACCGCAATCAAATGATTGTCTTCAAAGAGTATTTGAAGATTGTTTTTATGGGTTACGGTCTTGCTCAATACTGTTCACTCTTATTGGGAAAATCTCCTGATTTTACATCATTTGAATAATTTTGGAGCGCCCGGGTCATTTCTGTATGTAAATCTAAATAGCGTCTCAAAAAGCGGGGGCTGAATTCCTGATTCATGCCCAGCATATCATGAATTACCAATACCTGACCATCAACGCTGCCACCTGCACCAATACCTATTACCGGAATACTGATGCTTTTTGCAACTTCTTCAGCCAGTGATGCCGGCACTTTTTCAAGAACAATAGCAAAGCAACCCAGCTTTTCAAGAAGCAACGCATCTTCTTTAAGCTGCTGTGCTTCAGAGTCTTCTTTGGCCCTTACAGTGTAGGTTCCAAACTTATAAATAGATTGAGGTGTGAGTCCCAAGTGTCCCATCACGGGAATACCTGCATTTAAAATGCGTTTTATGGAATCTTTTATTTCTTTACCACCTTCCATTTTTACGGCATGACCACCACTTTCCTTCATAATCCTGATCGCTGAACGTAATGCTTCTTTAGCATCACTTTGATAACTTCCAAAAGGTAAATCAACCACTACAAGACTTCGCTTAATTGCTCTGACGACAGATGCAGCATGGTATATCATTTGATCCAGGGTGATGGGTAATGTGGTCTCGTGACCTGCCATAACATTTGAAGCAGAATCTCCCACCAAAATCACATCAATGCCGGCACCATCTACAATCTGGGCCATTGTGAAATCATATGCTGTTAGCATACTTATCTTTTCACCCCTTGACTTCATATCTACCACGGTTTTGGTAGTGATGCGTTTGTATTCTTTTTTTGCGACAGACATAGTTTTATTTTTGAAAGAGTAAAGGTAGTAAATAAGTAAACTAGTTTCAAAATCAATTCTTTGTGCCTTTCCTAAAACTAGTCGTGTGATTATTCTATTAAGTAATAAAAAAATCACTAAATTTGTTTTATCCCCATAAATTTTTGCCCCTCAATAATTTATAATTAATAAAAGCAATATTAAACTATGCGTTTTAATATAAAGGGGAATTTGCCACTATTGCTATCCCTAATTTTTTTCTCCTTTCTCCAAGGTCAAAATACTACTCCAAAAGATATGTCCCGGGAATATCTGGGAGCCGCTTTTGATATGAGAAGAATTGACCCTCTAGATTTAACAAAACCCACGTTGTATCAGGAGAATTTACCACAAATTGTCATACCCAATCAAAGGTTAAAAAAAGCACTTGACAAGACTACCACTTCTGATATTCTATATGTTTCAAACACATATGATTTTGAGCAAAAAATTTTAAAATCTGATACAATTTCAAATTTATATTTAAGTGAAAACAGTCAATTGTTTAATAAAAATCTATTGAACAATGTGTCACAGCCTGTTTTGGCTTATTCAACAACAAGAATGGAAACCCGAAAAGAAAGTTTTGCGCAAAAAGGTTGGGCCTTGGATAGTTTGTTTATAGAAGCCGTTGACAAGCTTTTCGAAGATCTTACAGTTCCCGGCTTTGTGCATCGTTTTGGAACACATTATGCTTCTGAAGTGATCTTTGGAGGAAATTTTACAACTCGTTTGACTATCAACAAAAATGAATTTATTTACTCTCCTTATGATGACGTTTTATTTAAAAACAAGACACGAAAATATATTGATTCCTTTCAAGAAAATGAACCATTTAACGATCCTTTTTTAAACGTTCAGAACAGCGTCAACATCGTTTTAGGAGGGAATGAAAGCAGTAATAAATTATCAGACTGGAAGACCACTATTACAAATAATGAAAAACCAATTGACATAAACTTACTTCGAATTAGCCGTTTACTCACAAAGGAAAATTTTCCTGAAGATACTGAAATTGAGCGCAAGCGCGTGGCACTTGATTTATATGTCAATTTCATAGAGAGCAGCTTAAAACAAAAAATAAAAAAGCCTCAGGAAGGAGACTACTTTACCAAATTTGCCATACCGTTCAAACAAAGATTAATTTCTATTGTTAAAAAGTCATCCGGCAAGGAAAAGGATAATACCTCTCCATACACAGGCGATTTGTTTTTTGGGGGATTTACAAGTAAAGAATCACCCATATTTACGTCACCTGTTATTGATCGTGGGGGAGTGAGTTTACAAACCTTGATTACAGATGAAGTAATTCAGGTCAACAAAGTAATTGAATACATTGTGCCACATACTGAATTTGATAAAGGCTTTGCCAATGTATGGGATGACTCACAAAAACTCATAAAGGGAGTAGGCAGGACAACTTATGAAGTTAGCGGAGCAGAGGATACACGTGTTTATTTCAAAGAGGCTCTTCGTGAAAAGGTATACAAAACAATTAATTTGACCACAATTGACAGTGATCTTTATGAGGTGGTTTATAGCCTGGAACACGTGAATGTTTCAAATGAATTAAGGCAATTACAATCCAGGCAAAATTATGTGATGGATTCTGAATTAATAGCTGCCGCATCAAACGGAAACATAAAAAAACTTGAAGATTATCATATAAATGGAGTAAGTCTTCAGGTAAAAGGACTTGTAAGAGCTGCAATTATTAGTTTACAGCCTCCTATATTTTTCAACAATTTGTTTGATTTGGGTGTAAAACCCACCCTGGAAGATTTGGATCTGCTTTTTGATACAGATTATTACAACCGTGAGGTGGCCTTGATTTTCCTTGAACGCGGCGCCAAGCCCAAAAACAACATGCTTTTCAAAGCAGTGGCATACAGATCACCAAATGTTGTAAAAGCCCTGATCAGGGAAGGAGCAGAACCTGCCAATAACGATTTGGATTATGCAATTCAATTAAAAGACTTAAAGCTCGTGAGTGCACTCACCGGTAAAGAAGTTGTGAGTATTAGCGGAAACCAAATTTCCTACAGGGAAAATGATCAAATTATAAAACCTCAAAAAACAATTGAAGAGTATGTAGTGCGTAAAGGCGATTACTTAGGCAAAATAGCAAACATGTACAATGTTACTGTAAAAGACTTAAGAGCCTGGAATGAATTAAAATCAAATACCATATTTGTAAATCAAAAAATTAAAATATACCTTAATAATGATGTTGCAACAGCAAAAGATATTTCAATTTCCTCTAAAGAGGCTGACACCATTCCGGAGGGTTCTGAGTTGATATATGTTGTAAAACAGGGAGATTTCCTGGGCAAAATAGCTCAAGAGCATAAGGTGACGGTCGGTTCCCTGAAAAAGTGGAACAACTTGACTTCTGACAATTTAAATGCAGGTCAAAAACTCACTATTTTTACAATGAATGCAAATATTCAAGCTCCTGACAGTCAAAATGCTCCCCTATCAACCGCAAGTGTTAATCCGCCAAAAAATATTACTACAAAAACCGACATATCAGAAAAAACAGAAGACTCTGTCAATGAGCTTTCTGAAGCGGTTTCATTAGAAAATTTTATCATAGACAAAGAGCACTCAATCGAAGACATATATTTAGCTGTTAATCAAGAGAATGAAGCATTGGCTGTCAAATTGATTGAAAGACTTAAAACAAAGGATGAGATGTTAATGCAATCTGCTATTAGAAAAGAACAACAACAAGTTGTTGAAGCGTTGCTTAAAAACGGTACAGACCCAAATCAGGGAATTGATCTGGCAATATATTATAGGCAATTGTCCATTTTAAAAAAATTACTGGAAAATAATAAGACTAAAATAACTCAAAATGAAATCAATTTAGCAATCAAAACAGAGTTCCCGGAAGCTTTCAGGTTATTTATAGACAAAGGGGTTGACCCCACAATTTTATATAACGGTGAATCTGCAATACACCAAATTGTTCTGTCATATAGTCAAAGTAGAAAAGAAATGCTTTCTTATATTTTGGACAAGGGATACTCGATAAATATCAAAAACTCAAACGGGGAAACCCCACTACACAAAGCAGTAAAAGTGGGTAAGGAAAATATCCCAATTATAAATTTGCTTTTGGACAACAATGCTGATATTGATGCTGTTGACAATCAAGGGAATACAGTTTTTTCATTGGTCCAGGACCGGGCAGTTAGAAATATTATTTCGAAAACACGTTGATTAACAGTCACTTACGTTAACTCTCACAGCAAGGCCGCCTTCACTCGTTTCTTTGTATTTAGAGCTCATATCCTGCGCAGTTTCCCACATCGTCTGTATCACCTTGTCGAGTGGTACTTTAGCTTTTGAGGCATCACCGTCAAGAGCCATTTCACTTGCATTTATAGCCTTGATGGCGCCCATCGCATTTCTTTCTATACAGGGAATCTGTACCAATCCAGCAATGGGGTCACAAGTGAGACCCAGATGATGTTCCATCGCGATTTCACTTGCCATTAAAACCTGCTCAGGCGAACCACCCATTAATTCAGTGAGCGCTCCCGCTGCCATGGCAGAGGATACACCAATTTCAGCCTGACATCCACCCAATGCAGCAGAAATGGTTGCACCCTTTTTAAACAGACTTCCTATTTCGCCGGCGACGAGTAAAAACTGTTTGATATCTTCAAAATTGGCATCGTGGTTTTCAATTACCATATAATACATTATCACTGCCGGAATAACACCGGCACTACCGTTTGTTGGTGCGGTAACAACACGTCCTAAAGATGCATTTACTTCATTCACGGAAAGGGCGAAACACGTTACCCATTTTAATATCTGGCGAAATTTTACCTCAGTATTTCTTATGGCATCAATCCATTCTTCCGGGGAGTTATAGGTTGCATCCCCAATCAATGTCTTGTGGGTGTTGAAAGAACGTCTGGTGACGTTAAGGCCACCGGGCAAAATGCCTTCTGTATGACAACCGGTATACATCGATTCCAGCATAACCTGCCATATGGCTCTTAAACTATCATCAATTTCCTGATCACTACGCAACGATTTTTCATTAGCCAAGACGATTTCTGATATTTTCTTTCCTTCGGCTTTGCAAAAGCTTTCAAGTTCTTTAGCACTTTGTACCTGAAAAGGAAACTTTTTAAAGTCATCGGCTTTTTTCTTGGCATTTTTGCGTTCTTTTTTTACCACAAAACCACCACCAATGGAAAAAAATGTAGATGATATTTTTTTTCCATCATCCAGAACAGCTCTGAATGTGATGCCATTGGGATGGAAATCTAAAAACTTTTTATGGAAAATCACGTGCTCTTCAATAGAAAAGGGAATAGACTTTTCACCGTTTAATACTATATGCTTATTGGTTTTCACCAATTCAATTTCGCTGTCAATTGTTTCAATTGGAATGGTAACCGGGTCGTAACCACTCAAGCCCAAAATGGAAGCAAGATCAGTGGCGTGACCTTTTCCTGTTAAGGAGAGCGATCCATAGAGGTCGACAAATACTTCAGAAACCTTATCAAAGTGATCTGAATTTTTTAATTCATCAACCCATCTTTGAGCTGCTCGCCAGGGTCCCAAGGTGTGGGAGCTGGACGGGCCAACTCCAATTTTTAGCATATCAAAAACACTAATACTTTCCATATCTTAGCTAATATTCTCAGACGAAATTAAACTTTTTTGCATTACTTTTGAGGTTCATTTAAAAATATTATTTTTAATATAGTAAACCCCTAAAGCAAAACCAAACACTTGCTTAATTTTCAAAGTTTTATTTAATGTATATCAAAAGAATTCTTCTCATTATTGTATTATTAGGCCTGGTTGCTGCGGGTATATTTTCTTATTATATATATACTACCATCTTTTCGCCCAACACAGATTTTGAGGGAGAGCAATTTGTATTTGTTTCAAGTGATCGCTCTTATATTCTGGTGAGAAATCAGTTAGAAGACTTGTTGAAAGATGTGGAAAGTTTTGATATAGTGGCTCAAAAAAAGGGCTATGCCTCAAATGTTAAACCCGGAAAGTACAAACTTACTGAGGGTATGAACAATAATGACATCATCAACACCCTTCGCAGTAGCAACATACCGGTGCAGGTATCCTTTAATAATCAGGAAAGCCTTGAAAATCTGGCCGGCCGCATTTCAGAACAAATTGAGGCAGATAGCATTTCTCTTTTAAATGCAATGAGAGATATTGATTTCATCGCAAACAGTCCCTGGTCATTAGAAACTGCTTTAACGATGTATATACCCAACAGTTATGAATTTTACTGGAACACTTCTGCTGAAGATTTCAGGGACAGAATGCAACAGGAGTATAATCGTTTTTGGAACGAGAGCCGGCTTAAAAAAGCTGAGGCCATTGGTCTAAGTCCACAACAGGTTATAAATCTTGCTTCAATTGTTCAGAAAGAAACAGCAAAGGTTGATGAACGCCCCAGGGTAGCAGGTGTTTATATGAACCGTTTGCGTGTTGGAATGTTACTTCAGGCAGACCCAACAGTTATTTATGCCATCAAAAAACAAAGTGGCAATTTTGATACAATCATAAAACGTGTTTTGTATAAAGATCTGGAAATTGATTCGCCATATAACACCTATAAATACGGCGGGATCCCCCCCGGGCCAATCGCGATGCCAGATATATCTTCAATAGATGCTGTGTTGAATTTTGAAAAACACGATTATTTTTATTTTGTAGCCAATGTTGAGAACTTTGGATATCATGAGTTTGCAAAAACCTTATCTCAACACAATAGAAACAAACAAAAATATGTCAATTGGATTAACAAGCAAGGAATCAATCGGTAAGTAGTTTTATAGTCAATTTGCTTTTTTTAGATAAAACCTTACATATTTAGGTCTACTTTTTAACATAAATTTAAGGATATAAACCATTTTTTCTACCCCCTCTTATAACCTGTAAACACTATCACTCATGTGCTTTTTGTCAGGTGAAAACTGTCCTTTAACGTTTGCTTAAGAGGTTGATAGTCATTATACTATAATTTTTTGTATATTTGCGCCCGATTTTGAGAGGTAAGAAAATTACTTCAAAAAAATTAAATGGAATGAAAAAGTTACTTATAAAATTATTAGTAATTCCAATAGCGATACTAAGTATCAGCTGGGGATTTTTGTCCAAAGAAAAAGTAGATTTATCATATTATTCTACAGAGGGGCTTGAACTTTACTACAATGTGCCTTTTGAAACAGACACATTTGAAGAAGAAAATAAAAGTGACATTGTCATGTATCCATATTTAGGAAAGACCTATATGGGATTCAGGGAAGCTTTGGGCTTTAAAGAATCAAGAGGAGATTATTTTGTAATCAATGATTATGGTTACATGGGGAAATACCAGTTTGGGCGTTCTACATTACAAATGATAGGCATTTATGATACCGAAGTTTTTTTAAGCACGCCTTTGCTTCAGGAATATGCATTTAAAGCTTACACGTCCAGAAACAAGTGGGTACTAAAGAGAGATATCAAACGGTATTCTGGTAAGTTTGTAAATGGTGTGTATGTTACTGAATCTGGTATACTTGCTGCAGCACATCTTGCCGGCCCGGGAAATGTAAAAAAGTTTTTACGCAGTGGCGGAGTAGATGTGTTTGAAGATGCCAATGGCACATCTGTGCGGTATTACCTCAGAAAATTTTCTGGATATGATACATCCCACATTGTTCCGAATAAAAACGCTAAAGTTATTTACAAAGGATAATTTTAACTTTTATGTATTATAAATAAGGTTGGTCTTTTATGAAGGTCAACCTTATTTTTTTTCCATGAACTTGCCGGCATAGTTTTTATATATTCGCCAGGCATTGTGATATCACAGGCTACACAAATTTCGGTTTCAGGAGATACTGTTTGCACTAAATCTTCAAGGAAGGAATCATTTCGGTAAGGGGTTTCAATAAAAAGCTGTGATTGATTCTGATCCTTAGATAGCTTTTCAAGTCTTTTAATTTCTTTTTTTCGGGTTTGTTTGTCAATGGGCAAATATCCATTAAAAGCAAAGCTCTGCCCATTCATCCCGCTTGCCATCATTGCCATTAAAATGGAAGAAGGTCCCACCAGCGGAATTACTTTTATGTTTTTTTGATGTGCATGTTTTACAACTTCAGCCCCCGGATCTGCGATTCCGGGACAACCGGCTTCAGAAAGAATACCAATATCGACACCTTCAAAGCAAGGGTCTAGTAATGAGGGAATTTCAAGGGGGTCTGTAAACTTGTTTAATAATGAAATCTGCAGTTTTTGCTGTGACTTGGTAGGATAGATGCTTTTGATAAACGCCCTTGCAGACTTTTCATTTTCAACAATATAAAAATTAACCAAACCCACAATTTTTTTTACAGAAAGCGGCAGCACTTCAAGTGGGTTAGTATCTCCTAGTGTAGTTGGGATTAAATATAGGTTTCCTTTGATTTGGGGTTTCATTTATTTTTTTATTAGTTTTTTGACTTGGGACGTACCCTCAGTAGTTTTGACATTCACAAAATAAACCCCGCTTTTGAATTGTGATATATCAATAGTGTTAGTCTTCTCGTGAAGATTTCCTGAAGTAAGACTGCGGCCCCTAAGATCAAAAATCTCAAAGGAGTTGAGGGTATAATTAACAGATTTTATCTGTATTTCAGTTTTTGCCGGGTTGGGGTATATTATAAAGTAGTTTTCATTATTATCAGGAAGGCCAAGGGTATAATCAATTATTTTATATATAGCATCAGTGCCAAAGGATGCCAAATATAAATTATCGTTAACATCAACTCCAAAACTCGTGATGGATGAAAGCCCACCAAATGGACCGTAAAATGTTAATTCGCCATCTTCATTTATAGTTCCAATTTCACCCGTGCATAAGTCAGCAAAAAAATAAAGCCCCTGAATAGCTGGAAACTCGGCACCTCTGTAGACATATCCCCCTGTAACAGAACACCTTGGTCCGTTACTGGAATATTCAGCATAGGGAAAGGTTAATTCTTCAACGGGTGGACATCCATTTGTGTTAAATGGGTTATTGCCCTCATAGCATCTCCAGCCATAGTTTAAGCCTCCAACAGTGCTGGGCTCTTTGTTGATTTCTTCTAGTGCGTTTTGCCCCACATCAGCAATCCATAACTCACCGGTCTCTGTATCAAAAGAGAACTTCCATGGGTTTCTTACCCCATAAGCCCATATTTCATCAAGGACAGCAGAATCATCTATAAAAGGATTATCAGCGGGAATATAGGGCGCCGGCACATCAACATCCAGCCTTAAAATTTTACCCAGATATGTAGAAAGTGTTTGAGAGTTGTTTTGAGGGTCGCCGCCACTGCCGCCATCACCACTTGCAATGAAAAGTTTACCATCCGGTCCGAAAGCCAGATGCCCTCCATTGTGGTTTGTAAATGGCTGGTTGAATGACAACATTTGTAACTCTGAGGCCGGATCTGCCACATCAGGATCTCCACTCACGGTAAACCTTGATATTTGTGTATTTCCGCTTGTGTTTGTGTAGTAAACATAAAAAAAGCCATTCGATGCATAATTTGGATGAAAAGCAAGGCCCAGCAAACCGCGTTCACCACCCGAACTTACCAGTGAACTTATGTTTAGAAAGGGTGTAGTATTTACACTTCCGTCTGAATTCAATATTTTAATTTGACCGCCTTGTTCAACAATAAAAAGCCTGTCATCCCCGGCATGTTTAATCTCCAAAGGGTTGTTAAAACCACTGGCTATAAGCTCCAGATCTAAATCCTGTGATTGAGAGGTCATAATAAAAAGCAGGCATAGTAAGGAAGAGAAAAGGACTTTCATAACTCATGAAATTAAGATTAGATTACTAAAATAAAGAAAAATCTCTGTTTATTTAAGAAAAGCCTAATTCTTTAACTTTTCTGAAACTAGTGTACAGGCTTCGTCCAAAAGTTTATAAACGTGTTCAAAATCCATTTCACTCCCGTTGTAAGGATCATGAACATTGAAATTTTCATTTTCAGCAATATAAAAATTAGTCAAACCCATGATATTTTTTACGGGAAGCGGTAGGACTTCAACCGGATTTGTATCTCCTAATGTAGTTGGGATTAAATATAGGTTTCCTTTGATTTGGGGTTTCGTTTATTTTTTTATTAGTTTTTTGACTTGGGACATACCCTCTGTAGTTTTGACATTCACAAAATAAACCCCGCTTTTAAATTGGGATACATCAATAACGTTTGAGTTCCCCTGAAACGTTCCTGAAGTAACACTGCGACCTTTTATATCAAAAATATCGAAAGAATTAAGGGGTTGGCTGCCAGATTTTATCTGTATTTTTGTTTTTGCAGGGTTTGGGTAAATTAGAAAGATATTTTCGTCATAATCAGAAACCCCCAATGTGTTGTCAATTACTTTATAAATAGCATCACTGCCAAAGGATGCCAAATATAGATTATTATCTACATCAACACCAAAACTCGTGATTAGTGAAAACCCAAATGGACCGTGAAATGTTAAGTCGCCCTCTTGATTAATTGTTCCAATTTCACCAGTGCATAAGTCAGCAAAAAAATAAAGCCCCTGAATAGCCGGAAACTCGGCTCCTCTGTAAACATATCCCCCTGTAACAGAACACCTTGAACCGCTACTGGAATATTCAGCATAGGGAAAGGTTAATTCTTCAACGGGTGGACATCCATTTGTGTTAAAGGGGTTATTGCCCTCATAGCATCTCCAGCCATAGTTTAAGCCTCCAACATCGCTGGGCTCTTTGTTAATTTCTTCCCATGAAAACTCCCCAACATCGGCTATCCATATGTCATCGGTTTCATTATCGAATGAGAATTTCCAGGGATTCCGCACACCATAAGCCCATATTTCATCCAGTACATCAGGATCGTCAACAAATGGGTTGTCAGCCGGAATATAAGGAGCTGGTAAGTCAACATCGAGCCTTAAAATTTTACCCGAATATGTAGAAAGTGTTTGAGAGTTGTTTTGCGGGTCGCCGCCGCCGCCACCATCACCAGTGGCAATAAAAAGTTTACCGTCAGGTCCGAAAGCAAGATGCCCTCCATTATGATTTGAAGCTCCATGACTGAATGACAACATTTGTAATTCTGAAGCGGGATTTGCGATATCAGGGTCTCCGCTCACGGAAAATCTTGATATTTGTGTGTTGCCATTGGTATTTGTATAATTAACGTAAAAAAAACCGTTTGAGGCATAATCAGGATGGAAAGCAAGGCCTAGCAAACCGCGTTCCCCACCCGAACTTACCTGTGAACTTATGTTTAGAAATGGTGTAGTATTTACACTTCCGTCTGAATTCAATATTTTAATTTGACCGCCTTGCTCAACAATAAAAAGCCTGTCGTCACCTGCGTGTTTAATTTCAAGAGGGGAATCAAAACCGCTTGCCACAAGTTCCAACTCCAGTTCCTGTGATTGAATGGTCATAATAAAAAGCAGAGATAATAAGGTAGAGAAAAGGACTTTCATAGTAAATGAAATTAAGATTAGATTACTAAAATAAAGAAAAACCTCTGTTTATTTAAGAAAAGCCTACTTCTTTAACTTTTCTGCAACTAGTGTACAGGCTTCGTCCAGAAGTTTATAGACGTGTTCAAAATCCCTGTCATCACCGTGGTAAGGATCTGGAACGTCGACATTTTCATTTTCAAAAAGTTCGTTTAGAATGAGTTTTACTTTTTGTTTATGAGTGTCGTCTGAGGTGAGTTTTAAAATATTTTCTTTGTTCGAGGCGTCCATAACAAAGATATGATCAAACGCATCAAAATCCTCTGGGGTGAATTGCCGGGCTCTTTGTGAGCTTATATCGAGTCCAAATTTCTGAGCAACTTTTATAGTTCTGGGGTCTGGCTTTTCACCGGCATGCCAATTTCCGGTGCCGGCAGAATCGATGATAAATTTATCTGAATCCAATTTTGACCTGAGAATACCCTCCGCTAAGGGAGACCTGCAGATGTTTCCAAGACAAACCATCAATATTTTTGTCTTCATCAGAAGAAGTTTTTTATAGTGTAAGCTTTTTGTTGAGGTCTTCTACATACTTTCTGAATTGCTTGTCTGTAGAGGTAAGGTTATCAACAGTTTTACAGGCGTGAAGTACAGTTGCGTGATCACGTCTGCCAATTTGTGAACCAATGCTTGCCAGTGATGCTTTAGTAAATTTTTTCGCAAAAAACATGGCAAGTTGCCGCGCCTGGACGATATGACGTTTTCGGGTTTTAGACTGTAACGTGTCAACATCCATCTGAAAATAATCTGAAACCACTTTTTGAATGTAATCAATAGAAACCTCACGCTTGGTGTGTTTTACATAATTATCGACAATTTTTCTGGCGAGATCCAGGGTGATTTCCCTTCGGTTAAAAGAGGAATGTGCAATCAGTGATATGATGGCTCCTTCAAGTTCCCTGATGTTGGTTTTTATATTGTTTGCCAGAAATTCAACAATCTCTTCGGGCATTTCCACACCGTCACGGTATAGTTTGTTTTTGATGATAGAGACGCGTGTTTCAAAGTCAGGGTGCTGTAGTTCTGCAGAAAGCCCCCATTTGAAGCGTGATAGCAGGCGTTGTTCAATATCTATCATATCAACCGGTGCCTTGTCACTGGTAAGAATAACTTGTTTCCCGTTTTGGTGCAAATGGTTGAAAATATGGAAAAATACATCTTGTGTACCCGACTTCCCTGAAAGGAACTGGATATCATCAACAATAAGCACATCCATGATCTGGTAGAAATGTATGAAATCATTTCTGTTATTTTTCTTGACAGACTCAATGTATTGCTGGGTGAATTTTTCAGCCGAAATATAGAGAACTGTCTTCTCGGGATACTTATCTTTGATTTCAACACCCATAGCATGAGCCAGATGAGTTTTTCCTAGACCAACTCCACCAAAGACTAACAAAGGGTTAAAAGAAGTGCCTCCGGGCTTGTTGGATACTGCAAGGCCGGCAGATCGTGCCAGGCGGTTTGAATCACCTTCCAAAAAGTTTTCAAAACTGTAATTAGGATTGAGTTGCGACTCAATTTTTACATTTCTGATGCCCGGGATTACAAATGGATTTCTTAACTCGGGGTTTTTATTTTTTATAGGTACATCAACATCCTGTGACTTTACCTGAGAATGGCTTGCACTTGGAATTTTTTCTGTAAAGGGTTGTTTGTTCCCGTAGGTGTTTTCCATTTTGATGACATACACCAGTTTTGCGTTTTCACCTAATTCTTTTGTGAGGGATACTTTTAAAAGTTTAACATAATGCTCTTCTAACCATTCATAAAAAAACTTACTGGGTACTTGAATACTTAATGCGTTGTCTGTTAGCTTAACAGCCTGTATGGGCTCAAACCAAGTTTTAAATGCTTGTGGGGAGATGTTGTCTGCTATAAAGGACAGACAATTCGTCCAAACTGATTGCGCAGTTTTGCTCATGCCGGGATTAGTAGTTTTTATAAATTAGTTAGTTATGAAAAAAAAAGAGAAAATGGATTTCTCTTGGATTCTTACTACGCAAATATGTGAACAAATTATTGAAAAAAAAAACAGAAAGGGTATTGAATATTCAATTTTTTTTTCTCATACTGCGAGTGTATAAACATACGAAAAAAATGCACCCTTTCAAAAAATATTACTGATGCAAAAAGATTTTTTACAAGTGCGGGTTCGGTATGGAGAAACCGATCAAATGGGGGTGGTGTACTATGGAAATTATGCCCAGTACTTTGAGATGGGACGCACTGAGTGGCTTAGGAAATTCGGGCTTTCATACAAATGGATGGAAGATAATGGTATAATGCTTCCTGTCATAGACTTGAACGTTAAGTTTAAACAAGCTGCACATTATGATGACCTTTTGACGGTAGTTACAGAGCTTCAGAAACTTCCTACAATCAGAATTGCTTTTAATTATGAAATTTACAACGAAAAAAAGGAGCTTATTACTACGGCATCTACCACTTTGGTTTTTGTCGATAAAGTGACTAAAAAACCCATGATGGCCCCGCAATATTTAATTGAAAAATTACGAAATATTGATTTTGACTCTTAAGAGATTTCTTTTACTGAAACTTCATAGATAGCATCAAAAATTCCTTCAATTTCATCTGCCATAGATTTTCTCACGGAAATAAAAATTTTACAATCCAACTCCAGTTTCTGATCTATCAAATTCAGGTTTTTTTCCTTGATGACCCGCATCACCTTGTTCATATTTTTATACTCAAAACCAATTTCAAAAGTGATGTCAATTGTTTTTTCAATGATTTTGGCTGCTTCCAAAGTCATTTTTGCGCTGGTTTTATAGGCGCTTATCAATCCGCCCACCCCAAGTTTGATTCCACCAAAATAGCGCACAACCACCACAAACACATCGGTGAGTTCAAAAGATTGGATTTGTCCATAAATGGGCATTCCCGCGCTGTTTGAGGGTTCACCGTCATCGTTTGCACGAAAATAAACCGGGTCCGTTCCCACCTGATAAGCATAACAAAAATGACGGGCACTTTTATGTTTCTCTTTAACAGATTCAAGACATATGTTTACATCTTCTTCATTTTTTACAGGAAATGCATATCCAAAAAACTTGCTTCCTTTTTCCTTAAAAAGGGTTTCCTCTGAAGGTTTTGTGATGGTTTTATAAGTATCCTTTTCTTCCATCAGGTATAAATAACTAAAAAGATACTGATAACCGCAAGCCCAATCCCGACCCAGTTTTTGGGTAATAGTTTTTCTTTAAACGCAAGTAAGCCCACTAATGTAGAAAGCATCACGATGCTTACATGGTTTACCGTAAAGACCATGGAACTTTCAAGACCTTCAGTGGCAAGCGCCTCAAGTAAAAAAACGATTGAAAAATAATTGGGGATACCTAGAGCAACTCCTCCAAGAATACTTCTCCAATGAATTTTCCAGTTTCCTTTGAAGACCATAAACAAGGTTCCAAACAAACCTGCAAAACCAAAAATAGTTGTCGAAAATATGGAGATCTGTGCCCCGTCAACATAATTGGTTTCCAAAAATTTCAACGCCGTGTCAATGATGCCTGACCCCAAAAACAAAAGAACAGGAAAGAGAATATTGCGCCATTTGAATCCTTCCTTGCTTTTTACCGAAGCCAGGTAAACAGCCACTAAAGCCAAAATAATCCCTAGAATCTTTAAAAAACCGGCACTTTCCTGATAGACCACAATTCCAAATACCACCGGAATCACTACAGACATTTTAGTTGCTACTGATGTGACTGCCACACCACTGCGTTGTGCCGTGATGCCCATAATGTTAAAGATGATGATAAAGAGCATTCCAAGGAAAACAGTCCCTATAAACCAGGCACTTGAAGTGACTTCGCTTAACGCCATTTTTGATTCTGACATGAAAAAGCCAAACACAAAGGCTATGTAATAATTGATGACAATAGCGTGAACCGTATTGACTTTAAACTGTTTGAATAATTTAAAAACCACATACAGAAAACTGGATACCAGTATGCTAAATAACAGGTAGATCAAAATATATGACTGTATTTGGTGAATAATTCAGTGACGTCTTCAGTTAAGGGATTGATGTTCCAGGTGTGGATGCCAAGTTCTTTGGCGGCATCAGTATTTGCTTTGGTGTCGTCAATAAAAAAAATATGTTCAGGATTTAAATTATTGTCATTCATTACAAACTCATAAATCGAAGCATCTGGTTTTCTGAGATTAATCTCGTGGGAAAGATAAAACTTTTCAAAGCAATTTTTAAAACGTTCAAAATAAGGAATGTTCTCTTTTACCCAGTCTATATGAATTTCATTGGTGTTGCTTAATAAAAGCAATTGGTATTTTTTTGATGTAGCAAGTTCTTCTAAAAATTGGATGCGGTGTTCAGGAAAATCAAGGAGTATGGCATTCCAGGCCTCGATGAGCTGATGTTTAGATACTTCGGGAAACCAATTTTGATACTTATCCACAAAGTCTTCTGAAGTTATTTGGCCCTTTTCATATTGATTGTTTAACATTTGTATTTCAGGAGCGAATTCTTTCGCACCAAGCTTTTTTAGTTCACGGGCAGTGGCTTCTTTATCGAGATTTAAAAAAACATCCCCAAAATCAAACAATAGTGTTTTAATCATTGTAATATAGGCTTAGTTGGTCTTCAGAAACTGATACAGATTGATTTATGTTTTTGTTTATAACAGGTGATTTAACCCCTTCGCTCAGTACATTATTACCTGTAAAAACCCTTGCTTCGTCCCAGAGATTTGAGTCAATAAAGGTTTGTAAGGTTTGTGTGCCCCCTTCAATAATTAGCGATTGAATTTGGTGATTGTATAGCACACCACAAATGAGCTGGGGAAGGTTTTTGTCAAAAGCAATGATTTCAAAATGAACATTCTTTAAATCGGGAAGTTCAGTTTTATTTTTTGATGTAAGGACAATGGTTTTTACAGTTCCGTCAAGTACTGCAGCATCACTATTAATTTTAAGATGTTGATCGAGTATAACCCTCACCGGGCTATTTCCTTCCCAAAGCCGGTTTGTCAATTGCGGATTGTCTTTTAAAACTGTAGTGGTTCCTACTAGAATCGCTTGTTCTTCACTGCGCCATTTATGCACAAGTTGTTTTGATGCTTTTCCGGTAATCCAGAAGGGGTTTCCGGTTACCTGTTGTTTTGGGGCGATAAAACCATCTGACGTTTGTGCCCATTTTAAAATGATGTACGGACGTTTTTTTTGATGTAAAGTAAAGAACCGTTTATTGATATTTATACAATCATCTTCCAATATGCCCACAGCGACTTTGCATCCTGATTCCAATAATTTTTTTACACCGCGACCGGCCACTTTGGGATTGGGGTCCAGGCAACCTACTACAACTTTTGGGATTTTGTGATGTACAATCAAATCAGCACAAGGGGGTGTTTTTCCAAAATGACTGCACGGCTCCAGGCTCACATAAAGTATGGCTTTTTTTAATAGAGATTTATCTTCTATACTGTTAATGGCATTCACTTCAGCATGGGGTTTGCCGGCTTTTTGATGCCAGCCTTCACCAATGATTTTATCTTGGTAAACAACCACACTTCCCACCATAGGGTTTGGGTAGGTTTTACCCAGCCCCAATTGGGCCAAATCGATGCAGCGCTGCATGTATTTTTGGTGTTCAGACAAGAAAAATTACATTACCTTTATACCACAAAAATAGCACAATTAAATCGAATGAACGACTACATTATTCGCCCGATTGAGGAAAAGGACAATCCGCATATTGCAAGGGTAATCAGGAATGTTTTGTTGGAATTTGGAGTTCCCAAAATTGGCACCGCTTATGCCGATAAAAGCCTCGATTGTATGTTTGAAAATTATGGTACTGATAAAAGAGCTTATTTTGTGGTTGAGGAGAACGGCGAGATTATTGGGGGCGCCGGAATCAGTCAATTGGATAATTTTGAGGGAAATGTGTGCGAACTTCAAAAAATGTATTTTGCGCCTCAGGCGAGGGGCAGGGGAATTGGTTCCAAAATGATGGAAACCTGCCTCAACAAAGCAAAAGAATTTGGTTTTGAGCAATGCTATCTGGAAACCATGCCCTATATGGATGATGCCCGAAAACTGTATTATAAATCTGGATTTACCCATCTTGAAAAAGCTATGGGTGACACAGGTCATTACTCTTGTAATGTCTGGATGATTAAAAAATTATGACTTTAAAAGAGTACAGAAGCCATTTTAAATCTAAACTGGAAACCCTCTATCCCGAAGAGGAAATAGGGTCCTTCTTTTACATACTTACCGATAAGTTTCTAAAATTAAAAAGGGTAGATGTAGCGCTCGAATTAGAACGAAAAATAACTTCAGAAGAAGTTTCCATTTTTGAAAACGCATTGCAACAACTTGAAAAAGAAGTTCCCATTCAATATATAATTGGTGAAACAGAGTTTTTCGGACTTACTATTAAGGTAAATCCTTCTGTGCTTATTCCCAGACCTGAAACCGAAGAGTTGGTTGACTGGATCATCAAGGATTATGCTGAAATTAAGCAACCCTTCACGATACTCGATATTGGGACAGGTAGTGGGTGTATTGCCATCTCGCTGGCAAAAAACTTACCTGAGGCAAAGGTAATTGCTATTGATATTTCTTTAGCGGCACTGGAGACAGCTAAAGCAAATGCCAATCAAAATAAAGTAGATGTATCTTTTTTAGAACAAGATATTCTTACTTTGAAAAATCTTGAAACCTCTTTTGATGTCATAGTTTCAAATCCACCTTATATCAGGGTTTCCGAAAAAGAAAAAATGCAATCCAATGTGTTACTTCATGAACCCAAAAATGCCCTTTTTGTTTCAGATGAGACACCGCTTTTATTTTATTCCAAAATTGCAGACCTGGCAAGAACGAGCCTCAACACATCAGGAAGTTTATATTTTGAAATCAATGAAGCTTATGGAAATGAAGTTGTAAATATGCTTTTGGATAAAAGATTTGAGGGTGTTGTTTTAAAAAAAGATTTTTATGGTAAAGAAAGAATGGTAAAGGGAACTAAAGCAAAATCTCAGTGACTTTTTTTATAAAAATCACGGTGCGGTAAAACGATGAGTTCTACCCTTCGGTTAAGTTGTTTTCCCTCTTCTGTTTCATTTGTCGCCCGTGGTCTTGTTAATCCATAGGCTTCGGTTTTTATTTCATACATCCCACGGTCTGAGAGGAGGTTTTCAAGTCTTTCCAAAACACTTTTTGCCCTTTGCTTAGAGAGTCTTAAATTATACAATTCATCACCATCACTATCTGTATGGCCTTGAACAATTATTTCAGCCATACCTATTTGAGTAATCCTGTTTGCAAGCTCTTCAATGGCTTCTTTGGCTTCGTTTTTAAGGTTATGTCTGGCAACGTCAAAAAGTACATCTGCACTGAGGTTAATTTTTAAAACACCACTAATAGTTCCCACGGCATCAATATCTGCCCCTGGTGTATTCCCGCTGCAAATTGATTTTATATCTGTGATTCTAACAAAGTAAAAAACATCCCTTACATCTGAAACAACAGGAGCAATATCTATATATGATTTTCCGCCTTCAATGATACCCAGATCAATCCAGTTTTGCCCGTCTTTGGAAATTTCAAATTGAAAAGACTCTTCAGAAGGTCCCACTTCCCACACGTATAAATCAGGTCCTTCCATGTCAACAAATCCGTTATCTGTAAATTCTAAAGTGATTTGTCCACCACAGCCCAATGAAATATAGCGTGGCACTTTATAGTGAACATAATCAGGTTCGCCCAGCGCTTCTTCTGGGTTGGAGAATTCTTCAGGGGCATGAGGTGTTCCCATTTTGAAGTCAATGACTCTATCAGCAAAAGAGATTTTTCCGATGGGCATGTAGATGGATTCCCCGGTTGTCGCCCTGTAGTGTTTACCCATAACAGGTGTTTCCTGAGCAAATAATGACAGTGGAAAAATAAGAAAACAAATAATAAAGATAAAGCTTCTCATATTTCAATACACTGTTAAAACAACTATGAATATACTATAATTTAACTAAATGTATTGAAAATCAGATGCTTTTTTAAAAAAAAGGTTAAATACCTAACTCCACCTGAAACCTAAAATACCAGCTATTTTCCACCGGATTTAAGCCAACTGTTGCTTTTTCATAAGTGACTTCACCTTGAAGTTTTAAAGCGTGCTCCCAAATGTATTTGGTGACACCTAAACTGAGTTGTTCAGATTTATGTAAAAAGTTTTGGATTTGATTTTTGGGAGTGCTTTGAGAGTACCTGCCTGCTACTTCTAGATTGTTTAGAAATAAATAACTCAATTGTGCATCATAACCACTTCCGGCAAGCACAAAACGTTGTTCAGTGTTATCATCGGGGTTAATTGTGATTGCATCGTCTGTATCTCTTTGCAAATAGGCAGTTTGAAATGCCCAACCGTTGTACTTAATTATGGCATCCAAAAGAATGGAAGTTAAATCCCGTGATTCAAAAAGCAAACTTCCTTGTTGCCCCTGTGTTCTCAAGGCTCCGTGATTGAAATGATAAGTTCCGGAAAGCATTAATTTTGGGGTTGTTTCCCGCATTAAATCACCTTCAAAATAAGCACCTCCTTTTGTAAAATTTCCAAAAGGATACAACTCAACACGGCCTGTATAAGCCATTTTATTATCTGAAGTTTGTGTCCAGTTTCTTCCTTCACCGGTTGAAATGGCTGTTTTTATTTCATATCCAAATTCGTCAGGTTTGTTATTTAAATAATAGATCTGTAAACCAAAATCTCTATCAATATTAAACCGTGCATTGTTGATGGTTCTATCCGTAAATTGTAGCGCTCCGGAGGAGTTAATACGCTGTCTGTTTCCCGGGAGTTTTGTTTGGCCAAAACCAATGTTCCAGTTTCTATTGGGTCTGTAAAAAACGATGGCATCTCTTATCACATTGATATTTTGACCTTCTTGTATCACACCCACGTCACCTGCTGCAAATGAAAGTTGAATTACATAAGAAAATTTGGGATCTCCTACAAATCCATCAAAGCGCAATCGCAAACGTCTCACCTGAGCTGAAAATTCACTTTCTTCATTATCTGCAAAACTTGCAGTTGCCCTATTTTGCATCCTGAATCGAATGTTGAATTGAAACAAACTGTCAGCTGAGGTCAACCCCAATCCTTTACCATAACTGTAATAAGGAAGTGCAGAGAGTTTAATATCATTGTTTTCTATTACTTTAACAATAGAGTCATTTTCGGTTTGTGCATAGGTTCCAAAAGAGGTAATCAGCAATATCGAAAAAAGTAGTCTGAAAGTTTTCATTAAATTCCGGTATAATTGGTTGGTTTAATTTTTAAAAGCTCTTCTTTTATTTCTTCGGAAACTTGAAGTGTTCCTATAAAATCTGCAATTGATTGTTGGTTGATTTTTTGATTGGTTCGGGTGAGTCCTTTTAAAGCTTCGTAAGGATTGGGATAGCCTTCCCTTCTTAGGATGGTTTGAATGGCTTCTGCCACAACAGCCCAGTTGTTTTCAAGGTCTTCGGCTATTTTTGTTTCGTTTAAAACGAGTTTTTCCAGACCTTTCAAGGTTGAATGTAAAGCAATGAGTGTGTGTCCCACAGGTACGCCTACATTTCTTAAAACGGTACTGTCAGTCAAATCACGTTGCAAACGACTAATTGGCAATTTTGCCGAAAGATGCTCAAACAAAGCATTTGCAATACCTAGGTTTCCTTCAGAATTTTCAAAATCAATGGGGTTTACTTTATGGGGCATCGCTGAAGAACCCACTTCGCCGGCTTTTATTTTCTGTTTGAAATAGTCCATTGAGATATAGGTCCAAAAGTCACGGTCTAAATCAACGATGATGGTGTTGATGCGTTTATAAGCATCAAATAAAGCGGCAAGATGGTCATAATGTTCAATCTGCGTGGTTGGGAAGGAATGGTGTAAACCCAGGGTGTTTTCGACAAAGTTTTTACCAAATTTCCTCCAGTCAATATCAGGGTAAGCCACAAAATGGGCATTGAAATTCCCGGTAGCTCCACCAAATTTTGCAGCATTCTTCGTGTTTTTTAAAATGTGAAGTTGCTCTTCAAGCCTTACAACAAAGACTTCAATTTCCTTGCCCAATCGGGTAGGGGAAGCAGGTTGTCCGTGGGTTTTCGCCAGCATGGGAATGGACTTCCATTCTTCAGAAAGACTTTTAAGTTTAGAAATTAATTCATCAACTAGCGGAACATACACTTTTTCAGTCGCGTCTTTTATTGATAACGGAATAGCCGTGTTGTTAATATCCTGAGAGGTTAATCCAAAATGGATAAACTCCTTAAACTCCTGCAATCCTAAGGCATCAAACTTTTCTTTGATGAAATATTCAACAGCTTTCACATCGTGATTGGTTACTTTCTCGATGTCTTTGATTTTTTGTGCATCTGCTGTTGTGAAGTGTTGATACATTTCGCGTAAAGCGGAAAAATGAGTACTGTTAAAACTCTCTAATTGAGGCAAAGGTAGTTCGCAAAGCGCAATAAAATATTCTATCTCCACCAGTACCCGATATTTGATGAGTGCCTCTTCAGAGTAAAACGGAATGAGGGATTGGGTTTTGGATTGGTATCTTCCGTCAATAGGTGAAATTGCCTGTAATGCGTTGGTTGCCATAGTGTTTTGAAATAAGCTGCAAAGATAACTAATTCTCCTTATTTGATTCCTATAAAACAAGGAAGGATTCAGCTTTATTGAAATTGCAAATTTTTAAGGATGTGCCTTGCTCGTGCCTTGAATGCAGGTTGCTGGTGATGAAAATCTTTTTCCAGAATGATTTTTAATTCAGGATGAATCCATTTAAATTCTTTACCTAAAAGAAATAGGCATTGCATCGCATAAGCTTTTACAGCCACTTTTTGGTCTGTAATCAACCAGTCAAAACAGGTTTCAATGAGTTGTTCTCGTTGTTTTTTCGAAAGTACAAACTGTATGGGCGTTTCTTCTTTTGAGTAATAACTCAACGTGAGTTCCTCACATATTTTTGCCATAGGTCTCACCGCCTGGGGTTTGTAAACTTTGGGAAGGTTTTCAAGAAATCTTTCCAAATGTGGGAAAAGTATGTCTAAGTTTTTCAGACAAACCATTTCCAAAATCCATGTTGCCTTGTATGAAATAGTTTCCTCAAATTTAAAGCAGGTGTCCAACAATTGCTCAAAATTGTTAGGATTGTCCAGAACATAGTCTGCAAACTCTTCCCGGTCTTTCCTGTAAGCTTTTAACTGCGTTAATTGTTGAGTGAGCATTTCAAAAATGGCTTACAAGGTTTTTAATTTTTCAATAAAAACAGGTACTCCAAGGGTAGCGGTAGCTGGTATGATTTCGACTTTATTTTCCATTCCATAAACACTGGCCGGTTTTGGGTCGATATAAAAGACAGGTGAGTTGGAAGGTGCATAATTCATCAAACCGGCAGCAGGATATACTTGCAAAGAGGTGCCTATGACCACGAGAATGTCTGCAGTCCGGGTAAGCTCCATAGCTTCCTCAATAGCCGGGACTACCTCGCCAAACCAAACGATATGAGGTCTTAACTGACCGTCTTTAGGGCAACAGTCGCCTATATTGACATCCTTGTTCCATTCTAAAAGATAATTTTCATCCAATGTACTTCTCACTTTTAAAAGTTCGCCATGCAAATGCAATACCTTGGAACTCCCCGCACGCTCATGAAGGTCATCTACATTTTGAGTGATAATCTGCACGTCATACTTATCTTCCATTTCTGCAAGGGCAATATGGGCAGCATTGGGTTTTACTTCCAGCAATTGCCTTCTTCTTTTGTTGTAAAAATCCAAAACCACCGCAGGGTTTTTATGCCAGCCCTCGGGCGATGCCACTTCCATTATGTCATGCCCTTCCCACAGCCCGTCAGCATCCCTGAAGGTCTTAATGCCGCTTTCAGCACTGATACTGGCTCCTGTTAAGACAATCAATTTCTTTTTATTCATATTCCTTTTTTATCAATTCAGTATATTTAGACCGAAAATAAAACTTTGATGATAGACTACCAATTATTGACCTATTTAGAGTCATATTTAACTGAAAGGAGAAAAGAACTCTTCCGGGAGGTTTTGGCACAACGCACACGACATTTTACGGTGGTGACCGAGGATGTTTACCAGCTTCACAATACCAGTGCCGTGATGCGCACCTGTGATATATTCGGGATACAAGATCTTCACGTGGTTGAAGAAATCGCTGGTAAACGCATTGATAAAGAAATCGCAATGGGAGCACAAAAGTGGGTTGATTTGCACCGCTACAATCACATTGACTCCTGTATTTCAAAACTTAAAGATAAGGGATATCGCATCATAGCCACTACACCTCATAAAGATTCGCAGTTTATAAACGATTTTGATGTGACCCAAAAAGCGGCTTTTTTCTTTGGAAAAGAATCCACCGGGCTATCAGACAAAGTCTTTAAACAGGCAGATGGTTTTTTAAAAATTCCGATGTATGGTTTTACGGAAAGTTTAAATATTTCAGTTTCAGCAGCTATTATATTGCAGGATGTAGTGGCAAAGCTCAGAAAAACAGACGTCCAATGGCAGCTTACGGAAGAAGAGCAACTTGAAAAACGTCTTGACTGGTCAATGAAAACGATTAAAAGTATCGATGCGATTTTAAAGCGCTATGAGGAAACAAAAAATTGACTAAATTTGAAAGGAAACAAAACAACTAACTTATGACATTTCTTTACATCCTCGCCGGAATCCTTATTTTATTTTGGTTTCTCTCTATGATTGCTCCAAAAAACTATCATGTCTCTAGGTCTGTAATAATTAACCGCCCTTTACCTGAAGTTTTCCAGTTCATCAAATATGTAAAAAACCAGGATTACTGGTCTCCCTGGGACAGGAAAGATCCTGATATGAAAAAAACATATACCGGAACTGACGGAACGGTTGGATTTATATCTCACTGGGAAGGGAATAAACAAGTAGGTGAAGGGGAGCAGGAAATTACAAATATCGTGGAAAATGAAAAAATGGAATCCCAATTACGCTTTTTAAAACCATGGAAGTCTGAAAGTGATGCTTACATAAAGATTGAAAAAATAGAGGAGAATGCAACACGGGTTACCTGGGGTTTTTCCGGTGTAAATAAAGTACCCGCTAATATCTTTATGTTATTCTTCAATATGGATAAAACAATTGGTAAAGACTTTGAAGAAGGACTTACGAATCTTAAAAATCACCTTGAGAATTAGATAATATGGCAATAGGGTTGCTTTGCAGCCTTAAAAAACTAGTTCTTCCTTCTGTTTAAAACCCTATATTCTTCATAACATTCACTCATCGCATCCAGAATTTGCAGGTCATTAGCAGAACGAATAAAGGTTTCTGAGTAATTGCAATTGTTTAAGATTTCATCAATATCAGCTTTTTCAAGTTGTAAAACAGCCATGAGTGTTTCACGGTCAAACTTGCTTTGCAGTAAATTTCTGATATTGTCATCATCTTTCATTTGTCTTAGCTTTCGCATCTGGGCAGGCCGTTTTCCAAAGACATTGTAGAGAAAATCTGCCGGATTGAATACCGCACTGAGTACTTTTGAAACGCCACCCGGTTGACTTTGGCCACCCTCATAACCGGTATTTAAACCGGAAATATTGTAGCGGTAATTGTCATAAATGGGAATAATCTTAGCATCTACTTCAAGATAACCGGTGAGTTGTACCGGGCGTAAAACAACTTCTTCAAGGGCTATGCCAAGCTCAGTCATCTTGATTTTAATATCGCCATACCGGAACCAGTCATTTGTAACCCGCACCCTGATAGATTTAAAGCCGAGATAAGAAAAATATAAAGTGTCATTCACTTTCGCCTCAATTGAAAAGTCACCTTCTTCAGAAGAGACGGTTCCTTTTACCTGATTTAGGTTAACTATGTGAACATTTTCAATGGGGACATCATTAGCATCATTCAAGACTTTGCCCATGATGATTTGGTTTTCTTCCTGTGAAAAAACATTGAGGAAGAAAAAGCAGGTAATGATGAGGAATAGACTTTTTTTCATAGCATAAAGTAATGGCTAAAGATAAAAATATAGCGCATAAAAGCGAATGAAAACCAAAATATTAAATAAAAATTAACAGGGGGTTATGAGCGTCTTCTTCTCTTGCCTCCGGTTCCCTGGGGTTTGTTGTCGTTACTTCGGCGTCTTCCGCCTCCGGTAAATTTGGAATTGTCCTTCTTTTTAAAGTCAAACTTTCCCTTGTCTCCGCGTGGTTTGCTGTCGGTTCTTTTTCTTCCGCCGCCACCGCCGTCGCTTCTTCTTCTGTTACCTTTATTCTTGCTTCCGCCATCTTTAGAAACTTCTACATTCACGTGTCTTCCTTCCAGTTTGAAATCTTCAAAAATACCTAAGACCAGTTCCTGGTGCTTGGTGTCTGTATTGAAAAATGAAAAACTGTCTTTTACGTCAACGCGATAAACATCATCTTTGCCTAAATTAAGCAAGTCTCTCAGGAAGTCCTTTAAGCTCATCCAGTCAAATCCGTCTTTGGAGCCTACATTGAGGAAGTATCTCGTGGAATCTTCATCTGCAGTATCTTCCCTGAAGTTGCCTTCAGAAACATTAAGGTCTTTTGTGTTTTTATATCGGCTGTAAAAACGACTGAATTCAACTGAAAACACTTTTTTGATTAAGTCTTCTTTGCTCAATCCTTCCAGCACTTCTTCAATGTTGGGAAGGTAAGAGTCAATATCGTGGTTGATTTCAGTATTTTTAATACTGTTTGCCAGGTGAAAGAGCTGAATTTCACAAATACCCATTCCGTTTGGAATTTCTTTTGCCTGAAATTTCTGCTGAATCATTTTCTCAATGGTTCTGATTTTTCGCACTTCACTTTTTGAAACGATAGTCATCGATACACCATTTTTTCCGGCACGACCGGTACGGCCACTTCGGTGTGTATACACTTCAACTTCATCAGGTAGTTGATAGTTAATCACGTGTGTGATATCGTCAACATCAATTCCGCGGGCAGCAACATCAGTTGCAACCAGCATTTGGATTTGTCGGTTTCTGAAAGATTTCATCACCAAATCACGTTGGTTCTGGCTCAAATCGCCGTGAAGGGCAGCAGCGTTATAACCGTCTTCAATGAGGTTTTCTGCTACTTTTTGGGTATCGCGTTTTGTTCTGCAGAAAACCACAGAAAATATATCGGGGTTTGCATCTGCCAGTCTGCGCAATGCCTGATAACGGTCACGTGCGTTGACAGTATAGTATTCGTGTGTTACGTTTTTAGTTCCTGTATTCTTTGTGCCCACGGTAATTTCAACCGGAGTATTCATGAATTTTTTTGCAATAGAGGAAACCTCTTTTGGCATGGTAGCCGAAAAAAGCCAGGTGCTCTTTTCTTTTGGAGAATGTGAAAGAATATCAGTAATGTCTTCATAAAAGCCCATATTGAGCATTTCATCAGCTTCATCAAGTATGCAGTATTCAATTTTGGATATATCAATCATTTTCCGGCTGATCATATCTTTCATTCGCCCGGGAGTTGCAACAATAATTTGCGCACCGCGTTTGATGTCCCTTGCCTGGTCATTGATACTGGCACCACCATAAATAGCCACAGTATTTAAACCAGGAACATATTTACTGTAGTTTTTTATTTCGTTTGTGATTTGCAAACACAATTCCCGAGTGGGAGAGAGGATTAAACCTTGTGTAGTTTTGCTTTTTGCATTGATCTTTTGAATGAGCGGAAAACCAAAAGCGGCTGTTTTACCGGTTCCGGTTTGTGCTAATGAAACCATATCGGTTTCTTTTTCTAATAGGATTGGGATTGTTTTTTCTTGAACTTCAGATGGGGTTTCAAATCCCATATCGGCCACTGCCCGCAATATTGCCTCGTTGAGGCCTAAATCTGTAAATTTTATCATGTTGTTTTTTAATAGGGTGCAAAGGTACGTTTTATAATTGGTTTGAAACGTGAAGGTTGTATTAATTATTTTAGGTGCTTTTTAGTTGTTAAAAACTCCAGAAGCTGCCGTATTGCTTTGCCACGGTGGCCTATGGAATTTTTTGTTTCCAAATCCATTTCGGCAAAAGTTATGTCATAGCCATCAGGTTGAAAGACAGGGTCATACCCAAAACCTTTCTCACCATTTTTGGAAGTAATAATGACCCCCTTACAAATGCCTGTAAAGGTTTGTGTATTGCCTTCTGAGATTAAAGCTACAACTGTTTTGAACTGTGCTTTTCGGTTCGTTTTTCCCTCCAAAGCAGCCAGCAGTTTATTCATATTGTCGTCTGCATTTTTTTGCTCGCCGGCATAACGGGCACTATAGACACCCGGTTCACCCTTGAGGACTTCAACCTCGAGGCCGGTGTCGTCTGCAAAACAGTCATAGCCAAACTTGTTTTTGATATAGTTTGCTTTTTGCAAAGCATTGCCTTTAATGGTTGGTGATGTTTCAGGGATGTCTTCAGTACACCCGATATCTTCAAGGCTTAAAAGTTCAATAGTTGCCGGCAGTTGCGACTGTACTTCTTTGAGTTTGTTTGCGTTGTTTGTGGCAAAGACAATTTTCATTTTTAATCTAGATTAGCTTCCGTAAATAGTTACCGATGATGGTAGGGTTCATTTTTTAAAATGGTAAATGCCCTGTAAAGTTGTTCTATAAAAAAGAGCCGCACCATTTGATGTGAAAATGTCATGGCTGAAAGGGAAACTTTCCCGTTAGCCCTGCTGTAAACCTCTTCACTAAAACCATAAGGACCTCCAATAATAAAAACCAGAGTTTTTATCCCGCTGTTCATTTTTTTCTGAAGCAGTTCAGAAAAAGCTACCGAACTGTAGCTTTTTCCATTTTCGTCAAGGAGAATTACCTCGTCTGAAGGATCAATATATTTTAAAAGCAGCTCACCTTCTTTCTGTTTTTGCAGGGTTTCTGTCAGGGATCTTGTTTTTTTCAAATCGGGGATCATCTGGAGTTCAAATGAAATATAGAAACCCAGGCGTTTGATGTAATCATCAATAAACAATTGCAGGTTTTTATTATCTGTCTTTCCGATCGCCAGTAGCTTTATTTTCATTTTTCAAAAATAAACAAATGTTTTTGTGTTTACTACCGCAAAATTATTGTATTCCACTTTTGAGGAGAGAGAATAGCTAATTTTCCTTGTGAATTACTTATTTTAGCTAAAAATTGACAGCTATGATTTCACAAGTACTCTTCGACAAAGAAATTAGTATTATCATTGCCAATGCCATCAGGGAAGATGTGGGTGACGGTGACCATAGTTCGCTGGCTTGCATTCCCTACGACGCCATGGGCGAAGCAAAACTGATTGTGAAAGACAAAGGTATTCTTGCAGGGGTTGAATTTGCAAAACAGGTTTTTGATTTTGTGGATTCCAGCCTGGAAGTTGAAGTCCTCATACCCGATGGGGAACCTATCAAGTATGGCGATGTGGCTTTTTATGTTTCAGGTTTATCACAGTCCATTTTAAAATCCGAGCGGCTTGTTTTGAATGCCATGCAGCGCATGAGTGCCATCGCAACAAAAACAAATGAATTTGTAAAATTACTGGATGGCACCAACACAAAAATATTGGATACCCGAAAAACCACTCCCGGAATCAGGGCACTGGAAAAGTGGGCGGTAAAAATAGGTGGTGGTGAAAACCACCGTTTTGCATTGTATGATATGATTATGCTGAAAGACAATCATATTGATTTTGCCGGGGGTATAACCAAAGCAATTGACGCGACAAAAAGCTATCTGGCAGAAAACAAACTGAATTTAAAAATAATTGTAGAGGCCCGAAATTTAAAAGAAATTAAAGAAATTCTTCAAAACGAAGGCGTGTACCGCATCCTGATTGACAACTTTAATTATGAAGACACCAAAAAAGCTGTTGAGATGATAGGGGGAAAGTGTTTGACAGAGTCCTCAGGTGGCATCACAAAAGAGACTGCCCGGAAATATGCTGAATGTGGTGTTGATTTTATATCTTCAGGAGCGTTGACGCATTCCGTTTCAAATCTTGACATGAGCCTGAAAGCTGTGGAGAGTTAACCAAATATGTTTTGTAGTAGATAAAAAATTTTATGTCTGAAGATATAGAAGAAAGCTTAATGAAAATTCCGGTGGTGCGTTCCCTTGTAAAATTTGGGAAAAGTATAAAGCTACCCGGTTTTGAAGGGCTTTCTTTGTATGATTTGATGGAAACATACATCGTGGGCATTGGAAAAGGCACCTTTTCCCACAGGGCCGGTGCCATTGCTTTCAGTTTTTTTATGGCACTTTTTCCCTTTATATTGTTTGTGCTAAACTTGATTCCTTATATCAGGATTGAAAATTTTCAGGAAGAATTTTTACGGCTTATTCAGGAACTCCTTCCGGCGCAAACCGCAGATTTTTTTTATCCGGTGATGCTTGATATCGCTGCAAACCCTCGTGGCAGTCTGTTATCATTTACTCTGCTTTTGTCTATTTTTTTGATGGCAAACGGTGTGAATGCTATTTTTAGCGGATTTGAATATTCATTTTATATCATAAAGAAAAGATCAATTATCAGGCAATATGTTATAGCCTTACTGGTCTCAATTTTTTTGGCCCTTGTTTTATTTATATCGGTGATTATTCTGTTGATTGGGCAATATATCATTTACACGCTTAATGAAGAAGGGATGAATTTAGATTCGCTTATATGGATTAATATTTTGCGGTATGTATTATTCCTTATTTTAATCTATGTAATTATTGCTACGTTATATTATTTTGGAACGAAAGAAAGCCGTCAATATCGGTTTTTTTCTATTGGGGCTCTAATCACAACCTTTTTATTTATGTTGACCACATTTCTTTTTGGGGTTTACATAAACAACTTTTCCACTTATAATGAACTATACGGTTCCATTGGGGCTTTGCTTATTATGATGCTGTACATTTGGCTGAATTCAAATCTGCTGTTACTGGGGTTTGAGCTGAATGTTACCATCGACAAACTCAAGCGTGAACAGCGAAACAATTAAAAGAATATATGAGTTTCTTTATCGATGTTATATTGCCTATTCCCATTCAAAATTTATTTACGTATGGCATCAATAAGGATGAAGCAGCATTTCTAAAACCGGGTATGCGGGTAACGGTACCTTTCGGGAAATCAAAAATATATACAGCCATTGTTTATCAGGTTCATCAGCAGGCTCCCAGTGTATACAAAACCAAGGAAATTGAGCAAATACTCGATGAAAAGCCCATCATCACTCCCATACAACTGCAACTGTGGGAATGGATAGCTTCTTATTATATGTGCACCCTTGGTGAGGTGATGCGCGCAGCTGTTTCCAGGGCTTTTTTGTTGGAAAGTGAGACTTTGGTCTCCTTGAAAGCAAATCCTCAATTAGATGCCGTTACCCTTTCCGATGAAGAATTACTGGTAGTGGAAGCCTTGCAATTACAAACCTCGCTGCGCATACACGAGATTCAAAATATCCTGAATAAAAAGGCTGTGCTCCCGCTTTTGTACAGGCTTGTCAATAAAAACCTACTGGATATTCAGGAAGAGGTCGTAGAGCAATACAAGCCAAAGCTCGTTAAATATGTACAGCTTAACAAAGCCTATAATTCAGAAAAAGGACTTAAAGAGCTTTTGGAAAACCTTTCATCGGCACCCAAACAAAAAGATGTGATCATGCATCTGTTTTCTCTGGTTTCAAAAACCAAAAAACTTGTAAAATTAAAAGAATTGCAGGAAGAAGCGGGAGTTTCGGTTTCGGTTTTAAAAGCATTGGCGGATAAAAACATACTTCAAGAATTTACCATCCAGAAAGATCGCGTCACGTATGATGGAGAAGCAGCAAATGCCATCAAACAACTTAGTAAACATCAGCAGGCAGCCTTTGAGTCGATAAAAAAGAGTTTTGTCAATCAAGACGTCACCCTGTTGCACGGGGTTACTTCCAGCGGAAAAACAGAAATTTATGTCAAACTCATCAAAGAATTTATTGAAAAGGGGCAGCAGGTGTTGTATATGTTGCCTGAAATCGCACTGACTACACAACTCATTACAAGACTCCAATTTTATTTTGCCGATAAAGTTTCGGTATATCACTCAAAATATTCCACAAATGAAAGGGTGGAAGTATGGCACAATGTCCTTCAAAATAAGGCTAAAGCACAGATTATTATTGGCGCCAGGTCTTCTTTGTTTCTTCCGTTTCAGGATTTGGGACTGGTAATCGTTGATGAAGAACACGAGCCGTCATACAAACAATTTAGTCCGGCACCCAGATACCATGCACGTGATACAGCCATCGTTCTGGCAAACCTCCATAAAGCCAAAGTCCTCTTAGGTTCAGCAACTCCTGCCCTTGAAACTTATTACAATGCCAAAGACAAAAAGTACGCGCTTGTGGAATTAACAGAACGGTATGCAGAAGTAGCCTTGCCTGATATTGAACTGATCAGCTTACGCGAAAGTTACCACAAGAAAAAAATGCAGGGCCATTTTTCAACCACACTGGTTGAAGCCATCTCGGAGGTCCTTTCAAAGGGAGAACAAGTGCTTTTGTTTCAGAACAGAAGGGGTTTTTCCCCCACTGTTGAGTGTTTGACCTGTGGGCATTCGCCCCAGTGTCCAAATTGTGATGTGAGCCTGACCTACCATCAGCACAAGCGGCAATTGAGATGTCATTACTGTGGCTATCATATCGCAATGCTCGAAGCCTGTATGGCCTGTGGTAGCGCACAGCTTGATACCAAAGGCCTGGGAACCCAGCAAATTGAAACAGAGTTGAAGGCGCTGTTTCCCGATAAAAACATTGCCCGCATGGATCAGGATACCACCAAAGGAAAACATGCTTATGAAAAGCTTATTGAAGGTTTGGAAGGGGGGGAGATTGATATTATGGTGGGCACGCAAATGCTTGCAAAGGGACTTGATTTCAGAAACATAAGCCTGGTGGGGGTTATGAATGCTGATAGTTTATTGAATTTTCCTGATTTCAGGGCGCACGAGCGAAGTTTTCAACTACTGCTTCAAGTGGCGGGAAGGGCCGGGAGAACAGAAAAGCAAGGAAAAGTGATTATTCAAACATACAATCCGCAGCAAGTAGTTTTACAACAGGTGGTGCATCACAACTATGCAGAAATGTTTGAAATTCAACTAAAGGAACGGTTTGATTTTAAATATCCGCCTTATTTCAGGTTGATAAAAATTACGGTTAAAGACAGAAAATATGTCAAAATGGAGTCGGCTGCCATCTGGTTGAGCCAATCACTGCGCAATGTTTTTAAAGAAAATATTTTAGGCCCGGAACAGCCTCCCGTGGGAAGGATACGCAATGAGTATCTCACTAATATATTGGTGAAAATACCCAAAAATCAGTCGTTGAAAAAAACCAAGGAAATCATCAGGAAAATTGAGCGTACTTTCCTTTCAATAAAGGAATACAGCAGTGTAAAATTAACGATTGATGTCGATAATTATTAACCAAAAGAGGAACTGAGCGCTTCAACAAGCTGGGTTTTTTTATTTCTGCTCAGCGGAAGGTGCTCTTTTTCAATTTCAACGGTTTTACTGTTATAGCGTTCCACTTTATCGAGATTGACGATATAAGATTTGTGAATTCTCATAAACCTGTCCTGTGGAAGCAGGGAAGCAAAAGACTTCATTGTTGACAGAACAACAAGCGATTCGTGATCGGTAACCAGTTTTACATAGTCACCCAGTGCTTCAATATATTTTAATTCGTTGAGAAATACTTTTCTTTTCTTAAGATTGCTTTTTACAAAAATAAAATCTTCATCATCAAAAGCTTCATCGTTTTTCAGTTTGAAATTTGTGATCGCTTTATGAACAGCATTTAAAAAGCGTTCTTTGGTGATGGGTTTTCTTAAATAATCCACCGCATCATAGTCAAATGCTTTGAATGCATATTTTGTTTTTCCCGTGATAAAAATAATCTGTGGTTTTTGTGTCAAATCATCCAGTAAATCAAAACCGGAAAGGATAGGCATCTCAATATCGAGAAAAACCAAATCGATTTGGTTCTTTAACAAACCCATTTTTGCCTCAATGGCATTATTGTATTCAGCAACCAGATTCAGTGAAGGATGGCTTTGAACTAACCTAACAATAGAAAGACGTTGCAGGCTTGAATCATCTACAATAGCACAATTTAGTATTACTTTATCCACGTATGTTGTATAATTTTTTGTTAGGACAATATTAAATAAAATATCGATAAAGTGCAACTTTATTTGTTATTTAACGAATTAAAATTCAAAACAATGTGAGAATTTGTAAGAAAAAATAGAACAACAAAAGCTTTTGTAGATTCTAAATAAAGTGCTATTTTTGCACCCTTATTTATCAAAGCTCTTTTGGTAAATAAAATTAAAAGTAAATAATTTAAACAAATTTTTATGAATCATTATGAAACTGTTTTCATCTTAAATCCCGTTTTATCTGAAGAACAGATAAAGGAAACAGTTAAGAAATTTGAAGATTTTCTCGTTTCTAACGGCGCTAAGATGATATCCAAAGAAAATTGGGGCTTGAAAAAATTAGCTTACCCAATTCAACACAAAAAAAGTGGATTTTACCACTTATTTGAATTTACTGCTCCCGGTGAAATTATCAACACATATGAGTTGACTTTCAAGAGAGATGAACGTGTGATGCGTTATCTTACCGTTAAGCTTGATAAGCACGCAATTGCTTGGGCTGAAAAAAGAAGAAACAGAAATAAAGAAACAGCTGCATAACTATGGCAACATTAGAACAACAATCAAAAGGAAAAAAAGACGGAGAGATCAGATATCTTACCCCGCTTAATATTGACACCAGCAAAAACAAGAAATACTGTCGTTTTAAAAAATCAGGCATTAAGTATATTGATTATAAGGATGCTGATTTCTTATTAAAACTTGTAAACGAGCAAGGAAAACTTTTGCCGAGAAGACTTACAGGTACTTCATTAAAATACCAACGTAAAGTTGCCGTAGCTGTTAAAAGAGCCCGTCACCTGGCATTAATGCCTTACGTAGCAGATTTATTAAAATAAAAAATAGCAAGACATGGAAGTTATATTAAAAAATGACGTCGAGAATCTAGGATTTACAGACGATCTGGTAACTGTGAAGAACGGTTATGCAAGAAACTTTTTGATTCCGCAAGGACATGCTGTTTTGGCAACACCATCTGCTAAGAAAATGCTTGCAGAAACATTAAAACAACGTGCTTACAAAGAACAAAAGCTCGTTGACGAAGCTAAAAAACAAGCTGAAAAAGTAAACAATCTTGATATAAAATTAACTGCTAAAACCGGTGAAGGTGATAAACTTTTTGGTTCTATCTCCAGCGCAGACGTAGCAGAAGCCCTTGAAAAAGAAGGAGTTTCTTTAGAAAAGAAATACATTACTGTTGCCGGTGGCTTGATCAAGCGCACAGGTCAGTATGAAGCTGCCCTACGTTTTCACAGAGACGTAATAGCAAACCTTACTTTCAATGTAGTGGGTGAAGCAAAATAAGTTTACGATAGCATATCTAAAAAGCCTTTTGAAGAAATTCTTAAGGCTTTTTTCTTTTTTATCTTTATACCATAAGAACAGTTTATGAAATATACCCGTCTCACCAAAGAACAATTTGAAGAACTTCATCACGAGTTTGCCCGTTTTCTGGCAGCACAATCCATTGATGTAAAAGAATGGAGCAGCCTCAAGGAAATGAGACCAAAGGTAGCTGAAGAAATACTCGATGTCTTTAGTGATGTGGTATGGGAAGGCGTCCTGGAAAAAGTTGACTATATCGAAACCTGGAGTAAAAACCAGGTGTATTTGTTTTACTTTGGGTCAGCAGTTGCAGACCTTATTGCCATAAAGGGCCTGAACCCTGCCATTGATTTTAACACACCTGAAGGCTTTGCGTGGTTAAAAGAAAATTTTGAAAAGGATGAGGTCGAACTGTACAAGGCATCAAAGCCTTACAGTGAGGATAAAAACATCGATAAATTTGAATGCATCAAACATGGTGGCGTCATCACAAAAGGGGGATTTTACAACAACCTGAAAAAGTTGGTTGATTAAAATTATTCATATCGCAACGACTCAATAGGATCAAGGCGGGCCGCTTTTGCCGCAGGGTAAGAACCTGCTATTACAGCAACTACAAATGAAATAATGGTTGCAGCTATCATAGCTGCCCAGGGCAGGCTGTATTCAAAACCAACAATAGCAGCAAAACCAAGTCCTCCCAAAATTCCCAGAAGAATTCCCAGCAGGCCTCCCATTTGTCCAATAAGGATGGTTTCTATTAAAAACTGGGTCGCAATGGTTCCTTTTTTGGCACCCAGCGATTTTCGCACGCCAATTTCGCGTGTGCGTTCGGTTACAGAAACAAGCATAATATTCATCAAGGCAATCGAGGATCCAAAAATTGTAATGATGCTGATGATCCAGGCCGCCGCCTCCAGATACCCTGTGATGCTGGTGATCCTGTTGATGAGGTCATCGCTGCGGGACATTCCAAAATTGTTTTCCTCCACAGGCCGCAATCCTCTTATATTCCTGAAAATCATAATGGCCTCTTCATAGGCTCCTTCTATCATTTCATTGTTTTCAACTTTGACGCTTATGTTGTAATTGATATTGGGTTGCGAAAAAATACTGCGGGCCAGTTGTATGGGAATCATGACCCTTAAATCCTGATTATTTCCAAAGGTGGAACCCTTCTGTTCCAGAACACCAATGATTTTAAATTTAGCACCCCGGATGCTGATCGTCTTGTCCAGGGGATTTTCCTCTTTAAAAAGGCTCTTTACAATATCAGAACCTATGACACAGACGTTGTTGTTGTTTTGAATGTCAAAAACGTTAAAGTCACGCCCTTGGGCTACTGAAAGGCCGGAAGCATTTAAAAAATTTTCATTGACTCCCAGTACCTGTACTTCAGGGTCTGTTTTGAGGTTTTCATATTTTACTTCGGCAGACGCGGTCCCGGTAAAGGAGACAGAAGTGTTGGTTTGCGGAAAATTATATGTGTCTTCAAACTCTTTTATATTCCGGTAGCTGATGACCGGATTAACTTTTGTTCTTTCGCCGGTTGACATAAGGTCAAAATCATAGCGCTGTACGGAAAAGGTGTTGGCACCCATGGAAGCAAAGTCACCTGATATCGTGTTTTCCAGGGATTTTACAGCACTTAATATAATTACCAGTGCAAATACCCCAATACCAATAATAAGGATGGTTAAAATGGTCCTTAAAAGCTGTGTTTTTATGGAGTCAATGGCAATGCGAATATTTTCTCCTAAAAGTGAAAACATGAAAGTTGCGTTTCTCTATTTGACATCAATTGAAGCAGATTGTTACACAGTTTGAAATATAAATATTTTAGCGCATTTCACAAAGCAAGAAAATATAATATGGATTCAATTTTATTTTTTAAAATTTGATACTTGCAATTTATAATCTGATATTTGTACTTATTCAAAAAAACCATGGCAAAAAAACCGTCAGTACCCAAAGGCACAAGAGATTTTTCACCGCAAGAGGTTGCAAAGCGCAACTATATTACCGAAACCATAAAAACCTCTTTTAAGCTTTATGGTTTTCAGCCCATAGAGACGCCTTCCTTTGAAAACTCAGAGACCTTGATGGGAAAATATGGCGAAGAAGGTGACCGGTTGATTTTTAAAATTTTGAATAGTGGTGATTTTTTAAGCAAAGTTGATGATGCGCTGTATGCGGAAAAGGACAGCCTGAAAATCACAAAAGATATCTCCGAAAAAGCTTTACGTTATGACCTCACGGTTCCGTTTGCCCGATATGTGGTACAGCACCAAAACGAAATCAGCTTTCCATTTAAGCGCTATCAGATACAACCCGTATGGCGTGCAGACAGGCCTCAAAAAGGACGTTTCAGGGAGTTTTGGCAGTGTGATGCAGATGTGGTGGGTTCAGACTCCTTATGGCAGGAAATCGAGCTTGTACAACTTTATGATGAGGTTTTTGCCAACCTGGAACTACAAGGTGTCACCATAAAAATTAACAACCGGAAAATTCTTTCCGGAATAGCCGAAGTTATTGGTGCAGAAGACAAGCTTATTAACTTCACGGTAGCACTCGATAAACTCGATAAAATAGGCGAGGAGGGCGTAAAAAAAGAAATGCTTGAAAAGGGAATTTCACAAGACGCTATCAATAAACTACAGCCCCTCTTCAGTTTTGAAGGAGATAATGAAGCAAAATTAGCAAGTCTCTCCGGTCTTTTAGTCACTTCACCTTCAGGTTTAAAAGGGATTGAAGAAGTGCGATTTGTACTGGATAATGTCCAAACACTGGGTCTTAAGAGTTCTAATATCGTTCTTGATGTAACCCTGGCCCGTGGCCTGGATTATTACACCGGGGCGATATTTGAAGTGAGTGCCCCGCCATCTGTTCAATTGGGCAGTATTGGCGGTGGAGGCCGCTATGATGACCTTACCGGAATATTCGGATTGAAAGGTGTGAGCGGTGTGGGAATCTCATTTGGCCTGGACCGCATTTATCTTGTGCTGGAAGAACTGGGATTGTTTCCTGAAACCGTGGAAGCAAACACCAAAGTATTGTTTATCAATTTTGGGGAAGCAGAAGCTTTGTATGCAATGCAGGCAATTGCAAAACTAAGGTCTGAAGGCATTGCTGCAGAACTATACCCGGATGCTGCCAAAATGGGCAAACAAATGACCTATGCAGATAAACGGGACATACCCTTTGTTATCCTTGCAGGGGGAAATGAAATGGAAGCAAAAACCTTTACCCTTAAGAATATGAAGAGTGGGGAGCAGCAGGTTTTAAATATTGATGCATTAATGCAGGCTTTAAATAAGTAATTAAATAAAAAATATAGACATAAAAAAATCCCCAATTCTCATTGGGGATTTTTTTTGTAGCGTGAGGGGGACTTGAACCCCCGTCCGCCTCTGGCGGATATGAATCCTCCATCTATTCTTTATAAAATGGGAGTACTTTTTCTTTGATAAATTTTCTTCCAATCCCGGATTTCAGCCACTTTTCTTTTTGCATTGCTTCTTTTTTAGTTGAAAAGAATTCAGCATACACGACAATCCAGGGCCTGAACTTAACTGTATACCCTTTATTTGAGAATTTGTTGTGAGAGTAGAATCTTTGAATTAAAGAGGAGGAAAATCCAATATATATATTATCAAATTTTATTGAGTAGAGCACATATGTTACAAACTCGTCCATTCTGTAAAAATAAAAAATCCCTAATTTTCATTGGGGATTTTTTGTAGCGTGAGGGGGACTTGAACCCCCGGCCTCCGGGTTATGAATCCGACGCTCTAACCAGCTGAGCTACCACGCCATGTATTCCCGCGAAGGCGGGAATCTCATTATATATTTTAAAACGTATTCAATCAAGAACCTTACTTAAATCTCAAGTCTTGTCTAAACCTCCGTCCGCCTTTGGTGGATATGAATCCGACGCTCTGACCAACTGAATCATGTCTCGTGAAAAACAGGAAATCTCAATCTCTATTTTTGAGAGCGCAAATATAAAAACAATTTGTAGTAGCACAAAGGTTTATTTCCACAAAATATATTTTTATTTTTTTTCTAATTCCGTTTTAATATCTATATTGTGCGTCAACTAACAATCAAAACAATGGAAGAAAAAGTAAAATTTGAGATGGAATTTCCAATTCAAGTCTCACCTTCGCTTTTATATCAATATATATCAACGCCTTCAGGGCTTTCTGAATGGTATGCAGAGAATGTAAATTCGCGTGGAGAGTTCTTCACATTTATATGGAACGGCTCTGAAGAACGTGCAAAACTTTTAGGTAAAAAGAGCGGTGAACGCATCAAATTTAAATGGATGGCAGATGAAGGCACAGATTATTATTTTGAAATGCGCATTCAACTTGATGAAATCACAAAAGATGTCTCCTTGATGATCACAGATTTTTCTCCTGAAGATGAACTGGAAGCGAGTAAAATGCTTTGGGATAATATGGTCTCAGATCTTAAACAGGTTTTGGGTTCTACATAAAAAATCCTCATTTATAACGTGTATCTTTACCTCGTTTAAATAAAACGAGTTTTTTTTATGATTAATTTGAACGGAAAACTGGTGCCGGAAAGCCAAGCAGGAATCTCTCCCACCAACCGCGGTCTTTATTATGGTGATGCTGTTTTTGAAACCCTTCGCATTTCCTCGGGAAAAATTCTTTTTTGGGAAGACCACTATTTCAGGTTAATGGCCTCTATGCGTATTATGCGGATGGAAATTCCCATGCATTTCACAATGGAAAACCTGCAGGAAGAAATCTTAAAAACAACTGCACATTTTCCGGTATCCCAGGCGGTGAAAGCCCGGTGTACGGTATACAGAAATGAAGGCGGGCTTTATATGCCTTCAAATAATTCGGTTTCTTTCCTTATCACATGTGAAGAGCTTGAACCCCCGTTTTATCTTCATAACACCGATTCATATGAGATTGAGCTTTTTAAGGATCATTATTTAAATTCAGGCTTGCTCTCAACCATCAAATCAAACAACAAGCTCATCAATGTTCTGGGAAGTATTTATGCGCGTGAAAATGATTACGACAACTGTTTGTTACTGAATGAGAATAAAATGGTTGTTGAAGCCCTTAACGGAAATATTTTTTTAGTCTCAGGCACTGTAATTAAAACACCACCCATCACAGATGGTTGTTTGCGGGGTGTGATAAGAAAGCAACTTCTGAATATGGCAAAACAACTGCCGGAATATACATTTGAAGAAACTTCCATTTCACCTTTTGAACTTCAAAAGGCAGATGAGATTTTTATTACAAATGTGGTGAAAGGCATTCAACCCGTTACCAAGTACCGAAAAAAAGATTTTAAAACAGAAGTTTCAAAAAATCTGCTTACCAAATTAAATGTAAAAATACGACTGACTTAGTTGAAGTTGGGGTTTTCAGGTGCATTTGACCAAAGAAGATAGTCACCGCCAAATTCGACCATTTTTTCTTTCCAAAAACTGGCGTTGTCTTTGGAAAAAATCTCATTGTTGTAATTGTTTTTTACAACTACCCAGCTGTGTGCATTCAATTCTTTTTCAAGTTGGTTTTCTTCCCACCCTGAATATCCCAAAAAGAAACGAATGTCTGTGCCTTTAATTTGTTTTGACTCCAGTAAAATACTTACCGTCTCAAAATCGCCACCCCAATAGATACCGTTTGTAATTTCAACACTGTTGGGAATTAACTCAGGCACTCTGTGTATAAAATACATATTGTCTTGTTCCACAGGACCACCATTATAGACAATAATATCTGAATCGATGGAGGGTATCAAATCATGAATGGTATACTCAAGGGGTTTGTTGAGAATAAAACCCACAAAGCCACCCTCATTTTCATCTGCCAGTAAAACCACAGACCTGTTAAATGACAAATCGCCAAATATGGATGGCTCTGCTACAAGAAGAAGACCTTTTGAAGGTTTTAAAGTTGTCATGGTACAGTTTCTTTAGACTAAATCTACTGAAAAATTTTAAATAAAAAAAAACCCTATCCAATTGAATAGGGTTTTAAGTAAGTTTTTTTTAAGAAAAAACTAGTTTACTGCCTTTTGAAGATCAGCTCCTGCTTTAAACTTAACTACTTTTTTAGCAGCAATTTTAATAGTTTTTCCTGTTTGTGGGTTTCTTCCTTCTCTTGCAGCTCTTTTAGAAACTGACCAAGAACCAAAGCCTACTAGAGATACTCTGTTTCCTTTTTTAAGGGCTTTTTCAACATTTCCTAAGAATGATTCCAAGGCTTTTTTAGCTGCTGCTTTAGTGATTCCGGCGTCAGCTGCCATTCCATCGATTAAATCTGATTTGTTCATAATTTGTTTTTTAAATTAAATTGTTGGTTAAACATAAATTATTTTGCTCTACAAATTTAAACGGATTATTGGTTCGCGCAAGCAATAACGGGGTAAATCAGACTATTTGTTGATAACTTTCGTCCATTGTTAATAAAGTTGCTTGTTTTTTTCGTCATTTTATAAAATGAGTAGCAGTAAGACTTTAGCGCATTTTGGCTCCATTTTCAAAAGTGTAGCCATTTAAAAGTGCCCTTGCATCCATTTTCTTCTTTCCGGGCAATTGTATTTCTTCAATTCTTAGATACCCTCCCTTTACAGCAACCAAAATATCTTTTTTAGTGGTGGTAATATCACCGGTCTCAAGGGAATGAGCATCGGTAACAGGTGTTGATTTCAGGATTTTTACGACAACTTCTTTGGTGTCATTTATTAAAAAGGACCAGGCAGCCGGGTATGGACTCAGCCCCCTTATTTTATTATGTATAGTCGAAATGGACTGATCCCAGTCAATCTTTGTATTCTCAGTATGGAGCTTGTATGCCGTTTTCAAATCTTCCGAATTTTTTTGAATCTGAGTTTTTACGTTATTATTTTCAATCATTCCCACGGTTTCAAGAACGGCTTTGCTGCCCAGTTTCATCAGTTTATCGTGCAGGCTTCCGGCGGTATCTTCCGGTTCTATGGTAATTTCTTTTTGTAAGATGATTTCGCCTGTGTCAATTTTGTCGTCAATAAAAAATGTGGTGACACCTGTTTTCTTTTCACCGTTTATAATGGCCCAGTTAATGGGGGCAGCACCACGGTATTGCGGCAGGAGGGAAGCGTGGAGGTTAAAGGTGCCCTCTGTGGGAAGGCTCCAGACTGCTTCCGGCAGCATCCTGAACGCAACTACAATTTGCAGGTCAGGTTGAAGGGCTTCCAAATCTGATTGAAATTCACCGCTCTTGAGATTCGTTGGTTGTAAAACTTGTATGTTTTGTGAAAGCGCATAGTTCTTCACATCAGATTGTTTTAAAGTTCTTCCCCTTCCCGCAGGTCTGTCCGGTGCTGTGACAACGGCTACTACATTTTTACCTGCTTGTATAAGAGCTTGCAATGTTGCAACAGCAAATTCCGGCGTTCCGTAAAAAACAATTCTTAAATCTTTCATTATCTTAACTGGTATTGATTTTTTGTGTTTAAGCTAATTTTGCCTGCATCAATTAGTTGTTGCAGTACAGAAATTACTTTCATTTCTGCAAAAGTAAGGCTTTCGCAAATTTCCCTGGAGTTAAGGGCGTCTTGTTCTTCCAAAAGAAGTAACACCCCTTTTGCTATCATTTTTTTCTCTTTGAGGGAGATTTGATTGTTTTGCCTTGTACAGACACTGCAAATGCCGCAGGTTTTATTTGAATGGTCACCAAAATATGCCAACAACTGTATGCTTTTGCACTGGGAATCGTTGTTTACATATTTTATGACCGCTCCAGCCTGGCTTACTTTACTGGTGTTTTGAGCGTTAAGTGTCTTTGCAATCCTGTTGATAGTCCTGTCATCTTCCCGCGGCTCAATAAACGTCATGGCGGCATCTGTTGTGGCCAGTGATAAGGAAATGACTTCATCCTTTTCAAACTGCTTCAGGGTTTCTATAATTTCGTTTACAGATTGCCCGCTTTTGCTGGCTACCAATTCCAGATCTGTAGCAGTTTCTTTTTCAAAGATACCGGTATAGATGCGCAATATGGTTTTCCCGATAATGGAAGATTTCATATTCCTTTCCAGATAGGCAATCACCTGTTTTGAAGGAAGCAGGAATTGTATTTCGGTTTTCCTGCCAAATTCAAAAGACAATCTTACAATGCCCAGCCGGTCAAGTGCCTGGATGGCGTTGTATGTTTTTAAGGAATGCAACTCATATTGCCTGCAGAACTTTTCAAAATTAAAACTATGTGTCGTGAATGCGCCTTCACCATAAGCAATATAAAAATGATTGCACAGCTTTCTGTAAATATGCTTGAGGAAATCAACGGTAGGTAGTGTGCTTAAAAACTGTCTTTTCAATTGGGGTTCATCACTGTCATTATAAAGAAGTATGGCCTGCGCATACAAACCATCCCTTCCGGCCCTTCCGGCTTCCTGAAAATAGCTTTCGATGCTTTCAGGCAAGTCAAAGTGAATCACTTTTCGCACGTTCGGTTTATCAATACCCATCCCAAAAGCACTTGTTGCCACAATGACCCGTGTTTTTTCCTCCAGCCAGTTGTTGAGTCTTTTTTTCTTTTCGTCTGCCGTAATCCCCCCGTGAAAATAGGTGCTGTCAATGTTTTTTAGATTTAGTGCCCTGCTGATTTCTTCAGTGCTTTTTCTGTTGCGTGTATAAATGATAGCTGTTTCATTTTTCTTTAGCAGTTTTTCAATGCGATAGAGTTTGTCCTCTTCTTTTAAGACCAGATAGGCAATGTTCTCCCTGAAAAACGATTTTTGAAAGACTTTTGCGTTCTCAAGTGCGAGTTCGTTGATGGTATCTGTAAGCACTTCAGGAGTTGCAGTTGCGGTAACAGCAATAAAGGGTACATCCGGTTTTAGTGTTCTGAGAATATTCAGGTTTTTATATGCAGGCCTGAAATCGTTTCCCCATTGTGAAATACAATGCGCTTCATCAACGGCAATGATATTGACGTTCATTTTCTCGATGCGGTGCTGCACGAGTTCCTGCTGAAGCCTTTCCGGCGAAAGGTAAAGGAATTTATAGTTGCCGTAAATGCAATTGTCAAGCAATCTGTCAAGGTCATTATAGGAAATGCTTCCGGCAAGGGCCATGGCTTTGATCCCCATGTTTTGAAGGGCGTTTACCTGATCGTTCATCAATGCGATGAGTGGGGAAACCACAATGCATATTCCATCAGTGGCCAGGGCGGGAATTTGATAGCAGATTGATTTTCCGCCACCGGTGGGTAACAGTGCCACGGTGTCTTGTTTATGTAAAACACTTTCTATAATTTCTGTCTGAAGCGGCCTGAATTCATCATAGCCCCAGTACCTTTTTAATATTTCGAGTGGGGTTCTCATAGAAGCCGGCTCATGGTGTCGAGAATGAAGGAAACACGTTCTTCAATGGTCAATTTTGGCACCTCAATGGGCTTGTAGTTATAACTTTTATAGGCGTTTTCCAGATATCTATGAATCTTGACGGCTTCTTCAAAGCTTTCATAGCGTTCACTATCGGGTGTGTAAATTTCTTCCCAGGGAGGAAGTATAAAAACCTGGTCATAAGAGTAACTTTTACAAACGGTTTGAAATTCTTCAGGATAAACCTCGCCTGCATAGTGTAAATATGCAACCACATCGTGAAGCCCGCGATCATAAAAAACATGTTTTCTTTTAAAGGTCAACCCTTCATGAAACTGGCTCACCCTTCCTTCGAGCAGCATTTCGCTGAAAAGCAGGGGTTTTTCAAGAAACAACTGTTCGTAACCTTCTTTTCTGGCCTGGAGGATTACTTCCCGGGAGACTTCGTGTAAACACGTGTAACCGTGGGCTTCCAGGGACTTAATAATGGATGATTTTCCGGTACCCGGGCCGCCGGTTATTACAATGCGTTTTGGTGTCAAGATTTTATATTTAAAAATACAAAATACGGAAAAAGAAATTGATTTTGAAATCTTATCTTTGCAGGGCAAAAGATTTATGAAAATAAGCCCCACTTATGGAACCGGATAAAAAAACAGCAGACTTTTACAAAAATCTCAAAGAGAAACTGAGCAACGATACACTTTGGCCTTCAAATTACCTTTATAAATTCATCATTCCTACAGATGCTGAAAAGGTGGAGCAAATCAAAGATGCCTTCAAAGAAGAAGAAGCCATAATTCAAACCAAGGAATCTTCAAAAGGCAATTTCACCAGCGTGTCTGTTCACGTAAAAATGAAAAATCCTGATGCCGTTATAGAAAAGTATCTTGAAGTTTCATATATTGAGGGAATAATTTCGCTTTAGGTTAACTTTTTAGAAACATTTTTTTACTACTTTGCGCAAAGCAATGAAATAACTTTTTACTACACTTAAAACACCAAACATTTTGTTAGATCAATTAGAATACAATACGGAAAGGCCCAAACTTATCATTCCTGAATACGGACGCCATATTCAAAAACTGGTAGATTATGCCATTACCATAGAAGACCGGGAAGAACGCAATAAAGTAGCCAAGAGCATCATTGCCGTGATGGGCAATTTAAATCCGCATTTGCGTGATGTTCCTGATTTCCAGCCGATGCTTTGGGACCAGTTGTTTATTATATCAGACTTCAAACTGGATGTTGAGTCACCTTTTCCCATCCCGACAAAAGAAGAGCTTATGGAACGCCCTGAGCCTTTAAAGTACCCTCAAAACCATCCCAAATACCGTTTTTACGGAAACAATATCAAAAGGATGATTGATGTGGCAAACAGCTGGGAAGAAGGTGAAAAAAAGGAGGCGCTTGTTATTACAATCGCCAATCATATGAAAAAATCCTATCTCAACTGGAACAAGGATACCGTTGAAGACGGGGTTATTTTTGATCATCTTTTTGAGCTTTCAGGCGGAAAAATAAACCTTAAAGAAAGTGATGAAGATCTTTCAAATGCTTCCGAGTTGATGAAGAGCAAAAAGAAATTCACAAACGGAGGTCATTTAGGTAAAAAGAACTACAAGTCAAACAGGACCAAAAAAAGACATTAAGCATTTTATTATTCTATGGGTACTTTTCAAATTGAAGGCGGTCAAAAACTAAAAGGTGAAATACATCCGCAGGGCGCAAAAAATGAAGCACTTCAGATACTTTGCGCTGTTCTGCTCACTCCTGAAAAAGTTGAAATCAAAAACATCCCCGATATCATTGATGTCAATAAACTGATATCTGTTCTCGGAAATCTGGGCGTCAAAATAGAAAAATTTGGCAAAGGTCATTTTTCCTTTCAGGCAGATGATATCAATCTTGAATACTTGGAGTCTGAATTGTTCAAAAAGGAGGGGAGTTCGCTCCGGGGTTCCATTATGATTGTAGGCCCGTTGCTTGCACGTTTTGGCAAGGGATATATTCCACGACCCGGCGGTGATAAAATTGGTCGTAGAAGGCTGGATACCCACTTTGAAGGCTTTATAAAACTGGGTGCAGAGTTCAGGTATAACCGTGAAGAACGTTTTTATGGGGTAGAAGCTCCCAATGGTTTGACAGGTACTTATATGCTGCTCGATCAGGCTTCTGTTACCGGTACTGCAAACATTATTATGGCTGCTGTTTTGGCTAAAGGAACCACAACCATTTACAACGCCGCTTGTGAGCCTTATTTACAACAATTGTGTAAAATGCTCAACCGCATGGGCGCAAATATTTCAGGTATTGGGTCTAATCTTTTGGTTATTGAAGGGGTAAAATCCATGGGTGGTTGCACGCATACAGTGTTACCGGATATGATCGAAATTGGTAGCTGGATAGGGTTGGCAGCCATGACCCGCAGTGAGATTACCATTAAAAATGTGAGTTGGGAGAATTTAGGTGTCATTCCAAATACCTTTAGAAAACTGGGAATCACACTAGAACAAAAGGGAGACGATATTTATATCCCAGAACAAGACCATTATGAAATTCAAAGTTATATTGACGGTTCTATTTTAACCATTGCCGATGCTCCCTGGCCGGGATTTACACCTGATTTGCTGAGTATTGTTCTGGTTGTTTGTACACAGGCCAGAGGAAGTGTTTTGATTCATCAAAAGATGTTTGAAAGCCGTCTCTTCTTTGTCGATAAATTGATTGATATGGGGGCAAAAATAATTCTTTGTGACCCGCACAGGGCTACGGTAATTGGACATGATTTTCAATCGATGTTGAAAGCAACAACCATGGTTTCACCTGATATCAGAGCCGGTATTTCCTTGCTTATTGCTGCACTTTCAGCTACCGGAACCAGTTTGATTCACAATATTGAGCAAATTGACAGAGGTTATGAAAATATAGTGGAGAGACTTCAGGCAATTGGCGCCAGGATAACAAGGATAGATTAATTCATTATTATACTTACAACAAAAAAGGAAGCATTTTTAAATGCTTCCTTTTTTAATTTGGCAGTCAGTTTTTTTATTCCCATTTTCCTTTAAATAAAGGTGCAACGGGATTTTCTTCTTTATCGAGATTCAGATCATTGTAAATATCTGCATTTTTCCGTGATTCTTTTTCAGGTTTTAGTTCAACGCCCAATTCTTTTTTTATGTCTTCATTTATACCTATAAACAATATCTCGGCATTTTCATAATTCAGGAAATCAGATGGATTGACAGGCACAAAGCGTCTGTCTTCAAATTTTTCGGTAAGTCTTTTTGGAAAGTCTGCTTTTTGATCTTGGGGCATCCCTGCGTTTTTAGGTTGTCCTTTTTCAGGGTTTTTTACGTTTATGATGTAATTTCCCTCTCTTTCAATATTGAAAGCTTTCTGCACTTCATCCCTTTTTTTGGGATATTCAAGGGCATAGACAAGATGTGTGTGGTCATCGTGCTGCAGGATTCTGTAGACGCCTTCGCCACAAGGTCTTGCAGCGGGTTGTTCTCTTTTGCCTTTGGTTTTGGTCTGATAGGTATATGACTCCAGTTCTTCCTTGATTTGTTTTTTGCTTATTGAAGCTCTGCTAACAAAACCCCAGAATTTTTCATGATTGGAAAGTTCGGGTAGTGCTTCTTTTCCAATGATTAGCAAACGGGAGTGTTTATCGTCTTTAGGACTGAGGGCACAATAAAAGTTTTGGACATCTTCTTTGTTCTTTATATCATCCTTTACGTCAATTTTTGGTCTGTAAAAGAAATAGATATGTCCTTTTTCCAATACTTCTACATTCTCTTTTGCCATGATTCACACTCTTAAAAGTTATATAATTATTTGAATTTCCATAAGATACTTTTTATAGTGCTTTACAACAAAAAAATAATTTTAAACTTTTATTAAAAACAGGAGCTTATGTTTTTATTCTAAATAATGGAACAATGTTACCAGAAATCAGCTAAGCCTGTTAAGATTTTTCGGGTGTTGGTTTTCATCTTCCTCGATAGACTAATTTTTAAAAAATAGTTTTTATCCTTAAGTAGGGTAATAATCCTTTATACTGTTCTATGAGTAAATAACCTAATTCTTTAATTTATGAAAAAAATAGCCCTATTACCCGCTTATTTAATTTTTGGTCTATTGCTCTTTACATCTTGTAGCACAGATGATAGTCCACCACCCGATGATTCTGCAATCACGATCAACAAGACTTCGTTGATGGCAAATTTACTTACCCGTATGTCTGAACCGCCTACAGAGCCAACTGCAATAACATGTGTGAGTATCAATTACCCAATTAATCTTAATATTTTTAATGCAGCCGGCCAGCAAACCGGTACACAAACAATTAGCAGTGATTTAGAATTGTTGCTTTTCATAAGCAATTTAGAACCGGGTTCAGGCTTTTCAATTGTTTTCCCAATATCAATAACACTTGAAAGTGGAAATGTCGTAGAAATAAACAACTTGCAGGAACTGGAGGATATTATTTTAGCGTGTGACGCTTCGGGAGGTCAAATACCTGCAAATTTTGCTGATATTTTAACCGATGGAGTTTGGTATGTTAATTATTTCTTTGATGATGAGGACGAAACCTTTTTGTTTAACGGTTACCAATTTAGCTTTAATGCAGATCAAACGGCACTTGCAGATAATGGTTCAAATCAAGTAAACGGAACCTGGGAGTTGACAACGAGCTCCACTCTTGATTTTGTTTTATTCTTTGGTACAAACAGTCCGTTTGATGAATTGGATGACGATTGGGATATTATTGAAGTCACACCGGAAATCATCCGTTTAAAAGACGTTAGTGGCGGTGATGGAAGTGTTGAGTTTTTAACTTTTGGAAGAACACCTACTACCGGTGGTGGTGGCACAAACTCATTTGTTGAAAATTTGACAACCGGAGACTGGTATGTAACCCTTTTGAATGACGATGGCGACATTGAAACCTGTCATTATATTAATTATACATTCAGTTTTGCAGCAGACCAATCAGTGACTGCCACAAGTTCCGGCAATACCGTCAATGGTAGCTGGCAAGTACAAAACAGCAGCAGTGGTCTTGACCTGGTGCTCGATTTCCAAATTAGTGGTGATGACGACCCTTTTGATGATCTAAACGACGACTGGGATGTTGTTGATTTTAACACAAACTTGATTTCTTTACTGGATATAAGTGGAGGAGATGGCAGTACTGATATTCTCAAATTTGGAAGAACACCCGCTGCAGATTGTACAGGAGGTGCAAATCCTCAAGATCTTATTGATATCATGATTTCCGGCTCCTGGTTTGTAGCAAACTATTTGGATGATGGCATCAATCAAACAGCTCCTTATACAGGGTATACAGTTGATTTCATTTCAGATGGTACCGTAACAGCCGCTAATGGCAGTCAAACCTTAAACGGCAGTTGGGCTGTTACCTTAAGTGGCGACGGAAGTGGCCTGGATGTAGTACTTGATTTTGGTTCACAAGTACCATTTGATGAGTTTAACGACGATTGGGATGTTGAAGGGTTCACGGATACTTCTATTGATTTAAAAGACGTTAGTGGTGGCGATGGCAGTGTTGATACCTTACGATTTGAAAAACTATAATCTAGCTTTGTTTTCTTTTTAATTTTAAACCGCCTGGTTTTTAGGCGGTTTTTTAATTCAATATGAATTTTAGCAGCCTCACGGTTTATTCCCGCACAAGGACTTCCCTTGAGCAGTAAGAGTACCAATGCCGTCATACCTATGGACTGACCGAAATCATATCAATTCCAGACAAGGTTGTTGGAATAGCAGGCATTGTTCTTTTTTGGAAGGCTGTCTTGTAAATAGAAATAATATTCTGTGAATAAGATGGTTTTGGGGACATCTCCCGAGATAGACCAGAGCAGGCTAGTTGGGGTGAATTCATCTGGGACTCCATATATTTTGATTAGTTTTTCTATTTGGGCGAGCGACTCTTTGGACCAGTTTGCTTGACAGTTAGTTATGGGGAAATCTACAAGTAATTCGTTTTCCATACTTATAAAGTGACTTGCCTTAAAATTCTGTACCATTAACTTTTCAATACCTACGCTGAATAGAATTACTAATACTGAAAGTAGTAGTGTTTTAAGGATTATATCGTTTGAATTCAATGGCATAAATAGTTATTCATGTATTTTTTTGCAAATTTTTCAAAAAACGTAGTAAAACCAACCATTTTGCTTGTCCTCACAACATGAAAACGGTTGTTGTTTTACTACTTACGGATTAAATTCAATTAGTTTAGAAAGATTGTAATATGAAGGTAGTGTTCTAAACTATTTTACATAAAAACCATAGTATATGTTGTTATACAAAGTAAAGATGTAAATAGTTAAAGGAGTTTGTATTACACATATCTGAAAATGAGTTGTATAAATCACACATAAGAAAATCAATAACTGCCTTTATTTACATGCCAAAATTAGAGTTTTCTATTGAAGCAAGACTTCAGGGCTGGTTAATTGATACATACTTGTAAACAGTAAGTTTGTATTGACAGGTTTGCTGATAAAACCGTTCATCCCTTTTTTTAGATACTTTTCTTTTTCACCGGATAAGGCGTTTGCGGTCAAGGCAATGATGGGTATGTTGTTTTTTAATTCTTTTCTGATGATTTGAGTTGTTTCACATCCTTTCATTACGGGCATTTCAATATCCATTAAGATTATGTCAAAATGATTGTTTTTGACTTTTTCAATTCCTTCCATACCATTAACTGCAATTTCTAATGAGATTTTTTGCATTAAAAAAATATGTACCATCATTTTTATATTCAATATGTTATCCTCAATCATTAAAACCTTGAGTTTTCTTAGCGCTTGTAGTTTGTTTTTGTTATTCAGTATGTCTTCTATAACATTTTCTTTTTTTGAATATATTTTATTTGTATTTGTTAGTAATGGCAGGACAAATGTAAATGAGGAACCAACCCCTTCTATACTTTTAAAGTTTATACTTCCTTTTTGGAGTTCTACCAGGTTTTTTACAATACTTAACCCCAATCCTGTTCCACCATAATTTCGGGTGGTGTCTGCCTTTGCTTGCCTGTATCTTTCAAAAAGATAAGCATGCATCTCTTTTGGGATACCAATGCCCGTATCTTCCACAGTGGTTTGAAGTAGTTTTTTTTTATTTTTGTTGACTAATACTTTGGCAGAAATCAATACTTTGCCTTGATCTGTAAACTTTATGGCATTACTGATAAGGTTTGAAATAATCTGTACAAACCTGGTGGGATCTCCAATAATTAGCTGTGGAATTGAATCATGAAATTCAAATCGAATTTCTAATTTTTTTTCATCAGCTTTTGCTGAAAACATTTTTTCCAATGATAAAAATGTTTTTGAAATACTAAAGGGGATTTTTTCAAAAACTATTTTTCCAGCTTCAATTTTAGAGGAGTCCAACATTGAATTAATCACTTCTAAAAGGTTTCCGGCTGCCATTTTGATTGTTTCTAAATACTCTTGTTGCTTTTCCTGTTCGATTTTATGTTGTAACAAGATATCTGAAAAACCTATAATCAAATTTACCGGGGTTCTCAATTCATGATTTAAGTTTGCCATAAAAATATCTTTGAGCTTGACCGTTTCTTTTGCTTTTCGGCGTATTTTTCGCTCTGATACTCGTTGGGCTGAAAGGTCTCTAAAGTGCATGGATATTGCAATGACTTTAAGTTTTTCGTTATAAACAGCATTTAGATTTAGGGAAAAAAAGGATTTTTCTCCGGTTCTTTTTTCAATGGAAGTGTCAAAATTTGCTACATCAACACCTTTACAGACTTTTAGTATATTGTTTTCAATTTTAATATATTTTTTTTTTGAAAACAGCATGGAAATTTGCTTCTCCAGGAGTTGATTGGGAGCATATCCAAAGGCTTTTACAGAACTAAAATTGCAATAGGTAATTTTACCTCCTGTATTGATTATAAGAAACGAGTCTCTTGAGTTTTGAATGACAGCATCCAGTGAGTTACTTGATTGCTTTTGCATAATAGCTATTTATCGTTAAAATAAAATTTTGGCCATTAATAAAAGGGGAGGGTAAGGTTAAACAAAATAAAGGAAAGCTCTTATAAACCAACCTCTTCATAACCACTTTTTATGATGGTTGATATCATTTTAAACCGCACATTGGCTTTTATGGTGTTTTTAGCATGGGCGGGTATAATAATAGATTCCCCGGCTGTGAGATGATTTGGGATATCATTTATCAAAACTTCGGCCTCACCATCTATCACTTGTATAAAAGTGTCAAAAGGGGAGATCTTTTCAGCCAATGCTTCGCCACTATCAAAAGAAACAGCACTCACGTTTCCGGTTGACTTTTTAATAATCGTTTTTATAAGAACAGAGTTGGGGATGTATTCGATAATCTCTACTATGATAAAAACTTTTGCTTTTTGATATTCAACTTCCTGCATTTTTTTTTGTTTAATAATAAAATGAAAGGTACACCTTAAAACCCAATAAATCTTCAATTAATAACATAGACAAAGGACTTGTTTTTTTCTTGGTTATTTCTTACACGTTATTGTGCCAATTGTTACATATATCACAGGTTTTCAAGGTTATTGTTCCTTTTGAGTTTCAATTCCTTATAATATGACGGAGAGAGGCCGGTCACTTTTTTAAACTGGTTTGATAAATGAGCAACACTGCTGTAGTGAAGTTTGTATGATATTTCAGTAAGGGTAAATTGGTCATACAAAAGCAATTCTTTCACTTTTTCAATTTTGTGGAAAATTATATATTGCTGTATGGTTATGCCTTTAACTTCTGAAAAGGTATTTGCCAGATAGGTATAATCATAGCCCAATTTTTCACTTATGTATAAAGAATAATTAACCTTGGGTATTTCCTCTTCATAATGGATCATTTCTATGATGACGCTTTTTATTTTTTCGATGAGAATGCTCTTTGAATTTTCTAACAGCTCCAGTCCTGATTTTAAAAGATTTGCCCTAAAAGTTTCTAATTTTTCAGGAGAAAAGGTTTCTTTGATTTCTACGGTACCTAAATCCACACTTATAAAAGTAATCCCAAGTTTTTTCAACTCTTCTTTGACAAGCATTTTACAACGAAGGCTTACCATGTATTTTATATATAATTTTATCATGTACTTTTGAAAATTTCCAAGTCTAGTTTTACCCTATACCCCCTGATTTTTTTAACTTCAAACTGTACTTTTTGACTTTTGTATATCTTGCTTGCAACTAATTAGTTTCAAGAACACTTTCAATTTCCAACTAATAAAAGGATTATCATTACATTTTCTCAAAAAAATGTTACATATATCCTAGGTTTTAAAATGATACTATCTTCCCTTTTTTCATGAAATAGATTTTTTTAGAAAAAGGCTGGCAAATATTATGATAATAAAGATTTCGGGCAATCCTTCCCATCTTTACCAATAAATAATAAGCCCGGAAAAAAGGCCACAACTTTTTAAAAATTAAAAATAGGATAAAGTCTGGGAACGACTATTTAGGCACTTTGGTAGCTTGCCAGTTCACGACTTCCCAACGGCCATTGCGTTTTAAAAAGGTGCCACTGTTGAGATAGTATTGCATTTCTTCTCCGGTTGTTCCTTTCATTTTAAAAGCCACCACAGCCATGTCGTCATAGACCTTGATTTGGATATCTTCTGCGGTATAAATGGTTTTAGGTGTCGCCGGCACCTCAGTTTCAGTTTCAAAACCGGCCATAATTTCGGCTTTGCCAAAGCGGGTGCCGTTTGAACTGGTATAGATGAGGTCTTCTGCCCAGAAAGCATCGTGAATTTCCCGGTCATTGTTTGAGGCGCCTTCCATAAAGTTGTGGAGCATTTCAGTTAAGGTGTTATGATCCTGTATTTGTTGAGCAGAAATACCTTCTGTGGAAAAAAGGGAAATTATACATATCAAAAGAAGTAGCTTTTTCATTATTGTTGTTTTACTATTATCAATTAATATACTATTTAATTTGGTAAGACTGCTAAAGTGCCGAAATTAAGAAATAATAAATTAAAACTGTCAATAATACAGCCAATCCCGCTGCTAAAAACCGCAATGAATTTTTTACATAATTAAATTTCACATTCGCAATTTTTGAGAGTATAAAAATCTGTTGACCCAATTGATGAAATAATCGATCCTCATCTGTGCTTATATCATAAAAGGTTTTTGAATATTCATCTATAGAACCAAACTTTGAAATTACATCCCTGAAAAAGAAAATATTTTTATCAAACTTAGCTTCAAACCTGGGTATAAAACAGCGTATGCTGAAATAAATGGAAAGCACAATACAGGAAAACCAAAATCCTAAAAGCAAATAAATAATGATATCATTTGGAAATTTTTCCAATAAAACCGTTACACTTTGGTAAATAAAATTCAAAAGTATACCATAAAACGAAAGGATGAGTCCGGCCTTTAACTCTGATGCCTTGATCAAATAAGCCACATAATTGATGCTTCCCCAGTAATGATCGACTAAATCATCGGTGTGTTTATTTTTGATATGTGTCGCTTTTACCTCTTTTTGGGGTGTCACTTTCTTTTCCATCTTTATCAGGATTAAATAGTTAGATATATTTATTCAATTACCTCGTAAATAGTTACCGGTGCCGCTTTGTTTTTCATAGTTATCGAGCCTACTTCTTTGCAGTGGAAAGCTTCTTTAATTTTTAGATAGCATTTTTCACAAATAACAATCTGGTTGGGTTGTGCGGCATCCTGCATTCGGGCAGCGGTATTAACCGTATCTCCAATAACCGTATAATCCAACCGTTTTAAACTGGCAGAGCCAATATTTCCTGAAATCATTTCCCCACTTTTAATACCAATGGACACCTTGGGTTTAAAGTCTTTTAGTGATTCGGGTTTTGATAAACTGTTAATTTTATTGCGGATAGCCAAAGCCGCATCGATGGCACGGTCTAAGTGATAATCACCTCTAAAAACAGCCATCACAGCATCACCAATGAATTTATCGATAAAGCCTTGCTGCTCAATAATTTCTGTAACCATCACGTCAAAATAGTTGTTGATTATTTTCACTACTGTATCGGGAGGAGCGGTTTCGCTTATTTTAGTGAAACCGCAAACATCAATAAACATCACCGTGCCTTCAATGGTTTCATTGGCCATAATGGTGGTTTCATAATCCCGGCTACCCATAAAATTGAGGACATTTTCGTCCACATACATTCTTAAGATGTTGTTTTCTTTTATCGCTTGCAGGGTTTGTTTGATTTGGTTGGTGTATTGGATGGTTTTTTCAATTGTAATGTTTAAATCTTCAAAATTGATGGGTTTTGTGATAAAGTCAAAAGCACCTCTGTTCATCGCAGTTCTTATGTTTTCCATATCGCCATAAGCGGAAACAATAACCGACTTGAGCAATGGTTTTATTTCTGTGATTTTTGATAAAAGTGTGAGGCCATCCATTTCAGGCATATTGATATCACTTAAGACAATATCCATTTCAAGTTCCTCTTTAAGCTTGCTCAAGGCATCCACACCATTGATGGCAAAGTAAAACTCATATTCCTTTTCCCTAATTTGCCTTCTGAATTTTTGTTTGATTAGGGTTTCCAAGTCTGTTTCGTCGTCAACTACAAGTATTTTTGTCATAATGCAGTATTTTTAAGTTTTTCTTTCAAAAGATTAAAATCTAAGGGTTTGGTTAAAAAATCGTCGGCACCCAGTCTTTTGGCGGTATTAAAATTTTCTGCATCGCCATAGGCGGTTATCATCATCACCACAGGTGGCGGTTTGAGATAGGTGGTTTTAATTTTTTCTAATAAATCGAGTCCGCTCATGCCAGGCATGTTAATGTCTGATAATATCAAAACAGCCTCATGCTCGTTATTGTCTAAGTATTGTAAGGCTTCTTCGCCTGAAAATGCAAAAGCAAAATTGATAGCTCCTGTTTTTATTTCTTTTCTGAATCGTTGTTGAAACAATGTTTTTACATCGTGTTCATCATCTACTACTAATATTTTCATATCACCGATTTTAAATGGATTACTCCGATTGCTCGGATTATATTTGTTGTTATTTTCACAATACTAATCTTTTAAAGGTTAAACTTTTGCTTCCAATATTTATTAATAGTGCTACTTCAAGTTGATAGGCTTTTAGATAGTTGAGCGTTTGAGAAACACTTGCGTCGTTCAATTCCGTAACTGCTTTTAATTCGACTAAAACCTTTTCTTCAACCAAAAAATCGGCTCTTCTTTTTCCAATGGGATTGGGTAGGTTTTTATAATATATGTTTTGTTCAATTTCTCTCTTAAATGAAAGTTTAGCCTCACGCATTTCATGTGCCAAGGCTCTCTGATAAATAACTTCTGGAAATCCGTTACCAAGAAATTTATGAACTTCAAATGAAGCACCTATAATTTTCTCTGTAATATCCTTATACTTTAATTCTGCCATAGTTAATTCAGTGAAATCATTTAATCATTTTAATCAATGATTGGTAGACAAATAATAAATTCTGTTCCCACATTCTGTTCTGTTTTTACTTTTAACACGCCACCATGACCTTTAGTCACGATATCATAACTCATACTCAAACCCAATCCCGTGCCTTGCCCCGTTGGTTTAGTGGTGAAAAAGGGTTGGAATATTTTATCTGCTACCTCTTTTGGCATCCCATTGCCATTGTCCTTTATGTTTATTTCTAAAAGTTTTCCAACAGTTTTGGTGCCAATTGAAACAGTTGGTTCGTAATTGGATGGGTTTTGCTGTTTTCTTTCATTAACGGCGTAAAATGCGTTTGTTAAGAGATTGAGAACCACTCTTCCTAAATCTTGAGGAATCACATTTACTTTCTTTAGACCATCTTCAAAATTGGTTATTAATTTCGCATTAAAAGCTTTGTCTTTTGCTCGCAGTCCATGGTAGCTTAAGCGTAAATATTCATCACAAAGGGCGTTGATATCTGTGGGCTCTTTGGTGCCGCTATTGCTGCGGCTGTGTTGCAGCATCCCTTTTACGATGCTATCGGCACGTTTGCCGTGGTGATTGATTTTTTCGAGGTTATGTTTGATGTTTGCAGCTATGGTCTTTGCTTCGTCGAGGTCACCTTTTTCCAGTTCTTCATTCATTTCATCGATTAACTCATTATTGACCTCAGAGAAATTATTGACAAAGTTCAACGGGTTTTGAATTTCGTGAGCGATGCCGGCTGTGAGCTCTCCCAGGCTAGCCATTTTCTCTGATTGGACGAGTTGGGCTTGGGTGGTCTTCAAATCAGCAAGGGTAGTTTTTAAAACTTTATTAGCTTTCTGCTTTAAACGATTATTTCGGTAGAGCAATAGTGCAACGAGTACAAAAATTCCCAGTCCCACCAGTAATCCATACATTCTAATTCTGCTCTTTGTTAATTCATTTTCTTTTTCTAGTTCAGACAATCGAATTTTTTGGTCAAAGTCGATATTTTGAAACTGCAAAAGCCTAGTGATGTATAAATCATTGATACTATCTAAAAGGGTTTTACCCTGCTCTAAATGAATATAGGCCAAACTGTCCTCATTTTGCTTTTTATAGATAGAAGCCAATTGAACATTACCAAGGCCAACTAGCATACCTGTATTGGTAGATTCGGCTATCTCAATGCCCTTTCGTGTATAAAAAAGAGCAGAATCCAGTTGTTCTGTCTGTTCAAATATTTCACCTAGCAGAAGTTGTGATTCCGCCAACGCTCCCAATTTAGTTTCTGAATTAGCCATTGAAATTGCCTTTTTACAGTAATTTATTGCAGAATCAAATTGTTGCTCTACTAAGTAATATTCTGATAAATTAGCATACACAACACCTGATTGAATCTGGTATGGAGATCCTTCATAATGTTTTAAGGCTTTTTGATAATATGTTAATGCAGAATCTAGTTGACGGTCATCAAAGTAATACCTCCCAATATCACGCGAGGTCAAGCTTAAAATCTTTTGATTTTGCAATTCTTCTCCAATTTTTAATGCTTGAAATAAATGAGACTTAATTTCATCATTCAACCTGGTTCTAGTATATAGGCTAGCCATTTCATAATGAATCATTCCGATAATTGACTTTCTGGCATCTTCCGGACTTTTTGAAAATGAAAAATTGGAGTATCCATAACCATTCTGCGAACTTGAAGGGTCTTCTGCAATTTTTAAGGCGTTTTTATATGATTCATAGGATGCCGGCAAATTATCTAACCAGCGATAACAGTAAGCCACTTGCTGATACGCATCTGCTTCCCATAATTTTAAATTCAGCATTTTTGCTAACTCCAATTGCTTAAGGTGATATTCTAAAGCGATATCAGAATCTGAATCCTGAAAGTAAAAACCGAGTTGTCTATTGATTTCCAAACGAATGGTATCATTTGCTGCATTTTTTAATGCTGTTTGCAGGCTATCGATGTAAACCTGGTCGTACTGTGCAAACGACACTGTTGGCATGATGAGCAAAAGGAAAATTATTGATATATTCTTCATAGTGGTATGATTATGTTTTTGGTAACTGAATAGTGAATGTAGCACCTTCATTTGCAACACTCTTCACGCTCAAGTCTCCACCGTGGGCTTTCACAATATCATAAGATAAGGATAATCCCAATCCGGTGCCTTTACCTGTGGGTTTGGTGGTAAAGAAGGGTTGAAATATTTTGTCTTTAATGTGTTCCGGAATACCCTTGCCGTTGTCTTCCACGGAAATATACAACTTGTTATTTAATTTTTTGGTGCTTACTGAAACTGTGGGTTCATAATTATCGGGTTGTTGAATCTTTTTTTCGCTTACAGCATAGAAGCCGTTAGTAATGAGATTAAGAATAACCCTCCCGATATCTTGCGGAACAATTTCTATTTTTTCCAGGGATTCATCAAAATGGGTGTTTAAGATTGCGTTGAACGATTTGTCTTTGGCTCTTAGACCGTGGTAGGCGAGACGAAGATATTCATCACATAGTGCATTAATATCAGTGGATACCTTTATTCCACTACTGCTGCGGCTATGTTGCAGCATTCCTTTTACAATGCCATCGGCACGCTTGCCGTGGTGGTTGATTTTTTCGAGATTCTCAATCACATCTTTCAGGAGGGCTTTCACTTCTTCCATATCGCCATTTTGAAGTTCTTCAAGCATTTCATCAATGAGCTCCTTACTGACTTCAGAGAAATTATTGACAAAATTCAACGGATTTTGAATTTCGTGGGCAATGCCTGCCGTAAGCTCACCCAGTGACGCCATTTTTTCTGATTGGATGAGTTGCGATTGGGTAGCTTGAAGGTCGGAAAGTGTTACCTCTAATCTTTGTTTTTCGGCAAGGAGTGCAGCGGCTTGCGTTTCAGATTGGGCAAGATCGGTATATCGCTGATAGGCAAATGTAAACACATTGCGAAAACGACTCAGGATTGATTTTTGATGTTCGGGCAACACGCCAAAATTTGAAATTCCAATGGCACCTTTACCGAAAGCATACAGGATATAAGAGACACTATCAGTATTGAGTAATCGGGGGTCATCTTTTTCTCCATTATTTCGTCGCATATCTATGAGGTCTTGTAATTGCTGTCCTTCTAAGACCATTTCAGAATACCCATCGGTTGTTGCAATAATATCTTCCAGCTGTTCTTTTAAAGTAGGGTCATCTTTATAGGACATTTGCGTTACCGTACCGCCCATTTCGTGTGAATAATCAAAATCTGAAAAGGTTAAACCATCGCCATTATCTATATCAATAATTGAGTTGCGGATATTCGTAAAGCCCAAAGCCAACAACTGTTCATACAACGCCTGGGCAACCTCGAGCATGTCATCAGATTTATTTAAACCAAGCGCAACGGAACGTACTTTTTCCAGTGAAGCTTCAATTTTTGCTTCCATGGCTTGTGCTTCGGCGTTTGCCATATCGGTATATCTTTTATAGGCGAATGTAAATACATTTCGAAAGCGTTTTAAAACCTTTTTTTGAGTATCGCTTAAAATTCCAAAATTGGAAATCCCAATGGCACCGTTTCCAAAGGAATAGAGGTTATAGGTTAGATGATCGGTTTTGTGTAATCGTGGATCATCTTTTTCGCCATTTCTTATTCGTGTCTCAATGAGTTCTTCTAACTGTTTTCCTTTCAGTTCAATTTCAAAAAAGGCGTCATTACTGGATTGCACCTTTTTGATTTGTTGTTCAATAACAGGATCGCCATAGTATGAAAACTCTGTAACAGCGCTTGACATATCGTGGGAATAGTCATAATCTAAAAATGTCTCTGTAGCGTCGTTGTGTATGTCTATTATCGCATTACGCATCTCTGTAAAGCCAAGCTCCAGTAATTGCTCGTATAGAACTTGAGCAATTTCCAGCATATCATCAGAATTTTTAAGGGAGAGTGCTACTGATCTCACTTTTTCAAGTGCCGCTTCAATTTTTGATTCCTGTGCTTGCGCTTCTGCATTCTTAAGATCTAAAAAGCGTGTATAGGCTTGTTCAAAGACTTTTGCAAATCGCGGAAGAATTTCAAGCGATTCAAAGGGTTGCAAGGCAGATACCAATATATACCCATTTTTGAAAGACGCACCATAATCAATTTCCCAGGCTGGCGCTTCGGGCATTGGTGTGTTGTTCGACTCTAAATCTTTTAAAACTTTTTGTGCTGATGGTAAGTTGAAAATAGCATCAAAATGTTCCTTTATAAAATGCTCCGGAATTTCTACTGAAAACAGCTCTGTTCCTTTTTTCCATTCATCATATCGGTACTGATGAATATAATCCAGGTCCACAGGGACTATAAAAGGCGTCATCATGCCAGCACCCGGAATACTGTGCCATTGTTCAACATGGCCCTCGTGTTTATCGCAAAAAACAATTCCCGTAGCAAATAAATCGCCATCAAAACGCCTTAATTGGGTGAACATTTCAGTGGTAACAGCACTAAAATCGGTGCTAGATTGCATCCCCATGGATTGGGATCTCACGCGCTCCAATGCCGCTTCTATTTGTGCTTCTTTGGCTTGTGCTTCTGCTTTTTGGAGATCGAGGAAGCGAGTGTAGGCTTGTTCGAAAACTTTTCCAAAGCGCATTAAAATAGCATTTTCCTCTTCAGAAAATGGAATGCCGTTAAAGTTTTCTATATATAATCCGACAGTATCTAATAGTACCGTTGAGATGGCCAAGCCTTCAAAGCCAAAATGGGTGGTTTTGGTTTCTTCAGGTAAATCCGGGATAAACTGAAACAGGTCTTTATAAAATTTATTTTTTTCTTCAAAACCTAATTGATTGGTAAAGAAATTTTGTCCTGTTTTCTTGGCTTCCATAAAGTTATTCCAATGTGCACAGTCAAAATAGGGCAATACAATCTTTGGAAATACAGCATTATGGTCGGCCAGCCAAATATGCATGTCTTCATTTTCTTTATAATCTAATATAAAACCGGCATGGTCAATAGCGACCTGCAAATGCACGAATTGGTCATAAACGACCTGGATAACTTCCTTGAGCTCATCACTTTTATGCATAGCCATACTTCGGCTTCTTACACGTTCTATTGCTGCTTCAATTTCCAGTTCCCGCGTGCGTTCTTTGATTTTTTCTTCAAGCTCCAGATTCTTTCTTCGGAGACCCTCCATTGGCAAAGACTCTTCTTCAGACACATTTGAGTCCGGAGTGGAACCGTGAAAATGGGTGACCAGCCATTTTTCCTCAATTTTTTCCAGAATTGTTGAAAGTCGAGCCTTATAGCGGTAATCATTTTTCCGATCGTGCATTTGAAATTCTTCAACAATCAAATAGGACGCTCCATCTTGAAGGGATTTGCTTAAAATAGGATTCCGGGTAATTTCAACAGGATGGTTTTTCAATTGTTCCGACTGGGTTTCGGCCATTTTTAATAAATCATGGATGCTCAAAAAGAACTCATGGGCAGCTGTGCCATATCCTATGAAGGACTTATTTACAATTTTTTTGAGGTCTTCTAAAGGTTTACCGTAAAAGAAGATTTCAATCATTCTCTCATAAACTGATTGTGCCTCAGTAATTTTATGTTTTTTTTCCATTTTCATTTTGTTGGAATTTCAATGGTGAACCTGGTGCCTGACTTTGTGCCTGGCAGTCCTTCATTGAGAATATTTTTGAGGATGTTTCTAAAGAATTTAATCATTGATTTTACTTTAATTTGTCCCGTTAGGGACTTTATCTCGGTAGCATTTTATGTGTTTAATTTGTTTTTTGTGCCTTTAGGTACAACATATATTATAGCACAGATTTTAAAATATAGCGTTCATCAAATTCAATATTGAATTCTTTTAATAATTGTAAATATTCCTCTTTGAATGTTTTTGATTTATGATGAAGCTCCTGGTTTTTGATGTAATTGATCACATTGGGCACCTCAGATTTGGAATATGAGAATGCACCAAAACCAGACTGCCACGAAAATTTTCCATTCACAAATCCTTTATTGTTTATCCATTTTGATGAATCTTGTTTTACCTGTTTCATCAAATCTGAAAGAGATTGCGTGGGTCGCATCCCAAATAGAATATGAATGTGGTCAGGCATTCCGTTTATCTGCAATACTTTATGATTGTTGTTTTGGATAATGCCCGTGATGTATTTATACAATTCGTCCTTCCATTCATTTTTGATAAGGCTTTGTCTGTCTTGTACCGCAAAAACTGTCTGAATATGTATTTGTGTATAGGTGTTTGCCATAAAAGCGTATTTATATGTCGTACCTAAAGGCACGAGGGTTTGATGTTGTATGTTTTCTATCTACCAATAGGTTGTCCCTAACGGGACATAAAATGGTTTTGTTAATCACGACTAAGAGTATTTCGCTAATGGCGTAAAAGAAATAATTTCGAACCTTTGACTGCTCGATGAGTTTTTTACGGATAGTTCGAAAGAATTTTATCATTCGGTTTTGTTTAATATGTTATCCAATTCTTCTTGAAGATTGGTTAAATATTCAATTGAATAATTTAGTAAAGGGACATAATTATTATAGGTTTGTTGATATACAGAAATCACCCGATTTCTATAGACTTTGTTGTTTAAGAAATAATCATGCAATTCGTAACTGCCCACATCCTGCATAATAGTATTATTAATCCATTCCGGATACCAATCATAATGGTCTCTCATATAATCTGAATGGTCTCTTACTTCGTTTGAAATTCTATTTTCAATATTTAGCATCGTATTTTCCATAATGTCATAGATATTGATGATTTTGAGTGTTAAACTATCCTTGTTTTGCAATTCTCTTAATTGGTTAACACCGGTTTTGTTTAAAATGGTTCTTGAATTATTCCCTAATAATCTTGACAATCCTTGATCTAATAATTCAGGTGTTATTGAGTCGTGAAGCACTTTCTTAAAAACAGCTTGCCGTTCATCATTGAACTCTAAATTTTTGATGAGTTGTTTCTTATCATTTTCCATATCAACGTAAATCAAACTGTAGATATTTAGAAGCCTATTTTCTTCTTTGCGATTTTCATTCCAATTATTGATCGATAAGGCAATCAAAATCCCAATAACCACAAGTACAATCTCACCAATGGCGTATTTAAAATACCTGGTGGTTTTGCCTTCATTGAGAAGGTTTATACGGATGTTTCGGAAGAATTTTATCATAACTGTTCTTGTTCAATAGTTTTAAGTGTAGAATTAATTCTATCTATCAATTCTTCTAACCAAGCTTGTTCTACCATAGATTGCACATAATATTTGTGAAGCAGTTCATAAGTTTGGGGTTCTTTTAAATACAAGCTTAATGCTTCATCATCCAAAACAAATTCCGGGTGTGTTATAAGATCTGTATCTGGATAGTATATAGTATGAAGACGCTGTAAAGAGTTTAGCCTAATAACTAAATTTGACCAGTCGTCTTGAAATGTCAAAGATGATATTTCTATAAATTTACTGTAATTAGTGATTAAGGTCTCATAATCTGTAAGTGATGTTGTGATATTTTCGGATAATAAACTAAACCTACCCGAGGATTTTGCACTACTTAATCTAGAGTTATTTAGTGCTGCAGCTGGAAATGTAAATACACTTGTAGTATGGGTTTTAAGACTGTCTATGGGTTTATTTGTAGGTGCGCCCGCTGAAAAATTTAGGACTTCAATAAGTTTTTTGTTAAGATATTTTAATCGGTTTGTTCTTCTAGTAAACTGCATCAAATTTTCATTGAGTTCTTGTTTTAGATTTGTAATTAACGTTGTCTGTTCTTTTTTTAGTTGATGGTTTATATTTAGGTTATTAATCCAAAGCGCAATCAAAATACCAATCACCACAAGCACAATTTCGCCAACGGCGTAAAGCAGATACCTGCCTGCCGGCGAGGCAGGTTTTCGAACATTGTCTTCTTCAATGAGTTTTTTGCGGATTTTTCTGAAGAATTTTATCATTGGATAGTTATTTTAATTTTGTTCTTTATTGATGTCATCAATGATATCTTTCGCAAGTTTTATGGTGTTTGAATAGAAATCTAAAATTAATGTCGATTGATATCTTCTATTCATTATCATTACCTCTAATTGCTTGTTACTTATTACACTTTGTAAATCAATATTCTCCAGTGTTCTTGGGTCGTCTTTATAAAATTCAGCTTGTCGATGCCACGGATTTTTTTTGTTCCATATCCAATAATAGTGTTCTTTTACGTAAGGTTCATACATTGTTTTGATTTCAGTATTGGCATTCAATTCTCTACTTTTTAACTGTTCGAGATATCTGTAATAATTCAATATTTTGTTTTGAAGGTTTTCATCAATAAATGCCATACTATTAGAATTTAGCAGTGCATTTAATCCGCTTTCATTAACTTCTATGTTTCGCTCAAACATCAGATAAATGAGATACATTTGAATATTATTATCAACAGGTTTTAGCGTTTTAAATTGGTTTAAAAAGTCGTTTGCGTAATCTATTGTAGTTTGTGTTTCCGATAACAACATTTCAGCCTGTAGAATATCATCTTGCAGATTAAGCTTTATTGTTTTTAAATGTTTCTCCGCTTGAGAAATACTGTTTTCTCGCTCATTCCAATTATTAATTTGTAGCGCGATTAAAATACCAATCACCACCAGGATTATTTCGCCAATGGCATATTTAAAATATCTGGTAGTTTTTCCTTCATTGAGAAGGTTTTTGCGGATGTTGCGGAAGAATTTAATCATTGATTTTACTTTAATTTGTCCCGTTAGGGACTTTATCTCGGTAGCATTTTATGTGTTTAATTTGTTTTTTGTGCCTTTAGGTACAACATATATTATAGCACAGATTTTAAAATATAGCGTTCATCAAATTCAATATTGAATTCTTTTAATAATTGTAAATATTCCTCTTTGAATGTTTTTGATTTATGATGAAGCTCCTGGTTTTTGATGTAATTGATCACATTGGGCACCTCAGATTTGGAATATGAGAATGCACCAAAACCAGACTGCCACGAAAATTTTCCATTCACAAATCCTTTATTGTTTATCCATTTTGATGAATCTTGTTTTACCTGTTTCATCAAATCTGAAAGAGATTGCGTGGGTCGCATCCCAAATAGAATATGAATGTGGTCAGGCATTCCGTTTATCTGCAATACTTTATGATTGTTGTTTTGGATAATGCCCGTGATGTATTTATACAATTCGTCCTTCCATTCATTTTTGATAAGGCTTTGTCTGTCTTGTACCGCAAAAACTGTCTGAATATGTATTTGTGTATAGGTGTTTGCCATAATAACGTATTTATATGTCGTACCTAAAGGCACGAGGGTTTGATTTTGTTTTTTCTTTCTACCAAGATAAAGTCCCTAACGGGACATAAAATGGTTTTGTTAATCATCACATTTGTTTGTGCTTTGTTATTTTTTTATTGATAAAATATACAATGGTTAACAGAACAGTCACTATTAGTGTACCTATAGCTTCAGCAGCGGTCATTTTTGATAGAAAGAAGATGATAATCCCCGAGGATAAGATTGGAACAGTAAAGCCACCCGGAATTTTAAATTCGCCGGGTTTTGATTTTTTTGTAAACCGCAGCTTGATGACCGCCAGTGAAACACCCAGGTATTGTAATAAAATTCCGCCGGTGGCGATTACAGCCAGCGTTTCAAAACTTCCTAAAGCTGCAATGATAAAACCTACACAGGCATAGGTTAGGATGGCCAGATGGGGTGTTTTAAATTTGGAATGAACAGTGCCAAACGCCTTCACCGGAATCACCCGGTCTCTGGACAAGGCGTACAAAATGCGGGGCATGTTTAAAATAGCGCCACTCAAATAGCCAAACATGGAAACAGCCGCACCGGCAGTTAAAATTATAAATCCGGTATGGCCAAAAATAGCTTTGGCGGTCTCAGCAAGGGGTGCTTTTTGGTCTGCCAGCGCATCACCCAGTACGCCCTGAGCAACCAGTTGAATGAGGATATAGATGATCAATACCGCAATGATTCCTATAAAAATAGACTTCGGTATGTTTTTGTTGGGCTTTTTAACTTCGCCGCTTACATTCAGGCCTGTTTCACCGCCAATAAAAGCAAAAAACAGGATAAGAGAAGTAGCTCCCAACTGCTCAAAACCGGGGAAAGTTTCTATGGATATGTTGGCCATAGAAACTTTGGGTAACCCTAAAACAATGAGTAATAGCAGTGGGAGGATTTTGGCAATGACTAAAAATTTGATCAGGCCAACCCCTTGCTTGACGCCTAAAATATTGATAAAAGCCAAGCCAAAGAAAACAACAAAAAGAAAGAATAATCTAACCACTTCAGACTCAAATACCGGAAATGCGGCTGCCAATATGTTCACAAGCGCGTTTGAAACAGCGGCATCGGCCAATAAAACTGCGGCGAGGTATAAGTTTCCGGATAAAAAGCCCGCATAGTTGCCAAAAGCCGTTTCAATATAGGTATAAAGTCCCCCTGTGGTGGTTATTTTGCTTCCCGCTTCGGCAAAACAAAGCATAATCAAGGCAATCAAAATGCCGCAAACCAAATAGGCAAAAACGCCTGAAGCCCCCATAGCAGAGGCTACAATGGCCGGTAACACAAAAATTCCCGAACCGATGATGACGTTGACAATGTTTGATGACAGCCCAAACACACCAATGGTGCGGAGCAAATTTTCTTGTTTATTGATTTGCATTTTTTAGTTTTTTGCTTGGTTTGTAACTTGAGAAAATTGGTAAAAATCAATAAATGATATTGTCCAGAATTTGATCTAAATAGCGTTCTTTTTTACATAATATATTATCAGCCAGATAGACCTCGAAAAGTTCTTTTCTAAAGGTAACCAACTCTATCGAACCAAAATGGTGAAAGCCGATTGCTCTTTCTATTTTCTTCAAACTTTTTTTCTTTTTGTCACCTTTAAATTCGGTATAGATTTTATCAAACGTTTCCTGAGAGGTTTTTGATTGGATCAATTCGATTTCTTCAGGAGATGCTTCGCCGTCTGCCTTGGCACATAAAAGCATGATGTAAATTTTCAGTTCTTCTTTTGTCCAGTTTTTGTGATTGTTTTTCATTGTTTAAAAGTTTATGTTGTTGAAATATAGTAAATTATCATTTCTTTTTATTAAAAATTTCACCAATTCAATACTGCTTAAAACTGAAAGTATATAAATTGTTCACCGCTTCCTTGGGCAATCAAAAGCAAAAATACCATCATTGCCCATCCGGTTGCAAACAACCAGACCGGCAAATTCTCAGCTACCATTCTTACAGTATGCCGGCGCATATACCAATGGGTAAAAAATAATAAAGAAGTAAGCACAAATACCTTCAGCAAGTCAAAATATTCCAGTATTAATAAACCGTCAGGATTTAAAAACAACATGGATTCAATCATATTTTTTGCTGTGCTAAATTCGTTTGCACGAAAAAACACCCAGGTAAAATTGATGCAGGTGAAGGTTAAAAACGCAAAAAAGATTCCGTTCCAAAAAGTAATTTTTACGGGCACTTTGTGTTTTAAGAGTTTTTCAATGACTAAATAGATTCCGTGTAAAGCACCCCAAACTACAAATGTCCAGGCGGCGCCGTGCCAAAGTCCGCCCAACAGCATGGTAATCATCAGTGCAGCATACATTCTTGTTACCCCAAACCGGTTTCCGCCCAGCGGGATGTATAAATAATCACGCAACCAGGTAGATAGTGATATGTGCCAGCGTTTCCAAAAGTCTGAAAACCCGATGGCCCCATAGGGGTACAAAAAGTTATGCGGCAGGATAATGCCCAGCATCATAGCTATACCAATGGCACAAGTTGAATAACCGGCAAAGTCAAAGAATATCTGCCCTGAGAACGCCAGTGTTCCTGCCCAGGCATCCCAGAAATTCAATGCTTCCTTAGCACCAAAAACAGCATCAGAGGTATCGGCCAAAAGGGTGTCTGCCAAAACCACTTTTTGAAAAAGTCCCAGAGTCAATAAAAAAAGACCCCAGATAAATTGTTTGGCAGTCGCTTTCTTTTCTTCATAAAACTGGGAAATCAGTTCTTTGGCCCTCACAATCGGACCGGCAACCAACTGAGGGAAGAACGTGACATAGAGTGCAAAATCTAAAAAAGTTTTAGCACGTTCAGTTTTTTGATTATACATATCTATGGTATAAGACATAGTTTGAAACGTATAAAACGAAATACCCATAGGTAAAAGAATGTCCAGAGGTTGGGTTTGATAGCCATAGCCATAGGTGTCTGCAACAGCTGTAAAATTATCCAATAAGAAATCCCGGTATTTAAAAAACGCTAAAAAACCGAGGTTGACTGCTAAACTGAGCAACAACCACAATTTTCGTTTGCGCAGGTTTTGCTCAACCGCCAATTTATTACCGGCGGTCCAGTCAACTAATGTTGAAATCCAGAGTAAAATAACCAAAGGCGGATTCCAGAATCCGTAAAATACATAACTGGCCAGCAATAACATTCTTTTTTTACCTGTCCAGTTAAAGATTTTGGTATAGTAAAGCACTAACACTACAACCAAAAACACGAAGAAACTTAGTGAGTTGAATAACATGATTAGTTGGTTTTTAGGTTAGTGATAAGGTTTTCTTCCAAAAGAATTTCAACCAGATTTCTGGTAAACATATCGGCATCGGTGGCAGATAAGTGCGACCATTCAATGGTTTTGAAGTTTTTGAGTTTATCGTAATCCTGATAATGAATCGCGGGTGTATTCGCTTTGGCAACCAGTTCGTCCCAAAACTCAGGTCGGGGTGTTATCATGCTTTCCAATTCGTCAAAAAAACCATCAGAGGGTGAACGCAGTAATATGACTTTACCGCCACGGGTTTCAAATTTTTCCAGGTTTTTTAAGAAAAATGCTATAGTTCCTTCTTTGTCGGGTGGTGGTGGTTTGGGTTCAGAAGTAAGCATCGATTTCCAAACGGCCATGATAGAATTGGCAAAACTGGTATCGGTAACCATGCGTTCTTTCATACGCACATTTCGATATTTATCTATATCCTGAAACCTTCTAAAAGGGGGTTCTTTTGGTTTGTCAGTTCGGTTGGGTAATTTGATGGTATTTAACAACGCTTTTAAATTGATGTCGTCATACCAGGCTTCATCATCATTTGATATGAATGCCAATGAATTTTGTATAGGAATCGATAACACAAAATTGAGACGTTGTGCATAGGTTCGGTTTTTGTAAAACTCAGATCTTGATGATGCCCTTGTCCAAGGCGGGGCTTGCTCAAACGTAGTTGAAAAAAATAGGGGTGGTGTAACCCCAACAATTATAGTTCCATTAAAATTGGTGTTTTCTACAATGTCATGAAAAGTGGGCAGTGGTGTGGAACCTGCATTGGCCAGTTGAATGGGTTTGATTCCTGTTAAGGCCTCCCATTTATGCAGTTGAATATTAAAAAGCACACGGGATGACCCGACGAGAACCACATCATTTTCTGTTGCTTTTTCGACTTTGGCACGTGTTTTCGCCCAAAGGTATTTGTCGTCGTCTATGTCTGGAAAATAGCCCTGCGACCTCCAGTAAAGTTCCCACACGGTAATGCTTACAAGGCTTAAAATCACCGTGATGAGTAAGGTTTTTTTGAGATTCATTGATTGGTTAATTAGTTGGTTATGATAAATTTATGTAATTTTTGTTTATAAATAACTCAGCCACCCGTATTGCCGATTGTTCTTCTTAAAATTCCAGTACCATTTGCATACCGGGTATAAGCTTGCAACCACAAATAGCCAAATCAGGTCCACAGTCCCCAATGAAAAACCATAGCCCTGCAATTCTGTTACAAACCCAATCCACACGTCAATAATCATCAGTTTGGGGTCATAGACACTCAGGTAAACCGCCGGTACAGCCAAAAGATGGATCCAGTAAATATGAACGATGTAAAAAAACATGGGTACTTTTCCAAAAAGGACCATGACATCAAACAATTTTCCTTTCAACTTCTCAGCAAGCGATAGCACAATTAGGGAAGGCCCCAGTGTGATCAACAAAAACAAGAGTGAAGGTGGATATTTGGTTACGTTAAAAAAGGACAACACTGTTTTAGTGAAATCCTCATAAGAGGTCCACGCTTCTAGGTCGCCGTAAATGTTTGCAAAGCGCAAAACAAAAAATAGGACAATGGCTGAAATACCGGTGCGAATCAAAATATGATGACGTTTAACAGCGTCATACCCGGGTTTGTAAAGGATACCTAAATAATAGCCTAATGGCATTACAAAAATCCAAGGTATTAAGGGATATGCGTTATAAATACTACTATTTTCAGTAAGTTGAATAGGGCCTTCAATATGTAATAATTTCCAAAAATCACCCAGTTGTCCACCTGTAAAACCATCCAATGCATTGTGACCAAAAATCACGAGCAAGCAAAGCGGTATCATTAATTTTTTTGGGAAATGGATAAAGAACGCCAGAAAAATCATGGAGGCACCTAAAAGCCAGATGACCTGAAAAATAATAGAGTCGAAGTTGAACTGAAACCGCCATCCAAAGGATATGATGATAATTTCTACAAAAATCAACCACAAACCACGTTTTAACAGCCATTTACTAACTGCATTTTTACCGATTTTTTGTTCCACAAAAAAAGCAGAAGTACCGGCCAGTAAAACAAATACCGGTGCACAAAAATGAGTGATAAAGCGTGTAAAAAAGATCCAGAAATTGGTTTGGTCTATATCTGTTGGATCAAAATAAAAATAATCATAATGAAAATAGGCCCGCACGTGGTCTAAAGCCATTAAGACAATGACAAAACCTTTCAGAAAATCAATGGATTGGATACGGGTTTTCATATGTGGTTTATTTTATTAATTTAATATCCTTTTACTAACAAAGCTTCCTATTTCAATTAGGTTCCATTTTTTTAGAAGAATCCTGATTGTTAATATTGATAAAAGGCGTTTTCATTAAATACCAAAACGATTGTTTTTGATCGTCAAATTCTTTAAGTCCAAGTTTAACTTCATCCGGATGTTTGTATTTAAAGGTTCCGAATAGCCTGTCCCAAAGAATAAAAATATCGGCATAATTAGAATTGGTGTAATATTCATCCTGGTCGTGGTGTACGCGATGAAAGTTGGGTGTTGTAAAAATGAGTCCAAAGCTTTTATCAATCCAAGCGGGATATTTGATATTGCAATGATCTATAAACACATAGGGAATAATGATTAAAACAAACAAACCAAGTCCGGTGGTGTCTAAACCAAAAAGTGCCGCAGCTACAACTCCTGAAGAACCAAAATAAAAGACCAATTCAATGGGATGTACCCTGATGTTAGAGGAAGCGTCCATGCGACTGTCACTGTGATGCACGCGGTGGAAATTCCATAAAAAAGGAACGTAGTGTGCAATGCGATGGAACCAGTAATTGGCCATATCAAAAAGCATTACGCTAAACAGCAGATATAACCAAATGGGTAAATCTAAATGATGAAACAAACCTATTTCGTGCGTATGCAACCAATCAACTGCAATCACGATAATGCCTGCCCAAAACAAATTCAATAAAGTAATGAGTATTAAAAAACCGATGTTTTCAAGTAAATGCTTGCCCATTTTATCAAATTTAAATTGGGTGTTGAATACATTTTCTGCGGTAAAAAAGATTACAAGAAGAACCACAGTAAATAAATCAAAGTTTATGCTTATCAGGGTGTTAATGGTTTCCATAATTGAGTAAGTGATTTATTTATTTCACAATTTTGAACGGTTGCTTCTTCCCATAAGTCAACGAACGCCACAACCATTCAAATGGTCCAAATTGAAAATACTTCAACCATATTGGGCTGGTAATCAATTGAAAAATCCAAATTCCAAAAACGATATAATACAATTCATAACGCTCTAAAATGCCGAACAAACCAAAACCAAATCCGTAAAAAATGATGGATGTAATGATGCTGTGCATTAAATAGTTAGTCAAGGCCATTCTACCCACAGCTGCCAATGCTCTTTGAAGAAACGCTATCATTCCGGATTTAATAAACAGCATAAACAATCCAATATGCCCCATAGTTACACCTATCCTGCCCAATTGATAGGTTTGATTGGCATTGCTCATAGTGACAACATCATAATTGCTTTGAACAATGAGTTGGGTTTCAAAATAATTTATGGTGATACCAATGAGGTAACCTATAAATGCCATTAGAAAATAAAAACGGGTGCTCCGCTCACCGTGAAAAATCCGTAGCTTAAAAAAGGCCATCCCGATAAACATATAACTCAATATATCCCAGACCCATAGTCTGTAAGGGAACCAGGTTTGTAACCACTGATTTAATTTTACTTTGTTATTGATGTTATTGATCACTTCAAAATAGCCCTTGTTCATTCGTTCAATTTCTTCACTGACCTCCTTAGTTGTTTTTTTTGTGTTGAGTTTTTCCCATTCATTTAAAGTTGCATTTTCTTCTGCAGTCAGTTCGATTCCGGCACTTTTACTTTCCAAAGCTATTTCAGCTTCCTGTTTTAGTTTGACGTTATTTTTATAATCGCTGATATCCCAAAGAATTCCGATGCCAATAAGTATAGCTCCAATTAGTATCAGATTTTTTACCGGCAGGTTCCTAAAAGGGAATAAAAACAAACCAAATAAAGCATACGGAAAAAGTATATCCCCATGCCAAAGCAATATCCAGACGTTTGCTATACCAAACAAGAGCAGCCAGATCATACGGCGGTAATAGATATCGGCGGTAGAAATCCCTGCGCCGTCTTTGATGAGTCTTCCTGTTAACAAAATGACGCCGGCTCCAAACAGCAGAGTAAACAAGCCGCGCATAGTGCCTTCAAAAAGCAGTTCGTTGGTCACCCAAACATAAAAGTTCAAACCCTCAGTATGACCTAAGACACTGGGGTCTGAATAACTGAACGGCAACCCCATACCGTTGATGTTCATTAATAAAATACCCAAAAGAGCAATTCCTCTGATAACATCAAGGGAATTGATGCGTGATTTTTTTTGAGTTGGGGTAAAAACGGGTGATCCGATTATGGCGTTCATTTCCTTAGTTGCTTAAAGCATCATTAAGTTTCTTGGTATCCACATACTGCTGAAAAGCTGTGATTTTTTCGTCTTTTAAAGTCCAAAGATGGGCCACCTGAGCGTTGTAAGCATTCCCGTTTTTATGTTTGGCATCATAGCGTAAGGTGGCCAATACTTTGTTATTGCTCATTTCGTGAAGCTCAATGTCTTCTAAGGTGAAGTATTCGTGATCGGCCAGCACCCTGCCAAAAACACCATTCAAAATCGCATCAGGACCTATGTAAGGGTTCTTATCTGCATAAGGATTGCCTTCAGCTTCATACCAAACAATCTTGGCATCCATAGCTCCCAGTACCGCAGGAACATCACCGGCGGAAAAGGCTTTGTAAAGACCATCAATGATAGCGATATTTTGATTGGCCATGTTTTCCTGACCAAAACCGGCAATGGTTACTAATAATACTGCTAGTGTAACGAGTTGTTTTTTAAGTGTTTTCATCTGTTCTTATTTAATGGTTAATAAAGTTTTATAAATTAGCCTTGTGTTGACCGCCATCCACGGCTAAACAAGTGCCTACAACCCAGCTGGCACAGGGAGATACCATGAACGCAGCTACTTTACCTATTTCATCCGGTGTTCCCAGTCTCCCGGAAGGAATGGAACTGAGTGCCCATTCGTATAAAGGTGGGTTTTGCGTTTTGGTCAATTCCCAAAGCCCATCCGGGAATTCTACCGACCCCGGAGCAAGCGTATTAACCCTGATGTTTTTTGGCGCCAACTGAATGGCTATGGTTTTGGAATAACTAATGATAGCCGCTTTTACTGCAGCATAGGCAGGAGGCGAACCGGCTTCAAGCCCGGAACCTGATGAAATAAATAAAATATTGCCACTGCCCGCATCTAACATCCAGGGAATGACTTTTCTCGCAGCCCGCACACTACCCAGTAAATCCACATTAATGGAAGTTTCCCAGTCGCTGTAGTCATCTCCCAGGCTTAAAGCCGATACATTGTTCACTAATATATCAACTGCTCCAAATTGGTCTTTTACATTTTCAAGAAATGCATCTAACTGTTTGGTGTTGCCTACATCACAAGTCAGTGCAATGACCTTTACACCTTTTTTTAACAGTTCTTTTTCAGTCTTTTTCAAGGCCTCATTACCACGGGCGCAAATGGCCACGTTGACACCTTCTTCGGCAAGATTTAAAGCAATACTTCTGCCTATTCCTTTACTTCCTCCCGTTATGATAGCATGCTTTCCTTTTAATCCTAAATCCATATTGTATGTCTGATTATTTATCTTTTATTTAAAATCCTTAACCGGGTTTTAATTTTTTAAAACAATTCGGTAACGGGCTTTTCCTGATTCTAAATGAGCCATAGCTTCATTCACTTTTTCCATAGGAAACTCCTCTGTTATGGGGTAGATGTCGTGGCGCACGCAGAATTCCAGCATGGTTTTGGTAAGCGCGGGACTTCCGAGCGGACTGCCTGCAACTGATTTTTCTCCGGTCAGTAAGGTAAATGCCGGAATTGCCAGGGGTTCCAATACAGCTCCCACATTGTGGAATTTTCCTTTTGGAGCCAGTGCCACCAAATAAGCATTCCAGTCCAGGGTCACATTGGCAGTATTCAGGATAAAATTCAAGGTACCGGTGATTTTCTCTAACTCTTCCGGGTTTGTTGAATCGACCACTTGGGTGGCGCCCATAGCTAAAATGGATTCTTTCTTGCTTGGATTGGAGCTAAAAGCAATCACTTCACAGCCCCACTTATTGAGAAACTTGAGAGCCATATGCCCCAAACCACCAATACCGATGACTCCTACTTTATCGGTTGCTTTTACGCCTGCCAATATGATGGGGTTGAAAACAGTAATTCCACCGCAAAGCAGGGGGCCTGCTTTAGCCAGGTTGATTCCTTTGGGTAATGGAATGGCCCAAGACCAATGAGCGCGCACATAGTCTGCAAAGCCGCCATGGCGGCCGCCTATAGTAAATTCTGCAGAGGAACATAAATGATGAGAGCCGTCCATGCACTCGTGACAGGACATACAGGAAGCAGAAAACCAACCCACACCCACTTTGTCACCCACTTTGACATTTTTCACCGCACCTCCGGCTGCTACCACTTCGCCGATAATTTCGTGTCCGGGAACAATGGGGTAAGTAGTCATGCCCCAATCATTGTTCATCATACTCAGGTCTGAATGGCAAATGCCACAATTGAGGATTTTGACATCGACTTGTTCAGGGCCAATGGCTCCCATTTCGTAGGAGAAGTTTTCCAGTTGTTGATTGGGGCCTTTGGTTGCATATGCTGATACTTTCATAAGTTATGGAATTTTTAAGTTGAATTTGTTTTTCTAGGGAGTTATATGTATTTCCAGTTCTATTTCAATGAGAAATTCAGGAAGGGCGAGTTCCTTTACGCCCAGCCAGGAGCCGGTGGGGAAGTGGTTTTTATAAATCTCAGTTCTGTAGCCCGCCACTTCCAGAAACGTGGGCATATTGGTGGTAAACACATCTTCTTTAACCACATCATTAAAAGTACAATTGAAGTGTTTCAGTATTTTTTGAAGATCGGAGTAGCAGTTTTTCATCTGCTGTTCCATATTGCCTACAGCCGTGGGGTTGCCTTCATCGTCCATACTCACGGCACCGGAAATTTTTATGCTGTTGCCTATTTTGACGGCGTGTGAGTAGCCGTATGCTTTTTCGATTTCGGGGCGTAGTAAATAGTATTCGGGTTTTGAATTTTCCATGATTAAAAATTGTTTAAAGTTTCTTTTACGGGTCTGAATTTCATTTTCAAATCGTTTTCAGCGAGGTTGTTTTTATAAATTACCTGCGCTTTTTCTCTAGGTTCCCGATGGTTCAACATTTCGTGGATATCTGAAACCTTATAGGTTTCGCTGGTTATGAGGTAGTCTTTTCCGTGCAGGCCTTTGGTGGTGGCGGCATTATAGGTGGCATGGGCCACGTCGGCTACATCCACCAATGCAAAAGGCACATCATTGTCATAAAGTGTCTGTATAAAATCATCAGGGGCTATCTTGTTTTTAAAAAGAAATTGAATGCCGGTGGAAGTAGCGTCTTCCCGCGATGACAAGGATTTTCCCATAACCGATACGGGCGAAACGGTCGTTATTTCAAACGGGAGATCAGGATGGGATTTTATAAACTGCTCTACTGTTTGATTGGCAATGAATTTTGCATGGCAGTAAGGGTGACTGTGTTCGCTGGTGAACCTTTTGTCATTTTCGTCAAAGGTATCTGTAAAGCTTTTACCGCCGGCCGGCATGGGGAAGTCTGTATTCCAGGCCGCAACAGATGCAATAAACACCACTTTTTCAATGCCCGGGGTTTCGTTGATGATTTGCAAAAAATTCTCAGTACCCTTAATAGTGGGGTCAAGCAACTCCTTTTGGGCATCTTTAAAGTTGAGTTGAAAAGGGGTGCCGGAGTGAACCACAATATCACAGTCATTCACAAAATCACGCAAAGCCGCTTTGTTTTCTATATTGAGTTCGCTGATATACAGGTTTTCAGCATTCTCCAATTCCATTAAATGCCTGTATTTATCTTCGCGTGTTATATCGGTTGCTGAGACTTTGACCTCAAAACCGTTTTCTAAAAACTGTCTGGTGATGTGGCTTCCTATAAAGCCTGAACCACCAATGATTCCTACTTTTTTCATAATTATTTTACCGGAAACCGGTATCATTTAGTTTATAAATTTTAGTCCATATAGAATCCTGATTGTTTAAAAGCTCAGGGGTGGAGTAAGTGGATTCATTGATTAGAAATATAAACAGGCAGACGGCAGCAGACTTGCTAATTGTTTAATAAACACTAAACCTGAAAAATCAATTATGTACTACTGCCGGTATTCTCTTTTCAGAAAATCTACCTGATTTTTTATTCTTCTGTATCTTCAGATTTGGCTGATTGAGCTGCAGCTTTTCTTTCAATTTCCTGAAGTTCCAAAACTATTTCTGTGGGGTCCCAATAACCATAAGTGGTTACGATTTTACCATCCACAAAACGATAGGTCAGGTGAACAGGCATATCGATTACTTTACCACTTTCTTTTAGGGTACCTCTCCAGTCCAACCAGGCATTTACCCAGGTGTGTCCATCATCAGTGACAACCATTTCATACTCCTGGTCTTCTTCTAAAAACCCTCGGCTTGAGTAATTCGCATCATTTCCTTTATGGTATTCTACTAATTTATCAACCGTAAGAAAATCGGTTTTAGTGTTGAAGTAGGTTTTACTTGTGTCTGCAAAATCGGTCATGCTATATTCTTTTTCATTGTAGTCTTTAATGACTTTTTTTACAATATCAATTTCAGGTGAATTTTGCGTGTAGCGCGTGTCTTGTTGATTGCACGCTGTAAAGAGGACGATTGCAAGTCCCAGTAAAAATAAATTTTTCATAATGTTGGTTTTTAAAAATTAGTTATTCAGTTACATGTATAATCCGGCCATCTTTGAATGTCCAGAGGTGTTGAAAGGCTGTGGTGATGCCTTCGCATTCTGTGGGTTGGCGGCCGGAAACTGTTCCGGTTACCAAAACCTTGTTTTCTTCAATTTCCCTGACCTCAATATTTTGGAAGGTAACTCCCCGCCATTCGTTTTTCAGGATTGCAGAAAGTGTAATGTTGTAGCGTTCATTAACCTCTTTAGTGCTTTTAACTTCCTCCCAATTTAGGCTTGGGGTCAATGACTTGATGTCTTTTGAAGTGGCATTGCTTTTTTGGAAGGCATCATAGATGTTTTGTACGGTATCAATATTTTTAGACTTTTGCCCTTGCACAGTCGGTATCAGCAACCATGCAAGGATAAAGGTCATTGTATATAGAACTATTGATTTCGACAACATACTTTTAAAAATTCAAAGGGTTTATTTTTTTGCCGGTGAATACGACAATTCGGGCTGCATATGTCCTTCGGTATATTCAATTTTTGTAACATATTGCATGAGTTCATCCCATAACTTTTTGGAATCTTCACCCAGCAATTTTCTGTTTTCATCAGATTGTTTTTCAAATTCCAACGGGCTTGCTGCAGCGTTTGCTACCATTATATAAGATTCCGGATTTCCAAAACCACTGAAATAAACCCGGTAGTGGGATTTTGATCCTTTTTTAGCATAGAGTTCTTTAAATTTTGTTGCTATTTCTGCAATTTTTTGCCGGTCTCTTGCCTTGTGAAAAAGCACCATGTTTTTTCTGTAGTTTTCACCTTCGGGTGTAGTTGTCATACCATCCGGCATATAGGAAAGGTTGTTACTAAGAATAATGATATAATCATTGTGGTTATCATAATGCTTGTCAAATTCACTGAATATTTCCGCAAATTTATCATCACCCAGCTTTGCACGTGTTTTGGGCATAAACTCTTTACCTAAATCTTCCCAGCCACTAACGGGGGATATACTTATTACTCTGTTGTCATTGGTCCACAAGACATTCCAAATATCTTCTTCCTGATTTTCTTTGGCCAAATCGGCCAGTCTTTTAGATACCTTTTCATAGGCATCAGAACTCGAAGGATAGATGTGATCTACATGAATTCTATAAAACTGGTTTTGTGCACTTAAAAATGATGTACTGAGTACCAGTATCAAAAATGCCTTAAAAATTTTGTTTGTTGTTTTCATAATGTGAGGTTTTTAGTTACTTAATTCAGTGTTTAATGTGTAGATGTATGACCATGCATCATCGACAGCTGCATCCCATTTTGCACCCATTTCATCTGCTTTCTTCTTACCTACGGCATTTTCATAGATTTTCCATGGGGTGTCTCTAGTTATGTCCATTTGAGCAAACCCACTATAAGGGGTAGAAACCATATAGTCGGCCGCATCAGCAGCACCGCCCATATAGTTATACCAAATTCCCCTTTGAGTACCTTCTTTGGCTTTTATGGCATTGCTTACAGCCCCAACTATTTCCCTAAAAACAGTACCGTCATTCACTTTGAAAAAAGTGACCCAAACGAGTTTTGTGTCTTCAGGCATTGTTCTGCTGAATTCCGGCATGGAGCGGGCGATGTTGTAATTTACTTTTTCAACATGGGGCATAATAAAGTTTAATACTGTTGCATAACAGTCTTTATTTGCCGGGTCTTCTTTGTCCATCTCTGCCCAGTTTGGCATCACACTGGCCATTATATACACAGTGCCTTCCCCTTGCACTCTGCGCCACATGTTCCAGCCTTCTTTTCCGTCGTTTTCCAGGTAACATTCTTTCCATTTTTTAACACCTTCCATAAACTGGGCGTGGTGTCCTTGTTTCACGGTAATTTCACTTACCGATAAAAGGATGCTCTCATTGTTTTGTGCCGTGAGCATACTGATGCTAAAAACGGCTACGATTACTGTGGTAATCATCATTTTGATTGTTTTCATAATACGAGTTATTTAGATGGTTAATAAATTTGTAATTTATGCCTCTAAGTAATTGATATTCAATGAATATATAAAGTGAGTTAGGACGAAAGCATCATAACTTTGTCCGAAGAAGGGAATTTATTTAGCTAAGGAATTAAATGGTTTGTAAACGGTTAAGTAACTCCTCTTTGAGGGGTTTACTTATAGGGATGGCTTTTTTAGCTATGACTACGTGAGAAGTAGCCACTTCATCAATTTGGGAAATATTGACCACAAAAGAGCGGTGAATTCTTAAAAAATGTTTTGCCGGCAATTTTTCATCCATGTCTTTCAGTGTGATGACCAGCAGGTATTCTTTGGATTTTGTATAAATCCTGCAATAATTGCGCTCGGCCTCTATGTACAGGATATTTTCAATGGGGACTTTAACCATTTTTTCATGGTTCCGCACAAAAATACAGTTGCTTAAGATAAACGGGGAGTTTTTTTGCTCTAAAACAGGTCCTTCTTTTGATTGTATATGCGTGATGGTAAGTTCAATGGCGCGTTGCAAATCCAGTTTTTTAAAGGGCTTTGATATAAACGCATAGGGATGGGTTTCTTTTGCTTTCGCGAAATTTATATCATCTGCATTTGCCGTTAAGTAAATAACAGGGATGTCATACTCCTGTTGCATCAGCCGTGCCGTGTCAATACCATCCAGTTCTCCTTTCAACTGGATATCCATTAAGACAATATCGGGTTTGTTTTGCTTTACGTGTAAAAGGGCTTCTTCACCACGCGGGATGATACCTGTAACGTCATACCCCAAGGTGGACAATTGTAGCGAAATATTTGCAGCAATGATCATTTCATCTTCCACAATCAGTATTTTTACAGGTTGTTCCATCAGGCTGCGGTTTTAATTTTAAAGTTAAAGGCTACCATGGTGCCGTTTTCACCGTTTTCGGTCATCGTGCCGTTGAGTTGTTGCGTCAATAACTGAATCAATTGAGAACCAAAACCGGTTCCTTTGGGTGCAACACCGGTATTTTTGCCTACACCGTTGTCTATTACTTTTAACGATAAGGTTTCCGGGCTTGCCTGTGATAAACTTATTTGAATGGTTCCGTTCCTGTTTTCAGGAAAGGCATATTTTAAAGCGTTTGTGAGCAGTTCGTTGACAATTAGCCCAATGGGTACCGCCGTGTCCACATCCAGCTCCAGGTTGTCCATGGCACATTCAATTTTTACTTTATCTTCTGCATTAAAGGTATCCAGGATACCCTCTCCCAAATTTAGGAAATAATCTTTCATCTCTATACTTCCTAAATTTTCCCCCTGATATAATTTTTGATGGATGATGCCCATGGATTGTACTCTGTTTTGACTGGCCATCATAGCATCTTTGGTCGCAGAGTCTTCCAGTTGAGCCGATTGCAGCGAAATCAAACTTTTCACCAATTCAAGATTGTTTTTTACACGGTGGTGAATTTCTTTAAGGAGAAGTTCGTTTTGTTTGTTCTTAATATTAAGTTCTTTATTGGCGAGCCCCAATTTTAAATTACTTGTTTGCTTTAATCTAAAATTCCGATAGAAAAGAGCAAGAGTTAGTATGCTTAAGCCCAATAAAATTAAAAGAAGTGTTTGTTGATTTTGTTTTTGACTTAAAGATTTTTCTTGGGCATTCAGGCCCAGTTGTAATTCATTTTCGCGCAAACTGCGTTGGTTTTTTTCTTTTTCTGTTTGCAGCGTTTCTGTGTAATATTGTTCCTGATAAGCCAACGCATTTTCAAAATCGCCCATTTCTTTGTGGGTATCCGACATAGATTTTAACAGCGCATTTGAATAATACTCATCATTCATTGCCTGGTAAAGCTCATATGCCTTTCTATAATTAACAAGTGCAGCGTTAAAATTTTTGGTGTAATAGTCAACATCGGCAATCAGGGAAAAGAAATGAGGGTAAAAGGTAGTGTTCTGAAAACCATAAGCCTCTATGATATCCATACCCTGTATAATATTTTGACGGGCTTCTTCATATTTTTTTTCGTTAACCCCTTCGCCGTCAGGAAGTGCCTGCTGAATCAGGTCATAGCTGGTCATATTGTAATACCATATATGAGCCATGGGTTTTTTATATTCCTCAAGAAGTTTTTTCAAACGATCGTAATAAAAATTAGTGGAGTCCCTGTTTTTACCAGTATGTTGAAACACAAGCTGGGCATAAATCATATACAATTCAGTCGAATATTTGTCCAGCCCGGCTTTTTCATAGTACCGAAGACTGTTTACTAAGTTTTCAACTGAAAGGTGGTTTTCTTCAGGCAAACCATATTTACCATAAAAAAGGCCTTTGTAAAGACTAATTTTAGCTTCAGATTCAGGGAGTTTATAGCTTTCCATTAAGCTAATCGCTTTGGTAAATAAGTCTAGTGACCCAATACGGTCGCCCAGATTCATTTTAATATCAGACCAATAGGTTAGATGATCAAAGAGGAGTAATCTGTTGTCCTTATTTTTAGTGTTTAGGTCCTTAACTTTATTCCAGGCAATTTCAGCCATAGAGTCTTGTTTTGAAAAGGAGAAAACACGGTCGCTTTTTTTAAGTCGTTCAAACTGTAGTCTGTAAAGTTTTGTTTGATGTAGAGATTCTTCCGGATTCAGAACCTCTAGGGCTTTATTTGCATAATAAAGAGAGCTGTCCATATTGTACTGGGGCATATCAGTATACCATTTAGCTTTTTCAGTATATTTTTCACTGAGGTCAAGAGCAGATTTTGGTGTAAGGTTTTTGACGCGGATATCTTGTGAAAATCCGCTCAAATACAAAAGTAAAACAGTACACCCTATTAAGGGTTTAATAAAGGAGTGGATCTTCATCTTATCGGTCAGCCGGTTACTATTCTTAATTATTTTCATCAGGCAGCAGCTTTAATTTTAAAATGAAATTCTACGGAGGTTCCTTTTTCTGTTTTTTCAATCATTCTCCCATTGAGTTGTTGGGTTAATAACTGAATTAACTGCGAACCAAAACCGGTTCCTCTTGGTGCTAAACCGGCCACTTTGCCCACCCCATTGTCTGCAACCTTTAAGGTCAATGTTTCCGGGGTGGATTGTGACAAGCTTATTTGAATGGTTCCGTTTTTGTCTTCCGGAAAGGCATATTTTAAAGCATTTGTGAGCAATTCATTTACAATCAAGCCAATGGGCACGGCCGTGTCCACATCCAGTTCCAGGTTGTCCATGGCGCATTCAATCTTCACTTTATCTTCAGCATTGAATGTATCTAAAATGCCCTCGCCTAAATTCAGGAAATAGTCTTTCATTTCAATGCTGCCCAGATTTTCCCCCTGATATAATTTTTGATGGATGATGCCCATGGATTGCACCCGGTTTTGACTGGCCATCATGGCATCCTTGGTGACGGAGTCTTCCAGTTGGGCAGATTGCAACGAAATCAAGCTTTTTACCAACTCGAGATTGTTTTTTACACGGTGGTGAATTTCTTTGAGGAGCAGTTCGTTTTGTTTGTTTTTATGATCCAGTTCATTGTTTAAAGCTTGTAATTCGCTATTTCGCTTTTGGCGTTTTTTATAGGAATAGAACAACCCAAAAAGTATAAAGGCCAGCAAGCCTACAAGAATGATATAGAGCGTTTGGGTTTTGCTTTGTTGCGCAATTTTTTCATTTTGATAGTAGATGGTGGCATTTTTTTGTCCCGTTTCATATTTTGCCTGAAGTTCGCCTTCCAGGCTTTGAATCGCGCGGTCTTTGAGTTCTGTATATGCCGTTGCATACAATTTATTGTATTCCAGCGCATTTTTGTAATCACCCATATTTTCATAAATGGAAGATACGTGCATATAATTTTCCCACAGGTTTCTTACCCTGCCGGTCTTGATGATAATATCAATGGCCTCGAGGTTATAGGGCAGGGCTTCTTCATACCTGCCTTGCATCAAATACACATGGCCAATATTTGCCAAAGAGGGGATGAGGTACCGCTGCAAACCCAGTTCTTGTGACATGTCAAAATTGGCCTGATAATCTGCGATGGCATTGTCATATTCACCCAGATATTTATAGACATTTCCGCGCCAGTTTACTGAAGCCATATAAGGAATACCGGTTTCTCCCCGGGCTTTATATAATTCAATGGCTGTGTCTATACTACTTAAAGCATACTGTAAGTCATCACCTGAAAAAAGCTGGTTGGTTGCTTTGTAATAATAGGTGAGTGGCATATCTTCCTTTGCATCCAGTTTTTTTTGTATTTCCAGGGCTTTGTCACATAATTCAACCCCTCTGGAGTATCTGTTTTCATAATACAACAAGCCGCAAAGATGGGCATAAGACCGTGCTACCCCTTTTTGATTGTTTAATTTTCCAAAAAGTTCCAGGGCTTTGTATGCTTCTTCAGTGGCTTTGCCATATTCTGTTTGGAGGCTGTAGATTTCCTTAAGCGCAAGGTGGGTATTGGCAAGATCCGGTTCATTTTCAAGGGAACTGTACAGGTCTTTAGCTTTAAGGGTGTAGATCAGGGAAGAATCCAGTTTTGAATATTCCTTGTGATAGTGTGCCAGGTATAAATAGGATTTTGCAAGGGTTGTGGAGTCGCCTGTTTCTTTCGACAGGTTAATGGCTTTTCTGGCATTGATACCGAGAGCAGTGGAATCTTTAAACGAATTTATATGACTTTCCAGCCATTCTGTAAGCATATCAAGGGGATAAGATTCTTCCGTTTGCGTAAAGCCGGAGGAAAAACCCAGGGAAAAAATAACCAGTGTCAGTAACCTTTTCATACGTCTTTTTAATACCATTAAAAATGACCTGGGGATGTATAAATGTATGAAAAAAGGTTGAATTGCAGATATTTATTTATTGTTTGAAAGGAAAGTTTAAAAAAAATAGAAGTTTATAAAAAGTACTAGTATAAAAATTATGGCACATTATCAGACAATATGCTTCAGTGGACCTGCGCTATCCATTTTCTCACATACTTCAAAAGCTATGATTTATGTAAATATTTATTTTATTTCTGTATCAATCACTAGTGAGACAGTTTGCATCTTTGTAAATGTGGTTATGTAAAATTCAAACCGAAAAGAGAATGAAATGATAAAAGGAAAAAAGAGAACCGGACAAGCAAACAAAGGCTTTAAAAGAAAATGAACCAAGACCTGCAAATGAGGATTTAAAAGACGAAGCCACTATCGAAACAGGTTTGTTTATTTAAAAAAATAGAAACCAGATTAGGCAACAACCGTTATGATGTTATTGAAATTTTGATAACCAATCAACAAACGATTTAAACTAGTCTGAAATTAAGAGGGAGTCATCTGGGGAGAAGGGCTCCCTTTTTTATATTCCCGAGACCTTGAAGGCTGAAAGCTGCGACAGGGGTGAAGGAGGAAGATGGAAAGCCTGTTAAGTTAAGAGAGGAAAAACAGTCCTATTTTGTCATTTCGAATCCGTCAGAGGTGAGCGAGAAATGCCTTCCAGTTGTTCACACATCGTTCTTCAGCAGTTAGTAATTTTTGTGTATTCCAAACCCATAAACCAACCCCAAGCCCACAAAACTGTTTTTTGAAATATTCCCTACCAATTTAAACCCGAAATTACGTCCAAAGGACGTGGGTTGACCAACAGGAATCAATCCGTATAGCCGGTATCTTTTTTTCTTTGATTTGAACCATTTAAAATTGACCTCAAGTGGAAACCCTACATAAGTATCGGTAATTTTATAGCGCTGATTATTTTCATCGGTGAGGTTACTGCTATATGTATTCCGGGAGATTCCGCCCGAAACACTTAAAGAAGATCCTTCATAAATCCATCTTTTGCCATACAATACACTCAACTCTTTATTATTGTTTTTTTCTTTTAAAACAGGAAATGGTGTAACCGGACTTAAAAATAAAACATCTGATTCCAATTGCGAATTTTCGATATACCTGATTGAAAACAGATTTTTTTTGTACTGGTAATTTAATTCCCCACCATAAAGAAGTCCGCCATTTCCATTGATTTTACCGGCACCACCAAATAGAATTTCCGCGAAGATAATAGGCGGACCGGTTTCTTCTTTTTCCTGAGCGTGTAGGTTAATGAAACAAAAAGTCAGTACAAGAATAAAGAGTATTTTCATTTTAAAACAGTTCCATTAAGCAAGGTGTTTATTGACATTACCGCTACGCATATTTGCCGCAAACCGGGCTTGCTGTGCACCGGCTGTACCCCTTTTAGTTTCCTGCTATTTTTGCACATTTTTGAGGCTCCTTTAAAAGGGAAAGGATTGTCAAACATAGACTATTTTCACAGACCCTCAAAAGGTTTTTTTTGAATTGTTTTTCATAGGTATCAAAATGGAAGGAACTGCTTTTAAGATGCTCTGTTCAACGTTTCGTGTTTCAGGTTTTTTGATTTTTGTTTAAAGGAGTACACATTTTTGATCCCGAAAGTCTTCGGGAGCAACGCCTTTGGCAAAGATAAACTTTAGCTGTAGGGCGACGGTGAAAAATCGTAATATGTTGAACTCAATACAATACCGGCTTTAATGCGGGCCCACAAAGTCATTTTAGTAACCTGCATTGTGATATGCCCTTTTTATCCAGTCGATAACTTCATTGTCAACTTCATGGATGTCTGTAATCATTATTTTATGTGAACACATGGCGTTGGGTTTTTCGGCTTGCAACTTTCCTTGTGCTTCTTGTCGTTTCAGGTTGATGCCTATTTCAAATCGTGTTTTTGTAGCCGGGTTCAAAAGGGCAAATTGTTTTTTTCTTCTTACACTTACATAGGTCTTCTTTGGCGCTATTTCAACATCATCCCCAAAGGTTTTGATGGCACTCATGAGTTTGTCATAGATGGGTTTTAAATGTTCTTTTCCTTCATATTGTTTGGTGATGAGGTCCTCCGGGTTGTCTGCAGAAGCTGCGTCAGACCCTTTTGCCTTATGGGCTATAAGGTTTGCAAAACCGTGGGTTAGGCCGTGGGTTTCTTTCAGGAACTTTATGATTTCCCCGTGTTTGACAAAGTTCTCATTTTTTACTGTTTCTATCCATTGCTCCAGGGTTTTACCTGTGTTTTTGTACAGGTTTTCAATCATGGTTTGTGCTGCCTTGTCCATTTTTTAATTTCGTTTTAGGATTGTTTTGAATGCTGAGCTAAAATACAAAATTTAAGACACCACTGAGAAGGTCAAAAAATAGAATGCCTACTCCCTCGCTGCTTCAGTTTTCTTGATTCCCTTTAAAACAATAATGCCTATTCTGGGCAAGATAAATGTGATACTCCCAAATAAGGTTGTTAAGAACGACACTTTAAGTCCGCTGCCCATTACGCTGATGTTCTCCAAGGCTTCCACCGTGTCAAACGCTTCAATCAACCCGATAATGGAACCCAAAAGCCCAATAACCAATCCCAATATGCTTACTTCTGAGGTGAGGTTGATCATTTTTGCTGATTTTTGCGGGTTCTTTTTTAAATAAATAAAACCCAGCACCAGAAAGACCAAAGCGAGTAGAAAGCATATTAAAATAAGGGTCATAAAAAACGGCCCGCCTTCGCTAAACCGGTTCGCTATTTCAGTGAAAATGCTTCTGTTTTGTACAAGTGGTAGTGCTGTCATATCTTTGGTTTTAGTTAAACATACTTCAAACATACGCTTCATATCCCTTCCAATAACAAAAATGCGACAGATGACCTCTTTAGCAGGTTTTATAACAGGATGTAGAAACACCTGCTAATCCCGTCATTCGTCTACAAAATAGGTAGGGCTGTAAAAAAAGCAGTACTATTGTAAGAAGGTATCGTTTATGATGGGCAAATTCATAGGAAAGAGACTAGTGCAAATCCTGCTGCATATCGTTTTTTGGTGTGGGGTATTGTTGTTTTATACCTATTTTTTTGGTGTGGACAGCAGTGATTTTAATTATGTATTATCCTTCTCCTTGTTTTTAATGCCCATCACGATTGCGACTACATACGTCTCAATTTATAAACTCATCCCGGAATATTTAATGACCAAACGGTATTTTCTTTTTGGTTTGTATGCATTATACTCGCTGATTATTTCGAGCTATTTAATTGTCATATCGGTTTTTTTCGGACTGGTGTATCTCTCGGGGTTTGAATATTCTAATATGGCTCCCATCAGCAGGAATATGGTTTTTGTTGCGGTTTCAGTATATCTGGTGGTGATTGTCGTAAGTGCTTTTAAGCTGTTGCAACTTAACCTGAAACATACTGAAGAAACCAAGAGACTGGAACATAAAATTATAGAAACCCAACTCAAACTGAAGGAGCAGGAGTTAAATTACTTAAAAATGCAAATACACCCGCATTTCCTGTTCAACACTTTGAATACCATCTATGGTTTTGCTTTGAAGAAAGCCGATGAAACCCCAGAAATGCTCTTAAAACTTTCAAACCTCCTGGACTATTTATTGTATCAGGCAGACAAACCGTTTGTGTCCATACAGGAAGAACTCAACCATATGCACGATTATATTGCGTTAGAGAAAATGCGCTTTCACGATACATTAAACATTTCCTTTACCACCCATAACATTCCCGAAGATTTAAAAATAGCCCCCATGCTTTTATTGCCGTTTGTTGAAAACAGCTTTAAACACGGGGTTATTAAAAAGGGAAAACTCGATGTTATTATGGATATAAAATGCGAAAACAAAACCCTTTGTTTTTATATTGAAAATACACATTCCCCGGTGAACACCCCTCAAAAAGGGATTGGTCTGGAAAACATTCAAAAGCGTCTGGATTTAGTATATTACAACCAATATACTTTAGCTATTGACGATGAACATGACACGTTCAAAGTTGCTTTAACCTTAAACCTGAAAAGATAGTGCCCCAAGAAAAATCCATAGCGTGCATTATTGTTGATGATGAATCCGTTGCGAGGGAAGTCATCGAGACACATCTGTCCAAAATACCGGGCATCACCCTTATGGGAAGCTATAACAATGCGATGGATGCGTTAATCTGTTTGCGGGAGCAGACCATCGATTTGGTATTTCTGGATATCAATATGCCCCACATATCAGGAATATCCTTTGCCAAATCCATTCCTAAAAACATCAAAATCATCTTCACGACCGCATACAGGGAGTATGCTGTTGAAGGATTTGAATTGCAGGCGGTAGACTACCTGCTCAAACCCATTTCATTTGACCGGATTTTAAAAGCCGTTACTATGTACCATGAAATTTATACTAATTTACATCAACATGAACTTAAACCACCACAGGACCATGAGTTTATGTTTGTAAGGGCCGACCGGAAAATGATCAAGATTGATTTTGATGATATCATTTATATTGAAAGCTATGGTGATTATCTTAAAATTCACTTAGCCCTTGAAACCATCGTTACCCGAGAGACCATTAGTGCCATTGAGGCAAAATTGCCCGCTAAGAAGTTTTTAAGAATCCACCGCTCATTTATTATTGCCCTGAAACACATTTCCTCCTTTACCCATGAAGAAATCATTATTGATAATAAAGCCTTGTCTATCAGCAGGAGTTATAAAAAGGAAGTTCTGGATATTTTAGAAAAGTTTTGACTTGCTTGTTCTGAGTTTATCGAAGGGGAAAGGGCAGGCTGGTGTTTTTTACCCCAGTGATAACAGAGGAGGAAAATGTATCGAGATGCTTCCTGAGGATATGGATGCCAAAAACATTTTTTATTTTTTTATCCATGATTTAAAAATAAATCATAACTTTGAAACTCAAAGTACTTTATATGAAAGCAGAACAGGAATATATCAATGATTTGAAAGAGATTCGCTCCATGATGGAACGCTCTACACGGTTTTTATCACTTACCGGCTGGTCCGGGATTATGGCCGGGGTCTATGCCCTTACAGGAGCTTTTGTAGCATATACTTTATATTACGAAAGCAACGAGCAACTTATATATAACACCATGGATGTTGCCCAAATGACCGGCAACTCCCTGCAATTTTTTCTGCTGGCCGCTGCGGTACTGGTCCTGGCAGTGGGTACAGCGATATTTTTATCCTGGAAGAAATCCGCTAAAACAGGGGAGAAACTTTGGAATGCTGCTGCCCGCAGGCTCGCAATCAACTTGATGATTCCGTTGGTAAGTGGAGGCGTGTTTATTCTTATTTTGTTCTCCAAGGGTTTGTTTGGCTTGATAGCACCGGTAAGCCTCATTTTTTACGGACTGGCCTTAGTCAATGCGAGTAAATTTACCTTTGAGGAAGTTAAATATTTTGGTATGATTGAAATAGTACTCGGTCTTATTGCAGCTTATTTTATTGGATACGGACTCTTATTCTGGGCTATAGGATTTGGATTCCTACATATTGTCTATGGAGTTTATATGCACCTGAAGTACGAACGATGAAAAATATAATTGACAATTTGCACAAGGCTTTTGAAAGCAGGGTCCGGCTGGGGATTATGTCCTCACTGGCGGTGAACGATTCCCTGGACTTCTCGGCACTCAAGGAATACCTTGAGGTGACTGACGGTAACCTGGCATCTCATATAAAAGCGCTACAAAAAGAAGGTTTCCTGGGCGTACATAAATCATTCATTGATAATAAACCCAATACCCGTTACAGGATCACGCCTGCAGGAAAAAAAGCTTTTGAAGCCCACTTAAACGCACTCGAAAAATTAATCAAATCCCAAAATAAATAACCTTTTTTTTTAACCCAAAACTTTGAAATACAAAGTACTTTTAAATTAATTAATATGGAAACAGAAAACAAAAATTACCTGGAACGGATTGGCCAATCCATAAAGCGTTCGGTTACCTTAAAGCTATTTTCTATCTTTATTCTGATGATGCTGTTGCTCATTCCACTGTCGTTTGTGGAATCGTTGATAGAAGAACGGCAGCAATTAAGGGAAGTCGCCATTACCGAAGTGAGCAATAAATGGGCCAACGATCAGGAGGTGTATGGACCCATACTCACCATACCTGTAAGCCGGCGCATTGTTTCAGATGATGTGGTCAAGGTCATCAGGGACGAGCTGCACATTCTCCCTTCAGACCTTGAAGTAAAGGGGGCCGTAAGCCCCAAAACCCTTCACCGTGGAATTTATGAAGTGGCCGTCTATGATGCCCGATTATCGTTTTCAGGCCGGTTTGACAGCCTGACCCATTACCTGAATGAATTCAGTGAGCTTGAGGCGCATTATGAAGATGCGTTCCTCACCGTGCATGTTTCAGACCTGCGCGGTATCAAAGAAAAAGTACTGGTTCGCTGGAACGACCTCACGAAAGAAGTTACCCCCGGTTCGGGCATCCCGGCGATTATTTCTTCCGGGGTAACCGTAAAACATATCCTTGATGCTGATCCTGCTGCCGAAAATTCATTTAATTTTGATTTGGACCTGCAGGGCAGTCAGTTTCTGGGCTTTGTACCCCTGGGCAAAGAGACCCGGGTGGCTATTTCATCAGACTGGCAGGATCCCGGATTTGACGGTGCTTTTTTACCTGTCGAACGCGAGGTAAGCGATGCCGGGTTTACCGCCCGGTGGAAGGTACTCGAACTCAACCGGAATTATCCGCAATTTTGGTTGGGCAACAGGAATACCGGGGATTTGAAACAATCAGCTTTTGGGGTCAATCTTTTGTTACCTGCAAATGACTACCGGAAATCCATGCGTTCGGTGAAATATGCTTTGCTGGCCATATCACTAACCTTTCTCACCTTCTTTTTGGTGGAAATTTTTAACAGGCGGAAACTGCACCCCTTACAGTATATCATGATTGGGTTGGCACTGGTATTGTTTTATACACTGCTGGTTTCCATTTCTGAACATACAAATTTCAATACGGCTTACCTGATTTCCGGGATCACCATTATCAGCATCATCGCGCTCTATGCACGGGCTATTTTACAAAGTACAAAACAAACCCTGGTGCTGGTCATCATTCTTTGTTTTACTTATGCTTTTGTGTATGTAACCCTGCAGCTTCAGGATTATGCCTTGCTGATTGGCAGCATTGGTTTAACAGCCATACTGGCATTTACCATGTACATCACCCGAAAGATCAACTGGTATTCCTTGAGTTCCGGGAAACAAGGGTAGCCACACCTATGACTTCAAGACATAAGACGGGTTTTGACCGGGTTTTACGTCTTTAGGGTTTTATCTCCCGAAGTTTTAACGAAGGGTCCCGTGGGCCGGTGTTTTGCTGAGACACAAAGCAATATGTATTGAGATACAGGGGCAGACGCAACAACTATATTTTAACCACATAAAATACTATAACAACAAATGTATCACCAATAAAAATCAACTCTTATGAAAAACAAACGCTTTTTTTTTATCCTCAGTGCAGTAGGAATACTTCTGCTCATTCCTTTGATTGCCATGAAATTCACTTCTGAAGTAGATTGGGACGGGAGGGATTTTCTTATTATGGGAATCCTGTTACTGGGCACCGGCACAGTATGTGAGCTCGTTCTGCGAACAGTAAAACGCACAACCAACAGGCTTCTTATCTGTGCAGGTGTATTCCTGGCGTTCTTGCTCATCTGGGCAGAACTTGCCGTGGGTATTTTCGGTTCGCCGTTTGCGGGGTCTTAATAAAAAAAGGAAGCTCAAACCCTTCTGTAATTGCAACGCTGTGTTGTTTTTTTAAAAGAGGCGTTTGAGCTCCCCTTTTCTTTTGATCAGGTTTTTATAATCCCACTGTAGGGTTCTTGCTTTTTCCAGCCAGCGCTTTACATCTTCGGTCTTTATTTGTTCCACGTTTGTATAACGAATGGAGGCATCTTTGAATTTGCCCGTTCCCGGATTCAAGCTTTCTTCATCAAAACCCGCCCCACTCCAGAAGAACAAACGGATGCATCCTTTTAGTTTGCTGTAGCCCACGATTGGGTTCCCGTCCAAAAACCAAACAGGATGGGCGTGCCAAATTTGATGCGTTGCTTCCGGCAGGCTTTGGGTAATGAGTCCATACAATACATCACAAATTTCTTTCTCCTCCTGTGTTTGGGCATCGTTAAACGCCTTGATTTCTTTTTTCATTTTAAGCTGATTAAGAAATAGAAATACATATTACAATTTAGTAGCATTCATTTTCTTTATTCCAAAGCCCACAGGTGCCATAAGTTTTCCAGAATCATACATATTGATAAAGATGGAAACAGTGTCCTTTGATCCTTCCCATACTACCCTGTAATTATCGAGCATAACCTTATCTCCAAAAATTGCTTTATCACTTTTAATGGGGCAACAACTGCCTGCGCGATAATATGAAATTGGCTCTCCATTTGGACCTGTTAAAGCGTTCAAATACCTTCTTTCATTGAGAGGGCCTTCAGAAGTTCCAACACCCCCAACTTCCACAGGGTTTTCAGGTGTTAACCCATAGGTTTTATCTTTAGATACTGCTGTTACCAGAAATGTCCTGTCATCTATAAGGGTTTGTTTGTGATCTTTAGAAATATTCCTGGTGGTCGAACAGGAAAGTAAGCTAAAAAGCATACAGGTAAGCAGTACTAGGTTTTTCATATGTATGTTATTGAATGTTAATCGCGAAGACAAGCCGTGGCTTAAAGTCACTTTTTCAACCTTTTTCTAGAAATCTCTGATAGCTCTGTGGTTTGTTAAATCATTTTTATCTAAATCCCAAGTATTTCCATTGTTGGTCTGTAGTGTTACAAATTTTCTGATGTTTACTGAAGATTGTGTTGAACTTGATAATAAAGTGGTGTTAATATCTCCCAGATTTTGACTAATTAGATTTGTATAAACCAATTCTAACTCACCAATAGATGGTAAATACCAATCATCAAAACCATTGTAACTTAAATCGTCACAATTTTTAGCTGCAACATCACCGGTAGCTATGACAACATCTGTGCATTGACTTGGATTGTTGTAATAATCAATAGAATCGTGAAATGCCAAAATTAAATTTGAATTTTCCTGGCCGGTTCCAACTGCCGACGAAGTTCCTGAAACACTGGCTATAGGGCAACCCCATTGAGACTGGAATTCGGTTGATATCGGGGCAATTTCTTTTCCGTGAATTCCATTTGAATCAACTTGAAAAACGAAACCACCTCCGGGACCAATATCTCCTATTGCGTAGGTAATTGCGGGTTCTAAAGTGGTAAAAGAGACTTCATCCCCATAAGATAGTCCAATCTCATTAATAGCATAGGCTTTGACATAGTATACAGTATTTGGCGATAAATCAGTCATATTTGAGGTGTATTCATCCATCTCGATCTCATTTATTACTTTTGAATTATCAATTGTAGGGTTTGGTTCTGTATTCCATACAATACCTTTTTCAATAATTTGTGAGCCACCATTATCACTAATATTACCACCACTTGTGGCACTTTCAACTGATATGTTTGTGATGCTTAAGGTTGTTAATGCGGGAATCGTTGTATTTTCAACTGTTGATTCATCATTTGAATCACACCCTGCAAATAATAAGGATGATAAGATTGTAATTTTAAAAAGTTGTCTTGTAATCATTGATTTAAGTTGTTTGGTTATTATTAATGTTTGTAACGTGCTGTTAGATGCTAAAGATAGTTTTTAATTATATAAGGGTACTGTTAACCCTTTTTAGGGGTGTTTAAAAAAACTAAGATATGGTTTTTAAGTGAACGGTGACAGATAACTTTGGGATATGGGGGATTTGATAATAAATAAAGGGTGCGAAGTTATAAACTTGGCACAGTGGGGGCTATTCCGGTTTGAATGTTCTGTTTTATGGAATTACTTTCATGTAGCCCGCTTTTACCGGAGATGCCCGGTTACAGAATTTTAATGGAAGTTTCTTTTATGTTGATTTGAGTATGGATTCGATGTGCAGCTTTAGTTGCTTGGAATCCTTAACGATCATTTCATAGTTTTTCACCTTTTGGTCTATCAATGATTCATACACAATAAGTTTGTTTCTTAAAATAACCAATTCATTTTTATTCAGTATTTCCATTTCTGACATATCCACGTTGTTCGTGAACCAGGTCAGCAATTCGTTTGTAAAAAAATCAACTTGATATTCCCCTTTCGTCAAACTCTCCACAACTAAGCCCTCGTAAAAATCAGATATCTTTTTTTGGAGCGCTAAATCTTCAATGAGCCTTAATTTGCCCGACGACTTCATCGAGCTGTATGTCGACGTGGTTGGGGAGAAATTCTCAACTATAAAAATTGTTGACAGTTGATCACTAACCCCCTCTAAACTGTCTGTCAACAATAGGTTTAACAAATTCCCCACTTTTTCCTGATGTTGGATATTCACAGGGATATGATACTTTTCATAGGTTTCAATATCCTCTGAAAGATCGTTCACCAAAGAATTCATCAATATCTGGCTTTCATTTCTATCTTGTTTTATTTTTGCTCTTTCATTGATATAAAAAGCCAGGTATACACCCAAAATTACCGCCAGAAAATTAAATATGTGATTTTGCCAGTTGTATTTTCTTTTCATTTTGTTTAATCATTTAGCCTTCAATTTGTTTATATGCGGGACATTATCCTTCTTACAGGTCAATTCGGCATGCTATGCCTTAGTTTTACTTTTTTTTATATTGGGTTAAATTACGGAAATAAATTAAATTTTTAACCGCTGTATCGTTGGGTGCAGTTTTGACTTCTTGCACTATACTATGATTGCAGCGCGGGCTTATAAACCTGAAGGTCCGGCAGGCAGGTATCCGCATCAAGCGGATGTACTGAGGAGTGGACCTGACACCCAGTATCCTGTCGGGTTTATCCCGGGGAGCTAGTCAGAGCCAGCAAAGACTGCAGTAAGCTGTAACGTCAAGCCAAAGAAGCCTGCGTTTATATATCTACAAAAATGAGAGCCCTTCAAGCTCTCATTTTCATCATTTATCTGTAATATATCTTTACTTCTTGACCGGTAAATCCAGGGACGGTTTTTGAGCGCTGCGGTTGCCGGTTTTTAAATAGGTGTCAAACCATTGCAGCATACGCAGGTTGTAATCATACTTTGACCCTGAATGTGTATTCCCATGTCCTTCGCCGGGGTAGTATATCAATCGCACAGGAACATCGGGTTTGCGCACTTTTATATGGCGGTACAGTTCCATGGATTGTGCCGGATGCACCCGCGGGTCATCAGCACCATGCATAATGAGGATAGGTGTCTGGGACCGGTCAACATAATATATGGGGCTTCTTTCCAGGTTCCACTGCCAGTGGTCCCATATCCTTTTTCGGGAATGTACATGGTAGAGTTCTTCAGGAATGTCACTGGTTCCCCATTTGGAAACATTGTTACTGATTCCCACAAACATGACTGCCGCGGCAAAGCGGTCTGAATAATAGGTGCTCATCCAGGCAGATGCATAGCCACCATAAGAACCACCGGTAACACCAATGCGGTTTTCATCGGCGATGCCTTGTTCTATTAAATAATCCACTCCGTCCACTATATCATCAAACTCTTTTCCGGCAAGGTCACCCTGACTGCTGTAAGCAAAATCGGTACCGCGCCCTGTGCTCCCCCTGTAATTGGGATAAAACACGGCATATCCTTTTGCAGCGGCCATTTGCCCGGGGATGGAGTATGCAGTGAGCCAGCCATTGGTATAATGCGCTTCCGGTCCGCCGTGTACTACCGTAATGAGGGGTACTCTTGTTCCCTCACGGTAGTTTAAGGGGTATATTAAAATACCTTCAATTTCATAAGCACCATCGCGGGTAGTATATTTTATGACTTCCTGTTTTCCCAAAGAAAGCCCTTTGAGCCAGTCATTGTTATGGGTCCTTCTTTCCGGTGTTGCGTTTCGGGTAGTGGCAAGGGTAAATACTTCCGCGGGATGCTGTGGGCTGCTGGCCACAAAAGACAGTGCACCGGTTGAGGCTCTTGAAAACGAGGTGATATGATGGGCATCGGCTTTAAAGATGACGCGGTTCCCGCTTCCGTCAGGGGTGATGGTTCCCAGTACCGACTGTGTTCCTTCACTCGCTAAATAATGAATGGCGTTTGCAGAGGTCCACTTGATGTCTTCATATTTCCCTTTGTAATCTGCATTTATGATTTGAGGCTTTCCGCCCTGAGCGTTTACCATCATAATGCGGCCGTCAATGGGGTCGTTGATATCTTTTCCGCCACGCAATGCCAGTCTTTTACTGTCAGGACTCCATACCATTTGTCCCAGTTTTCCTTCATTATCGATTTTGGAAACCACATTTCCTGTAGCAGCATCTACAATAAAGACCTGTTGTCTCATAAACGAATCATCCACAGTAGCCGTGGGTGCAGCAGATACAGCAATTTTTGTTTTATCGGGACTCCAGCTCAGCATATAGACAGCACCCTCAACATTCAGGGCTTTGGGCTGCGCAGATGCACTTGTCACATTAGCAGTATAGGCTTTGCGAAGGCTGAAATCTTCTTCGTAAAAGTCTGGCGAATAGGAGAGGGGGGAGTCGGGTTTTTCAGCATCTTCTCTGGCCGAAAAGGCAATCATAGTGCCGTCTGCCTGCCAGTCATAGCTCAGGATGTTTGCGCTGTGTTCAAACACTTTCACGGCTTCCCCGCCGCTGAGGTTGATTTCATAGAGTGCAGTGTGATCATCACTGTCTTTTTTGGTTAAAAACGTCACCGTGCCTTTTGAGGGACGAAAGCTTATCTGGCTCACCCCGGTGCCGGTATAATAGGGTTTGGTTTCCCCGGTGGCGACATTCAGCACATACAGGTGGGTTGCATTCTTGCTGTTTTCCTTATAGGCATCTGCCGGAGTGCTTAGGGTATATGCCACATGATTCCCGTCATCAGACATCACACTTCCGGTAACGGTTTTCATTGTTGCCACCTGCTCAGGGGTCACGCCCTGTGCTAGAACTGCAACGGGTAAGGACACCATTAAAAAGGCGGAGAGGAATAAGGTAATCAGGTTTGTTTTTTTGGGTAAGGTCTTTTTCATAGATGCTGTTTTCATTGTACAGATAGGTTTTAACGTTTAAGAAACGACAAGATACGGATTTTTACTTTTCGGAAAAAGTGATTTTGTGCCGTGGGGTTTTGGAAGTGATAGGATGCTGTATGAACCCGAATCGTGTTGTTAGTGCTCAGCAGTGCGCATTTCTCGCAAATACGCAGATTCGTAAATTCGCAAAAGAAGCTGTATGCTGAAGGGTGTATATTGTATACTGTATACTGTAAATTGTAAGCTGCCCTGAACTTCCCTGATTAGAGTTGACCGTTTTTAAACATTAATTTCATTGTTAAAA